>JBCDJI010000001.1:0-235331 GCA_038748025.1 Verrucomicrobiota bacterium
CGGCCAAGAGTTCCAACTTTTTTGCTCTTATGTTTTCCTGTTCCAGTTCCACCACTTTGCCTTTCTGCTTCATCATCAGTGAATTACGTCTGGTTTGAGGCCAGTTCCACTTTGGTTCCAGTTGTTCCAGTCGCGCGTACTCGCTGCGCGAGTTCTTGAGGGGTAATCAAACCGTCTAAAGCAGCCGATTTGCCGCGACCGCTTACGAAGCGGTAACGGTATGATCCTCCTTGAGTAGCTTTCTTGACCGTGACGTATTCCAAATCCTCAATCTGCCGCATGTAGCGTTTAACCAGATAGTCCGGCAGTTTGAGGCGTTCGCGTATCTGGCGACGGGTAAAAGTGATTTCATCCACCTTGCTGCCTTGTTCTTTCGCCAGCTCCTTAACCGTCTTTTCGACATCGGCCAGAAAGTCCTGAACGGGCTTAGATAACTCGCCAACGGAATTGGCAAAAACACGATGCGCCAGCCGGTAGGCAATGGCGTAGTCGTCCAGCGATGCTTCGATGTATTCCTCTCCGTCCGCTTCGATAATTTGCCGCTGGTATTGGTGTATGAAAGCCACGCCTTCGATCAGCGATAAAAAACGGTCGTGATCACGTCTTGCCCTCAGCCAGTCGTGGGGAAACTCGATTTGTTCCACGTAAGGAATCGTCACTTTCAACGGATGTAACAACCGCTGTGCATGATGATGGGTGCACAGCACCTTTTTCTTCTGGCTCTCAATGTGGCGGCCTATGATGGTTCTGGCCCTGCGCTGTGCCTGAAAAATCCGCTCGGTCTGCTGGTCGGATTCATCCAGATAGATTTCAAAACACCGATTTTCGTTCTCAGGGTTAATCTTCTGGCTCGTTGTCGATTCCATAAAGGCAATCGGGCCGTTGATCTGTAACGTCTCGGTTTTAGTTTTGCCGCTGCTGGGGTCTTTCAGGGGAACGGCCAGACGAAGCTGCCGCTTGGTCTGTAACGTGCGGATGGGATATTCGGAATCTTCCGAGCCGTTGCGCTCATCCACAATCAACAGTTTGTGTTTGAGGGCATCGGCCTCCAAGTAGTAGAGAGCTTGCGGGGTTAGCCGACTAAAGAACTGCACGTCCTCCGGCGGCATCAGGTCGGCAACGCATTCCATCAGGTAGGACTTTCCTGCTCCGCTTTGGCTACGGACAATAGCGGAAAGCGGTTTAGGAAGTCTTCGGCTGGTGGCGACAATGTAAACGAGCTGTTTGTTTTCTTTTTCGCCAGTGTGTCCGATGGCTTCCAGGTCGGAGACAATCCGGCTTAACAGTTTGGACGACTTGAGATAAGCGAGTGCGACTTTTTCGTCGCTCTCGCTCATCGGCTCGACTCTGGCTTGCTGGTTACTTTCCTGGGCTTCTGCTTCCAGTCGCTGTTCCAACTGGTTTAGCAGTTCCAGTAAATCGTCCTGTAGGTCTTCACTCTTGAGTTGCAGGCGTTCAGCACATGAAACGGAAAAACTCTTACGGGATTTATGAGCGTGTAAGTCAATACGATCCGTAAAACGTCGGCCTTCGGTTTCGATGGTTAGAAGCACTTTCAAATCATCAACGTGTTTGATGCCTCGAATGGAATAGGAAATTTTACCGTGTTCAAAGATGGCTCCGTTATCGGATCGCTCGACCAGAACCAGCGAGGTTTTGCTATCCCGTTTGAAACCAACTTGCGGGGCAGAGGTTAGAAGTGCGGAAAAGGTTTCGGCACTGCCGCGAAAATCCGTAGCCGAATCGTATTGAAAATAATCGGCCACTCCGTGGCAATCTTTGGGCCATTTGATCCGGTGAACCTTGATGCTGTTCTGTGTTAAAGCTTCGGCAAGTTCAGTATGTTCAAATGTCAGAGTGACTTTACGGACATCCTGAGCTTTGAGGGTTTCGGGTAAACTATCGGTATCCAATGCAGCAATGATGTTCTGGCAGTTACCATATTTCGGATGCCAGAGGCGCAAGGCATCCGAAATGGAATCCGTGATGATAAGAAAATCACGATAGACCGGAATCGCTGAAGTATTGAAAGCGGGAGCTAAACCAATCAGCGTTTGGGGTTCAGTCAAGAAAGCAAAGGCAACGGCTTCCCCGTTTAGGTCGAGACAAGGAACGATGATTTGACCGTCCAGTGAATTAAAGTTTTTCAACTGCTTCTTTTGTGTAGCAGAGAGTTTACTGAGTAATGAGTCATCGGCATATCCCAGCTTGAAATGCCGAACAAGCGAAGGGTCAGACAAGTGCAGCTTTTGTAGCTGCCTAGTGGCCTGTTTGCTTTTGAGCAATGAGGCGTGGTAGTGATCGGCTACCGCCTGCCAAAGCTCACTGTCCGGCATCCTTGCCCTTTTCGAGTCGCTTTTGGAACTTGTCCATCCGCATCATGATTTTTTGGAGTTTATCCATCCGGTCATCCATGGTGTTTTCCAGATCGACAGCCCAATCGGCTAGTTGTTCGCCGCAGGCATCTATCTCTTTAACGGCTTCTTTAGGTGTAAGTGGTTTCATAATGCTCCTTTATTTAATACTACAATGTAGTTATTCATATACTACTACTTTGTAGTTGTTGTAAAGTTCAATATTCGGTTGTTATGAAATATTGATTGAAAGAAATGCGCTGCTTAATCTTGGCTAGTGGCTGAGAAAGCAATATCGGATAGAATTAAGGAAGCTCGCGAACATTTGGGGATTACGCGTGCCGACGCTGCCGAATTGTGGGATATCAACATCAGGACTCTTGAGTCATGGGAGCAAGGCCTTAGGCAGCCCAAAGGCCTAGCCCTCAGAGAACTTGAGCGGCTTCTAGAAGAAGCGATGAAGAACTAATTTTTTTCTTCTGATTCGCGTATGTATGCCGGTGGCATTCTCTTAGCTTGATCTGGTTCCGGATTCAGTTGAGCAATTAGCAACCACACTCCCGTTAAGATGATATATAGTTTTGTCCTCAAGTTATTAGGACATTGATTAAAGCGACAACTCTTTGTCTTCATCTATAGTACTTATCGGAAATATAAATTTTCCTAAAAAAATCTGCGTTTAATTCCAGATTTTTTGTTTTGGAAACAAGATTGATCTGCTTTCCAAAGATTCTAGGGCGCGACTGATTGGTATCGCTTCAATAACTAGGCTGCTCTGTCGCGCCAATGACCCAAGCTGGAGGCAACGCCTCAATGCCCGCTCGTGGGTAGGGTTGCCCGTCCCATGTCGTTACGAGCGGGCATAGCAGACGCCAGCACGCGGAACATCCTACCGGTATCGGGCGATGTTGAGCGGCGTGGCTGCTCCCAACTACACCAGGCCGACTGTCGGTTACGCCGCGAGCCTGCGATGTGACCGGCCTGTGCAAATATCTTTTTAGGCGACCCTGCACCGCCGATAGTCAAAACCCCATCCGACGGCGGCATGTCCGCTGAGGCAAACTATGGGGTGGCCGCCACCCCCGGTGGCGGGGAATGACTGCTGGCACGCCAGGTGCAGGGTTCGCCTACACTTAGGTCGGGAGACCTCTTGCGCACAATGCAGCGGTATGTTTTAGTCTGACACCCAACGGGGGTGCCTCTTAGGGGGACCCGCTGGATCAGTGACAGCGTCACATACCGACCCGTTGTGCGAAGTCTAGGCGAGCAGCCCCGAATGTGTTCGGGGTGAACTGAAGTGATCCCGATAGTCAAAGAGGTCGAGACAACGCAGCAGTCATAGGGTAGAACGGTGGAATTTCGGGTGGGGAGACGTAGGTTGGGAAGGTTGAGAATCAGCCTCTATAGCCAAGGGCTAAAGCTATTAGATAAATTGAAGATGCATAAACAATCGTTGAAATGGCTAGGGAGTAAGAAAATCTGTTTTGTTTGAAGGATTCCAAATTCAGGGCAAAAAATTGGATTCCGTGAAAAAGAATAAAGACTGGAAATGCAAACATAGGTATTAAGACCGGCCCCAAATCCCAAGATCCCCCTCCAGAGCGATTCGGAAAACCTGCCATAGCGTGAAGAATAATCTCACCCAAAACTAAGCCCAGAATACTTGCGATAAGCAAAGAACCCAAAAACTCTAAGAATACCTTCATATTTCTAAAAATTTAAGTGTGTTTGCGATCGAAAAAAGCGGCTTCATTTTTTGAATAAATTGAGAACGAAATATCTATCAAAAAACTCTACAAAAACTGCCAATATAAATGTTCCAAGCAGAGTTGCTAATAGAGCAATGAAAAAATACGACACCAAACCATAAGCATTCGAAACTAAGCCATACCAAGCTAGTCCTGAAAGTGGGTTAATGATCCATGTCAGGATTTCCCATATCCGATAATCTCTGCCTCCTACTCCTCCCCAGGAGGCATCCATATATGAATAAAGTAAAGTGGCTTGAATTAGTATGGATAAAGCAAAATGCCCCATGCTTATCCAAGATTTCTGCGTGAGAGTCATAATATTAGAAGCCTATTTGCTGTCGTGTTTCCGGAATGCTATCCAAGGCAGACCAAGAGTGATGCAGTAAAGGAAAACAGGAATGGAAACTAAAAAGAGAGCAACATGGATGAGTTTCCAAATAGTTATATCACCAATTGGTGACATAGATACGTAATTTGATCCGGTAGAAGATACAAATGCCTGAACCATTCCCCATGTCGCTGAAATGATAATAGCAAAACAAGTGAGGACGTAAGAGAGCCAAACTTTCTTGTACAAGCGTTTACTTTTAGGAGTGATCAAAAGCGGGATCAGGAATACCAGCACTATCGAAATCAGGTAAATCAGAAATTTTAAAAGATCCATCATGGTAAGGCCTTTAGAGGATTTGTTAGCGCATCCACAAGGGAATCGACCAAGGCTTTTTCCACGACCAAATAACACTTGGTACAAGTGACAGGATCAATGAAACTGATCCTGCCAAATAGAAATTGATTATAGATCCTCCAGAAAAGGCCGCTCCAAGATTATACAAGAAGCTAACAAAAAGTGTGGCGAGCATGACATATAAGCTAAATATGACTGAATAAAGCAATGCCCATCCTCTAGTCCGACAGCAAATGACGGCAGCTAGTAGAAGAGTAAACAGAAAGAGAAATACAAATACATGAGCGATCATGGATATAACCATAAATACTTTCTCATCTGTTGTATCATCGATAATTCAGGTACATACATTGATTCAATCAATATTAGGCAAACTATTTTCGATTATCATAATGCTGAGATAGAGCGAATATAGCCGCTATGAAACAGCGCACGTTAGGAGAAATCGCAACAGCCTTATCTGGGTTATCACTGGTAATAGCTATTGTAGTTTGGCTAAAGACCTGTGGTGGAGCCGGCCCATTATAGTTTTATCTATCCCCCTGTTTTTAGGGGCTGCAACACCGGGCTTATTACTACTGTGGGGATATGTTCGTATTTCAAGGGGTCAACTATCTAAAATAATGATTTATGTGGTTTGGGTGAGTTCTATTGGCGTAAATATTATTACTTACCTATGTATTCGCGGTCTACCTGAGGAGGCTACCCATAGTAATGTCTGGTTTCCAGAAGCTTTTGTCTACACTCCAATTCCTATGCTAATCTTGAGTATTGCAGGGCTGTGTTTACCTAAAAAATAAGAAATCTATGCGTCTTTATCCACTCTCTTGAAAGCATCCTAAAAATTATAAAAGATGAATCAATTTTCAAACTTAGGTCTTATATTTTTTGCACTGCTTCCTATTCTTTGGCTGCTTACTTTAGTGGTTTTGGCAATTTGGACATCAAAGAAACGTGAGTTTAGGTGGATTCCTTGTGTATTACTAGCAGCTCCATTTACATTGTTACCGATACTTGGAATGTTTGCTGACGCAAATAGCCGAATTTCTAGTGCAAGCAATTGGGGGCCTTCTGGTATTGTTGCTGCTCCTCTTGCTTTTTTCTTAGCACCTTTTATTGCATATCATGAATATTCAGAGAGAACTCACAGAAATTCCCTCGCGGAGGCTTATCAGGCCATAGAAGTTGATCCAACAATTATATGGAGTCAAAAATTATACACTTTTGGTGCTGAGTGGCCCCCCGAAAAACAAGCAGCCCATAAATATATTAAGAATAATTTTGAAGATTTAACAGAGGATCAGTTAATGGTTCTAGTTAAAGAGGGGTGGCGTGATAAGTACATAAGAAGTTCAAAGTTAAGTGCAGCATTTTTACGTGAGATTTTTGGAAAATATAAGACTGACCTTAATTCTAGCAGGTTGCCTTCAATATTCTTTATGAACCCAAATTGCCCTCCTGACATATTGGAAGAAGTATTTTACAATCCTGACCATTACGGGGATTCCCGAGTTAGAGCAGTCCTAAGAAATCTAAATTGTCCAGTTCACATCTTATCGGAGGTCGGAAACAATCGTGAAAAATATGGGGATTTACTTTTTTCCTTCGCACTACAACACATAAACTGTCCCCCTGAAATTCTTGAGCGAGTTATAAATAATCCGCATGAATACAAGTCACACATGCCATTGGATGCACGTAAAACCTTAGAGTCCCAAACTAGCGAAGATTTTTAAGTAAGGACGTAAAAATCTTTGCCTCGATACCTGGTAGACAATCCAATAATTGCCGCGGGAGTGTTTAAACTGGGAAGATAGGTAGGGCCTATACCTAGGCTATTTGCTTCATTATACAAACAAAGTACTCCGTTCATTTAAGGAGCCTTTACCTGCTTAGCACTGTCTATATTACCAAAGAGATTTTTGTCCGGATCAAACTCAAGGTTCGTATCGTTGACCGTTGGATTGAAGTAGTACGTAAAGTAAACATAGCATGCTCCTTCACCATGCGTTCGAGGGTCAAATTTTATTCCTTCGTATATTTTCCCGTAATTCGCTTTCTTGATTATACCCTCACTATCTGTCGTTGACCTAACCCGAACGAAGTAATAAGCATCCTTTGCAACCGTGTTGGTCTTTTCTTTTCCGCTTCGGCTTTTTTCCCACAAAAAGCTAGAGCCAATGCTTTCAACATTCGCTCTGTAGGGAGTTTTAAATGAGCTTTCAGAACTAATTTTATCTGTCATGTCACTGAGGCCGTCAGACTCGTTTGCAAAAGTCAGACTTAGCTGCCCTTCGTAATTTAAATTGTCAATTTCCTTACCTGTAAACTTAAAGATCAGGTCACTGGCAATACCTTTACCGTAAGGTGTAACCCAGTCACCTTTTTCCATATCAAAGCCAATTTTTTTATCTTTTTCCGGCAGATAACCTTTGAAGCTCTTGGCGAAAAGGCCAATTGGTTTTTTAATTTTCCGAAGTTTTAGGGTAATTTCTTGTTCATTTTTCGGATGATACTTTCCTTTTTCATCAGGAACTCGGTTCGGTGCCCTCAAGCCACTGGAATACCAGCCTTCTTTTTTGGCACCGACACCCATCGGAAAAATACTTTCTCCTTTAATCGTAACTTTCCCATCTTTGTTTGTGGTAGCTTCCGTAGTTCGGGAAGCGCCTCCTAGCGCTCCTCCAGGAGAGAAGCTAACACCCGCAATTGCGTCTTCTATCGGTTCAGAAGTTTCTTCATCCACAACTGTTATGTGCAATGTAAATGAGTCCGCTTGCGCCAAAACGGACGCCACATTTAATCCGAGGATTAACATAAAACTGGTGATTAATTTCATTGGTCTAGATCTCCTTCTTCGATCATTTTTTCATACATTTTGTAGGTATAAAGCAATGCAACATCCTTGAAGTCACTGTGACGCCACCGCCCGTTATTCCATTCAGGCTCACCTGGTTCCTGATCTTCCGTAATAGCCTGGGTTGGCCATCCCTCAGTCAGCGCCTGAGTTTGCATATCAAATTGTCTAGCAGGAGTTATACCCTCAGCTTCATTGGCAGCCGCCGCATAACTTCTCGACGGGATTGCGGTTGCCAGCAGTTCATACATGAGGTCTTTACCGGTTTGATTGCTTTGATCCAATGCTGCGCTGGCCGCGATTTGTGTGCTTTGAGCATTCGGCAACACATTTGCCTGATCGATCGGCCCGTATAGAGCAGAGTTGTTAAATGGTTTAAAGAAACCAAATTGCGCGAGGTGCTCATTTGTGAGTGTTCCATTACTGAAAGCAGTATCCAGTTCGGTCGGACTCATACGGAAAAACTCCGACGGATTACCAAAAAACTCTCCGAAATAGTCGTTCTCGTTAAATCCCCAGCCTGCCTGATTAATATAGACTGTCAGGTTATTATTTCCTACTCCTTTCACAATTTCTTGAGCGATCCATGCATGTTCACCACCTCCACGGTTACCCAAAATGGTCGAGTTCCACCAGCTACCAATGATGGTAACAATATTTGTATTAACCGTTTCACTGGCAACCGCATCCTCAACCACATCTTCTCCACTGGAATAGAAGTTATAAGCCTTGGAATTGACTGCAGCAAAACGATTACCCCATGTCAGATTCGCCCGATTGTCGTTTCCCGTAGAAAACAGTTCATTCCAATAGCTCGAAAGTCGCAGGTGCTGGTAATGAGGGCCATTTTCATTCGTCCAGTAAGGTTTCCAGTCATCGTGGAGCATACGATTTGTCGTGCCGGGTCCATCCTGATTGTCGGCATCATCGTAAGCTTCCAGCGGGGTAGCCGCATTAATCAAATAATATCGATCCACACTCAGGCTTTCATGGGCTATGGCGTTACCGACTACGACGTTACCTAGACTGTGCGCGGCGATGGTCACATCACCTGAAGTAAAGTCGAGTTCATCCTTCAGTAATTCACTGGTCTTGAAGGCATTGTAGACGGCGAGATGGTATTTGGTTCCTCCTCCGGTATCACCATGCCACTGCATGGCTACGAATTTGGCCTGACTTCCGAGCTGATGCATTCGTTTGAAGACTTCAGCGTTCCAGCCGCGCCCGGCTTCATCGTCTACGTTAAATCCGTGAATAAAGATAAACCATTTATCGTTGGTCAGACTATCGGGATAACCGCTTGGTTCATTGGTTTGAGTGCTGGCTCCTCCTGTCGCTCCCAATGCTCCACGCAAATTCACGCGGCGATACATATCTTCGACGGAGCTAATTTTAATTGGGAACTCAACCGTTGCTACAGTTTCGGTGCCTTTTATGATTTCAAGTACTAACGGTTTATCTGTAAGCGCCGCACCTTCGACCAGGATTACTCCCTTTCCGTTATCTTTGATTGCATTGAGGAAAGCTTCACTGAGCGGAACAGCATTGATCCCTGCCTCCACTTTCGCCGCATCTAGCAAGCTCTCATCTAGATTATCTCCGAATACATCAGGCAAGCTTGAGCTAGTCTGCACATCTCTCACCTCTTCAGGACTCAATCCTGTCACAATGTAATTAATCGCGTTATCTTCGTGCGTCAGGCAGTAATCATAGGTATCCACTGGCAGGGCATTGAGCGCTTCTTTAAGATCCAAGAACAATGGTGCAAAGTCAACAATGTCTCTAGTTCCATCAATCGTTACCGCGTTATGGTCTGAACCCTGACTCTGATTAGGGCTATCCTGCCCTTTAGCTTCATCATTTGGATTATCGTTGTCATCATTTAGCCACCAGCTCCAAGGTTGCTCAGTACTGACACGATTTCTGTCTCCGTTATCTATCTTACCGTCACGATTAAGATCTGGCACGATCTCAACCGGCAGGAGGAGGATCACCCGTTTTTCAGGGGTTCCTGCCTGATTGTAATCGGCGGTGCCGACGATGGCTGAGTGAGAGTTGATGTCGGTGAGGCTGATATTGGACCAGCCCTCGGCATTGCTGATGAGATCGGTGAGCGGTTTTTTCTGCTGGTTGATGATCACTTCGTTTCTGACAGTGTTAATGATGACCAGCTGGTCGGATATTTTACCTGTGAAACCATCATTTATCAGAGCTCCGGCAGCCGGGTCCCACAGCTCAAAGGGATGAAAGGTGCTGCCGTTATCAAGTGAGTAGGAACTCACGCCATCCTCATACCGGTAGACTAAATCCATTCCGTTGAAATAGTGCAGGGCACTAAACGCCTCAATGTGAACCGGGGCAGAACCGTCAGCCGGATGAAACAGGTAACCGTCCGGGTTGTCGCTATCGGGAAGAACCTTCCGGGTCAGGAACGCGCCACTGGGGTTGATGGTCGCCTCGTGCTCATTCACATAGTGACCGGATCCTTTGTAAAGTCCTATCTTATGATAGTCGCCGTGATCATGATAGTAGTAGGAAACGGCGATGTCTGAACCGTCCGAATACTCGCCGGCATCATATCCTATTCCGTAAGTCTGAAATTTACCGTAAGCATTAGCGATACTGTGGGCAGTCGTCGTATCATAGGCGCTGGTGAGCAGGGTCGAGTTCCCCGTCAGAGCGTCATAGCACTGGTTGTAGAGTAACAGACTCTCGCCACTACTGGAAAAGGGAGTCGCATCAAACTGATCAAATGATTCTGCACCGTCTTCAATCAACAAACCACTGCCCGGGGAAGGAATGATCTTTCCGCTGCGTAAAAGGGTCGGATGCAAGGAATGTCCTTTTGAAAAATCAGCTGCACCACCATATCCCGCCTCTCCTCCTCCGGGATATTCCGGATACCGGTCGTGAATGCCTTCATAGCTGATGAATCGCCCGTTTAGATTCGGCACGGCATAGGGCTGAAGACTACTGCCATTGAAGTAGTAGACGTTTACCGTGTCGCTCAAAGTCTCTGCAAACAATTCACCACCCGGGTCAATTTGAAGCACCGTCGTATAGTGGGAGTCTTCCTTGACATAGGCCAGCATCACTCCGCCCCGATCATCGATCTGCACTCGAGGCGCATGATAGGATTGCCAACCATAGTCCTGGCTGGCGGGATAAGGCAGCGGAGCGGACAGGTCGATCAGTACGTAGTTTTCAGCAGCACGCGGGTGGTTAAAATTCGAGTCATGCGGCCAGCCGTCGGTGCCGTCCCAGTAGGCAGGGTTGTCCGGGTCGTGCTGACCATCCCCGTCTGTGTCCCGGTTGCCGGGATCAGTTCCGTATTCGATTTGTTCCTGCTGGTTGGTCAAGCCGTCACCATCCCAGTCTTCATTCGGTTCGATCACTGTGGTGGTGCCTGTGCCGGCATTTCCGCTGCCCGGGGTGTTGTTGCCGTTTAAGCCGCTGGCGGTGATCCGGAACCGGGCGCTGGAGGCATCGCCGAGGTCTGCGGCCGCTATGGTCAGGGTGGTGACATTGGCCGGAGTCAACGCGGCCGGGCTCCAGGAGCTTCCTCCGTCTTCGCTGACTTCGATCAGGAAACTGGTCTCGTTATCGGAATTATCGTTCCATGCGAGCACGACAGAACCATCCTGCTGCTCTGTGGCGGTGAGACTGTCCGGCGCGGCAGGCGGAGCCGGATCACTGGCATCGGCGGGGTTGGTTGCATGCTGATATTCCTCGAGATTACTGAAGTCGTCTCCATCCGCATCCCAGAGGTAGTCGTTGCCGGTGTCACCGTCGCCGGGAGTCGGATCCGAGCCGAGGATGTCACTAACGGTCAGGCCGGTGTAACCCAATCCTGACAGGTAGGCGATGATCTGCTGTTCCCAGTCATCCGGCAGTCCGTCACTGTCGCTGTCCTGGCTGAACCCATCGGTTGCCACGATCAGGTAGGCGAGCTGTTCGGTGTTGTTGTGGTTCCGCTCGCTGTCTTTGATGGTGTCCTCGTCGATGGCGGTGCGCACGCCGGTCACTGATAACGGGTCGGGCGAGACCAGCACCGGCCAGCCGCCATTGCCGCCGTCCATGCCGGCACTGGCCAGCACGGCCACTTCGGCCTGGCTCAGGCCGGTGAGCGGGTAAACCAACGGGTTGTTGAGGCCTCTGACCGACTCGCTGCCGAGTCCCGCCTGCACTTCGATCCCGCTGAGCTGGCCGCTGCCGGCTTCCAGGATGATCACGCCGAGGGTTTCATCCGCCCGGGTCCGGTTGCTGTCTTCGGCCACGTGTTTGCCTACTTGGATGGCATCGGCGACCGGCGGGTGGTGCCTGCTGGTGCCGCTGGCCCAGAAGACCGACCAGTCCGCGTCGTTGGCGCTCATGACCTGTCCCAGCACGACCGGACTGGTAAAGTTGTGCACGGGTGCCAGTGGCTCGCCTTTCCAGCTGCCGTGGCGGTCGGTGACGCTGGAGCTGAACCGGACGGCTTCGGCGTTGATGCCGTGCAGTCCCCGGGCGTAGACTCCGGCTTCGAGCACCACCAGGTGCACCGGCAGCGGTCCGACACTGCTGCCCTCGCCGGGGTGCTGCACTTTGAGTTCCAGGCTATTACCGCCGGCGTTGCGCACCCGCACCACGGCCGGGGCTGCCGGCAGCTGGTAGACCGGGGTGGCCACCACTACCATTTCGGTGTAGCTGGCGGGCAGGTTGACGGTCTGCCAGTTGTCGCTGACGTTTGCCAGCACGGCGCTGAAGAATTTCGGATCGGCGTGCTGGCTGTGGTCGTAGACCGGATCGGTCCCGTCTGAAAATTCAGTCGCGTTGTCAATGCCGTCGCCGTCAAAGTCTCCGGCGATGCTCAGCGGGTTGTCCTGGGGCAGGATCTCTTCAATGGTATCGATCCAGTCATTGCCCGGATCGGCATCACTGGCTGCGGTATCGATGATCTGTTGCTCCCACGCATCGGGCAGGCCGTCCATGTCGGAGTCGATTCCGGCCGGGGTCCAGATGGAGAGGTCAAAGCTGAAGAGGTATTTGACCTGACCCAGGTTGGCTGCGGCGTAGTGGTCATCATCGCTGGTGACGTCGGTCCACGGATAGCTGCCTGCGGACCATCCGGCCGGGGCGTAGCCTGCTCCGGCCACGTAGCCTACGCTGGCCAGCACGTCGTAGTGGTGTTTGGCGATCCATTTGACCTGACCGGTGTTGGCGACGGCGTAGTGGTCGGTGCCGCTGGTGATCACCTGGCCCGAGAGGTCTCCGCCTGCATACCAGCTCGCGATCAGCGCGCTCAGTGCCTGCCCGGCCGGGGTCGTCCACACGCTGGCGGGAAGTTCCTGCTGCAGTTCATCATAGGCGGCACGGGCCATGTGCTTGAGCTGCCCCTGGTTGACGGCGGCGTAGTCGTCCGGCTGCACATAGTCCACCGCATAATCCGTGCCCGATCCCGTCTGTTCTATCACCTCACGCTCAAACCACCAGTCCGGGTAGCCAGCCGGCTGGTTGGCAGTGGGAACGGAAGTAGTCCAACCAACTGCTGCACAAAAAAGTATGAAGATCAACAGCAAAAAGAAGCATCGACACGACCTTTTTTTGCATAACTCCCACATGTGAATGACTCTTATAAGTTCGAGACGGATGTAATTAGTTATGAACCTGCAGCATTCAGTTCGTGAAACTACCCATGGAAATATCTCCTGCGGCTTGAGTAGTTCTCACCGTGCCTGCTTCTAATTCACCCGCCATCCAGGTATTTCCGTCCCAGTCTACGGTAAAGGCATTGGAACGTGCCACACTCGTGCCATTGCCGATAACAAAAACAGAATCTGAATTAACACGCGGATTACTGTTACCTGAGCCAATATTGTATTCCCCAATCACGAACTGGCCGTAGCCCTGAGCTTCTGTATAAAAACCAGCCGTGGTACTATAATGACCACTGGCTTCTGTATATTTTCCTAAAGCACTCGAAGAATACCCCGAAGAGATATTATTCGCACCAAGGGCCACAGCACGCAATCCAGTAGCCTCTGACTGGACCCCTAATGCAACCGTTCCTAAATTCGTTGCTTTGGTCTGAAAGCCCAAAGCTAATGATTCATCTCCTGATGCCCAGCTCGAATAGGTGTTAATAGCAACTGAGTCTTGTCCACTCCCTGCTGCTATAACAAGGTCGGAGGACAAATATGGCGCATTTCCGCTAACTGTGGTCAGCACCTCTTCTCCACCGACAGTAATTTTAGGATCTAAAACATCTGCATCTAAGACAATCATCTCTTGATTAGAGCCTGCATCAGAACTATCGAAGATTGATAATTTTGTTCCCGCAGGAGTACCGAGCAACCTCATCGTTATTTTGTCTCCAACCGGAGAGCCTTTTTCCCAAGACCACGTATTAATATGCCTGATGGCTTTATTTTTGAACTCAGAAGCTCCACCATCAACAACACTCAGCTCAACTATAGGAAGGTGCTCATATGGTGAAGCTAATTGCCCAAAATTAAAAACATCTCCGTTAACATCCAAATCACCAGCAACTGTCAACTGGCTGTCTACATCCAGCTCCATCTGAACCGTTACACCACCAGCCCCATCATCATAACCCCACAGGAACAACCCTGGGCTGGTAGCGTTACCAATGAACGTCAGCTGTGGACGCGCGATGGAATTCAAGGTGACTTCATCCAATTGCAGTGTTACTCCACCAGTGGTAGAATCCGCATCCAGAGTTACCAGGCTCCCGTCTATGCTCAGATCGTTATCTATATTGTCCGGTGATCCTGTATTCGCAGTAAAAGCAGACCAGCCACTCTGGACTACGATGGAAATGCCTAAAATCGTCAGAATAAAAGCCCGTAGAAATTTCATAACGATGATGGTGTAGTTTATTTCCAATCATGAGACAATCTTATACAAGAAATGTTACATGATTGTAACAAAAATATATATTACGTTTTTTAAGCAATAAAATATTTAGACTGTTTGCAATCAACGATTAATGACAGATATTGATAGTTCTATTTGTCAAGTGATGCGGCTGCGGAGTCAACTTATGTAGAGTCAACTTATGTATTTTACAATCCTCGGAACTCACACGACCAACAGCCAAGAAGAACCATGTTCCTGCTTAATGAAGAGAGAGAATTCACAACCTTTTAGTCTCACAACACGTTGATACCTATCCATTGCAGACAGATCATACTATCAGCCAGAACTGGCTGTAGTCGCCGCTTTTTTTCGAGGTATCGAGCGGCATGAGTGCCGGCAATGGTTGCCATCCGAGCTGGAATCCGCTACCACCAGTAGCTGAAGTATGAATCTGGAGGAAGCCTACGGACACTGCGAACAGCTGGCGAAGACTCACTATGAAAATTTTCCGGTGGGTCGACTGGTTCCTCAAGCCCTGAAACCTCATATGTTTGCAGTCTATGCGTTTGCCCGGACTTCAGATGATATTGCGGATGAAGGTTACGCGGACCCGCGCATTCCCCATGCCCGCAGTGCAGCTCCTTCTGAATCAGAACGACTGGAAATGATGCATGCGTTCCAGGCGGATCTGGAGGCCTGTATTGATGGTCGACCGGGCCGCCCGGAGCATGACTGGATCTTCCTGCCGCTGGCGAATACCATTGAGAAATGCAATCTCCCGCCCCGGCTGTTCCGCGATCTGCTGTCTGCTTTTGAGCAGGATATCGTGCAGCGTCGCTACACCGACTATGACGCGGTGCTCGATTATTGCACCCGGAGTGCCAATCCGGTGGGACGACTGGTATTGCACATCCACGGCTTTCACGACGAAAAACTGCATCGCATGTCCGATCATGTATGCACCGGACTGCAACTGGCTAATTTCTGGCAGGATGTTTCAGTCGATCTGGGCAAGGACCGTATTTATATTCCTATCAAGAATATGCAACGCAACGGAGTGACAGAAGACGACCTGCTGGCCGGTCATATTACCGAGGGTTATACCCGCTGCATGCAGGATATGGTAGAACGGGCCTGGAAAGAGTTTCAGTCGGGACGTGATCTCCCGCGCTACCTGAACTTTCCGCTAAGCATGGAAATCCGCCTGACCTGGCTGGGGGGAACAACCATCTTGAAAAAAATAGAAAATCAGAATTTTAATACCCTGGATCACCGACCGAAACTGCGGAAGCGTGATCTGCCCTTACTGCTGCTTTATGCCCTCCTCACGCGATAACCAACAAATACTGATTGACCTGGAAGAGGACAGCCAGGCCATCACTGAAAAGAGTGGCTCCAATCTGGCTTTTTCCTTTATTGCCCTGCCGAAGGAGAAGCAACAGGCCATGTCATCGTTCTATGCCTTCTGCCGGATAGCGGATGATATTGTTGACGACAAATCCATACCCGTTGATGAACGCGCCGACCGCATCAATGCCTGGCGCAGCGAAATAGAAGCCTGCTACCACGGTGCACCGGTCACGACTCTGGGACGTGAATTGCAGGTATTGATCAAACGCTGGCTGATTCCTCCGGAACCTTTTTTTGAGATCCTGGCAGGCGTTGAAATGGACCTGACCCAGTCGCGCTATGAAACATTTGAGGAGCTCGAACGGTATTGCTACCGGGTGGCCTCCGCGGTTGGACTGGTATCCATCGAAATTTTCGAATATGAAAATCCAAATGCACGGGAATACGCCATTGCGCTCGGTATGGCCTTTCAACTGACCAATATCCTGCGGGATATCGGCTATGACCTGAAAGAGTATGATCGTGTTTATGTTCCGCAGGAAGAACTGCGCAAATTCGGTCTGGATGATGAGGATCTGCGGTCCCCACAGACCAGCCCTGCCCGCCAGCGCTTGCTGCATCTGCAGTATCACCGGGCCTGCCATTATTTCCATAAAGCGGCCCGGCTCTTTCCTCATGAATCCCGCTCTAATTTTATTGCTTCGGAGGTCATGACAGAAATCTATTACGGCCTGCTTAAAAAGCTGCGGAAACAGCACTTTCCTATCGGAGTGGAACCGACCCGCCTGGCTAAATTTGAAAAGATCTGGTATCTGCTGAATGCCTACTACCGCAGAGGCGCCCGGATCAACAATCAATTTCGCTCCCCTCCTTTGAAAGTCGCTGTGATGGGCGGTGGCTTTGCCGGCATGTCGGCTGCACTTCACCTCTCACGCGAGGGGCACGAAGTACACCTGCATGAAGCTAAAGCATACATCGGCGGCCGTGCCCACAGTTTTACCGAACCTAAATACGGCCTGCACCTGGATAACGGCCAGCACATCA
Source organism: Verrucomicrobiota bacterium (assembly GCA_038748025.1). Classification (GTDB taxonomy): domain Bacteria; phylum Verrucomicrobiota; class Verrucomicrobiia; order Methylacidiphilales; family JBCBYL01; genus JBCDJI01. The sequence goes on from JBCDJI010000001.1 coordinate 16,900, forward strand.
TGATGGGATGCTACCATCACTGTCTGGAACTGGTCGATCTACTGCATGTGCGCGACCGTCTTGACTGTCCGGATGCCATGGTTGTGCCGTATCATAACCGTGATGGCCGGGTCTCCATACTGGATTCCGGCAAGTTTCCTCCCCCGTTCCACTTGCTAGGCGCCTTGTGCACGTTCAACGAGGTGAACTGGAAAGATCGCCTGATGATGATCACCTTTGCCATTGCCGTCCGGTTGGGAGCCAGACCATCAGAACACGAAACGGTTTCCGAATGGCTGCAGCGCCATCATCAGACGCCGCAAGCTATCCGTGCCTTGTGGGAGCCATTCTGTATTGCCGCACTGAACGAGCCGGTGGCAGATGCCTCAGCGAGCCTGTTGCACGCTGTGCTGGTGCGTTCGCTCTTCGGTGGTAAGCACGACTCTTCGATCTATATCGCCAAGGTGGGACTGAGTGAGTTGTTCATGCCGGAAGTCGAGCATTGCCTGGCAGCGACGGGTGGCAGCCTGAATTCGGGCAGCGGAGTGAAAACGCTCAGTTTTGAAGAGCAACGGGTGGCAGCTGCCACGAATGCGAAGGGAGAGAGAATCGAAGCCGATGAGTTCGTCTGCGCTATGCCGTGGAAGGCTTTGAAAGCATTACTGCCGGATTCAGACCCGCTCAAGGAACAGCTGGCACAGATCCCCTCCAGCCCAATCCTGGCACTGCATATCCTGTGCGATGTGGAAATTTCACCGGAGATGTTTGTCGGCTTACTGGATGCAAAGATCGACTGGATTTTCAATCGCACCTCCCAACTGGAGCCCGGCGACCAGCGGTATCTTTTTTCCATCATCATCAGCGCTGCCTATCCATTTACTAAACTCTCAGCGAAAGAGCTGGAGACACAAATGTGGGAGGAGATCAACGAATTCTTCCCGCATACACGCGGCGGCAGGATTGAACACAGCGTGATCTACAAATCCATTGACGCCACCTTTGCGGCGCGACCGGCCACAGAACCGCAACGGGCCGGCACCGGAACCGCATGGCAGAACATGCACCTCGCCGGTGACTGGACCGACACCGGCCTGCCCGGAACCCTGGAAGGGGCGGCCTTGAGTGGCAAGCGGATTGCTAAGATATTGCGGTGAAAACCAGGGACGGAGGCGAGTTGTCTGCCAACTCGCCTCCGTCCCTGGTTTGGGCGTGCCCGTAAATATTACGAAACCTTAACGGCTTTGAACGTTAGGATGTTTTCGTCAGAGTGAAGTTCCTCCAGCACCTCATCATTCGGCATGGAATCGAGATTCAGCACGCTCAGGGCATGAGATCCGGCTTCCGCACGGGCCAGTGACATGCTGGCGATATTGATATCATGCTTAGCCATCAGGGTTCCGATTAATCCGATGATACCGGGCTTATCGACATTCTCCAATACCAGCAGCACACCCTCCGGGGTGGTTTCCAGATTGAAGTGATGGATACGGACGATACGCGGACTATTACCGAAAAGCGTTCCGCTGATGGAGCGCACCTGCCCCTCTTCCGTTCTCACAGCGACGGTAATCAGCTCGGAATAGTCTGCCTCAAAGGCATCACGACTTTCGCTGAAACTCAATCCGAGCGTTTCAGCGAAATGGGTGACATTGATTTCGTTAACACTCTCCTTGTAGATATTCTGCAGATATCCTTTCACCGCTGAGCGGGTGACTGCTGTCGTATCCTGATCTTTGATCTTTCCATAATAGTCGACCGAGATGGATGCGATGCGTTTGGGCGCCAGCTGGGATAAAATCAATCCCAGCTTATTGCTAAGCTCTATATATGGCTTCAGCGCTTCCAGTGTTTTTGAATCGACGCTGGGGACATTGACAGCATTCCGGACGGTTCCATGTTGCAAGAGATCACTGACGGATTCTGCGACTTCGATTCCAACACTTTCCTGAGCTTCCGCGGTAGATGCGCCCAAATGCGGTGTCATAATAAAATTCTCCAGTTCGCGCAGCGGGAAATTCTCACCCGGCGGTTCTTCGGTATAAACATCAAAAGCGGCTCCCGCAATCTGCCTGGTTTTCAGAGCCTCATAAAGGTCGGCCTCATCCACCAGGCCGCCACGAGCGCAGTTGATGATCCGCAAGCCCGGTTTGCATTTAGCCAGGTTGTCCCGGTTAATCAGCCCTTTCGTTTCTTTGGTCATCGGGATGTGCAGCGTTACGAAATCGCACTCCGCCAGCATCTGATCAAGATCTTCAAACAGTTCGACTTGCAGACTGCGAGCGCGACTCAATGAGAGATAAGGATCGTAAGCCAGCACCCGCATACCAAACGCAAAAGCGCGGCGCGCAAATTCGGTTCCGATTCGCCCCATGCCTACAATACCAACTACCTTGTTGTTAATTTCAATGCCTTGATACAGTTTCCGGTCCCACCGGCCTGCCTTCATGGAACCATGTGCCTGCGGAATATGGCGCGACATGGAAAGCATCATAGAAAACGCTAATTCGGCGGTTGAAACCGTGTTACCGCTCGGGGTATTCATCACGACAATCCCCTTTTCGGTGGCCGCTTTGACGTCCACATTATCGACTCCGACTCCAGCCCGCCCGATCACCTTCAGGCAGTCCGCTTTCTCAATGACGGCACGTGGAACCTTCGTAGCACTGCGCACAATCAAGGCATGCACTCCGGTGATACAGGCCAGCAGCTCTGGCTCGGTCTTCTTACCTGCAACCGTAACACTAAAACCCGGAGATGCTGAGAGTCGGTCGATTCCGCGTTGAGACACCCCATCCAGTACCAAGATATTAAATGACTCCGACATAAGGGTGGAACGCTAGTGACCGACTGTGACCGTGTCAATCATCAGAAGCGTCTGATAGACTATCCGGACATGAAATGACCTCCATGACCTTTAAAAAAGCCCATGAATGCAGAATATTGTATGACATGAGCGTAAAAAGTCTTGCAATAGAACCTGCTCTTTTTAGTCTCAATGAGTAATTTCTCGTTAAGAGTGCTAGTTTAGAACGACATATGAAGAATAAGCTGATCAAAAAAGTATCCAAAAATCCCAAGCTTTTAATCCTTACCGAAATCAAGCGCAGCCAGGGATTGTCGGTATCTGAGCTTTGTGATCGCATCGGCCTGTCCTATATGGGTGTCAAACAGCACTGTATCGCGCTGGAAAAAGATGGATATCTGGATACCTGGCGGCGTCCGAAAGGTATGGGGCGTCCTGAAAAGGCATACCGCCTGACCGTCGGCGCCCAGGACTTTTTCCCGACTGAATACAGCAACCTGACCAGCCAGATCCTCGAATCCATTGATGAAGTCTACGGGCCCACTTCTGCGGAGAAAATCCTGCATAATATTTACGATAAAGACGTAAAATCTCTGCAGGAACATGTGGCAGCAGATACGGTGGAAGGACGCTGCCGCCAACTTGCCCATTATCGTGAAGAACACGGATATATGAGCGAATTCTCCATGGAAGATGACACCGGCCGTTTTCAGATCATTGAATATAACTCTCCCATCCTGATTTGCCTGGACCGCTTCCCTATTCTACGCGATCTGGAACGTCAAATGTTTGAAAAACTGCTTAAGGCTCCGGTAAAGCGTGATGAAGAGCGTGTATCCGGACTCTATAAATGCGTCTTTTACATCGGGTAATGGCCAACGCTCACGTTCTGGTTTCCAGTCTCAGCTGCGGTAATTGGCGATGAACCTTTCCAGACGTCCGCGCAGAAACCGCAAGAGTGCCTCCGTTCGCACCCTGGTGGAAGAAACCACCCTGCTGGCACAAGATCTGGTGCAGCCTGCCTTTTTGCTGGATTCAGATAGCGCGCGGGAAGCAGTGCCGTCCTTGCCGCAGATAGAACGGCTCGGACTCGAACTGATGAAACAGGAATGTGATGAATTACTGCAGAACGGGATCCGCGGTATTGCTCTGTTTCCGGTCTTTGATGATGCATTAAAAGATGACCAAGGCTCGGTTGGACTCAATGCCGGTAACTACTTTTATCAGTCTCTCAGGGAACTGAAACAAACGTTTCCGGAACTGGTATTCTTCGTGGACGTGGCACTGGATCCCTATACTTCGCACGGTTACGACGGGCTATTGTCAGCTGACGGTGAGGTAGATAACGATTCCACGGTCGATATACTGTGCCAAATATCCTGCCTGCTGGCTGAAACCGGGATCGATTATGTGGCTCCATCCGATATGATGGACGGTCGAGTCCGTGCTATCCGGCAGGCACTGGATGTGGCCGGTCACAGCAGCACCGGAATTATGGCATACTCCGCCAAATACGCATCGAGCTGTTATGGCCCGTTCCGCGATGCGGTAGGCTCCAGCAAGCAGAACGGATATCTGGACAAGCAGGGCTATCAGCTCAACCCGGCCAATTCGCGGGAGGCCATCATGGAACTGCTGCTGGATACAGACGAAGGTGCGGATATTGTCATGGTAAAACCGGCCGGCTGGTATGGGGATATTATTTCGGCGTCACGATCCAAACTGCAGATTCCAATAGCTGCCTACCAGGTCTCAGGTGAATACGCCATGATTCAAGCTGCCGCGGAACGAGGTTGGATGGATTTGGAAGCAGGACGGGACGAATCCCTGCTTTCCATCAAGCGCGCAGGAGCGGATCTGATTTTTACTTATTTCGCACGTTGCTGGAACGGGAACAGGAGCTGAGGTCACTCATGCGAATATCCATCTGAAGTAATTCATTAATAGTTGTTTATGACCGTTATCCTGTTTGACATGAGCACGACGTGCTATAAAAAATATTGAATATGCATAGGGTCTCCGAAGAAGCTGCATCAGAGCTAAGCCAGAAACTTCTCCAAAGCGGCGCCCACCAACCGACAGCACGCGGCTCTATTGGAGCTGGAGATAATCTGCATGCACTGGAAGAAATGTATGAACAGTGGCGTGTTGATGCTTCCTCGTTGGAAGCCAGCTGGAGCGCCTTCTTTGAGGGTTTTGAACTCGGTTTGCAGCAAAAACCGCCGCCGCATGACGGAGCTCCTGTCGTGCAACAGGCAGGCACCCTGAGCCCAGCCGCAGATCGCGAGTACATGCTCAAACAGGCACGTATTTATAATCTGCTCTTTACTTTCCGCAGTCTGGGACATCAGGTCGCCAAGCTGGATCCACTACAACTGGCGACTCCTGAGGAGACCCCACTGGATCTGCGTCATTTCAAGCTGGATGAGACCGATCTGGATACTCCTTTTGATTCGGGAAAACTCAAAGGTGGTGGAGAACGAACCTTACGCGAAATCATCGATATCCTCGAAAAAACCTACTGTCGCACTGTCGGAGTGGAATACATGCACATGCAGAATTTCGAGCAACGGCGCTGGCTGCGGGATCGGATGGAAGCATGTCAAAATGCAGGCAGCTTCAGTAAGCGCAAGAAACGTCGTATTCTCAACCGGGTGCTGGCGGCTGAAATGTTTGAGCGCTTCCTGCATACCCGCTATGTCGGGCAGAAACGGTTTGGCCTGGAAGGTGGAGAGACACTGGTTCCAATGTTAGACGCCTTGATCGAAAACTGTCCTTCCCACGGCGTCCGGCAACTGGTTTTCGGCATGGCCCACCGGGGCCGGCTTAATGTATTGGCAAACATCCTCGGTAAATCCTACAAAGATCTCTTTGACCAGTTTGCAGAAAACTTTATTGCTGAAAGTGTGTTAGGTGATGGGGATGTCAAATACCATCTGGGCTGCGATACCTCAGTGATCACCACTGAAGGTGAAAAAGTCGATATTTCCCTGACGCCCAACCCCAGCCATCTGGAAGCCGTCAACCCGGTAGCTCAGGGTAAAGCGCGTGCATTCCAGCGACATCTCAATGACACGAAGAGCCGCAGCAAAGTGATTCCAGTGCTGATGCACGGCGATGCGGCGATGATCGGCCAGGGAATAGTGCAGGAGACCTTGAACATGTCACAGCTGGATGGATACAGCACCGGCGGCACCCTGCACATTGCGATTAACAACCAGATCGGTTTCACCACGGTTCCGCATGATGCACGCTCCAGTGCCTATTGCACTTCCGTAGCCAAAATGCTTGGTGTGCCCATCTTTCATGTCAACGGAGACGACCCGCTGGCGGCGGTATACGTCCTGGAACTGGCACTGGACTACCGTCAGACGTTCCATCGTGATGTATTCATTGACCTGCAGTGCTATCGCCGCCATGGCCATAACGAAGGTGATGAGCCAAACTTTACCCAGCCTACTCTCTACTCTGAAATTGGCAGTCACCAGAAAGTCAGTGACCAGCTTATCCCGACTCTGATTGGCGAAGGCAGTCTCACGCAGGAAAAGGCCAAGGAATACACGGACAAGCTGGACAAATCACTGGAGGCGGCACTCAAGAAATCCAAAGCTGCGGTCAAAAAATACAAGCCCCAGATCCGTCAGCCGCTGGCCACACCGCAGCTGCTCGACCCGGTCAATACCAAGATCAACAAAGAAGCCCTGGAACGCATTGGCAACGCGATTACGCAGGTGCCGGAGGGGCACAAGATCAACAAAAAGCTCTACCGATGGCTCGAAGGACGCAGCAAGATGGTTGCTGGTCATGAAGGTATTGACTGGGGGCTTGGCGAGTCACTGGCCTTTGCCAGCCTGTTGGATCAGGGTATTCCGATCCGCCTGTCCGGTCAGGACAGCCGACGCGGCACGTTCAGTCACCGGCATTCGGTCCTCTATGACCTGGAAACGCGTGAACGTTATCTCCCTCTGAAAAATATTTCGGATCAGCAGGCCTCCTTCTGCGTTTACAACAGTCCGCTTTCCGAAGCCGGCGTGCTGGGATTTGATTTCGGCTACAGCCTGGATTATCCCAAGATGCTCTGCATCTGGGAAGCTCAGTTTGGTGATTTTGCGAATGGTGCACAGGTCATGATTGACCAGTATATTACCAGTTCCGAATCCAAATGGGGGGTGACTTCGGGGATTGTGCTGTTACTGCCGCATGGCTATCAGGGGCAGGGACCTGAACATTCCAGTGCACGCCTCGAACGCTTTCTTCAGTTGTGTGCGGAAGACAATATTCAGATAGCCAACTGCACCACACCTGCCAATTTCTATCATTTGCTGCGTCGGCAGGCCATCCGCAGCATTCGCAAACCGCTGGTGGTCATGACACCCAAGAGTCTATTGCGTGATAAACGATGCGTTTCCACGATGCAGGATCTATATGATGGCGAGTTCCAGGAAATTATGCCGGATCCGGAACTCAACCCGGAAGCCAAACGACTGATTCTTTGCTCAGGCAAGGTATATTACGATCTGGCAGATTATCGAACCGAGAATCAGCGTGAGGATGTTTCCATCGTGCGTATCGAGCAGCTCTACCCGTTGCACCAGCCTAAGCTGAAAGCGCTTTTCGAATCCTACCGGCAAATTGATAAACTCATCTGGTGTCAGGAGGAATCTGAAAACAATGGTGCATGGCTGCACCTGGAACCGCAACTTCGCAAGCTGCTGAAAAGGGATCTGGCGTATGCAGGTCGAGATGCTTCTGCCAGTCCTGCAACCGGATCGCTTGCAATCCATCAACTTGAACAGGTAGATCTGGTCCGGCAGGCGTTTGAGACCGAATAGAAAAAAATATGGCAGTCGAAGTAAAAGTTCCTTCTGTGGGAGAATCCATTACCTCCGGGACCCTGGGTTCCTGGAAAAAATCACCTGGTGAATATGTCAAAGGCGGAGAACTTCTTTTTGAAATAGAGACCGATAAAGTGACCTCGGAAGTCTATGCAGACGTTTCCGGCGCCTTGGAACAGCTGGTCAGTGAAGGCGATGAAGTCGAGATCGGTCAAATCGTGGCACGCATTGACGAAACCGCAGCAGCACCGGCAGACGTGGCTTCCCCTACCTCTCCTTCGGCTGCAGAAGTTGCGCCGGAGCCTAAGGAACCGGAACCCGCCAGTGCAGACTCGGGTAGTTCTGTTGCCGGCGAAGTCGACTATTCCCTTCCTCCCGCTGAACGTAAACGCGTGGCAGAAGGTGCCGCACCAGCCAGGACAAGCGCGTCCCATGCAACCGCAGAGACACCTGCGGAATTGACGACCCGTAAGCGCATGACCGCGATGCGCAGTAAAATTGCCGAACGACTGGTGAGTGCTCAGCACGAGGCAGCCATGCTGACGACCTTTAATGAAGTGGACATGTCTAACGTCATGGCTCTGCGTAAGCGTTTTCAAGAGCGTTTTATCGAGAAACACGAGATCAAACTGGGATTCATGTCGTTTTTCGTCAAAGCTGCGGTTCATGCGCTCAAGGATGTGCCTGGACTGAATGCACGGATTGATGGCACGGATCTGGTGCAGAACCATTACTACGATATCAGTATTGCCATCTCAACCCCGAAAGGGCTGATGGTGCCAGTGCTGCGCCAGGTCGATCAGCAGGGCATGGCCGAGATTGAACAGAGCATTGCCGATTACGCACGTAAAGCTCGCGACGGAAAGATCACTCTGAATGATCTGGAAGGAGGAGTCTTCAGTATTACTAATGGCGGCACTTTTGGCTCACTGCTCTCTACTCCGATTCTCAATCCACCCCAGTGTGGCATCCTCGGTATGCATTCCATTCAAGAGCGACCTATGGCAGTGAACGGTCGCGTGGAAATCCGGCCGATGATGTATCTGGCGTTGACTTACGATCACCGGATTGTGGACGGCAAGGAAGCGGTTACCTTTCTGGTGCGCATCAAGGAATTCATTGAACAACCCGGCCTGATCGGACTCGATCTGTAGTTTTACTTCTGTAATTTTTCAATTTAGCTTCTTTTATCAACTATGGACTACGATCTTATCATTATCGGCTCGGGCCCAGGCGGTTATGTCGCCGCCGTCAAAGCTTCGCAACTCGGCATGAAAACCGCAGTCGTGGAAAAAGATGAACATCTGGGTGGCACATGCCTGAATGTCGGCTGCATTCCAAGTAAAGCACTGCTCTCATCAAGCGAACACTTTCACTATGCCTCGAACGACTTCAAAAAGCATGGCATCAAAATCAAAGGGATCGAAATAGATATCCCGGAAATGATGAAGCGTAAGGATGGAGTAGTTGATTCACTCCGTAAGGGGGTCGAGTTTCTCTTCAAGTCCAACCACGTAGAACGGCTGGACGGCTACGGCTCGTTCCAAGATGCACACACGGTAGTGATCAAAGCTGCAGATGGCAAGGAATCGGTCAAAACAGCCAGGCACATCATGATTGCCACCGGCAGTGTCCCGGTCTCGCTGCCCGGCATCCAGGTGGACGGTGAAGCAATTGTAACGAGTGATCAGGCAATCGCTTTTGACCACACACCGGAATCGATGATTGTGATTGGAGCAGGCGCCATCGGCCTGGAGCTGGGTTCTGTCTGGAGCCGGTTAGGCACCCAGGTAGATGTCGTAGAATTTCTACCGCGTATTGCAGCAGGCTGTGATCAGGAATCTGCCAGGACATTGCAGAAATCGCTGGAAAAACAGGGCCTGAAATTTCATCTGAATACTAAAGTGCAATCTGCCAAAGCGGGTAAAGGAAAAGTCACTTTAGTTGCTATGAAAGATGGTAAGGAGCTCAAACTGGTAGCAGAGAAAGTCCTGGTAGCGGTAGGACGCAAGCCCTTCACTGACGGTCTCCAGCTGGACGCTGCCGGCGTCCAGTTAACTGACCGCGGCCGTATTGAGGTTGATGATCACTGGAAGACAGCCGCTGATTCTATCTATGCGATTGGTGATGTTATTGAAGGGCCCATGCTGGCCCACAAGGCTGAAGCAGAAGGTGTGGCCGCCGTGGAACGCATGGCGGGACAGGCCGGCAATGTCAACGTGGCACTTATACCTAATGTCATCTATACCTATCCAGAAGTAGCCAGTGCAGGACTGACTGAAGAACAGGCTAAGGAACAGAATGTCGGCTACAAGACCGGTAAGTATCTGTTCATGGCCAATGGCCGTGCCCGTGCGGTGGACCAGACAGATGGCTTTGTCAAGCTGCTTGCCTGCGAGAAAACTGATAAACTGATAGGTGCGCACATTGTGGCATCCAATGCAAGCGAGCTACTGGCTGAATGCGTGGCTGTGATGGAATTCTCCGGAACGGCAGAGGATCTGGTACGCACGGTGCATGCCCACCCGACGATGTCAGAAGTGATCAAAGAAGCCGCACATGCGATCCACTGAATTTAACCAAGGAAAACGACCATGATGAACAAACAATTAGGAATGTTTTGCATCGGACTACTCAGCGGAGGAATCCTGATGTTCGGTTTTCATAATGCCCTGCTCAAACGTGAGCGCACTTTCGGCGTGTTGACAGAAAGCATTCAACAGGTTTTAGAAGCACGCATGCTGCATCAGGGCAGTTATGAAGAGCTCGATAACATGATGGAACGTAATCTGAATCAACGCGCCATGCTGGCCATGGAATCCCGCCTGCCCAGTCGTGATCGAGTGATTGCCTTTCTGGGAGCCTATTATCAATTTACCGGTAAGGAACCGAATGCTGATATCAAAGCAGCGCTGGAAAATAACAGCGCAGTGGTTACCACTGAGATGGTGGATGAACATGTAGCAGCGGTAAAAGTCTCTTTAGCCAACCCTGAGATGACTCCGGAAGAGCTGAAGGAACTGTTTGATCAGAAAAGAGCTCAAGACGCTGAAACCCAGTGATCACTGTCGCTACATTGGGTGACATTCATCAGGCGCAGTTGCTGCGTTCTTATTTACAGTCCGAGGGAATAGAAGCGGACCTGCCGGATGAAATGACCATACTGAATACCTGGCACCTTGCCCATGCAATCGGGGGTGTCAGGGTTCAAGTGGTGCCGCAGGATCTGGAATCTGCGCAACATCGTACGGCAGAGTTTCTGAAAAACTTAGATCAACCTGTGGTTCACCGGTGTCCGGAATGTGATTCCACTCATACCAGTGATGACAATCCAGCCCGTAACTGGACGTTGTTTGGTTTTGTGGTGGTTATTCTGATCGCAGTTGGAATCTTTGCACCGGTGCGACCCAAATACCGCTGCCGCGATTGCCAGCACTCCTTCTATGTCTGAGCAGTTAGAGCAGCTAGTTACCCAGGAATCCCTTAATCAGCGAGTCCACCGCTTCTACCGGATCATCGCTTATTGAATCCGACTCCGCGGATTCCGTTTGATCTGTTTCCTCTTGATTGAACAGAAAGCGATTCAACAGATTTTTACCGGTATCCAGCCCCACCTGAATGGTATCTACCTCCACCTTAGGCTGGCTGGATGGTCCGGTGATCGTGAGCGGCAACTCACGCATTTCACTCCGGATCCGATCTGCCGTCTGGCCAAAAAGTTTTGAAAATACATCGGTCGCCCCGGGCTCCAGAATAACCTTCCCTTGCAAATCCAATTGGGCATCAAAGCCCACCGTTCCAGACAACTGCACCGACACGTTTTCTGAAATTACATCCAGCTCACTAAAATCTACCTGTTGATCCCGGATGGTAAATGTTCCACTGACTTCATCAAATGTGCCGTCCTGAATGAGCTTTACACCCAGGATACCGCCCAACATCTTAGCCACTTGCAATTTCGGCATCTTGGCAGGTGCAATTTTGAAATTACCCTGACCAGCGAGATTTTTAGGCATGCTGGCTTTGCCTTGACCGGAAAGGCTGAAATCCAATGGCCCCTGCATGAATCCAGGCTCCTTGCCAAAGCTCTGCAGCATCTGATCCATGTCCGAGCCCACAGCATTCAACTTAAATACAAAAATCGGATCATCCGAATTTAAGTCCAGCTTTGTTTGACCATTCAAACTACCTCCATAAAAAGATCCTTGGACATCCGGCAGCTCGATAATTTTTCCAGCCATGGTCAGCGGAGAACCTACATCGCTGACTGTAATATAGGGACCAGCGACAATTGATCGGGTGGACAGGTTCGATTCCAGTCTCCAGTCACCTGAAAGGCGCTTGACGTCACCACCCAGGTTCAACCCCTGAATCTGTATCAGCGGCTGGCCCTCCGGGTCAAATGCCTGAAAACTACCATCCTGGATTACTAACTCGCGCAACACCAAATCCAAACCTGATGCCGCTGATGAATCCGCACCGGTTTCCTGGATCGGTAACTGCATCCCGCCTGAGGCAGCCTGGTGTAACGCCAGTGAAGGACCCCCGATATGAATCGCATCAATGGAGGGGATTTCTTCCAGCAGTGACAACCATTTCAGCTTTAACTCAAAAGTTCCGGTTTCCAGAAACGTGTCTGTCAAAGGTGCTTCATTCGGAACCACCAACCCCTGCAAGGTAATTCCAGTAATACCGATTCCCAGTGAATCAATGCTGGCGGGTGTTGTCGTATACTGCGAAATAGCCTGTTCCACCCTGGACTTGAATCCATCTGATTTCAGATACAAATAACCTGCCAAGGCGGTGCCGGCAACAACCAGAATGACCAGCAGGAACATGATCAGCAGAATCGAAACCAGTTTTTTCATATGAGGATAAGCTAACGGATCAAACCCGACTGTGAAGTGATATCTTGATCGCGACTACTGCTAATCTGTTTCAATGCGCGGCGCATTCTTATCGACTTTGCCTCCCCATGAGATGATGCGCGCCTTGGAGCCCATGTCTTCTGCATCCTGAATCCGATCCATCCGCACATAAATCAATGACATGGTGGTGTAGGCCATCTGATTATTCGGCTGAATCCGGATGGTTTGTTTGCCGGCGGTTTCAGCCGCCTCATACTGCTTCAGTTTCATCAACGTCATAGCCAGGGCATGCCAACCGTCAAAAAAATCAGCATCTGCTGCGACTGCTTTCCGATAGTGCTCCGCCGCTGTCTCCAATTCCCCCAAAGCTAGGCAGCCATTTCCCTCATCCAAGTGCTCTTCTGCAGCTGTCATTGCCAGAAATCTAGGATTAAATTGACGAAAGCAAAATCGAAAACGTCACTCAATTTTTCAGAATATACCATTTGGGGCGATTCCAGCTCTGGCGCAGAGCCATCGCATCCGCTTCTACCACGCGCCCTTTACTTTCCTGCCCATCCAGAAATACCACCAGTTCCAGTTCACGATCCGGGTTGTCATATTCGCGATCAAATTTAATCACCAGATGATTGGGCGGCATCAGCGAACGTCCGTTAATCATCACCGTTTGTAGATTCAGGCCATCCATATCGGCATAGGCTTTATAGACCAGTTCGGAGCAGACCAGTTCGCTGTCAGTGGCAAAATCAAAATTATAATCGTAAGGCCGGCCGTAGTATGAAAGTGCTCGCAATATCGCATTCCATTTATCCTCGATGCTGACCTGTGGCCGGAGCACTGCCAATGAATCCGCACCGGCACTTTGCACTAAAGTAGTCAATACCACTCCCGGAGCTATGGCTTCAATGACTCGTGGTGAATCTCCTTCCGCATCCGGTGTTTTTAACAGCTGATACAAGTCTGGTGCATGCTGCTCTAGAAACCTGGATGCCGTGATACCTTTCAGGTCTTCAATCCCACTGAATGCTTCATCCATTTCGCCCAGGCTGCCAATATACAGGGCGGCATGCGGCCAGTAGCCGGGAATTCCCAGATTCGTGGCATACCAGTTGCGGCGCTGCAGCATGATGTCTCCCGGTTGCAGCCGTGCTTCAATCCGCGCAATACTCTGACGATCAATCAAGTTGGGGCGTTTTTTAGCACGAATATGACTCATTCCCAGAGCAATTCGTTTTTGGACAGGAAGCCACCCTTCGAACGCACTCTGCTCCAGCAAGTAGAGTGGCTTTTCGATCAACCGTTTGGGCTCACCTGTCAGCTTTTCGTTTACCTGGTAGATAGCCAGCCGTAATTGGGAATGGATGTGATCATCCGTTGTCAGCTTCTCCTCCATCAATCCTAAGTACGCCACACCAGCATGATAACGGAGTAAAGTCCGCGGATGCACAGTCCGATGTTGCAGATGTTTATACATCCCCGCAGGAATTCCGCGCACCGGATCGGATTCATTCAAAACAGACTGCATATCCGTATGGTCCGCCACCAGCCCATCCAGATACAGACGAGCCCGGTACTGGGCTACGTATGAACCGAACGCTATGCCAAAGGCACGGGCATGCAATTCCGGTTTTTTACTGTAGGAAATCTGAGCGAACCCTTTGTATTTCTCCTTAAGAATATCAAACTCAAACATGGCATCCAGGTAGCGTCGCCAGGCATCACGTATATTCCGGTTGATCTCCGGTGAGATTTGCTCAATCGGCAGCTGCATCAGGCCACTCTGCTGCATCGCGGCATAGCTTTCCCGTAAATTTGCATCCAGCGTAAAGATCAGATCCAGATCATTGCGTATTTCCTGATGTAATGCCTCGTCGGTGTAATCGAGTAAGGGAGAGCGCTCCGTCGGAATCAATACCCACAAGACATAAGCGCCTGCCAAAAAAAACAACATGCTGCAAACCTTGAGACGATGATCGTTTAATTTCCCGCGAGCCTGCCGACCCTTGTCCCTGATGGCACCAGCGGTATGCCTGACAGATAGAACAAACAAAATCAGACTACCGGCATAGACCCCCAGCGCCAGTGCCCGGTGATACGGAAACCCCACCTTCATCACCAGTAGAATAAAGCTGACCGCAAAACAGATGAGGCTTAAGCCAAAGCAATATCTTTTTTTCATGGGCGCAGGCTGCCGGAAGTTTCATGTTCGACGATTTTATCCACCATGAGATCCAATTTACTGACCTCCGGCATCACCGTGCAACTCCATCCCAGCTTGTGCATTTGCTCCTGTGTCACGGGCCCGATAGCGGCCATTTTCTGCGTATCCGCTATCTCAGCGGAAAATGCAGCATGAAATGCACGTGCCGCAGAGCTGCTGCAAAACGTCAGCCAGTCTGCACCCTGATTCCGGTAGGTATCCGCCGCCGGTGATGACGCATCAATTCCTTCGTGTGTGCGATACACTTCCATCCGCTGGAAGACGTATCCGGAGGACTCCATGGCCTGCTGGAAATCTGCTTCTGCAGAACTGCCGCAGACATACATCACATGATGATCACGATCCTCATCCGGCCATTGCTGACCCATGGCGGCTGACCGGTATTCAGACGGAACGTAGTCTACCTGCAGGTGGTAACGCCTCAAGGTGGCTGCCGTAGAACTGCCAACCGCAGCAATTTTAAGGTGCGCCAGCGTTCGAATATCGTGATCACAACAATACGCATCCAGAAAATATTCCACTCCGTTACTGCTGCTGAATGCCAGCCATTGCGTAGCTGCAATCCGCCTGTCAATGTCTGCAGGCAGGTCAATCGGATGGATGGAAATGGTTGGAATTTCCAGCACCTCGGCTCCCAGCTCCCGCAGCATGATACGCAGTGAAGTGTTCTGTTCCTTCGAGCGTGTCACGACCACCCGTTTTCCAAAGAGTGGTTTAATCTCAAACCATTTGAGTCGATCTCGCAAGGAAGCGGTCTGACCAATGACTGCAATTGCAGGAGAGCTTAAGCCGGCGCCACGCACACTGGATTCCAGGGTTTGAACGGTGCCGAAGACACAACGCTGATAGGTGCGAGTTCCCCACTGAATAAATGCGGCGGGAGTTTCCGGATCCAATCCGGCGCCGATCAGATTTTGGGTCCAGAACTTGACAGACTTGGCACCCATGAAGACTACCAGTGTGCCTCCGAGTTGCGCCAGACGCTTCCACTCGATACGCGATTTTTCAGCGTCTTTGCGTTCATGCGCTGTGACAAAGGTAACGTGCGAAGCCCATTCGCGATGAGTCAGCGGTATGCCGGCATAAGCAGGAACCGCTGAACCGGAGGTGATGCCGGGAATCACTTCAAATCCGAATCCCGCCTCATCCACCGCTTCCATTTCCTCGCCACCACGTGCAAAAACAAACGGATCCCCACCTTTGAGTCGAGCGATAGTGCGTCCGGCCTGCAAATGTTGAATCATCGTCTGATGAATTTCATCTTGAGACAGATGGTGAAATCCCGCACGTTTGCCAGCGAAGATCCGTTCACAATCCTTACGGCAATGATCCAATATGGCTTCATTGACCAGGCTGTCATAAATCACCACGTCAACAAATGACAGTACTTCACGCGCACGGATGGTAAGCAACCCGGGATCTCCCGGGCCCGCTCCAATCAGATAACACTGTACTCCGGGCGACTTCATGAATCTCAATTTATGGACTGGCGATCAAATTCCAAGGCCAGCTTCTGGGCGATTTCTGCAGGCCGGTCCAACACACCAGTCACCTCGGCCCGGTGGGCCGAACGGGGATCATCTGCGTAGTAATAAACCGCTGTCATTTTCAGGTTGCCACCACGCTGAGGTGTCGCCAGTGCGCCTAGCGGTTCCTGGCATCCAGCATCCATGGCAGCCAGGAAAGCCCGCTCGGCTTGAATGGATTGGAATGTCACATAGTCATTGATTGACCCGATCATGTGCTGCATTTCATCGTCCGCTATGCGACACTGCAACGCCAAGGCACCCTGTCCCGGAGCTGGAATCATCTCTTCCACAGTGAGGGCCTTGACCGTGCAACCTCCCAATTCAGGACTCAGCCGATCCAGACCTGCCTGCGCCAGCATCAATGCGGTGGCACTCGGATCCTGCTGTAGCTTTCGGATACGTGTATCAATATTGCCGCGAATCGGGAGAACCTGGTGGGTCGGGAAATGCTCCAACCATTGCAATCGACGTCGAACGCTGCCAGATAATATCTTAGCTCCTTCTTTTTCCAGTTCCGCACCGGAACGCACAACCAGCACATCACGTGGAGAGCGACGCGGCGGACTGCCTGCCAGTATCAATCCTGCGGGCATAGTGACCCCCAGATCCTTACAACTATGCACCGCCATATCCGCCCCACCATGCAGCAAAACCTCTTCAATTTCCCGCGTGAAGATATTTTTGGTGATCCCTTCTGCTTTAAGCGGTCCGGTCTGCATCTTGTCGCCGGTCGTTTTAACGACAGTGGTTTCAAACTGCTGTTCCGGAAATGCCTGCTGCAAGGCGTGCATCACATGTCCGGCCTGAGTCAATGCCAACCGACTACCACGCGTCGCTACCCGTATCACGCGTTGAGCCGCCATTAATCAGCACCCTCCCCTTGCTCAATCCATGTGCGCACCAGCTGCGGTAATTCATTGAGTTGTGTCAAGTCATCCCAGCGTTTTACCTCTTTCCCATCCGCAAATACCAGCACGCGTAGTTGGTCTTCCGGTTTGATCCAGCCAAGTTGATTGCAGGTTTCTCCCTTAAAGTCTGCGATGGCACTGACGTCAGGTCGCCCCATTTTCTCCAGATTGCGACCGGGTATGGGCGGCAGCTGCTTGAACTTCTCCATCAGATCCCGCTGAATGCGCCGCTTGGTATAACCCGGTGCCCAGTCCGCCATGGTTTTACGCAGATCCACCAGGACCATGAACTGGAATCCGGGTTTACCAACAAACTGATGTAACAACAGTCCCGCCTCACGCGTGCGGTCCTGAACTTTGGCGTTACTGTAAACTACCACCGCCACACCTTGCGGCGGATTCAAGGTTCGCTTGATTTCATACGCATCGACCGCCTGAATAATCCGGGTCACAGGTTTGGCATGAGCCGTCACCCAGACACCCAGACATAGAACCAGTAGATAACATCCTTTCATTTTCGAACCTCCAGCAGGTAGCCTCGCAGATACTCACTTTCGGGAAAGCCCAGAATGACCGGATGATCTGCCGGTTGAAAACACGATTCGAGAATCCGCACTTCTACGCCTGCATCCATGGCTGCATCCAGTAAGACCTGTAACAACATTTCGTGCCCCACATGATGGGAACATGTATAGGTGGCCAGGATCCCACCATCAGTCAGCGATTGAAAGGCTCGTAGGTTAAGCTCTTTATAACCACGTAAGGCACCAATCAAACTGCGCTTATTGGGTGCAAAGGGAGGAGGGTCCAGAATAATCAGATCCCATGCTGCAGAACGTGATGCCGAAAAGTAATCAAAGACATTCGCCTCCTCAATATTCACTGACAGCCCGTTTTCTGCCGCGTTTTTTGCAGCCACTTGCAAAGCTGTCCCGGAACTGTCTACACAAGTGACTGCAGCAGCTCCGGCACGCGCGCATGCCAATCCAAAACCACCTTCATTACTGAAGGTGTCCAGGACTCGACGTCCTTCTGCCCAGGCAGCCACTTTTCCATATTGTTCCACCTGATCCAGATAGAGCCCTGTTTTGTGACCCGCTTTCCAGTCCATCCACATCCGGATCCCATAAACATCCACCCACTGGCCGGAAGGTTCCGCGTTACCAAGCAATACATCCATTTCACGTGATAAACCCTCCTTCTCACGAACCGGTGCGTCATTGCGACATAGAATCCGATCAGGTTTCAGTTCTGCCTTACAAATTTCCACAATGTCATTGAGCCAGCGGTCGATACCCAGTGTCAGCGTCTGAATAACCAGCCACGATCCATACCGGTCAATAATCAGACCGGGCAAGTGATCGGAATCCGACCACACCAGGCGCAGCACCTGCCTGCGCCCGGACATATGGAATCCCTGTCTGAGTTTAAAAGCCTGCAGCAACCGGGCTTTCAGCGTATCCCGCGTGAATTCAACTTTTCCCGGGGCGCAGCGCCGCCAGATTAATTTCGATTTGCTGTTGAAAAATCCACTACCCAGCAAGTGACCACGCTGGTCCCGACAGAGCACCACTTCTCCATCGACTCCTCCATTCGGTATATTCCCTGCTAACTCTCCTTCAAATACCCAGGGGTGTCGAAGGGGACGTTTCCGGGCATCTCTCGGTTTTATACGTATCGTTATCAAACACTGACAGCGTATCGGACTCTATTACGGTGACAAGGACGTTGAAAAGATACGGACAGGAAGTTTTTCCAGTCGTGGGCAAAACCGGCTGATATGGATTATTCTGTAGCCAGTTCCTGCTGTTGCGCAGGCACGATATACTTGTCGAAATACCACGCGGATGTTTTTTCCAGTGTCAGATAAACGCCGACACCGATAACGGAGATCGCTGAAATAACCAGTATCAGGTTCTTTTGCTTCCGCTTAGGATCAATGGAGCACTGGTTCTGCCTGGTGCGGAATTTGTAAATGCCATACGCTCCTATCCCGATCGCAATGATCCTTAAAATCCAGGCGCCTGATGCCGCCGAGCCATCTTCCGCATAGAAAAAGTTAGCAAATGAAATAGCGTAAACACCTCCCATGATTCCGAATAAAAACAACAGGGCTGGAGCCACACAGCAGAGCATGCCTGCCAGTCCGGCAGAGCCGGCAAATTTGACTACCCACTTGATTACACTGGGTTCTTCACGGGTAAATTCCACATTTTTCATCGTCAGTCTATCTTTCTTGTTAAAAGGTATTCATACTCAAGACGCTGCAGCAGGGCTGTTTATTTCAAAAAAAATTAAATTAATTCCGACGACATCGGTTAGGACACAAAGATGCTGGCATAGCGAGGAAGCTAAAGTTTAACGTTATTCTCAATGTAGCGATGGCAAGAAGTCCTCCCGACCAACCGGGGTGTCGGGAGAGCATTTTCACCCGACACGGGGAAATGCAGGATTAGATTGTCGTAAGATTTCTCATCACACGCCTGATCTCATGCGCCCGATTAGATCGAAAATGCCCTAGTGTGGTGTCAGCGAAATACCTTAGCATTTGCTGCGAGGAATTTGGGGGTGTTCCCAGGCAGGAATGCAGACAGGTATCCTGAAGAATGCCTGTCAAAAGAGTAACGCCGGCAAGCCTTCAATGCACCGCAGCCCTGTGGGTTGGGCTCAAAACGGATTCTGCCCGCGTTACTCGTCAGTCACAGCCTTATGGAAGGGATGCTCCTTCCTCGCGCCTTGGCAGTATCCGTTTTGAACCCAGCAAATGCCAAGATATTTCGCTGACACCACACTAGCTCATGCGGGAAGGTTTAATATTCATAACGGCTTCGCCAAATTCCACCACGGATTGATCGCTGAGCTTGGTTGGCGTAAATGGCTCAAGTTTGTAGCGAGCGCCATCGACGTTTAAATACGTTCCATTAGTGGAATTCATGTCCTGAATGAACAGAGTATTTTTTTCCTTAAAAATAGCCACATGTGTTCGAGAAATTTGAACACTATCCAATGCAAGCAATGAATACTGAACTTTATTTTCAGGAGGATCCGGCGCCCGGCCTATGATCAAACAGCAATTCATCAACACATTCATTTCCAGGCTCAGCTTTTTGGGCAGTTTGATGTATACAGTTGATGTTGCTGCAGGCGTCTTAAACGCAATCGTTTCTTTATTGATCTGTTTATTGGCCGAGCTGCTGATAATCTGAGTCTGTGCACTACCGACATCAAAGTGATGAGCACTTTTTAAACTGACCGGTTCCATATATCTATGTTCTAGCGTCCCCGTCCTGTCATGCAAAAGAAATAGTCCGAAACATCAGACCAGTCACAGATTACCAGGGATGGCTGTTTCAAAATAACAGCCGATGGATTCAATCGTGCACTTCTCTAAGTCAGTGCTGAGGAATCAGATACTTTTACCTCGGAGCCTACTTCCGGATACTCGTAGATGTCTCCAGCGAAATTTCGAACCACTACTCGATCTTTGGTATGCGAGACAATGTACTCGGGATTAAGCGGGATCTTTCCTCCCCCGCCCGGCCCGTCCAGGACGTATTGCGGCACAGCATAACCGGTCGTGTGACCACGCAACTGCTCCATGATTTCCAGGCCCTCTCGGATGGTTGTCCGCAGATGGTCCGACCCTTGAATCAAGTCGCACTGATAGAGGTAATACGGCCTTACCCGGCACATCAGCAGCTTATGAAACAGTTCTTTCAGGGTGGAAGCATCATTGTTCACACCTTTAAGCAATACAGCCTGGTTACCTACCGGGATACCGGCATCTACCAGTCGCTCCAGCCCGGCTTTGACTTCTGTCGTCAGCTCGCGAGGATGGTTGACGTGGGTGCTGAGCCAGACCGGATGATATTTGCGGATCATACTGGTTAATTCCGGGGTGATCCGTTGCGGCATAAAAACAGGAATCCGGCTACCGATGCGAATGAACTCAATGTGCGGAATTTCACGCAGGCGCTTGAGAAAAAACTCCAGTTTCTTATCCGAGAGCAGGAGCGGATCCCCACCCGAAAGGAGCACATCACGAATCTCTGCATGATTTTGCAGATATTCAAAAGCAGCATCAAACTGCGTTTCAAGGGATTGTTCCCCCACCCCACTGACGACACGACTGCGTGTGCAGTATCTGCAATAGGAAGCACAATGATCGGTTACCAGAAAGAGCACGCGGTCCGGATACCGGTGAACCAGCCCTGGCACAGGCATGGCTCCATCTTCACCACAAGGGTCACTCATTTCCAGTGGAGAAACCAGTGTTTCATCCAGTCTGGGTATGATCTGACGCCGGATTGGACAATCAGGGTCATCGACGTCGATCAGGTTGAAGAAATGGGGGGTAATGCCCATTGCCAGCTTTTTACCAGTCAGCAATACCCCGGCACGCTCCTCCGGAGCAAGCTCCATGTGCTGCTCCAGCTGCTCCAGAGTATTAACGCGGTTTCGCATCTGCCAGGCCCAGCTACTCCACTCCTGTTCGGTAGCATCCGGCCAATGTCCGGGATAGGATGGATTAAATCGTTTTTGCGACATTACTTGCCCTGCTCTCAGGAATGTAAAACTAATCAGTTGCCACTTGATGTCAAACGATTGCCACATTTTGGCCTCTTACTTGCAATAATTTGCCGGAAACGGCATCTTTTATACCTATGAGCCATATCAGACCTACACTGTATGTAAAAACCGGCTGTCCCTGGTGCCAGGAAGCTGTTGATACGCTGAATCAATTGAATGTGCCTTACGATCAAGTCATCGTTAGCGGTAATGCAGATGCCATGGCCAGAATGGTTGAACTGTCCGGCCAAACTAAAGCACCTACCATGGATTGGGGGGGTGAGATCCTGGCCGATTTTGGAGCCGAGGAGCTCATACCTTTTCTCAAGGAACGTGGTGTAGGCTAGCATCGCATCCTTCATCCAGTCCTGGCAGTTTAATTGGTGTATCTTCAGCTTATACCTGGCTAAGCTTTTAAGCTATGAGCTACGACCGATTGATTTTTGGATCCACTGGCGAACCGCATGAAGTGGTAAAGCTTGTATCAGGGGCGGTTCTGGATGTTCCCGAGGGACATTTGCATCTTGAAATACTGGCAGCGCCGATTAACCCATCTGACATCAACTTCATCCAGGGGGTATACGGGATTAAGCCGGAATGCCCCAGCACGATTGGTTTTGAGGGAGTGGCACGGGTGCTGGCAGCGCCTGATGGGTGTGATATCGCTGCTGGCACTCTAGTGCTCCCCTTAAAAAGTTTTCACACCTGGCAGCAGCAGACCACTTGCCTGCCCGAAGCATGCATTCCACTGCCGGATGGCATTGATCCGGTCCAAGCCTCCATGCTATCTATCAATCCAATGACAGCACTTCGATTGATTTCAGATTTTGCACCGCTGGAAACGGGCGACTGGATTGTGCAGAACGCAGCCAACTCAGGCGTCGGTTTCAGTGTGATTCAGTTGGCTCGCACCCTCGGCTATCGCACCGTCAACGTGGTCCGCCGTGAAGCGTGCCGGCAGCCCCTGCAGGATGCAGGGGCAGATGTGGTGCTGCTGGAAGGTGACACACTCTCAGTCGAACTCAAGCAAACCGTGGGGAGTAGCGGTGCTAAATTGTGCCTGAATGCTGTCGGCGGCGAGAGTGCACTGGCCCTGGCAAAGGTGCTCGCTGATGGAGGCCATCATGTCACCTTCGGCGCGATGTCCAGGCGTCCGGTTACAATCCCGAACGGTGTGCTGATCTTCAAACAACCACACTTCCACGGGTTCTGGTTAACCCGCTGGATTGATGAAACTCAGCCAGCCACCGTGCGTGCGGAATACCTCCGATTGGCTGAAATTGTTGCTGCGGGTCAACTGAAAATGCCGGTCGACCAGTGCTTCTCACTCAGTCAATTCTCTTCTGCCATCTTACGGTCCCAACAGGACCAGCGAGATGGTAAAGTGATTTTCAAAATCAATGATTTTATGAATTAAGCTGCGCGTTTCTTCTGACGTGCCACCGCGCGACGCGTCTTACTGCGCTTTTTATCCTGCAGGCGGGTCTTTCGCTTGCGGAGCTGGCGCGCCAGCTTGTCTTCGATTTTATCTATAGCCGCGTTTAAGTCTCTACCGTATTGCTCGACATGAATGTCCGGACCAGGCACCCCCAGATGCACTTTGACCAGGAATTGCTTGGCCGGGGATTTATTTTCATCATAAAGCACCACCGCATGTGCACCGATGATATCGTCGGTAATGTGTTCAAGGACGCTGAGTTTGGAGGTGATGTGAGCCCGATTGGCTCCGGTCAGTTTCAAATGACGTGCACTTAGGTGTATTTCCATTGTATCAGAATAGTCCTCATACACTCGGCGAGCAACCGATTTCAGTCTGATCGGCAGAATATTTATTCCTGCATCGCAGACTGTGCAGCTGCAAATTTTTCAAGCCATTCCGTGGCTTCCCGGGTGGCCTGGTTGACCTGGATTTTTGTCAGCTCCTCAGTCAGCGCAGCTGCAGCTTCCCGAGCTGGTTCGTTGCTCAATGCATCGGCAATCAGATACCATTTCAATGCTTCCGTCATTTGCAATTTAACACCCTGCCCGGTCTGGTAAAGCACTCCCAGATTGTACATACCTTGTGAATATCCACCTTCGGCGGCGGCTTTAAGCAGTCCGACACCCTTGGCCTCATCTTTGGGCACTCCATCGCCATGGAGGTACATCAATGCAAGGTCGCCTTGCGCATTTGCCATGCCCTGATCCGCTGCCAACTGATACCATTTGGAAGCTTCTTGCGGATCGGCTACCGTTCCAATTCCACGCATATAAAACATCGCCACCAAGTTCTGAGCATCTCTGTCACCGTGTTGGGCAGACTCGCGAAACCACTTTAATGCCTCTTTCTTGCTTGGCTCTACTCCAATACCGTCCAGATAACAGCGCCCCAGGTTGAAGTAAGCATTGGGATAACCTGCCTGTGCAGATTTTTTGAACCATTCAAAAACCTGAGACGTGTCCCGTTCCACGCCAAAGCCGTTGGCGTAACAGGTGCCGATAATATTCATGGATCTGGCATCTCCTGCTTCGGCAGCCTTCAATGTCCAGGCAAATCCCTGCTGCCGATCCTGTTCTACCTCGTGCCCTCTCCAATAGAAATGACCCAGTGCCGCCAATGCCACCGGGTCCCCGGTTTTTGCCAGCTGCTGCACTTCCGAAAATGGCCTGTTCTTCCATTCGGCAAAACGTTCATCATCCTCCGCGGTCACCTGAGCGATGCCCCAGTGAGTAATCAGCGCAAGCAAAAAAAATCCAAGCCGGGTGCCGTCGTGCAGTAGACACATAGGCGAACAATAAGCCAAGACTGGCTGCAGACTCAAGCCCCAAGCGATAAACGAACGGCCAGCGGCTCCGGCAGGCCAGCTTTCAAAATCCGCCCCTGTGCGCGTTCCAAATCATACTCAACCCGACGGAATTCGACCAACTCCTGGGCCGGTGTGTAAATGACGTAACAAGCCCGCCAGTCACGATCTCGAGGCTGGCCGACCGATCCGACATTAATCAGATAACGTGCGCTTTTTTCTAACTTTACCTGCGGTAAAACCGGTCGCTCGTGGACTTGTTTGTCTCGCATAAATACTTTCGGGACGTGCGTATGACCCACGAAACAAAGCCGGGTATGCTGGTAGGTGAAACTGCTTTCTGCTTCCAGATCCGAGTTGACGTAGTTCCAATTATGCGGATCGTCCAGCGAGGCGTGTACCAGCGTAAAATGCTCAATCCTCAGTTGCATCGGCAGCACTTTCAGGGCCTCTTTGTATTTGGCCGGCAGGTGTTTGATGGAATGTGAAATTCCCTCGCCTGCCAGCGCATTAAAATTTTCCCCCTGCGCGATACCTGATACCATCTCGTCATGATTGCCCATGATGAGCGGGCAATCCAGCGTCTGAACCAATTTGAGCGATTCCCGGGGAGCCGCATTGTATCCCACAACATCTCCCAGACAAATGGGATGGGTAATTTTCTGCTTCTTCATATCCTCAAGCACCGCGATGAAAGCGTCGACATTGCTGTGGATATCGCTGAATATTGCGTATTTCTTGGTTGCCATGTTCACTCTTGACCTCAGCCGAAGATGGGAGTTGAACCCACGACCCACGCATTACGAATGCGTTGCTCTACCACTGAGCTACTTCGGCAGGAATTACTTATCATCCCAACAGAAAGACCGTTGGCAATTCAAATTTATTGATTTAGGAATTGCAGGTAGTACGAAGCAGGCCTCGGCGTAAACGGAGGGTAAACATTCGCTGCATAATTCTCTTTGTATGCCGATGCAAAAAACTCCGGCAACGGCAGCCATTCAGGCTGCCCTAGGCACCAGGCCAGATCCTCCGCGTCAAATGCACCGTTCGCCCAGTGCAAACGTAAATCCTTGTCCGTATACGGACCGGATTCATGACCATCTTTGATTACAAATATACGCTCCACAAGAAATTAAACATATACTGCCACAAGGTGTGTCTGCTGCAACCTTGTTTGATCGGGATAATATGATCCACGAATGGTTTGACTTGAGCGGTACAGCCTTAAGATAAGTGTAATGATTCAAATCACCGAAGCTGCCGCAAAGCAGATCGTCATCCTGGCAACAGAATCCGGCATTCCGGAGGCAGGACTGCGTATTTTCATCGAACCGGGCGGATGTTCCGGTCTGCAATATTCAATGCAGATCGCCGAACAAAAAGATGGTGATGAATCAATTTCCTCCGGAGATGCCCGTGTCTTTCTGGATGAAAGCAGTGCGACCTACCTCAAAGGATCGACCATCGACTATTCCGACAGCTTGAGTTCTACCGGATTTCGCATCCAGAATCCGAATGCCAAGCAAACCTGTGGTTGCGGCACCTCCTTTGAAGCCTGAGCAGACCGTTTACATGCTACAACCTTTCTCACGGATAACGATCAGCTTGCTGCCGCTTGTAGCTCTTGGGTTAGGGAGTTGTTCCAAATCCGTTGAGGTCAAACCCCCTCAGGTTGAAAAGTCACCGGACGCCCTAATTGCAGAAGGGATAACTGGTCAGCATGGAGGCACGCTGGTGTTGGCCAGCCCTCATGAACCTAGAACTCTCAACCCTCTGGTAGTGGAAGATCTTTACTCCTCCCGGATCATCGAGCGAGTTCTCTGGAAACTTACTTATTACGATTGGGTCGAGCGGAAAATGAAGCCCGGGCTGGCTAAATCATGGACGATTTCCGAAGATAATCAGACCTATACCTTTCATTTGAGAAGTGGGATTTTCTGGAGTGACGGGGAACCCATTACTGCTGATGACGTAATTTTCACTTTTGACTGTATTTTTGATCCAAACATCGTCAACCGTTATACAGATCAATTCACTTATGATGGTAGACCAGTCACCTTCCGCAAAATCGATAATCTGACAGTTGAATTCACTACACCCGGTATCATAGCCCCTTTCCTGAATGACATTGGTAATATTGAAATCGTTCCTCAGCACGTCTTTCAGGCCGCCCGAGATGCCGGCACTTTTTCCACCCATTATACGATCGGACAAGCGGGCAACGATCCAGCTTCCATCGTTTGCAGCGGTCCATTCAAGATCAAATCCTTCCGCTCCGGCGAGCGCATTGTTCTCGAACGCAACCCCTATTTCTTCAAATACGACTCCGAGGGCAAGCAGCTGCCCTATATTGACTATCATATCGTTAAATTCGTGCAGGATCCCAATACCGCCCTCTTTTTATTCGGAACGGGAACCATCAATGTTACGGGAGTGCCTCCCACCGACCTGGGCTGGTTGCGTAAGAATGAGTCCCTTTACGATTACCGGATCGAGCGTCAAGGCACGCGCAACGGCATAACCTTTAAGTGGCTCAACTTGCATCCCGGGAAAAATGAAAAGGATACACCCTATGTAGCACCCCATAAATTTAAATGGTTTTCGGACAAACGCTTTCGCCAGGCCATCCAATACGGCTATGACCGTCAGGGGATCATCGATGCGATACTGATCGGGCGAGGCCAACCACTCCACTCCCCGATACCACCCTGTAAGGGTGCATGGCACAACCCGAATGTGCGCGCTTACCGTTACAACCCCGCAAAATCCCGCGAACTGCTGCTGGAAATGGGTTTCCGTTATCGCGATGACGGAATGTTAGAAGATGAGGCCGGACGTCCGGTTAGCATCGAGCTGCTGGCAACTCAGGGAGGAGGCCCCTCTGGAGAAGCCATGGATACCGCCTTTGTTGAAAATATGAAAGACATCGGAATTCATGTCGAACTCGAGCCGGTAGATTTCGGAACTATGATCGTTAAAACCACCGACTCCTTTGACTATGAAATGGCAGAGATGGGTTTCGGTGGCGGTAATGATGAACCCTCCGGCAGTAAGGCTCTGTTTATGAGTAGCGGACGCTTCCATGTCTGGTATCCCAGCCAGGAGCAGCCCGCAACGGAGTGGGAAGCGCAAGTGGATCAGCTGTTTCAGGCTTCCATAGGGACTCTCGACCGCCAGAAACGGATTGAAATCATGCATGAAATTCAAGCCATCTACGCCGAAGAACTCCCGCTGATGTTTAATATCATTCAGGACATCTACTATGGAGTCTCTAATAGTATCCAAAATCTACGGGTTCCGGATATGGGAAGCATCATCTGGAATATTGAAGAGTTGTGGATGCGACAAGAGGATAATTCATGATCTCGTTTATCCTGCGCCGACTGTTCACACTGATTCCCATGTTGCTTGGCATCAGTTTACTCGCTTTTGTCATTATGACCGCCGCACCCGGCGATTTTCTGAATGAAGCTCGAGCTGCACGCGATGTCTCCGACGAAACCATTCAACAGATGGAAAAACAATTCGGACTCGATCAACCATGGTATATCCAATATCTGCTCTGGCTCAAAAACATTGTAACCCTCAATTTCGGTGACTCATGGACCTATAAGGTTCCTGTCATCGAACTGCTGAGAGAACGGGTTCCCGCCACACTGATTTTATCCCTGAGTTCATTGACAATTGCCTGGCTGATCGCGGTGCCGCTGGGAGTTCTGGCAGCCATGTATAAAGACTCTATTTTTGACCGGGCATCATCAATTCTGGCCTACGCGGCTATCTCCATCCCCGAATTTTTCCTCGCTTTGCTGGCGGTGGTCTTTGCCGCCCAGACCGGCTGGTTCCCGATCGGCGGCCGCACATCCATCGAAC
Source organism: Verrucomicrobiota bacterium (assembly GCA_038748025.1). Classification (GTDB taxonomy): domain Bacteria; phylum Verrucomicrobiota; class Verrucomicrobiia; order Methylacidiphilales; family JBCBYL01; genus JBCDJI01. Next base: position 45,271 of record JBCDJI010000001.1, read on the forward strand.
ATGAATTCATGTCGCGTCCCGAACAATGGATCGACTACCTGTACCATCTGATTCTGCCTTCGCTGGTGCTTGGGTTGGGCAGTGTCGCCGGATTGATGCGCATCATGCGCGCTAACTTTCTGGATTCCATCCGATCCGAATATGTCACGACCGCTCGTGCCAAAGGACTGAAAGAAGATATCATTATGTTTCGCCATGTGCTGCGAAATGCGATTAACCCGTTGCTTACAGCCTTTGGTTTTTATCTAGCCAGCCTGCTTTCCGGGGCCCTGCTGGTAGAAAATGTCATGAACTACCCGGGATTAGGGCAGCTTGTGTTTCAATCTCTGCTGCGGCAGGATCAATATGTCGTAATGGCCGCAGTGCTGGTGGGTGCATCAATGTTAGTATTAGGTAATCTTATCGCAGACATCCTGCTGGCGTGGGCCGACCCTCGCATTCGAACCAGAAAAGCTATATGAGCCGCATTCGGGAAGTCATTGTAGCGGTCTGGGACCGCAAATCCGGTCGGGCGCTGCTGATTCTGCTTTTGGCACTCTACGTGTGTGCCATTGCGGCCCCCTTTATCGCACCCTATGAAACCTCCACCCAGGAACTGGGCAAAGCCTTTCACCCGCCCACCAGTCTGACCTTCAGCGAGGGCAGACTGGCGGTGCGCATTTACCAGCAGACCAACAAAGATCTCAACCTCTTCGAACCCATTGAAGGAAAAATTGCTCCTATTCACTTTTTTAGCCGTGGTTATGAATACAAAATCCTCGGCATTCTCCCCTGGGACCGGCACCTATTTACTGTGGATGAAGCGCACCGGATCTATCTGTTGGGTAGCGACTCAACTGGTCGCGATGTCTTTTCCCGCCTGCTGTATGGCTCCCAGATATCCCTCAGTATTGGTCTGATCGGTATTTCCATCACCTTATTTTTCGGATTTATTGTGGGAGCGGTGGCCGGATTCTACGGGGGCAAGACCGATTTCGTGATTATGCGCCTGGTAGAAATCCTGATGGCCATTCCGGGCTTGTATTTATTGCTGGCCTTACGCTCCGCCCTAGCACCCTACTTCAGTTCGACCAAGATGTATCTGGTCATCGTCATTATTCTGGCGTTGATTGGATGGGCCGGCACCTCACGTATGATTCGGGGGATGGCTCTCTCCATCCGCAACCGCCCGTTCGTTCAGGCTTCGGAAGCCATGGGACAATCCACCACGGTCATACTATTTCGTCATATCCTCCCCAACCTAAGCAGCTATCTGCTAGTAGCGGCGACGCTGAGTATTCCGGGATATATTCTGGGTGAAGCCGCACTGAGCTTTCTAGGTTTGGGCATTACCGAGCCGGATGCGTCCTGGGGACTGATGCTGAGTCAGGCTCAGGAAGCACGAATCCTAATGCTGAATTTCTGGTGGATGCTGACGCCGGGAGTCGCCATCTTCATCACCGTAATGGCCTTTAACCTGCTCGGTGATATCTTACGCGATATCGTCGATCCCAAATTCGGCATCAACAAATCATAGACTATCAGACACCCAAGAAAAAGACCATGAGCAACAAGCCACTTTTGAATGTTAAGGACCTGCATATTTCTTTCGGTCAGGTAAATTCCATTAGTCACGCGGTCCAAGGAATCTCGTTCAAAATCGAGAAAGGAGAAACCGTGGCTGTAGTGGGCGAAAGTGGCAGCGGCAAAAGTGTCACCGCCATGGCACTGACCCGTTTGCTGCCCGAGTCTGCACATTGTAAAATTACCGGCTGTATCCAATTGGAGGAACAAGACACCTTAGCACTCGAGGCTGACGCTCTACGTGAAATCCGTGGAGGGAAAATCGCTTATATTTTCCAGGAACCTTCCACCTCACTCAACCCGGTCTATACCATTGGTTTTCAGATCAAGGAGGCGCTGGACTTGCATCGACCTGAAGTCACTGACCAACAGGCAGAAGCTGAGCGATTGCTGGATGCGGTTGGCATTAAGGACCCGCGACAGACACTGAATGATTACCCGCATCAACTAAGTGGCGGCATGCAGCAGCGGGCGATGATTGCCATGGCTCTTGCCTGCCAGCCGAAGCTGCTGGTAGCGGATGAACCGACCACCGCATTGGATGTCACCATTCAGGCCCAGATCATTGAACTCCTGAAAAAACTAAAATCCGAGCAGGAAATGTCGATTATGCTGATCACGCACAACTTCGGTATCGTGACTGGTTTTGCAGACCGCGTGATCGTGATGTTTCGCGGAAACATCGTTGAATCCGGTCCAACCGATGAAGTTCTGAAAAACCCCCAGCATCCATATACGCAGGCATTAATCGACTGCATCCCCAAACTGGGCAAGAAGCAGGATCGGCTCACCACCATTGATTACGAAAAGATAACAGGCTGAATCACATGAGTTTACTTAAAGTAGAAAACCTTAAAGTTCACTTCCCGGTTCGCACCGGGTTATTACAGCGTGTTACCGATCACATTTTTGCTGTGGACGGAATTTCCTTTGAAATTGCACAAGGTTCCTGTGTCGGTCTCGTAGGAGAAAGCGGGAGTGGAAAATCGACTACTGGTAAAGCCATCATTGGCCTCAACCCTACGACTGCCGGATCTATCCACTATGAATCCACCAACCTGTCGGGACTGAACACCAGTGACTTTCTGCCTTTCCGTAAGAAAATCCAGATGGTGTTTCAGGATCCCTTCAACTCACTTAACCCGCGTATGCGCGTCGAAGCATTGATCGGCGAACCTCTGGAAATTCATTTTCCAGAAATGAGCCGTTCAGCAAGACGTGCACGTGTAAGTGAACTACTTACCCAGGTAGGACTAAGCCCGGACTCTATCGACCGTTATCCTCACGCCTTCAGCGGTGGGCAGCGGCAGCGGATTGGTATTGCCCGCGCCCTGGCAGTCAAACCTGAATTCCTGATCCTTGACGAACCCGTCAGTGCGCTTGATGTCTCGGTTCAGGCTCAAATCATCAACCTGCTGGCCGACCTGAAAGAGGAATTCAATCTGACTTACCTGTTTATCTCCCATGATCTGGCAGTCGTTGAACATTTTTGTGACTACACGCTAGTCATGAATGAAGGTAAAGTGGTTGAGCAGGGTGAAACCGAAAAGGTTTTGAACCAACCCCGGGATGCTTACACCCGAAGACTGATCGATGCCGTTCCAAGCCTTTAAAGCCTGGTAATCAACGACGTCCAGCCGGTCTGATGGGCAGCTCCTAATCCTTCTCCGGTATCACCATCAAAATACTCATGAAAAAGATGGATCCCTTCCCACTGCGGATCAGCGTGCAAATACGGATGACGTTGTGTGGCCGGCACACCATGATTCCCATTCGGAGTAAAGATGGCTTTGAGCCGTTTTTTTATTTCATCAGCTACCTGAAGCAGGTTAACAAAATTTTTGCTGCCTGCGGGTAGTTCGACCTGCACTTTGTCACCATAGTAGTGGTAGTAGGCCTCGAGTGCCTCGATCAGCAGATAGTTAATCGGAAACCAGATGGGCCCACGCCAGTTGGAATTTCCTCCAAACATCCAACTGTCGGACTCACCGGCAACATAGTGCACCGCCATTTCTTCCCCGCCTAAATTTAATACGAAGGGATCCTGCTGATGGTGTCTGGACAGGGAACGTATCCCGAAATCTGACAAAAATTCATCCGAATTCAACATATGCGTCATGAGTTTTTCCAGCCGCTGCCTGGAAGGAATTGCCAGTAACATCTTATCACCCGCTTCACAACCTGTGGTATCACAGTAACTGATATGGTCGCCCAGTTCAGCGCGATGCTGCATGAACCACTCCAGCCGCTGTTTGAAGCCAGGTAACCTGTCAATACGAGCCTGATCCAGTACCTGCACGGATATCAACGGCATCAAGCCCACCAAAGACTTGATTCTCATGGGTATTTCCTGATTGCCGATCATCAGGCGATCATAATAAAAGCCGTCCTGCTCATCCCACAGCCCGCCTCCTCCAAACTGGTTCATGGCATCCGCAATCGAAACATAGTGCTCGAAAAATTTAGAGGCGATATCTTCATAAACCGGTCGTTGCTCCGCCAGCTCGAGCGCAATGGACAGCATGGTTCCACAGAAAAAAGCCATCCAGGCCGTTCCGTCTGCCTGTTCCAGCACCGCACCCTCGGGCAAGCCTTTGGATCGATCAAATACTCCTATATTATCCATCCCCAAAAAGCCGCCGGAAAAGAGGTTACGCCCGAACTGGTCTTTACGGTTGACCCACCAGTTAAAGTTCAGCATCAGTTTCTGGAAGCCGCGCTCCAGAAAATCAAGATCCCGCTCTCCCTTCTTACCTGCAATCTTATACACCCGCCATAGAGCCCAGGCATGCACGGGTGGGTTCACATCACTAAACTCCCACTCATACGCCGGCATCTGACCATTGGGATGCAGATACCATTCACGCAGAAACAGGAGCAGCTGTGCCTTAGCAAACTCCGGATCAATCTCTGCCATAGGTATCATGTGAAAGGCTGAATCCCAGGCGGCAAACCACGGATACTCCCACGAATCGGGCATAGACAAAACATCACGTGCAAAGAGATGGCGCCATTCGGTATTACGAATTTTCTTGTGCCCTGCTGGCGGAGCCACCGTAGCAGGATCTCCCTCCAGCCAACTCTCTATCACATAATGATAGAACTGCTTGGTCCATAATAAACCGGCAAACGCCTGACGCTTGATTTCACGAGCTTCTTCGGTAAGTTCATCTTCCAGTTCAATGGCATAGAATTCATCCGCCTCACGCTTGCGATCTGCAACTATAGAGCTCCAATCTCCCAAACCAGCTTCCCCGTTGTCTTCATGCACTCCATGAAGTCGTACTGGAATCTCAACACGCTGCCCGGGCTCCAATCTGACTTTCAGCCACCAGGACATTTTAGTCCCATAAGCATTATCACCAGTGCGAACAGCAGCATGCTCGCCATCTGTCACGTATCGCTGAATCCCGTCTTTCTGAACCTCCGCAACAGACTTCGTCTGGAATACTTTTTCGTAATGGGTTTCATTTTCGGTGAATAGCGCCTGAACAGGTTGCAGCAGGCTGCTGACATCACTTTCAACCATTGCCAGAAATTCACCCAAACTCGGATGCCATAGCTGAATTGAGTCACCAGAGACCTCCCACAAGCGCGACTTCATCTCGCAATCGTCAAAGGTGCAACCCCAGCGCCAGGTATTGCGGAACCAAAACGTTGGCAGCACATGGAGCACCTCCGAGTCTGGCCCCTGATTAGTGACTCGCGTAACAAAATAGATATCTTCCGGCGAGCGTTTAGCCTGAACAAACTCGACATCAAAATACTGATTATTTTCAAAAACATCCGCCTGCCATAATTTGAATTCCCGGTCGGCTAATGAACGATTCGCATTCTCCTCTATCAGGCGCTGGTACGGGAATTCCTGCTGCGGGTACTTATAGAGCGCATGTCCATAGCTGTGCGTCGGTGTGGCATCCAGGTAGAAATACTCCTCCTTGACATCCTCTCCGTGATTCCCTTGATGTCCGGTCAATCCAAACAGGCGTTCTTTCAAAATCGGATCACGACCATTCCAAAGTGAGACGGCGTAACACAGGCGACCCTTGCGGTCTGTCCAGCCATGCAAGCCATCTTCTCCCCAGCGGTAGGCACGGCTCGGCGCATGCTCAAATGGAAAAGAGCGCCAGGCATCTCCATCTGGTGAATAGTCTTCGCGCACAGTGCCCCATTGACGCTCTGACAAATACGGCCCCCACCGCTTCCAATCCCCTTCCCGATTTCTGTCCTGATCGAGACGCAAATGTTCTGCTGATGTGAATACCCCCTTGCTCATGGAGCATATAGTATCTCATTTTCACTGTCCGGCTACGTATGATTCAGGAAAATACCAAAAGAGATTCCACTCCAGTCATGCAGATAAAAGACGGTTAAATACTCCTGCTCAAAGATGATACCAAAACGCGAATCTTGTCACTGAGCTACACGGTCTTCAGTTACGAAATCATCTATAGCACCCGTGCAATGTGAGTCGTGTGATCAGAATGATATGCACGATGTCTGCAGAATCAGTCATACCCATGGCAGGATGAAGCTATTCAAACCTGCATGCATATTATATCGGATCCATCGATAAGGCCGATTATTCGAATTTCCCGCTCTTGTGTGTCACCTTACCATTGATGAAACCCACCTTAGCTTCCGTCTTCCCTCTGGTATAAGTATATACTGTGCTGGAGAGACCCAACATCTCATCATTCTTGACAGCGCTGGGCTTACCAATCAGATCTTTTACTTCTTCTTCCGTCATCCCGTTTTTGACTAACAGAAAATTATCTGAATTCAGCTTACTACCGCAAGCTGATACAATACAGAGGACTCCAATCAACAATGTCAGTTTTAGTATTTTCTTTGTCATATCAATTTAGCCGAGGGTTATGTCTTAGCAATACGCATTCCGATGCTGCTATTTAGCCCACATTACTGTGTATCAACCTACAATACTTTTATCAGGATACTCAAATTACAAGAGAATAAAGCCCCCACTTGAAGCTAATGCCAGACTGGCAAGCCTCATTGTTTTGCAAGATAACGACCTGCGCTTGATCGTATTACAAAGTGTTCCAGGCTGACCAGCATCAACTCGGTGGATTCAATTACCCGTTTTACATATCTATTTCAATGCCCTATGCGTGCGAAAAGTGACTTTTCCCTGTTCTTCCCAGAGTTGCTGAAAGCCAGTTATCGGGTCCTGCGGATACTCCCATAGACTAATTTCCTGCCAGTGATCAGAACTATTCCAAATTTCCGTTACCCACTCAAAATACTCACTGTGATCCGTGCTGAAACGCACAGTGCCTTGCGGCAGCAGCACCTTTTGCATCAAGTCCAGAAACGAAGGCTGAATCAAACGACGCTTATGATGTCGTTTCTTCGGCCATGGATCAGGAAACATAATGTGGATGATATCCAATGAATGCACAGGACAAAGGCGCTCTACCACGTAAGACGACTCCAGTCGTAATACTTTTAAATTTGTATATCCTTCCCGCATAATTCGCCTGGCGATCTTGCGACTGCGCCCCAGAAGTCGCTCTACTGCCAGAAAGTTACGCTCGGGGTGCTGTCGGGCACGTTCCAGAATAAATTCCCCGTCACCACTCCCGAGTTCCAGTTCCACCGGGTTGTCATTACCAAAAATTCTATTGAAATCGTAAGGCTCCAGAATCTGCGCGGTCGGCAGCCAGGCACTCTCAGTTAATGACTCTGCTTCGATTTCCATCATATCCGGTCCTTTGACTTTCGGCATACCTTCTTTTAACAGCCAGAAGACAGAGTTCACGGTTAAATAATAAAGTCACTCACTTTAAACGTCCATGCCGCCTGCAGTCACCTGATGAAATTTCGATTCCTGTTTTTCCTTCTTAATTCAACTTTCCTGCTTCACACTGTGTGCCATGCCAAGTTTTGATATCACGTCTGAAGTCGATATGGCTGAACTGCAGAACGCCATCCTGATGACCCGCAAGGAACTCCAGAACCGATTTGATTTCAAGGGGGTCAACTGGAACGTTGAGGAGAAGGACAGTCTGCTGGTCATTTCCGCTGATGATGAAATGAAACTGCGTAATCTCAATCAGACGCTCATGGGAAAAATTGCCAAACGAAATATCTCCATCAAGAATTTCGAACACCTCAAAGCCGATACCTCCAGCACTGGCAAAGGACGGCAGGAAATTAAAATCAAGCAGGGACTGGAAACTGAGGTAGCCAAGAAAATCGTTAAATTGATCAAGGAAATGAAGCTTAAAGTGCAACCGCAGATTGAAGGCGGAAAAGTGCGTGTCACGGGTAAGTCGCGCGATGACCTGCAGAAAGTGATGGCTGAAGTCAGAGCCGCGGACCTGCCTGTCGGTCTTAATTTCGATAATATGAGAAGCTAGTTTGAAAAACAGGCAGGATCGTTTTTTGCATTAATCCAATATTTGTTTCCATTATTTGCCCCGCACGCTACCGCTGCAGATCAAAGGTCCTTAATACTGGAAATAATGTTGCCTACCAGACCGTACTTCTTAGCGTCTTCCGGTCCCATCCAGAAGTTTCGGTCGGTGTCCGACTCGATTTTATCCAGTTTCTGACCAGTAGCTGCTGCAAAGATGTTATTCAAGCGATCACGCATCTTGAGAATCTCCTCAGCTTCAATACTAATGTCGCTGGCCTGTCCTCCCACTCCACCCATGGGCTGGTGCAGCATAAAGCGGGTGTTGGGTAGGGAGTAGCGATTCTTCGTTTCAGCGGCTGCATAGATCAATGCTCCCGCACTGGCCACCCAACCCGTGCCTACGATCTTCACCTCAGCATCCACAAAACGGATCATATCGAAAATGGTATCACCGGACTCAACATGACCACCCTGGCTGTTAATAAAAATCTTGATTGGATCAGCAGATTCCAGTGAAAGTGCCAGCAGCTTTTCTGTCACTTCACGTGCCAGTTTCTGATTAATTTCCCCGTAAATACTGATAATCCGATTCTCAAATAACTTTTCAGCCAGCTTGGGCCCGGTAGATACGTTCTTTTTTTCGTCGCTCATAATGAATTTGAAGTAATAACAAACTCCATGAATCGCTCCTTGGCAAGCGATTACACTCATAAATCTTCTAAAGAATGTTAATTATAATCCCAATAAACTTTATAGTGCCTTAATTTCAAACATTCCGTTAAAACAGACGGTATGAAATCGCATGAAGTGATCCGGGCTGCCTGCAAAAACGTTGGCCCCAAAATGGTGGCCTCCAAAATCGGAGTCTCTCTCCCGCTGGTCTATAAGTGGATGGAACCGGAAGAGACCGAGAGTGGCAGCGGTGCCCGCAATCCGCTGGATCGACTTGCTTTACTCTATCGTGTCACCAGAGATCCGAATCTTATTTCGTGGGTCTGTCGTCAGGCCAACGGATATTTCATTGAAAATTCAGAAAGCGAGGCACAACCTGAAGACCTCTATCCGGCGATGAATGCCCTGATGCAGGAGTTCGCCGAAATGCTGGGCACCCTTGCACGCGCTGGTGAAGACCATGTGATTACCCCCAAGGAAGCCAGCCATCTGCGCATTCAATGGGACCGCCTACAGGCTGTCTGCGAGGGCTTTGTTCAGGAGTGCGAGCGTGGAAACTATGATCAGATTGAAACTCAACTGCAGGATCTCGATCTGCCCAAACTGATGAAATCCGCTTAATTGCTAGAGCCGGATAAGAATTTCCTTAATTTTCATCTCTGCGCTTTACATTGTAGCAATTCTTTCGCTTAATCTTTACTTCGATTTGAGGCTGGATAGCTCAGTCGGTAGAGCAATGGACTGAAAATCCATGTGTCCCCGGTTCGATCCCGGGTCCAGCCAGGCCTTTTTGCTCCATTTAGACAAATGGTAAGAAGCATCCTGAGCAATATTTTTTTCGCTCGGATTGAACATTGATCCGCTTTCAGAACTACGCTAGTCCTATAAGCCTTATGCGAGTACTCGTTACTGGGATGATCGCCGGGATGGATGATCATGATTACATCAAAAAAGTCGCCGCGCTTGGTGAGCGGAATAATAATCCCGTCAAAGTCTTCAATGCTATCGACCATTTTACCAAACTGGGGGAAAAGCCCTTCCAGCGTCTGCTGGGAACTACGGATTACGTGTTCGAGCTGACGCGTGAGCGCGAATACGAACGGATCGGTTATGAAATCGAAAAAAACCAGTATGAAAACGTTATCGTGCGAGCACCGGCCACTGTGGAATGGAATCGTATCAACCGAAAATTCAAGGACCAGAAATACATCAGGGAATTTATCAATCCGGATGCAATCGTCACGCTGATTGATGCGGAATGGCTCATCAAAGAAAAATTGCAGAAGGATTCCGGCGGAAAATTCTTAAAAGCCTTGAAAGATCGCGACCATACCCTGTATGAAATCCTTTCCTGGATGCATGAGGAAGTCAGCTTATCGGAAGACTGGGCGCGCTACATGAAGGTTCCACATTATGTGATTGCCGTCGGCGAACCGCCTGAAACCCTATATAAGCTTACCATCGACCCGGATCCCTGGGTGGTGTACGCCAGTTACTCCATGACCTATGCTACACCGGAAATGCGCAAGGAAGTCGATAAGGTCATCAAACGCCTGCGGGATTATGCCGTCATTGTGGATCCCCAGACGGTTGAAATCGGCACCAACTATGATAACGAGACTCAGGCAAACCGCGAAGCGATCTACGCTTACACGGTGCACCGTGACCTGCACTGGTATGTCGGTAAAGTGCATGCTGTTGTTGCCATTCACCCCTATCCGGAGCGGCCGCCACTGTCTGCCGGCATGATGGATGAACTGGGGCATGCACGTGATTACATGAAAGCACGCTATATGATTTTTCCCAAAGGATTCAGTCCCTTTACCACTGATAGTTATATTGAAAAAGGTCATCTGTTCGAGCAGCCGGAAGAGTTTTTCGACTACCTCGACAAGGTCGAAAAGCGTAAAAAATATACTGAGGACTTTAACCTTCAATCCGATCTGCTGTAACCATTTCCACTAACTTTCTTTTTTACCCATGTCCCTGGCTCAATACATTGATCATACCCTGCTCAAACCTGAAGCCACCATCGACCAGATAGAAATACTGTGTGCCGAAGCCGTGGAGCACCAGTTTGCCAGCGTCTGTATCAATCCTTACTGGATTCCTACAGCGAAACGCGCATTAGCAGGATCCGGCGTTAAAATCTGCACGGTCATCGGATTTCCATTAGGAGCCGGACTCTCTCACGCCAAAGTTCATGAAACCCAGGAAGCCGTCGTCGCGGGTGCGGATGAAATCGACATGGTGCAAAATATCGGTGCCGCCCGCGAGGCTCATTGGAATTTTATAGAACACGAAATTCACGAGATCGTTTCCACCGTCCAAGGTCGCATAGTAAAAGTCATCCTGGAAACCTGCCTGCTTACTAGCGAGCAGATTCGCCATTGCTGCCAGGCCGCAGAGAGAGCCGGAGCATCCTTTGTCAAAACTTCTACCGGCTTCAGCGCTGGCGGTGCAACTTTAGAGCATGTAAGGTTAATGCGGGAATCGGTCGGCTCTTCCGTTCAGGTCAAAGCCTCTGGAGGCATCCGCGATGTCTCCACTGCCAGGCAAATGATTGGTGCCGGAGCCACCCGCCTTGGCACCTCCGCAGGCGTTGCGATTGTCACAGGAACATCTTCCACACAGGATTACTGATAGCTGCTCCCCGTAGGACAGTGTTAACATTTTGGAACTGTAGCCAAGGTCAGTGACCTCGGAGTTCTAAAGCATATCCTAATTGATTTGCCGTTATTCTCGATTTAGCCATGGCAAGAAGTTCTCCCAACCACACCGGGTGTCGGGAGAACATTCTCACCCGACACGGGGAAATGAGAATGTCGTAAGACTTCTCGTCACACGCATGGTCTCATGCGCCATGATTAAATCGAAAATGCTCTTAGGGTAGTGACATCACCATAAACGTTAGAACACAGTTCAAAAACGCTCCAGCTCCATGTCATCCATAGCTGGATAAACGGTTTTCAGCAGCGGCGGGCTTAATGTAAACAGAAATTGCAGCACACTTATGCCCTATTCCATTGGCTGCGTTACTCGCCCTATCTTGAACAACCTAAACGCTGATTAATTTGATTCGAACTGTAAATTTCAACAATCTCGATAAGCTCCACGTGCAGGCTTCACATCCAAGACAAGCATGGCGCTAACCATGAATCCCTGTTGAAACTGTCAGTCTTCGATCCCGAGCTTTTCCTTACCCACAGGTGAAATCATCGAAGGATTCCACTGAGGCTCCCACACCACTTCAACTTCAGCGGAATCCACTCCATCCAGAGCCTCCACCTTGCTCCTGGCATCCGCTGCAATCGCAGGACCCATTCCGCAGCCTGGAGCAGTCAATGTCATCTTCACATCTACTTTTCCATCGGTCAGATTCATACTATAAATCAATCCCAGGTCTACGATATTCACAGGGATTTCGGGATCATAACACTCGCGCAGGGCTGACCAAATCTGGTCCTCCAGGGTTGCGTCGCTGTTGATTTTAGATTCGGGCGTAGCCGTAACCTCCAGCCCCAGCGCATCTGCATCCTGGCTGTTGATTTTATATAAACCGCCTTGAGCCGCGATCGTATAGCTGCCGCCCAGGGACTGAGTAACGACAGCATCAGTTCCCTCAGCCAGCGTTATTTCGGTGCCTGCCGGAATCTGGATAGCAACAATACTGCGACTTAGTTTGACAGGAGAATCTGTTCCACTTTCCATGGCGGCAATTTAGGCTGAGCTCACGTAAAGAGCAAGCGGCAGAAATGATTAATTGATTAAGCCACAGTGCTGCGTATTGATGCGACGGCATAATCACGATTCATCCGGGCGATGTGTTCAACACCGATTTGCTTGGGACAAACAGCTTCACATTCGTACTGGTTCGTGCAGCCTCCGAAGCCCTCTTCATCCATTTGCGCCACCATACGCAATACGCGACGGTCTCGTTCAGCCTGGCCTTGTGGTAGCAGTGCATACTGTGAGACCTTGGCAGACGTGAACAGCATCGCAGATCCATTCTTGCAGGCAGCAACACAAGCACCACATCCAATGCAGGCTGCCGCATCAAAGGCATGGTCCGCATCCGCTTTAGGAACCGGCATGGCATTGGCATCAGGCGCTGCTCCGGTATTAACCGAAACGTAACCACCTGCGCGCTGAATGCGCTCAAATGCACTTCGGTCAACCACCAGATCACGCACTAGCGGAAATGCGGTAGAACGCCATGGCTCGATCGTGATGGTTTCTCCATCCTGGAAATTACGCATGTAAACCTGACAACTGGCCACGCCGCGGTCCGGACCATGCGGCACGCCGTTAATAACCAGAGAGCACATACCGCATATCCCCTCCCGGCAATCGTGATCAAACGCAATGGGTTCTTTTCCATTGTTAGACAAGTCTTCATTTACTGTATCAAGCATTTCAAGAAATGACATTTCAGTATTCAAACCGGTTACATCATAGGTTTCAAAATGACCTTTTTCCTTGCCGGGATTTTCCCGCCAGGCCTTGAGTTTAATATTCATTATTTGTAGCTCCTGGTCTGCATCTTGATTTCTTCGTATTCCAGCGACTCTTTGTGCATCACATGCGGAATATTTTCTCCCATCCATTCCCAGGCTGCCACGTAAGCATAGTCATCATCGTTCCGCATCGCTTCTCCATCATCGGTCTGGTATTCACCCCGGAAATGCCCGCCACAGGATTCTTCACGGTTAAGTGCATCGCGTGCGATCAGTTCTCCCAGCTCCAAGAAGTCAGCTACGCGACCAGCACGTTCCAGCGACTGGTTCAGATTATCGCACTCACCGGGAACGTTCACATTATTCCAAAATTCCTGCCTGAGCTTGGGAATAAGTTGAATGACTTTTTCCAGCCCCTCCTTGCGGCGTTCCATTCCGCAATAATCCCACATCAACTGACCCAGTTCGCGATGCAAAGAATTTACAGTACGCTCGCCATTGATGCTGAGCAACCTTTCAATTCTCTCATGCACTTCTTTTTCCACCTCATCAAATTCCGGTTCATCGGTTGTAACGGTCTTCGGATTGTTAGCACCAATGTAATTACCCAGCGTATGTGGAATCACAAAATATCCGTCGGCCAGTCCCTGCATTAATGCACTGGCACCAAGACGGTTTGCTCCATGATCTGAAAAGTTGGCTTCTCCCATAACAAACAATCCGGGAATATTACTCATCAGATCGTAGTCCACCCACAATCCACCCATGGTATAGTGAATAGCGGGATAGATCATCATCGGCGTTTCATATGCACTTTCGCCGGTAATCTCATGATACATATCAAAAAGATTCCCGTAACGTTCAGCTACCTTGTCTTTGCCGAGTCGCTCAATTGCATCCGCAAAATCAAGATAAACGCCCAATCCCGTTGGCGCGACACCACGACCATCATCGCATGCCTCTTTGGCAGCCCGTGACGAAATATCGCGTGGGGCCAGATTTCCAAAACTCGGATATTTGCGTTCCAGATAGTAGTCGCGATCCTCTTCGGCAACTTCCTTTGGATGCATCTCCTTCTTACGCAGTTTTTCGGATACCTCCTGTGCTTTCGGGACCCAGACTCGACCATCATTACGCAGTGATTCCGACATGAGCGTCAGCTTCGACTGGTAATCACCGGACACCGGAATACACGTCGGGTGAATCTGTGCATAACAGGGATTGGCAAACAGCGCTCCTCTGCGGTGCGCGCGCCATGCGGCAGTAACATTCGATCCACGCGCATAGGTGGAAAGATTCCATACGTTGCCATAACCACCCGTAGCTAGAATAACCGCGTGGGCAGCATGTCGTGTAATTCTGCCAGTTACCAGATTGCGCACGATGATTCCACGCGCCTCCCCATCAATTACCACTAAGTCTAACATCTCACTACGCGTATACATCGTAACCTGTCCGGCATCAATCTGGCGGTTCAATGCCGAATAAGCACCCAGCAACAACTGCTGACCGGTCTGTCCGCGCGCATAAAATGTCCGCGATACCTGGGCACCGCCGAATGAGCGGTTATCCAACAATCCGCCATATTCTCGCGCAAACGGAACGCCCTGTGCGACACACTGGTCAATGATATTCACGCTGACTTCAGCCAGGCGATGCACATTGGCCTCGCGTGCACGGAAGTCCCCACCTTTGACCGTGTCATAAAAAAGACGATGCACGCTGTCACCGTCGTTTTTATAGTTTTTAGCCGCATTGATGCCACCCTGAGCGGCAATACTGTGCGCCCGACGCGGGCTGTCCTGAAAACAAAAGCAATCTACATTGTAGCCCAGTTCGCCCAGAGTAGCAGCAGCTGAAGCGCCTGCCAGGCCACTGCCAACCACAATGATATTATACTTTCGTTTGTTAGCAGGATTTACCAGCTTCATGTCCCGTTTGTAGTTGGTCCATTTATCAGCCATGGGGCCTGCTGGAATTTTGGAGTCGAGGTTCATAGTAATTGGACAGATTGATTTAGTTAACAATGTTGAGCAAGACAGCCACAGGAACAGAGCTCATTCCCAGAAAGATGCCCGCAGAAAGACCTTTAGCACTGAGTTTGAGCAGTCCCTCGTTGTTACGGGTCATCAGACCGAGCGACTGAAACATACTGGAGACACCGTGACTCAAATGCATGCAAAGCAATCCTACCGACACAATATAAAACAATGAAATCCATGGATTGGAAAAACCATGAACCACCATGCCATAAACATCGGGCACCATCTTATCATCCAGCGGCGCTTTCATTTCGTGGTAATCCGGGTGAGTCACTTTCGCAGTAAAGTGCATAATGTGATAAATCGCAAAAGCCAAAACAATAACACCGCTATATTTCATGGTGCGGGATGCATAGCTGGCCTGGACCGTGGATTCCCCCTCATAGCCAACAGGTCGTGCCTTACGGTTGTCTATCACCAAAGAAACGGCAGCTGCAATGTGCAGCGCAATCAGGGCTAGCAAACCAAGGCGGAAACCCCACAAGACCTCGGCACTTGATTTAAGTAACACCGCATACTGGTTTAAGGTATCCTGGCCTAGAAAAATCTGCAGGTTTCCCAACATGTGAACAACGATGAAACCCACGAGGCCGAAGCCAGTAATTCCCATTATGTACTTACGACCTAAAGTGGAGGTTGCGAATTGAAAAAATTTTTTCATGCAATGGGTTGCTTACGACATAAACTTATTTCATTAAACCTATTACGAGCATTTTTTATGTCAAAGCAATCGGGAATCAGATGCTTAAATTATAAGAAAAGTTTCAATCTGCTAAAGCAAGGCTTATTAAAAATTGCGTTTTATTAAGACCGCGTCTCAACAGCTTACCAATCGCTGCCTTACATGAGACTTAGTCTTTATAAGCAGCCTTCAGCAACATCAAAAAATCCGTTAGATCCTGCTGCGGTCGATTCACGTGGTAGAAGCTCCAGCCTGCATTTTCAGCACCGAGCCGGTCACAATCGGGATCATCACCCACTAACACATAATTATATATATTTGCTGATGTCTGTTGCTCTGCAATGGCAAAGATCTCCAAGTCAGGCTTGTGAACTTGTTGCTCTCCGGAAATTATAATGGGATCAAAACAGTCGTCGATGGCATGTCCTGCCAGTATGTGACGGAGGCGTTCATCCCAGTTGGATAAGATTCCACAGCAAATATTGCGATGGCACAGCCAGTCAAGCAAGTTCCTCACATCCGGATACAGACTCCATAATTCCGGTCTGGCAAACTCGCTGTAAACCGCTTCAAAATAATCGTCAAAAGGCAGATCCTGGAAACACTCCAAGTCAATCCAGCTTCGCTGAACAACCACTTTCCACCACTCTTTCTCATTGGGTATCTTCTCTTTTCCAGAGCGTATCTTCATTTGGCTCCATGCAACACGGAATCCCGTATCCAGCTGTTCCGCATCTGCTGCTACACCGTAGCGACATGCTATCTCCGCATAAACTGCACCTATCGAAACGTTCGGATGTAACAGCGTGTGGCCAGCATCAAAAAAAATGGCCCAGCTGGTGTCCAGCTTCATCCATTCAGCTCCGGTTGAAAATCTTCGTGATCGATGTGCGACAGCACTTGACCAGCCAGATAGAGTGATCCGAAAATGAGAAATCGCCGGTCGGAAGGACTATTGACGAACTGATCCAGAACAGCATGAATCCCTGCTGATCGAATATTTATTTGAATGTGACTACCCAGGGCTTTTTGGATGTCCTGGCAGGAAGCTGACCGTTTATCTTCAACCGGCAAGTGGATGACAGTATGAGCGTTAGAAACCAGCCGCACAAGATTTCCGGCAAACTCGGGTGTAAGCTTTTCCTTCAGACATCCCAATGCAATCGTTTCCGGACCGTTCGCGTAGAATTCTCTCCAGGTCTGATGCAAATCCGCCACAGCAGCTGCATTATGCGCTCCGTCCAGAATAATATCTGGGTTCCTGTGAATACGCTGAAAACGAGCGGGCCATCGAATATTTTGAAATCCCCACCTCAGATCCGAAGCTTCAATTTGCCAGCCATGCCCCTGCATCCATTCGATAACGCAATATGCAGTTGCCGCATTCCGGATTTGTGCTGCGGCCGGCAGATTAATTTCCAGCCTGGTCTCCTCTCGCTCAATCCAGCGAGTCATTGATGTGAAATCAGTGCTCCGATTCAACCACTTTTGGGGGCGGATCAGCGGTGACGAACCGCTCAAAGCTTTAGCTTCAATGACCTCGAAACAGGAGGCCGTCATCTCACCCGCAACCACCGGCCTGCCGGGCTTGATGATCCCTGCTTTTTCCGCTGCAATTTTTTCAAGTGTATCTCCCAACATAGACTGGTGATCCAGTCCGATCGACGTAATCACCGAAATCATGGGATCTACCACGTTTGTTGAATCCAACCTGCCACCCAGGCCTGCCTCGACCAGTGCCAGCTCAACACCAGCTTTGCTGAAATAGGAAAAAGCCATTGCATTGGTAGCTTCAAAAAAGGTGCACTCATGTCCCTGCTGGCGCAATTTTTGCAGGCGGCCCCGAAGTTCGCTGACCTCATCCACCAGTTCGGCATCAGTAATGGGAATCCCGTTCACACGCAAACGCTCGTTAAAGACCTGCAGGTGAGGAGAGGTAAATGCTGCGCATCGGATACCTGCAGAACAGCAGACAGATTCAAGCATGGCAACTACCGAACCTTTACCGTTGGTACCTGCGATGTGAATTACCGGATAACCTAGGTGCGGATTGTCATACAGAGCGCATAACCTGCGCATGTTTTCCAAGCCCAGCTTAACACCGGACTGGCGCAAGCCATAGAGAAAGTGAACTGCCTCCCCAAGTTCCTGCATTATTGCAACCCCAGAAATATACAGCTCAGTTACGCAGATATTTCAACACATCAATCAGCATCTGACGCATTTGCTGGCGTGGCACAATCCGGTCGATCAAACCATGATCAAGCAAAAACTCCGCAGTTTGAAAACCTTCCGGCAGATCCTGGCGTGTCGTTTCCTTAATGACACGCGGTCCGGCAAAACCGATCATTGCCTTAGGTTCTGCCAGAATCAAGTCTCCCAGTGTTGCAAAGCTGGCCGTCACCCCACCGGTCGTAGGATTAGTCAGGACAGAAATATAAGGGATATTTTCATCTTTAAGCCGAGCCAGCGCGGCACTGGTCTTCGCCATCTGCATGAGACTGAAGATTCCTTCTTCCATACGGGCGCCGCCCGAGGCGCAGAAAACAACAACCGGGCATTTTTTCTTCAGTCCTTCCTCGATCGCACGGGTGATTTTCTCACCAGCTACAGCACCCATACTTCCTGCAGCAAAGCGGAAATCCATCAGCGCAAAGGAACAGAGTTGTCCGTCCAAATGACCTGTGCCGGATATTACACTGTCATTTAATCCCGTCAGTTTCCGATACCGCTTGATTTTTTCATCATAACTCTTCAGCGCCTTGAATTTGAGCTTGTCCACCGCCTGCATGTCGGCATCAAATTCGCGGAAAGATCCTTCATCACATAAAGCAAAGATACGGTCGTAGGAACTGATATGCATATGATGCTCGCAATGAGGACAAGTGCGCAGGTTCGCTTCCAGCTCTTTATGAAAGAGCACCTCACTGCAGTACGGGCACTTGGTCCACAGGCCCTCTGGAATTTCGCGTTTTTTCGTGCGGCGCGAATTCTCACCCACCGATTTTGGTTTTCCAAAATTTTTATTCATAACGTTCATGGTTTAAAAATACCCTCCACGTGCCACGGTTAATACGCATACATCGCGAGCTCCGCCCTGCTGTTTCAGCTGCCTGGCGCATGCATTGACCGTTGCTCCGGTTGTAAACACGTCATCTATTAATAGCAACCGCATCCCACTGACGTCAAACGCCCTCTTTTTCATTATGAAAGCGTTGCGACAATTCTTCATTCGTGCTTTACGGCTGAGAGATGCCTGTACCGTCGTATTCCGCTGGCGTTGTAAAACATCACGGACCGGAACTTTGCAATGTCGCGACAGATATAATGACAATTCGCGGGCCTGATTAAAACCACGCTTCCAAAATCGTTTCCAGTGCAGTGGCACTGGCACAATTGCCTCAAATTCCTCCGATGCATAGAATGTTTCATATCCTTCCACCAGCCATGTGCCCAATTGAGGATTCCGATACCAGTGACTGCGGTATTTACAGAGGTGGATCCAATCAAGCACGTCTGCCTCGGCGCGATAGGCAGCTCTCGCCTTGCGGATATGCCAGGTGCGTCCGGAGCAATTCGAGCAGCTGTAGTTGTCAGTAATTTCACCAAAAGTCGGTTCACCGCACAGATTGCAATACGGAAACTCGATCCTCCGGCAAGCGACCGGATCTGCATCTTTCGGGTAAACCAGATCAAGTAGAGTATTCCACACGAGGCACCTTTCCCTTCAGCAGCCAGACTAACAAAATTAAAAGGAAAACCCACGCTACCACTCCATCCAACGGATGTCCTCCCCACAAAATGCCTGTTGCCTCGGCCGTGGCGTCGCTCATTTGATTGTTACTCTTGATTCCGCATACCCATCCAGCATGAATTCCGATGGGCAACCACAGGCTGCCCGTGCGAATGGCTGCAACACACAGGCAGATTCCTGCCAGCCACAGACCGCACCAGCGTTGGATGACGTCCGCAGGGTCAAGAAACTGCCTTCCCAAGTCTCCCCACATCACCCAGCCACTCATTGCAGTAACCGAGCCCGGCAGATGTTCAGCATGCGGGAAATGCACCAGTGCAAAAAACGTGGATCCTAAGACGATAACAATAATCAGTGCACGTTGCGGCAGCTCACGCAAGGAAAGACACAGACCGCCACGGAAAATAAACTCTTCGATTAACCCTACAGCTATGCCTGAGGCGACATAACCCATAAAGCTGCCCGGTTCCAGTTCCCAGTTCCAGACCCGGGCGCCAAAGAGCAAATGCACACCTCCCAATATGACAACCTGCAGAACACCAATCATCCAGCCATAATACAGCCCTCTCCACCAGCCACGACTGAGTCGCAATCCCAACACATCCCAGGAATAAGCATTCAGCAATTTCAGCCAGGGAACCAGACACAACACGGCTGCCACCATCAGCACGCGATTGAAGACTCGCTTAAACGGCCAGCGGTCCGGTGCCAGCCCCTCTACCAGATAAAACACAGGAGGACTCAAGACCGCGCTGACCACCATTACTACTGTCAGAAAAATCGGCACACCGAACAGAAATATTTTGAAGTTGCGATTCTGCATGGTTCTTTCACGTTGCCAGAGCGACACCCACCATACAACAGAGGATTTCCAAATACAGATATTGAATTTTTACGTTATTCCAACATCGTTACAGAATGCGATTACCTGACAATTCGTTTATCTTCATTATGGCCGGCGGCAGCGGTGAACGCTTCTGGCCTCTCAGCCGCAAAAACACTCCCAAGCAGTTGCTGCGCCTGTTCTCTGATGAATCTTTGCTGGGTGAGACCGTCAACCGGGTCAAATCCATGGTGCCTGCTGAACAGCTATTCATTTTAACCAACCAGCTGCAGGTCGAACCCACACAAGAGGTGCTCCCGGATTTTCCTGTCTGCCAAATAGTCGCTGAACCTGCCAAACGAGATACCGCTCCCGCCGCTGCCCTGGCTACCGCGCTGGCCTACCGTCAGGATCCTGCAGCCACCGTCATCCTGCTGCCTGCCGACCAACTCATCACCCATGTTGATGCATACCAGCAAAATCTCTCAGATGTTGCCGCACGCGCTTCAGCAGGCCAGTCTTTACTCACCTTGGCCATCGATCCCATGTATCCCTCCACTGGTTTCGGTTATCTCGAACTTAGTGACAAGACTTTGACTGGTCGAGCGGGCACTGACATCTACAAGGTTAACCGTTTCGTAGAGAAACCCGACCTGATGACGGCCGAATCCTACCTAGCTGCCGGAAACTTTGCCTGGAATGCTGGCATGTTTGCCTGGAGTGCGCAGGCCTTTTTAGAGATTGCGGATCAGTATACTCCGGAACTGTCCGCTTTCGTGCGTGATTTTCCGTCAGGAAATCCCGATAGGTATTTACAGGAAAAATTCGTTACCCTGCCGAAGATATCGGTTGACTACGCCATCATGGAAAAAGCCACTGCAGTAGAAGCCGCCAAGGCCACTTTCGACTGGGACGATGTTGGCGCCTGGACAGCTTTACCGGCACACCTGAATCGTGACGATCAGCACAATGCAATTCGAGGCCATGCCACCACTCTGGATGCGGGAAATAACATTGTCTTTTCTTCCGGACGCCATATCGCTGTTTGCGGAGTTCAGGATCTGGTTATAGTCGAAACGGCGGATGCGGTGCTGGTCTGTCATCAGGATCAAGTCCAGAACATCAAAAAACTGCTGCCCCACCTGCCTGAAGAGCTACTCTAGCCAGTAACACCAGCCGCCGGGGATTACGTTCCTTTTCACCTTGTCTCAGAACATTCAGGACGTAAACTCACTACAGGCGTTCGGAAAAATTCTATGAGCACGCCGCACTAGCCTGATGTCTGATAACAACATTCCTGTCATTCTCGCATTCCCGGACGAAGCAACCACCGCTTACCTGGATTCCCTGCTAAAGACCTACCCTTTCAATATCAGTATTCAGTCCGTTCACACGCTTGAGCAGTACTATGCTGCCGTTGCAGCCATGGAAGACCGGTTTATTGTCTTTTCCGAGCTCTTCTGGGACGGCGCTGACGGATCTGACATTATTCTTAGTTTAATGTTAGTTTATCCGCGTGGCGCTTTTGTTGTGATCAGTTCCGGTCCGGTTGCCGATTTCCTGCCTCGTGACTTCCCGGCCCCCCACGTGCAGGGCTTTGAAGATACCCAGAAAATTGTTGATATTTTTAACTCTTTCACCGAAGACTTGCGCGGCCAGCATTTCGGTCCGTTTCAGATCCGCGATTTTGCCGGTCAGTCACAAGCGGGACAGATTTACGATGCGGTGCAGCCAGCTATCAAACGCGAAGTCTTTCTTACGGTTCCCTACGCACATGCCGATGAAGAAGCTGAACAGGAATTCAAGGCGGTATCTGCAGCGCAGGCCGGCAACTCTTCTCCTTACATTTATGCGATCTATGAAGAGACATCTGTGCTGGGACGTCTGGTTTTATCCCAGGAACCAGTGGCAGGACCTAGCTTGTTTCAATTCTACCTGAATGGATCCACCTTTGATGACCGACTGCTGGCTAAGATTCTGCATACCACTGCCGGAGCCTTGAAGCACTTGAACGACAACCAGATTCCACACCCACGCATTAAGGCAAAACACATCACACTCTCGGAAAATGGGGTTATTAAGATCCACAATACTGCCCTGCCAGCTGACAGTATTACACCCGATGAGACGGAGGAAGTAAAACTGCTAGCTGAAATCATCGAGTCCTTTATTGACCCTGACTCCGACACGGATGGTCGACTGGAAGCTTTACTGGCACAAATGAAAAGCGCGGAAGCCGATCTGAACACTGTCATTCAAACAGCCAACCAGATTGATGTCGACCTGGCGCCTGTCAAACTGGTGCCTGAGCGCGCACAGGCCAAAAAAGCACAGCAGGAAATTGTTAAAGCCAGAAAGTCTTACTGGATCTGGCTGACAATCGGCGGTTGCTCGGCCACTGTCCTGCTCATCTTTGTTATTATTTATCTCATGAATACATATGTGATTGTTCACCCCGGAACTAATTTCAGTGAGCAGCTCAAAATCACAGCAGGCCCGACCTACAATCCCAAAACGAAACAGATGGAACTGATTGACGAATTCTATATGGACGAATACGAAATCACCATCGGTCAATATGAAGTGTTTCTCAAAGCCACAACTGGTAATACTGACATGATCAAACGGCTGATGCCGCCCGACTACCATGATGACGATAAGAAGAATTTCATTCCGCAAGACTGGAAAGCTATGATTGAAGCAGTCAGGCGCAAGCGCCCCTACCCTGCATTGGCCGAGCGAATTAACCGCGATACCCCGATCTTCAACATCGAATATGCAGACGCTTATGCATACGCTAAATGGGCCGGTAAACGCCTCCCGACAGAACTGGAATGGGCGCGTGCAGCGGCAGGCGATAAGAATTTCAAACTTCCTTGGGGGAACAAACCGGACCTTAAGATGGCTAATACCGGTGCTGACCGTCAAAAATCAGCCTACGCCGAATCCCCGGGAGGACTGGACGGTTTCCGTGGTATTGCGAACGTCAATGAGCACAGCAAAACCGATGTGAGTCCCTTCGGAGTTAAGAATATGGCAGGCAACGTGACGGAATGGGTTGCGATCAGTCCGGAACTGGGGCCGCTGGAGGATGAATATGCTGGTGCCCAACGGGGTGGAAATTTCGGCTCAGAACTGCTGATGAGCAATCAGAAACGAATCAACTATCCGCTCTATACCCGCAAGCCCTGGCTCGGATTCCGTTGTGCCAGCGACCAGCCGGTTCAGGCACCTGAGATGTAGACTGTCGACCGTGGCCACTTCTCTGCTGATCAATATTAACAACAGTTTTAGCAAAGCTGCCATTTGGAATGGAAATAAACTCAAGCCCTTAGGCCGTATTGCCTCCAGCCGGATCAAACGGGCCGATTTTAACTATTGGATTACACGGGCCAAGGCACAGCAAATCCTCATTTCCAGCGTGGTTCCCAAAGTAGACAGTCAAATCAAAGTTCCAGCCAGAATTCCGTCTCACTATCTTAACTATCGGAGTCCGTGGGGTATCCAGATCGACTTTCCCCACCCGTCTAGTATTGGTGCCGACCGCCTGGCCAATGCAGCGGCAGTTCATGCTTTTTATTCAGTTCCAGCTGTGGTGATTGATTACGGAACCGCAGTGACTTTTGATATCATCTCTCCTCAGGGGGAGTATCTCGGTGGAGTGATAACGCCCGGCATACGCGTATTTCAGGATTATCTGGCTGAGCGGACCGCGCTGCTGCCGCGGGTCAAAATATCCAGACCCGACGGAGTGGTCGGAAAAAGCACTCGCAACGCGATACGCTCTGGCGCTTACTACGGATATCGCGGTCTGGTCAAAGAGATTTTACGGGAAATCAAAGCGGAACTACACGCAAAACGTCTTGCTATCATTGCTACCGGAGGTGACAGTAGTCTCTTTGAACATGAGGCTGACCTCTTTGACATCCATGATCCCGACCTCACCTTCAAGGGTATGAGCGTGGTTGCTGATCATTTTCTTTCATGAATCGAATCAAACAGAAATTCCGTGATTTAAAAGCCTCCGGTGATAAGGCTTTTGTAGCCTATCTGGTAGCTGGCGACCCTAACCTTGGCCGCACGGCGCAAATGATCGAGCAACTGGATCGGGCGGACGTTAGTGTGATAGAACTCGGTATTCCCTTTTCCGATCCGCTGGCAGACGGAGTAGTCAACCAGCTCGGATCTCAGCGTGCTCTGAAAGCGGGTACCACCTTGGCTAAAGTCCTGGCTATGGTCAAAGACGTTCGTTCCCGCACGCGGGTTCCCATTGTGCTGTTCACTTACTATAATCCAGTATTCAAATATGGCGTAGACCGGTTTGCGCAAGACGCAGTCGCTGCTGGCGTAGATGGGGTGCTGGTCCTGGATCTACCGCCTGAGGAAGTTGAGTCCGAATGGAACCTGCCACCGTCACTGCTGCGCATCTCCCTGATTGCTCCGACGACGCCCGGTAAACGTATGGCCGAAATTGTTAAAAGCAGTTCAGGATTCATTTATTACGTCTCCCGTGAAGGCGTCACCGGCATGCAGGACTCCCTGCCTGCTAATATTGAAGCACAACTGCATACCATCCGCGCTGCTACGGACCTTCCCATTTGTGTGGGTTTCGGCATTTCCAATCCGGAACAGGCCGCGGCTGTTTCCCGCTTTGCCGATGGTGTGGTCGTTGGTAGCGCTATTGTGGACCGTATTGGCAAATGGGGCGATACGCCCGAGCTTGAGGAAAATCTTTCCAGCTTTATCAAACCCATGGTAAACGCCATTCGTAGCAGAAGTTGACAATATGAGCCGTTTCATGGGTCTTGATTACGGGAAAGCACGTGTAGGTGTGGCACTGAGCGACCCCACTGGCAGCATGGCAACGCCCTATACCGTTCTGCAGCTACAACCCTTTCGTAAATTCCTCGGTGCCTTGAAAGCTTTAACTCGCGAACATGAGGTCGAGCAGATTGTAGTCGGCATACCACGCAACATGGATGGCAGCTACGGCCCATCGTCCGAAGCCGCCCGGCAATTTGCTTCCAGACTGGAGGAATCCCTGACCATCCCCGTTGAATCTTTTGATGAACGTCTCAGCACTGTCCAGGCAGCCAAAGCACTTCGAACCGGCGGAAAATCCGCCAGGCAACAAAAAAAACTGATCGACAGTGCGGCTGCTCAGATCATCCTCCAAACGTATCTGGAACACCTCAGTTTCAAAGACCGCAGTCCGTAGAGTGGCTTATCATAGAGTTGTCAGCTTATCCTCAACCTATGAACCATCACCGAAGTCGCTTTTCTATACCGTAGCAAGTCATTTTGTGTGGAATCACAAGTAAGCTTCAGCTATAAGAAAGCTTGTGGGTTTATTGAAGCTCTACAGTTGGCTGACCTTCCTCATCTTCTGCATCAGCTACACCGTGCTAGCGCAGAATACGGTGCCCTTCCGTGCCGATACTCAGCCACGCGATTACTCTGCCCGACATGTATTTCATGCCGGAGGTTTTTCGCTGCAACAGGTAAACGGTGCACTGGCATCACCTGTGGGCATCGGTCCGGACACAGACCGCTTTCATTATACCATGCACAACCTGCGCGTCGGCTACCTGTTAAATGCACCAAGCTGGAACAGCCATCCACTGGATGGTGCCGTTGAACTTATCGGCGAACTCTCCGGCAGTGCCGTTTTCCAGGGTGCGGGTTCATACCTGTTTGGTACATCAATTCATCTTCGTTACAACTTCACCCAGCCGGAGTGGAGGTTTATTCCCTACCTGCAGTTGGGAGGAGGACTGATCTTTAATGACGCTTATGAAGATCAGTCGCAGCGCGCCATTGGCCAGGAACTGGAATTCACTCCACAGGCATCCGCCGGCTTGCGCTACCTGATAGACCCGCAATGGAGTCTGGATGCCGAGTTCATGTATCACCATATCTCCAATGCTGGACTGGCTGACCGCAACCTCGGCATCAATGCTTTGGGTGGTATGGTAGGATTCAGCTATTTTTTTGATTATCCTTAGCACTCATGTCCGGAGATTTGTCTTGATTTGCTGCCATTTCCTTAAGTTGTGCCGAGTTAAAATCAATCCGGTCAGTATTGTTTTTTAACAACACGGTTACACTACAAGCTGCAGCTTCCTTCCCAATGTCAAAAACTCAGAATTACAAACTGACCATCGCCTACCATGGTGCCCGCTACTGCGGCTGGCAACGGCAGCCGGATCAGATCTCCATTCAGGAAACCATTGAAACTACCCTGACCAGAATGTGGGGCGGAACAGACCGCATCACTATCCACTCCGCCGGACGCACTGACACCGGCGTGCATGCACTGGGACAGGTTGCGCATTTTACAGCACCTGCCAAATTCAGAGAACGTGGCATCTTACGGAATGCCTTGAATGCCAATCTGCCGGATGACATCCGTATCCTGCAGGCTATCCGGGTGCCTGCCGACTTTCACTCCCGTTTTTCAGCTGTTGGCAAAACCTATCACTACCAGCTTTTCTGTCGCGAGATGCACGATCCGATGGAACTAGGACGCTCCTGGCAAATGCGGCGCCAGCTCAACCTGGCAATGATGCGAGAGGCTGCAGAGCACTTTCTGGGCCGGCACGACTTTGCCTCCTTCGCCAGTAACCCCGGCTACGAACGTGAAAACACTGTCCGTACCATCCATAACATCCGCTTTGTTAAACAAGGGCCACGGATCACGTTAAAATTTCACGGAGATGGCTTTCTCTATCGCATGGTGCGCAACTTGACCGGTGCCATCGTTCGGGCGGGCGATGGACGATTAACCCCCGCTGAGATTCATACCATCCTGACAGCCCGCAACCGTTCCAGCGCGCCTCCCCCAGCCCCGGCTCATGGACTATATCTCGTCAAAGTCTTCTATTAGCTCCATAAAAGATAAAGATGAAATATCTGTTCCTTGAGATCCGCATGCAGTTTTGATTTAGGACTTTTTTATGACCTCTCAGCTGAATATTGCACTTATTGAACCGGAGATTCCACCTAATACCGGTAATATAGCTCGCTTCTGCGCTGCCTGCGGATTTCATTTGGACCTGGTCGGGCCACTGGGATTTTCGCTGGATCAAAAGCATCTGAAACGAGCCGGCATGGACTACTGGCAGTATCTCGATCATGCCATCTGGGATTCACGACAAGACTATTTCAGTTTTCTGCTCAAGCAAGAGCGGCGCTTTTTTCTACTGACTACAAAAGCGGAAAAGAATTACTGCAAAGTAAAATACGAACCCGGCGATACCTTGATTTTCGGACGTGAAACCAAAGGCCTGCCTGAATCACTGCTACAACAATATCCCTATCAATGCCTGACTATTCCCATGAGTCAACCCCATGCACGCAGCCTTAATCTCGCCACCTCTGCTGCCATTGTTGCCTTCGAAGCCAAACGGCAACTTTCAGAACTGTAGAATACGCTAACTCTACTATTCTCAACGCCGTCTTTTGCTGCAGCAATCATCTCACAAAAAGCTGCAGCCCCGTATCAGAATGCCATCCATTCTGACATACATTTTCAGGGATAAGCAGCTCGGCCCATCTGTAATGATAACCGATGTCACGTATCTCTATTGTTCCAGAGCGCATACTAATTCACTTGCCACACTGGCCGGAACAATACTGCCAATTAATACCGACCACACCGGGTGTCGGTATATACTTTGACTCGGCTAAGCGAGTTCAAGCTAAAGTAATTTGAAATCTAACTGAGCCGCACGGACCTGCGACCTTTTCTCACCCTGTCATCGGGAACATGCAGGATGAGAAAAGGTTGTCCCGACACCCTTCGTGGTCGGGACAGGTAACACATATTTCTAATTTGTTTAGCTTGAGTATAGCGAAAAGAATGTCGGTGACTTCTGGTCAAAGACTATTCCCCAAGTGTCCCTTTAAACAAAAAAACACTCTAACCATCGAGATATCTTACTCCTCTAAAGTACTGAAACCGGAGCCGCTTGTGCATTTTCTGTCCG
The DNA here is from genome assembly GCA_038748025.1 of Verrucomicrobiota bacterium. Lineage (GTDB taxonomy): Bacteria > Verrucomicrobiota > Verrucomicrobiia > Methylacidiphilales > JBCBYL01 > JBCDJI01. Next base: position 73,634 of record JBCDJI010000001.1, read on the forward strand.
CTGAATTTAAAAATACGCCCTCGAACGCAGCGTCAATTAAATGTCTTTGGTTCCCATCTAGTATCATTAAGCGAACCCGTCCCACGATATTCAAACAACTTGGAAATCAAGAAAAGCGGTAACCCGAGCACACCACGCATGTTGACACGCATGTTCATGCTAACATCGTCTTCCACCATGTCGTAAGTCCCGTTTCCGATCAGTGCGAAAGCCGTTGAATAGACATCAATTTTAGTCATGTCCAACACTCCTTGCTTGATTTGGAAGTCGGATTTCGCCTTATCAGCCTTGCTATATCCCAGACCATCAGAAAGATTGTTCAAAACATCTGAGAACGTTCCAAAGACCGGTATTTCATACAGCACTCCATCCGTGATCACGAGTTCGCCCTTGCCATTCATGCTGCTCAAGTCGGCCAGTTCTCCACTCAAGGTGGTCTGAACATCCAAGGTGCCGGAAACCTCCTTGTTGCCGAAAAAAGTTTTCATCAGTTTGCCGAAGTCACATTGAACCATTGTCAGCTCTGCGCGGTAGGGAGTTTTGTGAACTAATTCAAGATTCAGCTTTCCGGTTAGTGTCCCGTCAAACAAACCTATCGGCTGGTGCGGAGTAATCTGCAATGTTTCTCCCTTAAAAATCAGATCTGCATCCAACCGGCTCAGCGTGATCAACTTGCCCAGAAACTCATATTGCATACCCTTTTCAGACTGGATCGTGACTTTCAGGTCGTTTTTTTGCGGTTCTTCCAGAAAGATGTTCCCTTCAGCTGTGGCAACAGGTGCGTCAAAGAACATATACGGTGCAGCATATTCCTCCATTTTGTTGCCAATGATACGGGCGGTCTTTCTGAGATCCAGTTGTGACTGAATATCCTTCAACACGACTTCGCGTGTCTTGACGTTATGCCACACATTACCACTACCCTGTCCCTCTTCCCGCGTTACCACCAGATCTGGCAAGTGCAGTGCATACTCAGAAAATGTGAAAGAAGTTTTCACATGTTTCAAATCGACACCTTTGTAGCCGAAATCTCCAGCATCCAGCTGTCCGCTAAGCTTGATCTTCTCGATATCCAGCGCTGTGCCTTCAATTTTGCAGTCTATCACCGGCCCTGCGGCATCAAAACGCAAACTGTTAAAAAACGGCTGCAAGCCCGGCCCGAATAAATTCTGCAGACTGGTTGGAATTAGGGTGCTGGCCAGCCTGCCTTTGACTTCATCTTCACCATTGAAAAAGAAGTCTAAGGTGGCACGCCCACTGTCATTCTCCATTTCCAACTGAGATATCATCAACCGCTCTCCATCAAATGAGAGCGGAAAATACAACCGTTTAAAGGGCACGCCCTGCACTGAGAAATCTTCCCATGTGGAGCGAGTGATGAGATGAAACTTGAACTTTCCTGACCAGTCGAAGCGAACTTTACCCTGATTTTGCGGCAACTTGGTAAAATTTACGTCCTGCAAAAACGTATTGAACGGAGCTGGTGCAGCCGGTGCCAAGAGGGAAAAATCCACATTCGAATAAAAAAGAACTTCTGCCTTCGGCTCAGCAGGATCCCAGCGTCCCTCAAACTCCAGCGCTCCCCGCAAAAACTTCATTTCTCCGTCAAGCCGTGTGCGTTGATCCTGGTATTCCGCTTCGATAAATACTTCATCGCAAAACACTCCGCGGAAAATCTGGTCAGCACCGGAGATACTGACTTTAAGCTCTGAGCTTTCCATTTCTGAAAGTGGCAGGCTCCCTTCGATATCAACCAACAGCGGATTGGTTCCCGTAAATTCGGAGGCAATTGCTTCAATCTGCCGCCACAGGCGAGCCCGCTGTGCCCCCTGGTCCTGGCTGGGAGGTTTGGGCTCCGGTGCCTGGTAACCTCGCAGGATGATTGACCCTTTGGCTATCAGCTGCAGGTTTAGAATTTTCCCTTGCACATCTTCCACAAAAAGTTGACGGTCCCCGATTCGCACGTCCGCCCTGACATCAGAGATGGAAATCTTGCTTTCTTGATCCAATGGAAAAACCAAGCTTCCTCCGTTCAGACTGGCACGCTCCAGGAACGGGTCCCCACGCCACCACGAGATCCAGTTGAATTCAAATCGTAACCGCTCGAACGATACTCGATTGACCGTCTCAGGACCTTGCTGGGAAACCACAACGTCAACCGCTACGACACGCAATAGCGGATCCAGATACAGTCGCTCAAATTGCAGCGAGATACCACGCTGGTTCAGCTCCTGCGCCAGCCGGTCACCAATCTGATCTGGCAAACCGAAGTAACGGAACATCATCAACGCTATCCACAGCGCCAGCACCAAAGCCAACACTCCATAACCGATGAGTCGTCCCAGTGGAATGTTCCGTTTACTTTTCATTCTATACAACAAACCTTTGCTTGTAGTGATGGCATGCAACACCGAATTGGCACATCTGAAAACAGTTTTTACCTGCCTGATCCAGGAGAATGAACATATCCTGCTGATTGGACAGCTGCTTTAACAAATATTTCATCATTATTTCAAAGATGGTTCATCATGCGTTCTCATTACCCGTTTACTCTGCTATCTGAATGAACCAAGGAGATAGATGAAAGAGAAAGTTAACTTTATGGTTAAAATAGCTTCTATTGGCTTCCTCGCGCTGATCTTACTGATTCCACTCGGCATGATCAAGAATCTGGTGGATGAACGATCCGCCTACCGCGGGCAGGCAATGGAGGCTGTAGCACAAAGCTGGTCAGAGAGTCAGACACTGATTGGTCCAATTTTAGTCGTGCCCTATAATAAAGCCTATACAGTGCAGGAATGGAATGAGAAAAAACGTGTTGAAACGACCAAGACCATATTTCAAAAGCACCATTTGTTTCTCCCGCCTGAGGAATTGAATATTACAGCTCACATTAACACCGAGGAACGCTATAAAGGTATCTATACGTTTCCTGTCTATCGAGCTGAAACCCGTCTTTCGGGCTGCTTCAAGATCAATGACGTTAAACACCTACTGGAGCAGGACGGGGTAGCATTCCAGACTCCTCCGTATTTAGTCATAGGAATCAGCGATCCAAGAGGAATCCGCACAGTGCCCTCAATGGAGTGGAACGGGCAGACACTCAGATGTGAACCCGGATGTCCGAATAACACGCTGGATACCGGCATCCATGCCACTCTACCGACATTTACTACAGATACTGAGGGAACACTGATCCGCTTTCAGCTGGATCTGAAACTGCAGGGAATGGGCCACTTCAAAGTCGCTCCCGTCGGGCGTAGCGCCCTCGTCCATTACCAGTCTGACTGGCCTCACCCGTCCTTCGTAGGCCCTTATCCCACTGCCCGCAGCCAGATCAATGAAAAGGGATTTACATCCACCTGGGAAATTTCGCACTTTGCTACTAACATCAGAGAGACATTTAATACTACGAAGGCAGAGAATTTCGATGATCTGGTTCATACCGCGATAGGCGTCCAGCTGATTAACCCGGTCGATGTCTATCAAATCACCGAACGGGCCCTGAAATACGGCTTTCTTTTTGTTGCACTGACGTTTGTTGTTTTTTTTCTCTTTGAAATTTTAAAGCAATTGAGAATTCACCCGGTACAGTATGGTCTGGTGGGTATCGCGCTAGCGCTCTTTTTTATGCTGCTGCTCTCTCTCTCGGAGCATATTGCCTTCCATTGGGCCTATCTGATTGCCACCGGAGCATGTGTTGGTTTGCTGACCTACTACGTTGCTTACGTCCTGGGCAGTCTTTCGCGTGCAACTGGATTCGGGCTATTGCTGTGCATCATTTACGGAACAATCTACACACTGCTGCAGTTAGAAGATCTTGCCTTGCTGACCGGCTCACTACTGGTTTTTGTCGTGCTGGGCATCATCATGACTGTTACCCGGAAATTTGACTGGTATCACCTGATCCCCGGGAGTTCAGCGGAGGCTGAGGAGCTGCAGGATGCTTCCATTTCAGCTACTGTTGAAAATACTGAATACTGAACAGAATCCTCTCTTCCAGCAACCGGCAATTTCCAGCCGAAATTGCCGGTTTTCACAGGCTCACAAGACAACCAGTAAACTTGACCTCCGCCAAGTTATGCCGCATCTTACTGCCATGGATAATTCACGCCGCTCTTTCCTAAAGTCTATCACCGGTGCTGCTGCTACGCTCCCGTTACTTGCTTCCAAGGCCGTCGCTGCCGAAAGTGGTTCGGTGCCCAAGCGCAAGTTCGGCCGTCATGATGATATGCTCAGTGTGATTGGCTTCGGTGGTCATACTCTGAAATTCGCGGAATCTCAGGAAGTCGCGAACCAGATCTGTGACCGGGCCATTGATCGTGGTATTAACTTTTTTGAGAATGCATGGACCTACCACGGCGGAACATCCGAAGAGATTATGGGTAAAGCCTTGAAGGGTAAAAGGGACAAAGTCTTCCTGATGACCAAATTTTCAACTTATAACGACCGGGCTTACCCGGACAATAAAGCAGGAGCTCTCAAGATGCTGGAAGATTCGCTGCGCCGCTTGCAGACAGACCATCTCGATCTCTGGATGCTCCACAACGTTAAAGGTGATGCTGCCAAGCAGGCATACGAGTCTGACAGTGCCATCGAAGCCCTTGAAACAGCAAGGCAGCAAGGGAAAATCCGTTATGTGGGATTTACCGGACACACAACGCCTCAGATACATATAGACCTCATTGAGGGTGGTTATGAATGGGATGCCACCCTGATGCCGGTCTCGATACTTGGAGCACTCAGTTCGCGACCATTTGAAAAGGAAGTGATGCCACTGTGTGAGAAGAATAATATTGCCGTTTTGGGGATGAAGGGTTTCGGTGGCAGCAGACGCGCTCATATGCATGGACTGACTACTGTTGATGACGTGGTGCGTTATGCCCTCAGCTATCCGCAGGTCTGCACTCATGCCATTGGGGTTGATAAAGTAGAATATGTGGATCCTGCGGCCATCGCTGCTACCAAAACTCCCATGACAGAAAATGAACGATCTAAACATATGGCCGAGGTTGCTCGCCGGGGCGGAGCTCAGTTTGCCATGTATCTGGACCCGGAATACGACGAATGCTATTCCCGTGGCAGCTTCCATCCCAGTCAGATCGCCTGATACTTGGGGCACAGGTGCTGCTGACTTTTTCAGACCCCGGATCATTTAAATCGAGCCTTATGGAAGAATCAACCATCCTGGTAGCTCATGAGCATGAAACCGGATTCGTTCGTGTGCTGGGTAAGGGCTCATTCAAAAATGCCAAGCTGATCAAATCATTTGCTGAATCCAGCCGGAATCTCGGGGTCATACGCTTTGTAATTGATCTGCAGCAGTGCAAACATATGGATAGCACTTTCATGGGCGTGCTGGCCGGTCTGGCCTCGCAGCAGAAAAAGGCAGAACTGGAGGCCCCCAAATGTGTTAATCTTTCCGCACGCAACCGTGAGCTGCTCGAAACGCTTGGATTGGATAAAGTTATGAATCTCGTCACACGTAGCGACGAATCAACCGACTCAGACTTCGAATTACTCGATAATCTGGAGCAGGAAGATGATAAGAAAGATTCTGCCCAAACCATGCTCGAGGCTCATGAAAATCTGATTGATGCAGACGTTCGTAATGCAGCTAAATTCCAGGACGTGGTAAAATTTCTGCGGCATAAATTGGACAGCTGATTCGCCTGGTTGCTGCTACGGCCGTAACCCGCCATTACTTTATTCCTTTTGCATAGCAAAGCCGGAAATTGACACACCTCACAATCCCTATATCTTAACTCGCTCATCTGGCAGAAAGAAGGCAAGCTGGATTTCCATGCTTCCTAATAAAAAACATTGAGCATAATAATGAACCCGTTTAGAAAGCGAATGAATACAGATCAGAAAGAATCGGCAGAACCCGCTAATGCCGAAGCCGAAGATCATGCGCCTCAGGCAAAATATGAACTGGTAGATGCATCTACCTGGAAGCTGGCGAGTAAAGTTCTGGCCGAAAGCAAGGAGCTCCAGGAAAAAGCCGCCCGCCGGCAGGCTGAATTTGATAACTATCGCAAACGTCTTGAACGTGAAAAATCAGATGCAGTCAAATACGCCAACACGACACTGCTGGAAGAATTACTGCCCGTCATTGACAACTTTGAACTGGGTTTGGCAGCGGCAGATTCCGCCAGTGATGCCAAATCGATTGCCATGGGTATGAAAATGGTAAAAAGTCAGCTCGATAAGTTTATTGAAGAATCCGGCATGTCACCAATCGATGCTGTGGGCCGCGAATTTGACCCCAACCTGCATGAGGCAATTTCGCACAAAGAAAGTCATGAGCACCCGGATGGCACTGTCATCGAACAATCCCGCAAGGGCTACAAAATGGGTGACCGCCTCATCCGCCCGGCCACCGTTATCGTAGCCAAGACTCCCGGAGCATCCAAATAACCATCGATTCAGCTATGGCTACAAAACGCGATTATTATGAAATCCTAGGCGTCACTAAAGATGCGTCCGATACGGAAATTAAAAAAGCATATCGGAAAATGGCTATAAAATATCATCCGGATAAAAATCCGGATGACAAGGGGGCCGAAGCGAAATTCAAAGAACTGGGTGAAGCCTATGAAGCATTAAGTGATCCTGAAAAGCGGGCAGCCTATGATCGTTTTGGACACCGTGCTTTTGAGCAAGGAGGAGGATTCCCAGGCGGTACTGGAGGTGCAGGAGGAGGATTCCATGATCCATTCGATATTTTCCGGGAAGTCTTTGGCGGTGGCAGTGGCGGTGGCTTTGGAGATATCTTTGGCGACGCTTTTGGCGGTGGGCAGGCCCAATCCGGACGTGGATCTGATCTGCGTTATGATCTCGAAATTACCCTGGAAGAGGCCGTGCTTGGAACCGAAAAGGAAATTGCTATTCGCAAGCCGGAGCTATGCCAGGAATGCAAGGGAACAGGTGCTGCAAAAGATTCAAAAGTTGTTACCTGCAGCACCTGCCGTGGGACCGGTCAAGTCTCTGTTTCACGGGGATTCTTCTCAATGACTCAGCCTTGCCCGACCTGCGCGGGTTCCGGCCAGACGATCGAACATCCCTGTAGTGTCTGCAACGGCGAAGGTCGGGTGGAAAAGACCTCTAAGATCAAAATCAAAATTCCTGCCGGGGTGGACACCGGATCCCGACTCCGTTCGCCCGGACAGGGTGAGGCCGGAATCCGTGGTGCCGGAAACGGAGATCTCTACATAGTCATTCACATTAAGTCTCACCCCATATTTGAACGGCATGACAACGACCTGTATTGTGAAATGCCTGTCAGTTTCGTGAAAGCTACCCTTGGCGGGGAAGTCAGTGTTCCGACACTCGAAGGCAGAGTAGCGATCAAGATTCCAGCAGGCACTCCCAGCGGCAAAACCTTCCGCCTGCGCGGCAAAGGAGTGCCCGAAATCCGGGGCAACGGCAGTGGCGACTTAAATGTGCGTATCTACGTGGAAGTGCCCAAAAAGTTAAATGCGGAACAAAAAGAAAAGCTGAGGGATTTTGCTGAAGTGTGTGATGAAAAAACCAATCCGGAATCACAATCCTTTTTTGAAAAAGCCAAAGAATTCTTCTCGTAGGCACTACTCGGTATACAACTAACTGCTTTTACTGCTGCTTGCTTCATACTTCCTTCTATTGTCATGATGCACCGCTTCTACTGCCCTCATCCGGACAGCGGCCGACTTGATCCCTCTGAGAGTCATCATGCACGCTCTGTTTTAAGAGTCAAAGCGGGTGATCGCTGCACGGTTTTCGACGGTAGAGGCAAAGAACTCCAGGCGGAAGTTACGGAGGTCGGGAAACACCAGCTCTGCTTCAGTGTGGTAAGTTCCCACCAAAGCAAGCCACTTCCCTTTTCTATTCATCTGGTGCAAGCGCTAACCAAAGGAAGATCCTGGAGCTTGATTCTTGAGAAAAGCACAGAATTGGGTGTGAGCAGTATCTCGCCGGTTCTCTCTGATCGTTCCGTTACCCGCATCGGTGCTGAAGATACTGTAAAACACGAAAAATGGCGCCAGGAAATCATCACTGCCTGCAAACAATCCGGTCGTAACTATCTCCCAAGGCTCTCTCCAGTCACCCGTATAGAGAAATTAACCGATCCGTCGCTTACGCAATATACCCCCAAATTTATCGCATCTTTGCAGCCCGATGCACTTCCCCTCAAGCTGGCATTAGAACGGGTCATGGAATCCGAACTGCAACAGGACATTACCATTGCTGTCGGCCCCGAGGGTGATTTTTCTCCGGCTGAGCTTGGTCAGTTTCGCGCTATGGGCTACCAGCCGGTTAGCTTAGGTCCGAATGTGTTACGGGCAGAAACCGCTGCGATTTACCTGTGTGCTGTTCTCTTTTACGAAATGCAGCACCGCTTTGCCTGAGTCCAAAACTGCAATTCTTTGCGATAGCAAATGACCTTGCGAGCTTTATATCTACAACATTGACGCCAGAACATACTAAATTACATTATCACACACGAATGCCCTATAGCTTAGTTGGTAGAGCGCCAGATTCTGGTCCTGGAGGTCCTAGGTTCGATCCCTAGTGGGGCAAAAAATGGTTATATCATTGAAAGATAGCAGACAAAGTTAAGCAGATCAGAGCTCTGTCAGCTCGCATTGAGCTTACTGACAATAGCCATAACTACCGCGCCCATTACAAAAAGTGCACCTGCCATTCGCGAGAACAAATAGTCTTTGATATGCGGCTCTCCCATGGCGCGATCCACCACAACGGACCACAGAGCACGGCTGGAGTAAATCACATTCACCAGTGTCGCCTGCCCAATCAATCCGATCACTAAAATCATCAGCATCGTTTGAAAACCAATCACTACTGAACCGGCATACATGCTCTGACACGCTTTGGGAGGTGAAGCCGGATGCCGCCCCAGCAATGGAACCAGTAGTCCGACCGTGAGAAACAAGGTTGGCACCAGATAGCCCACCCCCAACAGATCCCGGGCGCCCTGCACCGAGATATCGGTGATGGCAAACAGAAAGCTGGCGCCCATCGCATATAGCGCCGCTTTTTTGGTTCCTGCCTTACGCTCGACCGGACCCCGCTGAAGTAATGCCACCCCGACAGATGCCAGCACCGCACTGAATATCAGCGTTCTCGTTACCTCAAATGGAAAAAAAAACATCGAAAGCACTGCTACCAATACGGTCTTCATCCCCAAAAGCGGTGCCACTATGGAAAGATCTCCCGCTTCCAGGGCTTTAATCGAAAAAATACGACCGCAAAATAGTGCCACACCAGCACCTATTGCCATAAACCACGCATTCAAATGCCAAGTGCCGGGAAATACGAAGATCAGTGGAACGGACCAAAGCGCCATTGCAATATTAGATACAGCCATTACCCGGCGCGCCGCTGCCCCGTTTTGCATTGAACGCTTCAGTCCCATTGAGCCCAGGGCATAAAAGCAGGCAGCTAAAGCGGGAAGAACAAATACAGTCATAGAGCGAATGACAATCTGTAGGTAATTCATCTCCAGACAAGATCTAAAACGCTATCTTGCATGATGTGGAATGTTGAGTGCCGGGAGTTGGACATTGTATTAATTATGACAAGCCCATAGCCTGACATGCATGGTTCCCGATCTGCAAAGTTCATTAGTCTGTGAGGATGTGCGCATCGAAGCAGCTGGCAGCAATACGCTGGTAGGCGTGATCAATACCATCAACGCACCGCAACTGCCCATCCGCTTACTCAAACTCTGCGTTTTCACCCGCTGGTGTTCCGGGGAAGGCTCTTTCATTCAAAGTACAAAAATTTTAAATCAGGACGAAGAAGTCCTGGTTAAAACGGACACCAGCTTCCATCTGGCAGGAGAAGAACATCATGCTACCAATGTTGCTGTCTTCGGCGGGGTTGAATTCAGTAAACCAGGTCACTACCCGGTCGAAATCCTGCTGGATGGTGAACTGGAACTTCGCTATTCGATTCAAGTTCATCTGGCAGAACCACAGGATAAAAAACTTTGACTGTTGTGCCTGCGGGAAACTGGATTTCGAAAGTCCGAATTTAACTATTGTCATGCCCATGACTACCCATTTCACAACACAGATTACTAGCAGTATCAGATTTTTTTTCTGGTTCCTGCTACCTTTAGCCACTGGTCATTTTGTCCAGGCAGCGGAACTTCAATCGTTTACCGGGGTAACACACCAGCCAACCGAGTGGTCGGACGGCGACAGTTTTCAAGTCAGGTTTAGCGACGGCAGCATACACACCATCCGCTTATACGGTGCCGACTGTATCGAATGGCATGTCACCGATGAGTCCGATGCAAGGCGCTTACGTGCACAACGCAGTTATTTCGGCATTTCCAAGTATCAGGATTCTGCCAAGGCATCCATCGAACTGGCTAAGTCTCAGGGGGCTGCAGCGGCTAAAGCGCTGCGACAGTTATTGGCTGAACCTTTTACGGTTTACACTTCATTTGCAGATGGTCGTGGTGATGCCCGTTACCAGCGCATTTATGCATTTGTTAAGACCGCTGATGGTAAAGACTTGGCTACTGAACTGGTGCGACTTGGACTGGCCCGTGCCTATGGGGTCTATCGCTCTACTCCAGATGGGGCCAACCGCAACGAATATATTGAATTGCTCAAAGATACGGAGCTGGTTGCTGCACGCAGGGGTGTTGGAATCTGGCAGCATACCAACTGGGATCTACTGCCGCTGGAAAGGCAGGCTCAACGGGCGGCAGAAGCTGAAGACCAAATCGCTCTAGGTAATGTACCGCTGACTGGCTCCCTGAATCCAAACACCGCATCAAGGGATGAGCTGATGCAAGTGCCCGGAATCGGAGAAACCATAGCCAACCGGATTATAGAAGCACGTCCGTTTGCAGTTGTGGAGGATCTACAACGTGTCAACGGCATCGGTGCCGCCACGCTGGATAAAATCAGACCCTACTTTGATCTATAAGGTTTATTTCAAGCGCAAGCGCACTACTCCGTGCAAATGATCAGCATCCACTGGTTTTCCTTTACGGATAATCTGTATTTGATTTTGACGACTTAGCCGACGTGCCGCATGCATCACTTCACGAACTGCATGCTGCCAGTTACAGCCAGTCTGATCCATCTCCAGGTGGCGGGCGGCAGTGTCCGGATTCAATGCTTTGCCGGAATGGTTGGATTGCAGTAAATCTATAATGGCTTTCTCTGCGAGACCAGCTATTCGGGAACCGGAAGCTTTACGGCATCCGTCACTGCAGTATTTGACATGATCCCAACAATGCTCCCATTTTTTCCGCCAAGAGAACGAACGGCCGCAATGCTGGCACGGTTTGGAAGGATACATCGATTCTTGAAGCTACGAGAATTGCTCAGGATGCAGTGGTTGGGGACAGACGGCATTCAGCCTAGATAGCTTTTCAGCATCCACGCTGTCTTTTCATGCATTTGCGTGCGTGCAATCATCAGATCCTCTGTCTCTTCATCACCTGCCTGACCGGCAGCATCACGCACTGATTTCAAGGTTCGAACCACTTTAAGGTGTTGATCATACAAACTCTGAACCATTTCCTCAGCTTCTGCTTCTTCTGCGATTTCGCTGAACCCTGCCATTTTTGACAGGTTGCCCAAACCTCCAGGAGCAAGCGAACCCAATGCACGGATTCGCTCGGCAACCACGTCTACTGCCATAAAAAGCTCGTTGTACTGTTCCTCAAAAGCCGTATGGAGGGCAAAAAATCCCGGTCCTCGAACGTTCCAGTGACAAATATGCGTCTGCCCGATTAAAGCATAGGTTTCCGCCACTACCTGTCGTAAGCCGCTGATGACTTCGTTACCTGCTACTGTTGAACTCATAAACAGAAAATACCATAGATTAAACAAACCTCAAATCTAACTTTTTACTCAACGCTTACGACTGCCGTGTTTCTGGTAAATTCGCTGCCGCTCCTGCCTGGCCTTCTGTGGTGACCGGCTGGCTCGTATGCGCCGCTGGGCAGCGGCATACGCGGTGGCATGATCGACCACAGGTTGGGAATAATGGATACCAATCAGGCAATGGTTCATCTTCTGTTCCATTGCAGGTGCATTCCAGGGTTCTGCCAGGTAGCAATCAGGCATTTCCTGCAGCTCCGGGACCCATTGACGTATGAATATTCCCTGGGGATCCTGATCTATCGCCTGTTTAGCAGGTGAATAGATTCGGATGCTGTTGATTCCAGTCGTGCCACTTTGCATCTGGACCTGCGGCCAGTGAATACCCGGCTCATAATCAGTAAACAACCGTGCAAGATGCAGCCCTGTTTTGCGCCAGTGTAACCAGAGGTGGTAACTGGAAAAACTCATGAGCATGGCGCGCATGCGGAAATTGATCCACCCCGTAGCACGCAGTGCACGCATGCAAGCATCAACGATCGGATAGCCGGTCTTTCCCTCGCACCATGCCTGGTAATACTTATCGTTCCATTCGTTCTCTCTAATTCCATCACATGCCCTGAATAAGTTTCTGCTTTCCAGTTCCGGTTCATCTTCCAGTTTCTGGATGAAATGGCAGTGCCAGCGCAAACGCCCCAGAAAAGACCGTAATGCCGAATTCCAGAGCTTCAGATCCGCAGCAGGCATCGATTTTTCAGCTTTCATTACTTTAAGGTCCAACTTGCGATCACAACCTATCTGATACGCTTCCCTCACACTGATGGCTCCGTGGGTGAAATAGGGAGACAGACGACTGCATGCATCATATGCAGTGACAGGACTCGACATGTCCCTGGTGAAGTGTTTTCCGCGCCGCTGTAGAAAACTATCCAGTAGTTCGAAGGCTGGCCGGCTGCCCCCTCTTTGCAATTGTCTTTCACCATCGCTGCTTAGATCAAAGCTCGCGGGTGATCGCAGTGAGCGGTCCAGTAGCTGATCTAGTCCCTGAGGAACTTGAGGAAATTTTTCAGGTACATCGAGCAGTTCCTGACGCATGCGGATGGCCCATTGCTTGGCCCAGCCATCACGGGTAGGCAGACACCGAACGACCCCATTTTGCGGAAGTTCCTGCCATGCGATTCTCTGCTTTTGTGACCATGCCTTAACCTGAATATCACGGCGATAAGTAATTGCATTGCCTGTCTCCTGATGGCTGAAGATGTGAAGTATAGGGTAGTTCTGGTGCAAACGGTGCATGATTTCCACCACTTCGCCCCGAGCTGTCCACAATTCCTGGCCGATTGCACGGAGACTTGCCTGCAGTTCCGCCAGGCAGTCGTTGATAAACACGAGGTGCCTGCGCGAAAAATCTTCCGCGTGTATTACCTGATCTTCGTAAATATAAAGACACAGTAAAGGACACTGATTTGCGTGCGCAGCATCGACCGCTGCACACAATGCAGGGTGATCATGCAAACGCAGGTCTTTTTTGAACCACAATACTATCATATGGTCGACTGCATGAGAATTAGACCTGGACTGCTATCAGCGGTTCCAGCCAGCCGGCAGGGATTGAATCCGTCGAGCCCAGCAAGCTGCCAACTACGGCACCGCGATGGCAGTTATCACCACCGACCAGTGCATTGGCGCGCACTCCGGCCATCAAGTCGTTCCGATACTTCCATGCCAGATAGAGCGAGGCAGGGAACGAATCTTCGATGTAGCAAGCAGAACTGAGAAGCTTACCGACAACCTCACGATCAGGTTTATTCTGCCAGTCGTAGAAACGCTTGATAGACACCGCATTATTGGCTTCCTGCTCTATTGCCGATTCGAGATCCTGACCGGCACGCAGAGATTCCAGCAGTCGCACTAAGATGTCTCCAGCCTGTAGAACAGACTGGTTTTGGTGCGTGAGACCAATGTGCTCCTGAACAATGCTTCTGATGGATTCCGGCCGAGTTACCTCAACCTCTCGCAAAGCCGCATAAAGAGCCGGAACCTGGCTGAGCCCACCTATGTGTTTGTCATTGATGCCACATTTCATCAATTTGACTCCGCTTGCGAGGCGATTGAAAAACGCTCGATGATACTCCTCGACGTAGGTATCACCATGCCATCCGGGTTGACGCATGCAGCTGACATAGTGTTTCAACCACCGTTCTGCATCATACTCCCGAAACTCGAGCACCTGCTGATATAATTCGCGTGCCAGCTGGTAATTCACCGTATTTTGCCCTGCTTTCAGGAATTGATGATAATGAATCCCGTGTTGCCCCCAATATTGTGCCTGGCTATGCAATATGTCGGCCTCCGGAGCCAGTGGCTGATAAACCGAGCGCCACAGGATGGAATCCGGGTGGGGATTCTCAGGTGAAAGATAGTTCTCAGCTTTCAACAGCTCCGGATAATCTCTATCTAATGCCTGCGTATTATAATACCAGTGAACCGGCATGGAGTAAGCATCTGCGACTAGAGAACCCAGATAGACGCGTGCTTCAAATGACTGTTCCATTGTGGGACTATACCACTGCTTAGGAACTTTGCCTGATTGGTAATGAGGATTTCTGAACTAGATCTTCTTTAGCAAGCGCAACCGTTCACGGCCCTCACGCCCCGGATAGGCCGCAACAGGCACCTCGTCATGTATCAGTTCAAACTCAGCAGCAAAAAGCTGGTCGAGTTCATCCAGACTGGTGCCAAACGGAGGTCCTACTTCAGCATCGGGCGTCATGAAGAAGATCCCCAGCAGTTGGCCTTCCGGTTTGAGCGCCTGTGTGCAGGACTTCACATAATCCGAACGTTTTTCCGGCTCAATAGCACAGAAACAGGTATGCTCGAACACATAGTCAAAACAGCCTGACAATTCTCGCGGCAATTGAAACCAGTCTGCCCGCAGATACTGCTCACCACCCGCCGCTGGAAAAGACGCTGCTTTACGTAATGCGGATGGTGCAATATCCAGCCCGGTTACCAGCGCTCCCTGCTGTGCTAATGCACGCACATCATAGCCCGCTCCACAACCAGGCACGCAGACCTTTCCGGCAATTTTATGATTTTCCAAATATGCGTTTAGCGGTGGAGCAGCCTCTCCTTTATCCCAGGGAGTATCTCCATCCAGATAACGTTCTTCCCAGAAATTTGAATGCCTGAACATGGAGTGCTCGCTACTGGACATTTACTCGCAATCTATCCGAGGCGAATCTTGAATTATCTGGTAATACCACGAACCCGGAATCCTTGACTGCCAAGAAAATCCGCCACTTCAGATGCCTTTTCACCCTGAATGACAATTTCTCCATTTTTGATCGTTCCGCCACAACCACAGTGTTTCTTCAAACCAGCAGCCAGATCGGTAATAGAGGCTTCGCTCTCCAAGGCGGGCAGTCCTTCTACGATGATCACCGCTTTCCCGGCTCGGCGAGCCGTTTCACGCCGTAGAATCAGTTCGCCGCGTTTACTGTGGGTCATAGCTGCCGGTTGACCCACTTCAGCAACAGATGCTACTTTTTCGGGACCTTCCGGTAAGCCTTCCAGCATCAGCCCGGAGAATGCATTGTTAAGTGAACCCGTCAGGCTATCTTCACCAACATCAATTTTCTTTTTCTTTTTGCCCATGGGTTGAAGCACCATATTTCAGTGGCGCTGCCAGAGAGTCATACGGGCAACACTCCATTGAAACTTGCGCGCATGTTCGCGAATCATAAACGCCATGTCCCCCTCACGCACCAGTTCAAAATCATTCAGTAGAATCTCCTTCAGTCCATCCTCGGTGGAAAACGGCTGTCCATCCCGCAAAAATCCGCCAATCCAGTTTTCACGCGGAGTGTATTCCTCCATCCAGCTGCGCGGCGTCGTAATCATCAGGTGTCCTCCCTGGCTGACCAGTCCGGGCATCCTGCTTAAGCAGGCTTTGGGATCCGGCAGGCGACACAGCAAGTTCGCCATGAGCACCGCATCAAACTGCCCGAGATGGTCTGGCAGATTACATGCATCCCCCACTTTAAAATCCACGTGCTGACGGTAGATACCGTCCGGTACTTTCGCCATCAATGGGGTCGTTATTTTACCTTCATCTAATCTGCGGTAGTAATATTCACCTGCCTCTTTCAGATAATTGGCTGCATCAATGAATTTTTGTGAGGCATCAATGGCCACTACTTCCCGACAGCGACGGGCTAACTCGAACGAAGATCTTCCAACAGCACATCCCAAATCCAGCGCACGTGAATCGTTGCCTTCCGGTAATACAGACAGCAGTGTTTCGGCACATCGCCAGGGATAATCCAAAGCTTCAGCGGGACCGAAACCATAAGGCATGATTTCTTCATGCCAGCCATAGTGGAAGAGGAGATATTCAGCCAGAATCTGGTCAGATTCATAATATACAGCAGCCATATTGAGATTTTGAAGCTAACCAATGGCTATCAAATGACAAGCTGATGTTGCCCTCAAATGACTAAGTCTGACTTAAGCAGCTACCAGCTCTTCCATATACTCAGCGGGCTCGTAAGACTCGATCAAAACCACGGTCTTGCCGTCGCGATGCATACGTACTTGCGGAATTTCTATTTCAGGCGTTTTATGCGGAGCAAAAAGAATATCATCATGAGTTGCATTCTGAGCCTCCTTAAACATATCGGGTTTCAGATGACCTCCGAGATGATCACTGCGACCGGTAGCCACATGAATGGTGCCGCGCACTTTTTCGTCCTGGATATCACGGCCTGAGAAAGGTAACAATTGGGTGCCGAAGCCAAGCTCGCCGATTTCGCCGGTAACCGGGTCATTAATGATCTTGTTCTGATGATCGCTGATCGTTTGTAGTTCACCTTCCATCAGACTCACTTTAACCACTCGCCCGTTACTGACATCCAGACGACCGATCGTACCATCTTCATACTTCATAGGGAAGGAACCTTCTGCCTGATTAGGAACAAAATAAACCTCACCGGCAGGCAGATTGGCAACATCGGGTTCCTTACCATGACACAAGCCGTGACTCTTCTGAGCCTCCTGACCGTCGAGGATCAGACGCAACGTCATTTTTTCGCCAAGTGTCTCGTAATCAATTTCAACCCACTCCGCTTTTGTCATCCCTAGACGAAGTTTCTCAGCCTCGGCACTTACTTCCTCGTAGTTAACTGCCAGACCGCTGCTCATGATGACTTCGTTGAGACCATGCAAGGTAGCACCACGGAAACCGTACTCCTTCGCATGAGCGGTCAGCGGAGCTGTCGCAGAGTAAGTGCTGATACATAAAATAATGTCATAATTCGGGAAAATGTCCTTCGTCAGACTGAGGTGCTTACCGGCAGGATCATAAGCGTCGTCCTCGTAATCCAGATTGCTGCCACCAGTAAGTTTATAGGCAAACATTTCACCCCCTTTGAGATTCAGAGCCTCACCCACTTCACCGATCAGCTGTTGATGGAATACATCATGCGCATATTTTTGAATCGTCAGTTCAGGATTTTCGAGAAATTTCAGATCTTTGATGTCTTCCGGATTTTCAAGATCGATCAGGATGCAGACTTTTTCACCTCCGTCGGGACGAAAGACCGTGGTAAGCAGTCGTTCCAGGCTGAATTCTGGGAAGGAATCGGGTATTTTGGGCATAATAATATCGGGTTTTAGTTTTACTTGTTACAAACCATTCGAGGCTTATCTTCAAGGAATATTCCACTCAGAAACAAAATTGCAAACGACTTTATGAATTCCAGCGATCCAAACATCCAAGATTTATTTCACCTCTTACGTTTTCCCAGCATTTCCACGGACCCTCAAAAAAGCAAGGAAGTTGAAGCCTGCGCTGCATGGGTTTGCCAGTATTTATCTGAAAGTGGCCTGACAGCAGAACTGCGAGATACTGACGGTTACCCGGTTGTTATTGCGAAAAGTGATTTCGACTCCACTAAAAAAACCGTACTCATTTACGGGCACTATGATGTGCAGCCGGTCGATCCTGTTGAACTGTGGAATCACGCTCCTTTTGAGCCTGAAATCAACGAAGGTATCATCACCGCCCGCGGCGCTACGGATAATAAAGGGCAATTCTTCTCTCACATGCTGGCAGTGCGCCAACAACTGAAAGAGAACGGCAGCCTCCCGGTTAATGTCATCTTTCTCATCGAAGGTGAGGAAGAAATAGGAAGTCCTCACCTGGCTCCATTCCTGGAAACAAATAAAGATGAGCTGGCCTGTGATGTCATTCTCATCTCCGATACCGGAATGATTGCTCCGGAAACTCCTACGTTTACTTACGGTTTGCGTGGTGTGGCCTGCCTGGAGTTCACGATCACCGGCCCGGACAAAGATCTGCATTCCGGTATTTTCGGTGGAGCGGTCGCAAATCCGCTCTCAGAGATCTCCAGACTGGTCGCCAGTTTCCACCGACCGGATGGAACTGTTGCCGTGGAAGGTTTCTACGAGGATGTCCTGCCGTTAGAACAGTGGGAGCGTGATGCCTGGGCAGCCCTGCCGCTGCATGAACAGGAATTCATCGACCTGTCCGGTTCATCCGAGCTTTTTGGAGAACCCGGCTACAATGCTTTCGAACGTACCTTCGCACGTCCTACCGTTGAACTCAATGGCCTGTACGGAGGTTATCAGGGAGAGGGCTCCAAGACCGTGCTCCCCAGTAAAGCCACTGCCAAAATCTCCTGCCGCATCGTTCCCAACCAGACCCCAAATCGGGTTCTGGAACTCATGCAAAGCCATATCAGAAAACACAGTCCTCCGCACGTGCGCTGCGACGTGACGCTGGAGCATAGTGGAGACGCCTACGTGGTCGACCCAACTGCGGGATTCGGCAAAGCAGCGCGTGATGCCCTGCGAACCATCAGACCGGGCAAGGAGCCTGCTGTGATTCGTGAGGGAGGCAGTATTCCGATTGTCTCGGATTTTAAAAAGATTCTGGACGCTGACAGTCTGTTGCTGGGACTCGCTCTGCCGGATTGCCAGATCCACTCCCCCAACGAGAACTTCCCCATCCGCAACATTGAACTCGGCGGAGAAATCAACCGCGCTGTGCTGCAAGCCGTGGCAGAAGTCGAAAACTAATTTCTGTCCACCAATAACGCGAATGAGCACAAAACGTATTATTTCAGCATGAACTCAGAAAAATTTGCGGTCATTCACGTCCAGTAGCAGATAGCTTTTGCTATGCTGAATTATATCCTGAGACGAATTCTGTGGTCGATCCCGGTGCTCATCATCGTGATCAGCTGCACGTTTCTGATGATTCGGATGCTGCCCGGCTCACCTTTTGTCAGCGAGCGTAATATGGATGACGTGGCCGAACAGCGGCTACTGGCCAAATACAATCTCGACGGAGAATGGTATGAACAGCTGGGCAAGTATTGGGTGAATCTGCTCCAGGGTGATCTTGGGACTTCGACTCAGCATCGCAACAGCACAGTATTGGAAATACTGCAGCAAACGCTGCCCAAATCCGCCACTATTGGGCTGTTGGCATTATTGCTGGCGCTGTCAATCGGCATTGCGGCCGGTAGCTGGTCAGCAGTAAACCACAACACCGCCATCGATCGCGGCACCATGCTGGCAGCCTTACTGGGGATCTGTCTACCCAGCTTCGTTATCGCGCCTATCTTTATTCTCTGCGTCGCCATCACGCTTCCCTTATTTCCGGTTGGCGGCTGGGGAACGCTCTCGCACCTGGTACTACCTGCCTTGTGCCTGGCTCTACCCTATGGGGCATATTGCAGTCGCCTGATGCGCACCAGTATGCTGGAGAGTCTGAATCAGGATTTCATTCGCACCGCACGCGCTAAAGGACAGACCGAAGCCGTTGTAATTTACAAACATGCGCTCAAAGTCGCCCTGTTACCGCTAGTCAGTTTTAGTGGCCCGCTAACTGCACATGTTCTGACAGGCAGCATCATCATTGAAGAAATCTTCAAGATCCCCGGTCTCGGACCGTTCTTCGTCAACAGCGTGAAAAATCAGGACGTTTTCATGGCTGGTGGCTGTGTCATTGTTTACAGCGTATTGCTGATCAGCATGAATCTGATTGTGGACATATTCTATACTGTTCTAGACCGGAGGGTGCAACTCAGCTAATGGACAAATCCACTACAGTAAGCACTTCTTCCGCATTGAGATCAAACCGCACGGTACGATGGACATTCGGGCTCTTGGTATTTCTTTTTGTAGTCTGTTTCATTGGTCCTGTCGTGAGTCCCTACTCATCGGATATGCTCAGTGACAATCAGTTTGCACCACCGTCTTTACAGCACTGGATGGGAACAGATATCAACGGACGTGATGTGCTGACCATGACGATGGAAGGTGGCCGCGTTTCGCTGCTGGTCGGGCTGGTAGGGGCCTCCATCTCGCTTGTGGTTGGAACACTCTACGGAATGAGCAGCGGCTACCTTGGCGGTAAAACAGACGCTATTATGATGCGGATTGTCGATATTCTCTTCTCCCTGCCCCGTATCGTCATTGTCATGGTCTTGATCGCCATCTTTGATTTTAAAGTCAAAGAGTTTCTCGATACACTGGAATGGGAATGGCTGGTGCGTTATTCCCGCATTATCCTGCTCTTTGCATGTCTCGGACTGGTGCAATGGTTGACAATGGCGCGCATTGTCCGTGGTCAGGTGCTGAGCCTGAAGCAGCGCCAGTTTGTAATGGCATCTCAAACCATGGGACAATCCGACTGGCAGATCATGATTAAGCACTTGCTGCCGAATCTGATCGGGATCGTGATCGTCTATCTGACGCTGACCATTCCGACTGTGATCCTGGAAGAATCGTTTCTGAGTTTCCTGGGACTTGGCGTCCAGGCCCCGCAAGCGAGCTGGGGCACGCTGCTCAACGATGCCCGTCAGATGATCAACCCGATCAAAATCTACTGGTGGCTGTTGCTAGCACCGTCACTGTTTATGGGAGTCACCCTGCTTTCACTCAATTTTCTTGGAGATGCGTTACGGGATATTCTGGATCCGTCCTCCAAACGCTAAAACCTGAAAAAGTCCACATGAGCTGCACTTTTGGGTCAATTAGGTGCGTTAACCCTTGATAATGATTGCCCCTTGTCTGCCCGTTGCTTTAATCAGGCAATATGAAGCCGGTCATTTTCAATAACACAGTGTTGCGCGACGGCCATCAGTCGCTTGCTGCCACTCGCATGACTACCCCGCAGATGCTACCGGCATTGGAAGATCTGGATGCACTCGGATTTGGTGCACTCGAAACCTGGGGAGGCGCCACTATTGACAGTTGCTTGCGCTTTCTGTCGGAAAACCCGTTTGACCGCCTGGATACGATCAAAGCTTCCACCCCCAAGACCCCGCATATGATGTTGCTGCGCGGGCAGAACATTGTGCAATACGCCCATTTCGCCGACGACGTCGTGGAAACTTTTATCCACACGTCTGCCAAACACGGCATGGATATTTTCCGGATTTTTGATGCGCTCAATGATACCAGAAACATGCAATGTGCCATCCAGGCCGCAAAAGCTGCCGGCAAGCAGGCTCACGGCACGATCTGTTATACCAGCAGCCCGGTGCATACCACTGAAAAATTCGTGGAAAGTGGTATCGATCTGGCCGAAATGGGATGTGATGCCATCGTGATTAAGGATATGGCAGGACTTATACCTCCATATGTTGCCGCTCAAATGGTTAAAGGTATTAAAGATGCGGTGGACATACCGGTCTGGATTCATACTCACGACACGGCAGGCTTGGGAGCATCCACGTATCTGGCCGCCATTGATGCGGGTGTCGATGCCGTCGATACCTCCATCATCCCCTTCGCCAACGGCACCGGTCAACCGGACACCGTGCGTATGATGGCACTCCTGGCTGAAAGCCCGCGCAAACCGGATTTTGATCAACCGGAAAAAATTGAGCGGCTTAGCCGCCTCCGAACCCACTTCGAGGACATCTACGAAGAACTCTCCAGCTTCACGAGCCATAAAAATGAAGTCGTTGACAGTGACGCCCTGCTGTATCAGGTGCCGGGCGGTATGCTCAGCAACTTTCGCAATCAGCTCAAAGAGCAAAAGATGGAAGACAAATTTGAAGACGTTTTTGCTGAAATCCCCGTCGTGCGCGAAGCCCTCGGCTGGATCCCGCTGGTCACTCCGACTTCCCAGATTGTAGGTGTCCAGGCTATGCTCAACGTGAAGTTCGGTCGCTGGAAAAACATGACACCGCAAGCCTGTGATATTGCACTGGGCTATTACGGACGCACCCCGGCCCAGGTAGATCCTGAAGTTCAAAAACTGGCGGCTAAAAATCAGGGTAAAGATCCGATCACTCAACGCCCGGCCGACAGCATCGAACCCGGTATGGATAAGCTGCGTGAAACGTTGCAGGAAAAAGACCTTCCGACGACCGACGAGATCGCCGTGCTCTACGCCATGTTCCCGCAGGAAGTCACCAAGCTACTCAAACCGAAACCGGAATCTGCCCCGGCACCAGCGGAAGTTAACACATCAGCAACTAAGTCTGCAGCTGCCATAGCTCCCGTAACGGGCACACCAGCCAAATCCAAACCGGAAAATGCCCTGCTCTCCCTGACGATAGAAGGACGCACCTATCAGGTGGAAGTCGAGGAACTGGCGTAATGGACCCCGATTAGTTACCAATCCCACCCAGCACGGAGCCTTCTCCCTGACGGCTGCCGCCGGAACCGGGAGCATGCGCAAGAATGCGGTCACACATTCTGGAAAACGGCAGGCTTTGCAAATACACACGCCCCGTTCCCTGTAGTGTTGCCAGGAACAGCCCTTCGCCTCCAAAGAACATGGATTTTAAATTGCCTGCACGTTCGATGGAGTAGTTGATGCCTGCAGTGAATCCTACCAGACAACCAGTATCCACCTTCAAGGTTTCGTTCTGCAGATCCTTGGCAATAATCGATCCCCCTGCATGCACAAAAGCCATCCCGTCACCTTCCAGCTTCTGCAGGATAAATCCCTCGCCCCCGAAGAATCCGGCTCCCAGCTTTTTATTGAAAGCGATGCTGACCTTGGTCCCCAGTGCAGCGCATAGGAACGAATCTTTCTGGCAGAACAGACTGCCGAAATGTTCCTGCAGATTTACCGGGATGATCTGCCCGGGATAAGGTGCCGCAAAGGCCACCCGTTTCTTGCCCTCCCCCTGATTGGTAAAGTGTGTCATGAAAATAGACTCACCGGTCAATGCGCGCTTACCGACACTCAGCAGCTTTCCCATCATTCCTTCATTTGGAGTAGAGCCATCGCCCATTTTCGCTTCAAAACTGATCCCATCCGCCAGATAATTCATCGCACCGGCTTCCGCAATCACCGTCTCGCCCGGATCCAGCTCAACCTCCACAATTTGCATGTCATTTCCAAATATTTCATAATCAACTTCATGTGAATTCATTATCTGCTCCTTGGTTTAATACATGTAATCTAACGGGCAGGATGAACATGGCCACTATAATTGAATCTGGTTTTATAACGTTCGGGTGACGTTAGATTCGTAAGGCTTCCGGCAGCAGGATTAAAAAGCTCTGACAGACCAGTAACGAAGTTAAATAAAAAAAAGCTGCTTCCTCCCATGGCATCTTGCCGCCGATATTCACCCCAGTGGTTTGTTTGTGGTCGAAGAACCAGATATTACGTTGGATGGCCATCCAGTCCGCCCAGGACAAATAGCTGCCTAGTAAGAACGTGACTGCTATCAGAACCGGCCAGCGCGGGATCAATACATCCGGCGCAATCCACCACTGCAACGCCACCACCGGCAGAAACCAGAAGAACAGATGCCAGGTGTAATGCCACTTTCCTTCGTCTTGATGCCGCCACTTTCCAGAGAAAACCAATCCCAGTGCCAGAAAGATCACCAAACCGATCCCTCCACTGATGAGTCGACCGACGCGTGCCTCATCGCTCAGGAAACCCAGCGATTGAAAATCTCCAAGTTGCAGCACCAGCACCGTCAAAGCCATGGCCTGCAGCGATTGAATAATGAAAAAGAGATACTCCTCCACTGGCAGGTAGCCAATTTTTCTGGAATACTGCCCTTCCGAAAAACCCCAGATCCCGCACTTGGCAGCGTAGTTATCCCAGGGCGTAGTAAACAGCATGACGGGCACCAGCACAAACAGAGCCGTGCCCAAAACGCAGGGATCTTTCCAATCTGCTGCCCCTGCCAACAACAGCACGCCCAATAATGGCAGGGTAAAAACAAGATGGAATCGAAAATAAGACACGGCTAAGGTCGTTGTTATCGGAGAATGATACTTTACCTATGACTTCAAATAATCAAGCTCGTCGCATCCTGATTACCGCCGGCCCTGCTGTAACGCAAATTGATGCGGTGCGCCAGATTACCAATCACTCAACTGGAGGCTTGGGGAGTCAATTGACTGAGCAGCTTAGCCTGCAGCAGCACAGCGTTACCCTGCTGCGCTCAAGATACTGCACAGCTCCTCCTCCCGCCGGAAAACATCATCATGTTTCTTTTACCTGCGGTAAATCTCTCCTGGATGAGATAAGAAGACTTTCACGGGAGCAACCATTTGATGCGGTATGGCATGCTGCTGCGGTTGGGGATTTTGCCATAGAGAAAATTACGGACGAAGAAGGTAATCTCTTGGATCATCAGCAGAAAATTCAAAGCCGCTCTGGAAAAATTCAGTTGCATCTGATTCCTGCACCCAAATTACTGGAAGAATTCAGATCACTCTTTCCAGGATCGTGCATTGTGGGTTGGAAATATGAAACCGACGGGACGCGGGAAGATGTTTATGGTAAAGCGAGACAGCAAATCGCAAGATGCAGCATTGATGCATGCGTAGCCAACGGCTTGCCGTTTCATAATCAGTTCCATATCTGCCAACCGGGTAAGACCGTCACCATTGCCCATGATGCCGGCGACCTGGCCAGAGTCCTGCTTAGCCTCATTCATTGATGGTATTCCACGCGTCTGCACTCCAACCCCGAAACGCGCTTAACCGCGCAGACATCTGGTATGCCATAAAATGGTTTCCGTTGATGCTGGTCAGCTTTGTCTGTCTGTATCTTATCTGGGCCTGGGCAGATCGGGCAGAAAATGATGAGAAATCTTCCAGCCTGTCATGGGTCATGGCAGAAGCAGCAGAAAAAGCCAACAACCTGTCCCATACCTGGACGCTGGCGGCGATCACCATATTAATCATCGTCTCCACCCATAAAGGACACTATCTGTTAGTGCTCGGATTAGGTTCCATGGCATTCTATTTTCGGAATGAACCAGCCTTTGCACTCTATTTTCTGACGGTCTGCGGCGTGCTTTATCCGGTTCTGCACTGTGGCCAGCGCTGGAGCCGTAGCGCCTTCTGGAGTATTCTGATTACGGCCACCCTGATTCTGCCCAAAGGTCTGTACTATTTCGGATACCACCGACCAGAAATCTGGAACTGGATCAACGACATCGGCCTGACCGGACTGCTGCTGCGTTATGCTTATTACGATTACGAAGTGCGTAAGGGGCTCATTCAAAAGTCCGGATTTTTCGAACATTTGAGTTATCTCGCATTTATACCGCAGATCACAGCTACAATAAATTTCAGCCCGTCTGAACAGTGGAAAAACCACGGAGATTATCCAAGAGTTTATCAGCGCGGCTGGCAGCTACTGGGTATTGCCCTGGGAAAAATCATTGGATTTAAACTGCTCTCCTTTGTTCAGATTGATATCTGGTCACCCGATGCCAGTATCTTGAGCATCTGGGCCGGCGCCATTCTGTATTACCTTAAATGGTATCTCTGGCTCTCCGCACATTATGACCTGATTATTGCGTTGTGCCGTTTTCTGGGGGCTGATCTGGCTCCGAACTTCAACTGTCCGCTGCTGGCTCCGTCTTTCATCGAGCAATGGCGACGCTGGAATATCTATAATCGAAAGTTGCTGCTGAAATTTTTCTACTTTCCGCTGGGAGGCAACACACACCATCCCGTCCGCAATGTCTGTATCGTATTTGCCAGCTCGGTCATACTGCTGCACTCCGGCTGGTTTGCCACCAAATGGCCCACAGTAGATGGATCGTATCTGCTAGCCTGGCTGTTGTTTGCCGGGCTGCAGGCCATTGCGGTCTGTGTAAACATGCGTCAAAGCAAAGACTATCGGCTGGACGGACACCAGTGGCCACATGGCTGGGCCTACTTAAGAGGATTTCTGGTGACCCAATTTACAATAGTCTGGATGCATCTGCTCATCATGGGCACCGGCGCCATGCCCGGTGATACAAATGTCCCGCTATTTGATCGTATCACCACCATGGGACGTGCGCTGGGGTTACCCGTATAAGTCAAACTTGATGGATTCCTGCGTCAGTATTTTTTTCTGTAGCAGAACACTGCGGTGATAGTGGAGATTACCAGATAACCTAGAAAATATAACTATCTAAGTCTAAAACCAATCCAAACAGATAACAGTATAAAATTAATATTCTTTCCGGCCATTTATTCCACAGGATAAGGGAATAAGAAACCATGACAACTCTTCGCTAGGCCAATAAAAAATCAGTAAAGAAAACTTTTTCAGGGTTGCCCGTTTTCCAGCAACGTTCATAAAGTCCGTTGATGCATCAGGAATTGGAAGGGTTTACCGCAAAGCTGGAACGGGTGGAATATGTGCCCACTGCCAATGCACCACCCCACCGTCCTCATCAGTTCGTGTATTATATCCATATTCGTAACGACAGTTTGCGACGCCTGAAAATTATCGGTCGCAAATGGGTCATCACCAACATGGATAAGCATAAACTGGTGGTGGAAGGTGACGGAGTCGTCGGTGAATTTCCGGAACTCAGCCCGGGCGAAAGTTTCCATTATCACAGCTACCATCTGCTGGATTCTACCAGTGTCGCCACTGGTTTGTATCTGGCAGAGGATGATGAAAGTAACCAGGTCGCCGCGCAACTGGCGGCTTTTGAAATGCAAGTTCCTGATGATCAAGTGTAAAGATACAAATTTTTTCTCATTTATTGCATGTTGTGCGCTCGCTGTTCTCGGTGGTAAAAAAAGACAGATCTGCTAATAAGCCCATATCATGAAATTAGGTATTATCGGCACCGGCCGGATGGCTCAGGCTATTGTGGGCGGCATCCTCCAAGACAAAAATCTGGCTGCAAATCAGATTACGGGGACCGACCCCAGTGAGCTCAGCAAAAAGGCATTTCTGGAGATGCCATGCGGGGAAAACTTGCAGTGGGCAGATTCCGTTGCAGCAACTATAAAAGATCAGGACGCAATCCTGCTGGCGGTCAAACCGCAGAATATGGATGAAATCCTGCCCGTAGTAGCGCAAGCATCCGTAACCACTGCTGTTATTTCGATTGCGGCGGGAGTATCTGTTTCGAAACTGCAGCGACATCTTGGCACAAACCGTCCAATCATCCGTGTCATGCCAAATACCCCCCTACTGGTAGGTAACGGTGTTGTGGCATGGTGTGGCAATGAGCTGACCGCTGCACCACAACAGCAGATGATCGCTATTCTATTTGGTGCTGTTGCGGAAGTGTATCAGGTAAGCGAATCTGAAATGGACGCCATTACAGCTCTCAGCGGTAGTGGTCCCGCGTTCTTCTACCGGATCATCCAATATCTGGAAGCTGCTGCCATAGCAGAGGGGTTGCATCCGGACCGCGCCCGCGCATTTGTGACCGGTACTGCCATCGGGGCAGCGCGTATGCTGCAATCCACCGGTTTGGAGCCGGATGAGCTGGTGAGCCAGGTCCGCAGTAAAGGCGGCACAACAGAAGCCGGATTGAGCGTTATGGAATCCGGTGAAATACAGGCCCTCTTGACTAAAACCATTCAGGCCGCTGCCGAACGCTCGCGCGAACTCGGATGATCCTCTGTATCATCCCGCATGTGCTCAATAAACACTTGTGGGACCCGTAGCGATACCCTAAAAATTTCACGTGAGTGTTGAAAAGATTGACGTACACTATGTAGCCAAGCTGGCGCGCATTGAATTAACGGAAGACGAAACCGAAGCGTTTGGCAAACAGTTGCATGACATCGTGGCCTACGTGCAGCAACTCGATACAGCAGATATCAGTTTGATCCCCGAATCCCATTTGGATGACCACACCTCCGGTAACCATCTGCGCGCAGATATTGCCTGCCCTGGTCTGCCCTGCGAGAAAGTTCTGCAGAACGCTCCTGCAGCCGTCGACGGTGAAATCGTCATGCCTAAAATCGTTGAATAATTTCCTCATTCCTACTTTTTACTTTCGAAATGGACATCACCACTGAAACCATCCGCAGCCTGAAAGAGAAATATGCCGCTGAAGATATCTCTCCGGCAGAGGTGCTGGATGCACTGGAAGCTCGGATTAAAAGCACCGAACCTACAGTGCAAGGCTACTTACGCCGAGATCTGGGAAAAGCACGCCGGAAAGCCTTGGATGCCGATACCTCGCTACCACTGGGAGGCATCCCGATTGCGATTAAAGATAATATCAATGAAGATGGTGAATACTGTACCTGCGCTTCCAAGTATCTGGAAAACTATCTCTCCCCGTACAATGCCACAGTGATTGATCGGCTGCATGCTGCCGGAGCATTTACCTATGGTCGCACCAATATGGATGAATTTGCAATGGGTTCATCGACCGAATATTCCGCCTTCCAAACCACCCGTAACCCTTGGGATCAGACGCGTATTCCCGGTGGTAGCAGCGGCGGCTCTGCTGCGGTAGTAGGGGCACGAAGTGCTATCGCGGCACTGGGCTCGGACACCGGCGGATCTATCCGGCAGCCTGCAGCACTATGCGGCTGCGTCGGAATGAAACCGTCTTACGGCATGGTATCACGCTTCGGCTTGGTCGCCTTTGCTTCCTCACTGGATCAGATCGGGTCTTTTACCCGAACCGTGGAAGATAATGCGATGGTGTTACAAGCTATTGCCGGCTACGATCCGATGGATAATACCAGCAACCGCCGTGATGTACCGGATTTGTGCGCTGATATAGGAAAAGATATCAAAGGATTGCGCATTGGTGTTCCAAAAGAGTATTTTGGTAAAGGAATTGATCCCGCAGTGGCAGCCAAGGTAAAATCAGCAATCGACTGGTATCAGAACGAAGGTGCTGAGGTAGTCGATATTTCATTGCCGCATACCGAACACGCGATTGCAGTATATTACATTATCGCCACCGCAGAGGCCTCATCTAACCTGGCTCGTTTTGACGGTGTGCGCTATGGCTACCGGTCCAGCGAAGCCAAAGATGCCATGTCTACTTATTTCCTTTCCCGAGAAGAAGGTTTTGGTGCCGAAGTGAAGCGCAGAATTATTCTGGGCACTTATGTGCTGAGCTCCGGATACTATGACGCCTACTACAATCGCGCCCAGAAAGTGCGGGCGCTGATGAAGCAGGACTTTGATCGGGCCTTTGAACAGTGCGACCTGGTCGTAACGCCCACCTCACCCACGGTTGCCTTCAAGTCCGGCGAGAAACTGGATGACCCGTTGCAAATGTATCTGGCAGATGTCTTTACTATCGCTGCCAATGCGGCAGGA
Source organism: Verrucomicrobiota bacterium (assembly GCA_038748025.1). Taxonomy (GTDB): domain Bacteria; phylum Verrucomicrobiota; class Verrucomicrobiia; order Methylacidiphilales; family JBCBYL01; genus JBCDJI01. The sequence goes on from JBCDJI010000001.1 coordinate 103,043, forward strand.
ATTTGCGGTATCTCGCTGCCTTGTGGTTTTAATTCCGAAGATCTTCCGGTTGGACTGCAACTCATGGGACCTGCATACGGCGAAGCCACCATGTATCAGGCGGCTCATGCCTACGAACAAGCCCACGACTGGTGGAAGACCGTCCCTTCAATAAGCTGATCCTGGAATCAATCATACCCAATTACCTTATGGAATACGAAGCTGTCATCGGATTAGAAATTCACGTCCAACTCAAGACACAGACCAAAATGTTTTGTGGCTGCGCCAATCAATATGGAGCAGAACCAAACACAAACGTATGCCCGATCTGTCTGGGCTATCCTGGAGCGTTGCCGGTCCCCAACGAAGAAGCCATTATCCAGACCATCGTGGCAGGGCGCATGTTGAAATGTGAGATCCCGGATTACTGCGAGTTCGACCGCAAAAACTATTTCTACCCGGACATGCCGAAGAATTACCAGACTTCTCAGCTGCATCATACGTTGTGCACAGGCGGAGAAGTTACCCTGTACAAATATGCATTCCCCAAGGAAGTGCAGGAAGCAGCCTATGCCTCAGCCGACAAACGTATCCGGCTCAATCACATTCATCTGGAGGAAGATGTTGCCAAGTCTACTCATCACGAGGATCACAGCCGAATCGATTTTAACCGGGCAGGAACGCCTTTGATGGAAATCGTGACTGAAGCGGACCTTCGTTCGGCAGACGAAGCCTATGCTTTCCTCAAATCACTGCAGCAAGTTCTGATTTATGGAAATGTCAGCGACGCTGACATGGATAAGGGCCAGATGCGCTGCGATGTGAATATCAGCGTGCGCCAGAAAGGCACGGAAGCGTTTGGCACCAAATGCGAGATCAAGAACATGAACACCATCAGCGGTGTGCGGCGGGCGATTCAATATGAAATTCCGCGGCAAATTGATGTGGTATCCAGCGGCCGCGAGATCAGGCAGCATACCCGCCGTTGGAACGACGGCCTGGGAGAAACCACCTTCATGCGTGATAAAGAGGATTCCCATGATTACCGCTACTTCGCCTGCCCCGACCTGCAGCCCTTTCGCACTCGACCGATACTCTTTGATACCGCAGGAGAACGTATCCCGGAGCTTCCATCCGATAAAAAATCTCGTTTCATGCAGGAGTTGGACTTGTCCGATTATCAGGCCGAAATTCTGGCTTCGGATAAACGCCTGGCGGATTATTTTGAATCCGCGCTGGCTGCCACTCAGGAATCTGTCTCCATCGCCAACTATCTGATCAATGATTACCTGGCCTCCGAACCGGATCTGGACGCTCCTGCCCTGCCCGCCACCCACTTTGCAGAGGTTGCCGAACTAGTAAAAGCAGACGCCATCAGTTCCAAACAAGCCAAACAAGTCATTACCGAAATGCTGGAAAACGGCGGACAGCCCAAAGCCATTGTTGAAGCGAAGGGCCTCGTTCAATTGAGTGACGAGGCCACGCTGGAACCATTGTGTCGGGAAGCGATCCATAAGAACCCCCGAAGCGTTGAGGATATTAAGTCCGGCAAAACATCTGCCATCAATTCACTCAAAGGTTACGTCATGAAGCAGACCCGCGGAAAGGCAAACCCGCGCAAAGTTGATGAGATTTTGCAAAAATTGCTATCATGACATGAGTTAAGACTTGGCAGCCGACACTCCTTTACATACGTTAATTTTCATCGATGGCGGTAAATGACGATTACATATTGGAACTGCTCATCAACTCTGGACTGATCACCTCGGAGGATTCAGTCACGGTCCGCATGCAAGCGGCCCAGAACAGCCGTTCTGTTCACGATGAAGTCATTGCACAAGGTCTCGCCACTCGCAATGACATCCTGCAGTCCATGGCCAATGATTGCGGTATGGACTTCTCAGAAAGTATCGATCACGTCGAAGAAGACGCGGTTGAAATGCTTAAAAAAGCACAAGCCAGCCGTTATAATGCCATTCCAATCGCAAAATTTCCCCATTCCGTTCAGATCGCGATCAGTGATCCAATGGATTTTGAAAGTCTCGATGCCCTGCGCCATATCTTGCGCATGGATGTGGATCCGGTTGTGGTTCCTGGAGATCAGATCAAGGAAGCCATTCATCAGTACTACGGTGCCACAGATGAATCTGTCGACTCGCTGATTAGCAGCTACGGTGATGTGGATCTGGAAGTTAAGGAGCTGGGCAGCGGCTCAGATGAGGAAGCCATCGAAGAAGGTGATGCCCCAATCATCAAAATGGTTTATGGAATGATCATGGATGCCAATCGCTTGCGAGCCAGTGACATTCATATCGAACCATTAGAAAAACGTTTCCGCCTGCGCTATCGGATGGACGGCGTGCTGCAGGAAATGCGTGATCCTCCCAAACGGCTTCAGTCCACCATTCTAAGCCGTATCAAAATTATGGCCGGAATGAGTATTGCTGAAAAACGTCTGCCGCAGGATGGCCGTATTTCACTCGCCATGCAGGATGGCAACAGTATTGATTTACGAGTCTCTACCGTGCCTACTGTTCACGGTGAATCGGTCGTTATGCGTATTTTAGACAAGTCTGGACTGACGCTTGGGCTGCCAGAATTGGGCTTCCTCTCGGATGACCAGATGTCAATCGAAAACATACTCGGAGCACCGGATGGAATGTTTCTGGTTACCGGGCCCACGGGTTCCGGAAAATCGACCACGCTCTATGCTTGTTTGAACATTCTTAACAAGGCAGACCGCAAACTCATCACGGTGGAAGATCCGGTAGAATATGAACTGGCTGGTATCAATCAGGTTCAAGTAAACGAGGAAGTGGGCATGACATTTCCTGCTGCCTTGCGCGCCATGTTACGTCAGGCACCCAACATTATTATGGTAGGAGAGATTCGTGATGTAGACACTGCCAACATCGCGATCAACGCCTCGCTCACAGGACACCTTGTTTTCAGCACGCTGCACACCAACGATGCCCCCAGTGCTGTGACACGTCTAGTCGATATGGGAGTCAAACCATTTTTAGTTTCCTCCTCCCTGCGTGCGGTTTTGGCACAACGACTCGTCCGAACGCTCTGCCCCAACTGTATCCAATCCTACGTTCCAAATGAAACCGAGCTAAGGGCATTGAATTTAAAAGAAGAACAGCTGGCAGGCGCTAATTTCCAAAAAGGCCACGGTTGTGACACCTGCCGCGGCACTGCTTACAAAGGACGTAATGGGATCTTCGAAATATTTACCGTTGATGATGAGATTAGAGGCTTGATCAATGATGAGGCCAGCGTTTCAGCGATCCGGAAACGGGCCCGTGATATGGGAATGCGCACGCTGCGTGAGGATGGTGTTCGTAAAGCAGTTGCCGGAATCACAACTCCTGAAGAAATTATTCTCGCAACCATGGGAGATGAAAGCTGATGGATAACCACCTTCTGATCGCATTCCTCAAAGAGCAGGGAATTATCGCAGAGACTCAGGCAACTGAGTTAATTGAGGAGCAGGAGCGATCCGGTAAGAATATCGAGCAGATCGTTATTGATTATGGCATGATCAGTGAAAATGATCTGTTGCAGCAAATTGCCAACTACCTGGGCGTTCAATATGTGGACGTGACTCAGGCCCAATTTACTCCAGAGCTGCTGAGCTGCATACCACCTCATTCCGCACGCATCCACAATGCCTTGCCTGTGGCATTCGATGACTACAGCGTCACTGTGGCACTGATGGATCCATTGGATCAGCAGACGATCGACGACCTGCAATGGACCATCGGTAAATCGGTTAATATTGTAGTAGCCAGTTTTACTGATATCGGAAATCTGGTTAATGAATATTACGGCTCAGAGGAAGCCGAGGTGGAGGATCTTGTTTCTCAACTGGCTGGTGAAATCCAGGAAACAGATGAAAACAGCCCAGAGGATCTGACCTCCGTAGCTGCCAGCGCTCCAATTATCAAATATGTAAACACGGTAATTGCCAAGGCGATTGAAGCGGCGGCCAGTGATATCCACTTCGAGCCATTCGAAAAAGAATTCAAAATCCGTTATCGCGTCGATGGTGCACTCTATGAGATGTCACCCCCGCCCAAGCGTCTGGCCTTGCCCGTGGTCTCGCGAATCAAGGTGATGTCCGGCCTCAATATTGCCGAACGCAGAATCCCGCAGGATGGACGTATTCAGACTACCATGGCAAATCGTCCGGTTGATTTGCGCGTTTCCACGCTCCCCACGCAGTATGGTGAGAGTGTGGTCCTGCGTGTGTTGGATCGTTCAGTCGTCAATCTGGATCTGGATTCCCTGGGAATGCCTGGCTACATTCTTGACTACGTCCGAGAAACCGTCAAAAAACCTCATGGCATATTTATTGTAACCGGCCCGACTGGTTCCGGCAAAACCACGACGCTCTATTCCTGTATTCGAGAAATCAATACTGTAGACTCCAAAATCCTTACTGCCGAGGATCCGGTCGAATACGAACTGGAAGGAATTCAACAGGTTCAGGTGAATGAAGGCATCGGCCTTACTTTTGCTCGCGTGCTGCGCGCCTTCTTGCGTCAAGACCCTAATAAAATCCTGGTTGGAGAAACTCGTGATCTGCAGACAGCACAAATTGCGATTCAAGCCTCGCTGACAGGCCATCTGGTGCTGAGTAGTTTACATACCAACGATTCGCCCGGTGCAGTCACTCGTCTGGTGGACATGGGAATTGAGCCCTTTCGTATTTCTGCGACATTGGAAGGTGTTCTGGGACAGCGATTAATCCGTAAAATATGCCCGGACTGCAGGACTCCATATGAACCGACCGAGAGCGTGCTGGCACAAGTTGGGCTATCCATTCACGATATCGGCGACAAGTCTTTTTATTATGGCGAGGGGTGTGAATCCTGCAACCAGACCGGCTACAAAGGACGAAAAGGAATTTACGAATTGCTGAATATCACCGAGCCTATCCGCCAGTTGATCAATGAAAAGGCGCCTACGGTCGTTCTCCGCCAGAAAGCTGTTGAGCTAGGGATGACAGGCCTGCGTGAAGACGGATTACGCTGTATTTTTGATGGAGACACCACTATAGAGGAAGTGGTAAAATATACTTAATTATACTATCTCGCCATGCCGCATTTTTCATACACTGCAGTAGACTCTTCCGGAAGCCAGACCACTGGAACCATTGAGGCGCCGGATGCCACCAGCGCATCCGCACAGATCAAAGAACAAGGACTTTTCCCGACAACCGTTTCTGAGTCCGCTGCACCTGTGGCAGGAGGAATGGCAGCACCTAAAGCAAAAAAGAAAGGATCCTTCAGTTTTGGTGGCGGTAGTGTAAAAAGCAAAGTGCTGACTGTATTTACCCGTCAGCTTGCTACCCTGATAGATGCCGGTCTTCCCCTGCTGCGCAGCCTTAAGACACTCTCCAAGCAGGAAAAAAATGTCACTTTGCGTGACACGATGGCTCACCTTGCAGATTCGGTCGAGAGCGGCAACACCTTTTCTGAAGCATTGGCTCAACACCCCAAGATCTTCAATAAGCTCTACGTTAACATGGTTAAGGCCGGGGAACTGGGCGGGGTGCTTGAAATCGTTCTGACACGCCTGGCAGAGTTTCAGGAAAAAGCCCAACGAATTAAAGGCAAGGTCATTTCCGCCATGGTTTACCCCATTGTAGTGCTGGTCATTGCCATTGGTATCATGGCGTTCCTCTTGCTCTTTATTGTTCCTAAGTTTGAAGCAATTTTTAACGACATGCTGCAAGGTAAGCCTTTACCGGTTCTCACCCAGTTCGTTATTGATATCAGCCGTTTCGTCCAGCATAACATCCTTGTTATACTGGGAGTTGCACTGGTTGCGATTGTGATCTATCAGGTGTTTAAGCGAACTCCCGCCGGTGCTATCATTTTGGATCGTATCAAGTTGAAATTGCCGGTCTTTGGCGATCTCATTACCAAAACGTCCATTGCCCGGTTTTCCAGAACCCTGGGAACTCTGGTTACCAGCGGAGTTCCCATCCTGCAGGCTCTCAGTATTACAAAAGAAACTGCCGGCAATGTGGTTCTCTCTACCGCTATCAACGATGTTCACGAGTCGGTAAAAGAAGGAGAGTCTATGGTATCACCGCTGGAAGCCAGCGGATTGTTTCCTCCCATGGTGATCTCTATGATCCAGGTGGGTGAAGAAACCGGGCAATTGCCTGTCATGCTGAATAAGGTGGCTGACGTTTATGAGGAAGAGGTAGATGTTGCAGTCGCAGGCCTTACTTCATTACTGGAACCCATCATGATCGTTTTCCTGGCAGTTGTGGTCGGAACCATTGTGATTGCACTGTTCCTGCCATTGGTAAGCATCATCCAGGAACTGACCGGCTAAAAAAAGCAAATATCTTTACGGAGATTCCGAAATTCCGCTTTCCATGCACCGGAAATTTTGCGTTCTAAATGACAACCGGCTCGCTCACTTTCGACTGGTAGGTCAGATGAACTTTCACTGCATCAATACCTGCCGCTTGAATGCCACGCTGGATTTCTGACAGTGCCAGATCAGGTGAATTGCAATCCTCACTCATATGGCCGACAAATACATGCCTTAACGGAGAGTTCCTGCCTTTAAAGCTGGCGAGTAATTCAGCTGCCTGCGCATTCGACAGATGCCCGTGACGAGCTGATATCCTCTGCTTGGTTGCCCAGGGGCGCCTGGTATCTTCCGACAACAAATGAGCATCATAATTGGCTTCCAGACATAGAATATGGCAGTTGCAGACAGCTTGCTGCACTTCGGTTGTCCAATAGCCGAGGTCCGTTACTATACCAACATGGATGCCACTTACACTTACTGTAAAGCCGCAGGGATCATATGCGTCATGCGGAACAGTGAATGATCTTACAAACATATTTCCCAGTTGAAACTCTCCACCGGTAGAAAAAAGATTCCAGCAGTCGGATTGATAACCTGCAGTGCGCAGGTGCGATATGGTTTGCTCATTGCCCCAGACAGGTATTTTTTTTCTTTTCAGCAACCCCTTCAAACCCCGGACGTGATCATTATGCTCGTGAGTCAGGATGATTCCCTTCAACTGATCTAATGTCACACCCGTACTATTCAAGCGATGGATCAGTTCCTGCCCACTCAAACCTGCATCGACTAATATAACGTCATTTCCGCCTGCGATGAGTGTCGCATTTCCCCTACTCCCACTGCCCAGAACCTGAACCTTTGTTTGGTTTTCAAGTAATAAATTCATCATGGCACAGTTTATGCTTTATTATATTCAGGTGATTGATACTTTCTGAAGTATGTCACAAGGTCTGGGCCTACATCAAAGTTTAAATCTATCTCAGACACTATCGCCTCAAATGCAGCAGTCGCTGCAGTATCTTCAAGCACCTGTCATGGAGCTCAAAGCCATGATTCGGCAGGAGATGTCTGCGAATCCAGTCCTGGAAGAAAATGAGCTTGTTCCGGACTCCAATGAGGAAGAATGGGATAAGGAACTGGAAGAGCTGCGGGAAATCGACCAAGAATGGCGAGACTACTTCTCACAAAGTCAGCACAGTAATTCATTGCGTTCTGAAGAAAACGAACAGAGAAGGCAGTTCCTGTTCGACTCTCAAATATCTCAGGCCTCACTCGCAGATATTCTGAAAGAGCAGTTACACCTGGCCAGTTCAGAGCCCGAAATCCTCACCGCAGGAAATGAAATTATTGGCAATATAGAACCCGACGGCTACCTCGAAGCCAGTGTTGAAGAAATAGCTGCAAGCACAGCACTTGAAACGGACGTCATTCAGACAGCATTGGATCTTATCCAGTCTTTCCATCCTCCCGGAGTAGGTGCAAGAAACCTCAGAGAATGCCTGCTGATTCAACTTGAACAGCGCGGTATGACGAGCTCTACCGAATATCAGGTCGTTGACAGATCGCTGGATTTATTGGGAAGAAAAAAATATCAGGAGATTACACGCAAACATAGGATGACTCAGGAGCGCAGCCAGGAAGTTATTTCCAATATCAGACAGCTGCAGCCCAAGCCTGGACTGGCCTATGCTGATTCATCGCCACAAAACATCGTGCAAGCCGAAGCCGCTATCATCAAAGATGAGGATGGAGAATGGCAGGTTGTTTTAAACAGTGATCCCGTTCCTAAACTGCGCATCAGCAATATCTATAAGGATTTACTTTCTAACAGCTACCATGATTCGCATCTTAAGCATTACCTGAAAGAACAGATTCGATCCGGTAAATTTCTCATCAAATGCATGAATCAACGACAGGACACATTAGAATCCATATTGAAAGAAGTCGTTAAGTCCCAGTATGATTTTCTTGAAAAAGGCCCGCGTTTTCTCAAGCCACTCACGATGAATCGTATTGCACAATCGGTCGGAGTGCATGAAACCACAGTCAGCAGAGCTTCTGCTAATAAATACATAGAGACTCCATGGGGCGTGCTGCCCATGAAATACTTTTTTACTTCAGGCTACCGCACTGATGACGGGAGTCGAATGTCTAACACTAGCGTCAAAGATACAATTAATGAATTGGTTTTAAAGGAAAACAAATCCAAACCACTTTCAGATTCCGAAATTGTTGCCACGCTAAAGAAAGATGGGATCAACCTCGCACGCAGAACCGTTGCAAAATACCGGGCGGAGTTGAATATTCTTCCATCCAATCTCAGAAAAGAATCGTAACTACCTGCACACTGATCATTTTTCTATTATTCAATTAACATATTTTAATAACACGATACTAAATATTCTATATGTATATAAGCGTAGAGAACAGACATGAAAAAGCTAAAAATAGAATACACTTGTTTTTCCCATTTTAATTATTAATCATTTTTGTTAAGTTTTTTTGTTACAATCGAGAAAGCCCGACTGACTGCTTTTTATTTCTACTAAAAAAGATTGACGCAGCAACGCATACGTTTTTATCTCTTCTTAAGCATGGTGCAGCTTACTGATCTGTTTATATTAGTTAGGCACCACTTAACAGAGAGGGGGTGAAACAGATATGCCAGCAAGAAAAAAATCTACCAAGAAGAAGGCCGTTAAGAAAAAGGTAGCCAAAAAGGCAACCAAGAAAAAGGCTGTCAAAAAGAAAGCTGCCAAGAAAAAGGCCGTTAAGAAAAAAGTAGCCAAAAAGGCAACCAAGAAAAAGGCTGTCAAAAAGAAAGCTGCCAAGAAAAAGGCCGTTAAGAAAAAGGTAGCCAAAAAGGCAACCAAGAAAAAGGCTGTCAAAAAGAAAGCTGCCAAGAAGAAGGCCGTTAAGAAAAAAGCAGCCCCTCGCAAAAAGAAGGCTGCTCGCAGACGGAGATAACATCATTTACCCGATGTTGAGCGGAGGGTTCTTTGATGAGCCCTCCGCTTTTTTGTTCCCGTCTGGTTAAATTATAAGCCCATGCGCTTTGCCAAACAACCCCCAGGTTTATAATACACGCTTGACCCCACAAAAAGTATGCTCTATGGTAGCAATACTACAAGATGTTGTATGCGATGCCCCAAATGCCATAAAAACGAGGACAAGGTGATCGATTCCCGTCCCCTTAAGCAGGGATCGGTTATTCGCCGCAGAAGGCAATGCCTGAATTGCGAAGCCCGATTCACTACATATGAAGACATCGAACGGGAGGATTTGCGAGTAGTCAAAAGAGACGGACGATATGAATCTTTTGATCGCAAAAAACTGACGGGTGGGGTGCTTAAAGCTTGCGAGAAACGCCCAGTCAGTCCAGAGGCAATAGAAAATTCTATAGACACGCTTATTGATGATCTGGAGAAACGCTTTGGAACTGAAATACCCACTACGGAAATTGGTGAATCCATCATGCGTTCACTGAGGACGCTGGACGATGTGGCTTATGTGCGATTTGCTTCCGTTTACCGGCAGTTTAAAGACATCAATGAATTCGTTGCTGAAATACAGAGCATGAACGTTGATTAAGATTCAATGATTGCGCTACCATCCGATCTCCCGCTAGTCACCTGGAATTCTGCTCGTCCGGTTCCTCTTTCTCCGGGGTGGTTGACTGAGTCAATTGATTTTTCATTGGCTGCAGGAGACACGTCACATTGGCAGTGGACGCGGGATGTTGTCGAAACCATCTGTCTGCACTTAAAAGAGGATTATCAGGGCAGTGAGATTCATCATACTGAATTAGCGCGAATAGTGCGGCAATCCATTGAGGTGCTCGGTTACCCTGATATTGCCAATCAAGTTCAGCTGACCGCGCCACGGGTTGTCATTCATTTAACTGAGATAGCTCAGCGTTCTGATATAGAACTGGTTTTCTTTCAGGAGCTGCAGCACAAGTTGGATGAAGCGCTGAGCTTTGTCGTTCGTGGCATTAAACTGGAAGGCATTCGTGACTCTGTAAAGACTCTGAACCAAACCAAACGTTGGAAACGTAACTGTCAGACACTTAATGATGACATCGTTAAATTTGTGCGAAAAAACCTTGAACGCTGGGATCAACCCGCAGTTGAACTAATTATTCAATAGGCCGTATGGAAAACTCATTGTTTGAAAAGATCATTTCACGTGAGATTTCAGCAGACATTGTTTGGGAGTCAGAAGATGTTCTGGTGTTTCGGGACATTGCTCCACAGGCCCCTACTCATTTGCTAGCTATTCCTAAACGCCATTTCGAACGGATAGCTGAGTTTCCGGACCAGGAAACTGAATTACTGGGAAAAGTTCTGATTGGCGCTAAAAAAGCAGCTGCTAATGTCGGTCTCGCCCAGACAGGTTACCGGCTGGTCATTAATAATGGTTTGGACGCTGGTGAAACCGTTCCTCATCTCCATGTGCATATTTTAGGCGGTAGAAAAATGCAGTGGCCACCCGGTTGATTTTTGTTATTCTCATAATCAATGCCCAGGTGGCGAAATGGCAGACGCAGCGGACTTAAAATCCGCTGGAGGGTAACCTCCGTGCGGGTTCAAATCCCGCCCTGGGTAAAGACTAATTAGACAACAAGCTCTTTCCTGCTTATTAAAAATTAATTTGTCTAATATTTTTATCAATAATATGTTTTTACGAGTATTTTTTTGAATATTTACTCCGCTATTCCGTCTAATATTCATGCAAAATACAACTGTAGAGGCACGTGAAACTTTAAGAGCTTATCTGGAGGGTATTGGTGAAGTGGATTTACTCACCCGTGAAGAGGAAACTATGCTTGCCCGGAAGGTCCAAAAAGGAAACAAGAAAGCTCGCCAGCAGATGATTGCAGCTAATTTGCGACTTGTTGTAAAAATTGCTAAAGAATATAACGGCTATGGTTTGTCCTTAGGTGATCTGATCTCAGAAGGTAACCTGGGATTAATTCGGGCTGTTGAAAAGTTTGACCCTGAAAGAGGAACTAAATTCAGTACTTATGCCTCATGGTGGATTAAGCAAGCTGTTCGACGGGCACTTGCTAATCAATCTAAAACAATCCGTCTCCCAGTTCATGTCATTGACAAGTTAACACGTATCAATCGCCTCAACAGCCAATTGACTGAAGAGTTAGGCCGAGAACCTGATGAACAGGAACTGGCGGCCGAGTTAAATATTTCCACCAAAAAGCTCAACCTACTGCGGCGTGCATCGCAGCATACCCTTTCCCTAGACCAACCCGTCGGGAATGATGAAAACACATCATCTTCACTTACTGATCTGGTGCAAGATCTCGGTGCTGCAGATCCTTCTATCGAGCTTGAGACGCAGAACATGCATGAGCTTGTTAAAGATTCACTCGATATTTTAAACGAAAGAGAACTCAAAATTTTAGGGCTGCGTTTCGGTCTGGATGGAAATAAGCCATTAACGCTGGCAGAAATAGGCGAAAAATTTGGAGTCACACGTGAACGTATCCGACAACTCCAAAATGGAGCCTTGCAAAAGCTGCGCAAAGCGATGGAAAAGAAAGAGCGTATGGCTCTGCAGAACTAGTTCATTAACTCAGGATAGTGCTGAGAAGCTACTAATCGCAATTTTTGCTCAATCTCAGCAGCAGTAGACAAGTGCTCAATCTCCTCAATTAATGTGGTCATTTCATTATGATCCAGACGTTGCACGGCACGTTTAACCCGAGGAATGAGTGCAGATCCCATACTTAATTCATCTACACCAAGTCCAAGCAAAAGCGGTGTCAAGAGCACTTCACCTGCCATTTCACCACAGACACCAACCCAGACGTTGCCTATATGGCCCGCGTCCACTACACGCTTGATCAACCGCAATATTGCCGGATGTGTTGGTTGATAGAGATAGGCTACTTTTTCATTGGTTCGATCTACAGCCAGTGAATATTGAATCAAATCATTTGTGCCAATACTCATAAAGTCAACATGCGGTACAATGTGGTCTGCGATCATTGCCAATGACGGCACTTCCATCATCACACCAACCTCGAAATCAGAACAATGGGGCTTTTTCTCATTCTGCAACTCGTCAAGCACGGATTGCAGAATACCCTTGGCTAGACGAAGTTCCTCGAATGTGGAGACCATCGGAAACATAATCCGTATATGCTGATTGGCACCAGCCCGACAAATGGCACGCAGTTGAGTTTTGAATATGTCCTCACGCTCCAGACAATAACGAATCGCTCTCCAACCCAAAAACGGGTTCAGCTCGTCTGGAATTCCCATATTGTCAACAATCTTGTCACCTCCGATATCCAGTGTTCGAAAAATCACACTGTTTGGCATGGCTGCTTGGATAACTTTCTGATACGTCTCAATTTGCTCATCCTCATCAGGCAAATCTAATCGGTTCATAAACAAAAACTCTGTCCGGTACAAACCAATCCCCTCCGCCCCAGATTTCTCAATTAACGCCAGGTCTTCGGGCAACTCAACATTGGCAGAAATAATCACCTTGTGATTATCGCGAGTAATCGCCTCTGTCGTGCGCAACTCACCCAGTCCGACCTCCAGCTCATGATGCTTCTCCTGCAACTGTCCGTATTCAAAACTCGTCTGTTCTGAAGGATTGATAATAACAATACCCTCATAACCATCTAAGATAACATCCGCACCGGATTCCATATTATAGGAGGCATCCTTCAGCCCTACTACAGCAGGAATACTTAGCGAGCGTGCCATAATTGCCGTGTGCGACGTCCGACTACCAAGATCCGTTGCAAGACCGATTACTTTTTGCCGGTCCAATGTAGCAGTATCTGATGGTGCCAGATCGTGAGATAGAATAATACTATTGTCTTCCAAGGTATAATGATCTGTCGCCACTTTACCTGTCAGATTGTTTAAGATACGGCGTGAAACATCCAAAATATCCGCAGCACGCTCTTGCAGATATGGATCATCCACTTCCCGCATACTCTGAGCATAGCGCTGACTGATATGGAAAAAAACGTAATCTGCACAAAGCAAGCGACTATGCAGCTGTTTCTTAACCGCTTCCATCAGACTGCTGTCTTCAACGACTAATAAATGCGCATCAAAGATACTGGCATCTTTTTCGCCAATTGAGCTGGAGAGATGCTTCTGGATTTTGAGGATCTGCTGTCTGGTTTCCAGCAGTGCTTTTTCCAGGCGCGCGATCTCGCCCCCAATTTCCGCTTCAGTAATCGGGCGCTTAGGAACTGAAATTTCCTGGCGGGAGAGGACGACAAGTTTCCCTTGGGTTACTCCTGGTGAAACAGGTATTCCTCTGAGGTGTATTTCTCCTGAACCTTCGGAAGCCATCGTTTAAAATCGTTTTCATCAGAAAAGGAGATTACTCCTCATCAAATTTTCGTTCGGCGAGTTCGGACAACGCCTTAAGTGCATCTTCTGCATCGTCCCCCTGTGCCGTGACTATTAAAATAGAGCCACATCCTGCTGCTAGCATCATTAATCCCATGATGCTTTTACCATTTACTTGCTCATTGTCTTTTTCAACAGTGATCTCCGATGCAAACTGATTAGCAATACGAACAAACATTGCAGCAGGGCGTGCATGTAAGCCTAGCTTATTCTTAATCTCTATTTCCATTGTATCTGCAAAACTCTCTTTTTACCCGAAACCTGTTTTGATGCTCAGTTTCCACGCATTTTGTCTAATAGCCGTTCATTAAATTCCGAAGCCGAGTCATGGCCTAGAATCTTGAGCTTCTGATCCAATCCTGCAACTTCAATCAAACCTGCTATGTCTCTTCCTGACCGCACTGGTATAGTGACATGAGGAACTTTGATTTGCAATATCTCAAAATATTCCTGGTCCAATCCGGTTCGATTGATGTTACTCATTTTCGACCAGTCGACCAAACTCACCACTAAATCAATACGCTTCGAGTTCCTAATACTGCTGACCCCAAAAATACTGGCAACATTAATCACACCTATTCCCCGGACTTCCATAAAATGGCGTGTCAAATCATCCGAAGTGGCCATCAACTCACTGTCTTCAATACACTTTATCTTGGTAACATCATCAGCTACAAGTGAGTAGCCCCTTTCGATTAAGCCCAACACACACTCACTTTTCCCAATTCCACTCTCACCGCGGATAAGCACTCCCACCCCGTGAATATCTACCATACTGCTATGCATCGAAGTACTGGGGGCAAAATCCTGTTCCAATGCAATAGCCACCTTGTTAACCAAACGGATTGTTTTGATCTGAGAACGAAAGATCGGCACTCTGTAGCGCTCAGCTTCATCCATAAAAAAACTCGGCGGCTTGATATTTCTAGAAAAAATAATGCAGGGAATCATTTTGCTGAAAATCTCGCGGATCCGCTCCTGCCGTACCGATTGATCCAACGATCTTAGATATGCCATCTCACTTTTACCGATAATCTGGACTCTGCTGGCAGCAAAGAACTTGTGAAAACCAGTCAAGGCAAGTCCAAGACGATTTACCGATCCCTCTTTGATCAGGCGATCCATCCCCTCTGCTCCAGCTATTAATCGCAAACTGAGCAACTCCTGATGTGAGGCAAAAAACTGGCCGACCGAAAGTTGTGGTCGGCTGCTTTTTTGAGAATCACCGCTGACTTTGGGCACGCTTATTCCTGATGCTTGAAATATTCCGGATGAGTTTGAGCCCATTCCCACGATGTTGCAAAAATATCTTTGAATCGCTGATATTTAGGCTGCCACTGCCATTCCATTTTGGCACGGTGAAATGCTGCAACCAAACGTGGAGGATCCCCTTCACGCTTTGGCATGATACGGATCGGGATATCATGCCCCGTCTGCCGCCGGGCACACTGAAGAACCTGCATGATTGACTGTCCCTCACCAGATCCAATGTTAAAAAATCCATTTCGGTCAGACTCCATGGCCAGTAGCATGGCAGAAGCAATATCCTCAACGTGCACAAAATCGCGGATACAAGTGCCGTCCGGAGTCACATGATCATCTCCATACACTGGCACATACTCTTCTACACCACCGACCACTGCTAAAATCCTGGAAATCAGACGATCCTGTTTCAAGTTGATTTCCCCGCAATTTTCAGTTGCACCCGCAGCACTGAATATGCGTAGTGAGACGTACTGCAGATCATAAATTTCATGATACCATTGGATAATCTGTTCAAACGTAAGAAAGGCATGTCCGCCCGGAGTAATCGGTTTGGCCTGAACTCTTTCGTCCACAGGCATTTTGTCCGGTAACCCGTAAACCGCATAACTGGAACAGGAAATCAACCGCTTGCATCCTGCTTGTATCATCGCATCCAGAAGGAAGACTCCAGCACCTACCAGTGAGTGATAATATGTGCCAGGAGACTGGAGTGAATCACCGATTGCAGAGATCCCTGCGCAATGGATTACCAGATCCGCCTCAAACTCCTGTAGCGTAGAAACCAGCTTACCCGTATTCTGCAGGTCGGCTTTAACGAAAGCTGCTGCTGCATTGACCCGTTTGCGTGAACCGGTTGAAAGGTTGTCGTAGATCAGTGTCTGATGTCCAGCTTGGATCAGTGCGTCCACTGCAACAGATCCGATATAACCTGCTCCACCGGTAACAAGAACCTTCATGTAGGGATTACCTTACTTCTCGTGATCACAAATTTCGAACCGATTATTCCTTTAAATTCATCGCTAAAAGGAATTCAACGTTATTCTTGGTCTTCTTAAGCCGGTCTAGCAGCAGCTGCATAGCCTCATTGGCTGGCAGCGCTGAGAGCGCTTTACGCAGAGCATCAATACGCGGCATTTCATCTTTATGGTAGAGCAACTCTTCTTTACGGGTTCCGGATTTGGCAATATTGATTGCAGGCCAGATCCGTCGGTCCGACAGCGCACGATCCAGATGCACTTCCATATTACCGGTTCCTTTAAATTCCTCGAAAATGACCTCATCCATCTTGCTGCCGGTTTCGACCAGAGCGGTCGCCAGAATGGTCAAACTGCCTCCTTCCTCCAGATTACGCGCGGCAGCAAAAAACCGGCGAGGCTTATGCAGCGCATTGGCATCTACACCACCAGATAGGATCTTACCGCTGTGTGGCTGCAATGTATTGTATCCCCGAGCCAGGCGTGTCAGACTGTCAAGTAGGATGATGACATCGGTGCCACGTTCCGCCAGACGTTTAGCACGCTCAATGACCATCTCAGCTACTTGCACATGTCGCTCCGGTGGTTCATCAAACGTTGAGCTAATCACTTCCCCACGAACCGAACGCTTCATATCCGTTACTTCTTCCGGCCGCTCATCGATCAGCAGGACAATCAGATGAGCATCCGGATGGTTTGCTGAGATCGAGTTAGCAATTTTTTGCATCAGCACTGTCTTGCCTGTGCGCGGAGGAGCTACAATCAACCCACGTTGTCCAAAACCGATCGGCGTTACCAGGTCCACCGCACGCATCGCCATGTCCTTGTCCGTCTCGAGAATAATACGCTCATTCGGAAATAGCGGGGTCAAGTTGTCAAAGTGAATGACTTGCTTCGTTTTCTCAGGAGCATCTCCTTCACGCTTATCCACCGACTGTAATGCAAAATATCGTTCCTTATGTTTAGGCGAACGAATTTCACCGGCAATTAAATCCCCTTTCTTGAGTCCGTATTTCCTGATCTGGGAAGGCGATACATAGATATCCTCCGGACATGGCTGAAAGTTGTGAATCGGCCAGCGTAGAAACCCGTAAGAGTCTGGCAAAATTTCCAACACACCCTCTCCATACATCCGCCCGTCTTTCATGGCGTTTCGGCGCAGGATTTCAAAAATCAGCTCATGTTTGCGCAAAGTTCCAATATTATCGATTTTATAATCTGCGCCCATTTCACTTAAGGCCTGAATACTCATTTTCTGGAGATCTCCCAGATGCAGTTCTTTGCCATCCGGGAGCTCTTCAGGGTCTATCGTGATTTCACCCATATCACCCGGGGCGACATCATCCATGCCATGACCTCCATCATGTCCGCGTCCACGATGGCGATCACGCCGGTTATTACGACGGTTTTTATTTCGGTTGTTCCGGTTGTTACCGTTGCTGGAACGGCTCTCACGGAACTCCGTATCCGTGCCCTTGGTATCCGCAACATTCTTAGATTCGGATAATTCACCATCTGCAGACTTGGCTTCTACTTTGGCAGCCATTTTGCCTGTTTCTGTATCGGCAGCGGAGGCAGCCGCTTTAGTAGTAGTTTGTTTCTCAGCTACCTTTGCTTCGGCGGCTTCTGCCTTCTTTTCAATTTCCTGTTCAGACATGATTTTCCTTTTTATTTACAAACGTTTTTCTCTCCCCTGGCCGCCATTTGAAAGCTAACTCGCTCGTCAGGCGTTCCAGTAAGGCCAGGCTGCTGTCATTCCAGACTACGTACCTTGCCAGTTCCATCTTCCGCTCCAGATTCATCTGTGCTTTCAGGCGTTGCTCAATCTGCTCCGAGGATAACCCCCGTGCTGACAAGCGCTCCCATTGGATCTGCCTGGAACAAGCCACGCAGGCAATAGAATCAAATTCACTCTCCAGACCCGCCTCAAACAATAACGGAATCACAACTACCACGGGAACACTGGGAAATGTTTCCCAGGATTCATACTGCCGCATCTGCCACTGCTTTCGGATGATTGGGTGAAGTAGGGAATTTAATTGATCCCGCCTAGACGGATCCGAGAAGACGATTTGGCCAAGACGGCCGCGGTGAATCGTACCGTCGCTATTAAGAATACTGTTTCCAAAAGCGTCAATGACTTTTTCATAACCTTCCTGGCCGGGTTCCACCACCATGCGGGCCATCAGATCCGTATCGACAATCCTGAAACCGTCTTTTTGCAATAGATCCGCTACTGCACTTTTCCCGCAGCCGATTCCACCAGTGAGTGCCAAACGTTTTGCACCGGATCCCATCAGCGCCCAAACTCCTGGACTGTCGCACGAACTGCAAATCCGCCCTCAGCGATACCATCCCTGCGGTTTACCCCGAAGAAGCGCCTATTAAAGTCCTCCTGCGCTCCCTGGAAACCACCGATTTGCACTTTGCTGCCGGAAGCCAAAGTCACTCGCGTGGTCAGTTCTCTCACCTTGAAATCCCGACGACGGTTATTTTCCATTGAAGTAATGACCGGCGTAATATCGAGATCTATCCAGTTTCCACGAACAGTAGGCGCTACCTCCAGCATTGTGCCTACACTTACTCGCTCGAAGGCCACTCCGGTTTGGACATAACCGTAACGCGATAAAACACTGTAAAAATATGCCGGACGCGGAACTTCTTTAGATACATTCAATCGGGAATACATGCCGGACTGCACCATGAGGAAGGCTGTCTGATTAGAGCTTGTGGTTGTTCTCCGATCAATCGCATTAATCCGGATTTTATGATCGCTGCCAGGAGTTCCGGTGCCAATCGTTACCGGCCCGCTCTGAACCTGCCCTTCAACTGAAACACCTGTCTGCCCATCCGTGTTATCTTCATTGAAAAAGAGCTCTACTTTGACCATTGGACCAGCTACCGAAGATACCTTTTTCGGATTAAACTCCTGCATGACTGCTTGAATCATATCGAATCGGGACGCCTTATCCTGCACCAGTACCTTGCGCTTGTCGTAAAGAAATACAGTTTTTCCCTCAGGACCAACGACTTGTTTCAACGTGTCCTGGACCGCTTTCAGATCCGACAGTTCATACTGAAAGATCTCCGTCATCAGCTTATCTTCAGCGATCATGGAATCTGCCAGGAAAAGTAAGCAGACAGAGATGACGCCCAGACGAATGTTTTTGGATAAAATGCCCATGGCGAAAACACTATTTAAACTGCAAGTTACTTGCGCAATAACAGCATAATTTGATGAAATAGGCAGTAAATTGTTTATTATATTTTATATGGAAAAGACAGTTTGAATTGTGCTGTCCACTGATCACTGCCCGTATGCGATATTTCACATAAAAGCTGCGTGCCGCGAAAAAAAGAGTAGAAGGGATACCCTGATAACCTGCTGCTCAGTGACTACGGCATGCAGCAGCCATCTAATCTAATATTTGATGAACTTGGCAAGTAGTCTTACACCGGCAAAAGATCTCATATTATGAGTTCTAACGACTCCATTCCAGCATTCGATCTAACGGAATCTGTGCTTGCTTGCGAATGGCTTCATCCATTCGAATTTGAGGTTCCATCGTTTCCAGTGCAGAGACCATTTTTTCCAGTGTATTCATTTTCATATACTGGCAATCAGCACATGCACATTTGTCGGTCGGGCCGGCAATAAAGGTTTTATGCGGCAGTTCCCGCTCAAGACGGTGCAGCATACCGGATTCCGTTACGATAATAAATGTGTCCGCATCAGACTGTTCACAATAGCCGAGCATTTTTTCAGTGCTGCAAACCTCATCGGCCAGCATGCGGACAGCACGGGTGCACTCCGGATGAGCTACAATCGGAGCCTCAGGGTGTTGGCGACGAAGTTTACGAATATTGTCGTGCGTAAATTCGATATGTACAAAACAGTCACCCTGCCAGAGCTGCATCTGGCGACCCGTCTGCTCTTGCACCCACTCACCCAGGTTCTGATCCGGCACAAACAGGATCTCACGATCTTTTGGCACCTGTTCGACGATTTTTTTAGCATTGCCGGAAGTGCATATGACATCACAAAGTGCTTTAACTTCCGCAGTGCAGTTGATATAGGCCACCACGTAAAGGTTTGGATTGGCTTCAATAGCAGCCTTGAGCTGGTCTGCAGGACAGGAGTCGGCCAGCGAGCAACCAGCATCCATATCCGGCAAAATTACCGGTTTATGCGGGTTCACAATCTTAGCGGTTTCTGCCATGAAGTGGACACCGCAAAAAAGAATCACATCCGCATCAGTCTCTTGGGCTTTGTAGGCTAACCCGAGCGAGTCACCAACATAATCCGAGACTTCCTGAATGTCAGCCGTCTGGTAACTGTGCGCAAGGATGATGGCATTGCGCTTTTTTTTCAATTCCATCACCCGCTGACGCAGATCTGTTTCTACAAGCAGCATGAATAATAATATCTAGTAAATAGGTTTGTTTTTCCAGAAGCAATATAGCATGAGCACCACGGCGACACAAATCGCAGAATCCGCCACATTAAACGCAGGCCAGCGCATGAATCCCAGATCAGCATCTACAAAATCGACCACGTAGCCTAAACGAAACCGATCCGTCAGATTTCCCACCGCCCCGGCCGCAATCAGGCCAGCGAAAACATTCACGATCTTGAATTCCCACTTCAGTTGCGTGGCCCACCAGATTGCTATACCGCATACAAACAAGACCAGTATCGCCATCAGGGTATTATTTCCCTGAAACATCCCGAAGGCGATACCATCGTTACGCACGTAGGTCCAGTTCAGAAATCCGGGAATGACCTCAACCGATTTCCCCAGCCAGAAATCCCGCAAGATCCAGGCTTTGGTGGCTTGATCAAATATGTAGATGCCAACCAGCAAGACGTAGAAGGTCCACGTCGGATAGTGTTTCCTGGAATTGGCAGAATCGCTCATCTAAAAGATAAATGAAAGACTAGGTACTACTATCTCGTCGGTCATTGCGAAGTCACTGCCTGTGTGCAACGTGGACACAGTTCAGGGTGATCAGGATCCGTTCCGACCTGATCAGCGGGATGATAGGCCCAGCAGCGCGGACATTTGACCCAGCCGCGTTCTTCTGCCTGCACCACTGAAATCTCAGTCGCCGCTTCATCAAATTCAATCCCCGAAACAATCAAGATTTCCGCGAGCGTATTCTCATCCAATATACACGTACGATCCGCCGGCAGCAGCACTACGGCTTCCAGGCTCTTACCGATCTTCTTTTCCCGGCGCAAGGCTTCCAGTTTTTCGTTCACATCTGCGCGGAGTCTTAATATCTCGTCCCAGTCATCCATAAACCCTCGCGGGATATCGACAGCTTTCTGCTCAGGAAATTGGGCCAGATGGATGGAATCGCGCAGTAATTTACCTTCGGCATCTGCGCCTTTCTCATCCTGCGACAGTGCATACTGCCACGCTTCTTCACACGTATAAGGCATAATTGGAGCCAGGAGCAGACATAGCGATTCCAGAATTTCATGCATCACGCTCTGGGTCGCGCGACGACGCGGAGATGCTGCGGCATCACAATACATCCTGTCCTTAGTCACATCAACATAGAGGGCAGAAAGTTCGACTGCGCAAAAGCGGTTGATCAGATGATAGACCTGATGAAACTCATAATTCTCATAAGCCCGCTTTACCTGACCGACCAACTGCTGCAACTGCACATAGACCGCCAGATCAATTCCAGCGAGCTCGTTTGCTGCAACCGTATCCTTTACATGGTCATAGTCCTGCAAATTCGCCAGCAGAATCCGGAAACTGTTACGCATTGAGCGATAGGCGTCTGATACATGTTTGAAGATCTCTTCGGAGAACGGCACATCGTTACGATAGTCTTCACTGGAAACCCACAAACGCAGGATGTCACTCCCATACTGATCAACAAACTGCATCAACCCGACCGGCTTGCCAGAAGACTTGGACAGCTTTTTCTTATCCTGATCCACCACAAATCCGTTTGTCAGTACACTGGTATAAGGCGCTTCGCCATTTACCGCCACAGATGTCAGCAATGAAGACTGAAACCAGCCTCGATGCTGATCGCTGCCTTCCAGATAGAGATCTGCGGGAAAATTCAGGCGGCGTCGGGTCACGGCCTCGTGACTCGATCCGGAATCGATCCAGACATCCAGTGTATCGTATCCTTTTTTCCAGTCGTCCGGCAGTCCCAATTTGGAACACAGTTCTGCATCTGAAGATCCGAACCAGACATTGGTTCCTTCCTGCTCGACGATCCTGGCAAATTTGTGAATGGTATCAGCATTCAGTTGCGGCGCTCCTTCCGCATCAAAGAACGCCGGGATCGGGATGCCCCACGTGCGCTGACGGGAAATACACCAGTCCGGCCGGCTTTCCACTGCACCGCGGATGCGATTCTCACCCCAACTGGGAATCCACTCCACCGTGTCAATAGCATCCAGTGCCTGCTGGCGGAATACATCTACCTGAATAAACCATTGTGTTACGGAGCGGAAAACGATCGGGGTTTTGGAACGCCAGCAATGCGGATAACTGTGATCAAATTCTTCAGCAGCCAGCAGCTTGCCCTTCTCTTCCAACATCACCACGATTTTTTTATTGGCTTTCAGTATGTAGACACCTACCAATTCCGGCACGCCACATTCCTCGGTCAGACATCCGGCATCATCTACTGGTGATAAAATCTCCAGGCCTTCGCGCATCCCAAGCAAGTAATCATCATTACCGTGCCCCGGCGCTATGTGCACCAAACCAGTTCCCGATTCAGCGGTCACGAAATCTCCATGAAAGACACAACGCACTCTATCGTCTTCGAGAAACGGATGAATATACTCCAAGCCAATCAGCTCTTTACCTGCAAGCTTCCTTACCTCTCTCCACTTACGCTTGGTCAGCTTCGTGAATGTTTCCATCAAATCCTGCGCAATAATAATCTGCTCGCCATTATTTTCCACCAGCGCGTACATAACCCGCTCATGCACCGCGACCGCCAGATTGGCAGGAAGCGTCCAGGGCGTGGTTGTCCAGATGGCGAGTGATACATTTTGCAGATCAGAAGCACCCTTGAGCGGAAAAGATACATACGCCGCTGTGTCATGCTTATCCACATACTCAACTTCGGCTTCAGCCAGTGCTGTCCGGCAACCGGTGCTCCAATGTACCGGCTTGAGAGCCTGATACACCAATCCTCTCTCGACCATCCTGGCAAAGACGCGCAGCACATCGGCTTCATATTCCGGTTCCATTGTGATGTAGGGATGCTGCCACTCACCGAATACTCCGAGCCGCTTGAACTGACCCCGCTGAATATCGATATACTTTTCAGCCATTGACTGACATTGCTCGCGGATCTCCACCGCATTCGGCATTTCATCGGCAGACTTGCCCAGATCCTTCATCACCTTGTGCTCGATTGGGAGTCCGTGACAGTCCCAGCCTGGAATAAACGGTACCGAAAATCCAGCCATGTTCTTGGATTTGAGCACGATGTCTTTGAGTGTCATATTGAGCGCGTGTCCCATGTGCGCATCCCCGTTCGCAAACGGTGGTCCATCATGCAAAATAAACTCCGGACGTCCTTGCTGGCTCTCACGCAGCCGCGCATAAATATCCGACTGCTCCCACTGTTCCAGCCAGAGCGGTTCGCGTTTGGGCAATCCCGCGCGCATCGGAAAAGCCGTCTTTGGTAAATTCAGCGTGTCCTTGTAATTCATGATGAGGCGAAACACGCTATCGCCTAATGCCTATGCGTCAACACGTCAGTGATCCAGGCAAACTGGAACTTCTTAAAGACAGACCCGGCAGATCAACACCGTTGCTCTTTACGGTTCAGTGCGAAAAAGACAACCGCTAGCGCAAAACCTGTCAGTGATCCTCCAGCAGCAAAAAAAGATGCGATTAAAACTACGTTCGGATACGCTGATTGTTCGGCAGGCTTAGCAGACTCCACGATCTGAACTATACCACCCAGATCTTGCCTGGTTCTCAAAGCATCCAGGCGTTCTTGTGTCACTTGCACCAGCCCCGCATGCATTTTGACGATATCTGTCTGAAGCTCCAGCGCAGACCGGTCACTGACAGAGATCGAGCGCTGTTGCTGGAGACTTTGGTGATAATTCAGCTGATTGACTTCATGTTCCTGCTCCAAAAGATTTATCATCATTCGATGAAGCTCTTCTGCCTCCTGCTTTTTGAATACCGCATAACTTGCTGCAACACGATTTGCCAGGTCGGATGCCTGTTCTGGCTGACGGGCATCCACCTTTACCTGAATCAGGCGGGTTTCCCCAACCGGCTCAACAATAATTCGCTGCCGCAGCACTCTGCGATCCTCCCGTGCAGCAGTTACCTCTTTTAACACGGCGTCTGACACAATCTGCTGTGAAAGCAACCGCAGTTCGATATCTTCCTGTTGAGTCTGCGAAAAACCTCTCAAGTCTTTACGGGCATCCGCGGCTTTGCTGACACTGAACGTCACTTCAGAACGGTAGAGCTTAGGTAAAGACTCCGCATAGCTTTTGCCGACAGCCCAGGCCAGCCCACCCACCAGCAGAGCAATGCCGATCGCCACCAAAAATTTCCTCAGAAAGGACATGCTAGAGCGCTGTAACACTAGCTTACTGTAACTCGTATTCGCCTTTGCCAACTTTTTTGAACATCTTGAAACCATGCTCACGTGCCTGTGCCGGTCCGATCGGCCTGGTCACTGTTGGCGTGCTGAAACCTGCAACGCATTTGCGCACCTGTTTTCTACACAGCGGACACTCTTTGAGTTCAGGACGTTTTAACGGGCGACGCAGCTCAAAATGACCTCCGCAGATTTTACAATTGCCTTCCACCAATTCATACTGATAAAGCGGCATGTCAGGAAGCCATCTCTTTTAGTTGATCTCGTAACTGCGCAGCGTCTTCGAAACGTTCTTCCCGGACTGCTTCATCCAATGCTCTCTCTATGTAGCGGACTTTCACTTTAATCATTGATTTCGGTACTTTACCTGAATGTTGCGTGAATTTCTGGCAGTCCGCCAATACATCTGTTAGCATCGCCTTGAAGTGTACGTAGCATTCCGGACAGCCTAATCGTCCTACTTTACGGAGGTTTTCACCGGTAAACCCACAGGTAGGACAAGGACTTTCCTCTTCTCCCTCCTCAATTAGAAAGGACTTGGCGGAGATTTCATCAGTGGTGACAGGTTCAATCGATTCCGAGGGATCCGGCACTCCCAGTGATGCCGCCAGCTTGGAAACTGCATCCCAGATGTCGAAATTGACCAGGTTCTCATCATTGATTTCCGGAATACAGTCGGCACAGACATGAACTTCGACTACTTTGCCATCGATGATTTTTGTCAGGTGGCAGGTAGCTTCCTTATTTTTACAAAATGAACATTCCATACAACTGATAACATATACTCCGGGCATACAAGTGCAAAGCCAGTATTTTGCACTCCCATTCCAGACCAACTTAATTTTGGTAATTGTGATGCGGGAAATTTGCCAAACTTGACAGCTTCACCCATAAAGCCAAACGACCGGCTCTTCAGAACCACATTGCAACTGCACTACATGCAAACGCACCATTAAACTGCAATCCCTGACGTGCAAAAAAACCCCAAAATAGTGGCTGTCAATGTTCAAGCTACATGTAAATATTTCACGGCAGACGGTGTGGCGTCATCTGGAATTAATCGGTCATTGATTTTCAGTTGACGAAGTGTTACCTTTCATGCAGCTTTCCCAGCCCAAGCTATGAGAGATCACGTAATTTTAGAATGCACTGAAGCACGTAAAGAAGGTAAGTCCCCTTCCCGTTACATCACGAGTCGTAATAAAAAACTGACTCCCGAACGGTTGGAACGGAAGAAATACAACCCCGCACTGCGTCGTCACACATTGCACAAAGAAATCAAGTAAAAACGTTTCTGACTGTGTGCCAGGGATTACTTCTCGCGGGGGCATCAGACTGCCTTGGTCGACTTACGCACAACCAAATCCACCGGCAAAATTCTCGGCTGGACCCGTGCTCCAGCCTGCATTTGTTCCCGATGGGCCAACCAGTGCCTGAGTGCTACAGCTCCCAATTCCACCTTGGGTCTTCCGACGGTAGTCATGTGAACCGACCCATGTGCGGCTAGCATTCCATCACCAAATCCCACGACAGAAACATCATCAGGCACCTGCATTCCGTTCATCTGTAACACCTCAATGACTCCCACTGCAGTGGCATCATGAGCGCATACGACCGCTGAAAAATCTAACGATTCACCAAGAGCCCTGGCCATCGTTTCAATTCCACCATCCACACTCAGACCGGACAGAAACACTTTTTCGTCATCGTATTCGATTCCAGCCTCTATCAAACCTTTCTTGAAGCCACTCAGATGATCTGCAGTCGAGCTAGCCGTCGGCGGACCCGAAAAATAAAGAATGTTGCGATGACCCAAGTCAGCCAAATGGCTGGCAGCAAGCTGACCGGCTTTGAAGCAGTCAGCCACTACCCAGGTCACGAATTTAAATTCGCGCGCATCAGCAGGATAGTGGTCCAGGAAAACCAGAGGAATACCATATTTACGGGCGGCATCCAGCACGGGTGTCCGGTGTTGAAACCGCACCTGGGCTTGAATAAATACGCACTCCACTTTGCGCTCAAACATCCGCTGCAGCATTCTGATTTCCAGGTCTTCACTCAAATGACTGCCTGCAATAATGACTTGGAGACCCTCGTCCGCTGCAGCATTTTCAATCCCACGGATCACTCCGGCTGCAAAAGGCTCGTTAATTTCCTGCACCAGCACTCCTACCAAATAACTACGCCCTTCACGCAAACTACGGGCAGTATGATTGGGAATGTAACCGAGACGGTCCGCCTCTTTGCGCACCCGATTCTTTGTTGCTACTGCAATATCCGGTGCATCACGCAGCGCCTTAGAGATCGCCATCACCGAAAGATCCAGGTTATTTGCAATATCTTTAAGTGTCACCATAGCGATTACACGTCATTTTCTGCAGTTTCGATCTGAAGATGAAACTCTTCCGGGCTCCGGGCTGTGATCAATTTTTGGCGCAGGCTTTCCTCTTTGAGCAAGCGGGCTAAAGCACCAACCGCTGCCAGATATTCTTTTCCCATCTGTAGCGGCGTTCCAATAATGATGATGAGATGCACTGGCGATTGAGCACCTTCAAACCTGATACCCTCCGGATGAACTCCGGCAGCCATAACAAGCTGACTGACTGCATCACATCTCGCATGTGGAAAAGCAATCCCTTCTCCTATACAGGTAGATTCTTTCAATTCTCGGGACCAGGTTTCACGCTGGAGAACTCTACAATCCTTTACAAAAGGGTGTACATGCAATGGTGTGATTACTTCAGCGATAGCGGACGCGTGATCGGTCGACTTTAACGGTATCGTAATCCAGTCTGCTGCTAAGGTAGACGAAATCAGCTTCCCCATCGATACAGCATACTCAGCATCATCTCAGAATTGCAACTCCTCAAAAAAAGCCGCTGGCAGCTGACGAAACTCAAGCCGCACCACTCCAATGCAACTTCTGGCGCAAAATGGAATAAAAAGACGTCTCCGGCAAGTGCACCAGCTGAACCCGAGCAGGCGCCCGCTTGAATTCCAGAAAATCCCCCCCCCGCAATATTCCGCATGGAATACCATCTGCATGCAATTGCAGAGAAGGGCTTTTTTCCGGAATTGAAAATTTGACTTTCTCATCATCGGCTACCACCAAAGGACGATTCGTAAGTGAGTGTGCGCAGATGGGAGTCAGCACAAACACATCCGCATGCGTGCTGAGCAGGGGACCTCCTGCTGCTATGGAATAAGCGGTTGATCCGGTCGGAGTCGCCAGAATAATTCCGTCACAGGCATATGAAGTCGCTAACGAATTCCCAACATGCAAGTCGATCTTGACCATCTGGGAATGTTCCCCACGCGTGATGGCAGATTCATTCAGCGCCCAGTGCGACTGAAGCACTTTCCGCTTCCGAAATTGCCGGAATTGCAGTGCAGAGCGACAATCGATCCCATACTCTCCGGAAAGCACCCGTCGAACTCCTTTCACAGCATTTTCGCCGGGAATGGAAGTCAAGAAACCGAGTGAGCCGGCATTGATTCCCAAAATAGGAATCTTTTTACCCTGATTACGGCGAGCCGCCTGCAACAGCGTTCCATCCCCTCCAATAGCAATAATCAGATCGTCCCCTTGCGTATAAACAGGCGCCAGCCGGCGAGTCGATTCATAAGAAGATTTCCGGTCTTTAAGCCAGCGGACCCTGATACCTTGCTCGCGAAATAATTTTTTCAGATCAGAGACTAAGAGCTGAACTCCCGATTTAGCCGGATTGACCAGCACAGAAAGCTGCCTAATTTTTTTTTGCATAAATCAAATACTCCTGATTTCCATTGCCACCCGGGATAGGTGAGTCCATCACTCCCTGCGTTTTCCATCCTTGCGCTGAGGTAAACCAAGCAATCACTTTATCCACTGCTTGTAAACGCAGCTCATGTGAGCGAACCACACCTTTCCGGTTGAGTGCCGCTGATCTTAACTCGAATTGAGGTTTGATCAAGGCAATCAGATCACAACCCTCCTGAGCCTGTGCCGTTATCCCGGGTAGAACCAATGTCAGAGAAATAAACGAGACGTCTGCTACGATGATATCAAACCATTGTCCGAATGCAGACGGCTGGAGTGCTCTGGCATTGATACCCTCAATATATCGAACCCGCTTATCGGATGCTAAATCAGCACTCATTTGGTTATGGCCTACATCGATGGCTAATACATCCGTTGCCCCATGTTGTAAAAGACAGTCGGTAAACCCTCCTGTCGACGCACCTACATCCAGGCAGCATTTATCACGCACCACTACCTCATACTGGCGGAGGGCAGCTTCAAGTTTTTTTCCTCCACGACCAACATAACGATCTTTTCTTGTGACTCGAACGACCGCCTCCAATTCAACCTGTTTGGATGGCTTCTCAACCACCCGACCATTTACTTCGACTACTCCATCACGAATCAAGCGCATCGCATGAGTGCGGCTCTTTGCCATGTCATGCGCCAACAACCAATGATCTAATCGCTTCGTCGACATTATTTATTACTGATTTTTATACTTTTTTATCGATGCTATTAGCAGAATTTTAAATTCATCTCATCATGCTTCAAATTAGATCGGATTAAATTTTTTTATTTCATGGTATAATAACTTGCGTCCGAAATGGGACATCATAAAGTTTCAGCATGTCGAGTTTTAATAACAACATCTATTATCCTGCTGCGGAGGGGCTATACGATCCCCATAACGAGCATGATGCTTGCGGCGTAGGCTGTGTAGCTGATGTGCATGGCACTCGATCTAACCGGATCATACGCAAAGCTTTAGGATGTGTGTGCAATCTGCAGCACCGCGGTGCAGTGGATGCAGACGCTAAGTCAGGTGACGGCGCGGGAGTTCTAACTCAGATTCCCGTCGAGCTTTTCAAAAAGTTGCTCGCAAACCTCGGCCACGATGTTTATGACGATACAGATCTCGGAGTCGGTATGTTTTTTCTACCTCGTGAAGATGCATATCGCCAGGCGCACATACGCAAACTCACCGAAACGATCTTGTCTGAAGCGGGCCTGATGCCTTTGACCTGGCGGCAAGTTCCAGTGAATACCAAGGTGCTCGGTGACAAAGCAGCTGCCACTCGCCCGGAAATCGAGCAGATTTTCGTTCTCCGTCCGGACCAAAGTACTATGAATGATGATGCGTTTGAACGCACTCTCTATGCCTGCCGCCGTCGCATCGAGGCCCAAGCGTTGCAGGAGAAAATCCCGGATTTCTACATTTGTTCGCTTTCCTCCAAACTGATTTGTTACAAGGGTATGTTTACTGCTCCTCAGCTGGGGCGGTATTTTGATGACTTGCACGATGACGACTACAAAACCGCCATTGCCGTCTTCCACCAGAGGTACAGTACCAATACCTTCCCCACCTGGGGACTGGCGCAACCACTACGTATGATGGCCCATAATGGTGAAATCAATACGGTCCGCGGTAACAAGAATTGGGTGTATGCACGCGAACCGGATTTCCAGTCTGGCATTTGGGAAGACAACATCTCCGATTTAAAGAATCTTGTGCAAAAAGACTGTAGTGACTCTGCAGCGTTGGACAATGCGTTAGAGTTTCTCCAGCTCAGTGGCAGAACTGCACTGCATGCGCTGATGATGTTGGTTCCAGCTGCTTATCGCTCTGAATTAACTAAAACCGACCCATCTGTGCGCGGTTTTTACGAATTTCACGAACTGATGGCTGAACCCTGGGATGGTCCGGCGGCACTTGCCATCACCGATGGCCGTTTTGTTGCTGCCAGTCTCGACCGCAACGGATTACGTCCTGCACGTTATAAAATAACCAGTGATGGTATGTTCCTTATGAGTTCCGAGGTAGGTGTAGCCGAAATTCCTGAAGATATTGTCATTGAAAAGGGGCGTCTGGCTCCCGGAGAAATGATTGCCGTGGACACCGAACACGGAAAACTCCTGCGCAATGAAGAGATCAAAAAAATGGTTGCTTCCGGACAGCCCTATGCAGATTGGGTGGCGGAGAATCGCGTCGATATCAATACCTCTGATCAGGACTATTGCGTCCTGGATGCTCGCCAGAGAGATGATCAAAACTTTCGTGCTGAGTCTGGTTCATTTGGATTTAGCGATGAAGAGCTAAAACTGATCCTGATGCCGATGTTTGAGAATGGACAGGAGCCGATCGGTTCCATGGGGGATGATACGCCGCTGGCAGTTTTGAGTGAGCGTCCCCGCCCGTTATATCATTACTTCCGTCAGCTCTTTGCTCAGGTAACCAACCCGGCCATTGATCCGATCCGTGAAAAACTGGTCATGGATACGCAGGCTTATCTTGGACCGAAACACAACTGGCTCGAAGAATCTCCAACTCATGCACGACAGCTCCGTCTGCAAACACCTGTGCTGACCAATGCTCAGCTTAAGTATATTGCGTCTGGAACAGAGCTGGATTTGGATTGTGCTACGATTTCCACTGTGTTTCCGGTCTCAGAAGCACAACGTGGTTTTGAAACGGCACTGGCCCGCATCTGCTCTGAAGCTGAAACAGCCATCAAATCCGGTAAGTCCATTCTAGTGCTCTCCGACCGAGGTGTTGATCAAAACCATGTTGCACTGCCTATTTTACTGGCAACCGGGGCAGTGCATCATGATCTCATCCGCAAAGGCCTCCGCATGAAAGCCAGTCTAATTTGTGAAACTGGAGAGGCACGTGATGTGCACCAGTATGCCTGTCTGGTCGGTTATGGAGCTTCTGCCATCAATCCTTACCTAATTTGGGACGTTATGGCCCGTCAGATTCAAGCTGGAAAACTTGCAGAAATTTCCGAGGCGCAAGCTATCAAAAATTATATCTCTGCAGTTGATAAAGGCCTGCTCAAGATCATGTCCAAAATGGGTATCTCAAAACTTTCCAGCTACCACGGAGCACAGATTTTCGAGGCGGTTGGCATCAGTAAGTCTGTTATAGAAAAATACTTTACCGAGACCAGTAGCTTTATTGAAGGTGTAGGTATCCCTGAAATTGCACGTGAAACCATACAACGTCATGTCAAATCATGGGATGATGCTCTCAATGATGAAAAGGTCAAACAGGCAGGTTTCTACTCGTTTAAGCGTGAAGGTGAAGCGCATGCTGTGACCCCACCTTTGTTACAGCACTTGCACAAATTTGCGGGTATCAAAGGTCCGGATAAGGCTAATAATCCGGAAGATTACAGAGCATTTGTAAGTGCTGTTGAAAGTAACCCGCCCATAGCTATTCGGGATTTGTTCCGATTCAAACCACGTAAGTCCATTTCTATCGAAGAAGTGGAACCGGCATCTGAAATCTTAGCTCGCTTCACAACTGCAGGAATGTCTTTTGGAGCACTTTCACCTGAAGCCCATGAAGGCTTGGCTATTGCCATGAATCGGATTGGCGGAAAATCCAATTCCGGCGAAGGGGGTGAAGACAGGGAACGCTTCACCCCGATGGAAAACGGCGATTCTAAAAACAGTCGTATAAAACAGGTTGCTTCCGGACGTTTTGGAGTTACCGCAGAATATCTTGCCAGTGCAGATGAGATCGAAATTAAGATTTCACAAGGAGCAAAACCCGGTGAAGGGGGACAAATTCCAGGCCACAAAGTTTCGGCCCTGATCGCTCGCCTGCGCCACAGCACACCGGGAGTTATGCTGATCTCTCCCCCGCCACACCACGATATCTACAGCATCGAGGATTTGGCACAGCTGATTTATGACCTCAAACAGGTCAATCCACGGGCGAAGGTCTGTGTGAAGCTGGTTGCTGAATCCGGCGTAGGAACCATAGCCGCCGGTGTAGCCAAAGCTCATGCCGATATCATTCTGGTCAGCGGCTTTGATGGAGGCACCGGAGCCTCTCCCCTCTCTTCAATCAAATTTGCCGGCAGCCCCTGGGAAATTGGAGTAGCTGAGACTCAGCAAGTGCTGCTGCTCAACGACTTGCGCAACCGCATCACGCTGCGCACTGATGGTGGCATGCGCACCGGCAAGGACATAGTAGTTGCAGCCCTACTGGGAGCAGAAGAATTCAATTTCGGCACCGCCGCATTGCTGGCACTCGGTTGTGTTTACGTGCGTAAGTGCCACCTTAATACCTGTCCGGTCGGTATTGCTACTCAGGATGATAAATTCCGTGCTCGCTATAAGGGTAATCCAGACGGTTTGGTAAACTACCTTAAAGCTATTGCCAATGAGGTGCGTGAAATCATGGCTAATCTTGGATTTCGCAAGATGGAAGAAATGATTGGTCATACTGAACATTTGGAACAGATTTCAATACCTGATCATCCGAAAGCCAACACAATCAATTTATCAGCATTGTTACATGTGCCGGATATTGATGACTTTACACCGCGTTACCACACCTGGGAGCGCAATGACAAACTGGAAGATCGCCCGCTGGATGGTAAAATTCTACAGGATGTCAAAAGCACGCTGCAGACCCATAAGCCTATTACGCTGGAATACAAAGTACGTAATACCAACCGTTGTATCGGGACCCAGCTCAGTGGCGAGATCGCTTATCGTATGGGCAACCACGGACTGCCACCTGGAACAATCAACCTGAATCTGACTGGAAGTGCCGGACAGAGCTTTGGAGTATTTCTTGTGCAGGGAGTAAGACTCAACTTGTTCGGTGAAGCCAATGACTATGTGGGCAAAGGCATGTGTGGAGGAGAAATTATCCTGGTTCCTGCCCCGAAGGCCACCTTCGATGCATCCGAAAATATTATTTGCGGCAATACCTGTCTCTACGGAGCTACCGGTGGTAAACTGTTTATTTATGGAATGGCAGGTGAGCGTTTTGCCGTGCGTAACAGTGGTGCTACCGCTGTCGTTGAAGGTGTAGGTGACCATGGCTGCGAGTACATGACCAATGGTACGATCGTAGTGCTTGGACCGACTGGCAAAAATTTTGGAGCAGGCATGTCAGGCGGTTGTGCATTCGTGTTGGACCCAGCCGACAACTTTGAATCACTTTATAACAATGACATGGTTCAGCTTAATCGTATTGAAACTTCTGATGATGAGCAATTTATTCATAGTCTGGTAAACGAACACCTTGAGGCGACCTCCAGCAACCGCGCCAGAGAAATACTGGACAACTGGGATCATTTCAAAGCCAAGTTCTGGAAAGTCGCCCCAAAGCCAGCAGCAGCCCCGCCAGACCCGGCTCCGGCACCTGTTGCAGCCACCAAGTAAAAGAAACCATCGCCTAGGATGATACGTGCTGCTTTTTCAGGAGTTTTGAGCAGCACTGTTTTTTTATGCATCTTCAATCTTACTTCCTGCACACACATTCCGAGAGATAAAGACGGCACATGGACAGCGTCTTGGTATGGTGAACCCTTCCACGGCCGCAAAACCGCCTCTGGTGAAACCTATAACATGTATGGGCTGACCGCAGCACATAAACATCTACCCTTTGGGACCCGCTTGCACCTGACCAACCCGGAAAACAGCAGGAGCGTTGTCGTGACTGTCAATGACCGCGGCCCATTTGTGCGGGGACGTGACCTTGATCTATCCTATGGCGCTGCCCGCAAACTGGATATGGTGGACGACGGCGTCATTATCATTGAAGTTCGTATCCTCCAATCCGACTCATCCTACACTCGCGAAATT
Organism: Verrucomicrobiota bacterium; assembly: GCA_038748025.1. Classification (GTDB taxonomy): domain Bacteria; phylum Verrucomicrobiota; class Verrucomicrobiia; order Methylacidiphilales; family JBCBYL01; genus JBCDJI01. The sequence goes on from JBCDJI010000001.1 coordinate 137,233, forward strand.
TCCAACGAACCCAGAGGTTATGCCATACAACTGGCATCATTTTCAGATCGCAACTCGGCGGAACAGTTCAGAAGGAAACTACTTGGTAGCTATGCGGATGCCAGGATCACGACAGTGAAAAGCGGGGACAAAACGCTGTATCGGGTGCTTGTCGGATCATACCCGACACGTGCCGGAGCAGCTTCACAACTCCCTGTATTACAAGCCTCCGGACATTCTGCACTGATAAGGGAGTTTTTCTAATCAAGGGTCGGTGTTTCAGCTACCGGTTCTACTAATTGACCCTCGACCAGCACAATCACCTCAACCAACTCATTCTCTTCTCGTTCAATCGTAGCAGGCAGGATCAGTTGCACTGGCAACGTATATTCGCCAGCCTCCACAATACTAGATAAATTCACCGGCTGAATTTCCAGTTTTCGAGACTTCTTCCAATTAATATCTCGTACCTTGATCGGCACTGCTGTCCGAACTAATTGCATCCCTTTCAGTTCTAGACCTTCTCCCAAGCCGGTTGCCTGAGGCTGCCCGAGAGGTGCTTCCAGCCGCTGCACTCCAGCCAGCGTGAAATCAATGCGATCTGGATTGATGCTGTTAACGACTACTCCATCTGGCAAACCGGTTACCATAGAACTTTGCAACTGGATATTTGCCTCGCCAAAAGGTTCGTCGGTCAGATCTATTACAATCGACGGCGATTGACCAAACTGACGAATTGTCTCAGGAACGCGTAATGACACTTGAGCTGTTGTCGTCTCCAAATTAGCAACAAACTGAGTTTCAGGATTCAAGGTATATTGAATCGTTGCCTCAACCTGTTGTACATAGACGGTCTCACTGAAACTCGCTTTAAACTGCTGCTTGATAACGTCTACTTGCCAAGAACCAAGCACCGCTATCAGCAATGACGTTATCCACAGGAAATTCGGCAGCCACTTACGCTTCCGAATGTTCTCGTCACAATCATCTTCACCTAATAAGTTAGATAGCTGGTTTCTCAAATCGACAGAATCATCGTATCGAATTTCTTTCAATTCACCATTAACCGCATGAGAAACAACTCCCCGCTCCTCGGAAACCACTAAAACATGACTGTCAGACCGCTCGCTCAAGCCAATCGCTGCCAGATGCCTGGTTCCTAAATGTGCCCCTTTCCCTTCTGCAGAGGCAAGCGGTAGGACTGCCCCAATACGAACAATCCGGTTGTTGCGAATAACAACCGCACCATCGTGCCGGGGACAATGCGGATCAAACAAAGACAAGAGCAAAGAACGATTTACCTTGGCATCAACCTCTTCTCCGCCACTGATCAATCCATCTTCATCCTGATTTCCCGGAAAAACTAATAAGGCGCCAATTCGGCGCTTTTTGAGCTGAACTAAAGTTTTTGCCAAATCTGGCAAAATTTCATCGCTTTGAAAAATACGCGGCCGGAACAGATTACCGCGGCTTGCCGCCTGATAGACCCGGCCCAGCTCTGGCAAAAACGATAGGAACAGGATGACAATTGCCGGAATAAGCAGCAAAACTACCAATAATCCTGCTAAAGGCAGTTCCAACGCATTGACTAGAAATCCGACAATCAGCACCAGAATCAAACTTAACAGCAGGCGGATCAGCCGCGGATACGCCAGTAACCAACCGACAATAATACGCAAAACGACAGTGCAAATAATGATATCAATCGTAAATATCCACCATTGCTGCATAGCTTACTCAGTTCCTGTCGGATTGGATTCTGAATGAATCGTGTCTTGCGGCTTTTGAGTCATAACCAATGATATATAGCCCTCTGAAATGCTAGCCAGCTCATAAATTTCACTTATCCCGGTAGCCTCAATCATACCTTTTAAATCCTGCCTAAGCTTCATCCAGAAGTAATTGAGCAACTGTCCGGGCAACTTAACCCCACCGAAGTAAACCGTCACTCCATCAAATGCAATCAAGTCATCTGATATGCGGTGAGCCAGTTCATAACGAATTAAAAATGATTTTCCAAACACAACTGCTTCATCGAGGAAAATCACACGATCATTCAAAAAGAAGGTAGCGAATGCCACCCGCTCCATGTCAAATAACTCTGATTCCCCCTCGCGCACGAAGTCCGTATCCTCTTTAAGCAACTTGTTGACCTCCATGTCGCTGACATTAACCTCCAGATCTGTTTCTTCCAACTGCAGTCCCTTCGGATTTCCGGAAACAAATAATGCCCGCTCTAAAGTCAGCATGTCAGGCTCATTTGTTTCTACTTCGCTCTCGTTCAGATACTCTTCTATCGAAGCAGGAGCATTGAGTATTTGATAGCCGTAATAACCGTATCCTCCAATAATCGCGATACCAATTAAAAGAAAAATGGCACCACCGAAAGTCAAAGTTCCTCCACGTGACGAAGCCAGGTAGAGAAACATATAAAGAACGAGAACCAGTGTCATAATGATAAGGCCGCCCGATAAAAGCATGGAAGTCTGAGGCACTACCACCGATTCCATCTGAATCTCTAAACCCTCTTCTAAAAATTTATTAATCGCCTCTCGTGCAGTAGCCTCTTTGATTTCTGCCAGTTCTTGCGGAGTAACCCAGACGCCTTCGTGCAGGATATTACCAGCTTCCAGTTCAGTGGAATGAGCAACCCACGGTTTGAGAAACTCTGTAATTTCACTAGCACGATCCGGTGCTTGGTTGCTCAAGGACTCACCCAGTTCCATCAGACGTTGCAGCATCTTAAGCGTATATTCTTCGCTAATGTCATAGGGACGTGTCAGAAAATCATCAACCTGCGTGTTAATCTCATCGAGTTTTTCTTGAGCAGCTTTTTCTTGCTGCCGTTTCAATTCAGCCAATTGATCCCGCCATTTTAACTCTTCAGGCACAAGTAATTCTTTAAAATCAGAGGACTCGCGAGCCAGCTGTTGGAACTCCTGCAAGACGGATTCCACCTCAGGAATAGTAGCGTTCCCGGAATCCTCAGTAAAGAAGGGAGCAGACCCTTTATAAAAATCTCGCTGCAGAGCGGAACGCTTGCCTGACTCATCCGTTGTCACCACTACCAGTTCACGGATTTCTACAGTGGCAGCCTTAATCACTTCTGGTGATTTCCCAGGGGCTTCAACCAGCACTAAACGATTGACTAAGTTTTCTTGCGCACTGGCCAAATGAGAAAAAGCAGCCAGGCAGAAAAGAAAAACCACAGAATGAAATCCAAGCCTGTTCACAAAACGTTCCAATATAGAATGAGTTCCAAGTTTATAGCTCAACATATCGCAGACTCTTTTTTTCCCTATAGAAGCGTAAATTCTCATTTAAGCCGATTCTAGTCATGCACGTGCATAGATAAAGAGCTGAAAATCACTAGCCCAAAAGTGTTATGTAAGGTTTTTGTATTGATGCAACGAAATAATGACATTGCATGTCATACCGTCTTGGTAAGTGCAGATAGCTTACAGAAGTCCGTTTTGACGCAGTTCCTGTATATTAGTTTCTCCGGATGCAGATGCCATTTCCATCATAAATTTTAGCAGGCAAACTTCCCACCCATCATCAACTCCGGTTAAAATAGCAGCTAAAGGATCATTCTTCTCATCCACTTCTGCTTTCACTTTACCGGTTACATGCTCAATAGATTCATTCAATTCATAGACCCGAATATCACTTTTTTTGACCCGGAAACCGTATTGCAGAAATGTCAGATGCTGGCCTATTTGATTAAGTGCCTCCTTATAGCGTTCCGCATCATCGCCAAAGCCTTCCAACATTAACTTGGAAAAGTTTTGCGGAGAAATAATTTGTGGCCGCTCTGCGTGAATCGACCCTTCCCGCACTCGTGAAAGATTCACTACATCCATATCCTCAGTTATCAGATAATAGTTCAGCACCGAGGTAGAGAACGTTTCCAATCGTTTTTCTGGATGTCGGACAATCTCAGTATTTTCCAGTGCATATGAGAAATCATCGTTTGAAATCATTATATCTAGCTTGCTTCAATACCCGTCATAGTCAATGTTCGTCCGAAATCAGATTCAATACCTCCAGATAAAGATGTTGATCATTTTGCGGGAAATAAGCCCATTCCGGCAATCCTTGCGGTGCCAATCGTGCAACCAGCTGTCGGTATTCTTCTATGGTCGACAAATGCTGAACTCCAGCTGACCACTGATTCATTTTCGGAAAATACTCACTATAACCAGGAACAACTTTTCTAAAGACCACGCAGGCACGCTCTTCTCCCCAGAAACGCAAAGCCAGACTGAAGTGTAAGTGCATAAATGCCAGGCGTTGTTCCAGTGAAATTTCCGGAGGTTCTTTTCCTGTCATTAAGAAGCAGTGTGTGCCCTTAAAAAAAAACGGGTTTTGTAACGCCGCACGCCCTACCATCACACCTGAGCAACCAATCTCGTTAATCATCTTGCGGGCATCCCAGTGATTGTGCACATCACCATTTCCAATCACTGGAATATCCTTTACGGAATCCACTACCATTCGGATTCCGTCCAAGTTCACTTTACCGCTATAACCCTGCTCTTTGGTTCTGCCATGAATCGCCACGGCAGCCACCCCCATTTGCTCCAGCCGTGGTGCTATTATATGTGCGTTAATGCTGTTCCACCCAAGCCGCATCTTGGCAGTTACTGGAATTTTTACGGATCTGACAACCGAATGCAGCAATTCTTCAGTCAGTTCCTCATTTTGCATTAAAGCAGCCCCGGCTCCACTACGGGTTACCTTGTGCGACGGACAGCCCAGGTTAATGTCTATGAAATCTATACCGAGGTCTTCCAGAAATTTAGCTGCATCACTCAGCTCGGATTTATTACCGCCAAACAGCTGCACTCCCAACGGACGATCCCACGAACTGGCAGACACGAGCTGGATGGCTTTAGGATTGAGTTCGATCAGTGAGCGAGCATTAACAAAATCAGTCGTGGCTATCGACAACCCGCCTAGAGCTCGAATCGCCACCCGAAACGGTAAGTTGGTAAACCCCGACATCGGTGACAACATGAGCGGAGACTCAAGCTGCAAGTTTTTAAAGTGCATACCTAGATAGAAAGCCAGCAACCTACCTCAGTAACAAATACTCATTCCCACTCAATCGTAGCAGGAGGCTTGGATGAGATGTCTAGTGCGACACGGTTGACCCCATCAACCTCATTGATGATCCGGTTCGAGAGCCGACCAAGAAATTCATGCGGCAAGCGTGCCCAATCAGCAGTCATTGCATCCTGACTTTCTACCACCCGCAACACAATCGTGAAATCATACGTCCGTTCATCTCCCATCACCCCGACACTACGCACGGGCAGCAGCACCGCAAAAGACTGCCAGACCTTGTAGTAGAAGCCTGCGTTTTTCATTTCCTCAACAATGATCCGATCGGCATTTCTGAGAATTTTCAACTTATCTTCTGAAACCGGTCCTAGACAACGCACCGCTAGACCAGGCCCCGGAAACGGCTGGCGCCAGACCATTTCCTGCGGTAATCCAAGCGCCTCACCGACCGCCCGCACCTCATCCTTGAACAACTGATTCAATGGCTCAATCAGTTTGAACTTCATCCTCTTCGGTAAGCCGCCCACATTATGGTGAGACTTGATCAATGCAGCCGGGTTCCCGTCAATCGGAACACTTTCAATAATATCCGGATACAATGTACCCTGACCCAGGAATTTCGCCTTCCCGACCGAGTTCGTTGCCTCCTCAAACACCCTAACAAATTCGCGTCCAATGATTTTTCGCTTACGTTCAGGATCCGCTACCCCCTTGAGTTTGGACATAAACCGCTGACGGGCATCGACTACCTTCAGCTTAAGTCCAAGTCCATCTCTGAAAATACGTTTCACGCTATCAACCTCATCATGACGCATCACCCCGTTATCTACCAGAATACATACGAGCTGTCTGCCGATCGCCTGGTGCAACAGGGCTGCTGCCACACTGGAATCCACACCGCCACTCAATCCCAAAATAACCCGGTCTTTCCCGACGACCTGCCGGATATCTGCAATCGAGGAATCAATAAACGACTGCATCGTCCAACTTCGCTTGCAGCCGCAGATCTTGTGGACAAAATTGCTGATCATCTTATTTCCCCGTGGCGTATGCGCTACTTCCGGATGAAATTGCATGCCATACACATTACCCCGCTGGATCACTGCATACGGAGCGTTGTCCGTCTTAGCGATCGATTTAAAGCCTTGCGGCGGCTTGATCACTTTGTCACCGTGACTGTTCCAGATTTCGAGTGAACGGGGAAGCCCGGCAAACAGATCACTCGTCTTAGTTACTTTGAGCGTGCCACGACCAAACTCGCGCTCCTTGCTACGAGCTACCTGGCCACCATGAAATTTGGCCAACAACTGCATTCCGTAGCAGATTCCTAAGATGGGAGCGTCCAATTCAAATACTTCAGGATCCGGCATCGGAGCTTTTTTCCCATACACGCTCGCAGGTCCTCCTGATAGGATAACCCCACTCGGACGCAAGGCTGCCAGCTGTTTCGCTGAAGTCGAATATGGCAGGATTTCCGAATACACTTTCGCTTCACGGATGCGGCGGGCAATCACCTGCGTGTATTGCGACCCAAAATCCAAAATACAAATCCGGTCTTTAGTTTCCATGCTTCTCAGTTTCTTTTTCTTCTGCAGCAGATAACAAGTCTGCTGTTGCTACCCTTTTGCGGAAACGCCCGTGACAGTGCGGGCAACGCAGATACTTTCGATTCTCTCCCGCATCAAAAATATGCTCGCAAAAGGGGCACTTGATTCTTAACACCCCTTGACGCGAAAAAACATACCCGCGCCAAAGTGAAACTAGCCATGCTGCCAATATCACGGCAAGGAAAACCGATACGTAAACAACAAACAACTCATTGAATTCCAATGTCATGATGGACTCCCTCTAAAACTGCAGCTCTACTCGCTCCTGATTCACTTCCTGAAAGTCCCAGAAAACAATCAACCGCGCCCAGATATCTTCTCCCTCGACGGCTTCAAAGCGCCACTTCTTGAGAATGTTAAGCCCCTCCTGGTCAATCAGTGTATCACCACAGCTCCGATCCAGCTTAACCTGCACCACTGCTCCACCCGCGAGGACCTGCACATAATACTCGCTGGCTCTCAAATTCACTTTCGTTTGTGGTCGGGGTAGTTCAATCCGGCGCCGCACTTTTCTCCCTCTGAGTGCGCCCTGCTGCACCACCACGGTTCCACTCAACTTCGGCGGCGCTTCTACGTTCAAAGGCATCGCCACTGTTTGTGGTGTTTTCATAGTCTCATCAACCCGTGACTTCAATTCCTGAGCCACCCCCAAGTTCTGAGTCTTCAGCGGGTCCCATTCCGGCAAATCCGGCAGGGAGGTCAATTTCTGATGGGCACGCGCCTTTCTCTGGAGCGGTGCAGGATCCGGCACTGGCGCTCGTGGAAGTGCAATCACAGCCGGATCCCTCCAGTTAATCCACATCATGGGATTTGATGCATCGAGACGACTCGTGGTCGTATCATAGCTGAGAAACACCACACCCGGCGGCCGTGCGATCGTTCGCGAATCCGGTAAACTTTCAATCCGGAAAATAAAAAAAACCACCAGATGTAACACCAGCGATGCTGTAATAACCAGACCCAGCCAGCGCTTTTCCTGCGGCAGTACTCTTTCCCATAACTGGTAAGTTGTCATGATCCTTGAGTTGCAATGACCACGGATAAACCCGCCCGGATCGCGGTGTTAAGAATTTCGGTTACTGTTCCGTGCGGAACGGCACTGTCAGCTCGGATAATAACCTGAGTGTCTTCAGAGCGACGGCCCATGCGGTTCAACTGGCTTTCCAGTTTTTCCAGCGTTAACAGCTGATCATTGAAAAAAATACGCGGCGGTTGCTGTGCAGTCACATTGATAACATAACGCGAATCCCGCACCCCGGCATCCAATCCTTTGGGTGGATTCACTTCAACACCCGGCTGCAGCACGAACGATGAATTCAGCATAAAAAAAACTAACAGCAGTAACACTACATCAATCATCGCAGTAACATCCAGCGGTCCTTGAGCCGGACGGGTAGATCGACGCACTTTCATCTTGGTTCTCGTTACTCCGTAGAGACTAATTTTTTACCTTCATCATCTTCTTCTGAAATCCTGGCATCATGTTTTTTTGTGTGAGCATCGTTTTCAGTTGCCTCACCTTCAGGTATTGCTTTGACTTCAGCTGACGGACTACTGTCATCCATTGGATCCTTTAACATCTGTAATACCTCGATCCCGGCCCGCTCCATATCATTTATCAGATTACTCACCCGCCCACTCAGATAATTATATGCAACAAAGGCGGGAATTGCTACTCCCAGACCTCCTGCAGTGGTTACCAGCGCCTCCCAGATTCCGCCTGCCAATTGACTGATAGGCGTTGCCCCTGAAGCATCTGTCATACTCTGAAATGCATCAATCATGCCGGTTACGGTTCCAAAGAGTCCAAGCAAAGGCATCACATATGCCACTGTCGAAAGAATGGTAAGGTTTGCTTCAATCCGCGGCATCTCCAGTTGCGCTACTTCCTGTATCACTTCTCGCAGCTCATTTTTACGCAACTCGCGTTTTACAATAGCCGCCTGAACTACCTTGATCGCCGGCCCGTACGCTTCGTCACATCGCTCCAGTGCTTCCTGATAATTTCCCCTGCGCAACAGCAGTCGGATACCTTTTAAAAACGGCAGAATCGGAACCGAACAGCGATGGTAAAAAATCATCCGCTCGGCAAACACTCCTACTGCAATCACACTGCCGACAAAGATGATCCACATAATCGGACCACCCATCTGGATAATTTCAAACAGGCCTGATTTCATAAGCTTTCGTTTCAGTCAGGAATCGTAATCCCATAAGGCCACTTCCACTGACTTCAAACACCGTCGGTTACCAGACAAAGGATTTCTTTTGAGCTACTATCACCCCGTCACGCACCAGTGAGATTCTCCATGAAAGAATACTGCCATACATGTAATAATGATCTCCTGTGATAGAGAAGGTGCCCTTGAACGTTCCCTCGGCATTCTGATATGGAATCGTGATCGTATTGATTTTATCCCGTGTCTTGGATTGGCGGTAATCAATCCGTAGCTGGTAGTCCGCCGGCTCTCCTTTATTAGTCCACGTCACCACGTAATACTGACCTTCACGATTATAGCGTTGCGCTTTTGTTATCGCGCCATGATTGAAATATTTGAATTCGTATTCGATAGATTTTTCTTTACCGAATTTGGTTACTTGCGGATCATTCAGAAATTCGTAAATCTTGCGAATGACAACCTTATCGTCCATCCGGCTGCTGAGATCCCAATCCCCCTGTAGCACATAGTCATTTACTGCTGCAGTATCAGCCTTACCGGTATTCTCTTCCGCATCCTTCCGTGATTCACCACCTTCCTGAAAGGCTTTCTCGATTTCCATCTCGGCAGCCTCCTCAGCCTCATTCAGCGTTTCCTCGGTCGCCTCCACTGCTGCTTCAGTCATTCCCGCCACATCAGTAACCTCCTTAACAGACTCCTCAGTCGTTTCCTCAACCACAGCCTCTGTTTCAGTGCTGACATCTAGTACCGGCAGATCATCTTCCGCCCGCGCTGATGCCGTCGCTATCCTGAAGAGTAAAACTACAGTAATCAGTGTAAAAACCAGTCGTTGCATATCTCTTAATTGCCTGAGACATAACGCCCTGTCAATGATGCTCCGAAGAGCCGGCTACCACCAGACACAACTCCCCCTTCACTTTTCCGCGACTATAGCGCTTCAAAATAGACTCCGGCCGGCCGATCGTAACTTCCTCAAACTTCTTGGTCAGTTCCCGTGCGACACATAGATGGCAGTTCGGATCTGCTTCCAGAAAGGCCTTTACTGTTTTCAGAATCCGGTGTGGCGACTCAAAATAAATGCTGGTATGACTTCGCTGCAATGCTTCCGCAACCACTCTGGATCGACCCCCACTCTTGACGGGAATAAACCCTCCAAAATAAAACGGCGTCATGGGAAAGCCGGACGCTACCAATGCATGAATCACTGCCGATGGACCAGGCACCACCTCCACCGGAATCTCTCGCTGCCGGCAAACCTGGATAATGCGTTCCCCGGGATCTGAAACTCCTGGCATTCCCGCATCACTAACCAGCGCCACATGACCTCCCGCCTCAAGCTTGGAAGTCAGTTCCTCCTGTCGCTGTGCCTCATTGAACTTATGATAACTAAGCTGTGGCACCCTGATGCCATAGCGCTGTAAAAGGATACCGGTATGCCGGGTATCTTCTGCAGCAATCCAATCGACTTCTCTAAGCACATGCAGTGCTCGGGCACTGATATCCTCCAGATTCCCGATCGGTGTGCCCACGACATACAGCTTACCCTTCATGATAATAATTGCCCTTTAATAACCATTGCCGAATTTGGAATTCTCTGCCAGACCTTTTCACGTGCGTAAGACTAAAATTATAGCCACACTCGGACCGGTATCAGAAAGCAAACAAGCGATCACCAATCTCGTGCACGCTGGTGTCAATATCTTTCGCCTGAACATGTCTCACGGCGAACACAAATGGGTGCGCAATGTTGTCAAAATCATTCGCACCGTCGAAGCCGAGACCAACCGGCCTGTCGGCATCCTGATGGATACCCAGGGTCCTGAAATCCGCACCGGTAATCTCGACAGCAAACTGGAACTTAAGGTCGGTGACACCTTCTCTTTTACTGTCCGCGGCCATGTCTCCGAAGAAGAACACTCCGTAGATACCAATTACGACGACCTCGTAAGCGATATCAAAGTCGGTGATGTTGTTATGGTAGACAGTGGTGTCATGCATATGTTGGTGCGTGAAAAGCGGGAAAAAGAACTCATCTGTGAGGTGCTCACGCAGGGTAGCCTGGGCAGTCGCCGCCACATCAATCTGCCTGGTGTCAAAGTAAACCTGCCTGCGCTGACTGAAAAAGATCTGGAGGATGTCAAACTCGGCGTGGAAACCGGAGTCAATTATATCGCCCTGTCCTTTGTGCGGGAAGCGAACGACGTCGAAGTGCTGCGCCAGATTATCCAGTCGATGGATGCAGACGACAGGATTGACATCATTGCCAAAGTGGAAGATCAGTCCGCTGTGCGTAATATCCGTGAAATCGTTGATGCTGCGGATGGTATCATGGTCGCCCGGGGTGATCTGGGCATTGAGGTTCCTTATGAAGAGCTACCCATCATCCAACGTAAAATCGTTAAAAAATGTGTCCATAGCCGCAAACCGGTCATTGTTGCCACCCACCTGCTTGAAAGTATGATTGAAAGTCCGATGCCCACCCGGGCCGAGATCACTGATGTCTCCAATGCCGTTTTCGAGGAAGCGGATGCCATCATGCTCTCCGGGGAAACTACCGTTGGGAAGTATCCGCTGAAGTGCGTTGAGGTATTGGCTAAAGTCGCCAACCGAATCGAACGCAGCGGCACTATCGGGTTTCACGAAGATATCGTGTTAAGCGAGGATCGGAATAAAGTTGCCAGTTCCGCAGTTCACCTGGCCGATCAGGTGCATGCTGAAGGTCTGATTGTTTTCACCCGCAGCGGTCGCAGTGCCCGCATCTGCGCTTCCCTGCGCCCGCGCTGGTCCACCATTTATGCGTTTGCTCCCGACAGCGATGTCACTGGCCGCCTGACACTGAACTACGCCACACGTCCCGAGGTTATGGAATTTAACGCATCACCGGAAGATAACATTCACGCTGCCGAGGCCAGCCTGATGGAAAATCAGATTCTGCAGCGCGGCGCTATGCTTGTAGTGCTCTCAGATATCATTCAAAGTGGCAAGGCCTTTTACACCGTGCAACTCCGCCGGCTCGGGCAGGAAGTATAATCACGCTTGAAACCTTTAGTCTTTTATTGATGTTGAAACTGCTTTAGTTTTATTATCTTAATATTTAAGCCAGTATACTTATATCAGATCACTAAAACACTTAGCACATTAAAATAAAATGGATTTCGCCTGATGGGTAATGATTCCAGCACCACTTCTACTCAGATGATCGCTCTCACGGATGGGCCGATAATTTTGTTAGATCAGGATCCGGACACCCTGCTATCGCTCGAACTACTGATCCGTAAAGCGTTCCCGGATAAGGAAATTTTTACCAGTGACCGTGGGAAACGTGCCATCGACTGGCTTGAAACCAGTCAGCCCGCCTTTGTCATTACCAGCATCCGCCTGATAGATATTGATGGAATCCATGTTGTCTTGAAATCCATCATAAACTATCCCGAAGTCCCGGTAATTGTACTCTCGGATAAAGAGGATATTAAGGAGTATCGGGCATCTTCAAAGAATTTGGATAACATCCACTATATGCAGAAACCTTTTCAGGAGCGCGATCTGCTGAAACGGCTGCGGCAGGTTTTCCAAAGCACCCCGGATAGCCAGATTAACGGGCTGAATCTGGTTAATATTCTGCAACTTGTTGCAGCGGAAGTTGACTATGCCCATCTGGAGCTCACCTCTGAGGAAAGTAAGGGTGTCATTACTGTCGAAAACAAGTACATTCTTTTTGCAGCCACTGACATCGCATCAGGCAAACAGGCTTTAGCAGAAATCATTGATTGGAAATCCATTAATGCCCAGATTTTCTACCGCCGTAAAACCAGACGGATCAACATCAATGAACCCATCTCGGCGCTGTTACTGGAAATTTGTCACCGTCATGATGAAAAAAAATCGGTATCTCCGAACAAACGCAAACCCTCCACTCCATCAGAATAGACGATCATGTTTAAACTCTGATACGGGGTATCGATTTCTCATGGGATGGGGATTTTCAGACTTCAAACACACCTTTTGAGCAGTCGGCAAACTGTGCTTGCTTGATCGATCCAAAGCGATATTCTTTCGCGCTTTATGAACATTGCGATTGAAGAAATCTCAACCTGCCGCCGTCGATTGAGTATCGAAGTGCCCGCCGCTGAAGTGGAAGCAGAAAGTAATAAAGTTTTAGATGAATTCCAGAAGTTTGCCAGCATCAAGGGTTTCCGCCCGGGTAAAGCACCCCGCAAGATGGTGGCTTCCAAACATCGCAAAGATATTGAATCCGAGATGAAACGGACGCTTGTCCCGCAGGCGTTTCGTGATGCGGTCAGGGAAAAGAATCTCAGTATCGTCAACACGCCAAGTGTGGAGGATCTTAAATACGATGTCGGCTCCAGCTTGAGCTTTATCACCACGGTCGATCTTGCACCGGAGTTTGACCTGCCGAGATATAAAGGTCTTAAAGTGGAAAAGGCCGATACTGAAGTCAAAGATGAAGACATCGATGAAGTCATCAGCAATGTGCTGGAACAACGTGCCGACTATAGGGATATCGAGGGCCGTTCCATTCAACAGGAGGATTTCGCGATCATCACGTATACGGGCACCATCGACGGTAAGCCCATCAGCGAGCTGGTGCCTGAAGTACCCAACATGGAGAAACAGGAAAAATTCTGGCTCTGGATTAAAGAGGATGTCTTCTTGCCCAAATTTGGTGAACAACTGATCGGTGCCAGCGTCGGCGACACTGTCTCAGTCCATATTGATTTCCCAGCTGACTTCCCGCAGGAACGGTTGCAAGGCAAGCAGGCAGTCTACGAAGTCAAGATTGATGGCCTGAAGGAAAAGGTGCTGCCGGAACTGACCGATGAAATTGCGCAGGAAATTGCGCAGATGGACCAAGAGGAACTGCTCCAGGTGGTCCGTGGTAACCTGGAACGTCAGAAAAAAGATGCAGCCAAAAACGAACATGCGAAACAGATCTTCGAGCAACTCAAAAACAGCGTCTCCTTCGAACTGCCGGAGTCCAGCGTGCAGGCAGAAACCCAAAGTGTCATACAGAATATTATACGTGAAAACCAGCAGCGCGGGATTTCTGAAGATGTGCTGGAGGAAAATAAAAAAGATATTCTCAGCAATGCTGAAATCTCCGCAAAGGACCACGTGAAGATGAACTTCATCCTCAACAGTATTGCCAAGGAGGAAAATATCGAAGTGTCCAATGACGAGATCGGTGCGGAACTGCAGATGATGTCTCAACAGTATCAGATCCCACCGGACAAGCTGTTCAGGCAACTCGAAGAAAACGGAGCCATCCTGCGCCTGCAGGACGACATCCTTCGCCGTAAAACAGTTGATTTCCTCTTGCAATCCGCAGAGATCGCCTAGTCTTTCCGATATGTCGACTTCGATCCAAAGTAACTACATCATTCCCAACGTTGTAGAAGACACCGGGAGAGGAAAGCAAAGCTGGGACGTTTTTTCACGACTGCTGAAAGATCGTGTTATCTTTATCGGGTCACCGATTGATGACATGGTTGCCAATGCAGTCATCGCCCAACTCCTGTATCTGCAGATGGAAGATCCCAAAAAAGACATCCATATGTACATTCATTCTCCGGGCGGCTACGTGACGGCTGGCATGGCAATGTATGACACCATGCAGTATGTCACCTGTGACATCGCAACCTACTGTATTGGTCAAGCTGCCAGTATGGGTGCTGTGCTACTGGCTGCCGGCAGCAAGGGCAAGCGTTATGCACTACCCAATGCACGTATTATGATCCACCAGCCGCTGGGTGGTGCACAGGGACAGGCTTCCGATATCAATATCCAGGCCAAGGAAATCCTGCGCACCAAGAAAACGCTCAACGACATCCTCGCCAGCCATACCGGCCAGCCTTTCGAGAAGGTGGAAAAAGATACGGACCGCGACTTTTTCATGTCTGCAGAAGATGCCGTCGAATACGGCCTTGTCGACAGCGTGGTCGAGTCCAAGAAAGTCATCAAGGAAGACAGCTAGTCACTTTTACTGCGGAACCGGATTCCAGGTCATACAGGTTTCGTAATAAATTTACTGTTTCTGTTTTAGAAACTTGTAATAAACTAAAGGTATGGCCAAACCTACCAACCTGACGCTTTGCTCCTTCTGCGGCAAGAGCCACTCGGAAGTCAATAGACTGATTTCCGGTCCAGGGGTCTACATCTGCGACCAGTGCATCGAACTATGCAAAAAGATCGTGGACAAGGAACTGGCCGCTGAAGCTCAGACTGACATCCGTCCCACTAACGTTCTTAAACCAGCGGAAATCTTCGCCGAAATGAATAAATACATTATCGGGCAGGACAGCGCTAAAAAGTCCCTTTCCGTCGGCGTACACAATCATTACAAACGTGTTCAGGCTGACGAGAGCCCGAGTAGTTTCGACGAAAATAATGAATTGCGAGATGTTGAACTGGAAAAAAGTAATTTATTGCTGGTCGGCCCCACGGGTTCCGGCAAAACCCTGCTGGCTAAAACACTCGCCCGCATTCTTGACGTCCCCTTCTGTATTGCAGATGCTACAACCCTAACTGAAGCTGGTTACGTTGGTGAAGATGTCGAAAGCATTATCCTGCGCCTGTTGCAAAATGCCGACTATGATGTGGATCGCGCTGAACGAGGTATTGTCTACATAGATGAGATCGATAAGATCGGACGGACCACCCAGAATGTTTCCATCACTCGCGATGTCTCCGGCGAAGGTGTTCAACAGGCACTGCTGAAAATCCTAGAAGGAGCTACCTGCAATGTGCCACCACAAGGTGGCCGTAAACACCCCCAGCAGGAATACATTCAGGTGAAGACCGACCAGATTCTCTTCATCTGCGGTGGTGCTTTTGTGGGACTGGATAAAATTGTCCAACGCCGCCACGGAGCAGACGCAGTGGGTTTCAACCATGCCCACGAAAATAGCACTAAGATTATGCCAGCAGAAATTGGAGCCGATCAGTTAGAACCGGAAGACTTGCTGCAGTTCGGGCTGATTCCGGAATTTATAGGACGCCTGCCTGTCACCGCCGTGCTGAAGGAGCTTACCGAAGACGAGCTGGTGCTGGTCCTGACCGAGCCGCGTAATGCGTTAACGAAACAGTATACCAAGCTGCTCGCTATGGACGGCGTAAAACTCAAATTCCAGAAAGATGCCCTTAAAGCTCTCGCCAGGAAGTCCATCGAGCGCGGCACGGGTGCCCGCGCCCTGCGCTCATTACTGGAGGAGCTTATGCGCGACCTCATGTATGAACTTCCCTCCCGTAGCGACATCTCCCAGGTCACGATTAGCGCAGCCACCGTTGAATCCGGCAAGTCCCCCTCAATTAAAAAATCCTCACGCAAAAAAGCTGCGTAGCATGGCTGGTAAATTTTCAGCGTAAGAATATTTGAAGAATTTCTTACCTTTCACGCTTCTTGGTGCCTCCCGCTGATTTTTCCCTTGCTTTCAGTCCAAGTTTCTGGATTGATAAACCATGGAACAACCGCACGCTTCTGAAGCCCCGTTCTCCGGAACCCTCTACCTTCCTGCCGATCAGTTCTTCACCGCTCAATCCGGTCAGGCCCTCACCTACGACGACGTCTCACTGGCAACCAATTTCTCCGACATCCTACCACGCGAGACATCATTGGAAGCTATGGTTGGACAGAAGCTTGACCTGCACCTGCCCATCATTTCGTCTGACATGGACACGGTAACTGAGTCCAAAATGGCCACCTCAATGGCACTCAACGGTGGACTGGGTATCATTCACTACAACATGTCATTTAAGCAACAGGTCAAACAGGTTGCGAAAGTGAAAAACCATATTCATGGACTGATTCAGGATCCGATCACCGTCAGCCCGGAACTCCAGATTGGTGATGTCATCACCATGATGGAGCAAAAGGACTACTCCTTTTCCACTTTTCCCATAGTTGATGAATCTGGAACGCTGGTCGGACTGCTGGCCGGTCGCGTGGTGAAACCCCGCTACGCCACCCGCAGCGTTGCTGAAGCCATGACGCCTCGCTCGGACGTTTACACCCTCAGGGAATCCGAGCTCGGCAAAAACCCTATTGAAACCGCCGACCGCTTTTTTGATAATCATATGGGCATCCATAAACTGCTGATCGTTGATGACGACGACCAACTATGCGGCCTCTTTACCTTGAGTGATATTGAACAGATCGCCGAAGAAACCCATGCTAACCAGCGACCTGCCCGCGATGACAACTTCCGGCTCCGCTGCGGAGCCGCCATCTCTGCTCCCCGCACCTCTTCCGGCAAACTGGATACTCAGGCCCTGATCACACATGTGGGAACACTGGTCGATGAAGGTCTGGACGCCGTTGCCATCTCGACCGCTCACGGGTTCAGCGCTGGTGTTGGTGATGCAGTGCAGATCATTAAGCAGAATTTTTCTGATCTCACCATCATTGCCGGTAATGTCACTAGCGGTGAGGGAGTCAAATTCCTCAGCGATGCGGGAGCAGACGCCATCAAAGTAGGCCAGGGACCCGGATCCATCTGCACCACCCGTGTGGTGGCCGGTGTCGGCATTCCACAGCTTACCGCGCTCTATTCCGCCGCCTGTGCAGCCAGAAAATGCGGTAAAACCATTATCGCTGATGGAGGCATTACCAAATCCGGTGACATTGTCAAAGCACTGACCATTGCTGATGTCGTCATATGTGGCGGCATCCTGGCCGGTTGCAGGGAAGCACCCGGTAAGATCATCGAAATCAACGGTAAGGTCTATAAGGAATACCGTGGCATGGGCAGCCTGGAAGCCATGAAGGCCGGCTCTGCCGCGCGCTATGGTCACGACAACAAGGTTCATGACAAAAACCGCAAGATCACTGCCGAGGGAATTGAAGCACTTAAGGAGGTTTCCAGTTCCGTGGATGTCGTTCTCAACCAGCTGGCCGGTGGCATCCAGAGTGGTATGGGTTATCTGGGCGCCAGAAATTTGACTGAACTCAAGCAGAAGGCCCGCTACGTCAGAGTCTCTCCGGCGGGCCAGCGTGAGGCCGCGCCGCATGATGTAGTCGAAGTCAAAACCTCACAGAATTCAGAGTGATATTTATCGCAGCATCTTACAGTTGCAAGAAATCTCAATCCCTCCGGAATGAATGCTGGACTGCAAAGAAAAAACTGAGCGGTAATACCTTTTTTAGCACTGTCTGGCACAGCAGGGTTGTACATGAATCACAGCTTCACCCGACCATAAACCTGGCTTAAAATTCTTTAATCAGCGTAACAACAAAGTCTGTCAGTTTTTTACGCACCTCTGGCAGCGGTGAAACAAATTCTTTCAACGGCTTAATCTGCTTGGGATGCCGTGCCAGAAATCCGAACATTTTGAAAGGAGTCGTCTTGCTTTTTTCATGATCGTATCCAGCCGCCAGTGCATCATTCGGTATGTCTTCATCCACCAGATCACTGATAGCGCGCACTCCTAAAAATTCGATCCCTGCTGAAGCGACCATGTGAGCAACATAGGCAGTCTCCATGTCTACCATCTGACAACCGGTTTCTTCTCCCAGCCGCTTTTTTTCTTCGGCACTCGAAACCACTTCCATCACCGGATGCACCTGTCCGATATCGAATCCGGGCACTAGTTTCAGATAGTTGATCAGACTCTGAGCACTGTAATCCTTGATCACCAGTATTTGTCCACGTTCCAGTTCCGGTGTAATAGCTCCAGCAAACCCGGCCAGAATGAAGACTTTGATTTGCAGATTCTTAAGCAATGCCTCCGTGCAATAGGAAGCTGCCGTCGGCCCAATTCCGATAATCGGAATCATCACTGCACGTTCTTCTACGTATCCTGCAAAACAGGTGACGCCGTCGATCACGCGCTTTTCCTTCTTCTCTACCAGCTTGAGCAGATCGTGAGCTTCAAACTCGGTGGGGAAGGCAATGACTAACATACGGCAATCTGTTTTAAACTTAGGCCAGCGATCCCTTTGGACTCGTTTTCTTAAGCAGATCACGCCATTCCGAAAGCGCAATCATCGGCCAGTTAGTGCAGTAGTATTCGTACTTTAAGTAAAACACACAAGGGAAACCGGTTCCGGTGATTTCATCTTCGGTCCAGCTTCCATCCTCGTTCTGCGTCGAAGCCAGATACTGAGCACCACGCTGCAAGCTCTTGCGATTCGCATCTCCACCCGTCAATAGACCCATCATCGCCCAGGCCGTTTGCGATGGCGTGCTTGGTCCCTGACCTTTCAAATCCGAAGACTCGTAGGACGCCGGCGTTTCTCCCCAGCCGCCATCTGTATTCTGAGCCGATTCCAGCCAGTCACGCGCACGCACCACCCAGTCCTGATTCATCTCTTCACCAATGTAGTAAAGACCACGCAATCCCTGCCAGGTTCCGTAAATATAGTTCACCCCCCAGCGCCCCCACCAGGAACCATCTTCTTCCTGAGTATTTTTGAGATACTCGATAGCTCGCTTCACGATCGCATCA
Organism: Verrucomicrobiota bacterium; assembly: GCA_038748025.1. GTDB lineage: Bacteria > Verrucomicrobiota > Verrucomicrobiia > Methylacidiphilales > JBCBYL01 > JBCDJI01. The sequence continues at coordinate 156,527 of JBCDJI010000001.1, forward strand.
TCGTTGGGATAACCCATCTTGCCCATCGCTTCCAATCCCCGAGCCGTAATGTCACTGCAACTCGGATCCAGGATCGCATTGTGATCAGCAAATGGCACATGCTCCAGCCACGACTTGTTGATATTTTTATCAAATGCAGCAAACCCCCCATCGTTGCACTGAAAACTGCGGGCCCATTCCATCGCGCGCTTCATGATTTTCTGCTGTTTTTCGGCATCCGAAGCCTGGAAACCGGTCAGCCCAATCAGTATTTTAAAGGTATCATCGACATCAGGATAGTAGCTGTTGTTGTATTCAAAGGCCCATCCACTCGGGCGCGGATAAGGATTTTTTACAAACCAATCCCCCTTAATCTTCACCTCACGTTCCAGCAGCCAATCCGCCGCTTTCGTCAGACGTGGATCATCCCCGGGAACTCCGGATTGTGCCAGCGCCACCGAAGTGATCGAGGTATCCCATACCGGTGACAAACAAGGTTGGATCCGGAAATCATCCTGCTCTTTGTCGTACACATAGAAGTCCTCCAGATCTTTTTCCTGCTTTTTTAATAACGGATGATCATCGGAGTATCCGAGGCATTTCATTGCAATAATGCTCTCGACAATACTCGGGAAGATCGCACCCAATCCATCGGAACCTTCTGAACAGCGTTCTACCATCCAGGCTTCCGCTTTACGCAGTGCCATTCGACGGAACGGTTTCCAGGGCAATTTTTCCAGAAACTTGAAGACCCGATCCCAGCACAGGAAAAAGTTAGTCCAGGTCAACCACTGCTTGTCAAACGGCAGCGAGAAATCCTGATTTTCGGTCCCATAAGGATAGAGTTCATGGAGTTGCTTTTCCGGCGGCTGAAGTTTGATCGGACGGAAGTGATGGATAATCGAAAGCGGCACATACATATTACGCGTCCAGGAGGACATCTCGTAGATATTAAAATACAGCCAGTTGGGCAGCAGGATCACTTCCACCGGAATCGACGGCAGATATTTCCATGGAAACAATCCCAGCAAGCCCAGATGCAGCTTGCCATAGGTATTCATTTTGGGAATACCACCCAGCCGCAAAATCGTCTTACGTGCTTTCTTCATCACCGGCTCGTCTTCGGTATAACCAGCCAGCTTCAATACCAGGTATCCCTTCACCGAAAGATTAATTTCGCTCGGGCCACCAGTGTACTGATTCCAGCCGCCATCTTCCAACTGGCGATCCAGCACATGTTTGACAATCTTTTCCTGAATATCAAAATCCACCTGCCCCCGCCAGTGCATGTACGTCAGATAATCCGCCACACAAGTAATATCCACTGTCAGCTCCCCGCAAAAGTGACCATCCGACTTCTGCAGACCCAACATATACTGCTGTACCCGGGAAATCGTATTTTCGACCTGAGTCTTAAGTTCCAGCTCGACAGCGACTTTTAACTCATGCTCCGCCATAGCCATTGACTCGATCTTGCGTTTTGGTTCACTTCCAGACATGCTGCGGAAATTACGTTCTAACCTGATGAAGTCAAGCGCTCTAGCCTCCCTCCCTATGCACCGATTTTTACCCTTAATCACCAGTATCCTGCTATTTTCCGGAATTCCACTCTTGCTGACTGCAGAAATACCATCCGAACAGCTCTCTGAAAACTGGATCGATAAAGTCGATGAGCTTCCAGTTATCGAGGTCATCGCCTATGCGCCCGAAGGTCGCGCCACTTTCCTCAACGAAACTTGGAGTCGTGATACTATAGCCACATCCCCCGCCCGCTCGCTGGATGATATCCTGCGGGGCTCCTCCCGCTACAACTCCTTCCGCCGCACCAGCAGTCGTGTCGCCCACCCCACCACCCAGGGCATCCAGCTCCGCAATCTCGGCGGTAATGCCGCCTCCCGCACACTGGTCTTTCTCGACGGCGTACCGCAGAACGATCCCTTCGGTGGCTGGGTCTACTGGAACCGCTACCATCCGGCCTCCATCGACCAGATCACCCTCACCCCCGGCTCGCGCAGCAGCCGCTTCGGCAGCGGTGCCCTTGGTGGCACCATTGAACTGGAGACCGCCGAACCTTATACCACCACTTATTCCCTCACCGGCACAGGCGACTCCCAGGCGACTGGCAGCGTGCACGGTATCACTCGACAGGTGCATGGCGACTGGACCCTGTCGCTCGACGGCGGTTACGAGGAATCCGCCGGCTACCATCCACTCAAAGCCGAACAACGCGGTCCGGTCGATCAGCGGGCCTTTTCCAATGTCTCCACTGGCAACCTGAAAGTCGCGCGTCACTTCAACAGCGACACCTCCATCACTGGCACCTTCAGCGGTTTTCACGAATCACGCAATAATGGCACACCACTGGCGCGGAATCACTCTACGGCCTACGACGTGTCACTGCAGGCTCGCGGCAGCCTGCCTGACCCCGCACACCACTGGCACGTGCTGTGGTATTTTCAGGAACGTTCCTTTGAAAATCAGTTCAGCTCGGTCAACGCCACCCGCACGGCTGAAATTGCAGCCTTGAATCAGTTTGATGTACCCGCCCGCGCCACCGGCGCCTCGCTCAAGCTGGAGCACGAACTGACCGAGACACTCACTGCGCATTGGGGCTTCGATGGCAAGTGGCAATACGGCCAGACCCGCGAACAATTTCGTAATCTCGGCGCAGGCTTCACCCGCGAACGTCATGCCGGCGGTGAACAGTGGTTTACCGGAGTCTTTGCCGGCATCAACTGGCAGCCGCAATCCGATGAGGTCTGGAACGTCTTCGCCGAAGTCCGCGGCAACGCCTGGCAGAACGTCAACGGTATCCGACACGAGTTCAACCTGGCCAACGGCAGCCTGCTACGTCATGAGAGATTCAATTCCCCCGTCTTCCTGCACGGTGACATCCGGACCGGTATAGCCTATCGGCCCGTCAGCGAGTGGAAATGGACTGTTGCCGGGTACACTGGTCACCGCGTCCCGACTCTCAACGAACTCTACCGCCCCTTCCGCGTGCGCAACGACATCGTGGAAGCCAACCCGGATCTGCAGAAAGAATTCCTCTACGGCGGTGAAGTCAGTGTCGAATGGGAACCGCGACCCGAACTCACCTTCGGCCTTCAAGGCTACTATCAGATTGTCGAAAACCCGGTGGTAAACACCTTCCTTGCCAATGGCCCGGGCGTCAATCCCATCGCCGGCTTTATCCCTGCCGGCGGAACCGGCTCCCAGCGCCGGAACCTCGGCGAGTCCGAACAGATGGGGCTCGAATTTGACGTCCGCATCCAGCCGCACACCACCCTCACTTGGGAAGCCGCCTACACCCTCAGCCGATCCGCCTTCACCAGCAGTTCCCCGACACTCTATTCCGGCAACCAGCTTCCCCAATCGCCCAACCACCGCCTGCGCCTGCGTAATACCTGGCAGCCTATCAATGCGCTGCAATTGGTGCTGGAAGGCCGCTATGACAGCGCGCAATACGAGGACGCCCTCAACTCCCGCCGTCTCGACGACAGCTTTACGCTTGCCGCTTCCATCCAGTGGCAGATCAACGACCACATTGATATCCTCATCTTCGGCGAAAACCTGCTGGACGAAGAAATCGAAGCCGGCATCGCCTCTAACGGACTAGTCACCGTTGGCACACCGTTGACCGTTGGATCCTCTCTTACCGTTCATTTTTAGTATTCATCGCTTGTCAAAATATAACCATAAGCGATGTTGCTCAACGTCATGGAACCTCTGCTGCTCTCAACCGATTTTGATGGAACGATTCTAAACCATGACCTCCCTGCCCCGATGGCACCATCGTTTTTTGACTGGATCGAGAACGAGCGGGAACGCCGTGAAGTCATCTGGGTCATCAATACCGGTCGCGACTGGGATAGCCTGCAAATCGAACTGGAACAGCGGCAGGCCCGCTTCACACCCGACTGGGTGGTGCTGGTGGAACGGGAAATACACCGACTGGAATCCAAATCCGGCTCCCTCGTTTCGCTCGAGCACTGGAATCAGCGCTGCACCGAAATCCACGCCGACCTCTTTACCCGCGCCAATGCCGCCCTGCAGGCCACCCGCGAGCGTCTCACCGTTTACGAAGACTTGACCGTGGTGAATGACATCGGCTCGCCGCTCGGAATCATCGCCAAAGACAACGCACAGGCCGATGCGTTGGAGCCAGACCTGCAGCCGATGCTGGAAGAGTTTCCGGAAATGCATACCGTGCGTAACGACATCTACTTCCGTTTCGCCCATCAGGATTTTCACAAAGGCAGCTGTCTGGAAACGTTACTACAGGAAACCGGCCTGCGTCCGGAAAACTGCTTTGCTGCCGGCGACAACGTCAACGATCTCCACATGCTCAACCGCGAATACGCTCACTACCTCACCTGCCCGTCCAATGCGTTGCCGCAGGTTAAGGCAAAGGTTAAAAAACAAGGCGGCTACATTGCCACCCTCCCTGCCGACCAGGGCATCGTTCAGGCACTCAACTATTTTTTCAGGACCCACCCAAACTAGGGACGGAGGTAAGTTAGGAGAGTTTCCAGCTCTTCTAACTTACCTCCGTCCCTAGTTTGGATCGACACATCGAAGCATAAGCTGCCGCCGCTTCTCTCATACCTGCTGCCTTATGGCAGGTCTCTTCATACTCCTGCTCCGGATCAGAGCCCCAAGTGATGCCGCTGCCGGTAAAGAACTTCATCCGGCCACCACGGATCTCACACGTGCGGATAGCAATGTTGAATTGCGCTGTCCCATCCAATCCAAAATACCCGATCGCTCCGGTATAAATCCCCCGCGGCTCCGGCTCCAGTTCCTGAATGATTTCCATCGACCGCCTTTTCGGCGCACCGGTAATTGATCCGCCCGGAAAACAGGCACGCACCGCATCCACCATATTGACTTCCGGCTTCAGCCGACCTTCCACGGTCGAAACCAGATGATGCACATGCGAAAACTCTTCCGCCTTGAGCAGCTCCGGCACCTGCACGCTTCCATAGTCGCAGATCTGCCCCAGATCATTGCGTTCCAGATCGGTGATCATTACCAGCTCGGCAATCTCCTTTTCCGAAGTGCGCAGCTCAAACGCATTCTGCCGATCCACCATCGGGTCACGATCCCGTGGCCGGGTGCCTTTGATCGGTCGCGTAGCAATGTGGCGGCCATCAATCCGTAGAAACAATTCCGGCGAAGAGGAACACACCCAGCTTTTACTGCTATTCAAGTGGAATGGAATCATCGCCGCCAGCGGCGCCTGCGTTCGCCAGTGCAGCACTTTGAAAAACTCCTGCGGATCCAGTCCCTTAATCTCTGCTTCAAACGATCTCGCCAGATTCACCTGATAGATATCCCCCGCAGCAATATACTCACGCGCGGCTTCCACCATCTCGCAATACGTTTCGCGGGAAATATTTTCCTGCCAGTTCACCGTTCCGGCTGCCACCGATGGCGTGGTATCCGGCAGGCAGCTCTCACGTGAAAACACCTCGACCTGGTCATACGCCTCAAAGTAATACTCCCCTTCATAGGTGAACCCTCCTACCAGCGCCCCCGGCGGCACCGGGTCATCGCAGCCGGACTGCGTATTTTGGACGACATATTCCACGAGCGCCTGCCAATCCTCACCACCAGAGAAGGTCGCCACCGGATTACGAAAACAAAACGCCTGCTCCGGCAGGTGATCCGGAAACAAAATTGCACGTGGTGTGTCAGGTAGCAAACTCATCTATGGTAACTGCAGGGTATCAGGACAACCTACAGTGCTTAGAACGTCACAACGCATTCAGCGCCTTCCCTTCTTTTTTCAACAGCTTGTCATCCAGATCTGGACTGCAAGCAGAACAGACTAACCGTCCCGGACGGAAAATAAACTCGGCTAATTGACGCACTTCCTCCGCTGTCACGGACTCAATCTCTGAAATCACCTCATCCGGCTGAAACAATCGGTTCATTCCCAGAAAGCACTCCCCCATCCACATCATCCGGTTCGAAGTGCTCTCCATTCCCAGCTTCATCTGTCCGATCGTGTAATCTTTGGCGCGGCGCAGTTCCCTGGCCGTCGGTGCTTTGTTGCGAATTTTCTCTAACTCCCGGGCCATTAGCTCCAGCGTCCGGGCCACGTTCTCCGGGTCCACCCCGGCATGCAGGTAAAAGGCTCCTGTATCATAATGATGGGCCACTGAAGTGTGTACAGAATACACCAGCCCATGGCGTTCCCGCAGCACCTGGAACAGTCGCGAACTCATGTTCTCGCCCAGGATCACACTCAACAGCTTCTGGGCGTAGCGCCCCGGATCGCTGCGCGGCACACTTAAAAAACCCAGCGTCACATGCGCCTGATTCACCCGCCGCCTGGCCGCAGTAAAGGTCACACGGCGAGTTTTCTTACGGGAAACCGGCTGCCAGGCCTTGGGAACCGTTGCATTGCGCTTTGAACTGATATGCGGCGTCACTGCATCGGTCAGATCATCCACTTCCACCGCCCCTGCCACGGCAATCACCAGCGACCGCGGACGGTAATGCGACCGCCAGAACTGCGTCAATCCCGGGCGGGTAAAGCGCGAAACCGTTTCCGGTTGACCCAGAATCGGGCGACCCAGACTGTTGTCGGGCCACAGCATCTGGTTGCAGCGCTCGTGTGCCACTACATTCGGCTGGTCGTCATACATACTGATCTCTTCCAGAATCACACCCCGTTCCCGCTCAATCTCCTTCTCGGTGAATTCCGAGCTCCAGAGCATGTCGAACAGCACATCCAGCACCAACCGCAGCCGCTCCGACTCCACCCGCGCGTAATAACAGGTCATTTCTTCCGAAGTAAAGGCATTCAGATCACCCCCGCGCGATTCAATCGCTTCGGTAATCTCAAACGCTGAGCGCTTGCGGGTGCCCTTGAAGAGCATATGCTCAATAAAATGCGCCGCCCCATGCAGCTGCAGCGGCTCATATCGCGACCCCGTGCGGAACCACAGCCCTACCGAGATACTGTCTACCTGCGGCATCGGGCACCATACTAGTTCAGAGCGACCGATCGACTTATGGCTGAACATCTGCATGCCGGAAAAGCTTATGGGGTGACCGTTGGCTGTCAAAGGTAACTAAAGTCAGAATGAAGAAGGAAGAATTAAGAAAAAACACATGCATTACCCAAATACTACAGCTCAATACCCGTTCTTAATTCTTAAATCTTCCTTCTTACTTTGCTTGCCCCTTCCGAGGATTTCCGTATTTTCCCAAATCCTATGCCGCTGCAAGCACGATACCAATGGGAACAGATGGAACGCGATTTCCTGCAGCCTTACGCACAACTCAGTTGCGAAAGCCGCGGACGCGAGCATCAGGATCAGGTGCATGTCTTCCGCAGCGAGTTCCAGCGCGACCGCGACCGCATCGTCCACTGTAGCGCTTTCCGTCGCCTGGAATACAAGACCCAGGTCGTGCTCAACGGTACTGGTGATCACTTTCGCACTCGCCTGACCCATACCATGGAAGTGGCCGCCATCTCCCGCACTACCGCCCGCACACTGGGACTCAATGAAGACCTGACCGAAGCCGTCGCGCTGGCACACGACCTCGGCCACTCACCCTTTGGCCATCCCGGCGAGCATACCCTGAACGAACTGATGAAGGACCACGGCGGCTTCGAGCACAACCGCCAGAGCCTGCGCGTGGTGGAAGATCTGGAAATGAAGTATCCGGAATTCAACGGACTCAACCTGACCTGGGAAGTGCGTGAAGGCCTGAGTAAGCACGACAAGTCCCGCTTCGGCGTCGGAAACCAGCCGAGCCTGGAAGCGCAGGTAGCCGATGCCGCCGACGAGATCGCCTACTGCTGTGCCGACCTCGATGACGCCCTGGAAAACGAACTCATCACGCCGGAGCAACTCACCGATGCCCCGCTGTGGCAGGACATCGATACCGAGATCCGCAAAAAATACTCGCGCCTCGACTTCGACCGCGCCCGGCAATACATCATTCGCTGCCTGATCAATGAACTGGTTGACGACCTCTGCCGCCAGTCCGCCGAAAATATCGCTGAAGCGAAACTGATCGATGCCGACAGTGCCCGCACCCAGCCGCGGCGACTGATCGGCTTCTCCATGGCCACCCGCGCCAAAGTGCAGAACCTGCGCGACTTCCTCACGCAGAATTTCTACTACAACGCGCAGGTCAGCCCCATCAACCAGAAAGCCTGTAGTATCCTGCAGTCGCTCTACGAGTTCTACCACGACCACCCCACCCAGATCGGCGGTAAGGCATCGCTACGGATCAAAAAAGACGGCATCTCCCGCGCCGTCTGCGACTACCTTGCCGGCATGACCGACAGCTACGCCTTAAAAAAATACGCCCGCCACATCGGCACCGATGACCTATTGCAGGAACTCATGGGCCATTAAGTCAGCAAAATTTTTCCGACCACACGCCGGGCACTTCGGGTGGCATTGTGTACCCCTCCCCAATCATCCTGCTGCGTGTAGGCATCCCCGGCGAAATATAATTTTTTATCTACCGCAGTCGATAGCCTGCCGGGTACAGACGATGGCGCATGGTCCGACAGATATGCCGATTCAATAAACGGCTCGCTATCCCAGTTTTGAACGATGTGCTTCACATACGTTCGAGATGCTTCCCCATCAAACACCTGATCCAGCTCCGCCAAAATATAATCCAGTTGTTCACGATCCGATAAACGCTGATACACTTTCGCCTGCTCACCCACCGCGAAAAGCCCCAGCACATGCTGTGCGGTATTCTGTCCATATGCGGCATCATAATAAACTCGTTGTCCTTGCTTCGTCTCACTGTCTGAAAATCCCAGATACGTGGGATAAAACTGTTTACTGAATTGCAGAAACACCTTCAACCCTCCCCATACCGGTGCGCTTTCGATAGCTTTGAGCTTCGGGCGGGGCAGCTCAGGTATAAAATTGATAGCACTCTTTTGTAATATTTTTAAAGGCACGGTAATCACGATCCGGTCCGCCTCATAGGATTTACCCTGGTTATCCGTCGCCATAATGCGATCGTCACGATAATCGATGGAAACGATCTCGGTATCCAGCTGCATATTTTCCAGCACCCGGGGAACCACATACTCATCAAAAAAGTCGAACCAGCTGGAATGGATAAATTTGTGATCGTTGAAATCATCACCAAACGCTTCAGCTAACGAATAATAACTCAGTTCACCGTCTTCAAAGTACCCCACTTGCTCCCGACCGGAATATCCCTTTAACACAGTTGTGGGTACCACAAATGGATCATTAACAATTTCAGTTAGCTCTTTTTGGGGTGCGTGCAACCATTCCGCCCCTAAGGGAATCGGAAAATCCGCAAACGTAAACGTTCGCTTCATCCGTCCTCCATACGCGTCCGCAGCTTCCAGTATTTTGAAATCAATCCCCTGCTGTGCCAGCAGATAACCGGTTGACATACCAGCCGCACCCGCACCGATAATTAAAACCGAACCCGAAAAGTCAGAAGCTGGCGAATGGTTTGCTGACCTCAACGGCTGAAACGGCAATGCGATACCGAGCAAACCGCAGATTCGAATAAACTCTTTTCTCGTCACTTTAATCCCTTCAGACTTTATCGGTGTTTACTCAAGAATGGTCGTGATCTTCGTAGTCACTGAATTAGCAAGAAAGCATTCGTGATGAGATTGATCGTGTAATGCTTTCAGCTCCGCTTTCGACATATCCACTCCTGCTCCAAATTCGATACTGGGATGTAGCTCTACCCGACTGATCACCAGCTGACCTGCCTCATTCTTTTCCAGATATCCCACGGCATTATCGGTGTAGCTCTCAACCAAAATGTCTTTTCTGGAACAGATAGCCAGCAACGTGAGCATGTGGCAACTGGACAGCGAGGCCACAAAAGCTTCTTCCGGATCTATTTTAGTATCGTCCCCGAGAAACTGCGACGTCGCCGACGCCTCAATCGTCAATCCGCTCTGGAATTTCCATTCATGATTTCTCGAGTACTTCTCGTAGTCGAAATCTTGATCCGAACGCTTCCAAAGTATTTCTGCAACATGTTCTGACATAGCTTGCTCCGTTATTACCAAGATAATCTCATTTTGGCTTTTGTATTCTGTAGGATATGATTCCACTCCGCATAGCGGAGTTGATCTTGTCATTCGATTCGCCGAATCGACTTTGGCCACGGGTCGGGAAAAGTCTCCCCCTGCTCCCAAGCAGCAACCTCCTCATCTGTGCATAACGCATCTTTGAGTGCCGCAGCAAAAGCGTCTCGTGCCTCCTTCAGTCCGATCAGCGTCAGCTCATTATGGCGATCACCGAAGACCGGGTGCTGGCTTTGTAGTATTTCCTGTAGTTGTTCCACTTCATCCGGCTGTAGCTTACCGTCCTTGTTCTTCACCACCTCGGCTTTCCAGTACCCAGTAATCTCCAACCCGATCTGGCTGCCGGATTGCTGCCACAGCAGCACATCCCCGGGTCGCGACGCCAGCCACAGGAATCCCTTGGTACGATAGAGTCCGGTGCCCAGATGGTTTTGACACGCATCGTGCAGGCGCTGCGGGTGGAAGGGTCGTGGATCGCGCAGCACCACTGCCTCAATATCGTCTACGGTGGACGACTGGTGGGTCAGCCCCAGCTTGTCCGCCCACTCCGTCAAAGCCGGCAGATTGGGTGCCGGATTCCCTTCCATCTGATCCAGCATCAGTCCGCCCTGTACTGAGAGTCCGATCGCCGCTTGCGGTTGAATCTGTTGCAGCAGTTGCACCTGCGCTTCGATGACCGGTTCCGGAATGGTGTCAATCTTGGTCAGGATGATCACACTGGCAAAAGCGATCTGCTCCGCCAGCACTTCTGCAGCCTGCCGCAGCGCCACATCCGGCCCGATCGTTGCTTCCCCGATGAGGACACGCCCATCCGCAAAATCGCGATGCAGATTCAAAGCATCCACCGTGACAATAAAGTGCCTGAGAAAAAACCGCTCGTCTTGAGTAAGTGCCTGAATCAACGGCCACGGCCGTGCCGCCCCCGTGCTTTCGCATAACACCATCGGCGGAGCAGGCTCCAGTCCAGCAATATCATCCAGCGCGGCACCTACCGAGTCGTAAAGCTCCTCCCGTGCATGACTGCCATGCAGAGCCGCCACGCGACCTTCCAACTGTCCCGCATCTGGTGTCCGCTCATCTCCCGAAAGCAACTCCGCATCCAACCCGAATTCACTCAGATCATGTACAATCATAGCTGCATCCCGCAGCGCCTCCTCCCGCCGCCAGCGGCGGAGTAGTGTGGTTTTACCCGATCCGAGGAAGCCGCATAGAGTAATAATAGGAATTGAATTCATACTGAGAAAGTTAGCCGTTACGAACTCGGAGAAGCCGCAAGCCTTCCGGAGTTACATCACCTAGTCTATTCGATCAATTTCAGTTCTTGTCGGATAGTTTTTATAAATTCTCCCCAAGAACCTTCCGAATCTAAAAAGAATGTGTACTGGTCTCCAAACGTATCTATTGCAAATTTACGATAGGGTTCATGTGTTTCGTATGCGGTTATGTATAAATATCGCTTCCCCAAAGACTCTAGAATTTTTCGATATTTGCAGTATTTCTCAGCGTCTGACTTACCGAAAAATCCGCCACTCTTGATTTCGATAGCTAATGAGCCGACAACCAAGTCGATTCTTGTTCGACCATGCAATTTCACTTGTTCTTCGATACCGATACCTTCAATTTCATCCAATAACTCGTCCTCGATACATGAACGAATTGTCTGTTCATATATCCAACCATTAAGTCCTTTTAGTTTAGGGCACCGACCACGAGCCACAGATACATCCGATAAACACGTAGTAGCTTCAGATAACGCAGTTTTGTATAGCAGATCTATATCTATCTCAGTATGTTTCATGGGTGTTCGATCAAAAAATCGGGCTTATATAAACTTTTTTGTTAGATTATCTATGCTTTATTCCAGTCTAGAGGCAATCAAAAGGTTCGTTGAAATACCTCAAGTTAAAACAACTTTACCAATATCCGGGATTTCCGTCAGGTATCGACCTAGCATACCTTACGCTTAGAAGGCATCACATCTAATCCCTTACTCATCAGCAATACTATCTAAAACTTCAAAGATTCTCTGCTCGCGAGTTTCCAATCGCTTAGCCGAAGCGACCCGGTAAGCCAGTCCTCGCCTTTTACCGGCTGTTAGTAAATTCCATTTCCGCTTGATAGCCGGATTTCTTTCCAGTTCGGCTTGGAGGTCTTCGGGGACGTCTACTGCATCCTGATCTGCAACTGATAGCTGAACGCTGGCTTGATATCCAATCGCTAGTCCCGCTTCTTTCAGGAAACGCTTGGACAGGATTAAATACCATGACGTTCCTGTCGGTTGGCACGCAGCAGAGAAGGGTTCTCCCTCAATCAGACCATCAACACGCAATCTTGGATTTTCAACCAATCGCAATTCCTGCTCGATCTTTTTCGGGATATAGAGAACGGTATATTTCATCCGACCAAAATCATAAATATCTACCTCACTAGTAAAACCGTATTTCTTCATTTCTAGCAGACCGTAACATCGTGGCCTAATTCTCTACTTAAAAACTAAACCTACCCTAACGACTTTAACAAAATCCGTGAATTCCGACCACTTTCGGTATAACGAACTTTCCGCTCCGGCGGTAACAGGTCGGCATCCGCTTCCGCATACCCACCCTTCTGCGCAAAGAAATTAAACGCACGAGTAGAAAGCACATACAACGTGCTGATCCCTTTCTGCTTCGCCTGGGTTTCCCCGAATGAGACCAGCTTTTTGCCAATGCCCTGATTGGCGTGAGCCTCGGATACGATCAGACAGGCCAGTTCGCCCAGACCCGCTTCTTCGGTGCTGGCATGAATCGCTACACAGCCGACGACGTTGCCGTCGATCTCGAATACCAGAAAATCTTCGATCAGCTCTTCGATGTCGCTCTCGGAACGATACACCACTTCCTGCTCTACTTCGGATTGCCTTACCAGTCGCCGGATGGCACCGACGTCCCGCTTCTCGGCCGGCCGGATGGCTTCGTATTCGTTGGCATAAACCATGGTGCCCACGCCTTCATTGGAGAACAGCTCACTCAGCAACGCATCATCGCGCAACCCGTCAATCAGATGCGCCCGGCTCACGCCACCGCGACACGCCTTCAATGCCGACCGCAGCTTGGACACCACATAAGCCGACTCTTTGCCGGAATGGTGTTTGATAAATTCATCCGCTTCTTCCACCGAGAACTGTGCCGACAGGCTGCCGGCTTCCTGCACGCCTGCGGTATTGCCCACAAAGATCAGCTTGGCCGCCTTGATCTCGCGCGCCAGTTCCACCGCCACGTGATCGGAATGCACGCGGAAGGACTTTCCGTCGCCATCATAACCGATCGCCGGTACCACCGGAATCACGCCGGACTCCACCATGCCCAAGATCAGTTCCCCGTCGATCCGCTCAACCCGACCGGCACAGCCATTGTCGATCCCGTCCACAATCCCGGACGGATGCGCGATCACCGCATTCGGAATCGCTCCCTGCAGATCCAGTTCACTCAAACCCTCCAGAATTTTCTGTCCGATCTGGAACAGCCCTAAAATCGCAACCTCCAGCGTCGCCTCATCGGTGATGCCAGTGCCCTCGGTGTCGGTGAGTTTCACCTGCATCCGCTCGCCCAGCGACTTAAGCCGCGTAGTCGCGCCATGCACCAGCACAATCTTCACATTGAGCGACCGGAGCACAGAAATATCCAGTAGCAGGTTCTTGAAGTTTTCATCATCAATCACCTGACTGTCCACACTCAGGACAAACACCTTGCCCCGGAAATGGGTGGTGTAGCCTAAAATGCCACGTAAATCGGTCGGTCTCATCGCTTTGTTGAATTGGTAATCAGCACGTTACCCGACTTTTTACATCATAGAAAAGAAAAAAGACCTAGCGGTCGGCAGTATTTGCGAAGCAAAAGAGATACTCGTGCGCTCTGGCGGTGCCGAGAACTCCTGCGGAGATTCTCAGCCTACATTTTATCTGTGGGACGAAATTCCCCCCGAATACTTTTGGGGATGATTTTGTCATGCATTGAACAACAAGATCATTTCACAACTGACTCGCCGCATCTCTTTCGGCCTTCCGAATATTTTTCAAAGCAATCCATAACGGCAGTGCCGCAGCCGGAGCCAAGGCAGTATCGATCGGGACCCAAAACCCTAGGATTCGAAACCCCATCTAGAATCGAATCTCTTCCAATCTAAAATTCTGGATAAAAAGATTACGCCCGATAGGAATGACCAGCCATTTCTCATCCTCCTGTAGTGGTACAGATTGCTCCGCAATTTGCCTTAGAATCGCTTGCGCGATAACCACCAAACCTGACAGGTTCGAACCCTGTCTACAGAATAGAATATTATCAGGTTTAAAATCCTAATTCTTGAATCGTAAATGATAAATGGGAAGATTACGCCCGACAGGATTCGAACCTGTGACCCTCAGTTCCGGAAACTGATGCTCTATCCAGCTGAGCTACGGGCGCGCAGAGAATGTCATATCTTGTTACCAATGCTACGGTGGGTCAAGCGACATTCTTTTGAGGCAATGGTTGCATCTGACCTCATCCTCGCTAGCGTCATGCCATGTCATTTCACAATCTAGGGCTGGACGAGAAGTTCATTCACGCGGTGCAGCGGATGCGCTACATTGAACCATCGCCTATTCAGGCCCAGGCCATCCCCGTAGTGGCCTCCGGTCGCGACCTGCTGGCCTCCGCTCAAACCGGGACCGGGAAAACCGCCGCTTTCACACTGCCGCTGCTCAGTCGCCTGCAACACCATACCCGCACCCGTGCCGTCATCCTGGAACCCACTCGCGAGCTGGCGGCGCAGGTGATTGAGGCGCTCGACGACTTCACCGCCTTCTCCAACATCACCTACTGTCTCATCCATGGCGGTGTCAAATACGAGCCGCAACTGGAAGCACTCAAAAAGAAACCCGACATCATTGTCGCGACGCCCGGACGCTTTCTGGATCACCTTAAGCAGGGTGCGTTGGATCTGCGTTCGGTCGAATGCCTGATCCTGGATGAGGCGGACCGCATGCTGGACATGGGATTCATGCCGGATGTCACCCGTATCATCGAAGCCTGTCCCAAAAATCGCCAGACGCTGCTCTTCTCCGCCACACTGCCACCAGCCATTCAGAACCTGATATCCTGGGCGATGAAAGACCCTGCCAAGGTGCAGATCGACGTTGAAGTCAGCAAAGCCGAAACCGTCGAACACGCATTGTATCCCGTGGCATCCGACCAGAAGTTCGAGCTCCTGCTGGCGCTGCTGGATCACCTGCATTATGAAGGCGTCATCGTCTTTACCCGCACCAAGATGGAGGCAGATAACATTGCGACAGCCATGGAGGAGACCAACCACAAGGTTACCGCCATCCACTCGGATCGCTCCCAGAGCCAGCGGACAAGGGCGCTTGAAAAATTCAAGAACCGCGAATGCGAAGTGCTGGTAGCCACCAACATCGCCGCCCGCGGTATCGACATCGCAGGAGTCACCCACGTGATTAATTACGACGTGCCGGAAAATCCGGAAGACTACATCCACCGCATCGGCCGCACCGGTCGCGCGCAGAATACTGGTGATGCCTTGACACTGATGACCGGTTTTGATGAAGACCAGCTGGCAGCAATTGAAACACTGCTCAAATCTCCGATTCCTCGCAAGAAGCTGGAAGGCTTTGATTACAAATACACCGCACTGCTGGATCCCAAGCCCGCAGCATTTGTGCGCAAACGGAAAGGCGGGGGTGGACGCCGCAGGCGCAGATAGAGTTGCTCTGTCCCATTCCTCCAAGCCATGAACCCCCAGATGACTGCTCGGATCCGCGCCGGGGAGTTTGTGACGATTGTCATTGAAGAAGAGACCAGCTTTACCGGATACATCGCCACCGATCCGGAACAGCCGGAAATGCTGCGCATGGACGGCTATGTGCTGGCTGAATCCGGAAACCTACAGCAAATCTCCATCTCACTGCCCCCCGAAGACATCTACCACATCACGTTTCTGCCGGAGCCGCCGGAATTCATTGCCGCAGACGGCACTTCAATCCAGATGGAAAAAGGATTTTTTAAAGCACTTTAAAAATTCATCATTCGGAACTGTTTTTCATCCAGCTGTCCCGCCCAACGCGCCACATAGACCAGTTGACGATAGATTGCATGCAGGCTTTCGGGGTCAGCAGCATCTTCCCAGCCGGTATCCAGCAATTGGATCTGCTCCTGTAACCGGGCACGGAAATCACCGACCTGCCCTGCAATCCCCTGCAGTTCCATTGCCAGCATTAGCACTTCATGCTGCAGTATCGCTTTTTCCAGCACCGACTCCGCCGCATCCATCCGGGCAATCAGCCCGTCCGCCCGATGCAGCGCGGGGCCTACGGTGGCAAAGAGTCCCATCACCTCTTCCGGCACAGCTGCAGAATGGTTAGGATCCGACAGACCGTTGCACTCCAGCAGGTGTTTCAGGCGTTTCACCTCATCCGCAAGGATCTGGTAGGCGCTGTGGATTTCGCCCCAGCGCTCACTCTCCTCCGTCTCCTGTTGCGGATGGTGGCGTTTACTCAGATCATGCAGCCGCTGCTTCAGCGCATCCGGATCAACCAGCGGCTTTTCCGGCAGATCGAAGACATGATAGGCATTCATTCCAGGATGCTCACAAAGCCGGGCTAGGCCGCAAAACTCTCACCACAGGAACAGTGGGCTTCCGCATTGGGGTTAGTAACCTTGAATCCACCCTTTTGCAGGTCGGTGCTGAAATCAATCACCGAACCACTTACAAACAGTGCGCTCTTGGGATCCACCACCACATTAACTGCCAGCGATTTCACCAGGATGTCGCGGTTCGCCGGACCGTCCACCAGATCCATCTTATACTGCAATCCGGAGCATCCTCCTCCGACCACCGCTACCCGCAGCGCGCCTTCCGGTCGCTGCTGCCGTTCCAGTAAGCCGGACAAGCGATGGGCTGCCGTCTCGGTCAGTTTGACCAGCTTCTCGTTGCCCATCTTGTAATTAATATCCGATGCCGCAGTAGTCATAATACGATACTATCTATACTGTGAAACCTGAGAAGACGCAATTCGCAGAAACCTACTTCAGGTCACGGATCGGTATCGGTCAGCGATTCCATCGAAAGCACAGGCCCCACCATCGCTTCAATCGGTTTGTGCCAGACGCCCAGCAGCAGAATCAGCACACACAACACCCCGATCAGCAGCTTGCTGCCGCCATGGACTTGAATCGGTGAATTTTCATCGCGAGAGGTATTCCAATACATCTCTTTGACCAATCCCAGGCAATAATAGAGACCCGCTAGTGACGCAACGATGGCGATCATCAGCAGTCCGTAATTTCCGACCTCCCAGAGCGCGGCGAAGATCCCCAGCTTACCGAGAAAGCCGGCCAGTGGCGGAAGACCCGCCAGCGAAATCAGGCTGACTAGCATCCCGAATGCCAGCAGCGGCGACCGTCGTGCCAGACCTGAGTAGTGCTTGAACTCATCTCCACCGATGTCCTCCACGTGCCGGGTGATAATGTAGAACGCCAACAGGCTCGAGAGCAGATAGACCACCAGATAGACCAGGCAGGCCTGCACCCCGCGCTCTGAAAATGCCGGTCCCAGATTGCTTTCCACCAGGCAGGATAGGCCCATCAGCAGGAATCCGGTATGACCGATACTGGAATAACCCAGCATCCGCTTCAGATTGCTTTGCGGAATCGCAGCCAGGTTTCCCAGTAACGCAGAAAGCGCAGCCATCACTACCAGAATGGCAGCCAGATACGAAGCCACATAGGAGAAAGCAAAACCCGAGAAGTAAAATACGCGTAACAGTATGATGATTCCAGCTGCCTTGGAACCGACCGCCAGGAATGCCGTTACCGGAGTCGGTGCCCCCTGATAGACGTCCGGAGCCCAGAGGTGGAACGGCACACTGGCCAGCTTGAAGCCGATGCCGGTCAAGATCAAAATCACGGCCAGCAGCACTCCCGGATCCACTGAGTTAAACAAATCCAGATAACCCATCACCCCCGTCAGACGGGTGGTGCCGGTCAGTCCGAACACAAATGCGATCCCATAAATCAGAAATCCGGTCGAAAGCGCACCAAGAATCAGGTATTTCATTCCCGCTTCCAGACTCTTCGGGTCCCGCCATTTCATCGCCACCAACAGGTAGAACGAAATCGTCACCAGCTCCAGTCCCACAAAAATCAGTGTGAAATTCACGGCGGATGCCAGGATCATCATCCCGACCGCCGTAAACATCGGCAGCACGAACGATTCCACTGCGCCTGTTTCCATCCTTCGTGCCGGCCCGAAGCTCATGGCTAGGACGATGAAAAGCGTGATCAGGAAAAAACGCTTGAAAAACACTGCCAGTGGATCCAGCGCCAGTAATCCCTGTCCGTAAGGTGCCGCATAGATACTGGTATCCACCGAATACCAGAACGTGGCAGCAAATGCTCCCACCACACCGAACATCGCTGCCTTGCCGATGATTTCGATGTCCGTCTTTTTCGAAATGGCATCGAACACGATCAGAGTAATCGCAAATACCGTCAGAATGATTTCAGGTAAAAGTGTCATTCGCTTATCCCGTTGCCCCTGCGATCATTAAACTCCAAACCGGCTTGGCCATCTCAATAATGAGGCCCGGGAAAAACCCGAACACCACCAGACCTGACATCATCAGCACATACGGCCAGCGTGCACTGCCGGCTGCCAGATCCCCAGTCTTTTCCACGGCTTCAGAAACCTCTCCGTAGCATACATGCTGCACGGCCCGCAGCATGAACACGGCTGAAATCATCAGCCCCAGCAGGCACAGCCCGGTGGTCACCGGATAGTTGCCCCAGGCCCCAAAGAAAATCAGTATTTCACCGGCAAAGTTAGCCAACCCCGGTAACCCGATGGAGGCCAGCGCACCTACTATGAAGAACATGGATAAACGCGGTGCCTTCCGCGCCAGACCACCCAGATCGGCAAACTTCATCGTTCCGACTCGGTCGCGAATCTCTGAGGTCACTGCAAAGAGCAACGCCGTGCTTAGCCCGTGTCCTATCATCAAAAGCATCATACCGGCTCCGCCAATGGTGCTCAGACTGAGAAAGCCGAGCCACAAATAGCCGATCTGCATCACCGAGGCATAGCCAATCATCAGGTCCAGCTGCCGCTGCGCGATCGTCACCCATCCAATGTAAAGCAGGTGTGTCAGCAACACTACCTGCAGCAGCACCGACCACTGTTCAATGCCGTCCGGCAAATAGGAGGATCCCAGTCGGATCAGTCCGTAAATGCCAAGTTTATTCAGAACTCCGGCATACAGCATCGCCACCGGCGCTGGTGCCGAGGCATAGCCCGGCGGTGCCCAGCTGTGAAACGGCACCAACGAAACCAATGTCCCGAAACCCACCAGCAGTAGGATAAAAATCGTCGACTGATTACTGATCGCAGAGAGCGCCAGCACCTGCTGGATCTCGCGTAAGTCCAGCGAGCGCAGCTCCAGAGGTATGCTGAAATAAAAGGCCAGCAATCCTGCCAGCAGCACCAGGCCGCCCAGCGTAAGATACAAAAGCATCTGCGTCGCAGCCAGTTTATGATCACGACTGCCCCAGATCCCAATCATCAGAAAAGCCGGGATCAGTCCGACACCATAAAAAATATACAGCAAGAACAGATCCAGCGAGATGAAGGCACCCGTCGCCCCGAAAATGATCAGCAACAGCATCACATGAAATTCCCGCACACGCCGCATGCCCTGCGGGACCACACCTACCGCGGCCAGCCCCACCAGCGAAGTCAGCAGCAGCAAGGGGGCATTAATCCCGTCCAGGCCGACTGTGAAATGAATCGTGAAGAATGATGGCAGGGTACTCACTGGAAAGCTGGTGACAAATGAGTATCCACCGTCTATCACCGCTGACGGTGACACTGGCAACTGGAACATCAGCACCATAGTCAATGTCAGTTGCACCAGTCCGGATCCCACTGCCAGCGGACGACAAGGCAAGCTCATTGCCAGCGCCAGTGCGGCGATCAGTGGAGCAAACAAAATGATCAACAATAACGCGGGTTCCATATTAGATTTCCATTCCTGATACCTATACTCCACCGTGCGCCCGGAACAGAACCCAGTAGCACACAAATAAAACTCCCAGCACCAACAGGAAGACGTAAGCCTGCAGGTTTCCGCCCTGAATCAGACGCAGCAACTCGCCTCCCACCGTGCCCAATGATGACAATCCCCGCACCAGCACCGCACCGATCACCCACTGATCAAACCACTCCAGTGTTTTCGCCCACGCATTCTGCCCGCGTACAATCGTGGCTGCATACAGCTCCTCCACATAAAAGCTCCGGGCAAACAGCGGAATCGATACCGGATCCTGCTCGACATCGCGATACAAGGCCAGCGCACCACCTGTCCCGATCACCAGCACCACAAACGAAAGCCCCATCACGACCACACCCGCCTCGTGATTCGGAACGAAGTCCGGATCAATAAAGTGGACAACTCCGATCCACTTCCATCCGCCAATCACAGAAAACAATGCCAGCAGCATCAGCGGCAGTTGCATCAACAGCGACGACTCACCGGCTCCGGCTACCACATCGCTGCGCTCTTTACCAAGAAATGCCACCAGCAACAAACGTGTCATGTAGTAAGCTGTCAGACCGGACGTCATCAGTCCTATCCAGAACACACCCGGATGATCGGTCCACGCGGCTACCAGCACAGCTTGCTGACTCCAGAACCCGGAAAAGACAAAAGGCACTCCAATCAGTGCTGCAGTTCCGATGAAAAAGGCCCAGCTGGTGACCGGCATCTTCGCCCGAAGTCCACCCATGTTCCAGATATTCCGCTCCTGATGCAACGCACGGATAACCGATCCGGCACTCAGAAACAGCAGTGCGTTGAAAAAGGCGTGCATCGTCAGGTGGAACATCGCAGCCGTGACCGAACCGATCCCGACCGCTGCCACCATGCTGCCCACTTGGGACAAGGCTGAACAGGCCAGAATCTTTTTGATGTCATTCTGTTGGCTTGCCATCAGCGCCGCCAGCAGGGCACTCACCATAGCCACCCGGGCAATGATTTCCATCACATCAGGGGCCAGTTCCAGAATAAAGAAGATCCGGCACAGCATGTAGACCCCGGCAACTAACACCGTTGCGGCACAAACCAGCGCAGAAGCCGGTGTCGGAGCCTCTGTCGCTCCGGTCAGCCACACATGGAGCGGGATCATCGCTGACTTGGCCAGGCAACCCATAAACAGCGCGAACACCATCCAGTTGATCAGGTTCTGCCGGGCCGGTGCCACCTGTGCCCCGGCAAGCATGGTCTCCAACACGGTGAAGTCTACCGACCGAAAAACCCACCAAACACCCAGGACACCCAACAGAAATCCCACATCACCTACTCGATGAACTACCAATGCCTGCTTGGACGCTTCCACTGCATTTGCATGTTGAAACCAGAAACCGATCAGGAAATAGCAACTGGCACTCAACAGTCCCCAGCAGATAAACAGCATGATGAAATTGTTGGCCAGCACGATACCCAGCATTGAAAACATCAGCAACGAGAGCTTGGCAAAAAAACGCGATAATCCGGGATCTCCCTTCATGTCCGCATAGGCAAAAAAATGGATGCAGAGTCCGACCCCGGTGACTACCAGCAACATCAGCTGCGCCAGCGGATCATTCATGGCACCCATCTCAATGATCAGATTCTGCCCGGACAGGTTGATCCAGGTAAAGCTGCCCAACGGCAAAGCTCCCAGATCAAACACCAGCATCGCGGAAGACAGAAATGAAATCAGACAGGCGGAAATGGACAGTGCCGCGGACAAGCGCGGATGCGGATGCACCAGCAGGGCAATCAGCACCGCAGCGAACAAAGGAGTGAACAATATGATCCAGTTCATGGTTTAAGGAGTACCTTATCTAAAATCTCATCTCCGCCAGGTCGTTCACGTTTCTGGTCTGCCGGTTGCGATACAGTGCAACGATCAGGGCCAGCCCGACCGCCGCCTTTGCCACTGCTATGGCGATTATAAATAGCACCATCAGTTGCCCTTCCGCTGCTGCATCCGGACCGAAACGATTTACATTAAAGCGACTGAAAGAAATCAGTGCCAGGCTGGCTGCGTTCAGCATCAACTCCAGACACATGTAGATAACCATCAAATCACGCCTCAACATGACACCGGCCAGGCCAATCATAAAAATAATCCCGCTCAGCGCCAGATAGTGATTCAGCGTGATTTCCGTAAATACACTACTCATGACCGTTTCTGCTCCGACTCCAAACCCTTATCCGCATTGAAATCCGATTTTGCCAGATTCCCCATGACCGCATGCCGGCCCAGCTGCACTACTCCCACGACAGCTGCCAGCAACAGCAACACCGTTATTTGCAGCGGTAGCAGATAGGTGTTGAAAAGCAGTTCACCCAGCCTGCCCGGCGTCCATGTCGTCGACTCATCTCCCCTGTTCAGCATCGTGTCGCCGTGTGGCAGTTTTCCCAGAATTCTGAAATAGAGACCTCCCAACAGGACCGTAACGATACCAACCAGTCCCAGCTTGACCCACGGCAGCGACTGTTTTTTTTCTGTTCTGGTGTTCACCTGCTTCAAAGCGAACCAGAACAGGGCCATGACGGCACTGGTGTAAAAAAGGATTTGCACCGTCGCCATGAAAAACGCCTGCAGCATCGCAAACACACCGGCCATCAACAGCAGCACGCCCAGTAGACAAAAGGCAGCCGCAACCGGATCGCGATGGAACACCACCGCCAAAGCAGCGCTTGTCAGACCAATCGCCAGTATCCAGAAAACCAGTGCTTCCATCTCATTGCCTATCCGAAACTGCAGTGATTCGATTTCCTTACCAAAGACTGCAATGACTTAACTAATGTCATACAGTCTGTCTTACCGCGCGGTTATAAACCGACGAAGCTCATCACATTTACTGAATCAACCTGCATTCTCCAAGAATGTAAATAACGGTCAAACCGAATCAACCCCATAATCTCAGACCGGTCGGGTTCACCTGAAGTGGCGCTGCACCTAAAACGTTCTCCCATTTTCCGGATTTCAGGGCAAGATGGCCTGATGCGTTCCTCTCTGATGTTCTTGCTGATCACCGGCATGCTGAATAGCCCGTTGCCAGCCGATGTTGCCTCCACGAAAATCATTCATGCCGCCCGCGATCAGATCGGAAAGACGGTGCGCTACGACCCCGCCTACGTCGGAATTGAATATCCCGGAGGCGATATCCCGATCACCTCCGGCGTCTGCACGGATGTGATTATCCGCGCTTTGCGCAGCGGGTGGAAAATGGACTTGCAGCAACTGGTGCATGAAGACATGCGCCAGCACTTCGACCACTACCCGGAGCGATGGGGACTGAAGCGTCCGGATCCCAACATTGATCACCGCCGCGTTCCGAACCTGATGACATTCTTCAAACGTCGTGGCTGGCAGCTGCCGCATCCGACCCGTCTCGATACCATTCAGCCCGGCGACCTTATCACCTGCCTGGTACCACCCCGACTGGATCACATCATGATTGTCAGCGACCGGCGCGGCCCTTCCGGCAACTACATGATCATCCACAACATTGGCTCCGGCACCGTGGAAGAGGACCGACTGGGCGATTTCAAAATCACCGGACATTTTCGTGCAAATCCATAAATCTCACGAATTGTAAATTAGCCATTGCTCTCGGAGCTTCCGGTCCACAGTTTGTGCTACAGTATAGGATAGGATACTGACTCCGCATGCCCCGTAAACCAACAGCTTCACCCGCCCGCAGCCTGAATGGATTCATCATTCGGCAGACCGAGTTTGGCGACGGCAGCACGAAACCGCACGATTTCGTCAAACCACTGGTCGATATGCTGCGCAAGTCAGGTCGCAAGCAGCTGCAGCAGCGCCAGGCACGTATCCGCAACCTCTCCCGCGAACTCGATACTCATTTTACCTCAGGTCAGCAGCAAAGTCTGGAAGAGCACAACTGGCAGCTCGATACCATCCCCCGCGTAATCAACCCTGAAGAATGGCGTCACCTGGAAGCCGGACTGCTCCAGCGCGCCCAAGCGTTCAACCTGCTGCTGGCCGACGTTTACGACAAGCGCCGGATTATTCAGGACGGTGTCATTCCCTGCGAGCTGGTCTTCGATGATCCCACCTTCCTGCTGGCCTGCCAGGGCATCAAGCAGCCGGATCACCAGTTCATTACGCTGGGTGCTGTCGATCTGGTACGCTCCCGGGACGGTCGTTGGCAGGTCACCACCAACCACTACGCTCTACCTTACGGTATCTCCTTCGTGCTGCAGAACCGCCGTATGCTCAGCCAGGCCTTCCCGGAAGTTTTTGAACCTCTGCCCATCCATCCAGTCACTGGATTTACCTCGGAACTGGCCGAGGTGCTTACCTCATACGCCACCACATCCAATCCGCTGATTGTGATGCTCACCCGTGCCGGACTGCAGAACAACCAGTTTGAAGAAACCTTTCTGGCACGCCGCATGGGCGTCCCACTGGTGGAACCCGGAGATCTGCTGGTGCGTAATAATAAGGTCTATCTCAAAACGGTCGGCGGACTGGAGCGGGTGGATGTGATCTACCGCCGGACCAACAGCCGCGGACTGGATCCCATTGCCTTCCGTTCCGCAGGTGTGCTTGGCGTGCCCGGCCTGCTGAACTGTGTGCGCAAAGGCACAGTCAAAGTCATGAATGCCTTCGGTGCCGGCATCGCAGATAATAAGGCCCTGTTACCCTATTCCGACCGTATCATTAAATACTATCTGCAGGAAAAGCCCCTGCTTGCCACAGCTCCCACTTTCTGGTGCCGCGATCCGGACCAGCTCGATTACGTCAAAACTCATATTGATCGGATGCTGCTCAAACCCGTGCACCGTCAGCGGGATGCCGGCAGGAATTATACCACCGGCCAGCGCCAGACGTATGTCAGAGAAATGCGATCATTGCTCGAACAGCATCCGGAACTGGTAGTTGCACAACCTTTTATCGATGCATCGCAATCACCCTCACTTTATAAAGATACCGTGGTTCACCGCCCCGCCTATCTGAGGGCTTTCTGTCTGCTCGGCAATGGTCACGATCAGGTGTTGCCCGGCGGTCTGACCCGTCAGGCCACCTCTGCCAAATCGTATCATTATATTGCCGATCTCGCAGGCGGGGCCAAGGATACCTGGATACCCGTTGCTGACGGTAAGGCTCCAGCTGCGACTACCCGCAAAGCGCTGATCCGCGCGCGCAAACGGGTCGAACAGCGCAGCTTTCGCGCGACCAGCCGGGTCGCGGAGCAGCTCTACTGGATGGGACGCTATGTGGAACGCTCGGAACACACCGGCCGCATGATCCGCATCCTGATCGAGTTTGCCTGGGGATCGCTGAGCGAACGTGAGCGCCGTAATATCTGGCCTCTCTGGCAGGGTGCCGCCCTGTCCACCGGCATGACCGAATTGGCCCGGAAAACAGCACCGACCACCGATGTTCTCTCCGTTGCACGCACGCTGGTGCTGGATGCCAGGAAAAGTGCCTCCATCATCTCCTGCGCTCAATCCGCACTGCGCAATGGATCGGAAATACGTGAATTTATTACACCGGAGGTCTGGTCCACTCTTAGTCGCTTTGCAGCAGCCATGGACGCCATACCGCACAAAAGCCGCAGCAGTGCTACCCGCCTGCAGGATGCCTGTCTGCATGTGATTGATGCGACCGCACTGATCAACGGTACCATCAATCGCACCATGCCGCATGATGACGGCTGGGAATGCTACCGGATCGGCATCCTGCTCGAACGGGCCATCAGCACGGTCAATGTGCTCAATGCGGTCATACCACCTACTATCCTCTCCTACAGCGATGAACATGACCAGGATCCCGACCTGACCTCATTACTGCGTATGCTGGGATCGCTGGATGCCTACCAGCGCGAATATCGCTCACGCACCTATCTGCGCCAGACCATTGACCTGCTCTGGAAAAATCAGGAAATCCCCAGCTCCCTGGGCTTTTGCCTGTTCCAGATGCTACCTCACCTGACCGCACTTGAGCAGGCTACCAAACTGCGCGGCAGGAGATCACCATTGAACCTCATCACTAAAATGCATAAATCCATCGAGTCCCTGCAGACCGAACCGCTTTTCCCGAAGCGTAATATCGACTCCGACCTGCTCGAATCTACTCCGCTCAAAAAGATTGAGGCCATGGCCAGGAAAGCGGTAGCCATCAGCCAGGGCTATATTCAGCAACTGAATCATGCCCATGAATTACTTGAAGATGCGTTCTTCAGTCACCTCTCGTCTACGGCAAAATAATGAAATTCTGTATCTCGCAACAAAGTGGAGTCCCGATCCGGAATGGTATCGGGGAAATAATGAATTCCTTTCCCACAGCGCCAAGTGCCGTCCTGATTCCTGCCTCAATCGCGCAAGTAAGTCAGCTGCCATACATCGCTTTATGATCTTCCGCATTACCCATAAGACCGTCTACCGCTACAAAACTCCTGCTTCCGAGTCTTACGGTGAATTACGGAACTGTCCCCAGAGTAATCACGCGCAGACCGTGCGAAAGCGCAGACTCCAGATTGAGCCTAAGACCCCGTTACGCCACTACTATGATTTCTTCGGAAATTATGTTGAGTTCTTCTCTATTCCCAAACGTCACGAGACGCTCAGTGTTCACTCTACCGCCGAAGTCGAAACGACTCCCCAGTTCATGCCGGACGCGGCTCAAACCATTACCGTCGCTGAAGCCCGCCAGATCCTGCAGACCCGGCAGCTCAATCACTATGTCTATCTGCGTCCCACCTCCATGGTGCCGCTGCACCAGATCCTGCAGCCATTCAAGCGTGATTTCATTAAAAGCAGCCAGCCGCTGGACCAGGCGCTGCTCCAGTTGAATCAGTGGATTTACAAAAACATGAAGTATCAATCCGGCAGCACCACGGTCAGCACACCGCTGGAAACAGTCATCAGGAAACGCACCGGGGTCTGCCAGGATTTTGCCCACCTGATGCTGTCTATTCTGCGCACCTACGGTATTCCTGCCCGTTATGTCAGCGGATACATCGAAGCTTACGATCCGGAAACGGCCGACCCGGCTCTGGTCGGCGCGACGGCCAGCCACGCCTGGGTGGAAGTCTACCTGCCCGGAGGCCACTGGGTCGGGCTCGACCCCACCAACAATCAGATCGCCGGCGAACGCCACGTCCGCGTTGCAGTCGGACGCGATTACCGCGATGTCTCTCCGCTCAGAGGCACGTATAAAGGAGCCTCCGATCAGAAACTGCAGGTAATCGTTTCGGTCACCAGGAAGCGGAGTTAGCGCATTTTTAAATGAAGTGTGAACACTTTGGAACTGTAGCCGGGGTCGGTGACCTCGGAGTTCTGAGAGGAGCGAGGTCACCAGCCTCACCTTGTCTATTGCCCGCTAGAGTATATTTCCACTGTATCACGACAGTAACAGGGTTCTGCCGATCACGATTCGGGCATCCAGCGGGCAACCAGGGCGCGCTCCTCCTGCATGAACAGACTCAGATCAATTTCATCCAGTATGACCTGGGCAGCCTGGTGCTTGCCGCCGGCCGCCAGTGACAGCGCACGGTAAAACCGGACATGCGGAAGCACCTGGGCATCGTCGGCCAGACGGTCCAGTGCAGCCGTCGCCTGTTCCGGTTCTTGCGCAAGGATCCGGCTGAGTGCGTAGGTGCAGGCTGCTTGCGGCAGCGCTGCATGCTCCACCATATTCTCAGCCGCGATGCGATGTCCCAGCGGGGAGGAAACTCCTGTCAACAGACTCAGGTAGGCCAGATTATTGCTGACTTCGATACCAACGACTCCCAGCCGGTTCATTCGCAGCAGGCATAACAGCATCTCGGACAAATCGGATTTTTCCTGATAATACAGGTACAGATCGCGGTTGGCGGTAAAGGCACTGCTGCTTTTACCGCTGGCCGCCCCGCGCGCCAGAACCTCAAAAATCTCCCACTGTTGCCAGTAATAGGCCAGCCGGGACATACGCAACAATGCGGCTTCCTGCGGTTGATACTGTTCCAGCAAATCTGCAATGGTGCCGCCATGATCCGGGAAATTCCTCTGGTTCAGGATAGTCCCGAGCAAATCACGCGTTACTGCCTGGTCTGCCCAGTCTGCCATCCCGAACCACGCGGATAATTCTTCGTATTTCCCCTCCAGCACCAGCGTTTCAGCATAGGCAATGGCAGCGGGCACTGTGATAAAGTCGCGGGAATTACGGGTGCTTAATTCAGCGTAAACCCGGCCACTTAATCCCTGGCGATTGAGCAGGGAGATCAGCATGAACCGGGCTTCACTGGACGGCCAGCGGTCCAGTAATCCCAGCACCTCATTCGTTAGACGATCATCTCGAACTTGCAGTATATCAGGAATGATCTGGGTCAGAAGATCCATCGGCATGCTCTCATCACTCAGCAGATTGAATGCGATGCCCCTGGCCTGCAGCCGGCGCTCATTCCGCATATGGTGCCTGAACAGCGCGACCTGACACCGATGGGCCATGATACCCGCCTCAACCATGCGCTCTAATTCCTGCTCTCCCTGCGCCGCCTCGGAGGTATACAAGGCAATACTGGCCCGGTTAAAGCGGGATTCCGTATGCTCAGGGTCTAATTCCAGTGCTCGTTCCGCATGATGCAGCGACCGGTCAATATCTTCGACCGACAGCCACCATACGGATAGCAGCACATGATAGCCCGCATGATCCGAGTAATAACGGGATAGCTCGGGCAGGTATCCCAGATGATCCACCGTCCGATAGCGCAGCCCCGCCTGAACGAAATCACGGACTCTGGCATAGTCACCGGGAGTGATCTCAACCATTTTCCTGCGCGCAGCTACTTCGGAAGGATTATCAAACTGCTGGTAAATGCCTGCCAGCAAATCCAGCGCTTCAAGATGCTCCGGATCCTTTTCCAGTAATCGCTTTAGCGATGCATAGGCTACGTTGTATTCCTCATTTCCCACCGCTTTTTCAGCCAGGTGAAACAGGCGTATCTGAATCAGACTCCGGTACAAAACCGCCCCCCACAACACCAGCCCAACGGCTGTCAGCACGATTGAAAACCAGCGGATAGGATTGGTAAAAGCAGGTCTGGCTGCGTCAGACATCAGGGCATCCGTCTCTGCTAAAGGCTGCCTGACCTCATCCGCTGGCGACCACTGAATCTGCGCCTGGCAGCAGCAAAGCCTGCCAGTACCAGCAAAGCCACCACGCCGGATGCCTCGGGCACCACAAAGGTTGTATTTCCGATGAAAATCTGCTGAAACACCGGATCATTCTGGGTTACAGCCCGGTGATTGCCGTAGCGGAACGAATACGAGCTGACATTACTGAACACGACATCCAGCCGGGCACTGGTTTCTTCATTGTCTGTCGTATTGGTTCCCCGCACGATCTGCCGACCACCCGCGCCCGTCAGAATGAGCGGCCCGTCGGTCCCTCCGGCCGCTGTGACGGAAGTCGGGGCAGCTCCTTCACTGGCAATGTCAAAACGGATCTCATCGCGAAAAGTAAATGGCCCGTTAGGTAATGCGCTTTCTTCGCGTAAATCAATGTCGTAGATCGAGAAGGATACGGAATTCATAGTAAACGCTGTCAGCGTACCGGTTTCATAAAAATCCACCGTCATGCGGATACGCCGCTGATTCGTATCCTGATCCATCGCCAGGAACAGCCCCAGCGTATCATCATTCGGTGCGCCGGAATCGATATTAGCCACCCGCCCGGTAATGCGCACGCGGATGTCCACCCCGGATGAGTCCACGTTGGTGAAGGTATGATCCAGGTCACCTGTCGGATAATCGGGCGTCGCACTGGCCCAGTCTAACAGGAACGCATAAGAGGTGCCGTACAACGCCACCACCCATCCCAGCAAAATGATCACTGCTGTTATTTGTTTCAGCATGATGACATAATAACACAGCAAAAAATAAATAAAAGCCCGGCAGATCCTGCCTAGTTATGGTCCATCCCGAGCCGGTAGCGGTCTGTGACGACCGCAAGTAGCGTATCCGGTGATCCTGTTTCCTGTTTAATGACGCCTGCGGCGTGACTTCCCACGTGACTTGCGGCGTTCAGCATTGGACCGCCCCTGCCCTGACGGCCGGCCCGGCCCGGCCCCGTCAGGATTTCGGGGGCGCCGTCGCCGGCGCTGGCTGCCCCGACCTGCGCCATTTTTGGATTTCAGATAGCCAGCGGCAATGTCCTGATCGTGATACGGATGTTCCTCTAACACGGGAATACTCTGACGGATCAGGCGCTCTATTTCCCGCAGCTTGTCATATTCATCATGAGCACAAAACGAGAGTGCCATTCCCTCCGCCTCGGCCCGGGCGGTACGACCAATCCGATGTACGTAGGCTTCCGGATCGTCCGGCAGGTCGTAATTGATTACCAGCGTGATGCCTTTTACGTCGATTCCGCGCGCTGCCACATCGGTTGCCACCAGCAGCCGGACCTTCCTTTTCCTGAACGCAGCCAGCGCCCGCTCGCGTGCTGCCTGGCTTTTGTCCCCATGGATCGCCTCCACCCGAATAGCTTCTTTTTTGAGCTTCCTGACCAGTTTTTCACACCCGTATTTGGTGCGACCAAAAATCAGTGTCAGCGGTTTTTCCGGATCGTTCTGCTGCTCCCGCAACAGTTCCAGCAGCAACGGCATCTTGTCCTCGCGCGTCAGAAAACACATGAACTGTTCAATCTTCTCCGCCGTCGTCTGTTTCGGGGCAATCGTGATCTCAAACGGATCGGTCAGCATGGTCGCCGCCAGTTCCCGCACCTTCGGTTCCATCGTGGCCGAGAAGAACAGCGTCTGCCGGTCGCTGCCGATCATCGCGACAATCTTCTTCATGTCATGAATAAATCCCATGTCCAGCATCCGGTCGGCCTCATCCAGCACCAGCTGCTCCACGTGCTGCAGATCCACATGCCCCTCACGAATCAGATCCATCAGCCGCCCCGGTGTCGCTACCAGCACGTCCACCCCCTTCGCCAGCGCCCGGATCTGCGGCGTATAGCCCACCCCGCCATATACCAGCGCTTTGAAAAAACGGACATGTCTGCCGTATTTTTCAAAGCTCTGCATCACCTGCATTGCCAGCTCCCGGGTCGGCACCAGCACCAGCGCCCGTACTGCTTTCGGCCGGGTGCTGCGCTGATCCTCACCGATACGGTGCAGAATCGGCAAGGCAAACGCCGCCGTCTTGCCGGTTCCGGTCTGCGCGCAACCCAGCACATCCCGGCCCGCTAGAATCGGCGGAATAGCCTGCGCCTGGATCGGCGTCGGCGTATCATAGCCCAGCGCATTCAGCGCGCGCTGCACCCGGTCTGACAAGGCTAAATCCTGATAGCGTCGCTCTCCCATCGTTTTAGTGTCGCTCTCCCATCGTTTGCAAGATCGCAGCAACCTACGGACTTCTGGTAATTATAAAAGACATTCCGCACGAATATGACGCAGCAGTTGCAGTTCAATCAGAATTAAAAAAAACAGAACCAGCCCGGGAGAAAGAGGGGCGGGGTCTGCTACCCCTCCATGGTCCAGCCCTGCCGGTACGGCTTGGTCAGGAATGCGTTGGCCGCGGAATCGCTGAATACCCCCCGTTTACCGTCGTATTCCAGTTTTGCCTGGTCCGCCTGGAACGAGGCTAAGCCCAGACACATGGTTTCAATCATGTCCGCACTGTACTTGAAATTACAGGCGGTCTCTTGCGGCTTGCCGCTCTTGCAGGCGGCGGTCCACTGCTTCTGGAAATTTCCCAGATCCGGATACATCTGCGATTCGGGGCGACGATTGAAATAACTCAGGTCCGCCTGCTTACCCAGCGGAAGGAGCATCCGATTATTGAAATCCGCCACTACGACTCCCTGGTCTCCTATGAACATGGCGCCATGCCCAATCTTCTCCAGATCCAGCCATTTCGAAGGCGATTTCGGCATTGCACCTCCCTGATACCAGGTTACCTGAATCTCATCTCTCCACGCATTGGCAGGGAAGGAATATTTCGTTGTCAGTTCAACCGGCGTGACATCCGGATTGAAGGCTTCCGGTGATTGAGCTGCCACCGATGTCGGAAGCTCCGCATCAATCACATTCCACAGCAGGTCCATGGTGTGACTTCCCATATCCCCCATCTGACCAATCCCGAAATCCCAGAACATGTTCCATTCCAGACAGTTCGCTCCCGGCTTACCGACAAAATAGCCTGGATTGTACGGACGTTCCCGGGCAGGTCCCAGCCAGAGATCAAAATTTAATGTCGCAGGCGGTTTGCCGGCGGCAGGCAGATAGGCCTCGCGGCGGATCTTCCGGCTCCCCCAGGCAACCGCTCCTTTCAACTTACCGATGGCTCCGTCCCGCACCATTTCCTCCAGCCGGTTGAAATTGGGATAAGCGTGGCGCTGCATTCCCACCTGAGTGGCCAGTTTATCCTGTTTTTTCAGATACGTGGCACGAACCGTGCGCGCTTCGTTGACCGTGATGGCCAGCGGTTTCTCCATGTATACATGCAGATCCCGGTTCAGCGCCCAGTTCGAGATAAATGCATGCGTGTGATCAGTAGTGCAGCACAACACCGCATCCAGGCCGGGGTGATCCAGACATCTTCGCCAGTCCTGATATACCTTGGCCTGTGGAAACTGCTCAAGCGCATGCTTGATGCTCAACTCATTCACATCACAGATCGCCACTACATTTTCATCCTTGAGCGTCCAGTAGTGACTCCTGGCCCGTCCGTACGCACCGATCAAGGCTACGTTCAGACGATTGTTCGCACTCAGTTCACCAAACACCGTTTCATGAGGCAGGATGATGAGCCCGCTACCTGCCAGCGTGCTGCGACGCAAAAAACCACGCCGACTCATTTTCTTTGTATGCAGGTGGTTGTTCGTATTCATCATTTCAGCTTGCTGTGGATGACCATCGGTCCCCCATTCGTGCACAACCGCATCGGCCGACGAGTCGTTGCAAAATCCGTATGGACCGCTTCAAACCATCTGTTGATCGCAGTATCATGTGAAATATTCTACTGTAACAAGCGGATCTGCGGCTTGGACAGCTTAAGCAAAAATATGTATATTTTCAGCATGGGTCCGTTGCACTACTGCCCGTCCCAGACACGACGAATCCACTCATCATGGCTGCTTGCAGAACACTCACAGGCAGTCGCTCGGCATCCAGCATGCAACGTCTTACATCGCAGAACGTCGATTCATAGAAAATGGAGGATGGCTTGCGGCACCCCCACCTCCGCCGACTGCTGAACGTGCATGAATTCGGGCGGACAATGCTCACCCTCGAGATCGATAAAAAACTTCTGCGCATGCTGCGGTGCGAACCCGGCCAGTGATGCCGCCGGATACACACTCAGCGACGTCCCCACCACCAGCAGGATATCCGCCTGCTGCACCAGCCGCTGCGCTTCGTCAAAGCGCATGGGGATTTCTCCGAACCAGACAATATGCGGTCTCAGCTGATGCCCCTGCGGGCAAAGATCCCCCAACTGGATCTCAGTGTAACCGATCTCCCGGATGTCATCCGGATTCTCTGCGCTGCGCACCTTGATCAGTTCGCCATGCAGATGCACCACCCGGGAACTGCCGGCACGCTCGTGCAGATCATCCACATTCTGGGTAATAATCGTCACGCGAGTATCAGGACGGTTTTCCAGTTCCGCCAGCGCATAATGCCCCGCATTCGGTTCCACCTCCGCCAGCTCCAGCCGTCGCCTGTTGTAAAAATCCAGCACCCGCTGCGGGTGTTGTGCAAACGCTTCCGGCGTCGCCACCTCCTCAACCGAAAACTCGCACCAGAGCCCCCGGGCATCCCGAAACGTTGCCACCCCCGACGGTGCCGACATGCCCGACCCGCTTAAGACCACCACCTCCTTCATCCTCTCTTTATATCGTCCACCCGGTCGGAATTCAAAAAAAGAAGTTGCCTAGTTACAGGCAATCCAGTTTAATTTTGGCCCGTTCGCGGCGGTCGTTTAGTGGTAGGACTCCAGCCTTCCAAGCTGGTAGCGAGAGTTCGATTCTCTCTCGCCGCATATTTTTTCAGAGAAAAAGATGCTCTGAGAGATAATCTTCGATGATCTTCCCCTCGGTCAGATTGTAGAAACCTTAGGTTTCTGACCTCTCTCGCCGCAGAAATCCCCCTTCTGGGGGTTTCTTCTTCCACAGAGAAGCGAACTCGAGCGTGCGAGGTCGCTGTCATAATTATGACACCCCAAATTTTGCGAAGCACAACTAGCGACAATCCCTACTTTGTTGGGATAATTCGATTCCAGTTCCACTGCTAAGTTTTCAGTGCTCCGCAAATTCTAGGCTGCCTTTCAGGCATGACTTTCTCTCTCGCCGCAGAATTCCTCATCCTTAAAATTCACCGCAGTGGATGCTGCCATTTCAGATTCTTGAATCGGCTGAAATCCGAATCCGTGGAAATCCACTCGCAGTCATACTCCATCGCCAGCGCGGCGTGCCAGGCATCCGCTACCAGCTTCCCCTTAGCCGGCAGTTCACGGCACAGCCTTTCAAAAATCTGCCAGCTCCGCTCGCCCGGTCGCAGCACACACGCCTGGGGTCGCTGGCGCAGCTGTTGACAGAATTTGAATGCCTCATCGACCGGCGTCGGGTTGTGAAACACTTTAGGATTGGTCACCACTCGCACAAATCCACTCAACACATTTTCGGATAAACCGAATGCTGCCGTTCCGGTCGCCACCTGCGTCAGCCAGGTTGCATACTGGTCATGCTCCTCGGTCGCGTCGGGCCGATGCGCATAGACCAGCACATTCACATCACACAACTTCATGAACCGAACTGATTGCGGTCCTCATCCACCACAAGATCACCGGTGCGATCCAGATTCACTCCCTGCAGTGCCCCCCCTTCACCATAAGTGACCAGCTCAAACGAATCATCTACCGGCAAGGCTTCTGATTTCAAGGCCGCCCGACCCGCCTCGGCCAGAAACGCGCTCAAACTTTGATTTCGCTCCCGTGCTTTACGCCGCAGACTCTCCGCCAACTCATCTTCTAGTAATATTGTAGTGCGCATAGATAATACAGTATTATTTTTCACAAGAAGTGTCAATATAGACTACGGAATTCATTTCAGCTACTTGCGACTTGTCGCCAGTTCGCGTGCTAATTAGCTTCAACAACATGCCAAAGAAAAAGCCCGACCCCAAGATTCCGCTCCTGACCATCCGTAATACCCCCGTCATTCTGGATGCCGATCTCGCCATGCTCTATGGCGTCGAAACTAAACGATTGAATGAGCAAATTCGTCGCAACCGCCAACGTTTTCCCGAAGATTTCATGTTCCAGCTCACCAAAGAGGAATGGGACAACTTGAAGTGCCAATTGGGCACCTCAAGTACACAAACAGCTGATAATAAGAAAGGTACCATCTTGAAGTCGCAATTTGCGACCTCAAGTTCAACCCACGGTGGACGTCGCACCCGTCCTTACGCCTTCACCGAACACGGTGCTCTGATGGCTGCCAACGTGCTGAATAGCAAGGAAGCCGTGGCCATGAGTGTTTACATCATCCGCGCCTTCGTCAAACAGCGTGAGGCACTGACTGCCAATCAAGCTATCCTCAAGCGTTTGGCCGAAATCGACCGCACCCTGCTCGAGCATGACACGCTCTTGAGCGAAATCTACCAGCAACTGCTCCCCCTTTTGCAGCCCGGCCCGGAAAAGAAGAAACCCTTCATCGGCTTCACCCTAAAAGAACCCGCTAAAAAGTACCGAGCCAGGAAAAAGTAGCCCCCACTTCCCTACCCTCAGTGAACTTTCCTGTTTTTCCAAACTTCTGAATTCTCAAATCATACTTCTTCATTTAGAAGACCTGTCACCAACCTGGCGATATTCGGTCGCTCCCGCGTAGATAGAGACGATGAGGTCATCTCACCAGATTATGGTCAAATCAAGAACAGCAAAATACATAATGCAGTAGCTATTGTATCCATTTATAGACGGAAGCCTTAAAGCCACTAAATGCCTATCTCCTAACCTTGGCAACTAACTCCAAAAATTTGACTATATTTCAAGCCAACACTGTTATTGTTAAGTATTCTGTGATAGACAATCAATCGAGTATCAATGGAAATAGTTGATAATATTAATATTCTTTTCGGTGATAGCCTTAAGAATGCACTAAAGCCGGGGGCGCGCCTGAAAATAGCTGCCTCCTCATTTTCCATGTACACGTATGAAGCATTACGTGAAAACCTTGAGCATATCGATTCGCTAGAATTTGTTTTTACTTCCCCTACATTCACCGCCGAAAAAGCCACGGATAGGATTAACAAAGAGCACCGTGAGTTTTTTATTCCCAAGCTCAATCGCGAACGCAGCCTCTACGGTAGTGAATTTGAGGTAAAGCTACGCAATCAACTCACCCAACGCGCCTTAGCTAAGGATTGTGCTTCATGGATGCGCAGAAAAGCGACTTTTCGCTCAAATAAAAGTAAAGACCCCATGCAGCAGTTTGCTTGCGTGCTGCACCCAGACGGAAACACTGTATATCTTCCCCTACATGGCTTTACCGCAGTTGACTTAGGCTACCAAAAGGGAGACGCCGTATCCAATTACATCACCAAATTTGAGGAGGGAGAAGGAACGCAAAAATATTCAGACCTATTTGATCAAATTTGGAGTTCAGAAGATAAAGTAGTTAATGTCACCGATACTGTCATCGACCATATGGATTCTGTTTACAGAGAAAATCCACCGGAGCTGATTTATTTTCTGACTCTTTATAATATATTTAATGAGTTTCTGGAAAACCTCGATGAGGACGTTTTACCCAACGACCGAACAGGCTATCAAGACAGCCTTATTTGGGAAAAATTGTTCAATTTTCAACGCGATGCAGCTACTGGAATCATCAATAAATTGGAACATTACAATGGTTGTATTCTCGCAGATAGTGTTGGTTTAGGAAAAACCTTCACGGCATTAGCTGTGATTAAATACTATGAACTTCGCAATAAATCCGTCTTGGTTCTTTGCCCTAAGAAGCTCGCTGAAAACTGGTTAAACTACAATACCAACGTCGTAACCAACCAATTCTCTGAAGATCGCTTTAGTTATGATGTGCTGTGCCATACCGATTTGCAGCGTGATAAGGGTATGTCGCTCAATATAGACCTTAGCCTGATCAATTGGGGTAATTATGATTTAGTGGTGATCGACGAGTCTCATAATTTCCGCAACAACGAGACCTTTAAGGGCAGAGAAACCCGATATGAGCGTTTAATGAAGCGTATCATACAAGATGGCGTTGAAACAAAAGTCATGATGTTATCGGCTACTCCGGTAAATAATCGTTTCACAGACCTACGCAACCAACTTGCCTTAGCTTACGAGGGAGATTCTGAGAAATTTCATTCCAAACTCAAGGTAGGCAGAAGTGTCGATGAAATCTTCAAACGAGCCCAGGCCAGTTTTAATATGTGGTCAAAACTACCACCGGAAGAACGCACTCCCGATGCGATTCTTAAAACCTTAGATTTTGATTTTTTTGAGCTCCTAGACAATGTGACGATTGCAAGGTCACGTAAGCATATCGAAACGTTCTACGATACGAGTGAAATCGGCAAATTCCCTAAACGACTTTTTCCCATCCCGATTCATCCTCCCCTTACCCATAGAAGTGACATATTTGATTACAACGCAATATACGAAGAATTAAGAAAACTAAACTTAGCAGTCTATGCTCCTATTAATTACCTCCTGGATAGTCGTATTGCTAAATATGCTGAAATTTATGACACCGAGGTAGCTTCAGGCGGCGGGAAGCTCCGGCAGGCAGATCGTGAGCGCAGCTTACAAGCGCTCATGACGGTTAATCTACTTAAGCGACTAGAAAGCTCTGTTTATTCATTTCGTATCACTCTTAATAAGCTTCGCGATAACAATCTCTCTAATCTAGAGAGAATTGAACGTTACGAAAAAACAGGAAAAGACGGCTCCGTCAATGACCAGTCTTCTTACTACGAAAATCTTGATCCCGATGCTGACGATTGGCCGGATCCAAACGATGATGAAGTGACTGGGAAAAAAGTCGTCGTTCGCTTGGAAGACATGAACTTGCCAGAGTGGAAACGCGACTTGGAAGCAGACCTAAAGGTCATCGACGAGTTACTAGCGGAAATGGAGAAGATTACTCCAGAACATGACGCAAAACTTCAAGACCTTAAAACCCTCATCGAAACCAAACTCGCTTCACCTATCAACTCAGGCAATAAGAAGATTATCATCTTCACCGCATTTTCTGACACCGCTCACTACCTCTATGAAAACATCGCCTCTGAACACTTAAGCAAACATCAATTGCACACAGGAATCGTCACAGGGGATAGCACACCCCACTGCACACTCGGTAAAGGTTATGACTACCAAAAACTCTTGTGCCTCTTCTCCCCGATTTCCAAACATAAGCAGGAAATCTTTCCCGATGAGGACGCCGAACTCGATCTTCTCATCGGCACAGACTGTATTTCAGAAGGTCAAAACCTCCAAGACTGTGACTACCTCATCAATTACGACATCCACTGGAATCCCGTCAGAATTATCCAGCGTTTTGGTCGTATTGATCGTATTGGCTCTAAGAATGACGTCATCCAACTCGTCAACTACTGGCCTGATATCTCTTTGGACGAATACATCAACCTTCGGGAACGCGTTGAAAATCGGATGATTATCGCAGACGTCACCGCCACAGGTGATGACAACCCCCTCCGAGCAAAAGCTAATGATCTCTCTTACCGCAAAGAGCAACTGCGACGACTTCAAGAGGAAGTCATCGATATGGAAGACCTCAAAACTGGAGTCGCCATTACAGACCTTGGCCTTAACGACTTCCGAATGGATTTATTAAATTACCTCAAATCAGAACGAGACCTATCTAGAGTTCCAAACGGAATGCACTCGGTTGTTCCGGCAGATTTGGAACGTGGCCTCAAATCTGGTGTTATCTATACACTGAGGAATCGAAACCACGGCGTTAACATCCACCAACAAAACCGACTTCACCCCTATTATCTCGTCTATATGGGCTTAGATGGAGAGGTCTTAGTTCGCCATACGGACGTCAAGAGACTTCTGGATCTCACACGTGCGGCATGTAAGGGCAAAGACCAGCCGTTGCAAGAGATTGCCAAGATCTTTAACGAGACCACCAAAGATGGTCGCAGAATGGAAACCTACTCCGACCTACTCACCCAAGCCATTCAATCCATGATCGAGGTGAAGGAAGAAGACGATGTCGAAAGCTTATTTACTGGCAGCCAAACCACTGCATTACGTGACACCATTTCTGGATTAGATGACTTTGAACTCATTACATTCCTCATTATTCATCCGACCACAATGACATCGGCCTCTGATTTCAAGGATCTTATAGAAACCACGGAAACAGGGATACTACGACTCAAAAAGCGCGGGGTGCGGGTCACCAGCGAATTAGTCTACAAACTCATGGAGGAGAACGAAGATCGCTCAAGTTCTTAACCCGCTATGATGCTTCTAGATGTCAACGTCCTCATCGCATTAGCCGATGCAGATCACACCCACCATCAGCGAGCTCAGCGTTTTTTCGAAACACACCGAGAAACCGGGTGGGCAACGTGTCCCATTACGGAAAATGGGTTTCTTCGTATTCTTGGTGGCCATAACTACCCAAAAGGACCTGGTTCACCAGCGCTTGCTCAAGAACTACTCAACGGCCTCTGCTCCATTCCTCGCCACGAATTCTGGCCAGACATGATCTCCCTGCGCAGTTACTCCAACCTACCATCATCTAAAAAATTAACGGACCACTATTTATTAGCATTAACCATTCACAAAAGTGCTCGTTTAGCGACATTAGATACACGGATTGATCCCACTCCATTTGCAGGCGGAAGAGAAGCGTATTTAGTCATCGATTAGATCTATGTATCACTACCCTGATCAAGCCTATTTCGGGAAACCTATTCGCAAAGCGACGATCTACCGTTACAGCGGAGTTACCCATAAAACAAAGCAACTCATCACCTCTCAGATTGAACAAATTGAGTGGTCTTACAAACTCGCCCCAGAAACCATTAATTTGCCAGCGAATTCGGAGATCAAAGAAATTCAGATCATAACCCTATGGTTAAAAGGACGTGAACTTCATCCCTCAATACTGACTCTTTTGGACCATTCCATTCGTTTTCCCATCTGGTTTGAAGTCATCTCCAATGATAGATTCCGTTTTGTCGCTGCCATTAAGCGTCAGAGTGAGGCCGACTTTACCCAGCAAGTCCTCTCGGAACATTTTCATTCAGACTGGATAGTTGAGTCACAACTCAGACGACAGCACTTACCTACCGCGATCAATCTTGAAGACCTCTGGACTCAGATGCTTGCCCCACTGCTACCTTTGAAGTGTCGATCAAATGAATCGACATGGGATTGGAGCAAGCGTTGCGAAAAATGGAAATCCTTCATTCGTGAAGCTGAAAAACTCGAAAAAAAACTGCGAAAAGAGAAGCAATTCAATCGTAAAGTTGGATTGAATCAGAAATTACGTGCCGTAAGATCTCAAATTTCACAATGCCAGAAATAGATAAACAACATGGATAAAGCGAAACTGCATACCCCTGACCTGACCAAAGAAAATATCGAGAAGATTGCCAAACTGTTTCCTTCATGCGTTACGGAGGCTTTAAGTGAGCATGGCAAGATCGAGCGCAAAATTGATTTTGATCAACTCCGCCAAGAACTGTCCAATCACATCGTCGAAGGCCCTCAGGAACGGTATCGCCTCGATTGGCCGGGGAAAAGCGAAGCCTTGCTTGCTGCTAATGCTCCGATTGCCAAAACATTGCGCCCCTGCCGGGAAGAAAGCGTGGATTTTGATACCACTCAGAATCTTTATATTGAAGGTGACAATCTGGAGGCACTTAAGCTGCTACAGGAAACCTACCTAGGACAGGTAAAAATGATCTACATCGATCCTCCCTACAACACGGGAAATGATTTTATCTACGACGATGATTTTGCTGAAAGTACTGAGGAATACTTGGAAAAATCAAAACAAACGGACCACGAAGAGGGTCGCTTGGTAGCAAATACAGAATCTAACGGTCGATTCCATTCAGATTGGCTGAGCATGATGTATTCAAGACTTAAGTTGGCAAAGAATCTTCTCAAAGATAATGGTGTAATTTTCATATCAATGGATGATTCTGAATTTAGTAATCTACGAAAAGTCTGCGATGAGGTGTTTGGTGAAACAAATTTTTATAGCTCTTTTGTCTGGAGAAGAAGAACTGGATCAATGGATTCGGTTAATAATGTAAGTACTGATCACGAATATGTTTTATGTTATGGTAAAACAGCACATAAACTTCGTGGAATACCCAGAACTTTCGAAAAATATTCTAATCCGGACAAAGACAAAAGAGGGCCTTGGATACTCGATAATCTAAGTGCCAGCAAACCTGGCGGAGATACTTATTATCCCATTGTTGATCCTGACTCAGGCAACGAGTTTTATCCTCCTGAGGGACGGTACTGGCCGTACAATTCAGAAACAATGCAAAGAAAAATTGCTGAAAAACGAATTATTTTTCCAAAAAAAACAGATGGCACTCCACTACTCAAGCGATTCAAAAATGAAGCAAAGTCTTTAGTAGTTCCTATTTCATCCTTAGGAACAGATATAAAGAGTAAATCTGCAAATGCTTTTATAACCTCATTAAATTCAGCTGGAACCAAGGAAATTAAAGAACTATTCGGTAGTAAAGTTTTTACATTCCCTAAACCTTTAAGATTATTTTATTCTCTTATCAATCAATCCGTAGACGACAGAGGCATAATTTTGGATTTCTACTCCGGCTCGGCGACCACAGCTCACGCCGTAATGCAGTTAAACGCCGAGGACGGCGGTAATCGTCGCTACATCATGGTTCAACTACCTGAAGCATGTAATGAAGACAGCGAAGCATACAAAGCCGGCTATAAAACGATTGCTGAAATCGGTAAAGAGCGTATCCGTCGTGCAGCAAAGAAAATCCGAGAGGAGCACCCTGAAACTTCAGAAAATTTAGATCTGGGTTTCCGTGTCCTCAAAATCGATAGTTCCAATCTCAACAACATCAAACAAACTCCCGATCAAGCCAAGCAGGACGAATTGGACTTTCAAATCGAGCACATCAAACCGGATCGCACCCCGGAGGATTTAGTGTTTCAAATCATGTTGGATTGGGGAGTGGATTTGGCACTCCCGATCGCTTCGGAAACGATTCAGAGTAAAACCGTTTATTTTGTAGGCAGTGACGCCATCGCCGCCTGTTTTGATGCTGAGATCACTGAAGAGTTTGTTAAAGAATTGGCCCAACGCCAACCGCTACGCGCCGTCTTCCGCGACAGCAGTTTTAACAGCGACACCGTCAAAATCAACGTCGGTGAAATCTTTAAACTGCTAAGCCCCGGCACAGAAGTGAAAACCCTCTAGGGATGAAACTCAAATTCAAGATCCAGCCGTATCAGACGGACTGCGTCAACGCGGTGGTCGATTGCTTTCAAGGACAACCCACCTCCACCGCCACCCGCTATCGCATTGATCCTGGACGAGAAGTGGATTCCCAAGCCCAGTTGGAATACACGGAAGCCGGATTTCGCAATGCGGCAATCACTCTGCCCACTCCCAAAATATTGGAAAATATTCAGAGCGTGCAACGCCGGCAGAATCTGCCTCAATCTTCTGCTTTAGTTTCGGATCGGGTCTCTTCCATCAATCTGGACATCGAGATGGAGACCGGCACCGGGAAAACCTACTGTTACATCAAAAGTATGTTCGAGCTCAACCAGCGCTACGGCTGGAGTAAGTTCATCGTGGTGGTTCCAAGCATTGCCATTCGCGAAGGGGTGCACAAATCCTTTGAACTCACTACCGAACACTTCTTGGAACAATACGGCAAGCGCGCCCGATTTTTCATCTACAACTCCAAGCAATTACATCATTTGGAAAGTTTTTCCTCGGATAGCGGCTTGAATGTAATGATCATCAACGTCCAGGCCTTCAATGCCACAGGCAAGGATGCCCGCAGGATCTACGATGAGCTGGACGACTTTCAATCCCGCAAACCCATTGATGTCATTGCCCGCAACCATCCCATTCTGATTATCGACGAACCGCAAAAAATCGAAGGGTCCCGCGGCCGAGCCAGCCGGAGTTTTGAGTCCCTCGCTCGCTTCCAGCCGCTGATGGTCTTGCGCTATTCCGCTACCCACAAAAAAGAACATAATAAAATTTACCGATTGGACGCTCTCGACGCTTTTAATCGAAAACTGGTCAAACGCATCGACGCCCGAGGTATTACCATAAAAGGCCTGAGTGGAACCAATGCTTACCTTTATCTTGATAGTATCCATATCAGTAGCTCCAAGCCACCAGTAGCTAGAGTCGAAATGGAGATCAAACAAGCTTCCGCACAGATTAAGCGGGTTATGCGTAAAATCGAAAAAGGAGCCAATCTATACGACCTGTCTGGCAATTTGGATGAGTACAAGGACTTCGTCGTTTCAGACATTGACGCCCGTGACGATACTGTGAGTTTCACCAATGGCCATGTGCTTCAGGCAGGTCAGGCTTCTGGAGATGTGAATGAAGCCACCTTACGTCGCATTCAGATACGAGAAACCATCAAGGCACATTTGGATAAGGAACTGGATCTTCATTCCAAGGGAGTGAAAGTCCTCTCGCTTTTCTTCATTGATGAAGTAGCTAAATACCGGAGCTACGCAGCAGGAGAAGCCACCCCCGGAGAATACGCTACCATTTTCGAGGAAGAATATGCAGCAGCCCTGAACGAAATCGAGATGCTGGAAGATAGCCCCTACAACAAATATCTTAAATCGATAAAGGCTTTAGAGACGCACAACGGCTATTTCTCCATTGATAAAAAGACCAAGCATCTCAAAAATCCGAACGAGAAAAAAGCAGGTGACATGAAAGGCGAAAGCGATGACGCCGACGCTTATGACCTAATTCTCCGCGACAAAGAGCGACTCCTTTCACTGGATGAACCTGTCCGCTTCATCTTTTCACATTCCGCGCTACGGGAAGGATGGGACAACCCTAATGTCTTCGTCATCTGTACTCTAAAACACAGCGACAATACCATCTCTCGGCGTCAGGAGGTAGGCCGAGGCTTGCGACTTGCGGTTAACCAATATGGAGACCGCCTCGACAATCCCGCCACCGTCCATCAGATCAATGTTCTAACCGTCGTGGCCAATGA
Organism: Verrucomicrobiota bacterium; assembly: GCA_038748025.1. Taxonomy (GTDB): domain Bacteria; phylum Verrucomicrobiota; class Verrucomicrobiia; order Methylacidiphilales; family JBCBYL01; genus JBCDJI01. Next base: position 200,898 of record JBCDJI010000001.1, read on the forward strand.
AAGTTACAAAGACTTCGTTGCCGGCCTGCAGAAGGATATATCTGAGTCCCTCTCGGATCGGCCCAGAGAAGCGAATGAAGCTTATTTCACAGGCAAAGTTCTGCACACAGACACCGAAGACGTTGAAGTTACACCGACCATGGCCAAAGCCCTATACCGTTACCTCATCAAGAACGACTTCACAGATGATGCAGACCAAGTCACACAGACCTACCATGACGCCAAGAAGGAAGAAGCCTTGCCGGAACTACCTGAAGAACTCAGGCCTTATAAGGAACAAGTCATTCAACTCATCGATAGCGTCTATAGTGACGCCCTGCTCCCAAACATAGGAAATGACCGGAAGGGACAAATTCTGGAAACCAATCAGAACTTTGAAAAAGCAGAATTCAAAGAACTCTGGAATCGGATCAATCAGCAAGCTGCTTATACGGTTCAATTCGATAGTAATGAACTGATAACCAAATCCGTTAAATATCTGAATACGAACCTGAGAACAACTCCTCTGCAGTATTTTGTCCAAAGAGGTGACCAGATCACAGAGGCAACCGCCGAAGATATCAAAAAAGGTGCTGCATTCCGTGTAAGAGAATCATCAACGGAGAAAGTCACAACCAGCGCAGACTCCCGCGTGAAATATGACCTCATTGGTAATATCGCTGAGGACACTCAACTCACCAGAAAAACCGTTGCAGAGATTCTAAAGGGACTCGAAAAGCCTGTTTTTGACCAATTCAAAACCAACCCCGAAAACTTCCTGAGTCGATCCGCCAACCTGATCAACGAACAAAAAGCAACCATGGTCATCGAGCACCTGGCCTATGATCCACTCGATCAAAAACACTCCATCGACATCTTCACTCAGGACAAATCCAAAGTCGATTTCACCCGAGGCATCAAGACGGACCGCCACATCTACGACTACGTATTTACCGAGTCCAAAGTAGAAACTGAGTTTGTTCAGAACCTAGACAAAAGTTCAGAAGTTGTTGTTTATTCCAAACTCCCCAGGGGGTTCTATATCCCTACCCCAGTTGGCCCATACAACCCCGACTGGGCCATCGCCTTCCAAGAAGGCAAAGTAAAACACGTCTACTTCGTCGCAGAGACCAAAGGCAGCATGTCATCTTTGGAATTAAGAGAAATCGAAAAAAGCAAAATCGAATGCGCCCGCCGCTTCTTTGCCGACATCTCAAAAGATAAAATCAAATACGATGTCGTCGATAGCTACGGAAAACTAATGGAATTAGTTGGCTAATTCATGACTCGACTCATTAAAATACACTCTCAGTGCCTTAATGAACTTAAAAGGAAATATAAAAACTGATAAATCGAATGATTGACTATGGGGACTGAATCAAAACAGGATTTATATTCTACAAACGAAATACTGGAATATCTGGCGGTCGCAGCAAAAGAATCAGCCAGCAATCCCCGTATCCGCCATTGGCTCGGCCTGATTATCCCGCTCACACTGCCGCATATATTTTTGAATGAATTGGGCATATCCCGCAAGGCTTTGCTGGCTCCCATTCTTCAGCTCACTGGCAATACCAGTTGGAAATATCTATGTGCTAAACGACTTTATCAATTTGTATTTCTCAAGCACATACCTCAAAGGAGGTTACTAGACCGTATAATACAATTGTGGCAGGACATCGTTGACTCATTGCCATCCGACATTGAGAAAGAAATGGATAACCCTCAGCTCTTAGATGCTGGACCATGGTCTCAATTTATTCAGGGGCTGCTTATTGGAAGAGGCACAAAATACAATACCCTCTCAGATGTCGGTTCTGTCTATGCAATGGTCGAATCAATGGAAATTGATTTTTATCAGGACATTGAAAACAGCCGCGGCGCTGCCATAGCTGATTATCTTGCAACGGATCGTGTCATTCAGAGTCAAATGAGTTTACTTGCTGAATTTGAGAAAACAGCAATCGATATACATGAGGGTTACCCGTTTCGGATTTATGAGGCGCTATATAACTCTGATGGAAGCATCAAATATTTTTCTCCCTGGGAGTATTTCTTTGATACGCTTCAAAGTAATGTTGGCGCTGGCGTTACCTCCCAATTCACTCTTTCCGAAAGAATCGAAGAGCTGGAAAATAAGCTGGCATGCGAACTGGATGCTGATGCAGATGAATTATTCACTCAGAACACGTGGGAGAACGAATTTAGTAAGTGGCGAACAATGAAAAAAATACCCACATTTCGGAAAATGGAAAGACTCGCTCACATTCTAAAAGATACCAAGGCTAAAGGATGTCAAGATTTCGGATGTCTGATGATATACCTGCAGATTCTCAGAAATCGATTGTATAAATCCTCCGTACTCAATGATAATGAGAAGCGACAGGAGTGGAAACTGATCTTAAAAACCCTTAAGCCAATGCTTAGTCGATAGCGACATGGGACGCTAGTTGAAAGACTAGCGCCCCATGCGACACAACAAATAACAACGAAAGCAACTATCTATACTCTGTTTCTAATAACCGATCTATTGCTTTAGTAGAGAATCCCATTCTTTTGACTCAGTAGTCGCAGAAATTTGCTTCTGATCCTCGGTGAGATCGTCCATTAGAAGATAGTTTAGTTCATCCATTTTCACGGCTGTGCCAGTACTCATCGTGACTTGGATTGAGCTGATTTGAGCGATTATCTAGGTCGTCTTGATGTGACATATATTCTCCTTATTTAGAATTAACGTTTAACGTGACGATGAGCTCCATCAATCACGTGAGGAGAATTACATGTTTTGAAATGAATTGCTTCCCACTCCAGGGAATTTTATCGTAACCTGCCGAGGGTCTATGTGATATGCCTTCAGAGCCCCTGAAAAAGCTCACATTGGCACTATCGTATAACGTTATACGTTATGCTTATGAACCTTCCGATCACACCCGGGGAAATTCTGCTGGAGGAATACCTGCAGCCGATGGGGATCTCACAGAATGCCATGGCACGTGCCATTGGGGTTTCCCCCCGTGCCATTAATGAAATCGTGCAAGGCAAGCGTTCCATTACTCCCCAGATGTCGATCCGCTTTGGCGCCTTTTTCGGGCAATCCGAAGAGTTCTGGCACGGCATTCAGGTCGAATGTGATTTCCGGGCACTCAAGAACCAACGTGACAGCCTGACCAAAAGTATTCAGCCAGCAGCAGAGTTGATGACCGCTGTTTGAATAGACTAAATAGGTCAGCAATAGATTTTCTTCGTCCGGACTACTTCGGGTGTCAGAACTAAGCTTTGTCGTCTTGTAGCGGGAACCAGTGGCATACCTAAAAGCGAACATTTTGTCTATTATTGACAAAATGTCAGTATTGGCTGATTTTAATAGCATGATCACGATGACATCTACCGAAGTACGGCAGAATTTTGGGGAGTTCCTGGAAAAAGGCAGTCGCCAGCCGATTATTATCAAACGGCAGAACCGTGAGATCGGCGCATTTGTGCCGATGGAGGAGTATCAGAAGCTGCGCCAGCTCCAGCGACAGGAGCTGGATCAGGCTATCACCGGGATTTCCCAGGAAGCCAAGGCGAACGGTCTGACGGAAGCGTTGCTGCAGGATATTCTGACGGAAGTGAATCCCTCCTAGTTCGTGGTCGTTCTGGATACCAATCTCTGGGTGAGTTATGCACTTGCGCTCGAGTCCGCGCTCGGTCAGGCAATCCGGCAGCTCATTCGGGATCAACCCTACGCATTCTCGGAAGCCACCTTCATCGAACTGACGGATGTGATGATGCGGGATAAGTTTGACCGCTTTATCTCACCGGAAAAACGCGCCAACCTGCTGCGCCTGATCGCGACCGGAGCGGAATGGTTCCAACCCAAAGAAACCATCACCGATTGCCGGGATGCTAACGATCATAAGTTTCTGGAGCTGGCGGTGGCGGCGAATGCCAGTCTGCTGGTCACGGGCGATCAGGATCTGCTGGTGCTGAATCCCTGCCGCGGCGTGCGTATCTGCAACATTTCAGAGCTGCCGGAATAAGAGTAGTCTGCTTTCAGGAACAGGGGTCTGACCGAAGCTGATTCCAATAAAGCTGAGCTGTTGATTCCAAAATTTTGCTTTGCTAAGCGCGTATGAAATGCATTTTGTAGCGCTTTCCTGACTGTGGATTCCCATGCTCAATGGCTGGACCTGCCTTTATACCTGCTCATCTTGCTTCAACAATTCTCCTTAGTTAATCAGCCTAGCCATTGCGTCGAAGCTCGGCGCAGGCGAATCAGTGGTTACCTAATAGAGCCTAGATACTTATTCCTCAACCACGCGCGGCCAGGCACCGCGGACCGAACCAAAGTGAGGCTGGAGGGTGCTCCAGTTTTCTGCCGTCGGCGTGACGGGCTCCCTGGAATCATTCAGGAACAGACAACCTAGAGGGGCTTCCAGCAGTGTTTCATTGACGAGTTGCCTAGCCTGGTGAAGGGCCTCGATCCAGATTTGTTTCAGAGCTGGCAGGTCTGGCTTTTCATGGAGTTTCAGTTTTCCAAATTGTTCGTAGCGATACCGCTGCACCCGACTCATTTCTTCGATGATAAACGAAGGCGACAGTCCCTCGTCTTTACCCGCTGCGGCCCAGATCAACGCCCCCAACGACAAGCGATGCTGGTGCATGTGGATCATGTCAACATAGTCCCGAGGCTGTGCGCGGCCGGCACCTGCCAATATTTTGTTTGTAGCCGCATCCCAATAATTTAAACGATATCCTAACTCAACATCCGGTTCGACCGGGAAAAACCGAAATGCGGTGTCGTATACCCACTCCAGCTTCGTCGAGTGTTCTCCTTTCCGAATCAAGGCACGCCTGAAATGCTCACCCAAGATTTGCGTTTTCATTTCGTAGCCGTGAGCGGACAGCTGTGTACAATCCAGATCGAAGGAAATCTTCAGTGCTTCTACGGTGTCGTGAAAGACATCAATATCCTCCGATGCTCGCGGACTCCCATCATCTTGATTGAGCACCGTAGCACCCCCGATATGACTTTCCGGATTCCTGTGCTTTGCCAGGAGTTGTAAGATCTCCAATTCAAATGGACCAATGGGCATCTTAGTTTCCCCGGATTAATCTTCTTATCGAGCGCGCTTTCTCAAAAGCAGCGCGATCACCTTCATTCATGAGCCCCTGCACAACCCAGTCCACATCCTCTGCTGTAATTTTGACGTTGTCCCGATACGACCAGAAATACTCGTGTCGGTGTGCGTCATACGCCTTCTGCGCTTCACGCACCGCCACCATGCGCCGCGCCTGCTCCGGCGACAAGCCTCGGCGACTTTTCTTGCCGCCCCGACTCCCAATCTGAGCCAGATATTGCCTAGTCTCTACATTCATGACTCAAAAATAACGCAAGCTGCTTATGATATCAACCGTTGATTATCAATAATTTATGTAGAAGTGGTTTCATAAAAAAAATCCAAGGGAATCGGTGTGAATCCTGCAGCCCTTCTGCGGTTAAACCCAGTTCCCGTTTTCACATTCAGCCTCCTATCCCTGCTTATACCAGCGGAAGACATACACCAGGTGCAGCACCAGCACAGCGAAGGTGATGCCGACGGTTACCATATGCAGTGCATTCCACAGACCCATCGCATCGGTGTCTTTGGCGTGGTTGATAGTGGGTACCAGGATGAAACAGATGGCCATGCCCGCCAGCGTCGTCCCATTCACGATCACCCCTAGTCGTTGCTTTCGGGCCACCACGACTCCAACCAACCCCAGCAGTCCGGTCAGGGCGAAGAAGATCGGCCAGATATACCTTAGCATCACCGCTGCCGGCTCGACCGGGAGTGCCATATTAATTGCTGGCGCCACCAGCGCAGATTGATACAGAATCACGGTAGCGGTGACTACCGAGAGCAAGCGTGCAGAAGGATTCATTGGGATGCTTTGTTATGAGCCAGAGTTGATCGAGGAATAATGGCAGGATGGATCAGACGCGAATATCGTCCGAAGGAACCGGTGCTGTCACTGCAGTGGTCCGCCAGGGGCTGTCGGCATCGTTTCGATCCATACGTTCGACCACCCAGAGGTATTTCAAACGGGAACCCGCATGGATCCTGACTGTAACCTCGAAAACGGCGGCGTGGTCGGTTTCCTTCAAAGGACGAACCCGATGATATTCATGGTTGAGCAACGGTTTATAGGCAGGACTGTGCAGCATGCGGATAAACCGTTCCAGCGGCCCGGTATTTTCCTTATTGGCGGGATGCGCATATTCCCATGCCACACGGATGCCATGGTTCTGTTCAGGGATATCATTGGCCTGTAGTGCTTTGAGTTGGGCTTCTATTACGGACTGGGCTGTCATGGTTGGTTCAGGTTGCCGGGTTTCACTTGCAAGTGTCAGTAAGTTCACGGCCATGAGGATTGATGAGATGCTAACTGCCTGCATGCCAAACTCTCCACCGAAAAAACAAAATGTCCAATTTTCCAGCGGCCTGAGCTTCCTGTAATTGCTTCACATGATCCGACTGCTTATCTGACTTCTCCCCATTTTCTTGGTGATGGCGGGAATCGTGCTTTGGATTCAGTGGAGTGCGCTGCGGCGGCGGGACCGAGTGCAGCAGCGGGAATTCCAAACCTTCTATCCGCTGGAACCGGCGAAGTGGGCAGATAAAATCACTAAATAACGGCTTAGATCTGCTGTATACTAACTTTTTTGGAACAGCATCCCGAATATTCATCGAGCGCAACGTTACCGAATCCAGCACCGCTCTCTTTGAAAACTTGAGGATTAAAAGATTTATGGTTAGAACACTTTCATGTCTTTTGAAAGTGCCAGTGATTTTGAACAGGTCGTCGGGTTACTGATTGGAAAAGCGGGATGGACCGTGACGATGCCTCCTAAAAACCAGCGCGGTTATGACCTGGTGGCCCAGAAAGATGGTCGCTTCGCGGCAGTGCAGATCAAAAACTACCGCTCCCCGGTTAAAGTCCCGCAGGTGGAAAAGTTTATGGACTTCATGGACTCGCCCGAAGCCGGGAATTTCACGGAAGGCTGGATGATCTGTTCCAGTCAGTTCAGCCCGCAGGCGCTGGTCTACTACCACCAGCGCGCTCAGATCAAGGTTCGGCTGGGACACATCGGGAACGGGCAAACCTTCTGGGAGCCGGTGCCCGGCGAGGAAATCTACTCGGATGAAGAAGATGTCAGTGATGAGGTAACCTATATCGGGGTTTTCACGGCTAAAGGCGGAGTAGGTAAAACCACGGTCAGTGCTCACTTGGCCGGGGCGATGGCAATGTCCGGTTACGAGGTGGCACTGATCGACCTGGACCCACAAGGCAATTTATCCGTGCTGCTGGGTGAAGGTGTCACTGTCAAAGGCAAAGGTCGCAAAACCCATGCGGTGACGATTTATAACCGGCGGGAATGGAAACGCGGGATTGATGAAGACGTTAAAGCGGTCATCTGCGACTGCTCCCCTGTCTTTAAGCTCAATCCTAAGGAGCTGATTGCCAAACTGGACTACTGTATCGTTCCGACTACGCTTAACCCGCTGGGGTTGAACAAAAACGGCTATGTGATCAAAGAAACGCTTCAGGAAATCCGGTCGGTCAACCCGGATGCGTTTGTCTTTGTGCTGGTCAATAACTATTACGGTGAAGAAAACAAAAAGTGCGAGGTGCTGAAGCAGCACTATAAAAGCTATTTCAATGATCTGTCGCTGGATGATCCCCGCTTCCTGTTTATCGACCCGGATGACGCCAGCATCCGCAATAGCAAGCAACTGTATTACTGGGGATACCACCTCTACACGGATGGCAAGCCGGCACTCGCCTTTACGCCAGTGGGTGGTCGCTGCTACCCCAAAGCCGATTTTTTGAATCTGCTTGATCATCTGGAAGAAAATTCTCGCATCGAGAATTTGAAGTAAGCTGTCACGACGTCATCCCAACCAGGCGGGTGCAGCAAACTGCCGGCACCAGCAGATCATGTTGTCACATCTCAACTGGCGTATTTTTTGCTGAACCATTCCGCGAAATATTGATAGGGGTTGACCCCGAAGAGCGATTCGGTCCGGGGGTGAAAGGTGGAGACCGGATTCAAGTCAAAGTAGCAGGCTTCACCGTCCGGCTGTAACAGGTATTCGATACTGCCCACCACCATTCCTGCCCGCAGGAGGATACGCGTTACCTCTTCAATGCGACGTGCAGGCAGATCCGTCTGCAGGTCGGTCTGATCTCCGGTGGTGCGAAGGCAGTAATTGGTGGTGACGTCCGTCAAAGGCGTCGCTGCATCGTAAAGGATGCCGTCCCCAATCCACTCGACCCGATGCACACATCCGTCTACAGGATTGATTTTTTCCTGTTCGATCATGGCTTGCTTCCCGTGAACCACGGATAAGGGAATCTCCTCGCCTGGAGCCAGTACTCGAATCCCCTCGCCATACCCGCCACTTACCGGTTTAAGCAAGACCGTGCGATCCGGAAAAGCCCGCTGCGAAGAATTGATCGGAGCAGTGGCCGGGGTAGCAACCAGGCATTGCCGGAAATGTTCGGCTTGTACAAGTTTATCGCAGCCTAAGCGCATCACCTTGGCACCGTGAATGACCTGCCGTCCAGCTTCCTCCTGCTGTTGAAGATACGCTTCCACCCATTGAGTCCACTTGGGCCGGTGCTGCATGGATCCGGACGAAACTCGGTTGAACAGCACGCCTTCCGACCCGGCCTCTTCCGGCTCAGTGACCATCCGGGCATCCGACAAGGCATCCGTCCAGGGCTGACACCAGTCCGACAGATCGGTAAGCAGGATGATTTTGGCTTTGACTGGACTCATTGACTACAGCGTAACCGCAATTTATCAGAAGGACAGTGGCGGCAGAGAAGAAGCAAGACACGTGTGGTGTCAGCACAGTGCCTTCGATAAATCCGTGAGATATTTTGTGACAGAGCCGCAGCCTCTGAAGGTTGCAGCGAAGGAACTTCGCTGACACTGGACTAGAAAGGGCTGTGGTACGAATCTGTCGCTGGAACATCAGCCTGCAGGATCGGGATTCGTTTCCGGTGACAGTCAGGCCAAAGCGGTTAGGATATAGATTTCTCTGATGTGCGAGTGGATGAGCACTTAGCGCGGATACGCTTGTGACATGAACCGATTATCAGAGAAGCGCGCCGGCACAGCTTCCGTTTGAATTCAGCATTGTGACATTTGGATGGCAATTTTTGACAGGATGGTGACGAGGCTTACGGTTACGTGTTATGAAAAAAACTAACTTATTGTTAAAAAACACACTGCTGCTGTATGCTTGCGCTGTTTTTTCCCTGACAGCACCTAGCCTCAACGCCTATGAAAGCAAGGCAGCCAAACCCGACATCATCGATACAGCGGTCGCAGCCGGATCGTTCACTACACTGGCAACCGCACTGACAGAAGCAGGCCTGGTAAATACACTGAAGGGCGAGGGTCCGTTTACCGTTTTTGCGCCCACAGACGAAGCCTTTGCCAAGTTACCGGAAGGCACCGTGGCGGAACTGCTCAAGCCTGAGAGCAAAGAAAAACTGATTCAAATCCTGACCTACCATGTGGTGCCCGGTAAAGTGATGGCTGCTGATGTGGTCAAGCTGACCGAAGCAACCACTGTCGAAGGCAGCACCGTAGACATCAAAGTCGATGGCGATACTGTCATGGTAGATGGAGCCAAAGTGGTCAAGACAGATATCAAAGCATCAAACGGTGTTATTCATGTGATCGATTCGGTGATCATGCCGTAACCGCTGAATCACCATCCTCTTTATCAGAAAGCTCCTGATTTCCATCAGGGGCTTTCTTGTATCTGAGCACGGGCAAGCAGTCCGTTCGTCCGTTGCCTGGAGCTCACACCAGACACTCACGTTTTTGCCGGCACCGGCTGTTGCGACGATTTCCCGGATGAAAATTAACCTTCGTGCTGACGGGGAACTGTGGTTACCCTGTGCGACTTATGTTACCAGAAAATCAGTTTCTCGAACTGGTCCCGAATCGCGCACATCGCGCTGTGCTCCGACTGGAGGACATAATCTGGGGCGATGCCGTTGATCTCAAGGTTGAAGTGACTGAGGCCCGGCCGGACCTGATCAGTCTGGAGCAGGCGCAGCGGCAGCAACGTCACATCCCGCAGAAGAACACGTATTGGGGAAAGCTCTTCGACCAGCGCTGGTGCCGGCTCTCGCTGCCCGTCAACGCCGGCGGGAAATACCTGCACTGGCAGGACCAGGGCGAAGCCACCCTTTACCTGAACGGTCGGCCCTACTTCGGATTCGACCCCGCTCATACATACTGCCAGCTGCCAAAGCGTATCCGGTCGGCCTGGATCGAAGCGACCTGTGTGCAGAGCGGAGTCTGGTTCATCCCGGGAGAAGGCCTCACACATGGCAGTTTCTACCAGGGTGCAACCCTGTCGGAACGCAACGAGGAGGCCTGGCAGGCCTACCATGACCTCAAGTGCCTGCTGGACTGGATCATGGACCGTCGCAGCCAGGAATTCCCCACGGAGGACGTGCGTATCCGTGCCTCCGGACTCCAGCCTGACGTGCGCCTGGTCAGCCCTATTTTCCGTCAGGCGCTACGCGGGATAGATGAGGCGGTTGACACCCTGGACCGCTCAGGTCTCACCGCTTTCCGCAAAAAAATCGCCCGGCTCTACCGGCATCTGCAGTCTGAGAGCCCGGCCATTACTGCGGTGCTGACCGGGCACGCCCATATCGATCTGGTCTGGCTGTGGCCGGAACGTATTGGTGAAGCCAAGGCGCTGCATACCTTTGCAACGGTCGATTACCTGATGGGACGTTACCCCGACTTCCGCTTTGCCTACAGCCAACCGGCCAGCTACGAGGCAGTCAAGAGGAAGTCGCCCGCCCTGATGCGGAGGGTCCGGCAGCGCATCGAGCAGGGACAATGGCAGGCGACGGGTGCCATGTATGTCGAATCCGATACGATGCTGCCTTGTGGTGAAGCGCTGCTGCGCAGCTTCTCGGTCGGTCAGCAGGGATTCGAAAAAATCACCGGACGCAAGAGCCGGCTGACCTGGTTGCCCGATGTCTTCGGCTACTCGGCCTGCCTGCCCCAGATCATGAAACTCGGCGCCGGCGTCGACCGTTTCTTCACCACCAAGATGTCGTGGAATGCACTGAATCCGTTTCCGCACAGCAGCTTTATCTGGCGGGGCCACGATGGCACGGAAGTGCTGGCCCACATCAGTCAGAAAATCAGCTATACCAATAAACTCAACCCGCCGGAGCTGCGGGATGGCGGCCATGGTCACCTCCAGTCCGACGTGCATCCGGAATTCCTCATGCCCACAGGCTATGGTGACGGCGGGGGCGGACCGACCGAGGAAATGTGTGAGCGGGCTTCCCGACTCAACCGCCTCCATGGTCTGCCTGAAATCAGCTGGGACCAGCCCGAAGCCTTTTTCGACCGGCTGGAGCAGGTGCGGGATCGCCTGCCGACCTATCAGGGCGAGTGCTACCCGGAATACCACCGCGGTATCTTCACTTCACATGGACATATCAAACAGCTGTTCCGGCGACTGGAAACCACACTGCAGGTGGCAGAGGCTGTCACTGCGGCTACCGGCAGGAAGCGCGACCTCAGCCGCAGCTGGAAGCGTCTGATCTTTGCCCAGTTTCACGATTACATTCCAGGCAGCTCGGTTGCCGACGTGAATATCGAGGCAAAACAGGAATTAGCCGAGCTGAGCCAGCAGGAAAGCATGCAGACCCGGCGCATGCTGACATCCGGAAAAGCTGTTGCCTCCGCCTTCAACCCTCATGCCGTACCGGTCAGGACCTGGCTGACACCCGGCCCGGGACGCCGACCCGTTTACGTCGAACTTCCTCCGCTGAGCGGCGTCGTGATCGATACCGCCCGGGTCGATGAAGCGCCCGGGCCGGTGAGCGTGCAGGAATCCTCCCTGACGCTCAGTAATGGGCTGGCGCAGGTGCAGATCAGCAGGAAGGGGTGGATCCGGAAACTGGTATCCGGTGGAGCGTCCATCCCGCTAAAAGGTGCTGCCGGTCAGGTCATGATGTATCCGGATCATCCTGCCTTCTACGATGCCTGGGACGTCGACCGTCAGGCACTGGCGCTGGGGGAACTCTGCCAGGCACCCGCAGAAATCTCCGTGCAGAAGCTCAAACCGTTCCAGACCGGGATCCAGGTTCGTCGACCTTTTGGAAAGAAAAGCAGCATTGTCATCTGCTATTCGCTGCAAGCCGGCAGCCCGCTGCTGCATGTTGATTTCGAAATCGATCTGCAGGATCCAGAAGTGCTGTTGAAGTGGATGCTGCCGACCGGGTTCACAGGATCGCGCGCGCGTTTTGGTGCACCTTACGGCAGTGTGCTGCGCAGCCAGATCTCCGCCGACCGCGCCAGCGAGGCCCAGTGGGAAGTTCCCTTCAGCCGCTATCTGGTCGTGGCCGATGAGGGAGAGACTCGCGGACTGTTTGTGGTCACAGAAAACAAATACGGGGCTACCGTGCGTGACGGAAGCATCGGTATCAGCCTGGTGCGTAATCCGCGTATCACCGGCTTCCAGCAGCACATGGCCCAGGCATGGCCGGCCCACCTCTCGCGCCTGGGTGAGGTGCATCCCTTTGCCGATACCGGGCGGCATCGTTTCGGGATGGCGCTCGGTGCCTATTCGCTGCAAGCGCCGCGTGAACAGCAGCCTGCGATGCTGGCCGACACGCTTTTCACCCCACCAGTCCCTTATGAAGGCCAACCGATCCGTGCCGGCCTCCAATCCATCGAAGGCGGGAATTCACTGATTCCCGCCTGGGCCCAGCCCGAAGACAGCAGCACATGGACGCTGCGACTGCATGAAGTGGGCGGTCAGCGCGGATCCGTGACCATCCGGGCGCGGGAAGGCTGGACCGTCGCGGGAGCTCGTCAGAAGAAACTGAGCTTCACCCCCTACCAGATCGTCTCTGCGCGATTCCGGAAGAGCTGACCGTCACTGCTGCTGCCTGCCGCTCACTTGCATTGGCAAACTAATCCGTCACAGGCCTGATACGGATATTCCGGAAGTAGATAGGGACTCCGCCGTGCTTGCCCTGGAAGCCAATTTTACCTGAATCGGCGAACTGGCTGAGCGGTTTGTCAAATTTCTTCTGAATTACTTCCCCGTTAGGGCCTTGACCCGCCTCTTTCCAGTCTTTCCGGTCCAGATCGAGCACGGTCTCCCCATTGAGCACCACGGTCAGACGTGTGCCGGCACTGGTGATGGTGAAGCGGTTCCATTCGCCCGGTTTTCTGACCATGCTGCGGGTAGGAGCCTTATGACCGAAAATGGCACCACACTGAGTAGCGGGATCCGCATTGGCCCAGCGGGGACTGTGGTCGTCGGTGATCTGGATCTCGATGGTATTGAGAACCCAGCGTTTCACGTCACTGCACAAAATAAGCACTCCGCTGTTGGATCCCTCCCCGGTCTTGAATTCAAGATCGAGTACAAAGTTACCGTAATCCGCCCGAGTCCAGATATTCTTGTCTTGCGAGGCCGTCAGGATGCCATCCTGCTGTGTCCAGACACCCTCCGGAAAATCGGCATTCGACAGATCATCTGCAAATAAGGGCTGCCAGGAGGACTCCGGTTCGGCACAGGCAAAACATCCCAAGGCCACCAACAGGATAGACAGAGCATGTTTCATAAGATCCGTCAGCATAACGCATCACCGCCCAGCGACAATCCAGAATCGAGACCCTGCCCTGCGACTTCAACGCCGGGCGTTCCGGTAATCACCCGTCAGCGGATTCGATAGGTGTAAATTGCTTTTATCTCTGCCTGAACCTGGAGCTCCGGTTCGCCTGAATACTCTTGCTGGACTTTGCAATTTATATCGCCTAGCATCAAATAATGAAAACCAGTCTATCCTGCCTGGCTGCTATTGCAGCACTCACACTCCCGTTGATGGGGGAGAATTTTTCCTTTGCCTTTGAGGGCTCGCCGGAACAACGGGAACGATTGGAGAAACTGCAGGGAAGTAGTGACCCCCCGAAGTGGGACCTGGACGACTGGGAAAACTCAGAAGAACTCACACTGGAAAACACCAAAGGAAAAATTGTGGTGCTGGATTTCTGGGCCACCTGGTGCGGCCCCTGCCTGGCGGCGATCCCGAAAACAAACAAGCTGATGCAGAAGTACCAGAATGATGTGATCATCATCGGAGTCTGCCATCCCCGGGGATCGGAAAAGATGGAAGAAGTCGTCGAATCCAAAGGGATCAAGTTCCCAGTGGCCATTGATGATCGAGGCCGCACCGCAGAACGTTACGAGGTGAATGGCTACCCGGACTATTTTGTGTTTGATCGTGATGGCACCTTAGTCGTCGCCGATTGTTCCAATTCCCAGGTGGAAGCGGTGATCAAAAAACTGCTTAAACAATAGTTTTTTCCTATGTGGGGCCCGCGGGTCGCTTGTCACCCAGAGAAGGCTGTTATTTATTCAGACTGCTCGAAGCCAGATATTGTGCATACCTGTAAGCACATAAGTCTGGCCTTTCGTCTTTTATTATCAGCCAAAAAGTGCACGCTGGTGATATGAACTTCTTTCGACGGATTAACATTCTGCTGCTGGTTGTATGGACCGGGCTGCCCGCCTGGCTCTGCGCGGAAACCACCTGGGAGGAAAAGGATGGTCTGGTGATGATGGAAGCGGAAGCCACCGATTCAAGGCTTGGTAAGTGGAAGCTGATGTCAGCAGTGTCGGGGTTTTCAGGAGAAGGCTATCTTGAGTTTACCGGAAACACGCCCACCAACGGCCCGCCTCAATCTGACATTGAATATGAATTTAAGATCACCAGACCCGGGCTGTATTACCTGGCGTTGCGCTGTGCCAAGGAAAAAGTTGGTGGACGCACGGATCTGGCCAATGACTGTTATGTCTCGCTCAAAGGTGATTTTGAAGAGGGGCCGAATGCCGGTGATAGGCATGGTGATGATGCGCCAAAACGCATGCTGAAAGAGGAAACCAAATTCTTTGGTGGGGATATCCGCAAATTCCAGTGGTCACATGGGAGTCGCCTGGATCCGGGAGGGCATGACAACAAACGGGTGGCGATTTATGAGTTTAAGGCGGACGAAGTCTACACCCTGACCATTCACGGACGATCCCAACGTTTCAAGCTGGATAAAATTGCCTTTTTTCATCACGAGCTGAACCCGCGCAAATTGCTCAAATAGCCGATGCAATGCAGCGGATACAAGCCGTGCCCTTTTTCAGGGGAGTGAAGTCGCAGCCGGCTGCCCTGTGGATTTCTCGGGCAGCATCCATCTGAAGGACGCGCAAAAAAAGGCAGATCACCGGTCTTCAGGAAACATCCGATGCCTGATGTGAACGATTCAGATAGACCTTGGCCACACTCTTCATACGGGTGAGAATGTAATACGTTGTCTGGCTGCGTTGGCGGACCAGTTCGGCCCCGACAATCCGCGGAACGAAATCCGAGGGTAGATCCAGAATTTCCTGCGGCAGGCTGCCCTGTAATCCCTTACATAGAATCGCGGTCATGGCTTTGGTCAGTGTTTGCACCTGAGGGCCCAGTGTCATCTTAAACTGGCAGCCACCCGTTTCATCCACCTGCATGAAGACGCCTACCGTATCGGTGCATTCTTCATCTTTGCGCACATCTTCGATTTCGAAGACATCTCCCTCCTGCGGTTCCCATTTGACGGCATTGTCACTGAAGGCAATCAAGTTCTCCCGCTTACCGGCATCCGGCAGCGACTCGAACAGGGCGATAATGCTCTCCAGCTTTTGAGGCAGGGCCACCGTTACCCTTCCCCCTTTTCAATCGGTGCCCGCACCCGGTTTCCCCACTCGGTCCAGGATCCGTCGTAATTGCGCACCTTTTCGTATCCCAGCAGGTATTTCAGCACAAACCAGGTATGACTGGAACGTTCTCCGATCCGGCAATACGCAATGATATCATCGTCCTGCTGCAAGCCACACTGGTCGGTATAAATCTGCTGGAGTTCCCCGGCACTTTTAAACGTGCCGTCGTCGTTGGCAGCCATTTTCCAGGGTACGCTGTTGGCGCCCGGAACGTGCCCGCCACGCAAGACACCTTCCTGCGGGTATTCCGGCATGTGGGTGATCTCACCTTTGAATTCGCCGGGTGAGCGAACATCGATCAGCGGTTTGCTGCTCTGACTGTGCTGCAGGGTATCGTCGAAAAAGGCGCGGATATCGTCATCATAGCGACGCGGCGGCACCGGATAATCCGATGCGGTGAAGGATGGCACATCGCGGGTCAGCTCGCGACCATCCGCGATCCATTTATCGCGACCGCCATTGAGCAGTCTGGTGTTGGTGTGACCGTAGAGATGGAAGACCCATAGGGCGTAGGCGGCCCACCAGTTGGATTTGTCACCGTAGAAGACACAGGTGGTGTCCGAAGTAATGCCATGACGCGAACAGAGGGCCGCGAAAGCTTCAGGGGAAATATAGTCGCGGATTTCGTCATCCTGCAGGTCCGCTCGCCAGTCGATATGCACGGCATTGCGGATGTGGCCGGTATCATAAAGCAGGATATCTTCATTGCTTTCCACGATACGCACGTTCGGATCGTCCTGATGATCCAGCAGCCATTGCGCATCAACCAACATGTCAGGGTGGGCATATTCACTCATAGATGCTACTAGAATGAAGCCAGTTCACCGGCTGTCAAAAGAGGAATTGCGAAATGGAGCACTTTTTCCATTCTGCCGACCGACATCCGGTAAGAAGGCATTAGCCGATTGAGTGAAGATTAACTGGAGGTCGAAGGTTGACCACTGGGCATCTGGCGTTGGAGCACTCTTTGAGTGATCAGCACGAGGATAAAGATCAGTCCGCAAGCCGCAGCCATCATGCCAGTGGAGCTGGCGGAAGAAAGCGATTCCAAGCCGCTCAGCTCACGCATCAGCCACGGGAACGGAGCCATGGCGAGCCAGTGACCGACGAATGCGGTCAGCATACCGATCCCGCAGGCAAGCACCAGAATCACCGGCAGACGGTGTGACAGCAAAATGGCAGTAGAAGCCGGGACGATGAGTAGCGCGATGATGAGAATACTGCCCACCGCTTCGAAGGCCATGACGGTAGTGATCGCCGTCATCATGGTAATCCCGAACTTGATCCGGCCGACCGGGATGCCTTGCGATTCTGCCAGATCAGGATCGAAAGAAGCGATTTTGAGTTCCTTATAAAACAACAGCACCAGCAGGGCATTGGCCAGCAGCAGCGCGATAGCCTGCCACGCAACCTGCGGAACACCACTATTGATCACACCATCGATCACAGCAGTCTCCAAGGTGCCATACAGTACACAATCCGCATGGATCTCCACCTGATCCGCAGCGATCCGGATCAACACCAGCCCCAGCGCAAACAGACTGCAGAAAGTGACACCCAGCGCCGCCCCACTCTCGACCTTACCGTATTTTTCAATCGCATTGCTGATCACCCCTGTCAGCACCCCGGCCACCACCGCCCCCGCCAGCATAAAGGTCCAGTCACGCGATCCGGTCAGCAGAAAGGCAATCGCGATTCCGGGTAGCACCGCATGGCTGATCCCATCACCCAGCATGCTCTGCCGGTTGAGTATCAGGAAGGTGCCTGGCAAAGCACACGCCATGGCCAGTAGCGTACCGGTCGCCACAATCCACCCGTCCAGTGCTGTCCATTCCATTACGTGGTTCCTCCGTTCAACGCCCCATTCAGACGGTGCGGGCTGAGCGGGATGCGTTTGCGCGTATCCTCGTCTTCCAGCAATGCTTCGAGCTCCTGCAAAATATCCGGCTCGAGGATGTGCTCGACTGCATCAGCATCGCGATCCACTTTACCGGGGGCGATGTCGGCATATTTAATTAAGAACAATTCCCAGAGCCGGTGATTGCGTACGACCCGCAGCGCATCGCGGGCGCCTTTACCGGTGAGATGGTAGCGCCCCGGATGGTCTTCTCCGAGAAAGTCCCGTTGCAATGCCCGCTGCAAACTGGTCTCCAGCTCACCCGGCGTCCATGCCCGAAACTGGCGTATATCATTCAGGGTAAATTCGTCGTCCAGCAAATCCGTACGTTTACCGTGGACTTCGAGCCACTCATAGATCGACCGCAACAGATGCTGCCGCCGGACCCGGCGTGAGAGCTCGCGGTGTTCATAATAGCGAAACCACATTCCGCGCGCTCCACCCAGCACCATGCTCAGAAAGAACAGCAAGGCGCTTACCAGCACAATGATCGCCCCGGCAGGCAAACGCGGAAAGAGTGCACTGGCAAACACACCCAGCAGTCCGCTCACAAACCCAAACCCCATCGAAATCAGCAACGTCATATCCAGCCGCTCGGTCCAGAAGCGTGCCGCCGCCGGAGGAATAATCATCATCGCCACCACCAGCAGTAAACCCACGGCCTGCAGGCCGATCACGGTTACGATGGTGATCAATGCCAGCAGCGCCACATCCAGCAGCAATACCGGCCAGCCCTGCGATGCAGCAAAGGAGGAATCGAAACAGAGCACGGTGAACTCCTTGTATAAAAAGAAGCAAACCAGTCCGGCCGCCAGAGCGGCGCCGAAAATCAGCCATCCATCCGAAACAGTCATGGAAGCCGCCTTACCGTAAATAAAACCTTCCAGTCCGGCTGCATTCCCGCTGGGCATCTGCTGCACTACCGTGATCAGGGCAATCCCCAGACCGAAGAAAACACTGAGCACGATTGCCAGTGCGGCATCGTCTTTGATCTTACTGCAGGTGCGAATCGCGACCACCATCCCCATCCCCGCGAGACCGGTCACCGCCGCACCGAACATCAGCAACGGCAGACTCTTGCCGAAACCGAAGAACAATTCCCCGATAATGAACGCGATTCCGATGCCCGGCAGTGTGGCATGACTGATGGTGTCACTCATCAGCGAGCGTTTTCTTAGCAGCAGAAACGTCCCTACCATTCCACCGACCGCCCCGAACAGTGCGGTTCCGATGAATACAATACGGGTATTGTGATCCTGCAGGGACAACACACGCCAAATATCGGTAGCAGAAGGCAGCTGATGCAGCTCCGCTGCATTGGCCAATCCGAAATTCAAAATCCAAAATCCGAATAACACGAATATTAAAGAACGAGGTGTCGTTCGTAATATGGTTATATCATTCATTTCTAACTAGTTTTCTTTTACTCCCGCAAAACTATGAAATTTTGAACAGAGTCTGGATGCACTTACGCGCAGCCATTGGTTTACCGAAGGTAAAGAAACAAAAGATGGTGAGTCTCAGAGAGATCATCTTTTAAGCTCCTCTTCCCGGATCTCACGTGCCACCCGATCCAGCAGATGATGTTTACCGCCGTAAGCGATGGCCAGATTTTCGCGCGTCATCACGGTTTCGATATCGCCCTGCGTTACTACTCGCATGTTGAGCAGCACGGCATAGTCGAAGAAATCGCGAATCGTTTCCAGATCGTGATGCACGCAGACGACGCTCTTGCCCTGATCTTTGAGATCGTGCAACACCTGCACAATCGCCTGCTCGGTAGCGGCATCCACACTGGCGAAGGGTTCATCCATCAGATAAAGGTCGGCATGCTGGACCAATGCCCGCGCCAGAAAAACGCGTTGCTGCTGGCCGCCGCTGAGCTGACTGATCTGGCGATCGCCGAAGTCGCTCAAGCCCACCCGGTCGAGCGCCTGCTGGGCCAGGTCGCGCTGCGCTTTGCGCACCGGCCGGAACCAACCCACTTTACGGTAGAGCCCCATGGCAACCACTTCACGTGCATTCACCGGGAAATCCCAGTCGACCGTCTCACGCTGCGGCACGTAAGCCACACGGTGGCGCATCTGCTGATAGGATTTACCCCAGAACGTGACCGAGCCGGATACGGACGGAATGAGATCCATCGCTGCTTTCAGCAGCGTGCTCTTGCCGGCACCGTTGGGGCCGACGATCGCGACCAGCTGCCCGGCGGGAAAGTCGGCCGTGGCATCCCACAGCACCACTTTACGGCGATACGCCACATTAAGGTCGCGTATCGTCAGCGGGTGATCGGTGGCGCTGGATGAGGACATTAAGTCAAATTAATGTGCTTCCTTCGTCAATTTCCCCTGGAAACCGCCTTCCGGGGCCTCCCCGCCAAGTGCATTGGTAATGGTGGTGGCATTGTGGTCGACCATGCCAATATAGGTGCCGCGATAGGTGCCGGGTGCACCCATGGCATCCGAAAAGAGTTCGCCGCCAATCCTGACGGTTTGTCCTTTGGAAGCAGCCCCTTCCAGCACCGCTTGGAGATTCTGATCACCTACGCTGGTTTCCACAAACAGTGCAGGAATTTTTTTAGCCACGATAAAATCCACCAGTTCATTGATGTCGGCGACGCCGGCTTCAGATTCAGTGCTCATCCCCTGCGCGGCTTTGACCTTCACCCCGTAGGCACGCTCGAAATAACCGAACGCATCGTGCGCCGTGATCAGATACCGCTGATCCTCCGGAATGGTGCTGACTACTTGCTGCACATATTCATGCACCTCAGCCAGCTGTGCCCGATACGCAGCCGCATTGGAGGCATAATCTGCAGCGTTCGCCGGGTCGTATTCAGAAAGTGCCTGTTCCACCACTGTGATACACTGTGACCAGGCAGTGACATCGGTCCAAACATGCGGATCCCAGTGACCGTCGAAACCCTCCGGTTCCAGCAGAAAGCTTTCATCGATGGATTCGGTAACGGGGAAGACGGGGATACCAGCACGGGAAACCTTCATAAAGGAATCCGCCATACGGCCTTCCAGCATCAGTCCCACATAGAAAATCGCATCGGCCTGTAAAAGCCTATTCACATCATCACGGGTCGGTTTGTAGAGATGCGGGTCCACCCCCTCACCCATCAGACTGACGACCTCGGCATGTTCGCCAGCCACCTGACTTACCATATCTGCCACCATGGCAATGGAGCAAACCACCTGGAACGGATAAGTCCGCTCAGCAGATGACCCTGTATCGGAAGAAGAACTCTCACAACCGAAGAAGAGCGTAAGAGTCACCGCAAGCAGAAGACATCGAAAGTATTTCATATCATTACACTAGAAAAACTCAGTGTTAGCGTCAACTAACTTTTTTATGTAAATATAATTTTTGCAGTACAGACTATCATTTGTTAAACGTACAATATGGCGATCAACCCCATTTCGACCAGTGTTGAAGACTATCTCGAACGAATCTACGAGTTAATTGAGGAAAAAGGCTATGCGCGAGTGTCCGACATAGCGACGGCACTGGAGCTGAGCCGTCCCAGCGTCAGTGCCATGGTGCAGCGGTTAGATAAGCTGGGATTGGTGACCTACGAGAAATACCGCGGACTGAGCCTGACACCAAAGGGTGAAGAAGTAGCCCGCCGGATTCAACGGAGGCATGTTATCTTGACCGAGTTTCTCACCCTGCTGGATCTGGACCGCAACATTATCGCCAAAGACGTGGAAGGCATTGAGCACCACGTCAGTTCCGAGACGCTGGCAAAGATTGAGCGACTGATCGAATACTGGGAAGACGAACCTGCCGCGTTGAAGAAAATTCTGCAGTGACGGTAATGACTCCAGAGCAAGCACTGTATTCTGGACACCGGACAGCGACCGGTATTGAATAACCGTGACAGTCGTTGCTATAATGTATGATCCAGTTGCCCATGGTTCTGCATCTCGACACAGGCCTTACCGAAACCCACCAGAGAAACTGCAGACCGGGACCAGACCTCACGTGCCGCCAATGGACCACTACTGCATATTTGGGCGATCCTTTCGCGTGCTTCCAGGGAATCGGAAGAACCTTTTGCAGGATCGAAATTCATTACGGTCAAGGTACCCTGCAGCTGTTTAAAGACATCTGGCAGAAGCTCAAAGCTATCCCGCAGCAAAGCTCCCTCAAACACGATATCTTCCACGTCCGAATCAATCGGGTAGAGTTCGTCTGCCGGATTCGAAGGTTTCTCTACCCGCTTGTAAGAAAAGGCACCTGCAATTTCGTATTCGATAAACAACTGGCGACAAGCCTCTACCCCCCGCAAGTGCTTAAAATGGGCATGCCTGAGCCTTCCCTGCTCAAAGAAGAAGGTGCCAATCGTATCTTTCTGATCGTTCAGCACCTTGAGTTCTCCGGTCGAGCCGCTGCCTGCGACCGTATAGAACACAGAAATCATGTCAAACTGCGGCAACTTGCCGCTTAAATCTGTACACAGCGAGTTGTAGGCCAGATTGGACGTCGTATGAGCCACACAACTTGCCAGTCGCGAGGCGATAAATGCCGCAAACCCCGGAGTATTCAGCATCATATCCCAGAACACACTTGCCTTAAAAACACGATAGTAGACATCGCAGACTGCAGTTACCGTAGCAGTGCGGTCGACCCGGATGATGACGCCGAGTTCCCCAAAGATATCACCCCGACCCAGATACGTCAGCGGCCGCGAGATTTTTTCATCAGGAGCCTCCAGAGAGACACTGACTACCCCGTCCTCAATCACAAAAACCGCATCAGACGCATCGCCCTGCGTGATAATGGCATGACCATCCTGAGCCCAGCGTTGTGAACTGGCACTGAGTATACTCTCACGGTTTACTTCAGGCAGGGAATCCAGAAACTGCTGGAAGCTCATCCCCATTAATTCCACTGACTGAACGGTGTAATGACTCACTGCTTATGCCCGATTGTATCTCCCGCCAGGCTGGTGATCAGCCTGACCGGCAGCTTCTCATAGCTGATGCTCCAGCTGGCCCAGTTTCTGCATCTCGAGGCAGGCCTTACCAAACTCGACCAGCGAAACTCCGGAGCGCGACCAGACATCCTGCAGATCAACCGGTTTCTTACCGGCAATCTCTGCGATGCGCTGGCGGACTTCCAGTGTTTCGGCAAGTCCCTTTTCAGGATCAAAATCCGTCAGCTGGATGGTACCTTGGAGCTTCTGCAAGCTTTCCGGCAGCATTTCCAGTCCATCCCGCAGCAAGGCTCCCTCGAACACAATATCCTCTACCTGGATACTGAGCTGGTATTTCTCATCGACCGGATCAGAAGGCTGCTCACCCCGCTTGTAGGAAAAAGCACCTTCCAGCCAATGCTCAATGAAGAGCTGACGACAGGCTTCAATCCCTTGCAGATGCAGGTAGCGGGCATTGATCAGCGTGCCATTGAGAAAGAAGAATGTCCCTATAGTATCACGCTCATTATTAACTACTTTCAATTCACCACTAGAACCGCTGCCGGCCACGGTGTAGAACACCGAGATCATATCAAACTGCGGTAACTTGCCACTTAGATCCGTGCAGATGGAATTGTAGGCGATGTTGGCCGTGGTATGGGAGACACGTTTAGCCAGCCGGCCGGCAATGAACGCGGCAAAGCCCGGCATATTCACCAGCATATCCAGAAAAACGTCTGCCTCAAACATACGGTAATAGACATCACTGGAAGCCCGCACGGTAGCCGTGCGCAGCGTACCGTTCATCACTCCCAGTTCACCCAGTATATCACCACGTCCCAGATAGGTCAGCGGCGGAGCAACCTTGGCATCCGGCGTTTCAATCGACACGACGGCCACTCCCTGTTCAATGATGAATACGGCATCCGAATCCGAATCCTGTTCAATAATCAGCTTACCTGCGTCTGCCCAACGCTGGGTGCTCAACCGCTCTATCTGCTGCTGATAGGTCTCAGGCAGGGCCGCCATGAAATCATGAAAACCCTCGTTGACCGAACTCATTACCTGATTCGCATAGCTGCCCATCACCCAACACGCTATCGTAAATCTAACTACTGGCAAGGTTCGGATAGCAGTAACCTTGTTGATATTGCTGAACTATGGCATGATTCATATGTGAGGAGTTTTTTGAAAGAGAACAAAAAAAAGGCCATTGCAGTCATTCTAAGCCTGTTCGTGCTGCTAGTCTTGTCTCTTATTTTCATTCCTTTCATATTCGAATTCCGGAATTATCAGAAAGTTACCATTGCGCAGCAAGCATTGGAACAGCATAACCTTGCCATCGCCGTTAAGATGGCGAGAGAGCTGTTACAGAATGATCCCGATGAACCTGAGGCTACCCGAATCATGTATTCCGTGGTGTCCACGTTATATCCTGAAGGCAAGAGTCGGCTGGAGTGGGGAAAGCGGTTACTCCTGTTGGATACCACTGAAGTAAGTCTAATCATCGAAGTTGCTTCTTTGCATCTCAGGTTCGGCCAGCACCGGCAGGCATTGCACCTGCTGGGAAACGTAGCCAAACCGCATAGCACCCATGCGGAATTCATGAGTCTGCTGGCTATTGCCCACCAGCTCACTGGGAATTATTCAACGGGGCTGAAGATCATGCAGCAGGCACGTTCGCTGCACCCGGAAGATGAGTACCTGCTACTCAATGAGGCAAAATATCTCAGCTTCTCAAATGATCGAAGCTTATGGCAGACGCTGGAGAACTGGCCCGAGACTTCTCCGCTCCGGGGAGAAGCTTTAACGGTTTTGCTCGGGTGCCTGCATACACGAAGACTTGAGACAGAAGCAGGCCGAATCTTTCAGTTAATACAGACCGACGAGCAGATCCCGCTGGAAATGCGAATTGCAGCATGGGAAAGCCACTGGAGACACTGCAGCCGCATTGGAAAGGCCATGCCCCTTTTGCATGAGTCGCTGGACGCCCTGCAGCAGGAAGCATCCGTGTCACTAGCCGGTAGCTATCGATTACTTAGAGCATTGAAAGCATTGGAACTCCCCAAGGAAACGATTCAATGGTGGTCCACCCTCACCCCGGAAGTTCAGGCCAACTCGATAGTGACGATATTTTATGCCGATGCGCTCATCCAGACACAAGATAAAGGTACCTTGCGAGAGCTATTACGACAGGAGGTATGGCAGAATGCCGATGAATTCCGGGAGCTGATGGATATCTACCTCTCCGAGTCCCACAACGCTCAAAAGCGCACCATCCGTTTGAAACTTTTAGCCCGGCACCTGACGGCCCATCCCAAACGCATGATTAAGATCATCCCGTTTTGTAAAGATTGGAAATGGTTTGAAGCCTATGAAATTTTTCTATTCTCTCTGGATGAAGCCTATCCCATGGCACAATCCCCTTTAAGAGAACTGCATGACTATTTCCGGCAGAAAAAAGACGCGCGAGGTCTTCTGCTCGTTGCAATTCGGGCGATCAAAAGGAACCGCCAGGATCTGCCGATGAGTAATAACTTTGCTCTGCTCAGCCTCCTGCTAGGACACGACACTCGGGATGCATATCGGGTCGCTGAAGAAAACTATCAGTCTCACCCGGAAATTACCGCATGCGTGGTGACGTATGCCTATTCCCTGCATCACCAGAGCTTAAGTTCGGAAGCCTTGCAAGTCATGGATCGTCTACCTCTTGACGAGCGGCAACTGCCGACGGTGCAGTTTTACCGGAGTGTTATTCTAACCGGACTGGGGCGGAATAAGGAAGCCAGAGCCATCTTTGAGAATACACCCATTGACTACCTGCTTCCGGAAGAATACAATTTATTAGATAAAAAATTTTGAAAATTAGAAACCTGTTTAAATTTTTAACTATCCTTCTTCTGCTAGGTATGACTGAAAACGTCGTGGCCCAGTCAGGCACGCTGGACTGGAATTCCGAGAACTGGACTCAACGATGGAGAACGGGTGGCTTTCTTTTTCCATCAGACAATAACCCGCTAACACAGACTTTTACAGTCAGCGGCGTAGATATAACGATTACGCTTACGCGAGGTCCAAATACAGGGTCAGGTGAAGTATCTAACCGCAGAAACACCCCAAATGATGTCGCCAATAATCCTATATCCAACCCATCCGACACCTCAGATGAGGCACTACTCGTTGACGTGAATTTCGACTCGCGTGTGGACACGGATAATGTCTTATACGCCGATTCTTATGACTACATTCAGTTCGACATAGCCTTCGATACGCCGGTGGAATCAGTAGATGTGGAAGTCTGGGATCTGGATCTGGGAAATAGTGGTGGCAGCACCTTTCAGGATGTCATCCTGATTAACCCGAGCGGACCTGACTACACTTTAAGTATTGCGGATACCTCGGACCCGGACGTGGAAATCTATACAACGGCGGATGGGACGCAAGGCTTACGTGGAATCGGAACGACGGATAATCAGGGAGTCGGCACCGAAACTAATAACACCGGCGCAGAAAATGATGATTTCAATTCTGGCGATGCCGAGATTTCTTTCGCCAATAGCGACAATTCCACCTTTAACAGTATTAGCTTCCGCTATGTTTCCGGAGATGGAGATGGTTCCGGCGTATCCCTGCCCGCCAACCCTACCCTACAGCGAATCGCTGCTCTTAGTTCAATTAGCTTTGTCATCCCTGAAGCTGAATCATGGATCGCTGTGTTACTCTTATTTATGCTGTTAGTCATCCCACGAAGAAATTTTCTGCATCGGCAACAACGTTGGTTTTATTCAACCTTCCTGAGGTAACTGCTCCATCGGTGAGCAATACTCACCAGCTACTTTGATCAAAAAGAAAAAACTGAGGATATCAAAATACAGTCAAGACGACTTGTCACCTTATTAGCGCAGCTGCTCATCACCCAGCACGCTATCGTAAATCTAACTACTGGCAAGATCGGGATACTGCCAGTAGCTGAATCACATAACCTGCTGTAGCTGACGTATCAGGGGATGCTGCTGGTCAGCGGTTTGAATCAGGTAGAAATGAATTTGCGGCCGTGGTTGGGCCAGCGGTCGGAATATCGCACCCTCACGGCAGTAATGCGCCAGTTTTTCACTCAACAACGCGACCCCCAGTCCGGCTACCACCATATTCACCGCCAGGATACGCGAATCACTTTCCTCGATATGCCGTGGCGTGAAACCAGACTGCTGACACGCCAGCAGAATATCGGTATAGAGCCGCGGATTATCCGCGTAGGAAAACAGAATCAGCGTTTCGTCCCGAATACTCTTGAGCGATACCTGCTTTTGCCGGGCCAGGGGATGACCTTCTGGCAGCACCACGCCCATCGTCTCAGTCGCTACCTCGGCACAAGCCAGTTCCGGCCGGTCTGACTGTAATGACACGAGTGCCGCATCCAGTCGTCCACCTGCCACTTCACCTTCCAGAAAGTCTGAATGGCCGCTGGAGAGTCGCAGGTTAGCCGCTGGATTCATCTGTTTCAATTTACTCAGCATGGCAGGCAGGAAGGAAGCCATCACGGCTTCAGTGTATCCCAGTGAGAGCGTCTCTTCCCCTGCTTTCCATGCCTGCCGGATTTCACCGGTGATCCGGTCCGCAAAAGCGACCAATTCCGTGCCGCGGCGCAACAGATAGCTGCCAGATGGCGTCAATTCCACCCGCCGCTTATCGCGGGTGAAGAGTTGGGTATTCAGACTCTCCTCCAATTGTTGAATCTGCCGAGTCAATGCAGGTTGCGAAATCGCCAACTGCTGGGCGGCACGGTGATAATTCAAGGTTCCGGCGACCGTTAAAAAAGATCTTAATTGCCTCAGTTCCATCACCGCATCTTACTGATAACTTATTTGCATTAAATAATAAAATACTAATATTTTACAATTATCATGAATTGAGATAAGTTTTTATTCTATTTTAAAAGGTACCATTATGGGAAAGACACTATTCGAAAAAGTATGGGATGCGCACGCAGTCTGCACGCTGGCGAACGGACAGACGCAGCTGCTGATCGGCACGCACCTGATCCATGAGGTTACGAGCCCTCAGGCATTTGCGATGGTGCGCGAACTCGGTATGACGGTTAAATACCCGCACCGTACCTTCGCTACAGTAGATCACATTGTACCAACTGATGAAGCTCATGAGCCTTACGCGGACCAACTGGCGGATGCGATGATCAAGGAGCTGCGCAAAAATTGTCAAGAAAACGGAGTAACCTTCTTTGACAAGGTAACTGGCAAGCAAGGTGTGGTGCACGTGGTCGGACCGGAACAGGGAGTTACCCAACCGGGAACTACGATTGCCTGCGGTGACTCCCATACCTCAACCCATGGCGCGTTCGGGGCCATTGCTTTCGGAATCGGCACCACCCAGGTGCGCGATGTACTGGCCACGCAGACGATGGCCATCGGCAAGCTCAAGGTGCGCCGTATCGAGGTCAATGGAAAACTTCAGCCCGGTGTTTATGCCAAAGACGTGATCCTGCACATCATTCGTAACCTTGGTGTGAACGGCGGAACTGGTTATGCCTATGAGTATGCGGGTGAAATTTTCGAAGGATTCACCATGGAAGAGCGTATGACCGTCTGCAACATGTCGATCGAAGGCGGCGCGCGTGTCGGATACATCAATCCGGACGAAACGACTTACGAATACTTGAAGGGACGTCCTTATATTCCATCCGGAGCCGAGTGGGATACTGCGGTGAAAACCTGGCAGAGTTTTGCCTCCGATGCCAATGCGGAATATGACGATGTGGTTAAATTTGACGCGGCAGACATCAAGCCGACCGTGACCTGGGGCATTACTCCCGAACAGGCGATCTTCATCGATGAATCCATCCCCTCTCCGGAGGAAGTTTCGGAAAGAGAACGCAGCACCACGGTGGAGGCACTGGAATACATGAAGTTTGATGCGGGCTCCCCTATCGCCGGCAAGAAGATTGATGTGGCGTTCCTGGGCAGTTGCACCAATGGAAGACTCAGTGACTTTGAGGAAGTTGCGCGGCTGATCGATGGACATAAAGTGGCGGACAACGTTAAAGCGATTGCCGTGCCGGGCAGCCAAGTGGTAGCTGCGATCTGTGAGGAAAAAGGCATTGATGTTGTATTCCGTAAAGCCGGATTTGAATGGCGGGATGCCGGATGCTCCATGTGTCTGGCGATGAACCCGGACAAGCTGGTGGGCGACCAGCTGTGTGCTTCCTCCAGCAACCGTAATTTCAAGGGTCGTCAAGGCAGCATTACCGGACGCACGCTGCTGATGAGCCCTGCCATGGTAGCGGCCGCCGCCGTGACCGGCGAGGTCAGCGACTCACGTGAAGTGTTCAACCCTTAACCCTTTCCGGATTTCGATACTCGAATTTAGAAATTTAAACGATCATGGCTTTAGCAAAAATTAACCAAGTAAGCGGACGTGCCGTGCACGTGGACGGGGACGACCTCGATACCGACCGGATCATCCCGGCACGTTACATGAAATGTGTCACCTTTGACGGACTGGGCGAGTTCATGTTCTATGACGTGCGCTTCGACGAAGAGGGCAACAAGAAAGAACATCCGCTTAACGACCCTAAATTTGAGGGAGCGGAAATTCTCATTTCCGGCAACAACTTCGGCTGCGGTTCCTCCCGCGAACATGCACCACAGGCGATCTACCGCTACGGATTCCGCGCCATCATCACCGAAGGTTTTGCGGAAATTTTCTTCGGTAACTCTACCACCCTCGGTATGCCGTGTGTGACCGTTTCCAAGCCGGATCGGCTGGCACTGGCCGAACTGATCACTCATGCTCCGGAGACGGAGGTCACCGTCGACATTGAGTCGAAAAACGTGACTGCTGGCGAAATGCAAATCCCTTGTGAAATCCGTGATGCCGCCCGCGAAGGACTGGTCAACGGCAAATGGGATCCGATTGCTGACCTGCAGGATAACGTCAGGCAGATCGAGGCGACTGCAGGCAAGCTGGCCTACATGACTCGTTGATTGACAATTGCCTAGGGTTTGATCGTCAATTCTGATTACAATGATCAGCATGTGGACTTGCCGCGTCATCCGTCAGGGCGAAGACAACGCCGCCAGGAACATGGCGACGGATGAGGCATTGATGCAGTTGATCACTCAACCCGTGCTGAGATTTTACCGCTGGTCAGAGCCTGCAGTAACCATCGGCTACTTTCAGCAGTGGACCGAGGTGCCGGAAGGTCGTCCCTTTGCCCGCCGCTATACCGGAGGCGGACTGGTTGATCATCAGGCTGACTTTACCTATTCCATCATCGTTCCCAAAGAACATCCACTGGATGTCCGTGGCACCTCATCCAGCTATGAGGACATTCACCGGGCCGTAGCATCCGGCTTGCAGCGGGAAGGCTTTGACGTGAAAGTGATCCCCACCAGCGATCCGAAACCAAATGCGGCCTGTTTTCAGCGCGCCGTCAGATTTGATGTAGTCTCCGGTGCCCGGAAGGTTGCCGGCGCCGCCCAGCGGCGCTCACGCACCGGTACCCTGCATCAGGGTAGTATTATCCCCGGAGGAAAATTTGAATGGAATTCGCTGAGTCACTCGCTCCAATCGGAACTTACTCCACTGCTGGGTGAAAGCGTGACGGAATCCATGCTAACCCGAAACGAACAGGAACTGGCAGCAGAACTAGCAGAGATCCGTTACGCTACTGAGACATGGAATCGGCAAAAATGAAATCCTGAAGCAGAGTCATGCCAGACCCATATATCAAAGCCGGTCAGGAGCTGACCATTGAATATATTAATTATTTTGCCCCGATGATCTGCTGACCGTCGGTATCATTCACCATGCTTTTCATTAAAGCACGGTTCTTTTTGTCTTTGTTGCTGGCTCCGTCGAAATCGTGCTGAATCAGTTTCGAATCCGCCCGCTTCATCTCTTTAACCAGGTCTTTGGCCATTTGGGTATTGATGGTATCATTAAAGTCGGCCATCCAGTAAATCACATCGCAGCCCTGATCAATCAGGAACTTGAGTGCATGCTGGGTGCCGGCCGTTCGTGCTGTTGAACCATCGCTGGCAGTGGCAGGCAGATCCAGATGGAGCACGTAGCCCCGGTCGTCCCGGACTGCACGATCCCAAAGCCGTTTGAAATCTTTATTTTCATCGATCAGTTTCTCAAAAAAAGCAGCCGCGTAGTAATATCTGGTATCCCGTTCTCTGCCATCGACATGGTAATCCTTGATATTCTTTTCGAAGGCCATGCCTTTGATCACCGAGCCGCTTTGGCTTTCCTTTACACCGCATCCCGGCACTAATACCAGCGTAGCATCCGGAAATCCGGATTTAATTTCATTGACTGCCACATTGATGGTCTTATGTGTCGAATAGGAAATATCCAGAATCGCACCAAAGTTTGAAGCAGAGACGGTCTTGCCAAAAATATTCGCGGTACGCGGGGAGCCAGGACCACGACTGACACCCTTGTTGGATGACTTGGCGCCGCTGAAAAGTTTGGTGCCGGTTTCTGTACCAACACTGAGTGTCGGCTTCGGGAACGACTGGGTCAGCATGGGTGTAGGTGCATTGGAAATAATCAGATCGCTGCTGTTCATGGCATCCGTCAAGTCCATCTCTGTTTCCAGTTCCAGTTCCTCCATCGGTGTTTCCAGCAGCTCAGGTTCAATTTCCTCTTCCATCAAAGGCGGCAGCTCCATCTCATCTGCCACTTCCTCATTGACCATATCCCCTCCTACGGAAGTAAACAGATTCGGAGGAATCGCTCCTTCAAAGATCACCACACTGCCGACAAACAGGAAAATAACCAAATGCACCACGACAGAAACCATGAATGCCATCGAGGTCATCATTCTTGATGCGCCGCCCACCTTACCCGTGTTTTTCTTTTCCTGCGGTTCTGCTATTGCCATAATTATAGTTTAAGCTTTTTTACGATCTTGTCATTATCCTTTTTCGCACAAAGCGCAAGGCCCATGCGGATAGTCATCCGCAATAAAAAATCACACACCACTGCGGATCAGCCTGGCAGTCGCTTAGTTTTTGCCAGTATCACCACCACCACACCGGCCAGAATCAGGAAGACAGAAAAGAACTGTCCCCGGGTAACTTCTGCAAACAAGAACTGTCCCAGGTCCGGCTCCCGGTATAATTCACCTATCATACGCAGCACCCCGTAGCCGGCTAAAAATGTTCCCGCCAGCATACCTGCAGGTAGGGACTTGTTTTTTAACCAGAACAGCACGATGAAGAGCAGCAGCCCTTCCAGAAGTGCCTGATACAATTGTGAAGGGTGACGCGGAACCATTTGCCCGTCGATCCAGCGGGCATCTGGAAAAATCACCGCCCAAGGAACGTCCGTCGGACGTCCCCACAGCTCGCCATTGATAAAATTCGCTACCCGCCCCAAAAACAGGCCCGGAGTCACCCACAGACTCAGATTGTCAAAAATCGGCCACAGCTTCCATGGATGCCGGCGGGCAAAGATCCAGATTGCCAGAACGATCCCGACCATCCCGCCGTGGCTGGCCATCCCTTCAATTCCACCACGCCAGAACGCAATCATACTGAGCGGGTCTTGCACGGTTGCCTCCCAATCGTACAGCAGGCAATAACCGAGACGTCCGCCTGCCAGGGTACCTATAATACCGTATGTCAGCAGATCACCCACTTTTTCCGGGGGAATTTCCGACCATCCTTTAGCGTAAAACCAGCGCAGACCCAGGAAGACCGCCAGAAATCCCGCCAGATATGCCAACCCGTAATAACGGATTCCCCAGTTTTCCGACCATTGAATTAAAAACGGGTCCCAGTCATGCACCCAGTAGCCATCAGTTGCCAGTATTTCCATCAATGTAAGAATCTGGAAAAATTCAGGAAAATAACCATCTTTTTCCTTGAGTCCGATCCGCTTTCAGGCAGCATACTCAGCTCTCAAAGAGGATTTAACTATGTTTGCAGTAATTAAAACCGGCGGAAAGCAATATAAAGTGAGCGAAGGTCAAACCTTCGACGTTGAATTGTTTGATGCCGAAGAAGGTATGAAAACAACTTTCGAAGACGTTCTTCTCGTCGGTGAAGGTGACAACGTCACTGTCGGAAAACCAACCATTTCCGGGGCAAAAGTCACTGCGGATGTGATCGGCGAAGTCAAGGGTGATAAAGTGGTTGCATTCCATTTCAAACGCCGCAAAGGCTTTCATCGCACGGTGGGGCACCGCCAACGTCGTATCCGGGTCAAAGTGGATAAGATCAGCGCCTAAAATTACTTAACCGGAACAAACTCATGGCACATAAAAAAGGACAGGGAAGCACTCAGAACGGACGCGACAGTGTCAGCAAACGCCTCGGGGTGAAAAAATTCGGCGGTGAGTCGGTCATCGCCGGAAACATTATCATGCGTCAGCGTGGCACCCGCTTCCACCCCGGCAACAATGTCGGCATCGGTCGTGACCACACCTTGTTTGCACTCAAGGATGGCACCGTCAACTTTGACAAAAAGAACCGACGCATTCATGTTGCGGAGACCCAGTAATTTTTCCCGTTAACTGCTTTCAAAGAGCCTTCCTCACGGAAGGCTCTTTTTTTGAACTTAACCTCAATACATTTACAATGATCAACAAATCCAGCCTCACTTGCACCGCCCTGCTCACTCTGCTGTTCGCATTGCCCATTTCAGCTGATCCGCTAACCGAAACACAGTTACTTCAGCAAATTGCCGAACTTAAGCAGAAAAACGAGGCTCTGCGCGAGGGCTTCCGGAACCAGAATGTCAAAATTAAGGAGATGCAGGAGGAGATTGCACGTTTGAAACAACCTCCCGCTCCGCAAACTCCAGCCAGTGCCACCCCGGATCTCAAACCCAAATCCGAACGCATCTGGGAAACCGAAATCGCCCTCGGTGCAAACCTTTCTCGTGGTAACAACGACTCCCATCGTGTTAAAGGAGAGGTTAAAAGCAAGCGCACGACCGAAGTCGATCGTCTTATTCTGGCCCTAGCTGCCGAGGCGGGTGAAAACGAGGGCACCTCCACTTCCGAATACCTCGAAGGACAGGCTGACTACCGACGTGACATTCACGAACGCCTCTACTGGTACACGCTGCTCAATGGTCGTCGCGATGCCATTGCAGATCTCGACTACCGTTTCACGCTAAGCCCGGGTTTGGGATATACGTTCATCGACGAAGAACAGCTGGATCTTTCATTTGAAGCAGGTCCGGCCTATGTGATCGAAAAACTGGAAGATCAGGATCCGGAGCACAGTTTCCGTGGTCGTGTTGGACAGGAACTGGAGTGGCAGATCAATGAATGGGCCAAACTGTTCCAGAATTCCGAATTCCTTGTGAATGCAGAGGATACAGACGACTGGATTCTGGAAGCCGAATTAGGAATTGAAACCGCTATTACCGAAAGCTTCAGCCTGCGCTTCGGTGCCAAGGATATCTACGACAATCAGCCCGCTGCAGGTCGCAAGAAAAACGATATTCAGCTGAATACGGCAGTTGTTTACAAATTCC
Source organism: Verrucomicrobiota bacterium (assembly GCA_038748025.1). Classification (GTDB taxonomy): domain Bacteria; phylum Verrucomicrobiota; class Verrucomicrobiia; order Methylacidiphilales; family JBCBYL01; genus JBCDJI01. Next base: position 235,057 of record JBCDJI010000001.1, read on the forward strand.
AGTAAGCCCTCAAAGGCAATAGCCGGACATTCCCTTGCTCACACTGAAGCGTATCCTCGTTGATTTGCCGCACTGCTGAGAACAGCACTGGCCACTGGCCAGAAATACCGGTCACGCCAGGTATCGGTATATACTTTGACGCGGCAAAGCAGGCTCAAACTAAAACAATTTGAAATCTGACTGAGCCGCACGGACGTGCGACCTTTTCTGACGGTGCCATCAGGAACAGGTAGCAAGGATGCGAATCCCCGAATTCATTCGCACACCCATTAACA
>JBCDJI010000002.1:0-233921 GCA_038748025.1 Verrucomicrobiota bacterium
CGCGTTGGTGCCACTGCCCGTCGTCAGCGTCCCGCTGATCGACCCCGCTGCCGTCGTGAAGTTGAACGTGTCTCCTCCACTGCCACCGGTAATGTTTTCAAAACTGCTGAAGCTGATCGCAGCTCCCCCGGTCGTCGACCCCCCGTTGGCACTGCTGATCGTATACGTCGTCGCTGTGTCGCTGCCGGTTAGGGTGTCTCCTGTATTCGAGCCCCCGATAAAGGTTTCGATCGACGTTACCGTTCCTGTGACGCCACTCGTATTTGTGGTCGTCTGAAGATCTACGGTTACTGCTTCGGTCTGGTTGGCAAAACTCAAGGTATCGGTTCCCGTTCCTCCAATCAGGTTTCCTCCGATGACATCTCCGCCACTCAGATCAAACGCATCGTCGGTCACGCTTACCGTATTGTTCCCGGCGCCCGTGTCCAGGTTGCCGGTGATGCTTCCGGCGTTGGTGGTAAAGTTGAAGGTATCATTACCCGTGCCGCCGGTGAGGTTTTCAAAGGAAGTAAAACTGACCGATCCCGCAGAACCGGTATTGGCACCATTGATGGTGTAAGTCGTCGCGGTATCTGATCCCAGCAGGGTGTCGCTACCATTCCCGCCCACAAAGCGCTCGACCGCATCCACCACACCTGCGACACCGAAGGTGCCCCCGATCGCGGTATTATCCAAGTCCACCGTAACCGCCTCGGTCTGCCCGGCAAAGCTCAGCGTATCCGCCGTGCCAGTGCCTACCAAATTCCCCCCGATGATGGTGGTATTGAATACAAAGGTGTCATCGGTGAAGTTCACGGAATTGGTGCCGCTGCCGGTAGTCAGGTTATCGCTCAGGCTGCCCGGCGAGGTGAAGTCGAAGGTGTTACCCCCGCTGCCACCGGTCAGGTTCTCGAATCCGCTGAAGCTGATGCTGCCGGCGGTACCTGCGTTGGCCGCATTAATGGTGAAGGTGGTCGCAGTGTTCGATCCGGTAAAGGTATCGTCCGTTCCCGCCCCGCCGATGAACGACTCGATCGAACTCACCGTTCCGCCGACTCCCGGCTGGCCGGTGTTCTGCAGATTGATGTTAATCGTCTCCGTCTGGTTGGCGTAGGACAGGGTATCCGTCCCGCCACCGGAAAGGTTGCCGGTGATCAACGTGCCGGTCAGATCCAGCGCCGCATCGGTGAAGTTTACGCTGTTGGTGCCGGTGCCGGTGGAAAGGTTGCCGCTCAAGCTGCCACCGGAGACAAAGTTGAAGATATCATTCCCGTTTCCTCCGGTCACCGTTCCGATGTTGGCCCAGGTTACGGTGGAACCGAATCCACTGGTATTTTCAATGATCGTTCCCCCATCCGCAGCATTCACTGTGAAGGTGTTGCCAGTATTGGTTCCGGTGAGTGAAGATCCACCGGCAATCGTCAGCGGATCGGATATGGTGAATGTTCCCAAGGTTACGGCACCGGTCCCGGCCGCCAGACCGACCACAATGGAGCTAAAGCCATCGGCAAATAACGCCAGTTCACTGGAAACCAGATTCAACGTTCCCGCACCACCGCCCAGCCCGATACTGGTCGCAGCGGTTTGCGGGGCAAGGGTCAGGATTCCCCCGCCGGTAGCGGAAATGCTGCCGGATGTCAGCGTCATGGAATCCGCAGTGAAAGTAATGTTGCCCGAACCATCGCCGGTGGAACCGGTCGTGGCTGCCACGCTTTTCACATCGGCAGTTGTGGTAATGGTTCCACCTGAAGTCACCGTAATGTTTCCGTTGTTCCGCGCCAGCAGGTTGGAACTGATGCTGATATTCCCGGTGGAGGTCAGTCCGATATCACTGCCCGTCGTCGCGATGCCTACCAGGCCATTGAGAGTGGCTACCGTCAGCGCACCCGTATTGGACAAGTGAATGTCACCTGCAGAAGTGGCTTGTGCGGCGACCTGTGAAATAGCGGTATTGAGAGGGTTGGCAGATGTTCCGATGTTGCCTCCGGCAGAAAGCGTGACATCCGCCGCGGTGATATCGGTAGTTCCATCCGTATCCGTAATCGCACCTCCGGAAATTAATGCCACATCCCCAGTCCCAGCGTTCAAAGCAATAGCGGTCAAGCCATCGGTTTCAGAAATAAACTGATCGCCGCCCGCACCAGAGGTATCGGTCACCAGACTATCCGCAGCAACGGAAAGCTGATCTCCAAACGCTCCAATCGCACCCGCGGCATTCAAAGTGACGGTAGAGCCAGTCACATCCGTTGCCACATCCCCGCCATCCGTAATCGCGCCGGTGCGGGCGGTGAGCGTAGCTGTGTTGGTTCCGGCATTTAAACCGGTCACTGCGATGGATCCACCGGCAATCGTCACGTTATCCACGAAAGTACCGCCGTCGATGTCCACCGCACCCGTGCCGGCAGTGGTATCCCCGATGGTGACCGAAGCAAAGCCGTCCTGGATCCGGTTGATCTGATCCGTAGTCAGATTCAGCGTACCTGTGCCCCCGCCCAGACCAATAGTCGTGCTGGCGGTTTGAGGAGCAATCACCAGTGCGCCGGTGCCCTGCACCGTGCCGTTGGTGGTATCGATGTTCACCACATCCGCATTGAGCGTGATGGCACCTGAGGCGGAAGCCCCACCGATGGTGCCGTTCGTAATACCGATCCCCTCCAGCGCAGATCCTGTTCCGTTTAGCGTGATGCTGGCAGATCCGCTGGAGGTAATCTGCGCGCCATTAATCAGTAAAATACCCTGCTGGCCACCGGCCTGGGCAGTGCCGGTCAGGTTGATCGCACCGGATACACTGCTGATGGTTGCTCCGTCATGCACGATGGCTTCGATGTTGGCTCCTGTTCCACCATTGGAGGTCATGGTAATGTTGCCCGTATTGGTACTGATGGTCGAGCCGGCGCGGATGGCGATGCCGTCCACCGTACTGGCCGCATTACCGGAATTCGCGCTAAACGTGATATCTCCTGTGCCCGTAGCGGAAACCGTGGTGGCTCCCGCGGTCAGGGTGATCGACCGATCCGCATCCAGCGTGATATTACCATCTCCGGTGCTGGTAATAACCGCTCCGGCGGCCAGTGTGATGTCACGATCCGCGTTAACGGTTAAGGAGTTGTTGTCGGACCAGATGATCGAAGTACCGGCCGCAAACGTAATATCTCCATTGCCCCCCGTGGCACCACTGTCGGTCTCAATGGTCAGACTGCCAGTCGCCAGGAATGCGGCAATGTCCGCGTCGTTCAAAGTGTTGGCACTGGTCGGATCCGTCACAGGCGATCCGGCCGTGGTCACGATGTTGATGTCATTCGGATCGATTAGAAACTCTCCTCCCTGGCCATGGGCTGCCGAGACATCCACATTGACCAGCCAGTTATCAAACTGCCAGGTCTGCTTGCCGGACGTTTCGATGAAGCCCCCGTCACCACCCTCCGCACCACCGCGGGCATAGAAGGATCCTTCAATCCGCACCGAGTCCTCCGCAAAAACGACAATCTCACCGCCGTTACCGTTCTGGATCGCATCCGCGTTAAACACCGCGTTCTGCTCGATCACGACATTCTCCGCAGTCGGCAGCGGCCCTGCTCCACGCACGTTACCACCTATGAATATTTTTCCGCCACCCAACAGGCCCTGAGCTTCGACCGTCGTGCCTTCCACCACCAGAATCTCCGGTGCGGTCACTTCGACCAATCCGCCGACTTGGTCCACGACGTCAGCGACTTTATCCTTGATCCCGGCTTTAATCTCGCCCGCCAGTTTGATCATCCCCTCATGCCCGAGCAGCCGCACCCGGCCACCGGACTTGTCGAAGCCCACCGCCCGCACCGTGCCGGTATTCTGGATCGCAAACGCATACGGGTTGCCACCCGCCGCCTCCATCTCGACTTCCATCGCCTGAATCGTGCCGGAATTCGTGATGGATCCGGAGCCCGCTTCGGGTCGCACGTAGATGCCCTGGGTCGCATCATCCTTACGCGCCAGCAGCACTTCCTTGCCAGCTGCCAGCGCCACCTTGCCATCGGGTGCCGTGATTGAGCCAGCATTGTGGATTTCACGCGAAATCAGCACGACATCGCCACCATTCGCATGGATGCTTCCGAAATTTTCGATGGTGACATTTTCCTGGCCACCGGAAAATTCCCAATTGCCATTGAAAATATCGTTATCCGGCAAATCCAGTGTGGATCCGTAGAAACCGCCGGTGTCAATGACTCCACCCGCACCGACCACAATTCCGTTCGGGTTGATCAGCATGATCTGGCCGTTGGCGCGCAAGGTGCCGTAGAGTGCAGACGGATTTCCGGTGACTACCCGGTTGATCGCCAGCGACTGACTGCCGGGCTGGAAAAACTGCGTGGTCTCACCTGCGGCAATCGAGAAACTCTGCCAGTTGATGGAAACCTGGTCACTGGTCGTGATGTTAAGCGTATTGCCGTTGGTCACAAACGCAGCCTGGCCGGAAGTCACCTGGCCGCCGCTGGGATTAGCCCGCAAGGTGCCCGGAGTCAGCATGACAAGCACCAGCGCGCAAATCCGGCAAAGCCGGGTTGGCGTCCGCTTGCTGGTTCGAAAAAGCCGCATGCACCACATAGTTTGGAAACCTCTGATTCATCGAGATTTATCTATTCTCTACATTATCCACAAGTCACTCGCTCTGTGTACGACAAAGATGAACTTTTTTTGCGTAAAAAACACATTTTTTTATTGTAGAATCGCCCTTTCAGGACTCTTCTGTTGGGGGGAATTTGCTGATTTTCATGAAAAATCCGATTGATTGGCTTAAAGACAAGGCTTACGGCATGATTGCGCCGCTCGCTGTCGTCGGAATTTATCTGATTGTAGCCGACCATCCGATCATGGACCGGCTGGAGAATCTGACCATTGACTGGCGTTTCAATCAGGCTCATGGGACCGGGTCCGAGCGGGAAAGCCAGGACCTTTACCTGTTTGAAATTGACCAGCCTTCTTTTGACCGACTGGGCGGCTGGCCCTGGCCACGTAACGTTCCCGGCGGCCTGCTCTACCTGCTGGATATCGTCAATCCGGCCGCCGTCGGGCTGGATATTATTTTTGCCGACCGACGCGAATTGCGGCGCGATAACTATCTGGCAGCGACTGCCCGGGCCGACTCACGCAACGAGTATCTGGCCGAGAGCCTGAACAAACTGGGCCGGGTGGTGTTGGCCGGATATGCCCAGGAGGACGTGCAGCAAGGCATCCGCCAGGGCAAAATCGACCTGGGTAAAACCCGCCCCATCGAAACCGTCATCGGTGACGTCTACCAGGTGCCCGGCAGCGACGAGATCGACAACCTGCTGGTTCCGCTGCCACTGCTGCGTTATGAAAGCCACATCGGCTTCACGGACACCGCACCTACTACCGGTGGCGATAACACCCGCCGTCGCATGCCCATGGTCATCCGGATTGAAGACAGGCTCTACGCTTCCTTTGTGACACAGTTGCTGCTACGCGCGCGCAACCTGACCGAGGAATCCGTCACGGTTGAGTTGGGCAGGCAGCTGATCATACCCGGTGAACAGCCCCTGCGCATTCCGATCAATCAGCGCGGAGAACTGCTGATCAACTACAGCACGCCCGTCTCTGTTCCGAGTTCCTCTTTTTTCAAGATCGCCGAAGATCTGTATGCCAACAAGAATGAGGGGACCCCATTTCCAGATGATTTTCCTGAATTGGAAAATAAAATTATTATCTCAGCAGTGACGGCACAAGGACTGATGGATCAGGCCAACACCCCTCTGGAATCCGGCACGCCACCCGTCTACACGCATCTGCAGGCACTGGATAATATCCTGAATGAGGACTATCTCAGCATCCTGCCACGCCAGACTACGGTCATCGCATTCCTGCTGGTCTGCTGGATGACACTGCTGCCTTTTTCAACGGAACGTGTCTCCATTATCCTTGGTATCCCCATGATCACACTGCTGGCGTTCACGCTGGTGGTGCTCTATTTCTTCAACTTCCAAAACCTGATTATTCCATCTTTCTGGACCGCAGTCGGGTTCATGCTGGTGCATCTGGGGGCGCTGGTGCTCAACTGGATCCGGCAGATGTATTCCAAGCAGCAGTTACGCAGTGTTTTCGCCTCTTACATGGATGATGCAGTGATGGACAAACTGCTGGAAAATCAGGACAACATCAAACTGGGTGGCGTCCGTAAACCGGTCACGATTCTGTTTTCCGACATACGCAGTTTCACCACGCTGAGCGAATCCATGGATGAAGAGACGCTGGTGACTCAGTTGAACGAATATTTTGAAGAAATGGTGGGTGCAGTGAACGATCACAAGGGAACCTTGCACAAGTTTATCGGCGACGCCGTGATGGCCGTCTGGGGCGATGTGATTAGCGAATCCGAGGCGGACGATGCCGGTAACTCGCTGAGAGCGGCGCTGGCCATGCGTTCCCGCCTGGTTGATCTGAACCGGCAATGGAATCGGGACGGGCGACCTGAGTTCCATATTGGAATCGGGCTGAACCACGGAACCGTGCTGGTCGGAAACATCGGAGCCAGACAGAGGCAGGAGTTTACGGTGATTGGCGATGCAGTCAATCTGGCGGCCCGGCTGGAAGGGGTCACCAAACAATACCGGACCGACCTCATCATCGGCGAAAATGTCTATGAACTGGTTGAAGACGACTTTCTCTGCCGACCGGTTGGGAGCCTGATTGTGAAAGGAAAAACCAAACCCGTCACGGCCTACGAGGTGCTGCATGCACATGACACCCCCTCCGAAAAGTGGGATCCGGACGTCATTGCAATCTATCAGCAAGCCTATCAGGAGTTTCTCGGTCGCAACTTCAAAGCAGCCAAAGATCATTTTATTGAGTTCAAGCAGACCTATCCGGACGACCACATCACCGATATCTATCTGGATGCATCCGATGCTTATATCCTCTACCCGCCGGATGAAAGCTGGAACGGCACTGTGACACTCAAGACCAAGTAGACGGCCACCGCCTCAGCATCGTTTCAGTCCATAGACCGATACCTGGACTCCGGCGGAATAATGCATGCACTCCGGAGGCTGCTCAAGCCGGTTAAAGCCGGCCACCTCCACCAGATGGTCATCCAAGACGCTGACTTCTGCTGGAATAACTTGATAGGGTTCATGCCAGACCTGGCCTGAATACAGAATATTCCTTCTGAAATTTGAAGAATAAAGCTGGTAACGCTCAATTAAGAAAAACTCCAGACTGCCAGGTGCCACTGGTCGCGCAGTCTGTTCCGAACCGGCACGATAGCGGTAGTGACTTGTCTTTTCCCTGTGTCGTAATGAAGATTTATACAGACGCCTGGTGATATAATCCACCCAGTCTGCTTCGCTCCGGTCCGCCTGCATCTCCGCATGATAGTAGGATAGCTGAAATAAATGGCGCGCCACTGCCACGGCGATCGGCTGATTGCAATCCAGCGAGTAGAACCACACTCCCGGACCATCCGGGCCCACCACATAGGTGCGCAGATTACATTCCATGAAATCCGATATCCAGGGCAGGCTCGGCAGGAACGCCGGCCGCACCTCTCGCATGAAAAAAGGAACCAAACCCAGGTAGGCTTTGCCCTCAAACGTGTCCACCGCCAGACCTTCCGGCAGCGTGGCCTGAATCAGATCCGGGTTGACCTCCCAATGCACAAACAGCAATTGCTCCCATCGCTGCCGCATCACCACCCGCCGTTTCGGTCGGGTGCGGAGCTGTTTCTGGGCTTCCATGTCCACCCCATTAAGCTAAGAGCGCAGAATGCAAAATGCAAAATTTACCTGCATACCATGCGACGCCCTGGTCAAAGCAGTACCCGGAAAAGCCGTTTTGCCAGCGACTTCAGACCACAAACCCGTCCTTAAAGTTTTGTGCTTTCTGCTTTTTGCAGATTAACTTGGCGGTATGAATGTTTTCATTTCGGGTGTCAGCTCCGGTTTGGGCCATGGTCTGGCTGACGTATATCTCGATCAAGGCTACACTGTCTACGGGCTGAGTCGTCGCACCCCCAGTGACCTGATTGATCACCCCTGCTTTCATTTCCTCGCACTTGATCTGGCTGAACTGTCGTCCGCTCCGGGTCAATTATCCTCCTTTTTTGAGTCCGTGACTTCGTTCCAGATCGTTTATCTCAATGCAGGAGTCCTGGGTTTGGTGCGCGACCTGAAAGACTCGCCCGTGGAGGAATTGCGTATCCAGATGGATATCAATGTCTGGTCGAATAAGATCATTCTGGATGTGTTGCGTGACACCGGAATTCAAGTGGAACAAGTGCTCACCATTTCCTCAGGGGCCGCCGTCAATGGAAGCCGGGGCTGGAACGGATATTCCATTTCTAAAGCTGCGCTGAATATGTTTACCAAACTTTATGCACAGGAATGGCCCGAAACACACTTTACCGCTTTTGCCCCCGGTCTGATCGACACTGCGATGCAGGACTATTTATGTGATGAAGTAGATACTGCGCAATACCCCAGTATTCAAAAATTACTGGATGCCCGTGGCACCGAGCATATGCCGCAGCCGCGGGAAGCGGCCCGCCGCATCATCGCAGTGCTGCCTCAACTCAGACAGCTCCCGACCGGCAGCTTCGCTGATATCCGGAAAATCAAGTTAGATGTAAGAAGGAAAAATTAAGAAAGGAGAACCGACATCCGGCGATCGCCTACTTCCTCATTCTTGAGCCTTAACGGCTCGATCTGAGCTCGCCGACGGGTTTCTGACTTCCAACCAGAAAATCCATCAGTTCCTGCCACTTGGCATAGGGTTCCGGCACGGTATAGTGTCCTACACCGGTTTGAATCCAGAGCCGGCTTGCTCCGGATATTTCCTGCTGTAACTCCTCCGCCATCCACGCGGGGGTCAGAGTATCCAGCTCTCCCGCAATAATCACCACCCGCCCTGTAAAGGACTGGATATTTTTTACGGACTCATAGCGGTCTCGCTGGATCATCTCGACCGGAAAGAGTCTATAGAAAGGACCAACCAGACTCTTCAGATACTGGTGGGATGCTGCGATAAGCGAAGTATATGGATTGGTCAAAAACAAGCCACTGACCCGTTCTTTCCATTCCGGCTCTGTCACCAGTCGACATGAGACACCAGCTCCCATCGACTGCCCGAAAAAATACAGCGGCAAACCGTCTGCTGGAATCGCAGCGGCTGCCAGCCGGGTCAGATCCACAATGGCCTGCTCGCCCGTTTTGCCCGATTGCGGTCCGTAACCCGGATAATCCAGCACATAAAAATCGCATTGCCGATCCGAGAGATGACGTCCCAGCGTCTCAAACCAACCGGTCGCCCGCAACCCGACATCCCCGTTGCCGTAAAAGATCAACCATCTCATTTCCGGATCAGTTGTGGTCCGCTTCAACCCCAGATACTGGCCATTCTCTGTCTGCCATAGTGTTACTCCGGCTTCCTCCACCGCATGATTGAAAACCGGTTCGCCCAGCTTCAGATGCTGATACATCGAAGCTCCGGGGTATACCAGCGAATCGCGCATGAATGTAACCATAAGCAGTAAGGTGAAATAGATAACCATCGGATAGATAACCAGCAACCGGAGTACGATTCCCTTCCAGCCGGTTACCTGATAGCCGAAGATCTTCAACACTCTATCAACTTGACTCAGCTTCCCTGCCTCAGCAACCCTTGTTTTATATTAAAATTTCTTATTAAAAAATTATTGAAATATTAGAATGTATTTATACTATCTCAAATAGACTGGAGATAGTCAGATGATCGCTGAACCCGTTAATCGAATGATGCATTTGCCGGATGGCGAATACTTACTCCGTTCACTCCAGCCGGGAGACCTGCACCATTTGCAGGAATTCTTTTATTCCCACAGCCAGGATACGATCTACCAGCGCTATGGTCACCCGGTGCGGGTAATGTCAGAGGCAGATGCTGAAAAACTTGTAGCGGTGAATCAGACACAGGATTGTGCATTGGCACTGCTGGAGGTCAGGGAAAAACAGACGGTTATTCACGCCGTAGGACGATACTGCCTGGATCCGGACAATCACCACGCCGAGTTAGCGTTTGTCGTGCGCGAAAGCAAGCGACAGCTCGGCTGCACCACCTGCCTGATGCAGGAACTGATCCGAACTGCTCGTGAACGAAAATTGAAGGCACTCTGGGCCGAAGCACTGGCCAGTAATTTACCCATGCGCAAAGTGCTGGATAAATTCGGCTTCCAGCTGATCTCCCGCGATCATGGACGTGTAAAATTTGAATTACCGCTTGAATGAAGGGTTTACCTTCCTGCGTGTTTCAAGCCGCACCACCGCAAAGGGAGCGATATCCTGCAGAGGTTATGAATCAACGCATCTTCGAAAATGGAATGTGATCAAACAAGTCGCTAAACGAGTCCATCACTGCATCCGGCGCATAGGCAGCACTTTCCAGACCACCTTCCCTGTATTTGCCCGTCTTTACCAGAATTCCATGGATATTGGATCGCCTGGCGCCACCGACATCTGTTTCAATATCATCGCCGATCATGGCCACCTGCTCAGGACGCAAGTTGAGCGATTTCAATGCAATTTCAAAAAATGCATGACTGGGTTTTCCGATAATCTTTGCTTCTTTCCCGCTGACGTATTCCAGGCCTGCCACAAATGCTCCGATGTCGACCAGTAAGCCTTCCTCGCTTTGGAAAAACTTGTTTTTATGCATGGCGATCAGTTCAGCTCCTGCGTGCAAATGCAGGAAAATCGTATTCACCAGGGGAAAACTCCATGCTGCTCCGATGTCACCGATAACCACATAATCCGGGCAGGAAGCGCCGACTTTGAATGCGGAAAACGCTGGCAGCACACTATCCCTAACCACAGGAAAAACGGTAGGATCACCCTGAGACTCCAGGAAGCGGACCGTGGCGGTGATAGGACTGAAAACATCCTCTTCCCGGACATGAAACCCGAGCCGCTGCAGCTTTTGCACGACCGATATCGTGTTACGTGTGGTCGTATTGGTCAGAAAGCGACGCGGAATTCCCTTTCGCTCCAGTTCCCTCAGCACTTGCTGTGCCCCGGGAACCGGCGTTTCTCCCACATAGAGAACACCATCCAGATCTATCAACAGTCCCTGAATATCGGATGGGAATGACATTGGATTCACCTGTTTCCTGTGCCCGGTCCAACCGGTATCCTTCTTTGTTTCACCACAGAACTTTCAAGGCAATATAATCTTAACCGGCAGGCTTCCAACTCAAAAAACAGTTCTCATGACTGGCAATTCATGATTTCCCGGCATGCCGCTGTGCCACTTGAATATACTTCTCGGCCCAATGACGGATTTCTTTTCGTTGTTGGACCGAAAGCGGTTTAATTATTTTTGCTGGGCTGCCGAAAACTAATGAACCGTCCGGGATCACCATCCCTTTAGTGACCAGACTGCGGGCTCCAATAATGCACTGGTCACCGATCACCGCACCATCCAGAATCGTGGCCCCCATTCCGATCAGACACTCATTGCCAATCTGGCAGGCATGCACCATGGCTTGATGTCCGACCGTGGTATAGTCGCCAATCTCGACACCAAATTCGTCCGCCAGATGCAGCACACTGGCATCCTGAATATTAGTGCCGGTGCCGATTGTAATCGGGTTGATGTCTGCCCGCAAAACAGACTGGTACCAGACACTGCTCTGCGGGCCCAAAGTCACCGCTCCACTGATATCCGCAGAGGGTGCCACAAAAGCAGCTGCTCCGATTTCAGGCCGCTGCGAAAAATAAGTATCCAGTCGCTCTTCCAGTGTCATCATGTTCTATTCTGTGATAGGCTGTTGACATGGACATCGTCAATCGAAACGACACCACTGCCTTTACCACCAAGGATGGCTCCACCATTCGCGAGATCCTGGCATACCGCAATTCCGTTATCCGGCAACAGAGTCTAGCGGAAGCCTCTGTGCCCGTAAATGGCTCTACTGCGGAACACTACCATCCAAATTCAGAAGAAATATACTATATCCTTAAAGGTAGCGGAAAAATTAAGATAGGAGAGGAATTTCGTGAAGTTTCTGAGCTGGACGGCATTGCTATTCCACCCGGAGCACCACATAAAATCTGGAATACGGGCGACATGGAACTCGTTCTACTCTGCATGTGTGCTCCAGCCTATGAACATGAGGACACGGTGTTACTGGAATGAAATTTTCAGGACAACCAGTAACCACATCAGGCTGATTTTTTTGATAACCGGGTCTCTGCATGAACGGAGAATTCGGTGACTTACATTTCATATTTGCCATCTGGCACTTATTACTTTATTTTGCGTAATATGTTAAGATTGTTTAAGTCCCTGCTTTTAATTAGTTGTATGTTCACGCTGCTGCCGGAAGCTGCAGCGCAGCTGACACGCGCCCAGTTCGGAGAGCTCATGCAGACGGTTCGCTGGCTGGACAGTAAAAACATCCGATATCGCGAAAAAGTGCGTCTGCCGGGAGAGCGGGAGCCGTGGATGATGGATTGCTCCAACACGGTTCGCTACATCGCCCAGGACGCGTGGGGACTTGAAATTTCACGGGTGGCCTCCGGCCAGTATTGGGAACTGGATCAAGTTGGCAGGATCACCCGGGCCCCATGGCATAATGGTAAGGTCGACACTGAAAAACTGCTGGATCAGATGGCATCCGGCGACCTCGTTTTCTGGGAATGGACCTACGATATTAAACGCAGTCCGCCAATTACACACGTCATGATTTATCTGGGTCGGGACCAGAAAGGCATACCCCGCATGGCCGGTTCCTCTAGTGGTAGAGCAGGCGGAGTCGGTATCTACCGTTTTGACCCGAACGCTGATATGGGAGGGGTCCGCAGCATGCTAGGCGGATACAAGCACAAAGCCAGGTTTGTCGGCTTCGGACGCCTGTTTGAAATGACTGACCACGGTCAATCCGTGGCAACACTGCCGTCTGCGGTGACAAAAGTCCACTAGTGTGGTGCTGATTCCGTTACTTCATCTACCTGATCGGCCATCTCTCCGAATACCAGCACCAGTTCACGGACGGTGGCTACTTTTTCACCTTTAACTTCCGCCTTGGCTGAAAAGATGGCCAGCGGTGGACGCAACGACTTGAGTTTTACTTCCATCCGAACTTTTTCACCCGGTGCAACCTTGCGGTAAAACTGGGCTCCATCCATGGAGGCAAAGTAGATTTTTCCGGAAGAAGTGAACTGGGAACGGGCTTCCTCATTCTCTAACACATAAAGACAGCCTGCCTGTCCCATCGATTCAAACAGAATACTGGCGGGCAGCACGGGTTCATCCTTGAAATGTCCTTCAAAAAAAGTTTCATGGGCATCCGGGGTATAGGCGGCTTTCGTGACTTCCCCCTTGATTTCTGCTTGATCCAGAAACATGAAAGGCGGCTGTTGCGGCAGAATTAATTCGATATTCTCACGCTGATAGGATTTGCTTTGCGTGATTTCAGCGGTAGCGCTGTCCGATCCGGCGGCTTTTCCTTTCAGATACTCCTTCACTTCACCTAACGTGCGTATGTTCTGGAGCTCGGAATCATCCACTCTGACAGCCAGCGCCTCTTCAATGGAAAGCACAATTTCCAGCATCGTAAGCGAATCGATTCCCAGATCGTCCGCCAGCAGGGTATCATCGTCTGCATCATCAATTTTCATCGGGGATTCCGGCGGCATGTAACGGTCAATGATTCCATATACGACGGTTTCCAGAGATTCTGCACTACCAGACTCCCGGTATTCATATATCGCTTCCAGCGTTCCAGGGCGACAGCGCCGGAATGATTCCTGAAGCTCTACTTTATCCTGCTCACTTAATCCCATGACTAAAAGTTCGGCATTAAAGGCTAATGATCCAGATATTCCAAGTAATTCTTCGCATTACTTTTAAACTGCTTTCCGCTGGAAGATACCTTGTAAGGCAGCCTGCCGGGCAAATACCCCTCCCCGGGCCAGTAGTTCCGAATAACCTCCTGATTCGACAATTTCTCCCTGATCCAGCACCAAAATTCGGTCTGCATGACTCAAGGTTGCCAGCCGGTGGGCAATTGCGATCACGGAACGGTCTGCAGAGAGTCGGTTGATTACCTCCTGAATCCTGGATTCCGAACTGGAATCCAGTGCCGCCGTGGCCTCATCCAGAATCAGCAGCCTGGCATCCCGCAGGAAGGCACGGGCGATAGAAATCCGCTGCTTCTGGCCACCCGAGAGCCGGGTACCCTGTTCGCCTAAAATCGTGTCATAGCCATTCGGCATCTCACGGATGAATTCGTCGGCACAGGCAAATTCTGCTGCATGCCGAACAGCAGCATCACTGGCATCCGGTAATCCAAAAGCAATATTTTCGCGGACGGTGCGATCAAAAACCGCCACATCCTGTCCTACCAGCGCGATATTCCGGCGCAGCGAATCGATAGAAAATACTTTGAGATCTGTCCCGTCCCAACGGATCTCCCCAGCCGTTGGGTCATAATAGCGCAGGATCAGATTAATCAGCGTGCTCTTGCCCGAACCACTCGGTCCGGCCAGCCCGATAAACTCTCCCTGTCCCAGGGTGAAGGAGATTCCCTTCAGCACCGGCTCATCTTTGTTATAGGCAAAGCAAACCTCGGAAAACTCCAGTGCCTGATGCAAAGGAACCGCCTGCTTTCCAGTATGATGGTCATGCACAGTTGGTTCCAGGGCCAGCACTTTCTGCAAACGGTCCGCACTCACCGACGCTTCCTGAAAATTGTTGTTTACCGTTCCCAGCCGTTTCAGCGGTGTGTAGGCCAGAAAGAAACCAATGAGAAACGTTGCCAGATCTGTCAGTGGACTGCCCAGCACAAAAGCCGCCAGTAATACCACGCAAAATCCCAACGCTGCTACCGTCTCAATGATCGGATTTACCATGGTAAACGCATTGTCCCGCTTCAGGTTGGCCTGAGCGATACGCTGACTGGTTGCATCATATTCCTCCTGCTGCATTTGCTCCAGGCCATACGCCTTTACCGTCCGGATATGAAAGAAGAAATCAATCAGCCGAGACGACTGCTGCACACCGGTTTCACGACTGCGTTTGGCATGACGGCGCACTTTATTGCCCAGGATGACAACGGGCAACACGCAGACCGGAAAGAAAACAAGCGCCATTACGGTCAACCGGAAATCCACGAGAAAAATAATCGTTCCCAGCGTTACGATGAACGTCAGTGGCTGGCGGATCAGATCGGTCAGAGCCAGTCCCCAGGCTTTATTCAATGCCACTGTATCAATGTCAATTCGTGTCAGCATATCTCCCATCGCGGACTGATTGAAATAATCCAGCGAGAGGGATTGCACCTTTGCCAGCACCGTGCGCTTGAGGTCACGAATGGTGTGCTCACTGCTCCAGCGCATGCAGTAACTGCTCAGATAATTGCATACTCCCCGCAGTCCGGCCGTGCCGGCCAACAAGCCCACCAGCACCAGCACTCCGGCGAGTTGCACCTCTTCACCAGGTAGCGGCAGCCAGCTTCCCAGCTGAACTTCCAGTGCCTGCTTCCAGGCATTCAGCTGACCCAGCAATCCGGCACCCACCTCGACCGGATGCAGCTCAACCGTTTCCTTATTCAGGCGATCTAGCACTACTTTCATGCCGAATAACATCAGTCCGTTCGTGACGGCAAAGCAGACAGACAGCGCAATTCCCAGGTAAAACCGCCCCCGGTAAGGTGCAGAATATGGCCAGATGAAACTGAGAACGTCCCGGATGCGATGCATAAAACAGCACAAACCCTAGCCTGACCGCCAGAATCAAAGAAAGATTAAAACAATCGCGGACAGGATCAGTGCCGCACCAATAAGACGCATCAACAGTGTGCGCGGCCCCATTTCCTGCTCGGAGCTGGTAAAGCGGTGACCCACCCACCATACCAGCACGATACTCCACAGACCGCGACTGTTATAGACAATATTGCTAGCAGCAGCATCTCCAAAATATCCGACGGCAAAGGCGATTCCCATAGCCTGCAGTGATAGCAGCAGCGTTCCGATCCATACAAACTTCCCGCTTCCCGCAGGAAAGTCCCACAAAGGCTTGCGCAGAAACGGTAGCAGCACGAAGCCGGCTGCAAAAGTGCCAGCCGCCGAGACGGACATGAAACGGTAAAAACCCTGATCTGCCGAACCCTGCTGCACCAGCACATCTCCACCGGCAAAACAGGCCGCTGCCAGAATTGATGCCCCGATGGTAAACCAGATCTGTCCGCGTTTTTCAATTTCCGTATCCACCTGAATAAAAACGACGCCCAGGCAAGTCAGGAAAGCAGCGAGCCAGATCGCAGCACCCATCTGTTTATCCGTGAACCAACTCAGGAATAACACGACCAGAATCACCTTGGTGCCTAATACCGGCGTGGAGACAGAGACATCTCCACGTGTGATGGCCAGGATGGTGAAAAGCTGTCCACCCATAAACAGCAAACCACTTATCAGCGGAGGCCAGATCGGATCTGGCAGGCGCATCTCATCCTCCAGAAGTATTAAAAACATGAACGGCAAGGGAACCAGCCAGCTGGATAAAGCCGTCAATCGCCACGGACCATAGCCTGCTGCAATCGCCTGCTTTTGAGCCATAGCCGCAACCGCATAAAAAAATGCGGAAAGCATGGGCAGGATCAGATACCATCGTTCCATTGGGATGATACCCTACGTGACGGACTCAAAAATCAAGAATCAAGACCAACGAATTGGCTGACATGGCATGTCTTACATCGACTCCATCTGGTTTATAGCATCCGCAAATGCACTCGCACCGTTGAGCAGAAGACTGATCGCAATGGATCCCAGGAGAATGACGATGGCAAACCAGACGGCATTGGGCTGAGGCTTGAAGACACCTGTCTGATTTCTCCAGTGCATAAAGAGGGGATAGAAAATAATCGAGCAACAGAACAACCCGATCAGCAACAGCGCCGGATGCACTTTGGAATACTGACTTTCCGGAAGCTTTCCGGCATCCACCAACTTTTTCAGTTCTACAAATTCCAGCACAAACATGACCATCAGCGCGATGTATCCGATAAATCCGATACAGGGAACCAGGGTAATCGCAACCCCCCAGCAAAGTATGTCACCAAAGTCATATTTGAGTCCCAGATCTGCTGCTTGGGTTCCTGTAACCGGCGCACCGAAACCAGAAGTGGATGCAGATGTCGGGGAGGAATGGCCTGGAGATGCGGAAGCACTTGGAACCGGTGCCGTGACACCCTCGTCTGCACCGCTGAATACCGCTGAAAAAGGCGACCAGTCGGCCATGCCTTCCTTCCAGATCAGCGTATCTGCACTGATTTTGCCTTCTGATAACAGGTTTTTAAGTTCAGTCTCCTCAACCGGTCCCGCCTGCTCTCCGTCTGCCGCATAATACCACTGTGCCATGATCTCTCTGGTTTGGGCCAGATTGGTTTCATGGTCAAGTGGCAAGTCTCTCCAAGACTCATTTTTTAGAAACTGCCTCCAGCAGGAATTCCGGAAAAAAGGGAGCCTCCCGATCCAGTAATTCGCGTTTCGGCTGTACCAGCGCCATGCTCAAATGCACCAGCCAGAACAGTACCAGAAAACTTGCCAGCAGCTTCCAGCGACGAAATACTGCATTCACCATTGGCATAAACCAGGCCAGCGTCCGTCCTCTAATCGCTTCAACCACCCAAACACCGACAAGCATCAGGGCACAGGCAACCACTAACCCTGTCGCCAGGTTCAGATACAACGCCTGCATCACCTCCCCATTCAACAGCGCGTGGGTGCCGCGCGTCATCCCACAAAACGGACAAGGCAGCCCAAAGAGTCTCTGTATAACAGGGGTGCTGAAGGAAAATCCCCCTTCCGCTGGATTCACAAACTTCAGCAACAGTAAACCTGCCGCCATCGCAGCAGCTACTCCCGCACGCCAACTTCGCTGTATACCAGTTAGCCACATAGTTTCCGCATGCCTGGAAAAGTCACCCGCTACTTCTTCCTTCTGCATTTTTAATTTTTACTTATATCACTCCGCCTGTGAGGCCAGCCTGCGCTCGGCACGCAGGAGATCATGCAGGGTGAGTAACCCAATCGGAGTTCCTTCTTCCCGGTCCAGCACGACTACCATGCCGCTTTCCGCTTCAATCAGTGTCAACTGAATATCCTTAATTCGCTGCGTTCGCAGGCAGGTGGAGGCCTGCATCAATTCCGGTGGCCCATTCTCTCTGGCTGCTGTCCGGGCGGCACGACGCGTCATGACACCCGCCAGTTTACCGGCTTGAATCACCGGGAAACGGGCGTAATCGTGCTCATCCAGCAGTTGCTTCAAGCCTTCCGGACTCAGATCATGCGCCAGGATAATGTCGAACCGAGCGATCGCCGATACCTGATAGTTCTGCCAGGACTTTAAATCCCGCGGAGGAATCATCTGCTCCAGCTTTACCCCATCCTGCGTCAGCAACTCCTGATAGAAGTTCTCCTGATTCAACTTGCGTCCGATAAACTGGCTGACCAAAGACCCCAGCATCAAACCCGGAATCAGCGCAAATTCATGCGTCATCTCAAACACAATTAAAATCGAAGTCACCGGGGCACGCACCACGGCACCCAGACAAGCACTCATCCCGATTACTGTCAGCATCACATGCTCATCTTTAGTCATGGGATAGACCTGCTCAATCAACCCGACAAAAAATACCGCACACATCGCCCCGAAAAACAGCGTGGGGGCAAAAATTCCACCACATCCGCCGGTTCCGTAACTCATCACCGTTGCCGCCATTTTTGCGACGAGTAAAATTCCCGCCACATACCATAACATGTTATCCGCTACCGCTGACGAAAGATCCGTATAGCCCATGCCAAAAACACCCAGATGGCCGAAATAGTAAAAGACCAGCAACGCCAGCACCCAGGTGGAGAAGGCTCCCATGCCCGGCATCATCCAATCGGGCACCCTGGCCTGACTCCGGCACGTCGCACGCATTTTCATGGCACTCTTCTGGAAAATGACACCAGTCAGAGCAGCCATCGCCGCTACCAGCGGTGTGATACAGGTAACCTGCCAGCTCACATGCTCGATTTCAGGCACCACAAATGCCGGATGGTCCCCGATGGTTCCCCGCACCACCAGCGCGCCGATCACTGAAGCAAAGATCATGGCACCCAGAATCCTGCTGTTCATATCTTCCACCACCTCTTCCAGCACAAACGTCATCGCCGCCAGTGGCGTGTTGAATGCCGCAGCCAGACCGGCAGCAGCTCCTGCCGCGGCACCCATTCGTCTTGCCTGTTTGGCGACCCCCAGCTTTTCTGCCAGATAAGAAGCAATACCCGCCCCCAGCTGGACCGAAGGTCCTTCACGTCCTAAACTGCTGCCACCACCCACACTCAGCACACCCGCAATAAATTTCACCCAGACCACCCGGAACGGGATCGCGCCAAAGTCTTTCCAGAACGCCAGTTTGACCTGTGGGATTCCGCTGCCTGCCGCCTCCTTGCAGAAATGTGTCAATAACCAGCCGGAAATCAGCGAAGTCGTCATAATGATGACAAATGACCAGACAGCAAATTTCTCAAAACTGTATTCCTTAACAGCACCGATGCCGTTATCAAAGAAAGCCCCGATCGCAATATGAAAACAGACACCGATCAGTCCTGCCGAGAGTCCGAAGATACACGTGAGCACGACCGACCTGGTATTGGAGGGCAACTGCTGAAGATAACGAGCTACTAAATTCACCGGGGAAAAGACTTAAATCCTTTTCAGGGAGTTGATCAAGATTCAATCGGTGATATTTTGAGCCTGTTATTATTCTAAGCATAAGACCAAATTATCTAATCCAATGAAGCAAGAGACGAGCGGGCCATCCGACCACACCTCAGCAGCCAGAAAAGCCAAACTAGCGCTGATTTTGGTCATGGCTGTTTTTGTCGCCATCAACATCTTTTTCGGCTTTTATCTGCTGCATCAGAAACCTGTCACCTCCAGCGTTTCCTCCGGGAATTTCACAAAGTCCGTGCCGGATTTCAACTTGACCAACCAGGCGGGCCAACCTTTCAGTCTGGAGGATTTGAAAGGGAAACACTGGGTGGCTGCCTTCTTTTTCACCCGCTGTCCCGGACCCTGCCCCATGATCTCTGCCAACCTGGCACAGCTCCACCAGGATTTCACAGACGATGCCAACCTTCATTTCGTATCCTTCAGCATCGACCCCAGCTATGATACACCGGAAGTGCTCAGCCGATATGCCAGGAGCTTTTATGCCGACCTGTCACGCTGGACGTTTCTGACTGGAGACCAGGAAGCGATTCATGACCTGTCCATGAACGGTTTTTACTCTGCGGTGATGGAAACCGATCCGGAAACTGCCCAGGAAGCCGGTCCCTTCATCCATGGAACCCGCATTTACATTGTCGACACTGACAGTAACATTGTTGCTGCTTACGACGGCACGACTGCCGAGGGTATCCAGCAGACCAAAAGTAAACTCAAAGAGTTAATCCGGTAGGTTACCACGGACTTTTCCACTCTCATTTAAGCATGTCCTTCACCGATCTTCCCCTCGTGAATGCCATCCTCAACAGCATTACCACTGTTTTGCTGCTGAGTGGGTTTGCGGCCATTAAGTCCGGTAATGAGGACCTGCACCGGAAAATCATGTCAGCTGCATTGACCACCTCCGCCGTGTTCCTGGCCTGCTACCTCACGCATAAGTTCACCGTTGGCCCCACCCGCTTTGCCGGCCAGGGCGGCATCCGCTCGCTGTACTTTTTTATTCTGATCACCCATACCATCCTGGCAATCGTGAATCTGCCGATGATTATCTGGACGGTAACACTGGCAATACGGGGACGCTTTGAAAAACACAGGATTGTAGCCCGCTGGACCTTCCCGATCTGGCTGTATGTATCTGTAACTGGTGTGTTAGTTTATCTGTTTCTTTACCAGTGGTTCGGATAATAACCAGTATAACACGCTGCTGCTATACACCTAATCGACGGGATCCGTCCGTCAGTCACTCAGCTCAACATTCCAGTATGCCACGTCGACAAATGTCTTCCAGGATTCATGCGCCATCCGGTTCATGGAAACATTCAGGAATGCTCGCGGTCGCGGTGCTTTGGGAATCCGCTTGAGCGGCATACGCGCCTGTTCGGGTGTCCGGTTGCCTTTACGGGTATTACACTTGATGCAGGAACAGACTACATTATCCCAAGTCGTCTTTCCGCCACGAGAACGCGGCACCACGTGGTCGACATTTAATTCCGTGCGGTCAAACTTCTTATTACAATACTGACAGTGAAAATGATCCCGCATGAAAATGTTCTGCCGGGTCAGTTTGACTTCTTTGCGCGGGAGTCTATCAAACACCATCAGCACGATGATCTTCGGCACCCGGATCCTGAAATTGAGTGAATGGATAAAGTCCGGACCTTCCTCTTGTTCCTGCGATAAGTCACGCCACTCTTCAAAACCGAAAGTCTGATAACTACCCTCCGTCGTATCCACCACTTGTGCGTGACCGGAATAGACTAGCGAGAAAGCTCTGCGCGCGGAGCAGATATTAACCGCTTGCCAAAGCCGATTTAGAACCAAAACCGACGAATCGAGTGCCATATTCATAGATACATGTTGCTCTGACGTGAAATTACTTAACAGAAGTCATGACTGGAGTCAACGTCCCCAAGGAATTCGGCTGCAACTTTACAGTTACAATAAAAAACACCGTAAATCCTTGCTCATGAACATAGGGGTTGATTTTTTACAGTAAAAGGTGTTAAATTTCGCCCCATGACAATTAAGCGCATTTTTGTCGGCGCCATGGCGGCCGTCTGTCTTTTGATCCATGCCGGTTTTTCACAGGAATCTCCGCAGGATCAGTATCTTAAAATTTACCTGCTGATCCAGGAGGCAGACAAGCTGGAAACCGCCGGCCAGAAGGCCTCTGCTTATGAACGCTACAGAGTCAGTAACCAGCGTCTCAAAGATCTGCAAAACAACTTTCCCAACTGGGAACCGACTATTGTTAAGTTTCGTATTAAATACACCGAAGATAAAGTCACTTCCCTGGCCAATGCAGTCGATGAAAACCCCAGTCAGGTGATTGCCCCGATTCCGAGCGATTTAATTTCCACTCCTCCCCCCGCTGCGACCGCACCGACACCAGTTCCGACGGAACCTGTCGCGCCGACACTGACCGCATCCCAGCAGCTCGACCAGCAGGCACCGTCTCCGCTGGCAGAGCCCGGCATGGCCTCCAACCCGACTATCGCGGCACTTTCCACCAATGCAGCACTGGTCAATGCGACTCCGGAAGAAATGAAATCGCGGATCAGCGATCTGGAAGGTCAGTTAGATATGACACGTGACCAGTTGCAAGCCGCCCGCACGGAAGCAGCTCAATTGCGTTCACGGGTGCAGGATCTGGAAGGTAAGATCAAGATTGCCATGGAAGGCACCACCGATGAAAAGATTGCCATGATGATGCAGGAAAACCAGCGGCTTAAAACCGAGCTGACCAAAACTGAAAATATTATCAGCAGTATCCAGGGTGACGGATCATTGAACTCCGTTATGAATCTAAAAGAACAAGTTGACAAGATTCAAGGGCAACTTCAGCTGGCAAAACAGGAAAACACCGCACTGCGTCAGACCAATGAGGAATATCGCCAGCAACTGGCTGATGTTCAGGCCAAGCTGGATGAGGCGGTCAGTGGCGATCAGATTTCCACACTGCAGCAGGAAAATGACGTTCTGCGCAATATTGTGAGCCGTCAGCTCAAAGAGCAGGCCCGCCGCGATATTGCCAAGCGCCTGGCACTGGAAGAGCTCGATGCGCTGGCCATAGATTCTGCCAAACTCGAAACCCAGCTCGATATCCTGGGCTCACCGCTGGTCAACCTCACTGAAGAAGAAAAAGCCATGCTGCGCCGTCCGACCGCTGGACTGGTGGTGGAAAGCACCGGTGAAATTTCTGCTGAAATGCCAGGCATGGATGCTGCCATGACAGATGACTTTTCCTCCCGTCCGCGTGTTCCCGGTGAATTCAAAGACGTGGCTGAAGAAGCCAACTCCCTTTTCCAGCAGGGCAAGTTCGATGAAGCAGCTGCCAAATATCAAACCATCTTAAACACCTACCCGGAATCACTCTACGCGGTATCCAACATTGCCGTCGTGCGTTTCCAGCAGGGCAATTACCCTGTTGCCGAGGAAAATCTGCGTAAAGCGGTCAAACTAGCTCCGCAGGATGCGTTCTCTCATTCCATTCTGGGTATTGTGCTCTATCAGCAGGGCAAGTTCGATGAAGCGGTGCAGATTCTAAGCCGCGCTTCGGCGCTGGATCCAAACGATCCGAAAACCCGCAATTATCTCGGGATTGCCGCATCCCAGAAAGGCTGGCAGGAAGCTGCGGAACAGGAGTGCCGCAAGGCCATCGAACTGGATCCGCAATACGGTGATGCTCATTTTAACTTGGCCGTAATTTACGCGACGCAAAATCCGCCCGCCAAGGAACTTTCCAGGCGCCATTACAATCGCGCCCTAGAGCTGGGTGTCCCGCGGGATACTCAACTTGAAGCTCTCTTTCAGTAGTAATACAGCATTGCGGAAGCCCCGGATCAGTCCGGTTGCAAAAAACGCTCCGGTCATTTCAGCCCGGAGCGTTTTTTTAGCCTAACTAGCATGCAGGCGGTACCCGTCTAGGCCTGATCCGGTTTTTCCACCGGAAAAAGTAACTCAATGGTAGTTCCTCTGCCGATCGAACTACGTAACTGCAGTTTGCCGCCATGTCCTTCCACCGTTTTCTTGACCAGTGGCAGCCCCAGTCCCGTCCCGCCCCGGCGTCCACTCAGAAAAGGTTCAAACAATGCTTCCCGCACTCTTGGTTCAATACCCTTGCCGGTATCTTTCACGGAAATCGAAACCATTCTGGTCTTTTTCAACATTACCTCACGCGCACGCAACGTCAGCAGACCGCCTGGCTCCATCGCCTGACAGGCATTCAATACCAGATTCAGAATCGCCTGCTCAATTTGAGCACGATCCCCCCAGAACGTAAGATTTGAACCTTCAATTTTGTTGGCCAGACCAATGTTCTGCTCATTGAGTTTCAGCCGCACCAGCAATGAAAGATCTTCGATCAGGTCTTCCGCGTTCAATTCATCCATTTCCGGCTCTGCCGAGCGCGCAAAAGTGAGAATCTGCTCCAGCACCCGATCCATGTGCTTCAGGCGTTTACTGATCAGCTGCGCATCCTTGGCATTTCCGGCCGGTAAATCCAGATCTTCCACCATCGAGTGAAACAGCATCTGCACCACCGTCAACGGATTCCGAATCTCATGCGCAATTTCCGCTGCCAGCCAACCGAGCGCGG
The DNA here is from genome assembly GCA_038748025.1 of Verrucomicrobiota bacterium. Lineage (GTDB taxonomy): Bacteria > Verrucomicrobiota > Verrucomicrobiia > Methylacidiphilales > JBCBYL01 > JBCDJI01. The sequence continues at coordinate 24,317 of JBCDJI010000002.1, forward strand.
ACAAGCGTTCCGCCGCCTTCAAGCGCTCTTCGGCTACTACCACACTTTCCAGCAACTGCGCCTTGGCAATCGCCACTGAAGACAAGCCGGCCATCGCTGAAAGCAGCCGGATTTCTTCGTTTGCAAAACGATGCAGCTTCGGCGTGTATACACTCAGCACTCCCAGCGCCTTATCCTGAAAAACCAGCGGCACGGTGAGTAAGCTGACCAGTCCCTCTTTTCGCGCCAGTTCCGTCTGATGAAACTGCTGGTTCTTCTGGACGTCCAGCACCGTCATCGGCTTTAGCGTCTTGAGCACTACTCCCACCAGGGATTCATTGATGCGCAGGTTAGGCCGGTCAATATACGCACTGGATGCGCCCGCCCAGGCCTGGAGTGATAATTCCTCACCATTCTCAGACAACAGCATAATCGAACACAGGCGCGCTTTCATTAACCGCAGGCTATCTTCGGAAACGCGCTGTAATACCTCCTCCAGCTCATCTTCCGAGACAATGACCTGACCCATATCTACCAGTGTTTCCAGCTGATCCCCTTTGAGTCGCAGTTGGTTGATTTCCCAAGCCAGGCGAATCCATTCACTGGCCTGACTGGCCAGTCCCTCCAGTTCTGATTCATGCTGAGCATCAAATGCAGCCATGCGGGTGCTGTCGACATTGAGCACCCCCACCACCTGATCCTTGAGTAGTAAAGGTACCGCCATCTCGGAACGGATCTGCGGATTCAGCTCCACATAACGACGCTCCTGCCGCACGTCATTAATACGCGCGGATTTTCCTGTGGTAGCAACGTGACCGGTAATTCCTTCCCCCAGTTTCAATTTGGCCTGGCGTGCCATACTCCCCAGACCGTGTGCTACCTCGATATCCAGCGAACCCGTATTCGGGTTAAGCAACATGAGCGAACCGCTGCTGGCGTCGACCCGCTTGACCGCAACCATCAAGATACGCTGCAAAACCTCCTCCGGATCGAGCAGGATATCCAGTTTGTCGAGAATCAACTCCTTCATCAAATGTAGCCCGTAATGACCTTGTTCAGACGTTTGAGCAGTGCAACCTGCTCTTCACGATCGGTAATTTTACCGCCTGCTTTGTTTTTCAGATAGAACGCATCCATCGCCGCTCCTTTTTCTGTGGATATCCGTGCATTGACAATCCGGTAACCGCAACGGGAGATGCACTCCGAAATAATATAGAGTAAGCCCATCCGGTCGGTCGCCCGCACGTGCAGCACGGTATGTTTTTCCGAACTCTCATTATCAATCCCTAACGCAGGATCAATAATATCTTCATCCATTCCCTTGGCTTTTCTTTCGATGCCATGCCGGATGACCTCATCTAGAAAATTGAACTTCGGATCACTCAATCCCCGGTTCAGCAGTTCCGTAAATTTGGACTTATCCCGTTCATGAGCTGCTGCCGTCAGCCGGTCGGTGCAAACACGGAAGGTGTCGATCACGATCTTGTCTTTGCGTGTCCAGATATCCGCAGATACAATGATCAGACCGGTCAGCGTAAACGCTCCACAAATCTTCGAGAAGAGCTCAGGACGATCCCAGGTGGCCATCGATACCTCGGAGCAGTCTACCGTCGGGCGATTTTCCCAGTGAATCTCCGGCAGCTGCAGTTCCTCTTCACTCAGCTTTCCGCTGTCTTGACGCTCGATAAACCGGTGCGCAACACTTAACTGCTGTACCATCAGATCTTCATAGTAGTAGTTCAGATAGGTCTCTGGCAGCGCATTCAAATGTGCCTGGGCTTCGCTCTCTGTCATGATCGGCTTGAGTCGCTGCAGCACCTTTTTACGAACAGCCTGCTGCTCCTTTTTGCGCTCGCGTTTAAATTCATCCTCGCCACTCAGCATCGAATCAGTCAGGCGAAACAGATTCCAGACCAAGCCCTCTTTCCAGTTGGACCAGCTTTGATCTCCCGTCCCCTGCGTATCTGCAAAGCTCATCAGCATCAGCATTCTGAGCCGCTCCTGGTCCTGCACGATTCGCGCAAAATCCCGGATCGTCTGGGGGTCTTCCAGGTTTCTGCGGCAGGCAAACTCATTGAGTGTGCCATGGTGATCCACCAGAAAGGTCAGGTCATTGAGCCGCTTCCCCTTGATTCCCATCCGGCGGGCAAACCTCACTGCCCGCTGCACGCTGCAGGCGGCGTGGTTCTGTGTGTTATCTGCTTTGCCCACATCATGTAGAATCAAAGCCAGATATAACAACTCCGGCTCCTGGCATTCCTCGAACAGCCGGCGATAGGATGTATAGGGCGCGTGGTCTTTATCCAATACCATGTCCAACTGTTCCAGGCATACGATAGTGTGCTCATCAGCCGTATAGCGATGGTAAAACTCGTGCTGCACCAAACACGTCAGCGGTTCAAACTCCGGGATCAGGCGACCCAGTATCCCGTTGCGATGCATGGATCGAACTACCCGCCCAACCTTTCCTTTCTGGCTCAGGATATGGAACAGGAGCTCCCTGAATTCAGGATTCGAGCGCAACACCTTGCGGGTCAGCATGCGTGAACGTTTCCGAATACGGCTTTCCGTATCCGGATGCAATTTCAGATCATAATGCTGCATGACCCAGTATGCACGGACCAGACGAATCAACTCCTTGGAAAAAAACCGGCCGCCGGGAGCCGTGATGTAACCTTGCTTGATAATAAATTGATGCACCTCGGTCACTTTGCGCATCGACTTAGGCACCAGCGCCTGCATAAAGCCGGATTTGACGCTACCATCACCCGCCATCCGGCGCGCCAGCAGATTTCCGGTGTGGAACACTTCCTGACTGTGACTGTAATAGTCCTTCATCAAGGCCTCGGTGCGATGCAATATCGATTTTTGTTTGTAACCCAGACCGGTCGCCACCTCCCCCTGCGCCCTGAGTGTCAGCACCTCAGCCGCCCGGTCTGCGTCATAGTGGAGCTGATTGCGAACACGGGTGATGAACTCATGCGCCTGGATCAAGCGCTTCCGCTCCGGCGCCTTGATCCAGCCGGCTTTTTGAATTTCAGTCATACTGTGCAAGTCTTCACTAACCTCTGCAACCCACAGCATGTTCTGATAATCCCGCAAACCACCGCAACCGTTCTTGACATGCGGTTCCTGCACGAAGACCGTGCCGGAATGTTTGGCATGACGATCCTGCTGATCCTTCAGCCGCCACTGTAGGTACTTATCCCGGTGCGGTTTGACACACATCTTTTGAAACTTCTGTTCAAACTCATCCAGCAGCGGCCGGTTACCCGACATCAGTCGGATATCCAGCAATGCGGTAAACGTCTGGTAATCCTCCCTGCCTTGTGCCAGTGCCTCATTCAGGGAGCGCGATGCATGTCCCACTTTTAACCCGATATCCCACAGCAGGTAGAGCACTTTTTCCACCACGTCATGCGCAAAGAGCGATTTCGGCGTGCGCGGCTTGGCATTGGCAAACAGAAAAAACAGATCGATATCGCTATAGGGACAAAGCCCGCCCCGCCCGAAGCCGCCGACTGCTGTCATCGCGATCGGCATCTGCTCCCGTGTCACTTCGTGCGAGCTCTCTGCCTGATTTAACGCAGTATCGAAGATGTGATTGAGCACTACCGTATACAAATCAGACCGCTGCTTGGCCACATTCAGCCCATCCCCACCTGCACGATGCGCCAGTAGAATCCGGTGCTCCTCGATTTTTAAGAAATTACGATAGAGATCCAACTGGTCTTGCGGACGAACATTCGCCTTTTGATGCAGTTTTTTCTCCGCGTGCTTAAGCACTTTTTTCAGGTGGACCGACATATGCGGCATACCCTATCGCCTCTTGATGACAGATACAAGCTGCCAACCGCGCCTGTCACCAGTTCTTTCACCGGTTCTTACTTCAATCACGCTTGTATCAGGGTCTCCCCGCCACTTATAATAATAAATGTGACAGAATGTATCATCGGACATGGAATCGACTTGGTCGAAAGTAGTCGCATCCGCACCTCTATGGACGAGCATGGTGACCGCTTTCTGCACCGCATCTTCCTGCCTGGTGAACTGGATTATTGCCTCAAACAAAAATTTCCTGAACGACCGCTGGCTGCCCGCTTTGCAGCTAAGGAAGCTGTCAGTAAAGCCTTCGGGACCGGAATCGGGCAGCACATGACCTGGAAAGACATTGAAATTGTGCGGATGAATTCCGGTGCACCGGAGTGTTGTCTGCATGGCAGCAGCCGTGACCGCTTTGAAAAATTGCGCGGAACGAAAATTTTAATCAGCCTCACGCATACCGACACGATCGCCTCAGCTTCCGTTATTCTCATTGCAGCAGCTGCTCCAATCTCATGAAAATCCTCTCCCCCCAGAGTATCCAGCAATGGGAAACCGAAACGATTCAATCCGGAGTCACAACTGAAGTGCTGATGCAACAAGCCGTCGCAGGCCTGCATGAGATAATCACAGAACGCTTTCCTGCCGGGCAGGCTCTCGTCACCTGCGGGAAAGGCAACAATGGTAACGATGCTCTTTGGCTGGCGGATCGTCTGAAGGAATCCGGTTGGCAGATCACGGTCTGGAGCACCCATCCGCTCAAGGCGCGAGCCGATGCCAGCTCACTGCCGGAACCCGTCTTGCGCTCACTGCAGAATGCACTTGTTTTCCCGGACACTCCGGACCACTTTTTTAATCGATCAGAGCCGCTGCTTATCATTGACGGAATTCTAGGATTAGGTGCCAGCGGGGCTCCGCGCGGCACATTGGCTCAGGTGATCCGCTGGCTGATGCAACACAGACGCCCGCAGGATGTTACCTTGAGCATCGACACACCCAGTGGACTGGACGACGCTACCGGAGACAGCCATGACCCCTGCTTTAAAGCAGATATGACACTGATGATCGGGGCCGTTAAAGCGGGTTGCTGTCTGGAAAAAGCTGCCTCTGTCGTTGGACGAATCTCAGCCGTCCCGATTGACCTGAATCCCCCCGGGCCGGCTGCGGATGCCGGATTTTTCATACGGCAAGATGCCCGGGAACTCATCCGGCACCGCCAGCCGGATACGCATAAACACCGCGAGGGTGCGGTCCACATCTGGGCCGGCTCCCGCAGTATGACGGGTGCTGCCATTCTGGCCAGCCGTGCTGCACTACGATCTGGCGCCGGACTGGTCCGTTTGTTTACTGCTGAAGACATCCTGCCATATCTGCTGAGCGTTTCGCCTGAAATCATGGTGGAGAGCATCACCCTGTCGAAAAAATTAAATCCAAGACTGCTGGAAGGCAGTGCGTTGCTGGCCGGTCCGGGTATCGGTCTGGACCCAGCGACACATGTCTTGCTGGAACAAGTCCTGGAACAGGCACGTTGTCCGCTGATTATCGATGCGGACGGTATCACCCATTGTGCTTCGGAACCGTCGCTGCTGGCACGGTTACCTCCCGGTACTATCATGACGCCTCACCTCGGTGAGTTCTCACGTCTCTTGCCCCGGTCCTATCGGGCACGTGACCGGGATGCTCGTTTGTTTACTACCTTGAACCCGGATCTGACGCTGGTGCTGAAAGGTCCGAACACACTGGTTGCCGCGCAGCCTTCCGGACTTTCCTATAACGGTAGTGGAAATCCCGGCATGGCAACTGCCGGTTCCGGCGACGTGCTGGCCGGATTGATCACCGGACTCCGTGCTCGCGGATTCAACGCCTGGAACGCCGCGCGGCTGGGAGTATTCTGGCACGGTCTGGCCGGAGACTTTGCCGCACAGAACGGCAGTGAGGATACACTGACCGCATCGGATCAGATCGAATCTCTCGCTGCCGCTCGTGCCTCTATTTCCCGACCTTGACGGGCCTGACCCCTTTCCCGATAATCATAAGTCTGAATGATTTTAGTCCGCTCACAGGTTAACAGGTTACTACTGCAAGTCACTGACGGCAGTGTCGCAGTGCTTGCGTTCATTAGTGCTCACCTGATTCGAACCCGTCTGCTGGACCCGATCGTACCGTTGGAATTGCCTAGCATTGGATCGCTATATGATTATTCCATCTTCTTTCCTTTCATAGCATTAGTCACTCCGTTTGTGCTCTATCGGCTTAATTTCTATAATCTCACACTGACCCAAAAAATCGGCAACCTGTTTAACATCACCCTGCAGGCGGGTTTGATTATTTTCCTCTTGCTGGTCGTGCTGCAGTTCCTGACCAAGATTCAGATGAGTCGCATTATCTTTATCATCTATGTGCCGACCCTGGCCGTCTTCATCACGGCCCGTCAACTGATCAGCCAGCGCATACGGGCTATCCACACTCGCCGCAACCAGTCTCTACGCAACATGATTGTGGTGACCGACCGTAATGACCGTTCCCGCTGGGCCACCCGGATGAAGCTGCGGCCGGAATTCGGATTTCAGGTCAGCCGCACCATACCGCTCAACGAATTTCAAGTCGAACCACTGATCCAGTTGCTGCACCAAGACTCTGTCGAGCTGGTCATTTTTGACGTGAAAGATGGCGAACTGGCTCAAATCATGGCTGGTATCCGTGCCTGCGAGGATGAGGGTATCGAGACATGGTTTTCCACCAGTTTCTTCGAAACCCAGATTGCCGAGCCCACCATTGATCACTTCAACAACCAGACCTTTCTTATCTTCCGTGCTACCCCGGACAGCTCGTGGGAGCTCTTTTTTAAGGAGGTGATCGACCGGGCGGGATCACTGGCCGGTATTATTGTTTTAAGTCCGTTGCTGGCCATGGCGGCGCTGCTGGTCAAGCTCACCTCGCACGGACCGGTTCTGTTTAGACAGCAGCGCAGCGGTCACTATGGCAAGCCCTTTACCATGTACAAATTCCGCTCCATGTGCACTAATGCCGAGCAGCGCAAGGAGGAACTTGAAAACCTGAATGAAATGAGCGGACCCGTTTTTAAGGTTACCAAGGATCCCCGTATCACGCCGATCGGTCATTGGATTCGTCGCACCAGTATCGATGAACTGCCTCAACTCTTTAACGTCCTCAAGGGAGAAATGAGTCTGGTCGGCCCGCGCCCGCTACCGGTGACTGAAACTCTGGCTATTTCTGAAAATGCCCAGCGCCGTCGCCTGAGTGTTAAACCCGGACTGACCTGCCTCTGGCAGATCGGGGGGCGCAATCACGTCAAAAGTTTTGAGGACTGGGTCAAGCTTGACCTGGAATATATTGATAACTGGTCATTGGAACTCGACATCAAGATCCTGTTCAGAACCATTCCTGCGGTTCTCTTCACCAAAGGTGCCAGGTAGGGAGCCTAAGCCGTGGAATCCCGTATCCCCCATCCTGACGCACCGCTCACTCCTGATCCTCACGGATATCCGGGCCATTCTCCGTTCCGTGATGCCGCTTCCGAACCCATACCTGTATCTGCTGCTGCAGAGCATCCGGCCCGATCCCGACAGGTTTCGGGAGACCCGGTAAGCCAGACTCCCCTAATTCACGATCTACTCCCTCAGGACTGGAACCTGCCCGGCCAGAAGACCTTCCGGCGCAAGCAGATTGCCGAGTGGATTTTTAAACAAAAAGTCGATTCCTTTGATAAGATGCTCAATCTGCCGGAGTCCCTCCGGACAGAACTCAGCACCCGGTATTCCCTGAACCCCCTGACCCTGATCCGCCAGCAGGGCTCACGCGATACCACCCGCAAATTCCTGTTCCGGACGCGTGACCAGGATTTTATCGAATGCGTGCTCATTCCGGCTTCCCCATCACTCTATGGCGACCGTTCCGATCGCTTTACCCTCTGCATCTCCTCGCAAGTCGGTTGTGCCTTTGCCTGTAAATTCTGTGCCAGCGGGCTTGACGGCTGGAAACGCAACCTCACACCGGGCGAAATCATCTCGCAGATCATAGCCGTCGAAAAGTGTTCCGGCGATGCTGTCCGTAATCTGGTCTTTATGGGAATGGGGGAACCTTTCGCCAATTACAAAAACCTCACGACCGCCCTCACCAGTATCAATGCCCCCTGGGGACTTAACATCGGAGCCCGCCATATTACCGTATCCACCAGCGGCCTGGTTCCCGTCATCCGGCAATATGCCGACCAGCCCAGCCAGTTCCGGCTCGCCATTTCATTGCACGGTGCTTCAGATGAGGTCCGCAGCCGGATCATGCCAGTCAATAAAAGATACCCGCTGCATGAGCTATTGGAAGCCTGCCGTTATTTCAACTCCAGGAAGAAACAGAAGATTACCTTCGAATACATTCTGATCCGAGGCATCAATGACACCCCTGAACAGGCCCGCCTGCTGGTCAAACACGCCTCCACCCTGAATGCCAAGATCAACCTGATCCCCTACAACACCGTGGATGGTCTGGACTGGCAGCGACCCGACGACGATACCATCCGGAGTTTTCAGCAGATCCTGGAATCCGGCGGCATCTTTTCCACTGTCCGCCTGGAAAAAGGTCATGACATCGACGCCGCCTGCGGTCAGCTCCGACTCAAAGAAATCAAAGTTTAGTCCTGCCGTTTTCTGACTCATTCAGGCTTATGCCTGATGCCTTCCCGAGTCGGAAGTGCAGTATTTTAACCTCTGCATTTTTAATTTTTACTTCTATAATAAATACATGCTGATTAAAGACATCCTGCAACAGAGCCAGCCCTCCTTTAGCTTTGAGTTCTTCCCACCCAAGACGGAAGCTGGCTGGGACAGCCTGTTCCAGACCATCTCCGATCTCACTCCGCTCCAGCCCGACTCGGTCAGCGTGACCTACGGCGCCGGCGGCAGCACCCGTGACCTGACTCACAAACTTGTCACTCGTATCACCCGCGAGACTGATGTCACTGTCGTCGCCCACCTGACCTGTATCGGTTCCACCCGGGATGAAATCGAAGCTATCCTCCAGCGTTATGATGACGCCGGAGTGCATAATATTCTGGCTCTGCGCGGTGATCCGCCCAAGGGTCAGACCGAATGGACGGCAACGGCCGGCGGCTTTACCTTTGCTGCCGATCTCGTTGCCTTCATCAAGCAAAAGTTCCCGCATTTCGGTATCGGAGTCGCCGGCTTTCCAGAAGGTCACTGCGCCACTCCCAACCGTCTGCAGGAAATAGAACATCTTAAGGCTAAGATGGACGCTGGAGCCGACTACATCTGCACCCAGCTGTTTTTTGATAACCACGATTTCTACGACTTTCGTGACCGCTGCCGCCTGGCCGGTATGGAACAGCCGATCATTGCCGGACTGATGCCGGTTACCAGCCGGCAGGGCATGATGCGGATGGCAGACCTGGCAGCCGGTGCCCATATCCCAGCCCCGCTGCTCAAGTCGGTCTTGAATTGTGTAAACGACCACGCTGTAGAAAAAACCGGCACCCACTGGCTGACCGAACAGGTGCGCGATCTGATCAACCACGAGGTCGATGGCATCCACTTCTACACCCTCAACAAATCCGAGACCACCCGCAAAGTCTTCGAAACCCTGACACTTACCGAAGTCTGACTGGAATTTTTCCTGATTGGACTCGCTGGGCGGCAGCATTGCATAGCTGACTTTCCATAGAGTAATGAAACTTCCGCTACAATGCTGTCTCGCTTTTCTGTTCACAGCATCTTGGATTGATGGAGTGGATGAATCTAGAGCGTTTCCGAATGAACGATTAACCTTTTAATGCAGTAGCCGAGGTCGTCAAAGACTCGCGATTGATCGGAGCTGACCTCGGATTTTGCAGTAAAGCAGGCTCAGCGACCCCACGTGCAACTATGTTAAAGCATGATTCGGAAACGCTCTAAGCCTATGCAGCCCGAAGACTTTGTACGTTTCTATGAAAAAGCCCTTGCTACGCAAGATTGGAAGTATGTCAGCCCCGTCATGCATACAGATTGCGTAGTCACTTTTTCCGATGGCACCATCCACAAGGGCAAAAGCCAGATCAGGGCCGCCTTTGAGAGAAACTTTGAACAAATTGAAAATGAGTACTACCGTATTTCAGACATACATTGGGTAGTTCGGAGCGAACAGTTTGCTGTATTTACCTTTAGATACAGTTGGTCAGGAATCGTGGGAGATAAATTGGCCTCCAGTCAGGGAAGAGGCACTTCTTCTATTTTATGCACGGAGCAAAGGTGGCAACTAACATCAGAGCACCTGGGAACCAGGTAATGGTGCAGAACGGGGAACGCATGCCCTATAAAATGAAATTGCGATTTATCATATTACTTTTCGTGGGATTGTTTGGTTTATATTGCATGGGGTATTTCATTTCAGTCAGTCCAGGCATGAACATAAAGTACAGGGTGTCTGACCGATCTCCGCAAAGCTGGCACGGGCTTCCGGTTGCTCTGCTGACGATACGATATCATTATCATTATACTGAATGATTATGATCGCAAATCGCCTGATCGTTTATTATGCTTATCGTATATGAAATCTATCGTGAAGTGGCCTTTCATTTGCGGTTCCATTCTGTTTCTTAGTGGCCCTGTTTTTGGTCTTCTGGGAACGGTCTTAGGAATGATCAGAGTATTTGAAAAGCTGAAATCGTCAGCTGTCGTTGGAACTGGAGCCTTATCTTCCGATATTTCTGTTTCGCTGGTTACCACCGTCATAGGTATTGGCATGGGGTTTATCGGTGCAGCCCTGATGCTTTTTTCTCTGATTGCATTCTTGATAACCCGAAACCCGGATCCGTCGCACAGGATAATGGATGCAACTGCCTGAGCCAGTGGTATCGCACTACTGAGGTTCAATACGAAAATGTTGCGCCTGAGCATCGCACTGATACTGCTGCTGCCCGGATGTGCTGCACCGGAACCTCCTGATGAAGAGGTCAGGCGATCGTCTGCAATGGCGGGGACCCGGCAGATCTCCCGGAACTTCCCCGGTATCAGGCGGAGTGCTTTTATTGTTTTTTCCAGTGATGAACCTATTGGATTTGATTTCACATCTGCGGGTTCATCATTTCACTGGGAGTCGGACAGTCCCGGAAAATCCGGCATCTCTAGCGGTCTGGCGACTGCTCTCACCACAGATGGATATCTTCTGACCGCTGCACATGTTGTCCGGCAGCATTGTGGTGCGGTCGGATTTGTGGATGGCCGCCTGCAGCCTGTCAGATGCAGACTGGTCGGCAAGGGAAGGGCAGCCGCTGGTGAGGATTTCGCTGTTTTGCACATGGAAGGCCTCGCAAATTACGCGCTGCCACTGAGCAGATTCGACCCCGAATCAGATGCTCTGTATGCTTTTTCCCTGCATCGACGCAAATTTCCGGCGTCAGTAGACATCCTTTACGGGCGCCTGCTTGAAGAACAGTATCAATCCGAACTTAAAAAAGGAATAATCCTGTGTGATATTCCTTTTTACGCCGGCGACAGTGGCGGCGGTGTTTTGACAGCAGGAGGGAAGTTAATTGGACTTAATTTAGGTTGGGGAAAACGCATCTTAAGCGCAAGATCCTACAGACGTGTTTACATTCCGGATCGGGAACGGATTAACCAAATGATACAAGAAGATCGAACCCGGCGTCAGAATCGAAAGGATCCTGCAGGGTAATGGAAGGCCGCAACAGCCTGTTTGCTGCAGGCGATAGATGTACCGCTCCTGCTGTTTCTGGAACCTCGACTCGTTTCAGGTCCTCTGCTACTGTGACAACATGAAAATTGATAATCAATTCACTGCCGGTATGCGTTACGCCTTGCTGTTGAGTTTAACCGCGGTCTTGCTGGCTCCTTCACCTGCTCTGTGCCTCAGTGAAGCTGTATTAGCCAAGTTCAATCAGGGATTTGAAAAGCAGGAGCAAGTGGATACCACCATACTGGCACAGGCCAGCGAGATCGCGAAAAGACTGAGCCTGATCAACCCTCCGGCGAAACCCCGGAAAGTCCTGGTTTACGGTATTTCCCATGGTCCTCACCGCAACAGCATTCCGACTGCTATGGCGGTAATTGACATGCTGGGAAAAACGACCGGAGCATTTGAGGCGCTCTGCACCACTGAACTGTCTTATTTTGAGCCCGAAGCGCTCAAAAAATTTGATGCCGTTGTCTTTCCCAATACGACAGGAGATGTGTTTGTGCGGCCGCTGATCCGGGACCAGTTTAAGGCCCTATCTGCGGATGAACGGAACCGGCAAAACCAAAACGCCGAGCGCCTGGCACAGAACCTGGCCGACTTCGTCAGCGCAGGTGGAGGATTTTTCGGAACTCATGGAGCCACCGATTCCAACAAGAAGATTCCCGTCTATGTCGATATGATCGGAGCAGCCTTTAGCGGACACCCATGGAATGGTGGTGCCCATGTCATGATCCGGGTTGAAGAGCCGGATCATGGGCTGATCAAAAACATTTTTCCGGGACCTGAATTCACGTTCAAGGATGAAATCTACGAGTTCAAAAGCTTTTCCAGGGACCGGTGCCGCGTTCTCTTATCCCTGAATATTGAAAAGTCAGAAGAACCGACCAAGCCGATCAAAGGAGAACATTATATCCCGGTGACCTGGCTCAAAAATTACGGTGACGGACGGGTTCTTTACCAGAGTCTGGGACATAACCGATCCAGTTGGGGTAATGAAATGTTCCTGAAGTTTATGCTGGCAGGCCTGCAGTATGCCGTCGGGGATCATCCGGCCGAAGACTCGTATTAAAAGACGGCATGCTTCATCATCAAAAGATAATGGCTTCGGTTCACTTACCCGTATTACGGATCCTGTTATTTTTCAGCCTGCTGGCCGGATTGGTCGGGGCAGGCTGCTCCTCATCTTCCGAAACATCCACATCCGGGCAGGGTTGGATCGAGTTGTTCGATGGAGCCACCTTGCTGGGATGGAAAGCACAGGGAGAAGTTAACTGGCGCGTCGAAAACGGTGCTATTGTGGCTGATGAAGGGGAAATCAGCTTGCTCACCACTGAGCAGCAGTTCCTGAACTATGAACTCGAACTGGAGTTCAAAGCCGCTCCAGATACAAACAGTGGCGTGTTTCTGAATTCTGAAGCGATCGTTACCAATGAAGCGACCGATTGCTATGAGGTGAATATCGCACCGCCCGGCAATGATTTTCCGACCGGCAGTCTGGTCAAGTTCAAGCGTATTGAAGGACAGGGCGAAACAGATACCTGGCGCGCTTACCGTCTGCGTGTTGAGCATGGCACTATTTCGGTAGTGTTGGATGGCGTGCCGCTGATGGAACACACGGTTTATCCTGCGCGACCCGCTGGTTACATCGGGCTGCAGAAAAACCGGGGGCGTATCGCTTTCCGCAATATCCGAATCCGTTCCCTCTAACCTGGATCCGAAGCCATTGGTATTTTCCCAGACAGGCAATCGCCGGAGTTTGTCTGCCCGATAGAAACGCAATTCACCTCCTGCCAGCCATTGGACTGTTCCGCTTTCATCGCTTGCACTTCCGCCGGAATCCGGACAAAATCCCATCAGGAACTTCGCTTATGCCTATTTCATTCCCGCTCTCTCCTGCCCGTTTGGCCATCTGGCTGGTCTCTTTTTTCAGTCCCACCATTTATTTCGTGTTGTTACTGGTCGCTGAACAACTGGCACTGAACCCATTATCTGAAAAAATCATTATCTTCCTGTTCTGTCTGATTCCGTTAGCTGCCTTGCTGATCTGTGAATTTCTGGTCTGGCAGGCCAGCCGCGACGGCACCCGCCGCAGCGGCTGGATGTGGTTTACCATGTTGGGACTGGTGTTCCAGTTCGGGGTCATCATCGCTATTGTGTTGATGGCGACCCGTTATGTCGGATATTTTCCTGCCGGATAAGATCGCCAAACTGACGTTCGTCCGGTAGGATGCAATATGCCATGGCAGACTGGTATTCCAGCATCCCCATCTTTGCAGGTATTTCTGCAACCGCGCTGGAACAACTATCCACTTCCGCAGAAGTGCTGAAATTTCAAGCCGGACGGCTGCTTTTTTCTCAAGGAGAACCGGGTCATTCGTTTTATCTTATCGAATCCGGTGAGGTGGAAGTTTTTCAGGTGATGGATGGCGGACATGAGAAACAGATTGCCCTGCTGCCGCAGGGTGATTTCTTCGGTGACATGGCTATCCTGGAGTGTGCTCCCCGTTCTGCCAGTGTGCGCACCACGCAAACCTCCCTGCTGCACGAAATCACTACTGCAGATCTGCATCAGCTCTATAAAAGTATGCCAGATCAGTATTCGATACTGATCCTCAACATCGCCCGTGACCTGGCCCGGCGGCTGCATAAAATGGACAATCAGTTCAGCTACCGCAAGGCGGCAGATTGAAACTACGCTTTGCTAACTCAGCTGATTCGGAATATACTGTTCATTATGAAGCAAGCTATTGCCCTCCTGCTCTCAGGCCTGCTGGTTTGCTCCGTCATCGGGGCGAGCCAGCAGTCGTCACATGTCTGGGTGCAGGTCGCCAAAGCGTCTCATACGTGCACCGATGGGAAATGTTGCTCGCAAAAGAAAGGATCCGAACCGGAACGCCAGACAAAATGCCCCTGCGGGCCGTGTGACATTGCTATCCCTCCGGCAACGGTTCCACTTTCGCTGCCGGAAGCCACCCGGTTTTTGGGAAAACCTTGTCTGCCATCTGAAGATCTACTGGCTCTGTCCATTCTTTTTTCGTCTCTGAACTGGTCTCCGCCGGTTCCTCCGCCACAGCATTAAGCGTTACCCGATTAAATTGTGCCCCGGATGCGGCACAAATGACCCGTTCCGTTGTATTCAAACGAAAGGAGCTTTAATGAAGGCGCTATTTATTATATTAGCAACATGCAGTGTGATCTTGCTTGCAACAGCTTCAGATCAGACAGCATGCCGGAAATGCTGTGGCGACAACTGTGCCGCCTGTTGTGGCGAAGGTGGCTGTGAAGCCTGCTGCGGCACATAAGCAGAATAGACCTGAATACCCCGGACAGACACGTCCGGGGTGTTTGGGGCGCTGCCCAAACACCCCGGCTTGACGTAAACAGATCCCGAGACTATGTTTCCATCGTGAAAAAACTGCTGTCAGTATTACTGACGTGCCTAACCGTATATTTGCTGATCAGTTATGTGCTGGAACCCGGTTTCAGCAAAATCAGCAGTTCGCCGCCGGTTCATCACCACGATGGTGAACCTTGTGACTCCCAGGATGATACGCGATCTTCTCATCATTGTTCCTGTGTTCCGTGCAAGGTTCCGCACGCACAACCGCTTTATGCTATTTCAGGCCCGTCCCTGCTGATCTACACCCCCATACCATTGCGGTGGTTTCAGCCTGATCATTTTCAGATGATTTCTCATCTGACCTCTCCAACCGTCCCGCCTCCACGCGACCTGGTTTAATTCCTGATCCGCACGCGCGGATTATTATTGCTCAGGTCCTTTGCGGGCAGAGGGCCATTTACCTTGGTATTGCAATGCCACCGGAGGCGCATGCGTTTTCAACGCAGGCCTCGCCATTAAATGAAAGTTAAGGATTTAAATCTGTGAACACACACATGAAATTATGGATCGCTATGCTGTTTGCGATCGGGCTGTTGATTCCAGCGGGGATCACAGCGGAAGAAAAATCAGCGTCTCATAAATCACGTCATGCGGCGGTCTTGTCCGCCCTGCAGTCAGAACCCAACATCGCGTCCGTATATGCCCGGGGAGCCTGCTGCCCCTCGTGTGCCATCGGAATCCGCATTAAAATCAGTAAACTCGACTTCGTTGACCGCAAACGCTTCAGCAGAGGAGTCCGGCTTGATTCCAAACATGAGTTGGTTCATGTCGCCATCCAGCCGGATCATTCGGCAGATGTGAGTCTTATTGGTCAAGCTATCGTCGATGCCGGTTACGATCCGGTGAGTGCCCATACACTCATAGAGGGCAAGCTAGTCACCACTTCACTTAAAAAACGATAGCAGTTGCCATGAAGTCACGAATATTGCAGTGGTTCATTCTGAGCCTACTAGTGCAATCCGGCGCCCTGGCAGCTCAGCCTGTCTTCAGTGAAATGCCCCGCTGGGACAATGGATGGGGTTTTCAGGTCGTTAACGAGTACCGCACAGAACGTGAATTACTTTCCGGGGAGGATACCATTGGTTCCGGGTTGTCTGAAGATGTGCACATCATGCATCTCGAAGGGGTTTATACCTGGGACCGGTCCATCCGCCTGACCATGAAACTGCCCTATGTGATTTCCGCTCGTCGGGAACTTCCCGGTCCGGGCGGTGGAAAAATGGTGCAACGTGATGAAGGGATTGGTGACATGACACTGGCACTGCCACTTAAGAAATACTTCAATCTGGATGGTCGCAGTGGTTCCTGGACCTTAGCCCCTCAATTGAGAATACCCTTATCCGGCAGTGACGAGTATGAAATTTACGACAACGTCTGGGGTCATGGTCTATCGCTCGGATATGAGACCGAAACGCACCGCTGGATCTTTGGTGCCGGTTCCACCGCCTGGATTTATCATAATGACGAACCCATCGAAACGGAACTCGATCTGAAGCTGGGAATGAACTTCCAGGCCTTTCGAGGTTCCGGCAGCATTCAATGGAGGTCATCCTTTCACTACGAGGGAGATCACTCCATGACGTTCAGCACCGGACCAGTTCTCTACTGGCGTTTTACTGACACCATTCACACGCAATTCCAATGGAAACACGATTTCTATGATCGGCAGGGAACCATAGATCATGGACGGGGAGACGCCTTCAAATTTGGAGTTGGATTCGTATTTTAAATTCCCGCAACATGCCCCGCCTGCCTCAGGGTGGGGCATGCTTTAAACCTTCCGTACATTTAATCCCCGGATCATCCGGTAATCGGCAGAGTGATCCGTCAGCAGCATCAGGCTGTGCGCCAGACAGGTGGAAGCCAGCCAGCCTTCATGCAACCCCAGCGTCGCGGAGCGCCTGCCCAGCCCTTCGCGCAGTGCGGCATGCACCCGGGCAATCGATTCATCAATCGGGAAGATTTCAAACTTTTCAGCCAATCCCTCGATAAAGGCCATCCGACGGGCACGGTCAGCACCTGCCCTGGACAGGGAGACGCTGCGCAGCAGCTCATCCAAAGTAACCACAGAAATCCCGCATACCCCGTCCGCCGGGTTGAGTCCCTGTACCCAGTCGGGCATTTCTCCCGCCAACCGGACCAGCACACCTGAATCGAGCAAGACATTCATACCACCTACACTACGAAGCCTGTGCTCTTCCCCGTAACTGTTTGAGATCCTCCAGCCAGCGCTCGCGCTCGCGCGGCTCCAGCGCTGGCAGATCCATCAGCGCCTGCTGCAGATCCGAAATGGAAATCACAGCCTGAGCCGGTTTGAGTGACGCGACCCGCCGCTTACCGCGAATCAGAAAAAAACTCTCTCCACGATAAGCCACCCGGTTCACGAAGTCTGAAAAATTACGCGCCGCTTCCGTAATGGATACATTCTGTCCCTTCATCAATATTGCCCAAAATAGTTAAATAATTTGATTGTCAGATTATCTGATTATCAGATATATTGACTCCCGTCAATGCGGGTGTGCCTGATTTTGATAATTTTAAAGTAACAGCAGCTCGGATTTTGACCGTGAACAGGAGATAAAAAATGTTTGGACTGACCGACCCCTCCAGACCGTCAAAGCGGAAAAAAAGGCCGAAGACGAATCTGGAATTTAGTTTTGAAGAGCTCGACAGCACGGCGAGAGAGACTCAAGAAACAACCTCCACCCGGCAGGGGCCTGTAGAACCGGCAACTGCCCGACCGCAACAGCATACTGCTTCCCCGATTTCAGAAACGCATCAATCAACCCAAGTCCCGGCTTCCAGCGAAGCCCGGCAGGAAAAAGAAACCATGGACCCCACCATCAATACCCGAACCAACCGACCCCGCCCGATCGCGCGGGATAACATCAGACGCCAGAAACGTGAACAAGCCACGGTCAATTCCCTGATCCATGGTGTTGGACTGGCCTTTACCTGCAGCATCCTGATTATTGCGGCTTTAGCCTCGCTTGGCGGATATGTGCTGTACAAACAGCTGAACGATCAGAGTGCCTCACTAGCCATGCTGGAGCAGAATACTAAGCAACGCTTCTTTGAAATGGAAACCGACCTGATCAAGCGTGATACTGAGCTGGCCAAAAACCTGGAGCAGACGAATTTGCGACTGATGAACATGACGTCTTCCTTTGAGGAGTTCCGTAGTCAGAGCATGGAAATGCTGGCGGATCTGCGATCCACCAACCAGACACTGGCCAGGCAGCTCAACCAGGCTCGCCAGGAGAATGCCGAACAGCGCATGAAGCTGGCGCGGCTGGAAACGAACGTGCGTCTACGCCGTTAGGCGACCAAATTCAACAAGGAGGAACCATGATGAGCCTCGTAGAATTAAGACGCCTGTTTTCCGAGTGGAACATCCGCCTCAAGCGGGTGCAGGAAGTCCTGCAGCCGGAAGCCTGGACTGAAGAAGACTGGAATCAGTTTTCCAAGACTCTTTCTTTTGTAACCCAGAAATACGGCAAGACGTGGGAAGAGAACGGCACCACCTACTATGATCTGCGCTGGAACCTGACTGACGGCGGGGAACTGGCCTGCCAGTTTGATGAAAGTCCGGGCGACCGACGTGCACTAGTTGTCGCCCAGCACGGAGGCTTCGCAGATGGCACCGAGAACTACATCTGGTTCTATTGCGAGTTCAATGAACAAGGCGAATTCATTGGCGATCCATACTGGGTCGACGGCAACTGGAAAGATGCACTGGCGATGATCTTCATGCCCCAGAAAATGCCCAGTCAGTTTTACCTGCAGGATAGCAATGCCCCGATGCAGAACAACCTGCTGCAACAGAGTTCCGAAACCACCAACCACTACCATCAGGGAAATCCTGAATCCCAGTGGCGTCAAGCCCAGGCTGTCACCGTTTAGTATTCCTTTTGTTTCCTCTCCGAAATCCCCCACTGCTGGTTCCTCTGCAGTGGGGGATTTTTATATAAACAGGGAGAACACAGAGGTCACAGAGTCAAAATATGATCGTGACAATGAGCCATATCAACACGATATGAGTGTCAGGTAATCCACATTTAATACCCCCATCAAACTGACTCTTTGGGTGTTTGGCACGCTGGCTTTCATTTGAATATTCATAGCTTTTCCAGACCTGATGAACCCTTTTTTCAATCGTTAAAGTCCTGAAACGAAGCTTGCAGCTCATTTTTTCTTCTTGAAATAGCATTACATTCGTAGGCCTTCGCATTAAAAAAATGCCGGATTAAGCTGAGAATGCCACCATTTGCAAAGAACCTACGGCGAAATTCCCGAGTAACTTCTGATATTACTCCGGTCTCTGTGTCCTCCGTGAGCTCCCAGTAAAAATCAGTTGGCCGAATAAGTCCGGCCTTTCCAGGTCATCTCTCCCTGGGAGAACTGCAGCCAGGAATTCAGGGCAATGCAAAGTTCCAGCACCTGTCCAAACGGATGGAGGATCGCTCCCCTGATGGAATGCTTCACACGCCAAACTAAGAGGAAGCGGATCAGGTAGATCCCGATTAACTGCAGCGCCACCCAAGGGAGCCACTCGGCGCACGATACCAGACCGATGACAAACCAGAGAAAGGGCAGAAACAGGCAGAAGCATTGAATCCCCTGCAGCATTAGAAAAGCGAACACAGAGCCGTCACAGCCCGCACGCAAATTTTTACTGAAGCCTTCCCAGATATCCGCCAGGCACTCATACATCCTACAAGTCACCAGGCGGCTGCCATCCGCGTTGATGACTTTCAGTCCCGCTACTTTGGCCAGACGCGCCAGCGAAACATCTTCTACCAGATGGTTTTTCACAGCGGCGTGTCCACCAATTTCATCGTATCCACCACGCAGAAACGCAATGAACTGTCCATTGGCTGCCCCCAGACTGCGCCAGCGTCCAGGCATCCAATGCGGAAGAAACACCAGCAACAGGATGTGCACAAACGGAACTACCAGCTTCTCAGCTACGGTTTGGGTGCGCTGATAGGGCCAGAGCGAAATCATGTCAGCATCCTTCAGCAACAAGGTGCACAATGCAGCACCGATACTGTCCGGATGGTGCATGGTGTCAGCATCAGTGAACACCAGCGCAATGCCGCTGGCCTGCTCAGAAAGTTGGTGACAGGCCCAGGCTTTACCAGTCCACCCTGCGGGTAAATCTTTCCCTGA
This sequence comes from Verrucomicrobiota bacterium, assembly GCA_038748025.1. Lineage (GTDB taxonomy): Bacteria > Verrucomicrobiota > Verrucomicrobiia > Methylacidiphilales > JBCBYL01 > JBCDJI01. The sequence goes on from JBCDJI010000002.1 coordinate 44,394, forward strand.
CAGTCGATGCACGCGTGAGTCCCGCTGGCACCATTCTTCGATGATGTCAGCCGTTCCATCCTCCGAATGATCATCCAGCACCAGAATTTCATACAGCTCCGCGTTCTGCTGCGTCAGAGATTCCAGACAGGCCCCGATACAAGCCTCTTCATTACGCGCCGGTATCAGCACCGAAATTTTAGATGGCAGTCTGCTTCCAAAAACATGCGGGCGGCGAAAAACGAATAAATTCAGCAGCAGGTGCGCTAGCAGGCCGAAGACGCCACATGTAATAAGAATCTGATAGACAAGCATCAGCATGCAGGGCGAGATTGCACCTCGTCCTTTGTTGATACGGCGAGATGCAATCTTGCCCTGCATTTATTTCCAGCCATGTTAATCATCTAGTTTTCCCGACTAAACCCTTTGAGTTTGCCGGTAAAGAACCGCTTCACCCATTCCCAACGCTTATTCATGGAAAGTCCGGCAGTAAGCACAGTTTCGTATTCCAGAAAGTCTTGTGCTTTAACATCAGAATGGAGTTGTTGCAATAATCCCGTCAATGACTGCTCAATCCGCTGATCCGTATTATCGGCAGCTATGTAGGGTTTACCCATCCGCAAGTATGCAAAAGGATGCTGCTCCCGTTCAAAGCCGAACTGCATCACCATAGGCAACATCAGGGCGTTGGGAAATCGCTTCGACAAAAAATCAATTCCAGGGCGTGGTTCGATCGGTTCATGCGGAGATCCCATGACACCCTGCGGAAAGATCCAGATCAGTGTCCGACTCTGTCTCAACAATCCGCAGGTATAGCGGATGGTTCCGGCCGCCCTTAATGAGTTTTCCAGATCCACCGAAAATGCTCCCAGCCAGGAAAGAAAAGGATAATGCTTCATCTGTTTTTCTTCCATCATGCAGTAAAAGTCTTTGCCTTTCTGGCAGCGGCTAAGATAAAAGATAATCACCCCGTCCCACCAGTTACTGTGATTAGCAAAAGCAATGACCGGTCGTGTCCGTTCCAATCCGCGCAAGTGCTCCATTCCAGCTGCGCGAATAGCGTGAAAATTGTTACGCAACATGCATTTTAGAAACCAATAAAGCAGGCTGTCACGAAACGGGTCTTTTTGAGCTGGAATCATTTTGTTTCATTTAAGCAACAGCCGACGTAAGACCAAGCCACATTTACGGGGAAAACTGACAAAGCAGCGCGTCCGGAAGACGTTGTAATTCTTCCGCTCAATCTCATCGAGAATACCGGCATACACATCCCTCATGACCCATACCGCCCGTTGTGATCCATCCGCTTCCAGATGAGCAATGCCTGTTTCACTGTCACGATAATACTCGCGTGCCCGCTCAATCTGGAAGGCCATGAACTCCTCCCAAGCAGGTGTAACCTGGCCCAGATGCAGATCCGCTTCGCTCATTCCATACCCGGACAATTCCTCTTGCGGCAGGTAAATCCGGTTCCGTTCCAGATCTTCGGCGATATCACGCAGGATATTGGTAAGCTGCATCGCATTCCCCAGCTCAATCGCCTGCTTTTCATACTGACGATCCTTCAGTTCGAAGATACGGGTCATAATCAATCCGACCACTCCAGCCACCAGGTAACAGTAGCGATCCAGCTCTGCCCAGGTCCGCAACCGCACCGCCCCCTGATCCAGTTCCACCCCTGCAATCAGATCATCAATATAAGCTCGCGGTATCTCGCATTCGCGAATTGTTTCTTTCACTGCCGGCAGCCAAGGATATACATCCAGGTCATCAGGGGTGAGCTCACCGGCGTAGAGCCGGTCCACCAGCGAACGCAGTGAAGCTACCGCCCGTTTCAAATCATCCCCCTGCGGTGCTTCATCAATACGATCATCGATCAACCGGCATAAGGCATATACTGCATAGGCACGCTGACGCTTGACGGCAGGCAACGCAAAGGAGCTGAAATAAAAGCTCTTCGCATGAAACTTCGTCTGCTGCCGGGCGGCAGCATATGCTGCTGCAAGAGTGGTCATACTGAACTCGATAATAGTGTAAAAGATGAAGGCCCGCTACTGAATTCATATATCGCAATTTTTATCCGCGAATGAACGCTGATGATCACGAATTAATTATGAAACATGAGGTTTGCTCCATCATGGCAGCCGCAATGGAGGTTTTTTGTATTAGGCTGTATTTTTCCGAAGGCAGTTTAGCAGGAAGCTCTGCCCGTGGAATTAGGTAAGAGAGAAATTCCATTTGGAACTCAAAAAAGGTTCAGCTTTAACATAGGAATATGTCGCGGATATATGCTGCTGCGGAAAAATGGTCATCGAGATCTCAGTCTTAAACCGACTCACTTCTACCGAAGAATCCGAAATCATTAATGATCTGAAATTCAGTTAATGCATAGTGCACATACTCATCCATTTCGTTACTCAGAAGCTCGCATGGAAACGTGTGGTATTAACCAAACACAAGAGTGCGCAAGGAGTGGATTCATTTGTGTCAATTGGCCAGATTCGGAGATAAACTCTAAGCACCCACTTTGATCTGTGACTTCACCCCCTGAATGGCAGTGCGCAGAGTGGCGGCTTCTGCTTCGGTAAATTCACCGGAGTCCAGTTGCCGCTCAGAATCTTCAAAGAGTTCGCGGGTTCTTACCGCCAGACGATCCAATGAGCCGGATTTACGAATCAGGTCGTAGAGCTTGACTAGAGTAGACTCTGTTTTGCGCTCGCTGCCTAAACACATCTGGAAGAAACTGCGATCTACTTCATTCAGCGATTCAAAAGTCTCGTGCACCAGCATGGTTTTTTTTCCTTCCAGTAAGTCGGTGGGAAATTCCACCATCTCTTTGTCAATATAACGGAACTCCAGCAAGTCATTATCGATCTGAAATGCGAGGCCCAAAGGTCTGACAAAATCACGGATCGACTTGATCTTGGCGTCACTTGCTCCTGCCAGCAGTGCTCCCATCACACAGGGTGCCTCAAAGGTGTAACGGGTAGTCTTGAGGTAGTACATTTCCTCGATTTCTTCAGCGGTCACACGCGATACGTCTCGGCTGCCCAGCACGATATCATAGATTTCACCTGCGCCTGTATCAGCAGCATATTTCAGAAACATCTTCTGCGCCCGGATACGTAACTCCGCCGGGAAATCTGTATCCAGCATGGCTTCCATGGCCATGGTAAACATCATGTCGCCAGCCACAATCGCTATGCTTTCACCGTGGCGCTGGCTGGATTCGTAAGGTTCCAGACGACGCTGCGCCAGCTTGTGAAAAGTGGGCTGATGACGGCGAAGTTCTGAGCGATCAATCACGTCGTCATGCATCAGGATAAAACTGTGCAGCAATTCCATTGCCATTGCGGATTGTAAAACAGCCGGATCTGTAACAGGACGATCTCCTCCAAATGTCTGATATCCGGTCATAAGCAGCATGGGGCGAATGCGCTTACCTTTGCGGCCGGTGAACTCACATAAATCAAAATACAGTGATTCAAACCATTCTCCGTAGTCATAATCGGATTTCCTGCGCTCAAAATAATCCTGCATGCAGTGCTCAAGTGCGCTGAAGGTCTTGTCTGCATCAGAATAATTCATACTGGTGAGGCTAAGTCGTATTTATGGGATTGCAAACATCCCTGATTTATTTTTGTATCTCGTCAGAATAGCTGATTATAGCAAGTTGTGTGCCTTATTCATCTCCGCGACATGCTGGACAGATTTAGACCGGCGACCGCTTACTGATTTCACGCATCCGTTTCGCTTGCCAGAGAATCTGCCCGGGCCGCCGTCTTAATTTTTGAGCGGTGTCACTACCAGCGCATGTTTTTCATGCGCAACACGGCAGTGTGGAGGAACGCTTTCAATCAGAAACACATTCCCGTTCACCGTGCTGCCTTCACCAATAACGGTCTCACCACCCAGAATGGTGGCTCCGGGATAAATGGTGACATAATCCTCAATGGTAGGATGCCGTTTTTTACCACGCAATTCTTCCACATGGCTGGTCGAGCGCGCCCCCAGGGTCACTCCGTGATAGATTTTAACGTGCTCGCCAATTTCACAGGTTTCTCCAATGACAACGCCTGTACCGTGATCAATAAAGAAGAACCGGCCAATGTGGGCTCCGGGGTGAATATCAATTCCAGTGCGACTATGCGCCCATTCGGTCATCATGCGGGGAATCAGCTTGATACCGGATGCATAAAGCGTATGCGCCATCCGCTGCACTGTAATGGCTTCCAGACCGGGATAAGCCAAAATGATTTCCTCAAAACTGGTAGCAGCCGGATCCCCCTCAAAAGCCGCTTCCACATCCGTGCGCAGGACCTGGCGGATGACAGGTAGCTGTTGTATGAAATCACAGACAATCTGCTGGGCTTCGGCGTCCGCGTCTCCTGTTTTTACTTCTGCAATCCACTGAAACTCCAGACTTTTGGCTACCTCACGCCCCAGGTTCTCACAAACTGAATCCAACTTCTCCTGAGTCATCTCATGGAAGCACTGATTGGTCGCATCTTTATTCATGTAGAAACCGGGGAAGACCAAACGCAGCAGGGTGCGGGTGATTTCGGAAACCGTATGCTTGGAAGGGAGATTAGCTCCTTCAATGTGGTTGATCCCGCCCACTTCTTCATACGAAGTCAGCAGTTCATTAATGAGAGCACTGCGGTCCATAGCCATAACTCCGCTAGAGTATCTGCGGTTTCATGGATTCTCCAACAAAAGAATTTGGAGAAATTTACCAGCTGAAGGATCAGAAGGATATTTTCTTATTATTACTTCGTTTTTACTTCTTTATTCTGGCTTTAAACCGTCTTGCCTGATCCGCTTTTCCCTCTTCAATAGAGACATGCGTGACGTCTATCGAACGAATGAGTTGAATGAACTCAAAGGTATGGAGAACCTCTACGGGGTGATCGGCTGCCCGGTGGCGCATTCCTTATCCCCTGCCATGCAACTCGCCGGATTCCAATCGCTTGGCATCGATGCGCAGTATGTCCGGGTTGAAATTCAGCCGGAAGAACTGCCGGATGCCATTCAGACCATGCGCGAATTGCCATTTCAAGGCTGGAACTGCACGCTACCGCATAAACTGGAACTGGCCCGGCTGGTAGATCAGCTTGGCGAATCCACCCGAAGACTCGGCGGCGTCAACACTGTCATTCATGAAAATGGTCAACTTACCGGTTTCAATACTGACGGCGAAGGCTGGATGCGGGCCGTGCGAGAAGTGTTTTCACTGGATGTCCGGGATCTACGAATCCTCATTCTCGGCACTGGCGGCGCCGGGCAGGCACTGGCGCGCCAGGTCGCTTCGGAAGGCTGCGAGCGACTGGTGCTGGCCAACCGCTCGGTCGAAAAGGCCGAAAGACTTGCAGGGGAACTTAAGCCGCATTTTATCTCTGATAAACTATTAGGTTCTCATGACAGGCTCCGCGTTATTCCACTGGACGATGCCGCCCTTGAACCGGAACTGGAAGCCATCGATCTGATCGTTAACGGCACCTCACTCGGACTTAAAGCCACCGATCCGCCTGTGTTGCATGACCGCCTCTTGCAGCCACACCTCTGCATCTATGATACCATCTATCGCAAGACTCGACTTCAGGAAGCTGCCATAGCTGCCGGTGCGCGGGTTTCCAACGGACTTTCTATGCTGCTGCACCAGGGCGCATTGTCATTGGAATTGTGGACCGAGCAAAATGCGCCTGTCGAGGTCATGCGTGATGCCTTAACCAAAGCAGCTGCATAAATGTCATTCCTAAACATCACGCTATACTATATCTATCCGTTTCTGCTGGGTGCGTGTGTGGGTTCATTCATCAATGTGATCGTCTACCGGCTACCCTTGGGCCGCTCGATTATCTATCCTGGTTCTCACTGTGCGGCCTGTGGTAAACCGCTAAAGTGGTTCCACAATATTCCCATCTTCAGCTGGCTGGCGCTGAAGGGGAAAGCCGCATGCTGCTGCACCAGGATTGATAAACGTTATCCCCTGGTGGAACTGATCACTGCTATTCTTACCGTTGTCATCTGGATTCTTTTCCCGGCAGCAGAGGCCTTGGTCTATCTGCTCTTCATTTATGCGTTGATTGTCGGAACGTTTATTGATCTGGACCACTTTATCATTCCGGACAGCGTATCACTCGGAGGTTGTCTGTTCGGAATACTGGCCAGTCTGCTGGTGCCGGAAATTCACGATACCGTCTCACGCGCTGATGCCTTGCAGCAATCTCTGATTGGCGTGGGAATCGGCGGAGGTGGACTCTGGTTGATTTCCTTTCTGGGAAAACTGGCCTTGCGCAGAGACGCGATGGGTCTGGGCGATGTAAAACTGATCGCTGCCATTGGAGCAGTCTGCGGCTGGCAGGGCGTTCTCTTTACCATCGGCTCAGCTTCCATCATGGGTTCGATCATCGGACTAGCTGTCATTCTCGGACGTGATCGTAAAGCAGGAGTGCCTATTCCATTTGGTCCATTTCTGGCGGCCGGTTGTCTGCTCTTTATCTTGAAAGGTCACGAATGGTTTGATCACTATTTGAACTCAATAGGAATCCATTAGCTGCGACTCTCCGGATGTGTCTCAGCTAATACTGCCCGACGTGCTTAAAAAAGTTTGGCAGCCCTGATGAATTCAGGCAACTTAGCCGTCCTTAAAAATACGAGGTTAACTATGAAGAAAGCTAATCCATTCTCGATCGTGATCTTCGGTGCCAGCGGTGACTTGACGCGCCGAAAACTGGTTCCGGCACTGTTTGGTCTCTATAAAGAGAACCTGATTCCAAAAGATTTTCAGATCATCGGCTTTGCCCGTCGGGATAAGACCGACGAATCCTTTCGGCAAGAAATGCTGGAAGGCCTGAAGAAATACTCACGCTTTGCTCCCATCAGCGATGAGGACTGGTCCGATTTCTCACAACATATCTTCTATCACATTGGAAATTTCGATGACGACGCAAGCTATCAACGCCTCGCAGCCCGTCTGGAAGAAAATCAAGAAGCTGGTATAGGCCAGAATTTATTCTATCTGGCCACTGCTCCCGAATTTTTTTCCACTGTAGTGCAGTCTTTGCATAAAGTAGACCTCGTTGCGCCCGGGCTACCCTCTCGCACGGTAGTCGAAAAACCAATTGGTCACGATTATCAGTCTGCCAAAGAACTGGTCGATGAGCTGCAACAGCACATGGATGAATCCTCTATTTTCCGCATCGATCATTATCTAGGCAAGGAAACCGTGCAGAACCTGATGTATTTCCGGTTTGCCAACTCCATTTATGAACCGATATGGAATCGCTCCATGATCGACCATGTGCAAATTACGGTGGCCGAGCAGGAGGGTGTTGGCACGCGTGGCGGCTACTATGACGGTGTCGGTGCGATGCGTGATATGGTGCAGAACCATCTGACCCAGTTGCTGACGATTACCGCGATGGAGCCACCAGCTTCACTGAACTCCGAAGCACTGCGTGATGAAAAAGTCAAAGTGCTCAAATCCATTCCTACCCCGACGATGGAATGGGTGTCCACTAATTCCGTGCGAGCACAATATGAAGGTTACATTACGGAAGACCGGGTAGATCCGGACTCGGAGACCGAGACCTACGTGGCTATGAAGCTCTTAATCGATAACTGGCGCTGGGCCGGTGTGCCTTTCTACCTGCGCACAGGCAAAGCTTTGAAGACTAAAGCCAGTGAAATTGTCGTCGTCTTTAAAAGGCCACCTCAGTCACTCTTTGACGATTTTGGAGAAGATGACGTGCACCGCAACCGGCTGCACATCCGGCTGCAACCGGACGAAGGCATCCACCTTTCCTTCAATGCCAAGGTTCCCGGTAAGAGTCATATGGGATCAGTCCATATGGATTTTAAATACAAAGGGAAATTCGGCTCCTACTCACCAGAGGCTTACGAGCGCCTGCTGCAGGACTTCATTATGGGAGATTCCACCCTTTTCACCCGTGCCGATGAAGTCCTGGAGGCATGGAGAATCGTAGACGCTATCTACGACGGCTGGAAAAAAGCTCCCGTCGCCCTCTACCGCAAAGGCACCTGGGGCCCGGCGGAATCTGACGAGATGCTCAAGCGCGACAAAAACGACTGGACCGAACTCAATAAGCAGGACAGTTAGAATCTCAGATAGTCTGCTGCTATCATCAAAGAGTTGCTGTCAGCATCAGTTTACCAAAATCAAGATTCTTCTCATCATTTGAACATTCTGGATACATCCAGAAAAACCGCACTGTGATCGCTGACCTCACGCGGGACATCGCGCACTTCCTGTTTGACTTCCGGATCACCCTCCAGCATGACCATGGCTGCATCGGAAATCATGATGTGGTCAAAGTCATTGGCTGGGTAGCGGCTGGCCGGTATGGTAAGACGCTGTTCGCGCGGCAGCCCCTCTGCAGCATGATGGAAGCCGAGATCCTGCAGCATAGCAATAGTGCGATCTTGCTTAAAAGCCGGGTCTTGTGCCGATGTATTGAAGTCTCCCAGCAGTAAAATAGCGTCTTTTTGAGGATCCAAACCAAGCCGCTGCCAGTCCCATTGCAGATAATTAACTGCCCTTTGACGGCGAATCAGCGTCTCGGAAATACCGCCGCGATTACTTTTCAAATGGAAGGCATAGCAGGTTAGCAAATTGCCTTCCGGCAGTTTAAACTGCACACCTAATATACCACGAGATGGACGATCTGGAGTTTCCGGCAACTCAGAAAAATCCAAAGTCCAGATACTTTCCCAGGGTAATTTACTCATCACTGCCACGCCTTGCTGCGGCAGTTCCGCATTCTCACTTGCAAGCCGCACGATATCCGTGCAAGCCAGGTAAGGGTAGCGCGGTCTGATTTTTTTCCAGTGCTTGAGATCACGGACTTCGCACGCAAAGAGCACCGTGGGATTCCATTGCTGAATCAGGCCGTTGACTGCCTTGATCTGAGCATCACGGGAATTCTCATCCTGTTCGACCGGGTGGTGTCCAGGGAACCAGCGGATGTTCCAAAAGCCAAAGGAAACCGAGTCCGGTATATCCGCAAGCCCGCTTTGAGTATAAGTGGGAGGGGTCGTAACTTCAGGCGGCAGGACCGGTTCTGCCGCAGACGCGGAAGCCATCAAAGTAAGTAATAAAAGAAAAGGTTTCAAAAGAAGCTCCGGGTTCTAGTGTAATTCAATCAAGTTTGCATTGATGGCCACGCCATCTCTTCATAAAACGTTACAGCTATGCCATCAAAATCCGGTTCCGACAAGTCCTTCGAAGCCATCCGCTTCAATGCAGCATTGGGATTGTTTCTATTCAGCATGATTTTTTTAATCAGTAGCATCTGGTTTATCTACCAGCACGCGCAGGAACGTGAAAGGCTAGGTCAGGTCATCGGAGATAACCGCCAACTGGTCGAGAATCAACGTTTAATGCAGGGAGCGGTCGAACAGCTCAGAAACAATCTCGCCCGCCAGAATGACCGGCTCAAAACCAAAGCAGAAGCACTTGCCAGCTCTGAACAGGCCCGTCTTACACTGGAGCGCGAACGCCGCGAACGCCTGATCCAGATTCAGCAACGTGCGGAAAAGATAGATGCTATACGCAGCCAACTGGCACCGGCACTGAGGGATATCTCCACCCAGATTTTTCTGACTCAAGATCAGATCACCATTCGGCTGCCCGGAAAAAACCTGTTTGCCTCTGCAGAGACCACGCTGCAACCGGAAGGCACCGAGATTCTGGCATCAGTAGCCCGCATCCTTAATGCGCAGTTGACGGATCTGCCGATCCGTATCGAAGGGCATACCGATGACGTTCCGATCGGTGACAACTTGCAGAATACTTTCCCGACCAACTTGCATTTATCTGCTGCCCGGGCCAGCGCAGCCGTGGACTTCCTGATCTCAGAAGGTGGACTTACAGCCACATTACTGGAAGCCGTTGGCAAGGGAGATACTACTCCGATCGCTGACAACTCCACTACCGAAGGCCGTGCTCAAAATCGGCGGATAGACATCATCATCCAACTTGATGCATTGGAGTGAATGACTAGCGGCGAATATATCCTCGCTGCCATTGCGGTTACACTTATCGGCTTTTCGAAGGCAGGGCTAGGTGGCGGAACCAGTATTCTGGCTACACCTTTAATGGTAGCGGCTTTGGGCTCTAAAACCGCACTGGGTGTTATGCTGCCCTTGCTGATTCTCTGCGACTGGGGTGCCTGCCTCATTCATTTTAAATACTGGAAATGGAACCCTGTCCTTAGACTTCTGCCCAGTTGTGCGGTTGGTATTGCCGTTGGAACATATTTTCTGGGAAAACTAGACGGTATTTGGCTACAGCGGATAATTGGAGTAATGTGCATCGGTTTTTGCCTGCTGCAGTGGCTCAAAATAAAGCGGACAAAGGCGTATACTGCCTATTGGAACAGGTCACGACATCTGGTACTGGGAGGACTTACCGGACTGTCTTCAACGCTGGCGCACGCCGCCGGCCCGGTGGGTGCCATGTATCTGCTACCGTTCAACTTCCCGCCTCGTGTCTTTGTCGCAACCAGTGTGCTGGCTTTCACCCTGGTCAACCTGCTTAAACTGCCGACCTACTTCTGGCTGGGTATGATTCAGACCGAATCACTTGGAACCTCGCTGCAGCTGGCTGCGTTTATTCCCGCTGGAATCCTGCTGGGGGTTTATGCACTGAAGCGTTTAAACCCGGACCAGTTCAAACGCGTAATTTATGTGATCCTGTTCCTCACCGGTCTGGATCTGCTGAGTGGGAAAAGCCTGTTGCAGCTTCTGGGTTCATAAGCCAAATTCGAAACGAATTGAATCGTATGAGATTCCGCAGACCCCAACGCTCTAATGCCACGATAACCAGTATCATGGCGTGTCTCGTCCTGTCGGCAGATGCCGTGCATACGCTGGCCTTGCCGCGGGAAAATCGTCCCATCCGCGAATCAGTAGAGTGGCGCACCCTGAATACATACCAACATACACTGACACAAACGATATTCCGGGAACGACTGAAGATCTTCTCTCCGGATGGTGCCATATATAAATTAATGACATTCCATGAGGATGATTCGGTAAGTCTCTACCAAACGTCTGCTAAGAAAGAGCTGTTATGGCGATTGTATTTTCTGCCTGCTGATACAAATAACCAAAATGACCCTGCCCTTAGTCCCAACCGGGTGGCAACTTATTTTGGAGCTTCCTGGAAACAACCGTTGCGTGGTCTGACTATCGGCATTGATCCCGGCCACATTGGTGGTGACTGGGCCAACATTGAGGAGCGGTACTTTAGATATGGTTCGCATGCTCCGGTCAAAGAAGGAGATCTAACATGGATCACTGCTCAGCATTTGGCCACTGCACTGCAACTTGCTGGCGCTGAAGTCGTTTTCACCCGAACAGAAGGTGAACCTGCCACGTCATTCCGTCCGGATGACTTCAACTATCAGGCGCTGGAGTGGGCCGCGGAAGGCACACGTTACTTCTCCACGCGCTATTACACGTTCCGGTATCGATGGTATCGCGAATTCCTGTTCTATCGCGTAGCCGAGGTAGTTGCACGTGCCCACCGCCTGAGCCGGCAGCAGCCGGACTTCACCCTCTGTATCCACTACAATGCGGCACCCTGGAGCGGCCGCCGGCCACGACTTTATAACGTAAAGAAACTGGTCGCCTTCGTGCATGGATCCTATCTGGAAGACGAACTCGAAAGCCCGACTCAAAAATACGAATTGTTCCAGAAACTCTTTGCCCATGTCTCCCCGGTGGAAATAGAAATTGCAGATGCTGTTACACGGGAAATGGAAGCCGTCATGAAAATGAAACCGGAAAACTATGGCGACTGGGCCGCAGCACACCGCGTCAATGACAACCCCTATATCTGGTCACGCAATGTCATAGCAAACCGCCTCTTCCCTGGTCCAGTGATCTTTGCTGAAGGAGCATACATGAATGATTACGATACCTTTTACCGCATTCAGGCAGGCGACTATGAAGGTGTAAGAAAGATACGGGGCAAAGAATATCCAAGCTTGTTCCGTGAATTTGCCAACGCCATGGCAGGCGGATTGATCAAACATTTCCGCCAGAAAAGAAAACTTGCACCAACCCAAAACTAGGGACGGAGGCAAGTCTGTGCAGACTTGCCTCCGTCCCTAGTTTTAACGCATAAAAACACATTATCTGCCAGTCTTAAGAATTTCTTGTGCTTTATGAATTACCCGATCGGATTCGATTGAACGAAATGACCGTTTCCAGAACTGACGCCGTGTTTCCCACCACCGCTTATTAGTTTCCGCTTTAATGACATGCCCTTGAGTATCGAGCGGTCGCCAGCGGAGCGGACCGTATTCCGGCTCCCGTCGACCAAAAATAGTCAGCGTCGGACATCCCATAGCGGCAGCCAGATGTGAAGTACCGGTGTCACGACTGATATGTAAGTTACAATAGCTCAACAACCATGCGGACTCAGCCAGATCCAGTTGCCCGCTCAAATCCGACCACACACCACCCAACCCAGCCATTTTCTCCCTAAGATATATCAGTGCCGGATCATTTTCCGGATGCCCGATTAAAACAATACGGGTGCCGTCCTGAGCTAATGCGTAAATCAACACTGCAAAATGTTCCGGTGGCCAGCGAAGTGCCAACCGTGCCGCAGTGGGATTGATTGCAATACGCACTTCATCATGCTCCAGCCACGGTGCTTTTTGTTTCAGACGATCATGGGCAGCCGGATCAGGAGAAATCGATGCTGTCTGAATCTCGTTAAGCGTTTTTCCTGATGTCTCACATAAGAGCTGCCGGCAATATTGCGCTTCATGCATAGTCCCTTCAGACTTCAGATATGGAAGTGCATCGGTTAACCCTGATGCCTGCACTCCATCGGAGAAACCAACACGAAGGGGAATACCTACCTCTGCGGCCACCTGCTGAATTTCCACATCGGGATGAAAATGGTAAATTGCAGCAGGGTTTAATTCTGAGATTCGGCGTGTAAGCTCCATACGGTCTGCAATTCCGTTATAAGCAATAAACCCATCCACACTTCCTTCCCCGGAGAACACGTCTTCCATGATTGAGCATGCAAGAAGCATGACAGGAGCATCGGGGTAAAGCTCACGCACCAGGGGGATACAGGCAGAAGTGATAATAACATCCCCGACACGGTCCGGTCTCGATACGACGACAGGCTTCACGAGGACGTCTCCAGCACCCGCCATGCCTCCATCACTTGCTCTACGGATATATCATCCATCGCATACCCCGGCAATACCTGTTCAGAAACAGAAGGCGTCAGCTCTGCATGACTTTCCAGCGTTATACCACCATCTGACGGAGCCCAGCGTGCAGGCTCAGTCGTGCGTGCAAACAACTGTACAAATGGAGTTCCCGTCAACCAGGCATAGTGTGCTACGGCCGTATCCAGCACTACACAAGCACGTGCATGGACCAAAGCCAGTAACGTTTCCCGGATCGTTTTGACTACACAAAGTGAATCCTGGGGATAGGCGGAAAGGAATTCACGATTGCACTCCAGATCCGGCAGCGGCACGAGGATTTTCACCACTCCTTCTGCCAGTAGTTGCTGAAACAACTTGTTCCAGCTGGCTTTTATCCAGCATTTCGCCGGTGTGCCTGCAAAGGGAGCAAGTACGAAGGGACGCTGAACTCTGCCCGCCGCAGTCCAGCGTAATTCTGCTGGCATAAATTCTTTCGGCGATGTCGCTCCGGATATCTCCCAATCGACCGGAAATCGGCTGGCGAGTATTCGGGTCTGGTGTGCATCCGGTTCAGTATGTGTCTTGTTAAGCATCCAGCTGTGCGCTCCATCCGGCCCGGAAGTCTGGTGGCATCCGGCAGCCCACAATATCCACTTTCCCAGCAGATCATTGCGGGTAGCAACCAGATCCACTCCCCAATCGAAATGCAGGTTTCTCAGTTCCCAAGCCTCACATAACGCCTGAAACGAAAGCGAAAATTTTGGAACGTTTCTCAAACGCTCGTATCTGGGATGTTTTAAAGAGGAAAGTGTTCCAAGCCAGGGTAGTATTTGCTGCCATTCCACATTCGGCGCCCGCACCAGCAGATGGATGTCCGTGTTTTCCCCGAATTTCTGCCGCAACTCCCACAAAGCCGGCAGTGCCATCACGAAATCACCCAGATGGTCTGCTTTATGAATAAGTATCTTCACCAGAGCTTCTGCAAATTATCTACATAGTCTGACCAGAAGCGAAACTTCCGTTCTTTGGCTTCACGCGAAAGCCTTAAAATGAATTTTTGATCATCCAACATCTTGCGGATGCCATCAGCCAGTGATTCCACCCGCTTCACGTCCACCCGATAGCAACCTCCTCCTTGTGACGTTTCAGCAACTGCACCTTCCTGATGACACAAGCATGGCGCCCCAAACCATAAACTTTCTAAAATCGGCAATCCGAAGCCCTCCACCAGCGATGGATATAAGGTAAATCGGGCCTGCTGATAAAGCCGCTTTACTCCAAAATCACTCATTCCGGAATACCATTCCAATGGTTTACCTTCCTTGATCCATTTTTTAATTTTCCCGGAAATCTGTTTGCCCTGGCCAGGACCTTCACGCCCCACCAGCACCAACTGAAAATCACGACCTTCGTCCCACAGCTGTTCACACGCATCCAATAATGCGAGGTGATTTTTACGCGGTTCCAGCGTGGCGACATACGGAATCCGTAAAGTTCGCTCGCGAGTTGACTTGAGCTTTGGTCGTTTCTTCCATCCCAGCACTGGATAGATTACTTTTGGCTCAGGTCCTTTTACTGGCACTTCCTGCCAGAACTCCTGTATTGCATCTGCCGAAAATTCCGAAATCGCAGTGAGCGCATCAAAGCAGGCAAACTGTTGCATGTAATCTTCAAACCGCGTCAATCTTCCGGTCGCGGAAAGATGCGAATGAGACCAGTTCAAAGCATCGTAAAAGACACCGACCTTACGCACCTCGGGAATCTCAGGAAACACGCGCTGCATCCATTCGATCCGGTCATCCTGAAAGATTTCGGCCTGCAGAAATACATCTCCGGCCTGCAATTCTTGCTGTAGATCAACCGGGCGCCAGCGATTCCCAATAAACTGTAAGATTCGACTTATTTTTGAGGTGTATCGCTGTTCCAGGGGAAACAATGATAAATCCCGCAAATGCACATGCTGATTCGGTGTCAGCCGGCAATACGTCTGAAGTGATTCCTGCCAGACTAGCGGCATTACATCAGAGCGTTTTTTCAGATCCAGATACATGCCTCGCACACAGCGTTGCACTCCGGTCGGTCGCGGCCATTTACAGGAACTAGTAACATCTATGTAGATCATGGAATGATTCTTACACCTGTAGTTGAGAATCAACCATTTCGGTAATGATGGCCTCGAAAGTATGTTGCGGAGACCAACCTAGTATTTTATGAGCGCGAGATGCATCACCAACCAGTTTTCTGGGCTCTGCCGGTCGCATAAAGCGCTCATCCTGCACGATCCTGCCATTACTTTCCAACCCTGCCGCCTGAAAGGCGGTATCCACCACATCCTGAACTGAATGTAACTGTCCGGTTGCCAGCACATAATCGTTAGATTCATCTTGTTGCAGCATTCTCCACATGGCATCCACGTATTCCAGAGCATATCCCCAGTCGCGCTGTGCAGAGGTATCGCCTAAACAAATTCGATCTGACTTACCCAGTTTAATTTTAGCCACCTCACGAGAGATTTTCATAGTCACAAAATTCTCTCCACGGCGCGGCGATTCATGGTTGTAAGCAATGCCATTACACACAAACAAACCATGTGCCTTACGATAAATTTCACATAGGTTCATTGCAAAAACCTTTGCGGCACCATACGGAGAAGTAGGACAGCGGGCAGTTTCTTCGTTTTGTGGAAATTCCTGAACGTCCCCAAAAATTTCGGAGGTAGAGGCATGGTAAACTCTAGGCGGGTGATCCATGTCGCGGAAAATTTCGAGTAACCTCAGTGTGGCATTCGCAACTTCTTCGCAGGTGGACTCTGGCATTTCAAAACTGAGACCGGGATGACTTTGACCAGCCAGATGATAAAATTCATCCGGCTCCACTTTCCAGATTATTCTGCGCAAAGTGGTCGCATCCTGCAGATCCCCGTAATGCAAAAACAAGCGCTTGCCGTAAATTTCCGGATTCTTAATCAGATGTTCAATTCTTCTCCGGTTATAGACACTGGAACGACGGACGATCCCGTGAACTTCATATCCCTTATCCAACAGGAGTTCCGTCAGATAAGATCCATCCTGCCCCGTAATGCCTGTAATAATTGCCTTCATAATACTAAGTTCCAGAAAGTAACCCTTTCAGGTATTCGGCGTATCCGGTTTTACCAAGGCCCGCGATCTGAGTTTCCAGCTGATTTTTCGTAATCCACCCATAACGGTATGCGATTTCCTCCAGGCAGGCGATTTGAAGCCCCTGTCGATGCTCAATTGCCTGCACAAAATTAGCCGCCTCCAACAAATCATCATGCGTGCCTGTATCAAGCCATGCCGAACCTCGCCCTAGCAATTCCACTTTTAATAAGCCTTCTTCCAGATAGACACGATTCAAATCGGTAATCTCGAACTCACCACGGGGAGAAGGCTTGAGTGCAGCGGCACGCCTAGGAGCTTGTTCATCATAAAAATACAATCCCGGAACGGCATAATGCGACTTGGGGTTCTCTGGCTTTTCTTCTAAAGAGGTCACCTTACCGTCCGCATCAAATCCAACCACACCATATGCTTGCGGATTAGCGACCCGGTAGCCGAATACCGTAGCCCCTTTCACCTGAGAAGAAACTGCCTTTAATTTCTTAGGGAGACTTTCTCCGTAAAACAGGTTGTCACCCAAGACCAGCGCACTGGGCGCTCCATCTAAAAACTCATCTGCGATGATCAAAGCCTGAGCCAAGCCCTCCGGCTTTGGCTGTTCTGCATAGCAGAAGTTCAGTCCTACTGCAGAGCCGTTCCCCAGTAATTTTTCGAACTGTGACAAATCATGTGGCATGCTGATGATCAGAATATCACGAATACCGGATAGCATAAGCATGGATATCGGGTAGTAAATCATCGGCTTGTCATAGACAGGCATCAGCTGTTTGCTGACGACGCGGGTGAGCGGATACAAACGCGTGCCGGATCCTCCGGCTAAAATAATTCCTTTTCTTGTCTTCATATTTATCCGACTCCAAGTCTCTGCTGCTGATATCGGTTTTGGCGGATATCATCGACCCAATCTTCATGTTTCAGATACCAGCTGACCGTTTTACGCAATCCTGTTTCGAGTGATTCCCGAGGTTCCCATTGAAGCTGATCTCGAATTTTCGAGAAGTTGATTGAATACCGCCGATCATGTCCGGGCCGGTCTTCAACAAATGTTTTGAGATCAAGATAAGACCCGCCTCCCTCCTTAGGCTTCAACTCGTCCAGTAAAGAACATGTGGTCTCAACGATCTCAAGATTCGCTTTCTCACAATCTCCGCCTACGTTATATGTTTCACCTACTTCACCTGATTCCAGAACTCGCTGGATTGCGCTACAATGATCTTTTACATAGAGCCAGTCTCTACGCTGCTGCCCGTCCCCATAAATCGGCAGGGGCTTGCCTGCTAATGCATTTTGAATCATGAGCGGAATCAGTTTCTCGGGAAACTGAAATGGCCCGTAATTATTAGAACAGTTGGTCGTCAAGACCGGCATTCCATAGGTGTGGAAATATGCACGCACAAAATGATCACTCGCCGCCTTAGATGCCGCATACGGGCTATTGGGTGCAAATGGGTTTTCTTCTGAAAATGAAGGGGCATCAGGCAATAAAGTTCCATAGACTTCATCGGTTGATACGTGCAGAAAGCGAAAGGTATCGAGCCGATTCAGCTCGTTTTGCCAATATAAGCGACAACAATTTAACAGTTCCAATGTTCCTACAACATTTGTCTTGGCAAAGGGCTGCGGCGAGTCAATCGAGCGATCCACGTGTGATTCTGCAGCGAAATTGATGACTGCATCGATACGATATTCTTTTAAAAGTGAAGTTGCCAACTCTCCATCACTGATATCCCCTTTAATAAATACATACCGCTCATCACCTTCGAACTCTTTGAGGTTCATCGGATTACCAGCGTAGGTCAATGCATCCAGGTTGATTAACTTGCCCGAAAAAATTCTTTCCCCTAGCCAGTAGTGGATAAAATTCGAGCCAATGAAGCCACACCCGCCTGTAACTAAAATATGATTTAATTTCGAGGCCATCTTTTTTCCAGACTAGTTCTTCTGTTCAATGAAGCACTCCTAAAAGGATTCATTCTGCACGAATTTGCTGGTACCAATCAATGTAGCGCTCCGCCATTACCGAATGATCGTAGTTTTTGACGGCAGCATCACGGGCAGCTCTACCCATTTCTGCTTGCTGCGTTGCATCTGATAAAATCTTCAGAATTTGATCTGCCATTGCAAGTGCGTCGCCGGACTCCACCACATGTCCTGTCTCTCCTTCTACCACCTGTTCGGGGATTCCCCCTGTCCGGGTTGCAACCACCGGTATCCCGCAGGCCATCGCCTCCAGAACGGTTGTCGGGAAATTTTCTGCTGCAGCAGCATGCAGATAAATATCCGCAGCACGATAGGCAGCTTTGATCTTTTGAGGTTCGGTCGTCAGCTGGAAGTGGATATGCAAATGCCCCTTCACTTCATCGGGTGCCTCTTCTCCGAGGACCAGAATGTGCACTTCACTTTCTGATTTTTCTGCCACTTGCATCGCAGCCGCCTCAATCGTTTTATAGTCTTTGTAGGGGCTGTTTCGTGCATTCCTAGCAACATAAAGTAATACTGGGACATCTTCTGGTAAATTCCAGACCTTGCGAGCTTCGGTCTGCTTGCCGGGACTGAATACTGACGTGTCAATCCCATTCGGAATCACTTGTTTATCTGTAAAACAGTGACCTAAAGCTGAAGCTTCCAACTGATCCATCATCCAGCGGGACGGTGCTGAAATATGAATTTCGGAATCCGCGTAAATTCTTCGCTTCCGTATGAAATTCTCAGAAGTGGCATCGCGGGGAATGGCCGGGTAACGTTCTAAATCTGGACAAGATCCGCAACCCCTTTTAAAGCCCTCACACTCCCCCGGATAGGCACAATGACCGGTAAACATCCAGGTATCATGCAGCGTAACCACCGTCGGCTTCCAGCGGGTAATCGTGCGAAGTTTTCTCAAATCAAAATACTTCCCGTGGAAACAGTGAATGTGGATCAGATCCGGCTCAAAGGGGAACCGGCGCATGGCCGATTCAGTATCCGGAAAATCAAAATCCTCCCAGCCAGATCTCCGTTTCCACGTTCGTATCGGTTGTCCGATCTGATTGGTTACAAACCGGCCGAGCCCCCGAACCCATTTTCGCGATTTACCGGGGCCTTTCAGTAAAGTATCTCCGGCAGCAATACATGGCCGGCCCCATGCTGACCGGTGCCTGTCGTGCTGAAATTCCTGAACCGGATACGGATGTTGCTGGCGGTTTTGTTGTCTGACGAGGCAACCCACCTCATGACCGTGCTGGAGTAATCCATCACACAAACGGCGCATGATGGTCTCCCCACCACCGTACACATCGAACACATTGACGTGCAACACCTTCACGAAAACATTCTGCCCGATTTATACAGAAATCGGGCACACACCAAAACCCAGGTCAGTCTAATTTTTTCCAGCATGGCAGCCTTCTGGTAAAGGCGGCGCCAAACTGCTCGAATATGCCCTTGGGCATATTTTTCAACTTCCTCAGCACCGAATTCCTTTTCAAAACGATGGAAGAGAGCTATCACTGTAGCATGTAACTTAAACCAATCCACATCCTGCGATAAATCACGCAACAAACCACCTTGCCATATCTGGCGCAGCGCTACACGTATAGTACAATCCGGCATTTCTGCCAACCATCTGCCTAGCTCTTTTTCTACCACTTGATCATGATGCTCAAGCTGGGTTGATCGTTTCTCATGAGAGATCTGACCGGTATGAATTCGATATTTCAGCAGCACCTGCTGTAAATTAGTGCCCTCCCCATACTGCAGTAACTCTGTCCACAATCCATAGTCCTCGGACGGGAGTAAATCTTCACGGTAGGAGAGCTGGTGCTGCCGGATTACGTCACCACGCATCATCACACCGGGATGGCAGAATGGATTATCACATAGTAATTCCCAACGTATCGCCACGTTGTGCTTCGGATATTTCTTCACTTGAATCTCGCGATCGTCCGAATCAATCCACTGGGTATTACAGCCCACCAACACCAGCTGTTCATTCTCATCCAGCGCATCAGCCTGCCGCCGTAGACGTGACGGCATGCAGATATCATCTGCATCCAGACGGGCAAGATACTCACCCGTTGCCTCAATCAACCCAACATTGAGCCATTTGGCGTAACCGTAATTCGTTTCGGACAAATAGACCCGCACTCTGGGATCTGTTAGCGACTGCAGATACTCCACCGTTCCATCAGTAGATCCGTCGTCATACACCAACAGTTCCCAATCCTGATACGATTGCACCAGGACACTCTCCACGGTTTTAGGGAGAGTGGTCTTCCCATTGTGAACGGGCAAAATAATCGAAACGCGCGGCACGACTTCCTACGGGTCAGGAATTTATATTCAGGTTCTGTAAAAACACTTCCGCTGAATCCACCAAAAACGGACTTAATTCTTTATCCAGCAGCTCACCTTTGCGATATTGATCTTCTTTCCATGCCGAAGGCATTTCCCGCACGTTAGCGCGATTCGTCAGGCGTTTCCATAACGACCGCTTACTATTTTTTCCAGCCGCCACATCACTGATATTCGCCCGCGCTTTCACCTCAGGATTATCATCAGGACTACGTGTCATGAAACATAGATGGAGACAGCGCATGGCTGTGTCGTCCCAATTCTGCGTCTGCCAGAAATGATACCGTGAATCATGTGAATACCCTGCCCTGAAGACAACATCTCCGTCATGTAACCGTTCATTCGGGACATTCGTCCACGAATCAATCGCATTGAAATTATACAGCTTGGTAACCGCTTTGGCCGGCGGACATTCATACCCCTGAACCTGATTACTTGCAGAGTCCATACGTTCCACATGCAGGCAGTTCCCGGTCAGCTTAAAGTAATCATCAAATTCACCGATCAATACTCTCGGCCGTAATTCCTGCAGCAATTTGCGATCATAAATTTCATCTCCATCTACCGCAAAGATCCAGGTCGGTGTTCCCGCGTATGATTCCAGCACAAGATGAGATTCACGTGAGTGTTCTATCCGGGAAAACTGAATGCCTTCATCTTCACCCGCACATTGTTCCATGATGTTAGCAGTGGCATCGGTCGATCCGTGATCAAATACATAGACCTGATCACAAAAATCTCGCACAGACTCCAGAGCCCAACGAGCGGTCCACTCCTCATTGCGCATCAGCATGACACCAATGATCTTTCGTTCCTGCCCCATATCAGCGTAGCTGCAATAACTCTGAGAAAATCTCTTCGTGCTCACGAATCCATTCCTCCAGATTAAACCGGGTGTATGCTATTTCACGTGCGCGTTTTGCTAGAGAGCCTTGTTCCTCCAGTACTTTTACGATGGCAGCCGCCACTACAGCCGGATCAGCTTCCAAGATATGATCCCAGTCCGCAGGAATATTAAGCGAAACCCCGGCATCATCCACAATTTCAGGAGTTCCTCCATTGCCTGTATGCACCACCGGAACGCCGCAGGCCATCGCTTCTGCTACAACATTCGGCGTCCAATCCATGTGCTTCAAATGCACCAACACATTTGCCCGGCGATAAATCTCCGGCGCCTCCTGCTGCGTGTATGTATCAATAAAACGAACCTGCTTAAATCCAGACTGCTGAACGATGGCTCGAATCGTATCCGGGCCGCAATCACAAATTCCCTCTCCCTCTACCAGTTTACCTGCAATCACCAATTCGACATCAGGCACGGCTTGGGCCACTTCCGGCATGGCTAGAATCAGCGGCTTTAAACGATGGGTAAACTGGTGGAGTCCAGCTGCCAGCACCTGCGGTCGCGCATACAATTTTTCACCGACAGTAAAATGTGTGATATCTACCGCATTAAATATTCTACAGTGCCTGAGATTGATAGGTCCCAAATAACGTTCTGCTCCCAGCATTGCCTGCTGACTGCCATAAACGACATAGTCGGCATATTCGCTATGCAACATTTTGAGCAGATGGTTCTTTTCATCAAAATCGTCCGCATATGCCGGATGCCAACAGCTGTTCATATGGCATACAATTGGAATACCCTTCTTACGAGCCCGATTGAGTGTTTTCAGAGGCAGATTTGTTCCCGAAACCCCATAAACGATATTATAATTTTGGGGGTAGTTCGGAAAATAGCGATTCATTCGCTCCAGTTTAATAAATGGTCCACCCACTTCATCCCGGCAACCGTGATGAAGGCGGATTGGGTTCAGACTTTGTTGAGACCAAGGCAATTTCATCTTAAATCTACTCCACATATATCGCGCAGACAGTTTTTCAATTCACGCACATAAGACTGTTGACCAAAAAGGTTTAAATACTTGAGGTAGGCGGGATTCAATTCACCTCGGTGCATCACCCCGCTCCAAATCATCGGATATGGCCCTTCATAATAGGCACGAACCGCACCACCAAAAGTATTCAGCTGCCCCTGTCTGGATTTAGTCAGAATCCGCTGCCGGCGAATAGTCCGTGAAAACCACTTCCGCGGACTGGAGGATAAGCCATCAATACGATAACACTTATCCAGATAGAGTGCTTCTAGGGACTTCAGTGAACCTGAAAACTTCTCGAATTTCCATGGCGTCGGTTCATTGGGAAACTCATCCAACATTACCTCCAGTATTTTCTGAAGGCGGGGCGCATGCCAAAGCCCGGGATGCAGTGAAAATTTATACTGATAATCACCTGCCGTTTTTTCTATGCCTTGATGCCCATCTCCCAGGCAGGTTCCCATACTTCCTTGCCCTTGCCCCCATCCTAACAGTCCAATATAAGTGGCATCTGACTGCTCCATAAAGTAGGGTAATGTTTCGTTAAGATAGATCTCTCCACACAAACGCACTGGAGGATGATCATCCAGAATAAGATATAGCTGCTCAAAGCCCTCATTTACTAACCATTGAACCGAATATAATAAATCCACACCCCAGGAGCCCTCTTTACCAGATTGGGGAACCCAACCAGGCTCGCCTTCAGTACTTACCCCGCTCAAATAGATTTTGGGAGCATCAGACCAAAGCTGCTGAATTTTCATGCGCGTCAACTCGGCCAATGGCCGGTAACGTTTAAATGTAGGAATCAGAATAGCTCGTTTCATTAAGATACGCTATTCTTACGCTTACCCATCAAATATCGATGCCCCGGCAGCACAGGAATTTCAAAATCCTCCCACTCCACTTCGGGGAATTTCCGGGTAAAATGCTGGAAGTAATCCATATTATCCATGCCATCAAAATTTTCCTGATAGGCGATAAAGAACGCCTCATAATTCTCTAGATGCGGAATAGTCTGTTCTCTTACTGAAAGAGGGGCTTCGCTCAGAGACCATGTTGCTATAAATAGCCCTACGCATGTAAGCGAGCGCTGTCTTTCCATGGCATCACCTTCCAGTTGATTGGTTAATACAATACCTTGAGGCTCTGAACACTCTTCTTCCCGCACCGGATTGTCCAGTGCACTGAGGTAATAGCGTTGCAGTGCTGAAAAAGGAGGAAGGTCTGCAATGAGATACTTTCCGGAAAAACCTAAGCGATGTATTAAGTGGCAAAGGCTTCCGTAACCCCCACCAAACTCGAAAATTTTTCCAAACTGTTCAATCCGGCAGCCAAGGTACTTTTCCATCATGTAAAGGTGATATACATGGTGGATACGGTTTCCACTCGACCACGGATAGCACCAATATGGGGCCGGCGAACCCAAACCATCCTCCGGGAGTAACGGCTTCCAGCGCTGATGCCATTGAGGACTTCTGAGAAGAGCTATGATTTCACGATGCCCATAGGGAGACCATCCTACAAACATGGGCTTAATCACCGCAGGCCAGGTTAAAAAGCGCCTCGGATTGTCGCTACGCAGATAGTCCTGTAACTGATTACAAAAAAATTCCCAGGTAGGAGCCAAATCCGTATGAATCGCCAGACTGACATCCCGGACCAGACGTTCGCGGAGCTCTCCATTGGTTTCCACATAACTATAGCAAAAAATATGCGACCAAAGTGATGACAACCATAGACGGAATTCTTTCTGGAAATTCTGATAGAATTCCAGAAGCAGTTTACGTTGCCGCTTGAGAATCATTAAATTATTAGGCTGAACAAGCTGAAGTTATCTCTAATTACATCTCGCACAATACGCGATAATATTCACGCACCATGCGCATCCCACTGGGCCGTATTTCCGACATCACCAACTTTTGCCTTAAAGTTTCCATCTGGGCTTTAGCCTGCAATAACTGCTCTTTGAGATTATCCCGAAACTCCAAGCCAAATGGAGCAGCCACTTCATTTATGCCGCCGCCATCAGCATGATAGAGCACCGGAAGACCGCACTGGAGCCCTTCAATAAAATGCATACCACCTGGCTCCCACCGCGAAGCCGTGACGTATAAATGACACTGCTTGAGTTGCTCCGCCAGCGCCGGACCTTGAACCGGCGCATGAGTCTGGGCTGCCCTCCACTCGATTTCCTGAGGCCAGTTTCCGATCACTCGCAGGCCGACACCCTCAAGTTCACCTTCAGCGATCATCCGATCAATCTCCAGATACTCGTGAAAACCTTTCATCCAGTTATCGGACCAGTGATGCGTCACCAGCCAGAATCGGTCATCACTCGGCTGAGCATCATCCGGATGGAACACTGTATCATCTACGGCGTTGTGAATCACACAGGATGGTTCCAATGCATCCATCCCTTTCTGGATAAAATATTTCCGCAGCCACGAAGAAATATAGACCGTCATATCAGCAGATGCGTTAGCCTCAATCATTGCGGGGTCTACATTAGAGGTTCCTTTACGCTCATCGTTGTCATTCACACGATGCAGCACTTTGACTTGTGGCCGTTTACGTTTGAAGGCAGCCACTTCTTTCGGAAGATAAGTCACCGTCTCATAATCATAGACCGACAGTAACAGAATATGGGTCACATGCCGGTCCAGAGAGAACGTAACCTCATGGCCACCCTGTTTCAGCACTTCAATAAACTGCTGCACGAACTGGTTCTGGCCACCCCATGCCCCCCCCACCGGCTTGACGTTCATCGATACACGCATCTTATTCGGATCAGGTTTCTTAAATAACTTAATCCACATTACGCTTCACCCACTTGTCTCATCCATTGCCCGATCGCGGCTGCCATCACCTTTTCAGACAATTTCTCTTCTACTACTTTCCTGCCGGCAGCACCCAATCTTTCCGCCAGCTCTTTATCCTCCTGCAAGCGGTCAACCGCTCGCTTTAATGCATCAGGGTCTTCCGGCGGAACCATCAAGCAGTGCACCCCATCCTCCAGAATCCCCTCAGCCCAAAACCCCCGCGTACGCGTCATAACCACAGGTGCCCCACACGCCAATGACTGCAGCACTGTGCTTTGCCCCGATGGCTGTGCGACATCAGCCACCGGCACGACAACCATCGAACATTTCTGATACAGAGCACGCAGATCTGTATCTGTCTCTGCCTCCACCCGATGAATACTCGAATGATCTGATTCATTGAGCGGCAGCTTAGTTAATATATCCAGACTCTGGTCCGGAACGGCCTTAAACAAAGTTCGGTAATCTCGCCATGGATCGGAGCCCACCGAGAGAATATTACCCTTCCGTAAATGAGATTCAGACGCCACATGCCAAAAATCTGTATTCACCCCAAAAGGAACATGATCCATTTGAGGTGCCTCCGAACCCAGCCATTTCTTTAGCGGAGTAATCGCACCTTCACCCCAAACCAGTAAAATGTCTACAGCAGCAACAGCTCGCTTTAGCTGCTTTCTGAGCCAAGGCTCACGTCCGTCCAACTGCTCAATGCGGTCCGTCAATCCCTGGCTGATATACACGATTTTTGCGGAGAGTAGACCTAAAGCTTTGAGCCATGCTACCGGCAACCCACCACTGTCCTGTGTTGTCACGATCACTTCAGCATTTCTCAACGCCTGCCAGTGATCGAATACTGCACCCAGTGCAAATCCCATACCCAACCGCTTAGCCACCCAGCCATCGATAAAACCTAGCCAGCGCGACCAGCGCTGCATTTCATCTTCCACGTAGGTGCCTGCCAGTTCCTGTGGCAGAGACTTGAAGCCATACCAGAATTCGGTTGATTTTTCGCCACGCTCGACAGCCGCTTCCCATTGTTTCCGGTTACGCCGAAACACCCATACATAACGACTACGGCTCATACGCTTAAGCGGACCCGGTTTAAAAAGTCCAACAAGGTGCTCCCCTGCTTTTCCAATGATGGATAATGAATCAGACTCGAAAAAGAGTCCGGATACTGTTTCCATTGTTCCAGCAAAGAGTTTAATTGCCCCGGCGTCTCATATCCTGCCCCACCCAAACGCACCACTTCCGATAAATGTGTTGTATCCGCATAAAAAACGGGCCTTCCCGCGCCCAAGGCCAAGGTTGCCCATTCTTCGGCATTCTCTGCATCCGCAGCGATGATCAGCACTCCGAAATCATCTAATTTATGAGTGGCCTCCTGCAGAGAAAATTTTGACACCCCATCAATATCCATCACCGGCTCGCTCATCTCATCTGGCAGTGTTCCGAGGACGCATACGCTCGTATGCGTCTCTGCTACATCCACTTCTCCATAAGCATTCCAGACCAGTGATGATTTTATCTCCATGCCAGCCTTTTTCCACTCCCCGAGCGTCAAGCTGGATCCACATACCGTCGCAGTTGCAAACTCCGAATGATAGTGCAGGATCTGCTCTTCGTCCTCATCACTTAATCGTTCTGGTTCTAAGCCGACAGGAATTTTAAATAAAACACGACCTGCTCCCACAGAAATATCTTTGCATGCCCTTGCATCAACGATAACCCAATCCGCATGATCGGGATCACCATCCAGCACATCCACTTTACCCGTGCCATCTAATGCCCGTTGCATCCATACATTAGACCACCACTGTTGCGTCGATTCCGTTATTCGTATCCGCTGTTTTTCCCGAGTCTCATAGATATCTGAAAACTTATAACATGCTTTCGGATAGATGGTTCGCCGGATGATCGAAGGCGTCCATTTCCAACCCACCGAAGGCTTTTTCGAATTCGGTAATTCGTTTAAGTAAAGTTGACCATTATCGATATATTTATTTAGAACAGATGCTAATCCTTCTAAGTCATGCCGCCCCTGAAGCCGCTGGTAGTTCGGCTCCACGTATGCTTTAAGAAAGCCTGTCTCAATCTCCCTTTGAATCAGGTAGGCGGCTTCCATGGGAGTATCAAATAAACACTCTGGATCCAGAATATCCATCGCCAAGCCAACCCGATTACAGATCATCGGGCTGCCACAGGCAACAGATTCCATCACCGCCTGTGGCCCACCTTCCCAGCGGGACATTCCAATATTCACATCAGCCAATTGGTATAAATGCGCCAATTCACTACGATCCAGAATATTGACAGAAAGGTCATCTCCACTCTCCACCTCAGAGCCTAAATAAGTGTAAGGAATTCCGAATGCATCAAACTGCTTACGAATGTAGAACCGCCTCGGTCCTGCCAACAACCAATGCGCGGGCAGTCCGCGATCTTCGACAATTTTGGCTATCTCCACTAAGGCATCTGCACCCTTCTGCACCTTCGGTGAACACAAATCACCGCCTTCTGTATCGCGGTAAAAATTCGCCAGTAAAAGGCGATCTTTTGGAATATTCCACTTCACCTTAAGCTGCTCTAAATGCTCATGATCTACTTTTCGACTAAAGATGGTATGATCCGTTGTATAGGGCACATGAATTCCATACAGTCCTAAATCCCGCAGCTGATTCAGCGCCTCCTGCGCCCGAGCCACCCAAACATCCACATAAGGTAATAGACTGTGGAACGAGGAATCCCGCATATAGATAAACGGGGGATTGTCGAGATGGCAGACAACTCGGCGCGAGGTCAGATCACCGCGTTGATACCTGAGTAAAGATTCCCACCACACCGAATGAATTATATCCGCAGAGGCCAGATCCGTTAACTCGACCCGTGCTTCAATAACCGCAGACAACTGGCGGCGGTCTTCATCCAAAGCCCAGCCAAAGCCGTCGTTGCCTACGACATGAACTTTAAATTTTTTCATTCAAAGAGAGCCAAAGCTGCTAGGTCAGGGAACTCAGTCTTTTTTAAGGAACTGATCCGTCAGAGAACCATATTCGCTGGTGCTCTCACGCCGAATAATAGCTAGGCCATAATTATAGGGCAAAACCGTTAATGAGAATCCACGGTTTTTAATCCATCCGGATAGCCCGCGAAACATTTTCTGCAATACCCTGGGGAGTGTGAAGCTCGGCTCAAACGCATCATGGATCACAATGATTCCATTCTGTTTAATCTGTTTCATGGCAAGCTCGATCTGACGTTTACAAAAGTTTTCCTTTGGCCGATCTCCCAGAAAATCCAGAAAGATCATATCCGCCCCTTCCTTCATTCCTGCAAAAAACTCATCGCTGGTTCCCAAGTGGAAATGAACAACGTTTTTTTCGGTCTCATTCAAGAGATACGAAAAATCACGGGTATCACATGAAAAGAGTTTTCCTCCATTTTCCTGTGCAGCGCGCGCCAAGACAAACGAGGACCGCCCAAACCCGATTTCAACCATAGTTGTGGCATTTAGCCCGCGCGCCACAGAATAAAGCGTCCACAAATGCTTGGATGTGGAATAACGATCTTCAAACCACTGTTTAATTAAAGCGTCAGGAATAAATCCGGAATAATTCAAATCTCTCTCCAGTTCTACCTGTTGGTGCATGGTGGGGCGCTCTTGGCTCATAACTTACAATAATTTTGAATGACTTATTTCTATGTTAGTGCTGCTTGATACCAATCTAGATAGGTATTGATCATTTTTTGAAAAGAATAGCCAGCCCCTATTTCAGCTGATCGGCCTGACATTATTTTTTGCAAATTATTGTCAGTATAAATTTCATATAACGCTTCCGACAAAGCTTCATAATCTTTCGCTTCACGTAAAATTCCATTGTATCCGTCTTTTACCTGCTCAGGAATCCCGCCAACACGGGTACCCACAATCGGCAATCCACAAGCCATCGCCTCTAACACCGTCGTGGGAAAATTATCAGAAATCGAAGCATGCAACAGTACATCTGCAGCCTGATAATATAACGCAAGTTTTCTCACATCAGATAAAAGAGGAACATACCTCATATTGTGGCTCGAGATATCGTTCTCATCATAATCTTCACCTACTAGAACGAAGCTAGTTTTGTTACTACCAGTCTTGTCTGCAAATCTGTGGTAGGCCGCTTCCATTGTAGTAAAGCCTTTCCATTTAGAACTTCGCGTTTTATGCCCAACAAATAAAACGATAAAATGATCCGGCGGGAGTGCTAACCGATTTCGCGCCTCCTCTTTATTGCCTTTGCAAAAAATAGAAGTATCGATCCCATTAGGGATAACACGAGATTCTACCATACCATGCTGTAAAACAGATTCTCTAGTCTTGTCCATTAACCATTTTGAAGGAGCACTGACATAGATTTTACTCTTACGGTATATTTGTTTTTTAAAATTCAAATTATACGAGGTTGCATCCCTTTTCACCTCGGGATACATCCCTAAATGAGGGCACTTCCCACAATTATCTCTCCACCGCTCACACCCTAGAGTACAATGACATAACCCAGTTAAAGGCCATTCATTATGCAAAGTAATGAATACGCTTGCTTTCTCACTCAGTGCAGGAAGCGAACGTAGGTCAAAGTAGTACCCTCCGTGAATATCATGCAAATGAACGATATCAGGAAACTGCTGCTCTTGATTTATCCAGTTCCAAATTCCATTGAAATCATAGTGCTCATGCCCTAATTGAGCATTCAACCATCGGACTGGCTCATTAAAGGATTCGGTAATTTGATTTACCTGCTTACGCACCGATTCATACCTTCTCAAACCGCTCGATTTTACGGCAGCCCCAAACCATGCTCCTATTTTTTTGCTGACTTCTGTCAGCACAGGCATTCTTGATCCCCTACCAATAATCGAAAAATCACACTGCTCGTGAGCATAAGCGAGAACAAAATCGGACGAATAGCCTGCCTCTTTCACCCCCTCATAAAGGAGGTGGGCTATTCTTCCGGAACCACCCGCTGGATAGGTTGTATTAACCTGCGCAATTCTCATTTTTATGGCATTCAAGTACCAGCCGAAGATGCCACTTTAACAACAGTTTTTAATATCCTGACTACCAACCAATATAGAGGACCTGTTAATTCTGTTTTAGATTGCATCTTTAGATATCTGATCAAGCGGTTCAATGACTCCTCAAAGCCAATCACCTTCCATGAGTTCAATACAGATGTAATCGCAACAGGCAAACTGGAGGGATTACACCAGGCTTCTGAAAGCTGCCCCATACGATTCAAATAATCATTCCAAATATCATTACAATCAAAAGCCGCAGGATATAGTTTTTGGTAGCTTCGTTTAGCGAGTTGCAATACTTCCAGCCGAGCTTCTGGATCTGTGCATGGCCCATAAAGCACACCTCCCGGATCATTCTTCGTGTGCTCATCGAGATTTTCTCCTAATAACTCTTTAAAGCTTCTGCGAATGATCTTTCTTGATTCATCGTAGGTCGCTTCCTTTCTATTTTGGCTCTCACTTCCCGGATGAAGCCGAAGCTGGATCAGGGGCTTATGAACTGCACCAACAGGTCCGCTACTTAAGACACGCAACAACAGATCATAATCCATAGCAATTTTATATTCAGGATCATATCCTCCCAGCTCCTTAATTTTATCGGTGCGAAAGAAAAAAGAACTGTGGGCCAGCGGATTCTCGAATAACTGCATCCACCTTAGCGACATATCTTCCGTCGGCACAGTTCGACCCAAACTGGCCACTCCGTCCTCATCGATGACTTGGTACGAGCTTCCTACAAGTAGCAGGGACTTATTGGATTCGAGTATAGAGCGTTTTTCAAATAGCCGGTCTGGCAAAGAAATATCATCAGCATCCAGACGGGCAGTGTATCGAGTTTTAATATGCTCCAAGCCGAGAGATAACGCGCCCACCTGGCCTAGATCTTCGGGCAATTCAATCAATCTAATGCGAGAATCGCAAAACGATTGAACGGTATTCACGGTGTCATCCGTTTAGGCATTATCGACTATTAGAAATTCCCAGCCTTCATACGTCTGGTCGATAATACTCTGGATTGCAGGCGCTAAGTAGTGACCGCCATTGCGAACACTCATCAAAACCGTAATGTCAGCTGGAGCCATCTAAGCGATTAACGTCCAAACAACTTTTGGAACCAACTATTTTTCTTAGATTTTGGCTCCAAAAATTTTCTTTGCACTTTGGCAAAATCTGAAAATGCCGCCTGGTTGAGGTACAGGCAATCACCCAATCCAAGAGACTGTTCTATACTCTCCACAACTTTAACAAAACCCCGGTCGGATAAATATTGGTCAATTTCAGCTGAAACCGCCTGATCCTGATAATATTCCACGTCAGCTACCTCAAGCCAAATCGCTTTAAACCACCCCAGATGCTCTTCCCCACCATTAAGAACCATTAACTCAGCGCCTTGGACATCCAGATGAAAAAAATCTACTACAGGTATTTCTTTTGCCTTAAAAAAAGCATCCAATGTCGTCGATGTGACCTCAATTTGCTCCTTGAACTGTATACCATCAAAAACTTCGAGATGCTTATCAGGCGGCAACAAGGAGCTGGATTTATTCCCATAGTTCCAATCTTCACTCTCGGGAAAATGCCCTTCTTTTTCGGTGGAGACGTAAAACGTTTGGACCCCTTCCTGATTAGAGACTGCATTCTCAATGATTTCAACATTCTGCACGTCAAAATCAGCTAAATGAGACTTTAGGCGCAAGATATTGGCGGGCAGCGGTTCAAATGCATAGATCTTTGCATTGGGAAACACTTTTGCATACCGCAGGGTATGCTCTCCTTCACAAGCACCCGCTTCAAAAAAGACTAATGACTCCTCTGGGGAGAATAACTTCAGTAAGTGTTCTTCAATCTCAAGAGGTGTCTCAATAAATTGGCGGAAACTACGCTTATCACTCATTTTATCATTCCTTTTAAATGGGTATGAACATACCGCTCCAAGGCTTCCTGCCAATGAGGAAGCGGCTCCAGACCAAAGTATGATGATCGATATGACGTCAAAGCCTCACAGTCCGGAACATTAGCTTTTCTGGGAAAATGAGATGAATCCACCCTCTCAACTGGCTTGGATATACCAGCTGCTCTCAAACAGGCTTCCACATAGTCAGCACGTGATGCGATTCCCGTATTATTCACATGCGTCACTCCATAGCATTTCTCATCCAACAATGACAAAATCATCTGAATCGCATCTCCAGTGCAGGTCGGAGAACCATATTTATCACCTGCACTTTGCAACGAATCCTTACCTTCTGCTTCACGTATCCGAGCAGCAACAAAATTTCGTGCATGCTCTTCTTTCCCTCCAAATAACCAGCCCAAACGAACAATATAGGAGTGAGGACAAAACCGTTGAGTCGCTACTTCTCCCTCGTATTTTGATCGGGCATAAACAGTTTTTAAAACGACCGGATCATATTCACTGTATTCACGCACCTCATCACCGAACAGACCACACGTACTGATCTGCATGAACTCTATGCCCCTCCGTGCAGACACCTTGGCCAATAACTCGGGGCCCAAAGCATTAACTGCATACGCTTTTTGCTCGTCGTCTTCACATGGCTCCACATGAAAGACCGCCGTATTAATCACAACATCTGGTGAAACATCAGATACAACTTTCTCGACCACCTGGGGATTTGTTATGTCTAATTCTTGGCGAGAAAACGCAGATACCTGATAACCGTGCTCCGTTAGCACCGGCTGCAGATCCGTTGCGAGCATTCCCTCCCCACCTGTAATGAGGACACTTTTAGGCATGCTTTAATGACCAGTCGTATGGAATCGAGCTATCAAAAGGATCAAGACGGTCTATTTCCTTCGAATCATGTGGTTCCGTCGCACAGTTGGCGATAATCGCAGAATATTGACCATAAGCCTTAAACCCATTGTAAACACCGGTGGGAATGCGCACTAAGCAATAATTATCTTCTCCCATAAAGATTTCCTGCAATTCGCCTTTAGTTGGGGACTCATCACGCACATCGTAGAGAACTAGCTTAATACGGCCGTGCACTACCGCGTAATATTGAACTTGCCTTGAGTGAATGTGCCACCCCTTAATTGCCCCAGGCTCTCCAACAGAAAAATACACTTCTCCAAATTTCTCAAAATGCTCCGCATCACAGCGAAGCATATGCATTATTTTCCCACGTTCATCCGGAATTTGCCTCAATGGCTTAATGAATACACCGTCTATCATACCTTCTCCTAATTAATTATCGTTTCAGAAACTCCTGATACCAATCCACCGTATCCTTCAACCCCGCTTCCAAGGAATACTGGCAGGTCCATCCAAGGCGTTCTTTTGCCTTACTGGAATCCAGATACTGTGAAAGAATTTCGTTTTTAGCGCGGTTTAATATCACGGGCTCCAAATCTGTTTTACCCATCACCTTCTGAATTGCCTCTACAATTTCCAATACAGTCATTGGCACTTCAGGACTGAAATTAAAGGCTTCGCCATCGACTCCCTCTTTGCCCATATTTTCCGCCAATACCATATAGGCCCGTGTTACATCCTTCACATAGAGATAGTCGCGAACAAAGGTGCCATCACTTCTCAATTCCGGAGGCTGTCCATTTAGGAGCCTGCGAATAGTGTCTGGAACAATCCGGCTCCAATTCAAATCTCCGCCTCCAAAGATGTTACCGCAACGTGCCACTGTTATGGGAGTGCCATACGTATGGAAATAGCTGTGCGTGATCAAATCCGCACAACTCTTGGAAACTTCATACGGAAATTCACCCCGTAAGGGCATATCTTCCAGATAAGGCAGCTTCTTGCTGGTACCATATGCCTTGTCACTCGACGCAATAACGACACGCTTGACCAACAAAGAGTGTAAGCGTGCCGCTTCGAGTACATGGTAAGTTCCTCTGATATTCGCTTCAAAAGTAGGCAGCGGTGCCCTCAAAGCGGCACCAACGATCGGCTGTGCAGCTAGATGAAAAATCGTGTCAGCTTCATGTTCGTTTACCATGCGCTCTACGGCGTTAAAATTTTCCAATTCGCCTGAAACCACGGTGGTTTTTTGATAATCACCAGAACGGAAAAATTCACTTTGAGGGTCAGCATCCCGAACCAAGGCAATGACAGAAGCCCCCTGCTCCAGTAAATCCTTTACCAACCAAGCCCCCACCATTCCGGTCGCCCCTGTTACAGCAACACGCTTACCTTGCCAAAAAGTTGATTCACTCATTTCCATGTCCTCCATGGGGCTTTATTGGAAGCCCACATTTCATTCAACAAATGGTATTCTCTCTGCGTATCCATGCAGTGCCAAAACCCATCATGCTTGTACATTGCCATTTTCCCTTCGCTAGCCAGTCGTTCCAATGGTTTCTTCTCCAGGTCACACATAGGATCTTTAGTCAGATAACTTAAGAATTCCCTTTTAAAGATAAAGAAGCCGCTATTGATATATTCTTCAAGTAGGGGCTTTTCCTCCCAAGATAGCACCTTGCCGCCATCATCGGTTTGAACCGCGCCAAATCGTGAAGGCATCCTTACCCCGGTAAAGGTTCCTGTCGCCCCGGAACTGTGATGCTTTTGCTTGAGTTTATCTAAATCAACATCAGAAACTCCATCTCCGTAAGTCACCATAAATTCTTCTGAATCAATATGAGGAGCCAGCATCGCAATGCGCGCACCCTTCAACGTATCCTCACCGGTATCCACCAGCGTCACTTTCCAGTCAACATCCCCCTTGCCCGGGTGAACTTCCACACTTCCAGACCCCGTATTAACCGTCACATCATTCTGCTGGTAATGATAACTCAGGAAGTAATCCTTGATGGCGTGGCCCTTGTAGCCAAGAGCCAGCACAAACTCATTATATCCATAATGAGCGTAATGCCGCATAATATGCCACAGAATCGGTCGACCGCCGATTTCAACCATTGGTTTAGGTTTAAATTCCGTCTCCTCTCGAAGCCGGGTTCCTTTTCCTCCACACAGAATTACTACTTTCACAAATTATCCTAGTTTGTGGCTATAGAACTAAACCGGTAGCGATTTGTCCCAGACAACCCTGTTACGCAATGAAGTCAACCACGATGTCTTGGCGCTGAGCGCCCTTGCCTTGGAAATGAGCTCTTCATAATTATATCGATATATCGAGTCCGCATCGAGCTTCCCCAGGAGCTCTACCATGGCAGAACGGTCTCCTTTCCGGTGGAGTAATCGCAACCATCCCCGGATCGCCTCATCAAACCACACCGGTCTGAGCCGTGGCGGAAAATTGAGCATCATTTCGTCATCTTCAGCGGTAGGAAGCTGCCGACTGCTTTCCAATTGCCTGACCCACAGTAGCTTTACAACGGACTGGTAAAAATCGTAATTAAAATAATCCGCCAGTCGCTTCAGATCCTGACGGTTTGCATTCCCATGCATCAACCGCAGCAAGGCACGGGCTTCCTTGGATTCCTCGCAATCAAAAACATTTGAAGCAGTCTCATGAGATAAATCAACCCGCTGCCAAACCTGGCAAAGTTTCAAGGTCAGCCGCTTACGCAGGCGATCCTGGTGGGATAAATTCTTCAACCGATCCTTATCCGCTAATACGGAGGCTACCCGTTCTGTCGCCCCGGTGATCTGGCAGTGCTGGTTCAAAAACGAATTATATTGATCCAAATCCAGATCCTGTTGCATTAACTCCCGCAGCTTTTCAGGTTCTGAAACCACTACTTGTGACAAGCCACGGTGGAAGGGCGTTTCAATTCCGGTATCCAGAACCAGCACGGGAATTTTCTGCACCAGTGCTTCAAAACAAACCTGAGACACCCCGCGGTTCAACAGTATATCCGAGGCATCCAGCAGCTCACTAACAGGAACACTCCCTGGAATCAAGCGCACCTGGGTATCGTCAGGACCAAGAAAACATTCCACCTTATTCAGATCTTCGGTCGGGTGCGGCTTAATGAGCAACAACCAGTTGTCAGGCAATCCATCCACCGCAAGCCTGATCTGTTTTTCTCTGGTATGAGGACACTCGCCAGCCTCCCCCATTCCTGTCAACGTAAGCGCTGCTATCTTTAGCCCTTCAGAGCACCCCAGTTTTTCCCGGGCAGCTGCTTTTTCTGCCTCTGTCACAGCATACCCTCGCCCCCGATAAAAGGGCCATCCACACACCTGAATCTCCCCTGTGGAAAGACCATCGCTTTCAAAGCCTGCTTTCTCTTCTTCAGAAGCCGCCATGAGCAGATCATAAGGCAAAACGTAATTATTCACTCGCCGCGAATTAAGTGCCACCTGATTGGATTCCTCTATAGCCACCACAGGTATGTTTTCTAAAAATGCTTTATAGACGAGCCGTATTGGCATTTTTCTCGGCTGCAAGGTGGAACAGATCAGGGCAGATACCGAAGCATCTTCGAGCTCCGTTAAATCTCCGCCCTCTGATAGACGCACGACTTGAAACGCCCACTCCGTAAAGGATGTCCCCGTAAACCATGGCGCATGATCTTCTACCAGCACCCGGATTTGATCATGCCCCAGTATTTCACCCAGCTGGTGGGCATTCTTCAAATGTACCGGAGAAACCGCGTAATAGAGGAGCATTAGACAGAACGAACCAAATTATTTCAGCGGGTGATTAGATTCCCACTTCATTCCCACGCGCTGGATACGAGGATCGGAAATAATCAAATGCCAGATCAAGGTCTGGAACGACTCGGCGTGTGCCGTGACCGTATCCGTATTTACGGTGGGAACAATGACTGCGGCATCCGCCATTTTACCGGTATATCCACCATCTCTCCCAGCCACACCGATCACTCCAGCACCAACGGATTTGGCCAGATCAATCGCTGAGACAAGGTTAGCACTAATATTACGCTCTGCGTCTCCACCCCCAACAGAAAAAACCATGAGCAAATCCTTCAAGCATAATTTACTGATTTTTAGCCACTCGGCCACCACTGTCTCCCAACCTTCATCATTGGTCCGGGCGGTTAATTCTGAAATATTATCCAATGGCGCATAGGCCTCAATCTCGGCCAATTTACGAAAATCACAGACGGCATGTGAAGCATTCCCAGCACTCCCACCAACTCCCAGAATAAAAAGGCGTCCATATTTCTCCCGAACAGCAATCAGCTTCTGGATCATCTGCTCGACTACCTCTTGATCGATCTGTGCTGCAATCGAGGCAGCGTCTTCCAAATATTGCGCAACATGGTTCATATGGGGCATTACTATGTCTTTAGCCGTCTTGGCAGCAAGAAGATTAAATCTATACTCCCTTTAGATAATCGATGGCGTTCTGAACTGCTTTCGATTCCATGGCGACTCTGGTTTCTACCGTCAAGGTAGCCTGGTGTGGCGTTAAAACAACCTTATCGGAGTCACATAACGCACCTCGATATGGCTCCTCGCTAAATACATCTAGGGCAGCTCCACTGAGTTCATCCGCATCCAACAACTCAAGCAGCGCTGCTTCATCCAGCATCCCCCCCCTAGAGGTATTTACTACCCAGCTACCTTTAGGTATTTGCTGTAACAATGCCTTATCGAGATAAACCGATCCAGGGGCTGCATGAATAGAAACAATCTGGCTCTTCTCCAATAATTCGGACAAAGACGAAACCATTTCGACCCCAGCCGGAGCAAATCCAGCCGGATCATAACCAATGACTTCAGCCCCGATGCCTTGCAGCATTTTAGCCACGGTCTGCCCAATTCTCCCTAATCCAATCAACCCTACGCGCTGCTCGGAGAGCAGGTGCCCGGTGATCCGCTTCCATTGTTTCTCGCGAGTCAACATATCCAAGCGAGGAAGCTCACGCATCAATGCAAACATAAGCGATAAGGTAAGCTCTGCCACCGCCTGAACCGGCTCTTGCGGGGTATTCAAAATGGCAATACCGCGCTCCAGGGCCGCCTCATGGTCGATAGCTTCTGTGCCTACGCCACAGCGGCTTATCGCTTTTAGGCCAGGCAATTGATCCATAATTTCGGTCGTATATTCCTCCACTCCGGCTACCAGCACCTGATATCCACGACTCCGTTCTA
This sequence comes from Verrucomicrobiota bacterium, assembly GCA_038748025.1. Classification (GTDB taxonomy): domain Bacteria; phylum Verrucomicrobiota; class Verrucomicrobiia; order Methylacidiphilales; family JBCBYL01; genus JBCDJI01. The sequence continues at coordinate 82,821 of JBCDJI010000002.1, forward strand.
CCAGCTCATCTCCTACGATACGCTTGCCGGTGGGATTCACTCCATAGCGTATCCCACTCTGCTTTAGCAAATCCTCAGGTTGTGGTGACTCTTTTGAAAAAGTTGACAACGTTACGTAAATTCCATCAGTGTTCATCTTTAATCCTTACTAACTCAACACGTATCTTTTCCAGATCTTCAAACCAGCATGCTGCTGGTTCTGTAAAGTGATTTTCACTGATCCTCCCCCAAAAGGGAACTGCTTCCGCCGATGCAGCATCGTAATCGGCCATAGAGTCCCCAATAAACAATAAATCATCCGGCTTGAGTTCCCGCTCCTGTATCACTCTCTTTATTACATGACGTTTACTATGAGGAGGATTCCCATAGATACCGTCAAAAAACGATCCAAGGTCACGTTCTGCCACAATTTCCTGCAATTCATCATGAGGCGTAGTTGATGCGATGTATCTGTAAACTCCAGCTTCTTTTAGAAAGGTCAATAACGCCCGCACTCCACGCACCTCAGGCACAGCAATGACCCCTGATTTTACGAGCGATGAAAATTGTTCTCCCAACCTGTCAACAGACTGCCGCCATAAATCAGAGTCCAGCTCGTAGCCGAATAATTCTGTAGCATAGTAGTAGAATTTTTCGATTCGGGGTGCGTGCTGGTGCTGGCGGTGATACTCCAACATCTTCTTAGCATGTACACCATATTCTGCCGCCAGCTGCTCAAATGCCCGGTTCTTCACCTGATTGGATTCAGCCAACACCCCGTCAAAGTCAAAAACAACCGCTTGGGGCAGTCGATCTAATATCAGCGAGGACACAAATCCCGAAATTCTTTCATTGTCTCCTGGAGAATCACCAGATCAGACCCCATGGCAATAAATCGATACCCTTCATCCAATCGTGCCTGCAAATTAGTTTTTGCTTGCTCTGGGTGCAGCATGTGGAGACCAGGAGCCACGCCATGCTTCAGCGCGGATTCCAGAATACGATCCATCGCTGCCTTAACCTCAGGATGATCCAACTGCCCGGGCAATCCCATCGACATCGACAGATCATATGGACCTATGTAAGCCACATCCACCCCTTCAACCGAAAGAATTTCATCAATACATTCCACCGCCTGAATGTCCTCGATTTGCACAACGACGAGACTATCTTCGTTCGCATGTTCAATGTATTCCTTAAAATTTACTCCGTAGCGATGCGCCCGAGCTAAACCAACCCCACGAATACCTTGCGGAGGATACTTCGCCATTTTAACCGAAAGCTCTGCATCATCACGGTTATTTACCAGTGGAACAAATATACCACCCACACCGGAATCCATCATTGCTTTAGCCTGAACCGGATCAACACTGGCCAGCCGCACTAAAGGAACAGCCCCTCCAGCCTCAATGGCCATTAAAATAGGCAGTACCTGACTATTATCAATAGCCGTGTGCTCAGTTTCCACCAGTACCCAATCAAATCCAGCCTGTGCGAAGATTTCCCCGATGGAGGGGTGCGCAAGAGACATCCACCCCCCAAATACAGGTTCCCCACTTGCCAGCTTCTTTTTAATGTTACGCGCTAACATATGCTAAATGACTCTTACTCTTTACTTTTCTTTTGGTGATAATTGTAGAATTCCTGATTCGCAATATCTTGGAACTTATCCGGTTTACCAAACAATAGGTAGAGTGAGTCTTCTCCATGAAATCCTTTCACCGAATTATTGTAATAGACCATAAACCCTAAATCCTTGATGGTTGCCAGTAGCTCTTTTTGGGTGAATACACCAGGATGGCAGGCATTAACATTCCAGCGCGAGCGACAATCTGTTTGCAGAAGGCACACACCAGCATCCGTCAACAGGTCTGAGAACGGCGCCAAAATATCACGATAGTTTTCGTCATGGTCCAATACATTGGTGCACCAGATCATATCCGCTTTAAATACAGCGTCATTAGTCAGAAATCCGGATATATATTTTACGTTATTTACCTCTCCCAATTTAAAGAACTCACTGTTGGCCTGCGCATAGCCCTCAAGGTTTGGATCAACCGCAACTACATCGAGTTCCGGGAATCCCTCAAAATAACTGACTGGGCCACAACCCACATCCAGCAGTTTCCCCCTAAAGCCTCCCTTGGAAAAGACCCGATAATCCACCGGCTTATCATAAAAAAATCCACTCAGTCGATTCTGCAATCCACGCAAGCGGTAACCAAGAAACATGTCACGAGAACCAAACCGTAACTCTTTTTCCAGCAGCTCTTTCCAAAATACTATTTCCTCATTCATCTAAATATCCTCTGTATCTTTATTTTTTTCGCATTACAAACCTTGCAAATGAGCTCAGTCGATTCCTTTGTAAAAATTCAATAAATTCATGTTCGGTTGCTTGTTCACTGCTTTCTAACAGTGCCCTCGCAAAAGGAGCCAGAGCCCCACCCAATGCCAATCCTTCCGCGCGAACCGTTTCTAGGTCCAATACCCCCGGGGTGCTAAATTCTGATGTCTCAAAACCCTCAGATTCAAACAGTAATTTAAGTCCTTTTTCAGTATACAGATTGAGTCGTTCCAATGGATTCACAGCGGGATGCTTTTCACGTAATAAGGCCACATCAAAACCACTGCACAACCACGCGTTGCCCAGCAATATTCCTCCAGACGAAATCTTTTGAGAAATTTGACCGATCGCTTCACTCGGATTGGAACAACGATCCAGAATATCAAAGAAACCCAGTGCTTCAGCACCTTCCACCACTTCTACTTCCAATTCACCCAAGGCATCATTTAGAAGTTCATCCGCACCATTCAACTCAATCTGTAGTGGCACACTTGCCAATTCCAAGGACTGCCGGATCCATATGGCACGCGGGATTGCTACCTGCTGTCTTCTTTTGTCCTTGCTGGCTTGAAAAACATTATCATCCCAAAATTTGCGAGCCGCACTTTCCTTCTCCCATTGATTGAGAGTATCAGAAGAAGGGCGAGGAGAGACAAACCATGAACCACAATTCGAACATTCATGGTATACCCCATTTGAGACGGTAAAAATCTCTTCTGATGTATCGTGGCCACACGCTGGACAGATAATAGAAATTAAGCGATCCTGCACCTCATATAAGACTTCAGCCTCATGTGCCAGTAAATTGCGAAACTCAGCTGTTGTCGCATTGGGCCGGATATCATATTCATGCACCTCCGGTTCCACCACAACGGTTCGACTGCTATGTGATACCTCAGCATCCACGTGATCTTTATCATTTGTAGCATCCAACTTTGCTTTTTGAGGCTTCTCCTCAGCATAAATCCTGGAAACCAGTTCCATGACTCTCAAAGCATCCATGCTCGTGCTATCTGAGACGGCATCACCTTCTTTGATACAACGTATAAACTCCTCAACCTGAACATGCCATGATGGGTCATAGTCATAGTAGATTGTTTCTTCTGGAGGAATTCCGACAGCGCCACGCTGACCTTCGGTAAACTTTCGGCCTATGACCAATGTTTCCCGGCCATAGCTTCCAGACTTTGATAGAAGTCCTCGTATAGAAAGATATCCATCTTCAAGTCCCAGATCCATCTGGAAGGTATGCTTCCAGAGTGTCGCAGAGGAATGCAACTGAGCTACGACACCAGAATGACTACGGAGATGCACGAATGCATTATCTTCTACTCCAATATTCCAGTAACTGGTTGCCAGCCATCCCTCCACATCTTCAAAATCTCCTACAAAATATCTAAAAAGATCCAGCATATGGATCCCTTGGTCGATGAGGATTCCTCCTCCGGACATAGAGGAGTCATTCCTCCAGCTCTGTTCAAATCCACGGCCATGACCACCAGACTTACCATACACGCCACGCACCCAAAGCAGGCGGCCCAATTCCCCTGACTCAAGGATTCGTTTAGCGTCTTGAACGGCGGGGTGATGCCGGTGATTAAAACCAAACATCAGCTTTTGCCCTGTGGCAGCTGCTTCCACCTGCCTCATCTGAAGAATATCTTCAACATTCCGGCCGGGAGGTTTTTCACAAAAAGCATGACAACCTGCGTCTAAGGCCTTACAGCAAAATTCAGGTATCAGAAAATTGGGAGTGCAAACGAAAACCACATCTGGCGATTCCCTCTTAAGGACTTCATCAAAGTCTTTTTCTATGACTAGACCATATGCTTCCTGGCCTGCCTTTTTCGGGTCAACAATCGCTACAGGATCGAGATCCTCAAATTCACGGGCAACCCGATGCCGGATTTCACCCATGTAACCATACCCTGCAATTACAGCCCTCATCATCTTGAATCTACTTAATTTAGAATCTGTTTAAACCACTTCTGCTGCACAGGATCTTCACTGAGCATGCGTTCCGCAATAGTAACATCCTCTGGGTGATCCACCCCGATCGTAGCATAATCCGTTTTCACCCCAAGAATCGAGAATCCATGCTCTAATAAACGAAACATATCCACAGACTCTATCCGTTCGAGCGGTGTCTCTTCCAATGATGCATATTTCATCAGAAAATCATGCGTTAATGCTCGAATACCGGTTTCTCTGTATACTGGAGGGTCTTTCTCAGAAGCCTGAAAATGCGGTATCGCAGCGCGGGAAAAATAGAGAATCCGCTGATTCAGATTACAGGCGGCCTTAACAATATTGGTATTACCCAAATCTTCTCGACCTTCCAAAGGTGAAAGCAAGCTCACACAATCAACATCCTCTCCATCTAAAAATGGAGCAACCGCTTGCTCTATAGACTCAGGAAAAAGTAATGGCTCATCACCTTGCACCACAGCCACATAATCGCATTTCATCGATTGGGCGGCTTCTGCGACACGTGCGGTACACCGTTCATGAGAATCTGAAGTCATCACCACGATACCCCCTTGAGACTCAATATAGTCCTTAATTTGAATATCACAGGTAGCAACAACTACCTGATCTACACCACTCGCCAGTAAGGCCCGACGTCTCACATGCTCAACCAATGGCAATCCTGCAATTTTTTCCAGAGGCTTACCTGGAAACCGACTAGAATCCATTCGCGCCGGAATGACTACTGAATACTTCATACCTTTTTCTCCATTTTTGCCAGGCGATGCCAATGCACCCCATCATAGACCACTTTATGGGGTAACCTTTTCCCAAATATACGAATTTTCCCTTTAGGTTTGGGCGCCATAAAATACTGATGCCAGGGGCAAGCAGCATCCACCAGAAATTCATCCTGATTTAGCCATGGATATTCACTAAATCTGGACCAAGTCCCGTCCGGCATTTGTTTTTCCAGTCGGTTGCAGCAATAAAAGACTCCATCCTTATTCAAGGCGGATCTTACAATACTGAAGTAGTTGGAAACGACATGGCTATCCATCTCCTGCATCGAAGCAATGTTCACTACTACGTCAAGATGCTCTTTACGTATGCGATCAGCGTTCTCTGCGGGACAGAAATAAAAGCCCGGTTCATCGGCCTTTTCTACTTCAGTTAACAGGCGGTGGTTTAAATCAGGAAAAGCCTTGCCTAGGTAAAACGCCTGCATCGTCAAAGTCTTGCCTAAATCAACCAGTATGACTGAAAGCTCGGGGTAGAGCACTTTGGACAAGAGGGCCAAGCCTCCATAGCCATCTCCAATCACCAGAAGTAATTTAGGCTTATTTTTGTAATGCTTTCGTAACAGCGCCAAAGTACACGCCTGTCGAAATAAATCTAAGGTCAAATCCCACCCAATCTGGTGAATCATCGGGCTCGACTCCTTCATTATCGAAAGAGCGCCAGACGGTGCGTATTGATAATGCAGGCGCCGGGCAATGACATCAGCGAATTGATGTTCTTTGTTACGCCACCTGACCGGTGCAACACCTGGATTAGAATATCCACAAATGGAACCAGCCTCATTAATTTCAGCGCGAAATCCTTCTCCGAATTCCAACCAATGTGAAGAGGTTACTTCGATGGACTGATCGGCGTCTTGATAATACTGCTGGCGTAATTGGGAATGAACGGCCATATCGATTTACTGTGGTAATACACCACAATCCACATTAATACACTGTCCTGTAATCGCCGAAGCTGCGTTAGACGAAAGGTAGAAACATGCAGAGGCCACCTCATGAGCTGAAGGCATTCGCTGGAGTGCTGAACTGGATAATGCAAAATCTTCAATATATTGATCAATGTTCTTACCAGATGCAGGCGCAACCGAATCTTCCAATGCCTTGTCCAGCCCTGCGGTCCTGATATAAACCGGGCAAACTGCGTTCACTCGAATACCCCGCGACCCTAGCTCTTTTGCTAACGCTTGTGTGACTCCATTCACGCCAAACTTGCTGGCACAATACACACTGTTGTGACTACTGCCACGTTTCCCCGCTAGACTTGAAATATTTATTATACTCGCCCCTTCGGACATGACTTCGGCTGCAGCCTGACACCCAAACATAACCCCTTTTAAATTTACTGAGATCATATCATCCCAAAAATCCTCAGTAATTTCACTCAATGTCTTCCATTCGGAAAATCCTGAATTGTTGATCCAAACGTCCAAACTGCCTAAGCGTTTTTTTGCACCTTTCGCAAGGTTGTGAATCTGGTCTATTTGAGTCACATCACATTCAAAAAAATGTGCCCGCTCCCCTAAATCACCCGCAATTCCCGAATCCTCTCGTGATGCTAATACTACAGAATCTCCAGCGTCATAAAAATATTTAGCCAGACCTGCACCAATGCCACGGTTACCTCCTGTGATAACTACAGTTCTCATTCATTCTCCGTTGTTTTTTGAGCCAGAAACCTTAACCAGCGGCATGGTTTTTTATTAATTTTATGTGCTTTAAATTGTTGAACCATTTTTAGCTCCTGCGGATTTAGCTCGGATACCTCCAACTCCTCCAGAACGGATTGTGCAGCCAGCAGAGATGCGCATTTTTCCCAAAGGGTCAAATACCCCCTCAGTTCGTGTAACGGAGTTCCACAATACTGAATCTCCAATAATTTCAGACCTGCCCGAGAACAGAGCGCACGCACTGAGAGTTTATCGAAAAATTGTAAATGAGACTCCCAGCCATCTTTAAACTCATGATCACGACAGGGAATTTCAATAAATATAACTCCACTAGGATTTAGATTGGCGGCTAGCTGATTTAAAAAAACAACCGGATCAGGAACATGCTCCATCACATTCGATCCAACAACGATATCAAATTGCTTACCACGCTTAGCCAAATCTTTTCCATCCGAATAAGCAACCATGCCGGATTCAACCAGATGCTCATAACAACGTGTATCAGTTTCTAATGCGACGTAATCAATATCTGGCCATATCTTATCCAAGGCTTCCGCAAAGAGCCCCATCCCAGGCCCAACTTCCAGCAGGGTATCTGCTTTAATTTTCCTATCATGCAGCTGTTGCTTTATATAAGAAGCATGTAACTTAGCAACCCCTGCATGCCATGCATGCAAATCGCCTTCTTTCGGGCGCTCTGTTTGGGTGTTTTCGAAAAATGATTCATTATATGCCTGCAGTTCAGCCTCTTGGGGCATCGGGCTGATGAAGTGATGCTGGCAGGATTTACAGCAGCCCAAATTACGTCCCTGAAATAAGGGGCTGTGACCGCAATATGCGCCTTTAATGAACACATCATCACTACCACAAACCGGACAGCAATCTATCGTCTGCTCTACCATACTAAATTGTCATACAAGAAAATCCGCCGTCTACAGCTATTTCAGACCCCGTAACAAAACCCGCAGCATCGGAATTCACCCATAACACAGCACCGACCAACTCAGCAGGATGACCAAATCGGTTCATAGGCGTATGTCCGAGAATTGCATCGGTCCGTTCCTTGCTAAGAAAATTTTTCTTGCTCCAATCTGTCGGGAAAAAACCCGGCCGTAGCGCATTCACCCGAACACCAGATTCACCCCATTCACGCGCGAGGTTTTGGGTTAAATTTTTAATTCCGGCCTTCGCCACAGAATACGTAAAAGCCTTAGAAAGAGGTGGACCCGCCGATGCCGAAGAAATATTCAATATACTACCTGCTCCACGCTCCAGCATGTATTCACCGAACACCTGACACCCAAACATGGTTCCACGAAGTTGCACCGTAAGCACTTCATCCCACTCCTCTGCCGGAATGTCCAAAAAAGGTGTCGGAGCATTAATACCTGCTCCATTAACCAGAACATCCACCTGCCCATAAGTATCTACAGCCGCATCCAGAGTGCATTTAAACTGACTCTTTTCATGAACGTCTAACACATGAGGAATAGCTGTTCCTCCATCACTCTTAATCTGCTCCACTACTTTTTCGGTATCGTCCTGACGCAGATCCGCAACAACCACAGAAACTCCTGCTTTAGCAAAAGCCCTCGAAAACTCTCCAATCAGATAACCTCCAGCACCAGTTAGCACTGCTACTTTTCCTTCTAATCCAAATAACTTCGACACATATGTATTCATTTTATTCTCCTAAGGCATTACCCCCTCTTACCGATAGGACGCGCCGGCACACCTGCCACCACAGTAAAAGGTTCTACTGATTTTGTTACCACAGCTCCTGCACCCACCACTGCTCCCCGGCCAATGACCACATCTTTGCAAACCACTGTATTGGCACCTATCCATACATCTTCAGCGATTTCAATTACTCCACTTTCATGCCCCTGATCCCGGATCGGAACATTTGGTTTGTCAAAACAGTGGTCACTGGCGCGCAATACAACATTAGGCCCCAGCAAAACACAGTCTGCTATGCGAACCGTTCCGCCTGCATTTGCATTGACATGAACGTGATGGTTGAATGCAACCCGATGGCCAATTTCTAGTACACCTCCCTCACTCGCACCTAAAAAGCAGTAACGGCCCGCTATGAATTGATCCCCGATAGAAATACTGGAACCGTTAACCACCTCAAATCCACAATCAAAATAAGGACTCTCACCCAAAGATGCTAATTTTGCACGAACATAAGACTCACGACGAATCGAACCCAACTTGCCTCGAAGGCAATTTTCTTCAACTCCACGAATCATTGCTTTAAGATATTCCATTATATTTGAAGGTACCCTAAACCGGGCTTTCGATAGCGAACATTCTCAACACCCCATTTCGTTTCAAAGTCTTCCTTCAATAACGAAAGCAATCTTTCTCCAGTTTCTCCTGCCCCCAAGAATTCCCTTGTGGCAGCAACACAAGCCCCGAACCGCTCAACTGATTTACCATCCCTGAATGGATCCAGATCTTCCATGACATCTTTCCAGTTTCCCAAATCAGAAGGCTCGAGCTCTCCGTTTTTGACTTTATCAATTTGCACTTGTAAATCATTCCAGCTCTCAAAAATCAGATGATCCGTTTTATCGATTTCCCTTAGCGGGTGATCCATAAAATTGTGACGATCCAGCAGGCAAGACGGTTTTCCACTCAAGGCAGCCTCCATCGCTGCGGTAGAACCTATTAGTAGTGAAACACAAACATCCGCAAGCACTGCAGCCTGCGAGGGGAAAATACTACTTAATTCATGCTCATCTCCCAGTATGAGACATCTCCCAGTATTCTGCGCACGTTCTCTTAGTTCATCGAGTGGCTTAATACGTTCATACAGATTACTGCCCACCTTTGGCTTTATCAGCACGGCTAGCTCGTCATCGTGTAGCACCCATTCAAATAACTCCCGATAATCGTCTCGGGCTGAATCGTGAGGTGCAACACTCTTCCAATGATCGATTGAATTCTCATCAAAAAAGCACAGAATAATCTTAGCGCCTGCGTTCCTGAACTGATCCTTCAGGTCTGTATATTTATCCGTGATCGTCTTTGATTTTAGAGTGTAGTCATACAGGAATCCTCCCGCGACCGCTAACTCATTATTCTCATCAAGAAATCGAACTCGGTTTCCAACATACGGTGAATATACATAATGAATATCTTCTCCCGCGCTAAGAAGATCCATTTGGTACTCGGCAAACATATCTGAAATTGAAAACTGATAAGCCAAAGAAATACCTCCTTGGGCTTTGAGAGCAGCCACCTGAGGAATGCCACAAGTGCGATGCGGAGCAACATTCAGACGAATGTGATTATCTGCAAAAAATACAAACCAATACGCAAACTTTTCGGCAAATCCTTTCAGGAAGTATAGAGCTTCAACAGTATACGGATTTTCTTTTTCTAAATAAGGCTTTGTTATAATACCCAGGGCATACTCCAATATCGAACGAACCTCCACCTCATAATCCGGCAACTCCCACTTAGGAATATTTTCGCCCCACCCAAAGACTCTCACCCCACGGTCGCTGCATTGCTTTACGGACTCCTGGGCAGCAGTTTTGTTATGACTGCGAAAATTATAGAGGATGATATCATCCCACTTAACATCAGACCCCGGAACCCAGAAAAATTCACTACGCTCAGCTGGGTCAAATGATACGCTCCTAAACCTGAAATTCACTCCAACTTTAGATGCTTGCTCAGTTCCCGAAATTTTCTTATGCGCTAAGTTCAGATACTTTGATGCATTAACTGCCGGAGCAAGATGGTCCAATATACGCCACGGCTTCTTGGTTAAAGTGCGCACCCAACGTTGGCGACCGCGCTTTGTCCAAGCAATTAATTCCTTATTTTGCTCTTTAGACGCACGTGACGAATAAGCCTTGAGATTTACTCCATGATTCTTCGCATATTCACATAAATCCACTTTTAAGGGGCTTGATTCCACCCACAAATCAGGAACTATCGCACTACCGGAAGTCTTAACCTGCAATGCGGCAAGATGAATCCGGAGTAAATCCCAGTAATTCGCATCTGCCAGAGTTCGGTCGACGTATCCAAGCAAAGTCTGTTTGTCCCATAGCGGCTCGAGTTCTACTAAGAGTGACATCGGTTCGAAAACCGCTTTTACATATTCTGCAACCAGCTTCGTGTTCTCTCTCCATAAGTCATTAATAAAGCTGCCATCTGATTCATGTAATAACTCAAAATAACAGTGCTCACACTTAATAATCTTATTATCAGGAAAATACTGCTTGAGCTCTATCAGTAATGATTCGTCAATTTCCTCAATAGGCTCAAAATAATATATCGGGCACCCTGATGGTATTTTATCCATCAAGGACTGCACAGAGTCAAAGTTCAACCTATCAACAAATATCATTTAATGAACGAATTTGAGGGAAATATGTAATCCAAGAGCAAACTAGCAGCGCTTTGCCTTATTCTGGGTGTATTGGACGGGACTTCACTATTAAGCTCAGCACTTTTAGCCATCACATTCTTTAGCCCATGTGGGAGTTCAATGGCATCTCGTATAACTTCCCCCCCTAAATCACTTAGCGATGGAATCGCATCATTACCGTTTTTCACTCCAGGCTGAATACTCAACACAGGAATATTCAGGATTGCCGCTTGCACAAGCGCCATTGAATTCATGCCGATGACAGCATCTGCCCCCAATGCATGCTCATTAACATCGTTTTCAGAATCCTCTGCAAAGAGAACTTGAATTCCCTCTTGGCTACCAGACCACTGCTTGCGAATATTTCCCTTGGACTCTCGCGGGTGAGGCTTCACCAGAACTGAACCATCTCGCCCGGTTTCTCTACCGAGTTTAGTTAACCCACCTAAGAACAAATCTTTAACCTCATTCTCATCGATATCGGAATTGGGCATTATAGAGAGAGGTTGGGACACATAGAGCCATAAAAAATTTTCCTCGGGTATTTGATATATTTTCCTGAGAGCTTTTTTATACAGCGCACGACTTTTTAGCTCAAGATATCGATTTATTTCATCGAGGGCAGGATTGCCGGTCACATCTATGCGGCTGCTTTCCATGCCTGCCTGTACCATTAGTTTTTGAGCGTGCTTGTCTGTTACAAACATTCGGTCAGGCCAGTGTAATTCTTGATTTACATCAATAAACCTCTCCCCGAAATTAACCCAAGCATCAACGAAGCTATAAGAAGGAACGTTTTGTTTTCTTGCCTCGTCAATATACTTCAGCTCAAGCATTTCATCATTAAGAGAGCTTCCCAGCAGTAGGGCGTCGCCTAAATCACAGATCTTTTCGCTTGCCCGCTGAGCATCAATTCCGTGGTTCATCCAAATTTCGCCTGCAACAGAATAAGCATAACAAGTTATCTCAAATCCTCTTACACTTGCCTCTTTTATACATGGAGCCAATGCGGCAGCACCTCCGGCATCTCCAGCTACAACGCTGAGCTTCAAGCGAAGCTCCTGATCTTTTCTACTTGGGAGACAACTCGCGCACCATCATCACCAGAACATGAAATTGGCGAACCATCTTCTATGCAATTCACAATTTCACGAACCGCCTGCTCTAATGCAGGCATTTCTGTCACCTGCTTATCGCTCTCTACAGCTAAATAATTCTGGTAACCAGGATAAGTGGCACTCTCTCCCAACTGGCTTAGCTCCCAGCTTGATCCACCATCCTTAAATTGAATCCTTTCCCTTGAGAAAAGAAAGTCCCCCTCGAAAATTGTAACCATCGAGTGATCAACCGCCTTGAGGTGGATCACAGCCCCTTCCTTTGTCACAAAATCAACATCAAAACATTCATCCTCCAAAAAGGCAAAATCTCGTTTTCTGACACTAAGCACTTCGAGCTCACCGAACCAAAAATTTAACAGATCAATTGCGTGACTGCCATTGTGTAACAAACCTTTTCCGTAATACACCACTCCAGATAGCAATACTCCTGTGCCTTTTTGTTGTATGCGTTTAGCGACACTTCGAAATCCGCCTGAAAAACGGCGACTGTAATTCACGCATAGCCGAACCCCCTTCTCAGAAGCCAGGGTTACTACCTCCTGAGCTTCCACACTGGAAGATACCATGGGCTTTTCGGTAAAGATCACCCTAGGCAGGTCCTGCTCATTCAAAAGTTTCATGATAACCTCATAGTGGGTTTCATCCGGCGTACAAATACTTACGATATCTGGCTGGATTCGGTGGTAGAGACTTTGATATTCAGGACTTCCCTCCACGCCCCAAAATTGGCTGGCCGCGGATACAGTCACCTCATCACAATCCACCAACCCCGCCAGGATGGTTTTACCATTTTCATGATATGCCTGAGCGTGGGAATGAACGCCTGCAACTTTTGCCCCTTGCGAAAATTGACTGCCAATCTTTCCGCAGCCAATTACCATGGCTCGATATTTATGTAATTCGGTAGTGATCAAATTTTCTCCGACTCGATGCGCTGAAATAGCAGATCATCCAGCGCCTCGTTATCCAACCTCTCAGGACGTCCGGAAGCGTCGAGCTTATGGGCATGATAATTAGCTCGCACGCCTTCTCGAACTGGAAGCTCAGCGCGCTTCAATGCTTCTTTGTACGCGATCACACTATGTTCAAAATGACTTAACACATTCCCGACAGCAACGGCGGATGGTTGAGCTGCCTCCCAGCATTCCAAAATATGAGACGTGCTTCCTGTTCCACCACAAACGATCATCGGACAAGTCAGATACTGTTTCAGCCCGGATACCACGTTACAGGCCAAGCCAGACTGTGTACCATCCCGTTGCGGAAAGTTAAAGAAAACCTCTCCCACATTCAGTTTACTGACTGTCTTAACCCACTCTTCAGCATCAATATTGCTACGCTTCTTTTCCCAGTGATCAAAGCGGTAGCACACCCTTTCTTCCTCCCAAAGATCCACGGATGCCACGATACACTGAGCCCCGAATGTTTCCACACTCTGACCAACCACGTCTGGAGCCGTAACTAAAGCTTGATTCACAGAAACTTTATCAGCACCCCAGCTCAGATAAGACTTAACACACTCCACCGACTGCACACCGCCCGCAACCGTCAAAGGAACAGATATGGCACCTGCAACTTCACGAATCAGACCCTCCATATTTTCAGAGTAGGAATCCAATACCGTCAGAATAATTTCATCCACACCCCAGCGATCATATTCTCGTGCCGTTTCTGCTGGATCTCCGACCGGCAGATACCGCCCAAAATCAAAGCTCTGAACGTGCTGTCCGTCTTTGACAACAATCGTCGCAATAAATCGTGGCTGGTAGGATTCGGACATAGACAATTATTTCTCGAACAACCACCAGTTCAGGTTATCGAACTGGGAAAACTCTTCCATCCAGATAAAGCCATAATTCACCACTTTTAACTCTGGAAAACATTCAAGGTACTTTTTACCAAAATCACGCTTCCATAGCATTTCGGAATTGGAATGATACGAAATTTCAATGGGTTCATGTGAAAAATATTCAGAACAAAGGATGTAGCGTGAAGAAGATCTAACAATTTCAGAAATCACCTGTTCAAGATCCGATGGTGGCACATGAATCAATACACCATTTGTGAATACTAGATCGAACACTCCATCGTCACATGGAATATTCTGCCCACTGCAATGATAACACTGTTCAAGTTCAAGTGTAGAATCTTCAGCAATTGCTTTTAAGGCTACACCATTAGGCTCTACTGCACTTAACTTTAAATCAGCAGATGAATAAATACTTTGAATACCTCGCAGGTTTATTCCTAAATTCGCACCCACCTCTAGTGCATTTTTTATATTCCCCTCAAGGCCTCCTTGCTTAAATATCCGTGAAAACACTTCAGCTGCCTGCTTTACACTCTTCGCTTCAGGTTGATTACGTTTCATATAATCGTCCCCGAATTCTGTTTTCCATTCATCCAGTGGATTACTACTCATAAGTTTACCTTTGTTTATTCTAGTTATTTCGATATGACCAGCGGATCACTTTCCTGTGGTTTCCGATAGTTACCTTTCCCGATCAAGATGAACTTGTCTTGCGCATCACATATCGGATCTGATTTACGAACGCGGAATGAACACGACTCTCCTCCATTCACTTCTGCTTCATCCTCCGCAGCTAAAATTTCATTTTCTGCTTTCAGCCACTCGTCCGGCTTCTGCCATTGATGGAGTCCTCTGCTATGCCATGCTTTGGGGCTACGGTGCTGATTGATTACCAACTCAAAGCCTTTTTCATCGATTCCAATCCAGTCTAAAAATAAATCTAAGTGCCGGGGAGGTTTCACCTCATATTCAAGCGCAAGCTCAAGTGCTCTTTTTCTGCTAATCCGATTAAAGCGCAGTTCCCGAACCGCATGATCGCGGGCGCGTCCATAACCCCACTTACACCACTTAATATAGTCGTGCACATCCGAGTGCATCCAGCAGTCGACATCATTATAAGTATCAAATGTGCGAGTGGATGGCACTGCCTCATAATCATACAAATCAATCATGCTTTCATGCTGGGCCTTGGTGTCCCAGCGCATGTAATTTCCCAAATAAATCCCACGCACTCCTACCGCAGACAATTCCTGATCATGTGGATAAAGGAATGCTTTAACGTCGGACGGTTTAACAAAATCATAATCTGAAACCAGGTCATCCGCCTCGCGCCGCATTAGATCATGATTTCGGCGATATCGGCGGGTCATCTCCACCTTATCCAGATGCGAATACATCCCTACCTGGTCCAACCCCTGATGGTGACCCCAAATAATCAGCGGAATCTTGAACTTTACCGCCACCTGCACCGGATACACCGTTTGACCAGCCAGGCAGTGCCAATACATACTGCCAAAGCGCATCATCGTGGCACGTGTAATTCTCTTCACACTGTCCGGGTCCACTGTGCTGGTGAATATATCACAATCCAGCTCAGTTCTCAGCCGAGCCAAATTGCGAATACCGACCGCAGTATTGTACTGCTTATTGTAGGTCACCAGCAATGGATTAAGTCCGAGTTTTTTCTTTACCGTATGAACAATAAAAAAACTGTCGCGTGCTCCGGAAACGGGAATCACACAGTCGTAGTTCAACCGATCTTTGCCACGATACCCGTCGATCAACTGTTCGAGTTCTGTCCAGCGCTGAGCCCAATCCAGCTGATCCTTTTCATCATGCACCCGGCAGCCACTACAGACCTCCTCCTTATCCAAATCGATACCGAGTGGATGAAAGGAGGGGTAGAGACAACGACGACAAAGCTTCATAAATAATCAGGCAGTCACGGGGTTTCCAGCAGCACGTAATACGAAGGCCTTCATTAATCGAAGCCCGGCATTCTGGCTTTTTTCAGGGTGGAATTGCATGCCCCAGATATTATCACGTGCGACAGCGACGCAGACTAATGGACGCCCACTCAATGTAGCAGCACAACATTCCTCAGCGGCCTCAAAATAAAAGCTGTGATCGAAATAATAAGCATCCTGCTCCTGGCTGCGAGCAAACATGTCCTGCCCCGCAGGTAAAGCATCTACACCACTCCAGCCCACATGTGGAATGCTGCGAAAATCATCAGCATTCAACATCTTAACGGTTCCCGGAATCAGTCCGAGCCCGTCACATTTTTCAAACTCTTCACCCTGCTCAGCCAGGATTTGCATTCCCAGACATATCCCCAGTAGTGGCTTTTTTTCCTGCTCCGCCAGTTCGATGATGATATCCCGCAGGCCACTGGATTCGATTGCCTTCATCGCGGTCGGGAAAGACCCTACTCCCGGAAGAATAATCCCGTCACACGCTAGTAACACTTCACGATCACAGGAAATAACCGTTCGGCACTCTAAGCGTTCCAACGCATTCTGGATCGAGGTGACATTCCCTAGACCGTAATCAATGATTCCTATTTTAAGTCGCATCAGTCTCCTACCTTAAATGTGCGAACCCATTTGCCGGATTCATCCTTTTTGAAGAGGTCCTTATTGACGAACTGATCCACCGTTTCCCAGAACTGTTCCTTGGAAATATCAATAAACTCGCAAAAACTTTCAATGTATTCATCCGAACAGTTACCATCATATTGCTCTACAATCTTGAAACCTTCTTCCCGCGTCATATTGCCCTTGCGGATTTCCTGAGAGACATATTCGTTGGCACGTCCAAATCCGAATTTCAGATACTTGATCATCTGATTCATTCCCACCCAATCTTCGTCCAGCGAACTGACCCCATAGATATCACCCGTATCTTCAGGCGCCTCTACACGGGAAGTCAACCCATTCACCACAGAATACAATCCATTATCCAGCATCGACCAGTCTTTCCAGAAATAGCCCAGATAAACAATCTGGATTCCGGCACGCTCCATTTCTTTCGCTGGAGGATAAAAATACTGTAATGCCTGCTGCTGAGTGATTCCACCTCCCATCAGCCAATCCGGACTCCCCCCTTGAAGAGTGTTCATATTTCGCAAGGCATTGCCATCCCAACCCTCTTCGCGAAGTGTTTTTGTATCCCCAATCTGCAGCCCAGGGTTCTCCCCCCAGAACACCAGCTGAATCTGATAGGCAATCGCTACCCGAGGAACACTGGCAAAAAGTGGATACTCTGTTGATTTACACCAGTTCGCATGTTGTAGAAATGCTTTCCTAACCAAAGGTTTCCAGGTCGCGGGCGAGGGCTGAATCAGAATACAATCAAAACCGTGCTCAATCATTAGTGACACATTATCCACCCCGCGCTGCGTCACCTGCTCTGGCGGATAACCCAAACAAACCAATAATGGACGAAGACCTAAAGTGTGTTTCACAAAGAGCGCCTGGCGCAGGCTATCCTTGCCGCCGCTAACCCCCATGATGCAATCATATTCTCCTTCTACTGGCGGCTTGAGGTCACGGGATAGTTTCTTGAGCACCTCCATGCGCTCATCCCAGTCAACCTGGGCCAGCGACTCCGCATAGAGGCAAGCTGGACAAACCCCGTCTTCATTAAAGAACGAGTTCGGGCGTGTATTGGGCTCAACGCATTTTTTACAGTAAGTAAATGGCATTAATGTTTTCCTGCTTCTGGTAGCGAATTAAATTCTTCCCGCAAGATTCCAAACCGCAAAATATCAAAATATTCACCATGCTTGTAAAACGCATCCCGATGGCGACCTTCCTCTTTCATTCCTAAAGCCCCAGCTAAACGTATCATTCCTTCATTCAAGGTAGGAGTCCCACATCCGATTCGGTGGAGATTCAGGTGAGAAAAACCATGAGCGATTAATAAACGCCCGGCTTCCTTGCCAATTCCCTTACCCCAATAGGTTTTTTCACCTAGCAAGAATGAAATCTCAGCGGAACGGTTGATTAAGTCAATGGCTTGCAGTGCAATATTCCCTAAATGTTTAGCGGTTTCCAGGTCTTCTATAGCCAGAACTAACTGAGATCTATCTGCATTTGCACTAACAATAAATTTCTCTGCCTGTTCCTGATCATAGACATAACGCTGATGGTTATTTCCTGTGCAAACTTCCGGATCATTCAACCAATCACAATACTGGCCATCCAGGTCTTCCGCTCGGAGCGGGCGCAAAGCTATGCTTTTCCCTCTTATGAAATAGGTCTTCATCCTTGCTCTATTCCAGTCAGCGACTGGCATGGTCGACTAACGTAACCTTCTCTCCTGAGTCACCCCAATCCTCCAGTTCTGACACTCGCTCTGCACATTTCTGGATCGCAAGCACGATATCATCCATATCCGTCGTGGTCAGCGGCTCACGAATGAGCGGACTGATCAGCATCTCCTGCTCGAACATACGTTCTGCCACAGGACATTGTCCATCTGCATAGAAATCCTCCGAGAGTTCAGCCAGCGGCGCATGCTTTACACCCATGCCAGCACGTTTCTGAAAAATAGGTAATCTGTATAGCGGATTGATATACCCTTCTGCAAAGACAACCTCTTCTGCTGTCCCCGGATCTGGCAACTCGGCAGCAACCGCGCGCGCAAAAGCAGTGCGGGAGCATCCGAACTCTGCCGCATTAAATTTAAGTGAAAACACATAGCGTGCGTGCGTGCAGTCCGGTTTAACTAACTGTGGAGTCAGCCCCGGAATTTTTGATAACTTTTCAGCGAGATAGTCCGCCAGCTGATTACGTGTTTCCAATAGCTCATCTAATTTATCTAACTGCACTGTGCCAATCGCTGCCTGCAATTCAGTCATTCTCAGATTACTTCCAAAACTGTTAATCAGTTCGTCTTCGCTCAGGTCCTGCGAGGCATTTTCACCATGATTTCGGATTCTCTGACACTTTTGAGCCAATTTTTCATTATTGGTAACAATCATCCCCCCTTCTCCTGTATGAATATGCTTATGGAAGTTAAAACTAAATCCCCCCATATCGCCAATTGCTCCAACTGGTTTGCCCCCATAGGTCGCTCCGGGAGCCTGAGCAGCATCCTCAATCACCGCAATATTATGTTTCTTCCCAATAGCAGTAATCTCATTCATTGGCGCAGGGTGACCAAACAAATGCACCACCACAATCGCCTTGGTTCTTTCAGTTATTTTTTCCTCTACAGAAACAGGATTTAGATTAAAGGTCTCCTCATCAATATCCGCAAAAACCGGAACTGCCCCATAGAAAAGCGGACATACCGCCGAAGCAGACATGGTATAAGGTGAAACGATTACCTCATCGCCAGGCCCCACATCTGCTGCCCCGATACATGCGATCAGGCCAGAAGTCCATGAATTGACGCTTATCGAAAATTCCTGATTAAACTTTTCGCTCCAGCGGGATTCAAATTGCCTGACTTTCTGCCCTCCCAAGAACAATTTCCCCTGGGCGCCGATAAACGCTGATAAGACGCCAGAATCAATCACCTCATTCAGCACCAGCTTCTCAGCCTCCCCTACCGTCTCACGCGCTGGAAAAGGTCGGATGCGCACAGGCTCGCCACCAAAGATCGCTAATGAACTACTCATCTGTCTTTTCTCCGTATTTCAGCTTAAATTTTAATTCCGCAAGCTTCCAGTCCACCTCATTATCAATGTCCTGAATTTCACTCTCCGGTATTTCCAAGCCTAGAGATCCAGGCATAAATAAATTCTTTTGAGCCAGAAAGTCCTCTGACCTAAACCAGTAAAACTGCGCTGCATCATGAAAACAAGGAGCTAGATCCTGAGATCTAGTATTCTTATGTTCTGGCCAAACAAAATCGACTTCCGATTGCTCATTCATTTGAAGCCCGCGCAATACCGGAAAACTAAAGCGAGTGACCGAGACTACAGATGGAGCATCGCGGCGCTGATCCAACAAATTTAATCCCTTCTGAAATAATTCCGGAGTCACAAAAACAGACGTCGCATAAACACAACACCCTAATTCAATCGTATGACCCGATTCACTATAGCGATGCAGAACCTCTTCTACTACAGGAGCCGTCATCGCATGATCACCTGAATTTTCCGCTGATCTCATAAACGGAATCGCAGCACCCGCCTGACGAGCAACTTCCGCAATTTCTGGATCATCAGTTGATACCATAACCTCATCAAAACAATCAGAGTCCAATGCTGCTCGGATCGAATACTCAATGATTGGCCTACCTAAAAAGGGTTTAACGTTTTTCCTAGGGATACGCTTACTTCCTCCCCGGGCCGGTATGATGCAGATACGTTTTACAGACATGGGTTAACTTTTATGAAACTTTAGCATTTTTCTGGAGTAACTGCGCTATGAATCCGTTTACTCTGCTAAGTGCTTCTCTTTCAATGGAGTTCCAAACTTCAAGTCACATGCAGCTTTACGACCCAACACGTCTTTATACCGGCTTGGCGATAGCCCATACCCCGGGCGAATTGATCGAACATTCTCCTCAGTGAACATTTCCCCCTTATTCAGATCTTTAACAATAAACAGCGACTTTCTAAACTCACGACTGGCCACCTCTTTTTCAGAGAGTTGGTATGCCGCTTGTCCGATACATTTTTCAGCAGTTCGCACAGAAGTTACCATCTGTTTAAACTCATCTGGTTCTAGCGAAAAAGCTGAATCGGGCCCCTCCACAGAACGCGATTGGGTCAAATGCTTCTCAATGACACAGGCTCCCAAAGTCGTAGCAGCAACAGGAACCGTTGTTCCCTTAGTGTGATCTGATAAACCGATTGGAACATTGAAACGCGCTACCATATCAGGAATCGTGATCAAATTCATATCCTCGGGAAGACTAGGATATGCACTTGTACATTTTAGTAGGATTAACTCTTCCCCACCAGTAGACTGAATCATGTTCAGTGCAGATTGTATTTCTTCAACCGTTCCCATGCCTGTTGACATAATAATCGGCTTTCCAGTGTCCACCACCTTTTCAATCAATGGGTGATCCACTAATTCAAATGATGCAATCTTATACGCAGGAACATCCAAATCCTCCAAAAAATCAACGGATGTAAAATCGAACGGAGTAGAAAATAATATCAATCCCGCAGCTTCAGCAACTTCCTTCAATTTATGATGCCACTCCCAGGGCGTGTATGCTTCACCGTATAGATCATGCAGATTTTTGCCTGCCCAAAGCGTCCCTTCACCGATCTGAAAATACTCATTGCGACAGTTGATTGTAATCGTATCCGGCGTGTAGGTCTGTAACTTAACCGCATCTGCACCGCATTCTTTCGCAATATGAATCAACTCCTCCGCTTTAGAATAATCCTGATGGTGGTTTGCCGATAATTCAGCAATGATGAACACAGGCGTATGCTCACCTACGAGCCTTCCCGCAATATTAAATTGTTGTTTCATGGAATGAATTCCGCCGCGCCCTAAAGGTCACTACATTATTATCCGATGAGCTAGACTCTTCCGTCTGATCATACCCTGCCTGACGGAAGCTGTTTAGCGACGGAGCATTATTTGTTTTCACATATCCAATCACTTCATCCACCGCCAGCTTATTAAAATACTCTACTGTTGCCTTGTGAATCAGACAAGAACCTAGCCCCTTACCTCGCGCTCGACTCGCTAGACTCATAGAGATAACCGAGTGATCACCCGTCTTTGTGAAGCGCACCTGCCCTAACGGGCCATCATCATCTGAAGCAATATAAAAAAGAACCTCGGCACTTTTTAACTGCTGGCGATACCAATTCTGATGATCTTTCCAGAGTATCTCTGCTTGATTAAAGGACATTTCCCGAACCAAAGCATCATTAGCCCACTCCCAGACCTGTCTTTCATCACTAATACATGCCTCCCTTAAGCTCACCGCTTCTTCCAAAAGAGTTTTATAGACTCGACTAACACCGGCACCATCGACTAGCGCACTCCCCCTACCACCCATTTCTTTGCGCAAGCTCCGATTTTCCAAAAATAGCACCAACTTGGAATAAGCGTCTTGTTCATCCCAGATCCGGATATCACCTAAAGATTGCACAATGCCCAGATCCTCTAATTTTTTTACTACGCGCAGCTGATTATCTGCCAGCACACATACCAACGAAGGTAATCCCATATAGCACAACTCCATCGTCGTAGTTCCCGCTGCGGTTATCGCCATATCCGCCCAATCCATGAGTTCCCACATGTCCGTCACACTCGTTACCAAGCTGCTACGGTGACGCGATTTTTTGATGAATGCAGCCAGTGGTTCCACATGCGGATTGGCACCGCCGATGATAACTTTTATTTCGAGCTGGTGCTCAGTAACGGCCTCCAGAATTTCTAAAATTTTTTGGGTTCCATTATCTGGATCCGCACCACCTAATGTAACAAGAACATGTGATATCGACTCATTAAACTCTCGCTCTGGAGCTTTTCTGGATCTGAACTCATCCCGAAGAAGTGCGAACTGAGCTCCCATTAGAAATTTTGTATCTGCTGATTCAGCACAATATCCCAGCGAGCGATCTGCATAACAGTTTTGATTCAGCACCACATCTGCTGAATAGCGTTCACAATGAACATAATCGTCGAGGAACAATACCCGCATACCATTAGATCGAAATGCATTTTGGTATTCTGATTTGAAGTGATAGCCATCAACAATAGTCCAGGTAGTGCAATTTTCTTTTCCGTGCCTTATCACTCTCTGAGCATCACCGATTGATCCTGGCTCTTCTGATATTGCTACGACACTCAACCCCTCGGCATGGAGCCTTTGTCTAAGCGCATCCGGAAGCTCATAACTCATGAAATAAACGTCCGCGCCTCTCTTTTTAAGGTATTGAGCTAATGCCAACATGCGCATGACGTGACCTGTTCCTATTTCGGGAGAGGCATCACTGCGTATTGCAATCTTCATGAACTTAAGCCGGGCACATCCGGCAAAAAACTATACGGATAAAACGGATTGCAAGACTTCAGCAACACGACCTTGCTCATCTCGAGTCAGATCAGCAAACATTGGCAGACTAATCGCTTCCGCATAGTAATGCTCAGCCTCAGGACATAAGCCTGCCTTAAAGCCTAATTTTTTATAATAGGGTTGTAAATATACAGGTATATAGTGCAGGTTTACGCCAATACCTTCTTCACGCAATTCTTGAAATACCGCAAGATGCGTCTTGCGAAGCTTGTCTAATTCCAACCGGATTACATAGAGATGAAAGCTGGAATACGTATCTGAATGCTGCCAAGGCAGCGTGATAGGTAGATCTTTAAGGAGCCCCGTATAATTCTCAACAATTTCATGGCGCTTTTGTATGAATTGATCAATCCGAGAAAATTGACTTCGTCCTAAGGCAGCCTGAATGTCTGTAATCCTGTAGTTATTGCTTAACTCATGCTGTTCGTAATACCACGGACCATGCGACTTCTGCTGCATGAGGCTTTCATCTCGTGTTATCCCATGAGTCCTTAAACGACTTAGCCGATTAAAATGCTCTAGCGAATTAGTTAGAACCATTCCTCCTTCACCTGTTGTGATAATTTTCACGGGATGAAAACTAAATACTGTCATTTCAGAATACTGACAATTCCCGACCGGTCGATTTTGATACGACCCGCCTATTCCATGAGATGCATCCTCAAGTAGATGAAATCCATACTCCTGTGCTAATCCACTTATTGCCTCCATGTCACATGATTGCCCAGCCAGATGAACCGGCACGACTACCTTAGGTAATCGGTCTTCTTTCGCGGCAATAATTAATTTTTCTCGAAGTGCAGATACACTCAAATTGTAAGTTTGCGGATCAATATCAACGAAATCGACCTGGGCTCCACAGCTTAACGCACAATTAGCGGATGCAACAAATGTCACCGGGGAAGTCCATAGCCAATCACCCTCAGCTAAGCCTAATGACTGGCACCCGATGTATAAACCAGTGGTTCCACTTGAAACAGCTACGGCATATTTAGCCCCACAATATTCAGCTACCTCTGACTCAAAAGCAGAAATTTCAGGACCTTGTGTTATATAGTCTGATTTAAGTGCACGCACGACAGCTGCGATATCTGCATCGCTGATGCTTTGTTTGGCGTAAGGAATATCTTGGCGCATTGAAAATTAAATCACTGCTGACTGGATATGAGCGCTGAGGCTATTAAATGGCTTTCAATAATTCCTGTATTTGCGGAACACTCATGAAGTCATGGTTGGTCCCCGAGCTGTATTCGAAATCACTCGATACGGGCTGACCTTGTTCGCCTAAGGCATTTGCGGAGAAATCGTATTCCTGCCCCCACAGAATCGAGGGTTTTATGACAAAGTGGTCCTTAAACTCTATCGTTTCATGTGAAATATCAGCAGGGCACATCACCTCATGTAATTTTTCACCCGGACGAATACCGATGACATGCTGCTTCACTCCCGGAGCCATTGCTTCAGCTAGGTCTGTTACTTTGAATGATGGAATCTTAGGCACAAATGTTTCACCTCCATTCATTCGCTGAAAACTCTTGAGCACAAACTCGACACCCTCCTGGAGCGTAATGTTAAATCGTGTCATCCGTTCATCAGTAATTGGCAGCTCGGAGGCCCCAGATGCAATTAGATTTTTGAAGAATGGGATGACGGAACCACGTGACCCGGCGACATTCCCATAGCGTACAACGCCAAACTTAGTCTGCCGTTCACCTGCAAGCTGATTAGCAGCAACAAAGAGTTTATCCGATACTAATTTGGAGGCACCATACAGATTAATCGGACTTGCCGCCTTGTCTGTAGAAAGTGCAATCACTTTGTGCACATTGTGTTCAAGGCAAGCATCAATCACATTTTGCGCTCCATTCACATTTGTTTTAATGCATTCCATTGGATTGTATTCCGCTGCAGGCACCTGCTTAAGTGCTGCCGCATGAACCACATAGTCAATCCCCCGCATGGCTAAATCTAATCGATGTAAATCTCGCACATCACCCAGAAAAAAGCGGACTTGAGTTGAGAAATCAGAGAAGGTTTTCTGCATCTCAAACTGCTTCAACTCATCGCGGCTGAAAATGGCCACACGCTTAGGCTGATGATTAATCAGAAGCTCTCTTGCAAATTTCTGCCCAAATGAACCGGTCCCGCCGGTGATTAGAATATTTTTATCTTTAAACATAGTGATTTTTTACTTTCCTGTGCTCCAATTAGCTTCCGTATAAACCAGACCTGTGCTCGATCCCGCCTGATGATAGGCATAGTCATCAGGTGTAATATTAAAGGTATAGAGTCGGTCTGAAGAAAACAGTTTACCTCTGCTATCGGAGAGCCCGCACGCGATAGTATAGACACCCTCCCGCAACTGAATAGCCGGAACAGTACAGTCTATCCAGCCTGATCCACCCGACAGATTAAAGACATTGTCCACATTATTACTAAACCAGGACAAACAAATACCATCGAGAGTATTGAATGAGTACCCCATCTCCACACCTTCAATACTGTTCTCAGACTTGTAGTGCAAACGAATGGTAAATTGTTCAAGTATTTTGAACTTTTTCGAAACTTCACCCCTGGCATCTACAAGCTCTACCTTAGTAATTTCAAATAGAGACTTATCTACATGCTGGCCAATCACCTCGCCTTTATTTTCATCAAAATCACCTAGACTTTCCTGAACCTTGTCGTTACTTATCTGATAATACTTCTGAGTTACCTCTGGCGTAGGCCCTAGTGCTCTAACTTCACTTTTGTGCAAGAATAGAGTTTTCTGACATAAGCGTTCTACATGACGTATTGCATGTGATACAAATATAACAGTCGCACCTGAATCCAGAATTTCTGACATCTTCTGCTGACACTTCCGAACAAAAGCCATATCTCCTACTGCCAGAACCTCATCAATGATAAACACATCAGGCTTTAAATTTGTGGCCACCGAAAAGCCTAAACGTATTTTCATGCCGGAACTGTAATTTTTAACAGGACTATCGACAAATTTACCTAATTCAGAAAATTCGATAATTTCTTCAATATGTTCTTCAATCTCTGCATGAGTCAAGCCGAGCACTGAACCGATAATATAGATATTTTCGCGCCCGGTCAGCAACTGGTTCATTCCAGAATTTAACTCAATCAATGCCGCAATACGCCCTTTCATTGTAATAGTCCCAATATTGGGACGTATAATTCCGTATAAAAGCTTCAATAATGTGGTTTTACCGGATCCGTTAGGTCCAATGATTCCTAGCGACTCCCCACGCTTCAGTTGGAACGATACATTTTGTAATGCCCAGAACTCTTTTGCTCGCAATTTCGAATGCATGTCCTGAACAGTCAGTTCTCGCCCCAGATCAACCATTCCATAGAAATATGAGGTTTTGAGGTCTCGACAGAATTTTTTAGAGACCCCTTGGACATCCACCATGATTTCATCCGACTTACTCATGCGTTCATCCTTTCTACTAGAATTGGCAATGCGATTCGCTGTAAAATCAGTCCCAGAATTGCTAACACTGTGAATACTACAGTCACCATAATGAATTGTGGTAACATCGTAAATTCAGTGGCTGTCATACATTGTTTAGCTGTTACCACCAATGGTGTAATCGGGTTATATGCCGCAAAAACTCCAATCAACCCTTCTGTTTCTGGAGGATAGATAATAGGAGTGATAAAAAACCATAAACTTACTAGAGTAACGACAAGGTTATTTAAATCTTTGACCAACGTTACCAGTGGCATCAGGAGAAAGCCAAGTGCCGTTCCAGCTAATACCAGGCTGAATATTGCCACCGGCAGGAATACAACCAGATTATGGAGTGGTATTTTCCAGAAAATCATGACGAGTGCGATGGCAATGCACTGTAATCCAAAGTTGAACAAGACACGCCAGACGCCAGCCAGATATAATGCTTCGACTGCGAATCTGACTTTGCTCAGGATAGCCATTGAGGTTGTCGCTAGCCCTCTAGTAGCCGTAAAAGTATCCACAAATACAAACCAGAAGGTATTGCAAATTAACATGTAGGCGAAAGGAGGGATATCACCGGTATCCACCTGCAGAATATTTTGTTGCTCCAGAAACGCAAAAGGGATTACTACACCTAACGGCTTACTAAACGCCCAGAAGAACCCCAAAAAGAACTCCCGATAACCCGCCTTAATATCTCGAGTGAACATCCGGACGCTCAATTCACGAGCCTGCCGGAAGTTTTCAATAATGTCACGGAGCAGAACCCCGATATGTTTTAACCCGCTTTCCGGAGAGTAATGTAATACCTTCATATTTAAACTAACTCACTCGCTTTTAGCAGTTTATTTGAAACCCGGCGGCTTCAGCATCCTCTTTAAACATTTGCACTGTTTCCAGAGAAAGTTGCAGGTTGTCTTTACCACTCATTTTGATGGCTTTAGACAGGATATTATGTGGCACGGTAACAATATCACATCCACACCGATCGGCCTGGTATATATTGTACACCTCTCTAACACTTGCCCATAATAACTCAGCCTTCGGTTGCTCGCTCTTGGTAATTTTCTTTGATTCCTTCATCAGTGGCTCTGGATCAATACCAGTATCTGAAATACGACCAGCGAATACTGAAATCACTGACGCCACCTCAGGATTCAGAGCTGTATTTACTTCCCTAATTTGATCTAGGGTTAGAATAGCCGTTATATTCAGCTGAACCCCTTCTTTAGCCAGTTCTCCAATTAGTGACGAGGACGATTCACCTAAACTATTAGTAACTGGTATTTTAACATAAACATTCTCCTGCCAGCTTTTGATCTTGAGTGCCTGTTTTTTCATTTCATCAAAATCATCCGAAAAGACTTCAAATGAAATGGGCTTGTCTTGAATGATTTCTAATATGTTACGGGCAAATGTTTCATATTCAGAAATGCCAGCTTTGCGCATTAAAGTAGGATTAGTTGTCAGCCCCTGTATCAGAGGGTCTAGATATAACTTCAGCATACCCTCTTTGTCTGCACCATCAGCGTATATTTTAATCTTTAGATTTTTCATAATATTACTTTAACGCGCTCCCGCCCTTGGTCGCTTCTCCTTTTTTGAAGAAAACCAGTCATGATTAGGTTGATCTGTTCTGATCCGCTCAATGCGGTTGTTAATTTACAAGGGGATGAAGTTTCGATGGTAGTATTGTATTCATTTCCACCTCTACTTCCGTCTCTCTCCCCAAAAATTCCAGCAACAGAACCACTCTTTGTTTTGCCGGAATGTATGTCTGAACCAAACCTCTGATGCCCGAAAAACTGCCGGCTACTACTTCAATAGAATCACCCGGTTGATACTGCTCTTTGATTTCTATGACTTCATTATCCGTCGCTAAACCGCGTAATTCGCCAATCACTCCTTTTTCCACCGGAATATACTTATCATTAAAATTCAATACCCCCGCCACACCCGCACAAGACCGAACACTAGCGAGTTCTTGCTTTAGATCAAAATAGGCAAAGATATATCCCGGAAAGAGAGCTTCGGTAAACATAACAGGTCCGCGGACTGTCTTTTTACGGTGTCGAAGCCTTGGTAGACATACTTCGATACCATGTAATGACTCTAGAGTCGCTGCCGCTATATGTTCACGTTTAGTTTTTGTGCGTAAACAATACCAAGCTGCTTCAGAGTGGTGTCTAAATTCTATCATGAATTACTCTCTTCCGAGCACTTGCCTTAGCGTGGGAACAATCTCTTGAGCCTGCTCCTGCCAGTGTTGAAGTTTCTCAACTCGCTGTTCTAAGAAACCCCCATTCTCCACCGCAAAGTGCTTGTTTTGCGACAGCATTTCTACCCGAACCCCAAAATCATCAATCGCCGGTTCGTAACGATTACGCATAATTCCCGCTACCAAATGACCAAGTCCGGTCTCTGCTATATAATGATCACGTCGGTCATTGGGCACATATTGAGTACGAACCGCACCAATCGATTTTAGAGTCCGAAGTCCCTGACTGACCGATCCTTTGCTGATCCTATGGCGTTCAATGATGTCCTCCATTGTCACCGGTCTAGGCGATATGAATACAGCCCCATAAATCTCTCCCAGAGACTTGGGTAAACCCAGAAATTGTGCCAGCCGCACACACAAATCCACTAACTCAATTTCCAATTCGGATAATTGAGCCGCTGACTTTTCCGTGGGACTCTCCGTTGCCATACGCACAGAATCGCAAAATTCTCATTTAGTTCAAGAAAAAATGAACTAAATGAGAATAACTGGTTGAATGATGTAAACTATTGATGATTAGTGCTCTCCAGCAGGGACCCCCAGCACTCGAGAACCATCGAAAACGGGTGCCACCACCACCGCACCTGCCGCCACCTGACAACCGCGGCCAATCTCGACTCCCTGAATCACGCAGGCACCGGCGCCGATGAAGGTGCCCGCACCGATCTGAACCCGACCGGAGATAACCGAGCCCGGTGCGATGTGAACATGATCTCCGATTCGGCAGTGATGATCCACCGAACTGGAAGTGTTCAGAATAACATTATTTCCGACCGTTGCACCGGCCTGCACGACCGAACCCGCCATCACCACGGCCCCCTCACCGATCACAGCAGTCTGAGCTACACTGGCCATCGGGTGCACCAGCGTGCGGAATTCATAGCCTTCTTTTTTGTACCGATTAAACAGCACCTCCCGTTTCTGCCCCACCTTCACAGAACCGATGCCACTGGCCAGATCCACTTCTTCGGATGAATTATCTTTCAGCACCAGATCGTCCCCCAATACTGGCACCCCGGCAATTTCGCTGGCGCTTTCCTGTTTGGATAATGACACCACACCTTTGACCTCCAGATGTAGACAACGACAAAGATCAATGATGACTTGAGCATGATCTTCGGTCCCGACAATCAGTAGTGGCTTCATGCAGCTAGTTTCCTCCTGCCGGTTAGAGAAACAATCTTAAATTTACTGGGAGAGGCCCCGCAAAATATACAGGCTATATCTTGACGGCTCGCCGTGCCGGAATCCATGAAACAATCAGGATCGATTATGAGATAAAATGAGTTATGCAGCATTTTATAAAATAAACTTAAACCACCAAGGACACCAAGATATTGATATGCCTTCTTCGCACGCTCCACGGTATATAAACAAAATAAGGCACCCGCATTTATTCTTCAAAGTTGCGATTTGGTCAGCTTCAAGGCGCTGATTCGTGCTACCAAAATTTTGGCCTGATAAAATTTACGAGATAATCTCAGCTCTCTTTTGTAAAGTCAGCCATCTCTTTTGCCTGATTCCATTCCTCTCCTCGTCTAACCGTAAATTTCCTACTGTATGTTGCAGTATGCCCCATTCGATAGAAGCTTTTTGGAGCATGAGTATGCCTGCTATATCACGCAAATGTTTATCACTGCCTCCTTCTCGAAAAAATTCTAATTTCCATAGAATCACATACTCTGGTGAGGCGTACTAGGCTTCCCCGGATTCTTTTCCCCCAAGCCCATCTGTAGAGAAGATGGCTACGGGACAGATAGATGTCCGCCTTCATGCCCGTGAATGAGTGTATTCTGTTAAAATGTTCTCTTTGTTGTCTTTTTTGTTCCAGGGTGATCACCTCAGCTGGTGGCAAATAGTAAAATTCTGAACTGAACAAGCTATCCAGCATGGATACCTGGCTTCGATTCAAAAACACTGCAACATCGATATCGGCAGTCATTCTCGGCTCACCATAATAAATCGACGCTACTGAACCGGATATCATGTATCTGAACTGATATTGTTCAAAAGGCTCAATGAACAACCAAAACAAATCTTCTTCAGGAGGTGACACTACTCCGAATCCTGGCTACTTCTCGATCCAACTCATATTCACTGAATTCAGGATTTTGCTTTCGAACTCCTTGCCTACATAAGTCACGTGCCGAGTTCTGCATATTTGCTACCAAAGACCATTTGCGATCCATAGTCATCCGGCCGAATATTGTCATCTGGGCAGCAGGGTCTGGACGATTGACTGCACCCCCAATCTGATGAGTTGAACGCAATTCTATCGTGAAAGCATTCTAACCATAGCTTCTATTTTTACCAGTAAACAAAATATTTACCACATGTCTGAGCTTACTGCGATGTGCCGCGCAGGATATGCACCGGTTCCATTTTTGCAGCCCGTCTTGCAGGAATCCATGAAGCAATCAATACCGAGATCAACGCAAGAAATGCCGCCTGGATATAGTGCTTCATCGAATAAACCACAATGAAATGGTCCGCCTTGAAAATACCGCGAATTTTAATTGGGATATGCGTCACGGTCCAGGTTAGGACCAGCCCCATCAACCATCCCAGCAGGATTCCCAGCAGCGCCACCATCAAGCCCTGCCAGACAAAGACCGCCACAATATCTGCGCGAGTGTATCCCATAGAGCGCAAGATAGCAATTTCCTTAGTCTTTTCCAGCACACTCATCGTCAGAATATTAAAGATCCCGAACCCTGCGAGCAGAATAATGCAACTGATCGCCAATCCGGCTGAAATCCGCAGTGTGCGAAAAATCTGCATATTGCTTTTTTCCCGGTCCTGCCACGGGCGGGAACGATGGCCCAGTAACTGTTCAAAGGCCTTCGCATCCTGACGCGCACGTTGTGAATCTTGTAACTTTACCAAAATAAAGGATGTGGGCGCCACACCATCGACCAGATACTGGGCCGGCCGCTGGTGCGAATAAATCCGCTTCTGGTCGATCGCGTTAATGCCTGTCTCATAAATGCCACGAACGGTAAAGCGTCGCGTATGTGCATCCGGTCCGGTCAGATTCACCGCCTGCCCGACAAACATGTCCAGCTTATTTGCCATTTCCTTGCCTACCAGCAACCCATCCGGATCCTGTTGAAAATTAACAAAGGCCCCATCAATGATCTGATACTTGAGATCCGTCGTCGCCGTATGAGCTTCAATATCAATAGCATATAGTGAGGCAACTTCACTACGCAAACCGGCTCGTATGGACGCTTTAATCTCGAGTATGGGAGAAGCGGCTTCGACGTTGGGATATTCTTTAATTACCCGCATGACACGGTTCGCATCCGTGATGCCGGGGTAAAATTTTCGTTTCTGGGGATTGGATAGCATCACCAGCGTATTCTCACGCTTCTCGATCAGGCTCGAATAAGAGGCCTGGAACCGATCCTGGATGATGATTGCTCCTTTACTGCCAAGAATGGTTTCGATGAAAAATGCCTGAAACCCCTCGGTCTGTGCCTGTCCGGTAATATAGAAGGCCACACCGAAAACCACACCGACGGCGCTCAGAAACATGGAACGCTTACTCTGAGTGAAAAAACGCCAGGCGATGTGAAACGATGAGGGCACGGTAGAATGCTGTTTACAATGCGGTCACACGGTCACCTTCATTAAAGCGATCCTGTTCACTCAAAATGATGCGCTCGCCCTCCTGAACCCCGTCAATGATTTCACAAAATTCTATGTTACGATAGCCGGTCTTGACCCGTTGCAGGCGCACTTTACCCCGGCGAACCACGTAAAGCAGATCGCCATCCCGCAGCGCACGAGTCGGAACCATCAGAGTGTTATCGCGCTTTCCGATAATAATATTCGACTCCCCGGTCATACCGGGCAGAACATTCAGGGATTCATCATTCAGTTCCAGATAAACCTCAAAGCTCTGGTTTTGACCTGAACCTCCTACCCGGAAAACCTTGGCTGCAAAGTCTCTGTTCCCGTAGGAATAGAGTTTCACACTGGCAGCCATTCCTACTTTGATACCTCCCACATCTTCTTCATTCACCACCGCCACCAGATGTGTTTCCTTGCTGCCGACGACAAAGAGTTGAGACTGATTCAACACCACTTCTCCCAGGCGCGTGATCACTTCCAGAACGTTTCCATCAATCGGAGCTTTGATCTGACCTTGCTCAATTTGATTATTCGCGTTTTCAAACTTGGA
This sequence comes from Verrucomicrobiota bacterium, assembly GCA_038748025.1. Classification (GTDB taxonomy): domain Bacteria; phylum Verrucomicrobiota; class Verrucomicrobiia; order Methylacidiphilales; family JBCBYL01; genus JBCDJI01. The sequence continues at coordinate 115,854 of JBCDJI010000002.1, forward strand.
CTTTGCAACGTTGACTTCACTCTCCATTTCAACCAGTTCCTGTGCGACTTTTCGCTTAAGGTCATCGACAACGCTTTGCACGCGCTGCATTTCCATCGGCGCAATGATCCCCTCCCGCACCAGCGGGGCAATGCGTTCCAGTTCCAGCTGGCGGGATTTCAATTCATTAGCGGATGCGGGACCAATCTTCAAACGCTGCTTGGCCGACTCCAGCTCTACTTTCATTTCCTGCAGCGTCGTTACTAATTCTTCATCAGCAATTTTAGCCATCGCATCACCGGCTCTGACCACATCATTTTGTTCTACATTGATCTCCCTCACCACCCCGGAGGTGCGCGATTTGACAAGTACTTCCGTCTCAGGTTCCACAGTAATCGTGCCGTAAACTGCTGCAATCGCATCCCCGCGCACCACCGTCCCCAACTCAGCTTCCTGAGCGGGCGCAACAATCGGTTTCAGTAGCACTGCCAGCAGAATAAGACCCATCACCGATAGTGTCGCCCATCTCCATTTTTTGTTATTCCAGAACTGTATAACGGTCTCTTTCAAAATACCTCTTTTCTTAACGCAACCCGCTTACATAGCGGATTCCTCTCCAAATGCCAATAACTGTCCTGTAATTCTCCGCAATATTGTCATACCGACACTGGCACGGTATTTTTCTTGCAGCAGACGTGAATGCATCTGAAAACTGTCCAGTGCAAAAACCAGCGTTTCATTCTGTCCTGCTCGATCCTCTTCATACTCCGACTGTGCCATTTCCAATGCTTCCTGAATGGTCGGCAGCCCCTGATGCTGTAATAAAACTTCTCGGGCCATTTCAATCTCACGTGAAGCTTCCTCCACCTGCCCCGGCAACACTTGCTTGAACTGCAATGCGGTCACCCGGGACTCATCACGATCCGCCTCACGCCGAACGGCACGTCCTTCCGAACTCCCCGCATCATACGCATTCCAACGGAGCTGGAATCCAAACAAGCCACGCGACTGCTCAAACTCGTCATCATCATCACTGCCTACCTGGTTACTGTTTACATCACCCAATCCCGTGGTATCAGTTGTAGGATCAATCGTTGTGCCACTGCCAGAGCCTCCGGTCCCTCCGCCAGTAAGCGCACCACCAACAGCTCCAGCGGCCGTAGCAGTGGTGGTTACCGTATTTTCACTGCGTTCATCTCCTCCGATAACGTCATCCAGACTCGGGGAATATTCTGCCCTCGCAAAAAAGTAAATATTCGGATAGCGGTCCGCCCTGGCAATTCGCGCCTGATAGTCACTCGCTTCAGCCAGTTTTTCCAGCAGCCGAACTTCCGGCATACCTGTCACCCCCATATTTAAGATGCGCGAACGATCTACCGCGCGCGCGGGCAAGGTATCAAAATCTCCGGTTACTTCGCCCATCTCAGTCCCAACCCCCATCGCTGCCAGCAATCCCGTTTGTGCCTGCTGTTTTTGATCCAGCAGCAGAATCAATGCATCGCGAACCAGACTGAGTCGAACTTCGATTTGCTCCAACTCGGATTTGCGCAGGTTGCCTGTTTCAAACATTGACTGGGCATTTTTGCGGCGCGTGGTAAGAAAATCCTGGAGCTGGCGAGTCAGCTTCTCCTGCTCCTGCACCAGCATCAGATTAAGATACGCCAGACGCAGGGATGTCATCACCTCGTTAATCCGCAACTCATAATTAAGACGCGAAACACTACCTGCCAGACTGGAGGCCTCCCATGCCAGAATAGCCCTCTGATCAAAGACCATTTGCCGGATATCCAGCACCGCCAGCGGTGGAAAGGTAAGTGCGGTTGCATTGACCTGTGGCAGAGCGCGACTGCGGAATTCATATTTCGCACCTTCGGCCTCTTCCAACTGAGTCTCCGCCTGCAGTAAACTGACATTGTTCTGCAGAGCCAGGTTAACACAATCGTTCCAGCTGAGCGGATTTGGAATCTCCACCGCCTCTTGTGCCATTCCGGATTCCGGAACAAACACCAACGTAAGCAGTATGGTCAGAATAAGACGTTTCATGAGCCCTCACTGTGTTTAGGGTCTGACCCCCACTGGCTGAACTGCCTGAAATGCCGCAGCACTCCCTTCCGTCTCATAATTGACATCATCCGGTGTCAGCGTGGAAGTCTGCGCAAAGAGTGCCTTTTCCAGATCTGCTAGAGCCTGATGATAATCGTATTTTGCCTCCAACTCAATGTTCAGCGACTGATTGTAATCCACGGTCGCCTGCAAGATATCAAACTGACTGCCGTAACCCGCATCCACCGAGGATCGCGCCAGATCCAGCGACTCTTGTGCCCGCTCAATATTTTCGAGCTGGCTGCCGAGAATTTCTTTTGATTTGACGAGTGAGTTAAAGGATTGTGTTACCTCCAGCGCCACTCGACGTCCGACATCATTTCGCTGGATCTCTGCCCGCTTGCGTCTGGCATCGGCCTGGAGGGCCCGACCCTTACCAGCAAAGCCGTCGAAAATGTCCCACCTTCCCAGAAACCCGAAAGCTGCTTCCGTAGAGTAATCAAAGACGCCGCTGCCAGATCCATCATCACGCCGTGCGATACCTTGGGCAAACAGATCAATCTTAGGAATATTGGAACTGCGGGCGATGCGCGCTTCGTAAGCAGCAATCTGAGCCTCGAAATCCAGATTGCGCGCATCCGGTCGCTGCCGTAAGGCTACTTTGAGCGCATCACCCAGCGTCAGGTCTACTTCCGGGCAGCTCAGTTCTCCACTAAGCTGGAGTGGCGACGCTTCATTCCCCACATCCCAGGTTTTTCCCATGGCACGCACCAGTTCAATGGCAGCCGTATTTAAGTCTTTGTCAGCCTGTAGCAGAGAAGGACGCTCGTTGGCCAGCCGCACCTTGGTGCGGACGATGTTAAATTTGGTGGTCTTTCCCACCTCGAACAGACGCTCCTGCCGCTGCACTTCCTTGTCCAGCAGATCAATGATCTGTGTCTGAACGTCCACCTGCCCCGAAAAAAGCAGTGCCTGATAAAAATGGGTTTTGATTTCGTGCACGACATCATTGAGCACCCGTTCATACTCAAGCAATTCGCGGCTTTTTTCCAGCTTGGCACGACCAATCCGGCCACTGTTCTCGCCACCACTGATCAGACTCCACGTCACCCGCACTTCCGCCCGCCAGTCCTCGCGTAAATCATTTTCAGAGGGATTCTTCTGACCCAGCACATCGTTATTCTCCATCCCGATGTTGCCGCCTACTTCCAGCTGCGGATAGAGGACTGCTTTGGCCTCGATAATGGACCCTTCCGCCCGTTCTGCTCCAATCCGGGCCACTTCCAGCAACGGGTTTTTCTGCAGGCCGACATTGATGCAATCGATCAGGGTATAAACCTGTTGGTCTTGTGCTCTGAGCGGAAAGGACACCAGGCTGATCGCCAAAAGCATGACCACATACTTCAACAGTCCGGAATTGCGTCCTGAATGCATCTTGCGATGCTAAAATAGCCCCGGTGCGAAACAAGTTTTTATTGAAAAAACTTTAAATATTAAAACCCGACATAAAGTATTTGCTTTCAAGCTCTTGAAGTATATGTTGCCCTCTCCCCTAATGAAAGTCTTGCCACAAGTCTTTCAGAGGAAAGCGAGCTATGTTTAAAGTCCCTATTTTTGCAGACAAAGAAAATAAAAAGCCGGTATCTGAACGGTGTGCTGCGGATATCAATACCCGCCTGCGACTGAAGTATAATCCTTACTATCATACCGTTACCAAAAACAACGGGGTCAACATTGAGGTCGATGGTAAACCGATGGTAATGATGTCCAGTAACGAATACCTCGGACTCAGCCAGCACCCGAAGGTCATCGCCGCCGCTAAAGCTGCGCTCGATGAATGGGGTACCAGCGCATGCGGTTCACGTCTGGCTAACGGATCGCGCTCTTTCCACACGGAACTGGAAGAGGAACTGGCCACATTTCTGGGCAAGGAAGCCTGCCATATCATGACTGCGGGTTATATGGCCTGCATGATGAGTATTTCCTCCATTGCCCAGCGTGGTGATGCAGTGATCGTGGATAAGAGTATCCATTCCTCGCTCTGGGATGGCATTCGCCTCGGTTTCGGCACCATCGAACGCTTCAGCCATAATGATCCGGAATCGCTGGCTACCCTGCTCGATCAGCTTGAGCCGGACCAGCCTAAGATCATTTTGGTTGACGGAGTCTATTCCATGGAAGGTCACATCGCGCCCGTCGATAAACTGGTCGAACTTGCGAACAAATACAGTGCATTTCTGATCGTCGATGATGCCCACGGATTTGGCATGCTCGGACCGGATGGTCGCGGCGTCTGTCACGAGTTCGGAGTTTCCGAAGAAGTTGACATGATCGTCAGCAGTTTTTCCAAGTCGCTCGCCAGCGCGGGCGGATTCGTGGCTGCCGATAAAACCACCATCGATTACCTGCGCAGTAATTCCAAGCAGATCATCTTCAGTGCCGGACCCACCCCTCCCGTCTGTGCCACCGCACTGGCGTCCCTGCGCGTCATGCAGCAGGAACCACAGCACCGGGAGAAACTGCACAGCAACACCGAATACCTCCGCTCCATGCTGGATGAAAACGGTATTGACTACTGGGACAGTCCCACGGCTGCCGTGCCGATCGTTATCGGCAACCGCGACCGCTGCTGGGCCGTCTGGAAATCCCTGTGGGAACAGGGATTCTTCACCGTCATGTCGGTCTCTCCGGGCGTGCCGGTCGGCAAAGACCTGATCCGCTGCGCCGTCAGTGCCCTGCACACCCGCGAGCAGCTCGAGCAATTCGTGACCGCCCTGCTCAAAGCCTGCAAACGCGCTGGAGTATCCTTCAAGAAGTAATCAGGGAGGATGAGAATGAAACCAATGATATTTCATCATGGTTCCCCATTTCTTCCTTCTTAATTCTTAAATCTTCGTTTTTATGAAGGTCCTGATCCTCAGTTCATCTACCGGTAGCGGACACAACATGCGTGCCCACGCTCTTTCGGACTGGGCGAAGCTGGAGCGGGCGGACCGTTGGGATATCCAGATTTACTTTCCACTGGAAACCGGCCACCGTCTCTACGCCATCGGGGTCGAAACCTACAACATCATTCAGCGCAACGCGCCCTGGGCCCACCATCTCTATTTCAATTACCTCGAATGGGCTGCCATGCACCGTAATCCGGACCGCATCCTGAATGCTGACGCATTCATGGCAACCATCCGCACCGGGAAACCGGATCTCATCGTCAGCGTCCACGGTCATACCAACCACGGTTTTTTCGAGCTCGCCCGTCGCGCCCTGCCAGAATGTCCACCCGTTTGCGTCACTTACTGCGGAGAGGTTTTCGGCGGCTACGGCCTGAGTAAGCACTGGATCAACCCGCAGGCCGACCACTTCATCGGCGCAGTGCCTGAGATATGTGAAGCGGCTGTCCGCGACCACGGTATGCCAGAGGCAAAGACCCACTGTGGCGGTTTCCTGCTGCGCCCCCCGTTTTACGAAACTCCGCTAACCCGGGCGGAACAGCGACAGTTTATCCGGGAGGAATTCAACCTCAACCCCGATCACTTTACGCTTTTGCTGAGCACCGGTGATGCGGGGGCCAACAATCATCTGAATTTCCTGAACGCACTGGAAGCCGCCCGCCTGCCCGTGCAGGTCATTGCTCTCTGCGGACGAAGCCAGGAAACGCTCAACGAGATCATCAATTGGTCCGCCGGCACCGGCGCACGAAATATCTCCGTCACTCCGCTTGGCTATCGCCATGACATGCACCGGCTGATGCAATCCGTGTCCGCCATTGTCGCCCGCCCCGGCACCGGTACCACCTGCGAGTCCATTCTGGCCTGCTGTCCCATCATCCACAACGGCATGGGCGGCATCATGCCGCAGGAATGGATCACGGTAAAATTCTGCCGCTCACACGGCATCAGCCATCCTATACGGTCGCCACAAGCGCTGGTCGAAAAGGTGAAATTCTTTCTGCAGCACCCGGATGAACTCAAAAGCATCAGATCCAAAATGTCCGAGCTCTCCCCCAAGACCACCGTCCCCGACCTGATGCAGCATCTGGAATCACTGGTCAGAACTGCAGGGTAACCCCGAAAGCTTTCGCACATACATGAACATAAGCAGATGACATTTCCGGGTGTAGGATGAGATTCTTCCGCCAAAGCCTTGGCGCAGGCGGACGATCTCGTCAGGACGGATCCTACCGTTATCGCGTGACGAGATCATCTGAGGCGGAGGAATCTCATCCTACATTTCACCAGCAGCCTCAATCCTTATGTTAACGTGTATGCAAAAGTATTCGGGGTTACCCTCCCGATATATGACAAGATCTTCTACGAAGAATCTCATCCTTGCTAAAAAACCCCGCGATACGTATTGCATCGCAGGGTTTCAAATCTAAATGGAACTGGCCTCAGAGCGCCTTATCACCTTCTTCATCCGTGCGGATGCGGATCGCTTTTTCCACCGGAATGACAAAGACTTTTCCATCACCGATCTTGCCGGTCTTCCCTGCTTTCACAATGGCTTCAACCGCTTTCTCAGCCTGATCATCGGCGACAACCACATCCAGCTTCACTTTTGGCAGAAAGTCGACAGTGTATTCGCTGCCACGATAGATTTCAGTATGCCCTTTCTGGCGGCCAAACCCTTTGACTTCCATGACGGTCATTCCCTCGATTCCAATTTCTGTGAGGGCATCTTTGACATCGTCGAGTTTGAACGGTTTAAGGACGGCTTCGATTTTTTTCATGATATTCTTTTCTGTTGGGTCTGATTTTCTAGTTATTAAGTATCTTTTCAGAATAATCTTCTTTCCCTTAATGAAAAGTTCAAACGTGCCGGGACACGCTTATTTTTTCCATTCGCGTTGCGCCTGCCGGAACAGCTGCTGATACGCCGGTGACTGCTGGAGTGCGGCATGAAGTTCCTGCGCCAGCATCTGCCCTGCTGCTGAATCACTGGCGTAATGCACTCCCGCAATCTCACGCCGATACGCAATACCGGCTGCGTCTTTCCACATGGCGTCTTTCCTTTTCGGCAACAGGTCCCCCAGCACCAGCGCGAAGGCATGTGCACAGGTGGAGTGACCGCTTGGATAGGCTGGATGTTTCGGGTTCGGAATCAGCAACTCCAGTCCCGGCTCCAGAAAAGACGGCCGCACGCGATCATACTGCTGCTTTAATGTGAACACCACTACGCCCAGATCATGATATACCGCATCCAGCAGCGCCTTGGTCGCCGGATATTTACCGGGATTCATCAGGTCGCCATAACGGATGCCACCCAGGAGAAATTCATTCACATCCCGCTCCGCCAGCACACCAGATCTCGCTTCGACTCGTTGCGGGACCAAAGTCAACAACGCAGCCAATTCTTTCCTCGTCTCCGCAGAATCATCTGCGGGCGGTAATGCAATGGAAATGTGCTGCTGCCAATCCGCTGCCAGCAGCTTCGGCACTTTTCGCGTGTAGGCCAGATACTTCGGATCCCACTCCATTGTATTCGAAAAGGTTAACTCATCTTCCGCAATTAAATGGAACGGTGAACTTAAAATCCAACTCAAGGCCAACAGAGATCTTACCATGCTTTTACATCATCCACAGAATTCATGGATCTGAACAGATTTTCTGCTTTCCCCGACCTGTGAATCGCTGAGAACTCAGTGTTATTAAACCTATCTTCGCGCCTATTAATCTTTTCATCTCGGGTGCATTATCCTAATCCCATCTGCATGGATGCCACTCCTGGCGAATCGCGCAATTTCCTACACTATGCCAGACCCGCATGGAATGCCTTGCGTTGCTACTGGCCTGTCATGCTTGCGATCCAGCTCATGGCGTTATCGATGGTCCTTTACTATTACCATTCAGAGAATGCCACTCACTTCTTCACCACCATCGGCCAGTGGAAAACTCAGGGTGGATTACTCGCCTCTGCGCTCTGCACTATCCTCAGTGGCGGGATTTTTCCGGAGATGGTCAAACGGATGTTGCGTGATCCGCATACTCCACGCGCAACTGCAGGAGAACTGGCACATCAGTTCACGATGTGGGCCATCATCGGGATTTTGGTCGACCTGTTTTATCGGTTTCAGACAATGCAATTCGGAACCAGCACTCAGGTGCAGACACTGTTGACTAAGGTCCTGGTCGATCAGTTGGTCTTTACTCCATTCATCAGCATGCCTTTCATCGCATTCTGGTTCCTGCTGCGGGAGGAAAAATATAACTTGCCGTCACTGTTCCGGAAATTGAGCATCGGATTACTGTTCCACCGCGTGCTACCGCTATGGATCAACTGCCTGTCATTCTGGCCCCTGTTTTTGCTCATTGTGTATTCACTGCCCAGCGACCTCCAGTTCCCGCTCTTCCTCTTTGGTAACGCCACCTACAGCATGCTGCTGGTCTATATTGCCCGTCAACAAGCCACCGGGCAGGCCTCCCCATCTATGGAGGATTAAGCGTATTCGGGTGAAAAAGATACCTTATGGATAGAAATAAGGCGCCTAACGGCGCCTCGTTGATTTTGCTCTGTGTCGCAGTGCCGACCCTTTCAGGTGTCGGAATCAGCCGTAAACCTTCACCTCGCGGCGGCCTTCCACGCGTTCGCGCTTGTCGCCCCATTTGATTTTGCCAAAGTTTTTCTTGAAGGTCGGGCCCATGTTACGCGGAGCAGATCCCTTACCATTCTGAATGGTGGATGATTGACTCGCAGACGAGGCAGAAGTCTCAGCTGCGCTGGTCGCAGGTGCTGCCTCAGGCTTAGACTCACTCGAACAGCTGCAGGACGATCCCGTGCAGCATCCGGATGATTTTTCAGCTTTCTTTTTGCTCATGTTCAAATTCCTGTCTTTAACCCTGAGCTAAATCGATGGGTTAGATAAATAATTTACATCTCCTAATGGGTTTTCAACCATTTTTTATGTTGTAACTGTGCCGCGCGTGCAGCGTTCAGGATCCCCAGCTGCCTGTAAAAAACAAACACCCGACGCGGAGAGTGGCACCGGGTGCCCGTTATTATCTGATACCGATCAGCTGATCTTGATATCAATTTCCTTCGGTTTGCTTTTCTCACTTTTCGGAATACTGACCGTCAGCACCCCTTCTGAGAATTCAGCTTTAACCTGATCTGCTTCCACGTCCTCCGGCAGGCGGAAGGAACGCACAAAGCGACCATAACTGCGTTCTACCCGATGATACTTTTTGGCATCATCTTTTTCTTCGCGCTTGAAACTGCGTTCACCCGAAATGCTCAACTGTCCGTTGGCCACCCGGAGTTTTACGTCTTTCTTCTTCACGCGTGGCAGTTCTGCTTCAATCTGATAACCGTGATCATCTTCTGTGATGTCCACCACCGGCGCCCAGTCGGCCCGGCTCAGATCAGTTTCACTGCTGCTTTCTGCAGGTTTCTGGTTGCTGTTGTTGTGATCGAACAAATGCCCGATCCGGTTCTGTAAGTAGTCGAGTTCCTTAAACGGATCCCATTTTCCTAATGCACTCATAATTTTATACTCCTTGGTTGAGGTTTTTATTACCCTTTCCTTAATGCATCAACTGTTCCAAGTGGCATAGCCACCCGCATTTTCCTCACAAGTCACTGATCCTGAGTATTTTCGGATTTCGAATTTCTTATTTCGCACTTGGTTTAAGTGCGCCATATTGTCTCATTAGGAATTTCTATATTTTATATTGCGTCATTTTGACTCATTTAACTTCTTAAATCTTAATTCTTAATTCTGACTTCAGATGCACATCCACCTCTCCCCGTAATACTTACAGATAATAATTTAAAGTTGGCCTCTATGCAGATTCCGGCATACATTGTGCAGCTAAAGTCCTATGAACTTGAATCACTTTACAGAAAAAGCACAGCAAGCCCTGGCGGAGGGACAGAACATTTCTGCCCGTCTCGGGCATCAAAGCATTGATGTCGAACACCTGCTGCTGGCCCTGCTCCAGCAGGACGGTGGACTGGTGCCGCGCTTGGTCGAACGCTCGCAGGTCTCGCTGGACCTGCTACTGGCCAAAGTCGAGGAAGGTCTGGAAAAACTGCCTAAGGTCTCCGGCCATGGCACCCAGCCCGGCAACCTCTATGTGTCACAACGACTCAATAAACTCATGGCCAACGCTCAGGACGAAGCCAAAAAGCTCAAGGACGAATACGTCAGCGTCGAGCACCTCGTCCTCCCCATGTTCGATGAAGCCAAGGATACCGGAGTGGCAAAAGCCTTCGACGCCGTCGGCCTCGATCGCAAAACCTTTACCAAGACATTGCAGGAAGTGCGCGGTAACCAGAAGGTTACCTCCTCCAATCCGGAAGCCACCTATGAGGCGCTGGAGAAATACGGTCGCGACCTCACACGCATGGCGCAGCAGAACAAACTGGATCCGGTCATCGGTCGCGATAACGAAATCCGCCGTGCCATCCAGGTGCTCTCCCGCCGTGCCAAGAACAACCCCGTGCTCATCGGGGAACCCGGGGTGGGGAAAACCGCTATCGCCGAAGGACTCGCCCGTCGCATCGTCGCCGGGGACGTGCCGGAAAGTCTCAAACAGAAACGCATCGTCTCGCTCGACATGGGAGCCCTCATCGCCGGGGCGAAATACCGCGGTGAATTTGAGGAACGCCTCAAAGCCGTGCTGGCTGAGGTCACCAAATCTGCCGGCGAGATCATTCTCTTCATCGATGAGATCCACACCGTTGTCGGTGCGGGTAAAACCGAAGGCTCCATGGATGCCGGCAACATGCTCAAGCCCATGCTGGCCCGGGGTGAGATGCACTGTATCGGTGCCACCACGCTGGACGAATACCGGAAATACATCGAAAAAGACGCCGCACTGGAACGCCGCTTCCAGCCAGTCATGGTGGATGAACCCACCGTCGAAGACACCATTTCCATTCTGCGCGGACTGCGCGAACGCTATGAACTCCACCACGGCGCCCACATCCAGGATGCCGCACTGGTGGCTGCCGCCACGCTGTCCCACCGCTACATCTCCGACCGCTTCCTGCCGGACAAAGCCATCGACCTGGTCGATGAAGCCTCCGCCAAACTGCGCACCGAGATGGAAAGCATGCCGGAAGAACTCGAAACCCTCGACCGCCGGGTCACCCAGCTCGAGATCGAACGCGAAGCGCTGAAGAAAGAAAAAGACTCCGCCTCGCGCGATCGCCTGAAAGAACTGGAAAAGGAACTGGCCAACCAGAAGTCACAACGTGATGCCTTAAAAGCCCAATGGACCAGTGAAAAGGAATCCATCGAAGAAGTACGTAAACTGCGCGAAGAACTGGAACTGGTGCGGCACCAGATCGAAGTCGCCGAACGCAACTCCGAGCTGAACAAGGTCGCCGAACTGAAATACGGCAAACTGCCGGAACTGGAAGGCCAGATCAAGGAAGCGGAGAAAGCCGCCCATGAAAGCGACTCCCAGCTGCTCAAAGAAGAAGTCACCGAAGAAGAGATCGCAGAAGTCGTCTCCCGCTGGACCGGCATTCCCGTCTCCAAGCTGGTGGAAGGCGAGAAGGAAAAATTGCTGCGACTGGATGAAGTGCTGCACGAACGCGTGATCGGCCAGGACGAAGCCGTGCAGGCGGTCTCCGATGCCGTCATCCGTTCCCGCTCCGGCCTCAACGATCCCAAGCGCCCCATCGGCTCCTTCATCTTCCTCGGCCCCACCGGGGTGGGGAAAACCGAGCTGGCCCGCGCACTGGCGCAGACCCTGTTCGATTCCGAAGACAATATTGTGCGGATCGACATGAGCGAATACATGGAAAAACACGCCGTGGCGCGACTCATCGGCGCTCCTCCGGGCTATGTCGGCTATGAAGAAGGCGGCCAGCTCAGCGAAGCCGTCCGCCGCAAGCCCTACTGCGTCATCCTCTTCGACGAAATCGAAAAAGCCCACCACGATGTGTTCAACATCCTGCTGCAGATCCTGGATGACGGTCGCTTAACCGACAGTCAGGGCCGCACCATCGATTTCAAAAACACCCTCATCATCATGACCAGCAACATCGGCTCACCGCACCTGCTCGACAACGCCGGCACCGGCGAGATCGATGAAGCCACCCGCGAGAAAGTATTAGGCGAAATGCGCCAGCACTTCCGCCCGGAATTCCTCAACCGCGTCGACGAAACCGTCCTGTTCAGCCCGCTGACCAAGGACGAGCTCAAAGTCATCACCGACATCCAACTCGGGTTGTTGCAGCAACGCCTCGACCACCGCCGCATTACGCTGACATTGAGTGCCGAAGCCAAAGAATACATCGCCGATGCCGGTTACGATCCAGTGTATGGGGCACGCCCATTGAAACGCCTGCTTCAGAAGGAAGTGGAAACCGGATTAAGCCGTCAAATGTTGGCAGGAGATATCTCCGATGCGGATACGATTATTGCTGATTATCTGGATGGGAAATTGGTTTTCGAAAAATCGTAACGGGAACTGTTTAACCACAGAGACGCAGAAAAACCAGAGCGGGAACATCATGAGTTGTGCCAATAACTTATACTCCAACTCTGTGCACCCTGCTCCCTCTGTGTTTTAATAAGTCCCCGTAAATAGACTGAAATATTCCCTCTTTCACACTATGCTAATCTCTTGGTTAATTGCGCCAACGTGCTGACTCGCCTGAGCGACCTGAAGCAAAAATATCAGGTAAGCAGCATTGCTTTGTTCGGCTGATTCGCACGAGAAGAACAGACCACCTCCATTGTCTGGGAAACTCAGCGGAGCTGCCCTGAAGCTTCTCGACCTAGACCGTCGCAATCCTACTGCGCTACTAGAAGCATGGTGATTCTGCCAAGATTTATTACCATCTTAACAGTTTTCCTGCGGCAATATTTCAAGCAAAATCACACCCTCTCCCTTGCCGTTCGAACGGCAGCCAAAAACTCACCAATACTAGCCGTAAGTGTTTGTTTTAGATCAGCCGCACCTTGGGCCTTATCGCTATACTGTATATATCGTAAATTGCGCAAATTAAACGGGAGTTCATTAGGATCTCTAACCAAAAGTATTGGGCACCTTTGTATACCGTAACAAAGACCCAGCTCGAAAATTACATTTGCATTTTTCCCTGATAAATCTGCAATTATAATCTCAGATCTGCGTATTTGCTCCCACACTTGAGCAAGGATTGAGCCTGGCTCGTAAATGTCCTCAGCTTTTTTTACTACGATACCATTTTCTTCCATTGCTGGTTTAATAGCTTGATTAAATATTCCCCTAAATTCGTCAGTATGAGGCATCAAAACAAAGCCTGTGCCAAACTCAATGTGTATATCGTGACCGTGTAAAACTGACTCAGTTTGTAGTTTTTCAAAGCGAGGAATCAACTGTGAAACTTCTTGTAATGCTATTCCGGCATTAGACTCAAGCGCCTGATCTATATCATCAGTATTCTCTATTTTAAGACCTGTTAAGTCACTGGCAACTTGATAAACAACTGACTTAACGATTTCTGTTTTTTTCTTTTTCTTTTTCCATTTTGCTATCAGTGCTATTTGCTGATTTTTAAGTAACTTTTCATTGTCACGACAAATGGTAGCCTGTTCAAAGTCTTGCTTAGCTATAAAATGTTCCTTTTTAGCTCTAACTTCATTTATTCTGGAAGCCAGCTCCTCCGAGCCAGGAACATGCATTTGCTCTAAATATAGCCTAGATGACAATTCCTCTAATAACGAAAGAGTTGCCAGGGGCTGCGGATTATCACGATAACAAAGTTTACTTATTTTAATAGCAGGGTCTAAAATTTCATTTAGCCCTTTAATATTGTATACTTCTTCATACTTTTTCACCCATTTTGACGTAATCAACTTTAAATCCTCGTCTGCTTTTTGGTACAAATGGAAAGGTTGCAAGTAAGGCTCAAGCCAACGATTCTCGGAGATCAATAAATCATATTCCTCTTGGGTGGCAGTGATAATGAATTGCATTTCCCCTAACGAAACACCAAATCGCATCAAATTGAGCACGTGAGGCTCTTGATTCACTAGTGATGTTATATCATCTAATACAAGCACAAATCTTTCGCTTTTTTTCACCTCTTCCATCAATGCTTTGACTCGCTCTTCGAGCTGCCCTCTATATTTTGTCCCAGCAGAAAGTAGTCCAAAATCTAGAAGAATGAGCTCCTTATTATCCATATGTAAAAAATCTCTAATATTTAGGGCATTTGCCAGAGCATATACGGTTGACGACTTGCCTATGCCGTCCGGCCCCACAATAACTGGATTTTTTCTTGTTTGCCTAACTAATATTTGAAGCAATCTTTTAATATCACTTGGAAATTCTACAATATAATCAAAACTTCCATTTACAGACTCTAAAGATAAATTTCGACCAAAGGCATTGAGTGCAGGTGTCTTAAGGTTTTTCTTTCCACTTTCGATATCAAAAGTAGCTACCTCTATCTCTTCATTAGTAAAATCCTCGTCTTCTCTAACTTCAAAATTGGGATCCAATTCTCGCAAGACTTCATTGCGAGTGCGATTGAGATTGAATTTCAGACTTAGAAGCACTTGAGCGGCTATACCATCCTTCTCGCGTAGAAGGGCTAGAAGAATGTGTTCCGTTCCAATGTAACTGTGATTGAGTGCTTTGGCTTCTTTACCCGCTAAAGCAAGGACTTTTTTTAGGCGTGGTGTATAAGGAATGTTGCCTGACAGTTTAGTGTCAGGCCCCGAACCAACATGCTTTTCAATTTCTAGACGAATAGTTTCCAGATCGGGTCCCATTTTTTGTAGAACATTTATAGCTGTGCCTTGACCAAGCTTTAAGAGACCAAATAAAATGTGCTCAACGCAGACGTAATTATGATTGAATCGATCAGCTTCCTTTCTGGCCAATGCAAGAACTTGCTGTGCTCTAGGAGTAAAATTATTCATTTTTGTAGGCTTGGATATATCTTTTTAATACTTCCTTAAGCTCCTCTGCACCTTGAGCACTGTCGTCGTAAGTGACAACACGTCGGTGTTTAATATCAAATGGAAGGGTATCAATATTTCTAGTAATTAAGATGCAGTGCTTCTCCAGTGCCGTAGCATATCCTAACTCATAATAAACATTAGGATTAGGTATAGATATATCTGCAATAATATAATCAGAATCCCGTATCGACGCTTCAATTTCTGAAGCTATCACACCCGGTTGAAAAATATCATCAATTCGCACACAGTCGTCCATCATAATGTCAGAGACCACATGCCTAATTACTACATCGTATATACCACGAAACTCATCCAGAAATGGCATCATGACAAAACACTTATTTTTCATGCTAACAAGCAATATCTACAACTATCGTAATTACAAGTTTGATATTCTTTGAAGAAAGTAATATTAGAAAATAAAGAGCCAGACCTGTTATGTCATAGTAAATCAAAGGGGTCAGTAAAGTGAAAGGGCTCAGTCAACAATTCGTGACAAGCGCTTACACTTAATCCAAACGACTTTCATGACATTCATGTGCATGCAGCACACGGAACACAATCACACGCTGGTCGATGACCTGATAGAACACCTTATAGGGAAATTTCTTCAGCAAGATCCGACGAAAGTCACGGTAGTATAAACTTGGAATGAGCGGATCTTGCGCCAGTTCCTGCATGGCAACGGAGACCTCATCCAAGAACCGATCGCCTAATTCCCGATCGATTTGATCATACCACTCACGGGCTCGAAGCAGGTCGACCTGAGCCTCTTTCCGAATCGAAACCTGCCAAGACATAGAATGAGCTACAGCTAGCGATCTCTCAGACGTTTTTGAACCACCGACCAGTCGTCACCTGCATCCTTATCCGCCTCGTAACCAGCCTGAGCTTCATTGAGTATCGTTTTCTCACGAGCTGTCGGTTGCTCCGCCGCCTTGAGCTGCAATAAGGAGGCAAAAACCTCTTCCCGCTCCGCCTCAGGCAGTTTCGGTAATTCAGCAAGTATCTCAGCCGTGCTCATATTCTTAATCTACCTCTCAGACCGTATTTCGTCGAGACTGAAGCAGCTAGACCGACACTTAGCTATCTGAATCTGGGCAATAAAGGAACATTAATAAAGGAAAAGACCTATTATTTTACCAATCCTCTCATCACCCGGAAGCCACCTCCCATTTTACCTTAATCCATCCACTGCACAGGAGTAGCCGCAAGATACGCAACCCATCGATTACTACGCATCCATCTCAGGAAATAGTAACAGTATCAGGCCTCCCAGGAAAAAGCACAGCCCCACCACCATGTAAAAGACGGCAAAACCCCAGAACCAGAACGGCTGTGCTCCCCGATCCACCGACCCACCGCGCATCTCTAGTTTCCCGGTAGCTATTCCTTGCTTCACCAGCAGTGCCAGACCGGATCCGAAAAACACTAAAAGCACCCCGCCCGCTTCTACCCAGAACGAAGAACCCTGCCACCAGTTCCATCCTCCCAGCGCCAGAGCACCCAGTATGGGCAACAATACGATCAGTTCAAACCACGGAAACGGTTCTTCTTCTTTCATCGTGCGTATAATAAAGAAAATAAAGGGTAAAGAGATCAGGTGACAATTGTTAACACTTTCAACTCTAGCGATTCAGCCGGATCGTTTCTTTGATTAATGCAATATGCGTCAAATCTTTGGGGCGGCGGATCGTCTCTTTGCTTTTCAGGATTCGCTTCAAGGGAAGCACATTCACCATTCTGCCCGTTAACTTAAATCTACGACACCTTTTCAACTCTGTCGGGAACCGTTGCAGGCCATCCACTTTAAATACGAAATTGATCAGGGTATCATCTTTCAGGAATCCCGCAGTTTTTGACGCCATTGATCCTCCCAGACCTTTTACGATAGCATGCAGCTTCATGTATTGACGCGAGGGAAGCCCGATCCAGATATCCGTATCCAGTGTTGACCCCGGAACCCCCTGCAGCAGAGCCGCCGACATTCCTACGAGGATAAAGCGTATTTTTTCAGCGCGGAGCGCGTCGATAAGCCGTGCGATTTCAGGAACTGTCGGTTTCTTTGCCATCGTTCATCCGGAGTTTCCGCAAGTGACGTGGCATACAGAATACGATCGTCTTCACTCAGCCCCCGTTTCCGGGAAAGACGTTTCAGCATGATCTGTATCCGCTCCTCACGCGATTTCATACTCAAAATATAGAACTTACCACACAATGCGCGAGTCAATTCATATCAACCTTCATTAATCACCCGGCAACGAGAGATTCCGCACCGGCCGCCAGGTCTGATCGAGGTTGAGGATTTTGAGATCGAGATCCTTCAACGGCCAGATGCGCACCATCGCGGAAGTCACCGTGAGCTGAATGACGTGTCCGCCTACCTGTGTTTCCGTTTCCCGGCCGTGCAAATGCAGCGGTAACCCTTCGACGGATATAATATTCTGCAACGTCGGGTTGGCCGCGTAGATGCCGCTCACTTCCCACTTACCTGCCCCATGTTCGGCCAGTTTCAGGTTATCGGCAGCATTGTACCCGTCCTCCAGATTGAGTCCCTCCAGCGGTAGATAAAACGCAGACGCATAGCGGGCCGACGGACAGGTCGCCTGAACATCCACCGCCGCCAGTCCAATATTTTCGGCTTCCAACTTTTCCTGAATCCACAGGTGCAGGTGGTCACACGCTCCACACTCCCAGACGAGACTGGACTCCGGCTGGCACACGCCCATCGCCAGAAACGGAAATGCGGGTTGCGTAGCATCATCATCCAGCGACGGACTGAGCAGTTCCGGCCCCGCCTGATCCGGTGAAGACTCCAACAGGTTCAGCGTCTGCATCGGATGGCTCCCCTCCGGATCCGACCAGATGACCTCCGGCTGCCCCACTGTACCGCGAATAATGGTCTCGCCATTACGCCGGAACCAGTTGGTGGTGCCAATCCCGAGCAACGGCCAGTCGTCCGGGAAGGTGGAAAGCGTCCGCATGACGGTTTCCCAGGTCACGGTGTGAAAAAAATCGCCCCGCAGCATCCGTTCGACGGTGTTGTAGGAGAGCAGAATCGGGCGGTGGTCCATGCAGTGTTCTGGCGGAATTGAACTTCCTGCTCAAGCGTAAAGAAAATACAGGGACAAACCTATTATAGAAGTTCAGGTTGGCCAGTCGGTAGTCAGACCTGAATGTTTAAGGAATAAGAAAATAATAGGACAAATCAATGATGTAGTTTTCTTTATTCAGTATCGGAGGCTCTGTGCTTTCTGCTTGCGGCTGCGCCAAGGTCGTAGCTGCCTCTTCCGGTGAAGCTTCCGGCGGCGTGCAAACCCACCAGAACAGAGCCATGGGTATCAGCAGTATTGCCAGCAGGCACACGCCACTTCGAATATTCTTAGAGATGGTCATTTATGAATTACCTTTCATTGGCCGGCAGGAGACGACTCCGGACCGGGCGGGGTTGAGTGAAGTCTGGACTGGAATGGGTTGAGCTAGTGGTTTCTGATGATGCCGGTCTCCACTTCAGCTTTGAAAGCCAGGAAGACTGAAACGTAAACAGGTGGATCATCAGCATGCCCAGACTCAGATCCGCAAAGTCGACGGTGGTCATGATGCCGAAGTGCATCAGCACCATCGCCGACCAGGCCCAGATGCGGGTGGTTTTAAACAATATCAGCGGCAGGAAAAAGATCTCCAGCAACAGCACCCCCCAGGTCATGGTCTGTAGCATGGGATCCGGCAGCGCCAGCATCACATCCCGCATCCAGCCCGGCCGGGCCAGTGGGTTTTCCATCAGGTGCCGAATGGCCGTTCCATCGATCCAACTCGGGCTCTGACATTTCAGAATACCCGAGAACGTATACCCCACGGACATCAACAGCCATGCAGTGACACACACCATGCCCGGCATCTTCCACGACTGCGGGTTGGCAAGCTTGGATGACTCTCCAATCCGCCACACAAAAGCATCACCCAGTGGAATCAGGGTGCAAAACAGCAACAGCAGGCCGACATAGGCCAGACTCGGATTGGCAATCAACGGATTCGCGGTGAATAGGCAACTCCAGGTAAACCACAGGAACAGCGCTGAACTGCGCCGCATCCACCCCACCGTAAACAATCCGGACGCCACCACCGCCGCGATCAACCACGGGGTCATGAAGTGGGCAGAGCCCTCCAGAAACAGCGGATTCGGCCAGGATCCATAGAACGGATTGATTGATCTGTCGCCCAGCAAACCGACATCACTGAATAATTCGACGCCATACGGAATCAGGCAGGCAAAGTGCCAGATGAGATAACTGCCAAACACAATCCGGAAGATCCCGAACTGCCGGGCACTGAAGTTACTGGAATAATTCAATAGTTTCATAAGGAAATACAGTTACTGGGCTCGGAGCACCCACGTGTCCTCCGAGCCACGGGTTAAGCTTTCAATATGGATTTCAAAATCATGCGCATCCGCGGGCAGGCCCAGCTCCTCCACGATCACTCCCGGCTCAATCAACGCGTAGCGGAAGGTCGCCCGCCGCATGTCTTCCGGCAATGCCGGCCCGTAGGCCAACACTGCGCCATAGGTATTGCGCCGGTTATATGGCCCGGCCAGTCGCTGGTAGACCTCCGGCGTGATCTGCAGCGATTCGGTGGAGCCGTCGGAGCGTAGATACTTCAGCGTAAAGCGGGCCGCAAAGGTTTCAAAGTGGCGCCCGTCTTCGAGCGACTCTGCCTGACAAAAAACTTTGGTATAGGGTGCCGCCATCGAAGCCAGCCCCAACCCTTTGAGCGGTGCGATTCCCAGCACATGCCCCGCCATGGCGGAAAAGCTCCAGACCAGTAATCCGGTGCAGAGCAGATTGGATGTGGATGTTTTCATGATTACTTTTCCTCCGTGGTTGAAATTTCAGTTTCCATCGCCTGCTGACGGGATTGCTGACAGGCCCAGCGTTTGGAACATCCGATACAGGTTGGCAATAAATGCAGCGGCGGGGTTTCGTTCGCACCCTTCGCATACACATCCCGAAATACCAGCATGTCATCGAAGCGGTCTTCCCTCCAACTCTCGAACCCGCATTCAGCAACCTGTGCTTTGGGATTCTGATAGGTACCGAACAACATGTCCCACAGCGGAATGTCCGCATAGTTGTTGGTATGATAGGCCCGCTGGTGATGCACGCGGTGCGATTCCGGCCGCTGGAAAAACCACCCCAGCGCATACGGAGTCTTCACATCCCAGTGGTAGAAGTATTCCGCAATTCCGGTCGCCAATGTCACTAAGGCCGCCGCTTCGGGCGAACATCCCAGCAGCAGATAGGTGATGGCTGAACTCAGGAATCCGTTGATGGTAATTTCCACCGGATGTTTGTAGAACGACATCGCCACTTCCATCCGCTGGGGAGAATGATGTAGCTGGTGGCACAGTCTCCAGAATAACTTCGACTCATGTCGTAGGCGGTGCCACCAGTAGTAGATAAAGGTGATCGCCACATAACCGATAGCGATCTGCCAGCCGAGTGAAAGATGCTCCCGCAGCGCCCACGGGATGCTGATCCCAGCCGCCCAGCGATCCCAGGTCGCCCCCAGCACCAGCACGATTCCGGCCTGAGCCAGATTCACCAAAATCACTCGGGGCCACCAGTTGGTTACTTTAGGAAGTTCGTTCGCAGGCCAGAAGCGCTCAACGGCGAACATCACAACCACGACCAGAACCATAATTAAAATTGTTGTCATGCCCTAAAGATGACAGCCACTTCATTTCTGTTAAATTGATAATAACTTTACTAATATTGATATAATCGATGTTAATTTCCAGTCATCGACCAATACAGAAATTCAGTAAGAAGAGACCGCAGCTTTAGGGTTTACGGTGCCGGTTCCAGGGCGCATCGTTTTCATTCGTGAGCATCGGGAGTCGAAGGTGAATAAAGCGGATCTCATTCAAACCATCATCCGGGAACTGCAGGAGAAGGTCCACACCTTGCACGAGTCGTCCCAAAAAACGCGGGCGGCAGGCAATGACGAACAGAGTCGAGCCGAGGAAAAATATGATACCCGCTCCACCGAGGAAAATTATCTGGCGGATGGATTGGCTCGTCAGGCACTGGCCGCGACCCAAACTTTAACGGCTTTCAAAGCCATGCCCGTCAAAACGTTTAGCAATACGACCCCCATTGAGCTTTCAGCACTGATCCAGCTCGAGATGGCCCGGGAGTCATTCTGGTTCCTGCTCGCTCCTGTGGCGGGCGGACTGGAAGTAAAACATGCAGGAAGCGAAGTCACCGTCCTCAGTTCAGATTCCCCCTTAGGCCTTAAGTTGAATGGATTAACTACCGGAGACCAGACTCATTCTCCACAAGCCAAAATCCTATCCGTGCAGTAAAAAAACAAAGGGGCAGGCCTGTTATCAGATCAAGTTGGCCGCAAATTGACTGGAATAATCCACCCTTCGCACTAGGATAGGTACATGGTTAATGTGATCGACAGATCCAAAATTGATGAGCTTTCCACTCAGGATCGACTCGAGCTTCTGGGAGAAATCTGGGGGAGTTTATCCAATGACGCAGATGCACTTCCTTTGTCTGAAGCACAGAAAACAGAATTAGACCACCGCCTGAAGCTCATGGAAACCGACCACGACCGTGGCATTCCCTGGGAAAAGGCACAGCAGATACTCTCTGGCGATTCTGAATGACCTATACCCTCGTCCTCCAGCCCGAAGCACTGGAAGAATTAAAGCAAGGCAAGCTGTGGTACAATCAGCGACTCGCCGGCTTAGGAAATGAATTCATTAGTGAGGTCAATCAGGTCTTAAGCACTCTTGCTGCCAGTCCCATGCTTGGCACAGAAATCTACCGTGATTTACGAAGAAGAAATTTACGACGCTTCCCCTACTCGGTCATTTATCAGGTCACCGATGACCGTATCGATGTGGTCGCCATTTTCCATGCTTCACAAGACCCGGAGAAATGGAAAGCGAGAGCATAAATCAGTATTGGCTTCTGGCTCTTACAAAGTAATCTAGGTTTGTGTTGTATGAAAAACAGATTGAAGCCTACCGGCGGATGAGCCCGAGTGAAAAATGGGCGTAGGCGCGTGGCCTGATTCTAGGAGCACGCCGCCGAAAGGCGGATTTTCTACGCCAGTAACACCCGGACTGGACCGATCAACAGGTGGCTGAAGAAGTCAAACGTATCTTCCTGTATGCCCGAAACTGATCCCGCCTTGGTATTCCTGCGACCACTGGCTGAGTCAGGAGTACGCTGCATGGCGACCGGCTCGTTCGCCGTTTCGATTTACGGCGAACCCCGCATGACTCACGGTATCGACATCGTGCTGCACCTCAAAGACACCGACCTGGATGCACTGATAGCACTTTTTTCAGAACGGGAATTTTACATCCCCCCCATCGAAGTCCTGCGCATCGAACATCAGCGCGAAAGTCACGGTCAAAGTAACCTGATCCATCATGCCACCGGATTTAAGGCAGATCTCTACTTCATTCAACGCGACCCGTTACATCTCTGGGCAATTCAAAATACCCATCGCGTCGATATCAATGACATCACGATCTCACTCGCTCCACCGGAATACGTCATCGTCCGCAAGCTGGAATACTACCGGGAAGGTGGCTCGGAAAAACACCTGCGGGATATTCAGTCGGTCCTCGCCTGCCTGCCGGATTTAGATCAAAGCACCATCCACGACTTCTGCCGCGATCGTGGCCTGCTCGACCAGTGGCAACAAGTCCAGTAGGTCTATTACTCTTGGTCACTCGGCAACGAAAGATTCCGCACCGGACGCTGGGTCTTGTCGAAGTTGAGAAAATAAGGGGATCTATTATTTAAAAGATGAAAGCGCCTGAGAAGTGCGAGTTAAAATCCGTAGCGGATCCCTGCCGTTCCTGTATGGGCGTGGTAACCCTCACTTCCGACCGTTCCCTGATATCCTACGGTCATGACCCAGTGATCCAGTTCGTCTAGCGCAAACGAAACACCAGTGCTCATGCTCGCTCGGTCTTCATTGGCATTCGTGCTCTCCACATTGAACCCGGAGAGGAATCCGGGCGTCACCAGACTGACACGGTAGGTTTGCTGCTCCAGAAAGGAGTGCCACCAGGCTGCGCCGAAATACGGGCGAATCCAGCCAAAGAAGGTTTTCACATGTTTTGCGGTTTCAAACCCGACCGTGGACTGCAAGCTCTGGACGGTATCGCCGTCGATGCGCAGATTGGTAAGGCTGGTTCCCCCTGTCTCGCTGAAACGGTCAAAACTCAGATGGCTGTAAGCGACACCAGCAAATGGCGTGATCCTCCAGGATTCATCCTCACCAACATACCAGTCATAGCCGATCTGACCGAAAACAAGACCCTGATGGCCGTCCGAATCTGCTTTATGTTCGTTATTGGAGATGTCCCAGCGATTCGTGTTGAAGCTATGATAACCATAGGCAGCAGCCACGGAGGCAAACCAATGGTTCTGCGTGTATTGAAGGTTGATGCCGAAGTAAGCCGCATGGTCAGTGAAGTGACTGCCAAAACGGTCGACATCGGCATCGTGCCGGGTGTAACCCGTAAAAGCACCAGCGTAGAGATTTTCCGTCAACCAACTGCCACCACCCAGGAGCACGGTGGCGTTGGTTGCAGAGCGCCGGGTGCGCTGGGAGGTGCTGTCCTGGAATTCAGCACCACCGTAGCCGCTAACAAAAAAACTCCAGTCCTGCGTATGCGGGGAGAGCGGTTCGATGGATTGACGATCCAGGGTAGCCACGTCACTGACACCCTGAGCATCGAGAGCGATCAAGTTGTTGTTGAGATTTTGCAGCATGTAGCTGTCGAAGTCCCGCAGCAGTGAGAAGCTGTTGCCACTGAATCCAGCGCCACCAGTGCGGAAGGAATTGAATTGCTGCATCAGCGAGTTAAAGAACGTGGTGTCCTGATTGCCCACGAAATCGTTCAGCCCGTTGAGTAAAGTTTGCCCAGAAAGGTTGGTGGCGACGTCATTGAGTAAACTGACATCCAGATTGCTGAGAAACACCAGATACTCACGGGAGTTGTCGTTGAGTCCGAGGACATTATCCAGTGCCTTACCGAAGTCGGCCAGCCCCGGAGCAGTGATCAGATTCTGATAGGACTGAATGGAGCTGAGATCCACCTGAATATCTTCAAAATTGATCCAGGAGATGGTTTCTCCGAATAGCTCAATACTGCCATCCGCATCAGATGCCGCCAGAGCGATAAGCTCCGCCTTTTTAGCATCGGAGATCCCACGGATATCTTGAAAGCGCAGAATATCTCCGGCACCCGCGCCTCCGTCCATGACACCGACAATATGAGAGGGGCCGGAAAGAATAACGGTGCCATTGCCGGTGCCAAGGAGTATGGAATTGCCAGTGCCTCCCTGAACACGACCTCCACCGTTGATGAAGGTTCCGTTCGTGGCATTGGTTTCCAGACCATGGTTCCCACCCTGAATAATCCCGGAATTGGTAAGCGTAGCACCGACTTCGAGCTCCGTCATATCGATCCCATCATCAAGACCTGAGATGGTGCCGGAATTCGTCATGGCCGCTCCGGTCTCCAGGTCAATAAAATTAACCCCATCGCTGGTGCTTCCAGAAATGGTTCCGGAGTTGATAAAGGTCGAACCGAGCTCCATATCCACAAAATCCACGCCTCTATTTCTGCCAGAGATGGTGCCGGAATTATTAAATATGGATCCGGCTTCCATATCCACAAAATCCATACCATCAATCGTAGTGCCGGTGATGGTGCCGGAATTAATAAAACTTCCTTTAATATCCACGAAACACAAACCGTTTAAAGCGCCGGTAATGGTGCCGGAGTTGTCGAAGCTGCCGCCGAGACTAATCTCTGTAAAATCGATACCATCATTCCCGCCTCCTGTAATAGTGCCGGTATTGATCAGCCTACTACCGTTGCTGATGAAGCTGAAATTCAGACCCAGGCCGCCATTACCGGTAATGGTCCCGGAGTTGATCAACGTTCCATCCAGGTTGGTAAATGAAAGCCCATCATCGCCTCCGGTAAGGGTGCCGGCGTTATTCAGGGTTCCTGTCAGGGAGCCATTGATGTTCACCGCATCCCCAGTGCCGCCGGTAGTGCTGATCGAGCCGAAGATATTCAGCGTGCCATCGAAGTTGGCGCTAAAGCTTAATCCGCGCGAAGTTCCCGTAGCAATCAGACTGGCGCCAGATTGCACATTGATGGTCAGGCCGGAAAGCACCGGATTGATCGCTACGACATCCCCGGCGGGACTGTTAATGGTGCCGGTAAAGTTGATGGTATCACCCGCCGCCAGGGTCGGACTAATCGTCACGTTGGTAACTCCTGTAGCACTGTCGCCCACCACAAAGGTGGCCGAAAGGGAGACCGATACCCCGAGCAAATAAATGAAAACGAGTAGCTTAAGCTTCAAAATAACTCCTTTGGTGAACCCACTTTATAGTAATATATATGCCGGATCGGAGCTGATTCAGTCAAGTATTCCAAGCTATGACACCATTCTTTTACAATGGCTTAACCTGCCGAGTACTCACTGGCAGGGTGTCAGGCGAGCATTAATGCAGGCTTATTATAAATAAAGGGACAGGTAATAATTAAGGGAAATAATTAAGGGACAAAATAATTAAGGGACAGACCTATTATTATCTTTATTATTTATTAATTATCCGGCTTGGAACCCTCTCTTCTCTCCAGGGTTAATCTCATTTCATCCATTCCTTTAAATGGTTATACGGTGATTTATATTTTACAATATTTTCTATAGCACTTACTAAAATATACTGTAAGGTGTGTTTTTGCAAATCAACCAAGGAGAGAAATGAAATCACTCAAATTATTAACCTGTATTACTTACAGCCTGGCCATTTTGTCACACGCCTATGCGACGGATATAGAAACAAAGTCACTCGATGAATTATATAAGGCAGCGCAAAAAGAAGGTTCCCATTTCGTCCTCAGGGCTGGAGGAGACAAGCCAGACCAGATCGATTATTATTTAGATAAATTTAAAAAGCGTTTTCCTAAAATTAAAGTCACGCATTCTGTAGATGTGAGCATTAATCATGCTCCCCGATATGACAATGCTATAGCTGCAGGGGGTAAGGCTCATGTGCCTGACGTCATTCAATTTCAAACACTCCATGATTTCCATCATTACATGGAGCATGACTTACTCTATCCCTATAAACCCAGAAACTGGGACAAAGTATATCCCGACCAGAAAGATCCTCATGGTCGCTGGACCGGACTTTATGGTGTGACTTTCAGCAACTACCTGAATCCCGAGGTATTGGGTAAGGGAAACATGCCCCGTGATGCACTCGATTATCTTTCCCCAGAATTAAAAGGAAAAGTCATCCTGACGTATCCCCATGATGACGATGCGGTGCTCTACCAATTCTGGAACCTTAAAGAAAAATACGGATGGGAATATCTCGAAAAGCTAATCTCCACCAAGCCCACCTGGGTCAGAGGAACGGCAATGCCATATGTGGCCATTAACAATGGATGGTATGGGGCAAGCTTTACTACCTTTTGGGCTTTCGAGCCCTTCCCAAATAGTAAAACGAAATTTTTATTACCCAAAGAGGATTACTTTCTTACCTGGTTCCAGACAGCTGCGATCCCTAAGCATGCTAAAAACAAGGCGGCGGCTAAACTCTATCTCAACTGGATGCTGTCCGAAGAGTTTCAAGGCAGCTGGTTACAATTCCCGGTTCGCATGGATATTGAAGCACCTGGCGGATATAAGTCCGTATTACACCACAACACATCACCCGGTGACTTTCATCGCTGGATGTTAAAGCGCGATATCGTAGAGCGATTCAGAATGCAGATGCTGCAACTCATCGGACCCATTCAAGGCCCAACACCAGTAGAGATCGACTACACGGTTAAACCATGATCTACCTTTTAGCTTTCAGGTATCTTTTCTGAGCCTTTTGAACCGACTTACCGTTGTCCTGATACCATTGCTCCAGGACATCGAAAACCGGTTCCAGTGTGGCTACTAAAGAAGTCGCCTCATACTCTACATGAGGAGGAATCGTTTCATATTGAATACGCTTAACCAAGCCATCCCGTTGCAGTTCTCTTAATTGCTGAGCCAGCATCTTTTGTGAGACGCCGCCCACACAACGCTGAAGCTGATTGAAGCGCATGCGCTCATCCTTAAGGTGCCAAAGTATTTCCGGCTTCCACTTGCCTGCGAAAACCCCAAGCGTCTTAGCTACCGGACATGATGGTTCTTTTTTCATGAGATATGAGAATAAAATACAAAGAGCTTACCTGAAAGTAAGCACTATATAAAAGTATGCGTTAATTTACGTCAGTCAAGAGTACTTCATTAGTTAGAAAATAAAGGGCCAGACTTATTATCTAACCAAAGCCTCTGCCGGTTAATCTTAAACGGTATAGCCGTAAGAAATTTTCCGGCCGGTAAATAGAAAATAAAGGGACATGTTATTTAGACTTGTTATCTACTACCCCTGGTAGCGATCAATAACCCGCTTCTGGCCTTGATTTAGTTCAGGGTACAGCCTTAATTTAATTACATCCGTATGAATATCACTACCCTGTTTTTAAAGAGCATCATCATCCTTACCTTCCTATGGATGACCTTATTGCCGCTCCAAGCCACCGAACCGCAGGATCAGGAACAGCTCAAGTCTCCCCGAGCAGCGTTCACGTATTATCTGAAGCTGGCGGAGCAGCAAGACTGGAAAACCCTGGCTGACTATTACGCGCAAGAGCTGACTCCGGAACAAAAAACTCAATTCGTGGGGCGCTTTCAGAACCCAAAATGGTCGGCACGTCTCATGGGAGCCTTCACTGCTGCTCTCAAACAGGAGGATTACTCTTTGGATCCGACGGGTAAAAACGTTCATGTAAAATTGGGCGATAATGGATATACCGGACTCGTCCTGGGAGAGGACGGGATCTGGCGTTTCAGAATGTAACTTGAAAGAGAGCATTAAAAAAGAAAGCGTAGACCTGCGATAAAGCAAAAACTGTGTTTACAGGAGAAGTCCTCCCATCGCCGGCTTGCTTTTTCCCATTTGCATATCTCCATTCCGGCACGACGTTTATCTGATGAAACTCCATACACTTATAGTCCTGTTCTCACTCTGCTTTATGATGTTAGCTGATTCGGTTGATGCAGGTGGCAGCAAAAAGAAAGATCCCGCTCCCGAACCGGGTGTTAAAGCCTACAATGCAGGAACAGATCTACTGAGTGAGCTCAAATTTACGGCTGCAGAAAAGCAACTACGCCAGGCACTTCAAGAGAACGAAAAATTTCCGGAAGCCCACAACAATCTGGCCTATGCCCTGCGTAAACAGGGACCTGATCATTACAAAGAAGCGTTGCGTCACTACAACCGCGCGATCGAACTGGATCGCAATCTCGACGAGGCCTACATGTATCGCGGTGTACTCTACGTCCAGATGGGACAAATCGACCAAGCCCAGGCCGACCTTGAAATACTGCGAAAGAAGTCGCCCCATCTTGCCCAGGAGCTGAACTATGTGGTCGAAAACAAAACCGAAAAGACACCTGAACAATTCTTCGGTGTAGCTGCCACTATTGAAGAATAACACTCCATGAATCGGCCAGGACATACATCACCTCTGATAGATTTATTTACAATGATGAGATGCTGATCATTTACCTATTGATGTATCAAAATCCGGTAATACGAACGACAACGGATCATCACGTGTGGCCGGAATCAGTTCGGAGAAGCCGTTTGATGGTAAAAGGTGGAAACCATTTCACTCGTGGACCATCTCAGTGATACATCCTTGCTCATAGATCTGGCTAGATCATCATAGAACTCCTGGCTGCCCACATATGAATTAAGCAGTTCATTAATCTGCCTGCATAATACCCTGTCGGCTTTATGCATGACCACCGCCCAATCCTCGCGATTTATCGTTCTGGCAAAGATATATGTATTTTCTTCGATCTCTTTTTTCCTGAACCAATGATCCAGTAAGACCACCTGATCCAGAATAATCCCATGAATTTTGGGTTGTTTCCCTTCGATATCCTGGAACATCAGATCAATCTGATCAAACCCCTTGACAGTGATCTCCGTATATTCTGAACCTATTTTTTCTTCTATAAACTTCTTCCCAGTCGACCCGTTCAACGCTCCAAAAACAAAACGTCCTGTATTTGAATTCTTGAAGTCTAGCACTTCTTCTAGTGAGTTGAATGGTTGACTCGAATGAACCATCAAACCAAGTCCAGTGGCAAAATATCGATTAGAAAACAACAGACTCTTTTTCCGTTTCTCGGTCACTGAAATAGATGAAATAGCAATGGCATCCTCTAATCCTGCCTTCCGATGACTCCCGTTTTCAACCTCAGTTATGATGCTTTGAAATGGACGTGATACGAAGTTCACTTCATAGCCAAGCGAGTCTGCTATTCGATGAGCAAGTATGATGGAAAAACCCTTGGGATTACTTTCATCCTCAGTCTTTTTTTCGAAAGGGGAATGCTTCGACGGGTGGTATAGAACATTAAGCACTTTCTTCTCGCTGACCGGAGCACAGGAAAGTTTAAA
Organism: Verrucomicrobiota bacterium; assembly: GCA_038748025.1. Classification (GTDB taxonomy): domain Bacteria; phylum Verrucomicrobiota; class Verrucomicrobiia; order Methylacidiphilales; family JBCBYL01; genus JBCDJI01. Next base: position 145,360 of record JBCDJI010000002.1, read on the forward strand.
AGAGAGTGGAATGAGTAGTATGATATTTAAAACTGCAGTTATACTTTTCACCTTTTTGTTTTCCCCTTTTTTAGTTTATCCAGCGATTCCTCACTAAAAATCTTCAGTCGATTGTACGCTTTCTCAGAGAGAAGGCCGGCAGCCAGCGCCAGAAGATACAGCGGCCCGCGGTCCAGCTTATCAACATTTATGTTGTCCGATATCAGCGATTGACTGGCGACAACCACAACAAAGCTGGCTAACGATAAAAACATTCCAAAGAACGGTCTGAATAGATAATCGTACACGGATCGACCGTGTTCGTCGAACGACAGAAAGTCCTGAAGTAAAAAGATCAGACTCCCCAGGGCACCCAGCACTAAAAGTAACATGAAGGTGTTAAGCAGATCCTTAGTAAACTGAACCTGATTATATTTCTGAGCTTCTGATTCAATCCAATTGACACCTATTCCTGTCAGGGGAAATTCTTCTAACTCAGGATTGTTATCATTGTTCGGTCCATTGTGTTTCAGCCGTGCTTGAAGACTCTGGTCAAAATTTTGCGGCCTCAGTTTTTCTGGAAGTATCTGATACGGAATACCGGCACCTTTGTGAAAATTTGAAAACTCACCTCGCAGTTCTTTACTCCTTTCATTTGCCCAGTATTGCAACCAATTTAAAACATCCTGAAATAGAAAATTGTATTCCACCTGCTCCCCACCATGTGCCTCATGAATTTCGTTTAAATCAAGGATCATGGACCCGAGGCTATCGTCTGTTCCACCAGCAATTTTAGAGTTCACCATTTTACTCATTTCCTCGTGTAGCTCATCAACCTCCATATTTCCTTGTTTCCAGTCATCCCCATACATTTGAGTTAAAATAAATTCAATGGGCGGAATATTACCCGGATCTATTTGCTTATCATTGGGATCATTTATTTTTTCATTGACCCACGCCTCATATGCAAACAGACCCCGGCTACTCCTGATAAGCAGTTGACTGGAAGGTAGACCATCATAGTGCTGCTTGGCAGCGGGCATTGATACACTCATATGCTCTCTGCTAAATTCTGAAATATAGTGCTTAATCTGGTTAAAAAACTGCGCTCCATCATTCTCCGCAGCTTTAAGCGCGATGATAAACAACACAAACATCCACAGAATCAGGATGGTTGCTTTAGCCAGCTCACGTAAGCGTTTTTTTACAGACTTGTTGACAACTCTTAAATTGACGAAAGTTTTACGTAAGACTTCAGATCTAGGCATTCGGCATAAATCTAATTTATAGTTCTCAAACTTGGTAATAGAGTGTTCGCTCTATATAACAGGCCTTTTACAAAATAACCGGACAGCCTCGCTGTTTTGGTATTTCAAGCAGCCCAACGACTTATTTTTCCCGGAGTTTTTCCAGGTCGGGCAGGAGTTTGGATTCAAGGATCCGCTGGCTGTAGCTCTTTGATTGGAGTTTTTTAAGTTGATCGTAGTAGGGCAGCATCATAGCATCCAACCGATCGATGACATTCAAAGCGGCCAGCTCCAGATGTTGATCAGATCCGGCATTTTTGGATTGAGCAAAATCGAGCAAGCTTTCGAGTGACGTTTTGCGGTCACTGGTGTCTCCGTAGAGCGCCAGGGCCTCAGCGGCAACAATCCTGGCCGAAGGCGCTGATTTGGTATGGAGCAGATGAAGCAGAGCCTTACGATGCAGTTGCACGGCCGCTTCCCCGCGGATCAGAAGACCTGAGGCCGCCCAATACTGCACGGCGGGGTCCGGATCGTTCATGGCTGCAACAAGCGCCGGCAAAGCCTCGATGTCACGATCCGCAGCAAGTTCTGCGACCGCGCGGATACGCTTCAGATCGTAGGCTGCTGACTGTGCCCACTCATACGGGCTTTGACCCCGGGCAGGCCGGGAGTGAATCTGTGATTCCGGCACAAATCCAATATCGCGAATTTCCTCCTGATGCTCATGTAAGACCGTCAGTAGCTGTTGACGAAGATCACGATACTGGGGATCTTCAGCGAGGTTATGCACTTGATCCGGGTCCTGTTGCATGTCGTACAGTTCTATCGGTGGTTTAGGCTCCCAATAGCGTGATGGGGGAGGGCCTAACTGGCCGGCCTCGGTCCGGGCTTTCCATGAATTCATGACCAGGTTTTCGTGGAGTGTCTGAACATGCTGACCGTAGGGCAGATGAGGCATGTAGTTGCGCATCAGCTGATAGCGCTCATTGCGAACAGTGCGGATCATGTCAATGCGTTCATCCATGCGGCCGCGGGCACCAAAGAGGTATTGGCGCGGTTCCTCACGGTAGATGCCCATAAAAGGTTGACCTTGCATGATGTCCGGCGGCCGGATACCTGCCAGGCTGAGCATGGTCGGACCGATATCGACAAAGCTGACCAGACGGTTGGTCTTACCGCCGGGCTGGTATTCCACAGGTGCCAGCGTGGAACGGTACTGCTCCGGAATATAGATAATCATAGGCACGCGCAGGCCGAAGTCTCTGACGTAGCGTTTGCCCCGGGCAAGGGCTGGTCCATGATCGCCCCAGAGCATGATGATGGTATTTTCCAGCAAGCCACGGGCTTCCATGGCATCCAGCCACTTGCCAACTTCTTTGTCAAATTCCTCGATGCGTCGGTATAGGGCATGCCAGGCCAGATGCATCTCAGGTATATCCGGATGAAAAGCGGGCAAGTCATAGCGCGGGATCTCGGAGCCCTGGAGCTCTCTCATTTTGCCACGAATGCCACCCTCATGCAGCTTGCCAAACTGCAGCTTCATGAAAAACGGCTGTTCAATATCCATCAGCATTGCGTTGCTGGTCCACAGCGTTCCTGTTCTATGCACCGCATAGTCCTCTTTTCCATGATTGGCGGTGTGGTAACCGGCTTCGTGGAGCAGCTGTGAATACATTTTGGAGCCGGGTGGCGGGTCCACCATGGATCGCATGTGCTGGCCACCCAGACTTTGTGCATACATACCCATCGCCAGGGTGGTCCTGGCCGGGCGGCACACGGGCAAATTGGACCAGGCAATATGGTAGGTCAGGCTCATGTCGGCCATTCGATCAATGTGGGGCGTATGGGCGTAGCGGGCATGATTCTCGCCGTAGGGACTGAGCTGAGCACCCAGATCTTCGCCACAGATCCAGACAATATTGGGCCGCTCCGGCTGCGCTATCAGAGAAGGCGACTCTAAAAGCATAAAAGCCGTCAGGACTAGAAGCGCTTTAGCAGAATTGAAATTCAGGGGGTTGCGCTTTTTCATTATGGTTTTTGGGTCATCATACTGCAGATTTTTCAATCTGCCGGATCTAAGCGGACTAACCCGGTCATTTATATTATCCATTCACCCCGCAGGATGCAATAGAGAGTCAAACTTCAGCGACCTAGCCAGGGCACCAAGCTTGCGGGTATTAGTGTTCTAATCGACCAGGCATATCTGAACAGCCATCATTCATGGTCTAGTTGCAACTGCCAGTTCATAGGCAGGTATTTATTGCAACTCAAGCGCCAGACAAGACATCAGGGCCCGCTGGCAGCAGCTGGCGGCTCGTTGCGTCACATAACACCGCCAAAAGCTCGATACCGACCCGTGGTGCTGCTATTCAACTGCCCAACCTGCATCGGTAAAAAAAAGAAACAGACAGCTATTCATCATTCAAATCCTGCCCGGAAGAGCGGGGTTGAAATTCGGGGCTTTTCCCATATTTAAACTTCATCCGGAACTTCTGGTTCAGGTATTTGACTAAAGGAACCCAGTTCCCGGATTCCGTTTTGATTTTATTGGTATATCCGCACAAGAGGAATGGATTCGGCGATATCTTGTATTGTTTATGACTTTGGGTGATTCGCAGCCCGACGGTAATTCTGTTCCATAACCCTTCAGGCAGTTCAGAAGGTTCGATGATATCATCAATTCCTTTTTGTATCAGCCGACCCAGGGAGAGTTTTTTTACCTTTTGATCACTGACGGCAATAAGGTAAACCGTCGGATCCGATGCATATTCCCGCACCAGCGCAGCAAGACCTGCTATTTCACTCTCCGGCATCCCCCTGACGTTGAGTATGATGATCTGAAAGTATTTCTGCTGCAGTTTTTGCAACGCATCACCACATTTTTCACACAGAGTCAGGTTGATTTTTTCTGATTCGCCAAATGAATAAAGTGCTTGGTTCTCAGCATGATCCCTGTCAATAATCAGAATTTCTTCCAAATCTCCCATATCCGCTAACACCATTTTAGTATATCCTCTGCAGCTTTCAAATAAGCTTTTTACCTTCGAAGAAGGAAACCAGAAAACAAAGTGAACCGGATAGCCTTGCGAGATTTCCCCTGATCCACCTGCAGGAATCCGTAAGAGCATCAGACGTGCCAGCCTGAAGGGAATCAACCCGCTCGAAACCATGGCATACTGCCACATCCCGCAACCGGACCGGTCAGCCCGATCCAGCTCGCCGACTCGCATCGGCAGCTTTCCGGTTTCAAGTCACAGGTATTCAGCTCAATGGACCGACCGCAGGTCGGTATTTCATCACCGGGTATTTACCATTGAATGAATTCGACGTTGTCAAATTGAGCGGTCGTCAGTGTGTTCTCATCGTTAGAGGTGACACAAAGCCCGATCAGGACGTCTTTCGACATGTCTAAAGTTGCGGAACCAACAAATTTCCAGTTATTTCCATTCGCTGACCGGGTGGCCGTAATGGTATTTCCGATACGCTGAATTCGGACCCAGTACGGTGCTGCTGAATTCGCCTTATCATTGTAGGTGGACGTTCCGCCGGTGGTCAACCTGCGCTGGAAAGAAGCGCGACCGTGCCCGGAAATAATCATGGCGGCGTTCTTGGAGTTACTGGCACTGGTTTCGCGTATCATCACCCCGGCTTTTGCCCAGTCATCGGTGTAAGCAAGGCTTGCGACACGGGCCGTAATCCGGCCGTCTCCATAGAGCGGAACATGTATAAAGTGAAACTGGTCATCCGTGCCCCAGATGTCTGTTCCTGCACCCTGGACGGTGAAATTTCCAGCCGTATCAACGCTGGCGGAACCGCTGACCACCGGTGCTCCGACGTCCTCTGACGACCATGCCTCAACACCACCACTGCCTGCAGCTACAATCAAAACATGATTGGAGTTGTCCAGTTCGCCCTTGGAGGTCACCGGATTGACATAATACTGATAACCGTTGAGCGGATTGAATGAGGTATCATCCAGGTAAACCGGAATGGCCGGATCTGAGTTCTGCAGACTGAATGAAGACTCCCCTTCGGCCTTGCGATACACGTTAAAGCCTTTGATATCTGTATTTGGAACGCCGAACCATTGGAGCTGGAAAGTGGAATTGGTGTATTCCGTCAACCAGGTCCAATCGGGAAACAGGTTAGGCGCGGTGCTGACAATACTTCTCGAACTCGGGCTGGAGAAAGCAGATTCATTGCCTGCCTGATCTACAGCGGTGACGGCATACGTATGAAATACTCCGCGTTTTGCTGACTTATCCTGATATTTATCGTAAAGCGGGCTATGGGGAGATTTTGTCAGCTTGACCGCATCACTCGCGGTCTGACCCGGATCCCATCGATATACATTGTAACCGACTACATCCGGACTGGAAGACGGAGTAATTTTGACCGACAAAATTCTGTTAAACGGCTTGGTAATATTCGCGATGCTAGGCACGGACGGCGCAGTGGTATCAGTAATGGGAGTGACGTCCTGCACCATGACATTGTCAATGTAGACACGTCCGTTGCCACTGCCGCCTTCTGCTGCGCTTTGACGCCTCCAGTTGACCTGGACGCGATTGATGGAAGTTGCTCCACCCGGCGGAAAGACGTCCGCTTCATACGTCTGGAATTTTTCGCCGTAAAGAGTAGGATTTAGGTCAATCCAGGGGCCATTTTTAACGCTGTTATCATTAAATCGCACCTGCATGCGGACAGACGCCAATCCGCTTCCATTGTTGTTATATTTGAATGCGGTGCGACATGATAATCTGAGCCTGGTCGCGCCATTCAGAGGGATCGACGGAAACGCATTGGCCTTTACATTTTGTCCCGGGTTCAAATTACGCCGACCAATATACCGGGCCCCTCCATTGCGGGGTATCCCGTTGGATGCCGACGTGTTCTGGTAGTTGCTGTTTTTGATCGATTCGATGTTCGAAATACCGGAAAGGTCGGAAGCCGCATCTTCATGATTTTCAAGATAGAGATAGTTATTGGCCGTAGTGATCTGATCCCAATACGGCGTGCCCGACCAGTTTCCGCCTGCACTCAATGGAAAAGCCTCTGTTAGATAAGAGAGAAAGTCTTCGATCAATGCCGGATTGACCTGGTCAGCTTCCAACAGTGGCAGCATACGATACATGCTGACACAGAAATTCGAATCCAAATATTCGTTGTTGCCTCCCGGCCATGAGAAGGGGACGAAATCAGCCGGTTCAAGCACATCATTGTCCACATCCCTTGGCATGGTATTGAGATTATTCGACTCCATGACCCACATGAATTCATGCAGATATTCCTCAAAGACTCTCCGCCACAGACCGGGATCAAAATCATCCAGCGCTTTGAACAGGTCGCGTTGCAGATCTGCGTCGGAATACATATAATGGGGAGAGGTGACGCGCAGGGAGAATCCCTGTTTATTGACCCCATTCCCGTTGGCCCGCATCTGGAGCGTTTTCACGCGATTAACCAGCATCGCCATGACATAATCAAACTTCGATTCATCATAGGAGTGCTGAATGTGGTTTCCAAGATAGTCCCAGTCCAGAGGCAGATTAACATCTCCCGGCCTGCGAAATCCAGTATTCAGGACAAGCTGCAGCAGATACCACTGGTTGGACATGTGTTTGCCATCCGAAAATTCCTGCTCATCGAAACGATCAAAGTCGTCCGCTATAATGTGAGGTGCCATGATCCAGGCAATCGGTTTGGGTTTCCAGGTGGGAAACGCGAGTGGCTCCGGCCGGTAAAGAGGAACATTGGCAGGGCTGTAGCTGCCCACCGGCGCATCCTGGACGGTTTCGAGGTTGAAGCGACGGACCAGATAAGCCGCTTTGACCGCACGCCAGCGAACCAGGGATTCCCGGAACTCATCCCGCTTGATACCTGCGTTGACCACCTGCCACAGTTCATCATTCTCGTTGGCACCGAAGGTTAGCCTGCGCATGCCTCCATACCATTCCGTTTCGAAATCGAAGTTGAAATCGCCAAAGCTTTTATTGAGATTGCCGCCTGCTGCTAAAGTGGCCGGACCGGGCCCTCCCTGGTTAGTATCCAACAGGTTAAACAATCTTTCGTAGAGCCATCCCGGGCCTTCATTTACTTGCATACCCACGCTGCTGAGGAAGCCGGGTAGCGGATCGCTTTCCGAATTCCCCGTACGGACGTCATTCAACATCACGGAATCATCCCAAATGTCCTGGGGGGCGATGTCAGGCAGCCACTGATTCCAGTCCGGAAACTGGGTGGTCATCGGAAGATCCCGAACGCTCAGCGTTGCCATGTGATTGACCAGTTCCGCCACGCTGCCAAAACCGGATCCGCTCGGAAAAATTGCATCATAAACCTCCTGGTCCGTTTTGGCCACTGCAGCCAGCCCTTTGCCGGCCATCCAGGAAGCCGCTTTGATATCTTTCTGCACTTGCGAATCCGAATCCGTGGGGTCCGTGTCCGGGCCAGGCTGAAAGGGCGGATTCCAGGGGCGGCCGGGAGCCGACATACCACCGGGCAGGTTCAGATTGAGCTTGCGAATGTAGCTGGCTATCTGATTGCCCTGCTGCTCGGTCAACCCGTGGAGTTGTGCGCGGGTCCGGATGGATTCGTTGGAAAAGTTGAAGTATTTGAGGTCACTGCCGTCATCAAAGTGGCAATCCGAACATGATGCCTTGATCGGCTTCATTGAAATCGGATCATTGACCAGAGTATCGCCAGTTTGTCCAAACCAGAGACTCTGTCCTGCAGCTCGGTTTGCTTCGCTGTTCAAGGGAGCCGTCCAGAGGCTGGGATCCTCCTGAGTGAGCGTCCCTGCGGGGAGCATTCGATTACCGTTGTTCGCTATGAAGTCGATGTCCAGCACCCGGATGACCGTCGTAACACCGTCCGTGCCGTTCAGCCGGAAGTAAATGGTATTGTTCTGGCCTTCAACAATTTCACTCCCGCTGACAGGAAGATAGAAACTGATCGTGGAATTGATGCCGCCGATCCCGTTGAACCCGTCGTCCTCTCTGGAGAGTTCGATCGTATCATTGTAGATGTTCCTCCAGGATTTGTTGTTGAATTTTATGGAGACCTGGCCGCCGAAGCGTATGTTGTGAATCTGAAAATAGACTTTCTTCACTGCCGGCGAAGAAGGAACCGGAATCGAAACCGAGCGTTCTTCCGGCACAATGTTCCAGGTTGAAACCCGTATCGGCATCTGAACGGCCTCGAGACACGAGACGGATACGGTTAGGATTGAATAGATGAATAGTTTTAAATAAGATTTTGGATAGAAGGGGCTGTTTTTATGGTTCATACGGAGCTTGGTGGATCTTGATTCCTCTTTAGAATTGGTTGGCATACTGTATCGGTCTGGAAGTTACATTAAATGTTCCTCTTCCGTTGAGCTAAGCTGCCGCCAGAACTCGCTCACTTAGATACAGTCTATCCCGCAGTTTAGCTCACGTATGAGGGAATTTTTCAGTTACTAAGTAGGTCTAATATAATGACACGTCCGTCTTTATTTACAAGATTTTTTTGCTTTTTATTATACACTTAAATAGCGCTAATTTATTTATAAATATTAGATATATTTATAAATGGAAATCAAACCGGCCTTGATGACTGCCGTTGTACGTGGTGTCGCTCCGGGGTAACGTGATCGCGCAGATCATCGTAGAATGCCGCTTTAAAAAATAACGTACCCGCGCAGAGGTCTGATGCTATCGCACGGAAATTACGATCCGCCGGTAGTCCGTCAGTGATGCGATATCGCTGTCATCCGTGACTTCGAGAATAAGATGAATTTCCCTGCCGCCCGCATCTTGCGGGATCCGTAACATGCAGCTTCCTTCAGGTGTTTGCTCCAAAGAAATGCTACCTGGATAAGTCCCGGCCTCGGGATAGACCCACCAGCGGATATTCAAAGCATCACCATCAGGATCCGAGCTGCGGCTGGCGTCAAATGCCAAAGAAGCGCCCGCCTCGGCTTCTTTCAGGAGGATTGAATTTGTGGCGTCACCATCGACTACTGCGACAGGATGGTGGTTGGCTTCTTTGAAGGACTTCACACACCAGTCCATTCGGCATTGGAGATTATTTTGAATGGCTTGGCGCCAGCGCCAGACCGGAGCAAAGGGATTCTCCCGGTAGGTTTCCCCGCTGACAGGGTCGGTCCATGTGTCATGTGCTTCCACATAAACCGAAAAGGGGGCGCTGGACTGTTCCAATTTTTTGATATCCTCATGTTTGGACCAGGCGTTCCCGACTTTTTCGCGGGTAAAGCGACCGCTCCAACCGCCCCAATGCGGGTAGCGGAGGTTACCCAGACCGCGACTGACCAGCGCAAGCCAGGGAACGGTCCCACCTCCTTCCCAGAAGACGAGTCTGCCATTGCCAAACATGCGCAATGGATAGATTTTTCCCAGCGGACCATGAAAGGAGATGACGTGCTTGATCAGCCAGTGATGTTGACCGATAGCGTTGTATTCATAGGGATTCCAGGTATGGGGTCCGTAGTTATCGTGGCCGACATTCCTGTCAGCCTGTCCCTCCCAGCTGGGACCACCCCAGCAATACGTCTGGTAGTTGCTGCGGATCCAGTGGATGTCGGGAAACCGGTTACAGATGAAGGCACCGGCATCGTCCTGGGCTCCATTTTCGTAAACAATAAGCTTGGCAATGAAACGGTCAGTCTCCTCGGGAGTATGGGCAGCCTGATAGTCATAGAGTGCCTGGGCCAGCGTATTCGAGCCGGCATTTACTACGATATGCAACGGTCTCGGGTCTGCTTTTTCGACGGCCTTTATGATAAGCTCGGAACCCGGCGAGCTTAACCCTTCGCCGACTGACTTCATCCCATAACCCGTCTGACCGTTGACGACGATGGATCGGAGATCGTCCGGCTGATGCCAGCCATCCGCATGTTTACGCAATTTTTTCACTACCTTCGCATAAGCATCGATCAACTGGTGGAACAGTTCAGGATGCAGCTGCTGCCGGTAAGGATCCTTTGCCTCCGGCCGGAGGAATTTACCGGTAACGGCAACCAGGCCTGCAAGTTCAAATTCATTGCTGCAGATGAGCATATGAACCATCTGCTGTTCCTCATCCGGTTCATTGCCCATATCGGCGAGGATGATCAGACGCTCCCTGGTCGTCTCAGCCGATATACTCGGAGGAAAGATAAGCGCAACCAGCAGCAGGCAGCATGGCAAGAATCGGTTCATCGCAAGAGAAAACTCGAAGATTTTATTCCTGCCTGACTGACTTTGCACGATAATTGTCAACCCAGATCCGCCTATGCTCAGACCTAAGCTGTTTAGCTCATTGGAGTGCCCTCCTCTACTGGAATCCTCTCAGTCCTGCGTAAACCGAAATAACCACCTCTGCCATTTTATGATAGTTCAGTCGATCTGCCGTGTCCCGATGGGTATGATAGGCCGGATTACGGTAGAAGGCGGTGTTGGTCACCATCACGGCAGGATAACCATGTTTCCAATAGTTCAGATGATCAGAAAAATCCACACCGGGAATAAACTCAAACGCACAGAGCGCACGAGCATCCAACGGGGTCGCGCCACGCATCCCCCTAAAAAATCGCCGAACTTCCACCCGCTGGTCCATCTTGCCAACACACAGGACGAAGTCGCCCCGGGAGGGATAAAACAGATGGAACAGGCGACTGGGATAAGTCTGGGATCGCGGACGGGAATTGAAGTAGCCGATCATTTCCAGATTGACCATGAGTTCGACCGCCGTGCCCGTTTCCTTCAGTCGTGCGGCATGGACAAAGCTACCCATTTGCTCGGACCGGAAATACGGTGGTTCCTCCAGGCAGTAGGCCACGAACTCAATACGGTATTCCAGCGGATGCTGCCAGACCAGCCGGGCCAGTTCGATCAAACCTGCCACCCCGCTGGCATTGTCATCGGCTCCCGGAGTGTCGTCATAACTATCGTAGTGCGCGCCCACAATGATCAGCGGGCCGTCCACAGGCCCCAGTCTGCCGATAACATTCTGATATTCGTGTAAACCGTCGCTGAAGGACTGCATTTCCACGGCGCACCCTGCCGCCGTGAACTGCTGTTTGATATAAACGGCCGCCCTGGCGAGGTTTTCATGATTCTGAAAGTTCCGGGGATGACAGTCTTCACTAAGAAACCGGACGTGTGCTGCCAGGGATCCGGGCGGCACCGTCCGCACTGAAGCCTCTCCTGATGAAAACACCGGCAACGTGCAAAACCACCAGAACAGGGCTATTGGAATCAGCAGCAAGCCCACGATGTAACCCAGGCACCGCAACAGAGTGTTTCCTGTGAAAATGGATGCGTCTTTCATATCTGGAAGACAGCGCAGAAAATATGAGAACAAAGCTGCTGCTGTTATTTCCTAACTTTTCATTCTTCTTTGAGATAATAGCGAAAACGATTCATGGCATTACTGCCTGAGGAACACTTTCCATTTATGTTCCCTGGCATCCCAATCCATGCCTTCCTCAGCTAAATTTTGCTGGTAGGCAGGCGTCGGACTCATTCCAAAGTAAGATACCACCGGATGGATCATGTCATCCCGGTCATAATAGCTGGAGCAGAAGATGACAGCCCGGATATCGGATTCATCCAGCATCCCGAATACCTGTCTGAACTTCGGACTCTCCGGCGTAGCCTGATCGATAAACATGATACTTTTCCTCTGGCTGTAGTAAGTCAGCTCAGGATTTCTGCCCCCGGGATATCCGTAAATGACAATAATGCCCTCTTGCGGCACTCGCTGCTGAATAAACTGCGCCAGGGGCAGGATATAATCATGATTCGTCGATTCCAGATAATGATATCCCTTGAGATACTGGTAGTTTAGACAGACGATCAGTAAAGCGATATAAGTAACGCCGAGTGCACGGGCCCTATTCTGATAAATTCCTGCCGCACCACAGCCCAGTGCCGTCAGTAAAAAAACAGAATTCGCACAGAAGTAATAGTCATGCACGTAGTATAGATTGGTGAAAACCACCAGTGGAACGCCGTAACAGACAGCCCCGATCACCAGCAGGATTCTGTAGCGTAAACGGCTCATCAGAAAAGCCACCAGCAGAAAAGCAAAAATCAGGACCGGGTGAAAGACGGTTAGATGGATCTGGTCGACCATCCGTCCCCAGGTTTCCAAGTTAAGCTTTTGTTCCAGGCTGCCGAAATTCCAGTCGCGCAGCGCACGGGAAGTATGCTCGACCGACAGGGGATTATCCCCTTTCAGCGTATCCGCCACCTTGACCCAGGAATACGAGAGAACCAGCGGTATAACTAACATGTAACTCAAGATCCAGAGCTCTTGAGTGCCCAGCCATTTTCTGATCTGACCCGTCTTATCCTGGCCGGTAAGCCACGACCTGAGTTTTGCAGGACTGTCATACTGCCAGGCCAGCAGGAGAAGGTATAGCGGGATAAAAACAAGAAACGTGGTTACTTTACCCAGACCTGCCAGCGAGCCCAGCAACATCGCCAGCAGGCAAACCGCCCAGCTCCTGTATCTGACGGCCCATATCGCCGAATATAACCAGAGGAGACTCATTGCCAGTGCCGTAGTCTCGATCATGAAAGTAGTCGACCAGTACCGGTAAACGGGAGCCGTGACCAGCAGGGAAGCCGTAATGATGGCAGCGGGGCATTCCGGACCTGTTATCATACGTATCAGGTGATACAGCGTAAAAACAGCGATCAGAAAACTGAGTAACGACACCATCCGGCCTGATATGACCACTTCAGTAGGAAATACTTTACTGAAGACCGCCGTCAACGACTGATACAGCGGAAACTCAAACGTGACCCGCCAGGGAGGTCCGGTAACCGGTGTTTCATACCCCAGAACATCCCCTGTCCTCAATATTGATTCTGTATTCAGCGCTGTCTGTGTTTTCCGGTAGGAATGGTGACCCAGCAATGTATGATCCAAGCCGCTGTAGGCCAGGCCGAGAAAAACAAGCAGGCTGAGGAAAAACACTATCCTGCAGAAACGGTGAATATCTCCAAAATTCCAGATACGTTTATGCATAAAGTTGATGAACGGATGCGTCTTGTAGCTTGGTACTCGTCACTTAACTCTCTTCCTTAGCAAGGATCAGATGCTTCCCCTCCCGGTGCCGTCCATCTTTGGGTTAACTGCTGATGCTTGACAAGAAATTTCTAGGTGGGCGTGGCCACACCACCCGCCTGCAGCCAGACCTACCTAACTTTTAAGAAGATATAGATTTCAGCTGCGCTCAAACCTGAACGTTCGGAAGGACGGCACCACGCCACAGTAAGCTGTTGAATCCCTTAAGCCTCTTGTGTTACGGCAATCTGTTGGTAAGGTATAAACATGTCTTCGGTTCAATCCGGCTCACGACTGACAGGGATCTGGAAACAGTGGCGAATCTGCCTACTGGTCTTCGCCTCCCTGATTATCATGATTCGTTTATGCATTGCCGACTGGAGTCTGATCTTTTCCGGTTCAATGAACCCGACTCTTTACGAAGGTGAAATTATCCTCACCAATAAAGTGGCCTATGATTTTCAGGTTCCTTTCACACCGATTAAGATACCGCGCAGCGATCCCCAGCGCTGCGATATTGCGGTATTCCGGTCACCTGAGCGAGATGAAAAACTGATCAAGCGCATTGTGGCGGTGCCGGGCGATACCGTCCAGATCAGGAACAACCTGATTTATATCAATGATAAACCACTGCAGTATGAACCGCTGCCGGATAACTACTCGAAGTATGTGCCGGATCGCCACCGGGCCTATTCGCTGTTCTACCGCGAAATTTCAGAGGGCTGCACCCACCGGATCATGGTCACTCCCGGGACTCCGCCTCAACTCAGTAATCTGGAAAAAACTATCGTCCCCGTAGGCCGGTATTTTGTGCTGGGTGACAATCGTAGCTTCAGCCGTGACTCCAGGATGTATGGATTCGTAGATCGGGAAAACTTCATCGGCCGCACCAGCAAAGTGCTGCTTTCTTTTTCCGGCACCAGTATTTTACAACCTCGGACAGACCGCTTCTTCAACACCCTCTACTGATTAGCATCCGCCCTGCTGTCTCTGGCTTCAAACAGATGCCTTGTGATCTCAGCCCTCAGCACCTCGATGCAGGCAGCTGCCCCACCAGATGAAAAATCAGATATCTCCGAAGCTAACGCACGGCGACGTTGGCAGCATTCTGCTCATAAGCTGCCATCCTGGCATCATACTGGTATAGATCTTCAAAAAAACCGATGGGACCCGTTCCCACTGCCGGAAATGCAGTCAGGTAGAAAATATAGACAGGAATCGTGGAACCTACCGACACGTGCCGTCGTTCCCCTTCATACATGGCCTGCCGGATACTCTCCTCGGTCCATTGACTTGCGGGCAGCGCAAAGCGGGCAAGTGCTTCCGGTTCATGCACCCGTATACAGCCATGGCTCATGTCCCGCTGACTGTAGACAAAGAGATTCCGCTGATTGGTATCATGCAGGTAGACCGAATGCTCATTGGGAAAAATAAACTTCACCAGGCCCAGCGCATTGTACGGACCGGCGGTCTGTCGAATTTTTAACTCGCCATTTTCCAGCCGCTCAATGTTTGCCCGGGAGGGCTTGAAGACTTCCGCATTCGGGCTGAAGCGATCGACGATTTCATAATTGAACTTTTTAATATGGTCCCGGTCTTTTTTAATTTCCGGCACCAGCTCTCCGCGGATGATGCTGCGCGGCACATTCCAGTATGGGCGGAAAATAACATATTCCATTTCATCGGCAAAAATCGGCGTAAACGTTCCTTTCTTGGAGTCCCCCACAATCACTCGCATCTGAAGCGGCTCCTCCCCAGCCTGATAAGCGCGCAGGGTAAACTCCGGCACGTTTACCAGAATATGACGTTCTCCCAACTGCTCCGGCAGCCAGCGGCAGCGGTCCATACTCCAGATAATTTTTCCGATCAGTTTCTCTACTGGAATGTTAATAGCTTTGAGTGTCAGCGGTCCGACGATCCCATCCGGCTCCAAACCGCGATTCGCCTGAAACTGACGCATTACCTTTTGAAGAGGTTCATCATAGATGTCCTGCAGTGCGGGATTTTCCGTTGGCGGAACCGCATAGCCTTCCTGTGCCAACCTTTTCCGTAACAGCGGAACCAGTGGGTGGCTGCCGCTTTCGAGCTCCCGGTCTTTCAGACTGTTGAGCAATCTGGCATCCACCGGTTCCCAACCCCCGCGTCCCGCAATATGACGGTAAGTGGCCAGTGCACGCCGTAAGTGTTGGTATTTTTCATGCGGCGGGGCATAGCTCTCCAGGATGGTCTCCACGGGTTCCCCGCCCGGAATCCGGCTCAGCAATGATGCTGCGTCGAATGTCTTTTCGACTCCGCGCCAAGTGGAAACCACATGCTGGTGCGGCACCCTTCCCAAATGCAGATCATACGCAAGAGCCGTTACAGACAGCGTAAATACCAAATCCGTCAGGGCTCTTTCCCGCAGGCGGTCTGCTTTCACCACCTGGCTCATCTGTGACCACCGGAGCCGCAATTCATCCGGAAAATAATCATCAGGATCCAGTGCATGCAACGTGGCCAGTGAAAAAGAGTCTAGGACTGATTCAGCCAGCTCCGACTCAAATGCTTCACCATCGAACCACCAGGGCTGGTATTGTCTTTGGGTATAGAGATCCGCCACCGCCTGACGAACTTCACTTCGAATTGACGAGAACGGCGCAGGCAGGGTTTCCATGTTTTCACACAATTGCTGCAGCTCACTCATCAGTGTAGGCACAACCGGTTCAGGTAGCTGCGGTACCTGCCCGGGATCTGCCGGTTCCAGCGTCTGCGTTACCGTCCTGGTTTCTTTTGACTCCGGACCCGATTGCTGAGAACAACCGGCCAGAGCCCACGCCAGCAGCAGGCCACAAGCGCAAAAACAAAACTGAGCGCTATTCATAGGTTACCAGACTAGAACAGCTCTCGAAATTTAGCGAAAAAAAATTTGCATGGTGCCTGGCCTCGTATCCATTTCCGCGGCAGGCTTAAGGCTCTGACTTCATCGTTTCATGCTGGTGCTGATGCTCGTGCACATTCAACGGAAACGTTTCCGGATATACACGGTGCTGATAACCGTGCAGCTGCATCAAAAATAATAGAAATCCGGCCACCATGAGTCCGACATTCGCAACCTGGCCGAATTTTTTAAACGACTCGGTAAGTCGCCAGCCCGACAGTAGTAAAATCATGACTGCCAGTGCCGTCACCTGCCCTATTTCCACACCTGCATTAAACGAGAGGATCCGCAGCGCCAGCCCGCTAAAATCCTCACCCAGCGGGAGTTGCTGCAGCCGCGTCGACAGACCGAAACCGTGGATCAGTCCGAATACAAACACCATCACCAGCAGATTCGGTGATTTCACATCAAGATAGCGCCGGAAACCATCCAGATTATCAAAGCCTTTGTATATCACCGTCAGCGCGATCACGGCATCCACCAGGTACACATTTGCCCGTATCTCAAAAAACGTCGCATACAACAGCGTGATACAGTGACCGATCGTGAAAACGGTTATGAATTTCAGCACATCCGCCATATTTACCAGAAAAAAGATGACCCCAAACAGGAACAGCAAATGATCGTAACCGGTCAGCATGTGTTTAGCCCCCAGCCACAGGTACCCCCCATAACCGGCCTCGAGCATACGCTGTTGATCCGCTTCACTCATCCCGTGCGCCGGCAGCTCATACGGGATGAAAAGCATGATTCCGAAAAATACACTGAATCTGATCATGGATACGGAACCTAAATGCTCTTATCCATAGATCAAACCGAACCGCGTACCCTACCCTTCAGTTTCTTAATCCGGGCACTTGGCGACAATACCGAGGATAACTCCCACAATTGAAACGCCGACCATAGGCCGCCGATGCTGGTTTTGGGATAGCAGACAGTGAACATGGACTTTCCTGCGGGACGGAAACGACTCTTGAACAAGCGTAAACCCCGCGCGTTGAACAGCCAATTGAGGTATTCATACCAGAAGACATTGCAATACCTCAAGAATGCATTGTCCTGTGGATGTTTCTGATTACAGCCATAAAATGGCATCATGCACAGGCTGGCCTCTGCAACCCCTTCCTGCTTGAGTTGACGCAGCGTCTGCAACCATAGAAAAGGCATCGCTCCACGCGGTGCATTCTGCCGGTAACGGTACATCTCGATCGCATAAAACTCTCCTCCCTTACCCGGATTGCACACAATAAAAGCTTCCACCCGCTCAGCGGATCGCGCCACAAAGATCCGCTGCCGTTTCGGATCATCCAGCAACAGCCTTCCGGCAAAATAGCTGAACTCCTTGCCGGTGGTCGTCCGTTTCACATGATCCGAGCTAATCCACTCCAGCTCTCGTTTCAAAGCGTCATCAAGAACGTGCGTGACCTCTGCGGCCACCAACCCTTTCCTGCGACAATAACTCTCCTGCCGCCGCACCCACTCATAGGCTCCCCCCGTCCAGGTGGTCTGTTCCAGATCCACAACCGCTTCTTCACCACACTTGGTCAGCTCTACGCCAAACGGCTGAAACAACAGGCAATCCTCTTCCAATATATTGTGAAACAGCACCGTCCTTATTTTGCATTGCCGGGCAAGCTCCAGAAATTCCTGCAAGAGCCGGGTTTTGGCTTCCGGCGCAGCCGCCAGCAAACCGCCGATGACGTGAAGGTAGCGACCATCACGAATGTAACCCAGCAGCCCTTCACCATCGCTCGACTGAAAGATCTCACGATTTCCATCGTTGATCAGATACGAGTCATAGGTTTTCCCATACGCATAGGAAAACCGCTCAATCCGCTGCTCCAGTGACCGTTCCGTTGTCCTATCGCGGTCTGCTAATAACAAAATCGTGCCCTCATTCCACTGACAAGAGGATTGAACAGGATAATTATTCAATCCATTTTTAAAATATACGGCCTAACTTTTTCATCATTATTTCATACTGCTTTCATTGTGCATTCACTAAACTATGCAAAATTTCCATACATGCAGCAAACTGGCAGCTATTCATTACCACCGGCGGTGACCTCGTGAACCGCAGCGACTGCCTGGTCGTCGGAGCCGGTTTTGCCGGTCTGGAATGTGCCCGCTCTGCTGCTTTGCGCGGAGTCAGAACATTGGTAATGGATCGCAAAGTGGAGATTACCTCTAAAATTCACACTACCGGTATTCTGGTCAAAGAAGTTGCTGACTTGCTGGATGTGCCACGCCAGCTGACTCGTAAAATCCATGGTGTCCGGCTCTACGCCCCCAATTTACAGTTCCTCGACCTGAGTTCGCCCGGCTATCATTTTCTGGCTACCGACACCGCCGGTGTACTGAACTGGATGATGGAACAGGCACTGGCAGCAGGAGCCGAAATCCACTCAGGTCGCACTCTGACCAGTATCCGTAATGGCGGGTCCCATCTCAAAATCAATGGTGGCGAGTATGAAACCCGTTACCTGGTCGGTGCTGACGGTGCCAAGTCCACGACTGCCAAACTACTCGGGCTGCCGCTCAACCACCGTTTTCTGGTCGGGGTGGAAGCTGAATGGGAAGGCGTGTGTGACGTCGAGCCTGACCTGCTGCACGTTTTTCTGGATTCGGATATCGCACCGGGCTACATCGGATGGGTCGTGCCCGGTCCGGAATTAACACAGGTGGGGCTGGCGACACATAACCGGGTCTTCCCCCTACTGGCTTCGTTCCAGCAGAAGATCGAGCAAGTCTTTAATTTCACACAAGCCCGTCGTGTCGGGAAACGCGGCGGGGTGATTCCGTGTGGCGGCACCCTGAATCCGTACCACGCACATCGTAGCCTGCTGCTGGGGGATGCGGCAGGCATGGTGTCTCCATTGACCGCGGGCGGCATCCATCCGGCTGTTGAACTGGGCCGGTTGGCGGGGATTCGCATTGCCGACCACTTGCTGGATGGCGGAATCGCACCCCACCTCGCCCTCAGGCCACATGTTCCAGGCTATGAAGTAAAGTCGCTGATGCGTATTGCGTTCGCCCGTGTTCAGCCCACCAACGACATGTATAACCTGCTGCTGGGCAATCCGCTTTTCCAGCGCATGGCCCAGACAATCTTCTTCCATCACCGCGGTCTGCTCTCTCGCCGTGCCTGGAAGGATCTGATTGACACGCATCGGAACTTCCAGACAGCTCCTGAACATCGCTAACACGCGCACATACCAGTTGCGGGATCCCGGTTTACACACTATAAATCGCACATCGGCATAAAATATGCGTTTCTGTTAACGTGGCATCTATGTAACAATTTTGATTAATTTTACTAATGTTATATACATTTAAATATTTATTTATATAATACAAATCATATGACAGACCAAGAACTCATCCACCACATGAAACTCCCTGAAGATGCCGCTGCGGTGCTTTCGGCCGCACCCGCAGTGACGCTGGCTCACTCTGCCGATCAGCTGATTGAACTTGCTGTCTCGCATGTCCAGCCTGATGGCTATCATACGGTAGGTTATGAGGTCCAAGGTCAGGGTTTTGTGGAAGAAGTCAAAGTCTGTCGCGTCAAAAACGGGATTGCTGCCAACTACGTAGAACCTTACATGCGTCGCCGCGATCCGGACTGTATGGTCATCGGGGATGAAAATCCAACCGACAAACCCACTTTCAAAAAACGCTATGGTGCATCGTTCAGCGACCTGCGGGAGGAAACGCTGGACTGGATGAAAAGCCAGGAACTGGCCTGCTTTCCGTTTATCGCCGGCATGCCGGGCTCTGGCACCGATGCATTGGTCATCGCACCCGCCAATGCAGGCTTCTTCGCACTCGGTCTGGCCATGCTGCAGGGCATCGTCAATCCGGCAGAACTTTCTGATGACTTTGAACCAAAAGCTATCATCTACGTTGCCCCGCCCTTCCGCCACACCCACCTGAAAGGCAGGCAGGTCGTTGTCCACAATCGCCTGCCCGGCATGCATGAACTTTTTTCCTACAATCTCTATCCGGGACCCAGCGCTAAAAAAGGTATCTACGGAGTGCTGCTCACCCTGGGCGAGAAGGAAGACTGGATCACTATGCACTGCTCGGCAGCACAGATTGTCACCCCGTATGAAACCAAGATTGGTATTTCGCACGAAGGTGCCAGTGGTGGCGGCAAGAGCGAGATGCTGGAACTGCCGCATCGTCAGACCGATGGCACTCTGTTGGTCGGTCGCAATATTATAACCGATGAAACCCGTAAGATCAGTCTGCCTCAGACGTGCCAGATTCGTCCAGTGACGGATGATATGGCCCTCTGCCACCCCTCACTCAACAAAGGTCACGGCAAACTGACACTCAAGGATGCGGAGAGTGCCTGGTTTGTCCGCGTCAACCATATCACGCATTACGGAGTGGATCCGCATCTGGAAAAAATGACCATCAACTCCACCGCCCCGCTGCTGTTCCTGAACATTGATGCCAAGCCGGGCAGCACTGCCCTGATCTGGGAACACATTGAAGACGAGCCCGGATCACCCTGCCCGAATCCACGGGTGATCATTCCCTGCGAAAATGTTCCCGGTATCCACCGCGGCACTCTGGATGTGGACATCCGCTCCTTCGGAGTGCGCTGCCCGCCCTGCACCAGGGAAAAACCCACCTATGGCATTATGGGACTCTTCCACCTGCTGCCACCGTCCCTGGCCTGGTTGTGGCGACTCGTAGCTCCACGTGGTCACGCCAATCCGAGCATTGTCGATACCGGTGGCATGTCCAGTGAAGGCGTCGGTTCCTATTGGCCGTTTGCTACCGGACGTCGGGTCGATCAGGCCAACCTGATCCTGCAGCAGATCATCGATACCCCGCGGGTAAAATACATCTTGGTTCCGAACCAGCACATCGGTGCCTGGGACGTCAGTTTCATGCCTCAGTGGCTGACTCGCGAATACATGGCACGGCGCGGTGGAGCTCACTTCGATTCTGAACAGGTTAAACCCTGCAGCTGCCCTTTACTAGGCTGGGCTCCAAGATCCATTCTGGTAGAAGGCCGCCCGATCGGTTCCTGGTTCTTTGATGTGGCCAAGCAGCCGGAAGTGGGACCGGAAGCATATGCGCAGGGCGCGGAAATCCTACAGCAGTTCTTCGAGAGTGAGTTATCCCTCTTTCAGGACGACGACCTGCTGCCGCTGGGCAAACAGATCATCCAGTGCTGCCTGGACCAGGGATCGGTGGACGACTACCTCCAGCTCATTCCACATCCGACCCTCGACGAAGAAGATTAACGGAAATTCTTACCAGAGGATCACGCAGAGCGGGGAATGCTTTATTTCTCCCTTTGGCTTCATTCCCTGCCTGTAGCCTCTAAAGATAGTTCCTGTTATTGCTGATCCCCATGCCAGTGTGTCAGTATGACGTATGCTGATTCTGTGGTTTATCGGACTGCTGGCCTTGCTGACGGCGTTACGCTTGATCCTGTTTCGCGGACCGATGCGCACGCCGGTTGAACCACCGCCGACCGGCATCCTCGATATGCACTGCCATACCGCCGGCATCGGAGCAGGCGACAGCGGAGCATGGATTTCGGACGAACTGCGGAACAGTTGGAAATTCGGGCTGTACCTGAAACTCTTCGGCAGCGACGAAACCACCCTGAACAAATGCGGAGACACGCTCCTGGTCGATATCATCGCCCGCTCGCTGCATGAATCGAAATACGTGAAGGACGCCGTCATTCTCGCGCTGGACGCCCCTTATACCGAGGAGGGCGAACTGGATCGCACAGCCGGTGAAGTCTGTGTCCCCAACCGCTTGGTGGCGACTGCCGTGAAGCCCTACCCGAAGCTACACTTCGGTGCCAGTGTTCATCCGAACCGCAAGGACGCGTTGGAAGAACTTGCCTGGTCAAAGCAACGGGACGCGGTCTTCATCAAGTGGCTGCCCAACATTCAGAACATCGACCCGGCCAACAAACGCTACCGTCCGTATTATGCAAAAATGGTAAACCTCGATCTACCCCTGCTTACCCACGTCGGCGATGAGGATTCCTTCTCCCAAACCAACAACGCGCTGGGAGATCCACGTCGACTTAAACTGCCACTGGAATGCGGTGTCCGTGTCATCGCCGCCCACGTCGCCAGCTCCGGAGAAAATGAAGGTCAGTGCAATGTCGAGCGACTGATTGAAATGATGCCGGAATATCCTAATCTGGTTGCCGACATCTCCACCCTGACCCAGGCCAACCGCAGAAAACATTTCCCTACCGTGTTGAATGATGCGCGATTGGAGGGTCGCCTCCTTTACGGCACCGACTACCCGCTGACCCAAACCCCACTGGTCTCGCCGCTGCTCTATCCGCTGAACCTGACGCTGGCGCAACTCTGGGACATCTTCCGCACCCGAAATTCCTGGGACCGCGACGTTAAACTCAAAGCGGCCCTCGGCACCCCGCCCGAAGTTTTCAATAAAAGTCGCGAGTATTTGGGAATTCATTAACGCAGCAGTGCAAAGGCACAGAGTATTGAAATCTTCCTCAGCATCTGAATGCCTCTGCGTGGATAAATCAGAGGGCAAAGATCCGCAGTGGTTCCTTCTTCCCTTTTACTTCCGTCGGTGGCATTTCACGGCCCTTGAACACGTGCTTCACTTCTTCGTAGACCTCGCCAGACACCAGCAGCGGTTCTCCCAGCCTTTTGCATAGCCCTTCAATCCGGGATGCCGTATTCACCGGATCTCCGATAACGGTGTACTCAATCTGCAGCTGATTCCCGATATTACCCGCCACCACTTCGCCAGTATGTAAACCCACTCCAATCACTGCCGGTGCCAGCCCTTTCAACTCCCAGACTTTGTTTAATGCTTCCAGTCGCACAAACATCTGCTTGGCAGCGGTCACTGCCCGGATGGCATCCGCTTGCGGGTCCGGATCCGGATGCGGCGTGCCGAAGGTCGCCATGACCGCATCACCGATAAACTTGTCCAGTGTCCCGCCCTGATCAAAAACCGCCCGTACCATTTCTTCGCGAAAATCCGTCAGCCAGTCCAGCAGCATCTCCTCGTCCTTGAGATTCTCGCACAGCTTGGTAAAGCCGCGGATATCCATGAACAACACCGTCACTTTCTGTCGCCGCGCCTGCCGGACTTCTTCCGGATTTTCAGTGATGTCTTCCACGACGGATGGAGAAAAATAGCGTGCCAGCAACGTCCGCTTGGCTTCCGCCTCCCCAATCCGTGAAATCATGTGCAGGGACTGCCGGATGGAAAAGGCCGCCGCCAGTGCCAGCCCGATAAACACGACCGGCCGGCCGAACAATACGTCCGAGACTACCACTCCCTCGCCCATGACGTAATCACGCCAGTGGTTGGTGGATTCAAAACCGACGACCCACGTCCACACCACCATCCCCGCATACATCATCAGCACCAGCACCAGTGCAAAGCCCACCAGCCGCAGGCGGTATTGCAGAATCGGGGCAACCAGCACCAGCGCCAAGAAATACAGCGTCGGATTTTTCAGCGCAAAAGCCGGAGCGTCCGCTGACTTATAGCTGGTCCAGAAGGCGATGATCACAGCAATCACCATCACATCCATTACCACCACCAGATAACGGAAAAAATCGCGACCCCGGGAAGCGGATCGCGACAGGACCGCGCTGTGGGCGATCGTCGTTCCAAAATAAAGGGCAAAGGCAGAGAGATTGACCAGAATACCGGTTAACACATTGGCTTGAATCACAATGGCCAGCGTCGGCCCTAATGCCAGCAGACCAAAAAAATAGCGCACCCGGTTTGTCAGTACCTCGCCACGGGATTCCTCTTCACGAAGAATTTTTCGGGCAGTATCGCTTAGACCAGCCCGGCCGAAAAGACGTTTCAACAATTTCCGGAGCGACCACTGGCGCTGTTCCCAGCCGCTCATCTCTGCAGATAGACCAGTTCCGGCTCACCAGCCTGGTGCTTTCCGGGCTGAGATCCCGTGACTCGTTCAAAGGTCTCGGTTCTGCCGAACCAGCCGATCATGACATACCCGCGCACCTGGAGATTGCCGGTTTTTGGATCCGACCAGATGAACGCATCATACGTCTTACCCTCCGTCGGGTCATAAATAGTTCCCCCGTGCCAGTGCTGTTCTGTGGCATCCCAGCGAAATCCCTGCATCACTACCATACCCAGGATACGGCGGGTCCTCAGATCAGGTTTCGGATTCTTCTCATCCCGCATGTCGCGGGCATCCTGCTTGATGGCGATCACCTGCACCTGCAACTCGCCCTCGGTGACTCTGGCCTGCAGCTTGCCGTCACCGTCGATCAGCATCCAGTAGACGCCTTCTGCCGGATGAGCATATACCACTTGCACCATTGCCCACAGTAAGATTCCTGCCAGAATCGCTTTCATGCTGCAAGCATGCGACAGGGAAGTATGGATGTAAATCCCGCATCCCGGATCGCATCCGCCACTCAGCCGCTCAACGACTTCCCACCAGCTCCGGCCACTTTTCGGCCCATTGCGGCGGCATCGGGCGGGGACGACCACTAACCAGATCCATCGGCACCAGCACCTGCCGGCATTTCACCAGGACCTCATCTTCCGGACGGCGCAGCATACGGAATTCAAACGTCATCCGCACCCGTTCGATCTTCACCAGTTTCGCCTCGATCACCAGATCATCCCCTAACCTGGCCGGCTTTAGATAATCAATCTCGGTGCGATAAACGACTGGACAATCTGATTTTTCGGACACCATGTCTCCGAGCTGCCAACCCAGATGCTCTGCCAGATCAGAACGTACCGCTTCAATCATTCGCAGGTAAGCAACGTTGTGCACTACCCCGCCGGCATCAGTATCGAAGAAATACACTTTGACCGGCTGCGTCAGTTCAGGGCTATCAGGCAGTTCGAACACGCTGCAAGTTACTCGGTGATGCCTTCCTGCTTCAGGCGTTTGACGATGGTTTTGACGACATGCACGCGGGCATGCCATTTAAAATTTCCCTCCACCACATGCCAGGGGGCCCAGCCGGTATCAGTCTTGTCAAACATCTCTTCCGCCGCTTCATTATGCTGATCCCATTTCTCGCGATTACGCCAGTCCTCATCATTAATCTTCCAGTGTTTATACGGATCCTCCTGGCGTGCCTTGAAGCGCTGCAACTGCTCGTCCTTGTCCACATAGATGAAAAATTTCATGATGATGGATCCGTCATAAGCCAGCTGCTGCTCGAAGCCGTTGATTTCCTCGTAAGCCCGTTTCCATTCTGCCTTGGTCGCAAACCCTTCCACCCGTTCCACCAGCACCCGACCGTACCAGCTGCGGTCAAAGATAGCGATCTCACCATGCCCGGGCACCTTGGTCCAGAATCGCCACAGGTAAGGGTGTTCGTATTCTTCCGGGGTCGGTTTCACCACGGAATAAACCCGGATATTGCGCGGATCCAGCCGCTGAACCGTACGTTTGATAACACCGCCTTTACCGGCGGCGTCAGGTCCTTCAAAAACTAGAATCAGGTTGCGGTCGCTATTGATCAGATTGCGCTGCATCCGGATCAGCTGCAACTGATACTTCTTCATTTTCTCCTTATACATTTCTTTAGATTCAAATTGCTTATTCAAATCCAAGTCATCGAGCCGTCCCATGTGTCTTGGATAGGTCGATTCCTCCCGGATGCCAAAAAAAAAATAAAAAAAACCCGGAACGGCAGCCGGGATAAAGCTTGTCAGTCATTCCCATCCGTGGAGAACTGTTCCGATGCCTGAATGGGAGACGCTTGCCGAAACCGAGTGGCTGGATCAGATTGCCGGTTGCTGGCTGGATGCCGGATCCCGCGCCCTGCAGTCACGCGGTCATTTCAATGTAGCCATGGATGCCTCCGACGAATGCCTGCAGCTATGCCGACACCTGACGGGCATCGACTGGCCGTGGTCGGCCACCCGCATCCTGGCTGTGCGTGAAAACTGGGTTCCAGCAGGACATTCCCGTCACTGCGGTAGCGCCATCTACCGGGCACTCTATCCCCAAAAAGTCAGTATGCTGCCATGGGAAACTGAGCACATGAGCCACCAGCAGTCCGTTGCACGCTACGCGAAAGCCCTGCAAAAAGAAATCGGTGAAACACCCAAAATGGACCTGACGCTGCTTGCCTTGTCAGGGAACAACACACTGGCAGAACTCGAAGCCGGTGAAAACGGGATTCCCGAATTCGAGCTGACCAGTCTCTACCAGATCAAAGGACGAGGATTACCCGCGCTGGGGCTGACACCTCGGCTACTGAACGCCTCACGAAACATCGTCTGTATTTCCAGAGGACTCAACCCGCCGGTAACCGATACATTTCGTGCACACAGTCCGCTGCAGAGTCTGGCAGCACAAGACAAGGTCACCTTTCTGCATACCCGCTAAAGGCTGAAATTATTTTTTTACAGCGACCAAGACCAGTCGCTGCCACCACCACACCCATTTTCCATCTTCTGCACATACCTGAAACAGCTCCCGTGCCTCGGCAGGCGGATTTTTCACCAGCTCCCGTACCTTATCCCGATTCTCTGCTGGTGTGTTTGCTGTCTCGAAATACCATTCCAGATCCGGCTGTTTGAACGGCTGTAGCTTACGGTGAATCACCCGCATCGCCACATGCCCGGTCAGATGGGTCCATTCGTCCGGCGTGATAAATTCCTGATGACTGGGGTCACGCAGCACTTCCACCGCGTGCAACCACGCCTTCGCTTCCGGATAAGCATCCTCCACGGTCCCATCAATCAGGAGAAAACGCCCACCCGTTTTCAGCACCCGGGACACATCCATCGTAAACGAAGCCGGGCAGGCAAAGTGGTGCGCAGCCACCCGGCAGGTAACCACATCAAACGAACCGGATGCATACGGCAGTGACTCCGCCGTATGACATGCGGTGCGAATCGTCAGGCCGCGTTCTGAGGCCTGCCTGCGCGTCTGCTCCAGCATCTTTTCAGAGATATCACAGGCTGTCACCTCCAGTCCCAGACCAGCAAAAAAACAGGCCGTATGGCCGGCACCTGTTGCCACATCCAGCAGCGATTCTCCTGCCTGCGGGCGCAATACAGGCAGTGCAGACGCCAGATCATCCGTCGATTTCAGGATGTGAGCTTTGCCATAACACGCGCTTTGACGATCAAACTGCCGCCGCGACGACGCCTGAATCTGCTCTTCCCGGTTCATGACTTCATGCTATCAGAAGCGAAGGCTGCTGATACAGGGTGGTGCGTTCCTTTGCCTGGTATCCTGCCGCCATGACCGCTGCACGGATCTCTTCCGGCCGCATCACTTCTCCATGACAGCCCCCGGACTCGCGGGTGATGGATTCTTCAAAAAGTGTGCCGCCGAAATCATCGCAGCCCCAGGATAGCGATTCCAGCGCACCCTGTAATCCCAGCTTGACCCAGGAGGTCTGCAGATGCGGAATGAGGTCGTCAAACATCAGTCGCGACAAGGGATACAATCGCATGGCCCGTTCCCGCGAGCGTTTTTCAAAGGCGTCAAATCCTTCATTGCAGATTTTCCGGCCCAGCCGGTTCTGATATGGAATGAAAGATAAAGGCACCAGCTCTGTAAAGCCGCCGGTATCCAGCTGGATCTGCTTAAGAATCTCAAAATGAGTCCGGATGTGATCCCACGTCTCAACATGGCCATACATGATGGTTGCCGTGGACCGCAGCCCGATCTGGTGCGCGGTACGGATAATCATCTGCCACTGGACCGCACTCAGCTTGTTACCCGAAATCTTCCGCCGCACCTCATCCACCAGAATCTCGGCTGCCGTGCCAGGAATGGTATCCAGCCCGGCATCCCGCAGCGCAACCAGCACATCACGATGAGATCGGCCGGAGGATTGATGCATGGCGTGTATTTCCATCGGGGAAAACGCGTGAATATGAATTTCCGGCAGGGTTTCCCGGATGGTGCGTACCAGGTCCAGATAATACTCCAATCCCAACCCGGGATGAATGCCGCCTTGCAGGCATACTTCCGTGATGTCGGGTGTATTTAACAACTTACCGGCGATAGCATCGGCAGTATGCATGTATGCCTGCGGATCGGACGCCTTGCGCGCAAATCCACAAAAGGTGCAACCTACATTACAGATATTCGTGAAATTGGCATTCCGGTTGACTACGTAGGTCACCCGCTTCCCGAAGCGATTTCGGCGCAGTTCGTCGGCTGCCAGCATCAAATCCTCTGTCGAATCTTTCCAGCACCCGGATCCCACCGCATGGCTTGCCGCGGCAATACAGGAAAACTCCGGCAGAGCAGGTTCCGGCGCCGGCATCTCCCAGCCGGATTTCCTGATCATGTCCAGCAGAGACTCGTCCACCCATTCCGGAGTTAAAAAACGATCGTATACCGCTAACCGCTCTTTCAACTGGACCCCGTGTGCACGGGCCCGGCTGCGGTAGGCATCCAGTTCCTTCCAGGGCGACTGCGGATTCACCTCATCCCGCTCCGGTGAGATTCCACCGATGTCGCTCAGCTCCGGCAGCAGGATTTCCCAATACGGATTCACATTCGGCGGGACCTGAATCGGCACATCCGGACAAATCTCATGCCAGTAGCGGATCAGTTCCTGATAGTCCACCAGGTCCGGAGCATTGGGTGATAATCGCATGGCGCTGCCCTCATTCGGGATGAAATTCTGGATGATGATTTCCTGCAGGTTACCGTACATGTGGTGGCACCCGGCCAGCGCATCCAGCGACCGGAAGCGACTTTCCCGCGACTCGCCCAACCCGATCAGAATTCCTGAGGTAAAAGGAACCCGGGCGGCACCAGCATTGTGGATCGTGCGCAGCCGCACGGCAGCCCGCTTCTCCGGAGCCGTATCCGGATCATCCTCCACATTCTCCAGCATCACGCCCATGGAGATATGGCTACTGCGGCAACGTTTGAAATCCCGCTGACTCATGGCCCCGTAATTGCCGTGCGGCAGCAATCCGACATCCACCGCCCGCTGTGCCACGGAACAGGCAAAGTCGATGAAATCTGCATACCCCCGTTCGGACAACTCCTGCCGGATGTGGGGCAGGCGATCCGGTCGCTCCCCGGAAATCAGCAGCACTTCACGCACTCCAAAGCGCACCGCCTGCCGGATCTTCAGTTCAATGGTCCGGTCCGAAATCAACCCCTCGTTATCCTGGCGAAAGCCACAATACTGACAGTGCCAGGGACAATCATGCGTCAGCGTGATCGTCAATGACGGAGAATAGGTAACACTTTGCCTTTTCAAAACTGGGGTTGGTAGCTACACAGGGAGCACATGGCTCTCAAGGAAGCGAAATACATACTAATCATTGTTGGGCTGCTCACGCTAGCAGGATTTTGGATTTTCTGGCCGCTCGGATTACTGGCTGTCGGAATGCTGATCTTTGTCCTCTGGTTCTTTCGCGACCCGCAGCGTGACATCCCGCAGGAACCCGGCATGATTGTTAGTGCCGCCGACGGCAAGGTCGTCCGGGTGGACGAAACGGATGAAATTTACTTCTCCGACCAACCCATGAAGCGCGTCGCGGTCTTTCTGTCCGTCTTTGATGTCCACATCAACCGGACGCCCTACGAGTCCAAGCTTATCGATAACCATCATCATGCTGGCGAGTTTCTTGATGCCCGCGATCCGCAGTGCGACATCAAAAACGAGGCCTTCAACTGGCTGTTCCAGACCGACCGCGGTAACATCGTGGTGCGCCAGATTGCCGGCCTCATCGCCCGCCGCATCTGCCCCTGGAAAACCCCCGGAGCCGCCATGCAGCGTGGCGAACCCTTCGGGATGATCAAGTTCGGCTCCCGCACCGATGTCTTCTTGCCACTGGATTGTGAGATCTGTGTCCGGGAAGGTGAACGCGTCAAAGGCGGGGAAACCGTCATCGCACGTTTTCCTGACCAAAGCGGGACGGACACGGCTCAAGGCTGAAACATATGGCAGAACAACCGCAAAAGATGATCTATCTGCTGCCGAACCTGATGACGGCAGGAAATCTCTTCTGCGGTTTTATGGCGGTGCTGCAGATTTTTGAAGGGACCGTCATGCGCCGCTCGGACGTGGACGGCTGGATGCATCATTACCAAATGAGTCTCTACTTTATCATCGGAGCCTTTATCTTTGATCTGTTGGACGGTCGCGTCGCGCGCCTCGGCGGTACCGAAAGCCCGTTCGGGCGCGAGTTTGACTCGCTGGCGGATATGGTCTCTTTCGGAGTCGCCCCGGCACTGCTACTGTTTAAGATCGTGCTGTATGATCTGCCAGATCGAGTCGGCTGGCTGATCGCCTTCTTCTATCTGGCCTGCGGCACCCTGCGGCTGGCCCGCTTCAATACGCTGGCGGCGGATCCTCACACCAAGAGTATCAGGGATTTTACCGGCGTACCCATTCCGGTAGCGGCCGGGCTGATCGCCTCCATCACGCTGATGCTGCTGCACATTTACGAAGATGACCGTACCATCGGAAACTGGAAATACGGCCTGGCCGGGTTGATGGTCTTTCTGAGCTTTATGATGTTCAGTAAAATCAAATACCCCAGCTTCAAAGCGGTAGGCTGGCGCACCACATTGAGTGTTCCCACCTTGCTGGCAATGATGGCAACCATCGGGGTGGTTATTTTCACGTATCAGTATTCGCTGGCCATCTGTTTCACCGCCTACGTCATTTACGGCTTCATCCGCCCATACCTGTCAAAACGCTGGCGTCCGAAAATCGATGAAGATGATGCAGACGAGGCAGCCGCTTAAACTAGGGACGGAGGTAAGTTGAAAATCAACTTACCTCCGTCCCTAGTTTTATTCATACAGCCGCTCCATGTGCTGCTCTTCCCGCTGGCGGCGCTTTTCGAATTTATCAGCCATCTCCTGCTTTTTCTGCTTATCCTCCTCAGAGAGCTCAAACATCTCTTTGAGCTTCTCCTCGCTGGGAACCGTGCGCGGATTGAGAAAGAGATGGATGCGGCGCATGATACCGTCCGGATCCTGGTAGAATTCCGGGCGATAGACAAAATACTGGTCGGGCTGAATATTTTCCGGCTGATGCCGCAGGTCCGGCAACGACATCGTCACTGGAATCACTGGCAGCTCACCACGTTCCGGATCCTCGCTCAGGATGACGGGATCCGGCCCGGGACGCGGAATGTCGCGATAGGACTGGTAAATATGGTCGACCGGAACCGCCTCTTCCATCAGTGCGATCGTTTTCTCCCGACTGGCCAGATCATCTGGTCCGAAGGGTTGTCCGATGTGATCTTTATGCAGGAAATTCCACTCGTCCGGATTTCGATAACGCTGACTTTCCGGCTCAACCGGATTGCTGAACCGATCCAGCTGACAGGCGCGCCAGCCAAAGTAATCACCACTTTCCAGCCACTCTACCCTGGAAGGCAGCCAGTATTTGCCCGGCGTCCAGACCCAGCTGCTGCGGTCCGGATGCTTACCCCAGAACCCATAGTGATCCATGGCCCAGCTGAGCGGGTGAGTGCCTTTCCACGTCCAGCCGTAATCGGTATAAAACCACTGACCCTGCTGATAAGGAGGCTGATGCGGTGCCATCGCTTCATTCGGCACGAAGTAGTAATGCTCTACCCCCTGCTCGTGCGCCAGCCAGGAGCCCTGATCCTTCAATCCGTCAATCACCACATCAAAATCCACATCCGGGCGGGTGAGATAGGGCTGAATCGCCAGCAGCATCAGCGGCAAGACCTGTGTCATTCCTGAAATGGATACCATGGTAAATGGTATAAATGACACGGCTTCAGAGCATTGGCAATGCCGATTCTGTGACGACTGTGTGACAGCCGACCGCTTTACTTGAAAATAGTTTTAATCCCCCTGCTTCTTAATTTTTAATTCTGCCTTTAATCACTTGTCTTCCCGCCTGCTTTGTTTCACGTTATTAGGCATGTCTGAAATATCCAGTTTCCTCAACCACGGAGCGTCCCTCATCACGCAGGCAAAAATAGAAGAACTGCTACGGCAGCTGCCGCTACTTAAAGCCGAGTTCACTCAAATCGATACCGACGGCTACCCGCACCTGATCAACCAGCTCAATTTTCTCTCCGACTACGTCGAAGACTTTGCAGAAAAAAAACTGCCGGACGCCACGCTGCATGCCGCTGCCGCAGCTGCGTTTGCGCTGATTTACGCGCACCGGGTCATTGACCTGATTCCGGACACGCTGGGCAAGATCGGCCAGGCCGATGACTCCGCCATGGCGCGGGCAGCCATCATCCTGCATGAGAAGCAATTCCGTGAATATGCCGACGCCCGCGGGCTCGACTGGAATAAGATCACCAGTCACGCCTGAGGCCCGCCACATCTGATGGAACTTCCTGCATGGACAGACCGGCTTGAGCGATGGCTCGGCGACTGGTCGATACCTTATCTGATCCGGGGACTGATCGGATTGAATGTGCTGGTCTGGTTGTTAGACGGCTTCAGTCAGTCGGGCGACGGATCGCAGAGTTTTGCCTCGTTTCTCTACCTCCATCCCGACCTGGTGTCGCAGGGTGAGTACTGGCGGATGATTACCTTTTTGTTTATCCCCTCGGTAGGTCAGAGCATGCTGAGTCCGCTCTTCATGCTGTTCTTCGTCTTCTTCACCTGGTTCATCAGCGACATTCTGGAAGGGACCTGGGGCAGTTTTAAAATCACAGTGTATTTCCTGATCGGTATCGTCGCCATCAATCTGACCGCATTCCTGGCCCCTTCCATCGGAACCAACATTTTTCTGATGCAATCACTGCTGTTCTGTGCAGCCGTGCTCTATCCCAATGTGGAAATCACGCTGTTCCCGATACCGATTCCGATTAAACTGAAATGGATCGGCCTCTTCTATGCGGGCATGCTGACACTCAGCTTTCTGGGATCACCGCCCTACCGTTCCATGATCCTGGCCAGCCTGCTGCCTTTCGCGCTCTTCATCGGCCCCGGCACCGTGCAGCTGATCAGAGCGCGCCGGGATGCCCAAGCCCGCATGAAGCGCTTCCGCGGAGAAGACTAATTTAGAGTTTTTAAATTCATCTATCTTCATTCATGCTTCTAGCTCCTTTATGAGACTAT
This sequence comes from Verrucomicrobiota bacterium, assembly GCA_038748025.1. Lineage (GTDB taxonomy): Bacteria > Verrucomicrobiota > Verrucomicrobiia > Methylacidiphilales > JBCBYL01 > JBCDJI01. Next base: position 178,601 of record JBCDJI010000002.1, read on the forward strand.
TCCTTCTGTTATTAATGGTATTGAGTCCAAGCCTTGCCCATGCATTTGAAATCCCGCAGGTCTGTCGTCAGCTGATTGTGGGCACCACCCCGGACTGGGACAGTTCCGAGGTCTCGATCCAGCGCTGGGAGCGCCAGAGCTCCGGTAAATGGAAACGGGTCGGTTCCCGCTGGAAAGGGCGTATCGGCCGGGAAGGCTCCGCCTGGGGACTGGGTCTCCACCCGGGTGTACCTTTCGGCCCGATCAAAAAGGAGGGTGACGGCCGGGCACCAGCCGGTGTCTTCCGCATCGGAAATGCTTACGGCTACGCCCCCGGTACCATCAAGAAGCCGTCCCTGATTTACCATCAAGTCACCGAACGGGACCTTTGGGTGGAAGACGCCACGTCCCCATACTACAACCGCCACCTGCAGTTGACCGACCGCGCACCGCAGACCCCCTGGGAACTGGAGGCGCAGATGCGTCTCAATGATCCCGCGCATGCGCTGAAACTCTTCATCGCACACAACGCACCACCTGATGCGGTCCCGGGAGCAGGGAGTGCGATCTTCTTTCACATCTGGCGTCGCGGAGGAGATGCGCCGACGTCCGGCTGCACCGTGCAGGAAAAGAAATATCTGGAAACACTGATCGCCTGGGTGGACCCCGGCCTGTCCCCGCTGTATGTCCTGCTGCCCAATGACGTTTACAAAAATTTCCGCGATAACTGGCAACTGCCTTGACGGTGTCGTGCCAGGCAGGAAACCTCTACGCACCATCCTGCCAAAAGCAGCCGCTTTTCCTGTAAATGCGGGATGATTCCGCCACACCGTCGGTCAACCGCATGCCGGCAGGCAGCACCCGAGCCTACAGCTGTTCTCTCTGCTCACTGGTGAGGAACTCCAGCGCTTTCCGCGGATCCGTCCGTGCCCATGCATTGACTTTGGTCGCCTGAGCATCGGTCATTTCGAGTTGCTGGAAACGGGTGCCCTGCAATTGCCTTTTCTGATCATGCGCCGGCGCTTTGCGGTAGCCTGCCAGATCCGTGTAGATCTGGTCCCCGGTTTGCCGGGCGGCAGCGATCCGGTAGATCTCCTGTATGGAAACGACGGCTGGATCGTACTTGATTTTGGTCACTTCCCGCCCGTTTAGGAATCCGGCTTCGGTTTCCTGCACCCCTTCTATCGCTCCGATCACCCGCTCACCGGTCCAGAAGCAATATTGGGAAATCGCCGCCTGTTGCATCCGGGCGGCCACCTTGATTCCAGCCAGCTCACGCAGTTCCGCCGGAACCGCCTGCCCGGTTTTCTGCAGCACCTGCACCATTCGCCGGCTGAGTGAACGCTTATCCCACACCCGGTCTTTGCGCGGGATGATGTCCCGGCCTTTACCATCCACAAACCGCACCACCTGGTAATTCCACGATGGCTCGTTGTAGCGTTTCAGGAGTGATGCATCCTCAGGGCGGTTGTTATAAACCAGCAGCGGGATGAACGATTGCTCAATCACCCTGACCAGTTGGGGATCACTTAAGACCTCTTTCCCAAACTGCTTGCACCCGGCACAACCCGGCACTTCCTGGAAGAGGATAAATACCGGCTTACCGCCAACTGCTGAATTTTCGAGTGCCAGATCATGGTCGCGAGTCCACTGCACCTTGCCTGTTTCCACAGGCTGAGCCACCAGCGAAAGTAAGGTGAACTGCAGGCCCGCCATCCATATACCTAATCGTTTCATATACCATTAGGAGCGCGGAACTGAGCAGTTATTTCAGCGTTTTTTGGACTTCGCCCGGTAACGGGTAGCGATTTCAGCTACTTTTCTGGAAGAGAGCCTGTCATCTACAAATTCCGAAAGCGTGAGATTACAGGCCATGCTGAGCTTGCGCAGGGTGGAAAGCCTCAGGTCTTTCTTGCGGCCATTCTCTATGGACTGATAATACTTGTAGGAAATCCCTGCTTTTTCAGCAAACCGCTCCTGGGTCATTGCCAGGGTTTCTCTGATAAATCGCAGCCGCAAATTAAGGTCGTTTTTCCCAACCACGACAGAACCATACTTTTTTTGAATTGCATGATACACCTGTTAAAAGGTAGTGTTTCTCCACATGGAGAAGATTGCGGCAGAAAATCCGGTCCAGTTGCTGCTTATTGACGATCATGAAGCCCTGGCGCATTCCCTGGCCGCGGCCTTGCGCTACTCCAATTATGCGGTTGAAGTAGCGCTGAGTTACCATCAGGCACTGGAAAAAATTTCCCGACAACCGTTTGATCTGATTTTGTCGGATGTCGATCTGGGCGTGCATTCCGGAATTGAACTGATCCGCGACCTGCCTGCCCGGACCATCTCCCGCCCAGTACCGCCGCTGATCTTCATGACGGGTAATCTGTCCTACCTGCATCGGAAAGAGCTGAGCCCTTACCCCGTCTTAGCCAAACCCTTTTCAATCAGGCGACTGCTCGAAATGCTGGAGACTCATTTTCTGCAGCCGCAGGGCACTTGATGGGGTTGACAAAACCCAACGTCCCCGCTTCTCTTTTCTGCCTATGGGAAAAGGAGACAAACGCACCAGAAAAGGTAAAATCATCAACAGAAGCTACGGGAAAGCCCGCAGCCATACCAAGCGCATTTCGGCCAAGGCTGCCGCGGCGGCGAAAGCAAAAGCAGAAAAAGCAGATGCTCCCGCACCCGCTAAGAAAGCAGCGGCTAAAAAGACAGCGGCCAAGAAGACCGCTAAAAAAGCACCCGCCAAGAAGGCCGCAGCTAAAAAAACGGCTGCGAAGAAAGCCGCTAAAAAAGCTACCGAGTGAATTTAAGCTGACTTTCCGCTTCGCTAGCGCGGAGAGGGGAAACACTGCTACCGCAGCTACCGCCCCGAGCCGATGGACACCTCATCCCGCCAACGTCTGATAGCCCGACTCTACCTGGAGTCGGTTCTACCGACCCTGGCACCACTGGTCCAGTTCGATCCCGTTGCCCGTGAGCTGATGGCCGGCCAGCGCTTCGGCGTGCGATTTGATGCCGGAGATGCTCTGGAAGGTCGCATTATTTTTGATCCCGCATCCACCGCTGCTGCCGGCGCGACTGCCCTGCCGGTTTCCGGCGTGCCGGTGCTCAATCTGTGGCTGGCGTCCGCTGCACAGTGCGTCCGCCTTTTCAGCAAGTCCGGCATCGCGCTGCCGATTCCCGTCGGCGGCTGGCAGGTGCTGCCGAAGCTCCCCCTGTTCCAGCAACTGACCGCTCGTCTTGAAGCCGTGCTGCAACCGGATCCCGCTGCACTCTCCGAACCCGAACTTTTACGGAATCATGTCTTCTGCTCGCTACACCTGGCCGTGCACGCGCTACCTGCCATGCTGGAGCTCGATCCGCAAGGGGAATCCGTATATTCCTCGGTCAAAAAGGGGGTGGCGGAATTCAAGTATCGTCCTGAAACATTTCCCTCAGTATGGCTGGACCTGCGGGGCGAACGCCCGGTCACCGGCACCGGTGCTCCTCCAACAGATCCGTTAGTCACACTGAACTTCCGCAACGATGACACTGCTGTCCAGGCCATGGCCAATCAACTCGATGGTCTGGCCGCACTTGGACGGGGGGACTTGGTGCTGGAGGGATTTGTCCCGCTGGCGGACAGCCTCGACCTTGTCATGGCGCGAATTCAGGCTTACCTTACGCGATGACAATGAACGTTGCAGAACAAACTGCCCGGCAGCCGAAGTTTCCCAAGTCGATGGAACTTTTCCAGCGGGCGGGAGAAATCATTCCAGGCGGTATTTACGGTCATACCACACCGGTCACTACCGTGCCCGGCGCTTTTCCGTATTATGCGGCTTCTGCTCAGGGGGGTCGCTACACCGATATCGACGGTCATTCCTACATCGACCTGATGTGCGGCTATGGCCCGATTATCCTGGGTCACTGCCACCCCGAGGTGGATGCCGCTGCACAGAAACGGCAGGCGCAGGGAGACTGCTTCAATCATCCCTCCCCGCTGATGGTGGATCTGGCCGAGCGTATGATCTCACTGGTTGACATCGCCGACTGGGCGGTTTTTGCTAAAAACGGATCGGATATGACCACCTGGGCCATACAGGTGGCACGTGAACATACTGACAAGCGCAAGATTCTCAAGGTGGCGGGTGCCTATCACGGCACCGACGCCTGGTGTACTCCCGGACACGGCGGATTAATCGATGAAGACCGTGCGCAGATCAAGAATTTCCTGTGGAACGACAGCCAGTCGGTCCTCGACACGTTCAAGTCGTTTAAAAACGACATTGCTGCCGTGATCATTACCCCGTTCCATCACCCGGCCTTCGGTGACTCGTCGCTGCCGGATGCCGAGTTTCTCCAAACCATCCGTCAGCAGTGCACTGCCGAGGGTGCGCTGTTCATCGTGGATGATATCCGCGCCGGTTTCCGGTTACATCAAGGCGGCTCCCATCGTTATTTCGGCTTCGAGCCGGACATGATCTGTTTCTGCAAAGCCATGGGTAACGGCTACCCGATCTCCTCTACCGTCGGGCGTGGTGATTACAAAGTGGCCGCGAGCAAAGTCTTTCTGACCGGCAGCTACTGGAATAATGCCGTGCCCATGGCCGCTGCACTGAAAACCCTGGAGATTGTGGAGCGCGATGACGTCCCGGCGCAGTTAGAAAAAAGGGGTCAGCGTCTGTTTGACGGCCTGCGTCGCGAGGCCCGGGCCAACGGTTTCGAAGTCGTCTGCTCCGGTCCACCCGCCATCCCGTTCATGAGTTTTGCAGACGATCCCGGCTTCCACCGGATGCAGAAATTTTCCGCACACTGTGCCGCTGACGGAGTCTTCTATCACCCGCATCACAACTGGTTTCTATGCCAGTCCCATACGGAAGCGGACATCGATGAGTGTATTGAAGTAGCCAGCCGTGCATTTGCCCGGCTGGAAAACTGACCGGGAATATTCACCACAAGGAACACGGGCAACACAGCGTATGTCTGACTCCAGCACCACTTTGCCGGTTCCTGCAATATCTGCCCGGTGTTGACTGTGGTCGTTTCTCCCTGCTTATCGTCCCAGCCGGTAATATCCAGCCAGCGCTTTAAGCACTGTCTTGCGGGTCAGTAAACGTTCCGCCAGCGGGGCGATGCGGGTCTGAAAGAGATTCCCGACGGTATGGCGCCCGGATGCCTGCGAACGGATCAGCATAACGGCTTTATCCGCCACCACATCCGCCGTCGGCCCCTGTTCCAGCTCGTGCTCTAACACCTTCCATGCTGCATCACAACGATGCTGCCAGTCCTGATCCGGCTCCGCCTTCACTTTTACCACCGCCTGATTGAACGAAGTTCGGATATCACCGGGACGCAGATCCACGAATCGGATTCCCCGGCCGGCACATTCCACGCTCAACGCATCGGTCAGCATACTGAGTGCCGCCTTGCATGCACTGTATGGTCCCATGAATGGAATCGGAAACTGGGCACCGATCGAGGACACATTGATCACCTGACCGTGACCGCGTTCTTCCATCCGGGGGAGCAGGATCTGCGTCACTGCCAGCGGGCCGGAGACCAGCGTCTGGAACTGGGAATCAAGTTCTGCCTGTGAAAACTTCACGACCGGACCAAAGATGCCATTGCCCGCATTGTTGATCAGCACATCAATGCCGCCGGATTCTGCCTCCACCTGCCGCACCGCCTGCTCAATGGATGCCGCATCACACAGATCCAACTCGACCGGATGGAATCCGTCCAACTTGGGCAGACGTGAAAGAGAACGGGCAGATCCCCAGACATCAAATCCTTCCTGCACCAGCCGCTCGGCAATCTTCCGGCCGATGCCAGAACTGGCCCCCGTGATGAAGACGGTCTGGGCTGGATGCCGACCCATTAGTTGCCTTCCCATTTTGAGAAGACCAGCGAGACATTCGATCCGCCGAAGCCGCTGGAATTACTCATCGCGACCTCCGGCACCTGATCCGTTGGTTTTGCGACCACCGGCACCCCCTCCGCTTCCGGATCCAGATTCTCGATTTTGGCCGAGATCGGAATGAAGCCCTCCTGAAGTGAAAGCGCCGTAAATCCGGCTTCCAATGCACCGGCCAGACACAAACCATGTCCCGAGAGACTCTTGGTGCTGGTCACCAGCGGACGCTCGCCTGCCGGAAAAACCGCTTTGATTGCCTTTAATTCGGCGACATCACCCACTGGCGTCGCCGTCGCATGGGCGTTGATGTAGTCGATCTGCTGGCGTTCGTATCCTGCCGCAGAAATCGCTTCACACATACTGCGCTGAAGTCCGGCTCCATCCGGCTCGGGAATCACCACGCTGTGTCCGTCGGAGGATTCCGCCCAGCCTTTAAACTCGGCGTAGATTTCTGCTCCGCGTGCCTGTGCCGCTTCCAGACTCTCGATGACCAGCGCGGTGGCCCCGCCCGTCGCTACAAATCCATCACGGGCGGTATCAAAGGCACAAGGGAATTTATCCGGATCGGTCGATGTGCTCAGGGCCCGTAACGATGCAAAAGGCATGTCGGCATGGACATTCAGATCTTCCGCACCGACGACAAAAAAGCGGTCTTTCTTACCTAAAACAATCTGGTCATATGCCAGGCCCAATCCATGTGACGAAGACGCACAGGCACTGATCAGCCCCAGTGATCCACCTTGGATTTTATAGTGCACCGCCAGGTTCATATGCAAGGCACCGGCGATGGAGGACGGAATGCACAACGGCGACATGCGTTGTACTCCGCGTTGCTCCATGACGTTCAGCGCTTCATGCAGCAACCAGGGCGACCCGGCAGAGGAACCGTAGAGTGCCGTGCGCTCATTGGAAACCTGCGCCGGAGTCAGCCGGGCATCTGCAATCGCCTGATCCATCGCGCACACCCCATACAGACCGTGTGGCGGTAGCGAGCGCACTTGCGCCCGGTCAAACTCATACTCATCCGGATACTCCCAGGTATCGGGCCGGATACCTGGGAATTTAAACCCTTTGACCGTGCCGGCCAGCTTGACCGGATATTGATCCGGCGCAAAATCTTCGAATGCCTCAATACCGGATCGCCCCTCTTTGAGCGATGTGAGCACATCCTGGCGGTTATTTCCCAAACTGGAGATAAACCCTAATCCTGTAACGACAACACGAGTCATATTTCGGATTTAAGCGATAGCCCGCCAAACCGCAATACCCGATAATAAACATGCAATACAGACAGTCCTTTCTATGCTGTCGGGATGCCGTTGTTGTTTTTTCTGATTGCGTTGCTTTACACTATGGCAGGCTTTGGCGGCGGCTCTTCTTATCTGGCGGTGTTAAGTCTGACCGGACGCCCATTGGATGAAATCGCCACACTGGCACTGCTGTGCAACCTCGCAGCCACATCAGTCGCTGTATACCACTTCGGGAAAAATCGTCTGATCCACTGGCCGCACGCTAGCCCCTTGCTGATCAGCTCTGTTCCCGCTGCCTTTATAGGCGGCAGCATCCGGATCGATGCTGCCTGGCATCTGCTGCTACTGGCAACAGCTCTGACCGTAGCAGGAATCCATCTTTTTGCCGGAGCCGGGCAGGAGACTCATCGACCGAGTCAGCACCTTTCTGCCCGAACCCGCTGGGCAGGCGGATTCATCATCGGCGCGGGACTGGGACTGCTGTCCGGGGTGGTCGGGATCGGTGGTGGCATTTTTCTCGCACCATTACTGTATATACTGCGCTGGACGGACGCCCGCCACATCGCCGGGCTTGCCTGCTTTTTTATCTGTTGCAACAGCATCGCCGGTATTGGTGGTCGCTGGCTGCGCCTGGGCGATGTGATGTGGACCCCGGACGCTGTATGGTTGTTGATTGCGGTGCTGGGCGGTGCCTTTATCGGCAGCCGGTTATCCACCCAAAAACTGCTTCCGCCCGCACTGCGGCTGGTAACAGCACTGCTGGTCACCGCAGTAGCCATTCGTCTATGGCTGCGATGGTTTACTTATTAGAAGTGGTTTTCCAGATAGGCACATCCTGCTTCATACGGTCGATCAATTTCTGACAAAATCCAAAGGCCTCTGCCCGATGTCTGGCATCGACCCGTAAATACAGTGACATTTCACCCACCGGAACTTCGCCGACCCGGTGGATGAAGATCAACCGGTCACAGAAGTGCTTAGCTGCCAGTTCCGATGTAATTTTGAGCAGTTCTTTCTCCGCCATACTCGGATGCGCCTCGTAATCAAGCGCCCGGATTGGTTCACCGTCCTCCGTGCCACGAACGATCCCCTGAAATTCCACTACTGCTCCGCATTCCCGGCCCGCACGGATCTCCGGAACTTGAATTTTGTGCGGTGAAAAATGAATATCCACCTGCATCTCTAACCTCCGGAAACCGGCGGGATGATGGCCAGTTCCTGATGCCCGGCTACCGGATCCGACCACTCGGCAAATTCTTCATCCAGGGCCACCCGCGCGGATCCGCAGCGCTGACGCGCCTGAGGCACCAAACGATTGATCAGCGACTCGGCAGTATCATCCGGACGGCACTCAACCATCTGCTGTGAAAAACCCATGACCTGCTTTGCCGTGGAAAAAGCCAAGACTGTAATTTTATTCTTCATGCTCCACCTGAACTTCCGGATCCTGCATACTGACCGATCTTAACCACCAATGGCAGTCATGATACGTTGCGGCTGGTAGTTTTCACGGAAGAGGTGCGCTTCCGGCTTTTCCCCCAGACCCCTGAGAAATAATTGCCTGAGACCGGCGACATCGTGTTCCGGTCGCAAGGCCGGCTTGAGATCGGTCTCCATATGATTACCCAGACAGGGACGCAGCATGCCGTCACAGGTCAGTCGCATCTTGTTGCACTGTTCGCAGAAATGGAGATCCGTCATGGCACCGATGAATCCCACTTTGATGCCCCGTTGCTTTAGATGATAGTAGCGGGCCGGACCAAATCCGAAGGCTTCCTGATGCTCGCAGAGTTCCAGCTCATCCTCGTGCTCCAGCATTCGCCGCACTTCAGCCAACGGCAGAAAGTTAGACTCATCCAGCACCTCCGTTAAGCTGACTGGCATCAGTTCAATAAACCGCAAGGTAAGCTGCCGTTCCGCTGCAAAATCCAGCAACGGCAGAATCTGGCTGTCATTTTTGCCCCGCATCAGCACCGTATTCAGTTTAATCTGCCTGAAGCCGGCTTCCTGCGCTGCATCCAGCCCGGCGATCACCTGGCTGAACTGACCACCCGTCACCGTTTGATACACATCAGGGTCCAACGCGTCCAGACTCATGTTAAACTTGCGCAATCCGGCTTGCCACAGCGGTTTCGCCAGTGTTTTCAAGCGCGTTCCATTGGTCGTCATCCCCAAAGACTGTACACCCCTGACCTGTAACATCCGGTCAATCAGATCCGGCAGACCGGGACGCACCATCGGCTCGCCCCCGGTAATGCGGAATTTACGGAAGCCGAGATCCGTTGCGGTCTCAATCACCGAGATCAGTTCATCATCGGTCAATACCTCCCGCCGCGGGATCCATTGCTGGAATTGTTCCGGCATACAGTATAGACAGCGCTCGTTACAACGATCAGTCACCGACACCCGTAAATAATCCACGTGACGCCCGACGGGATCCATCAACGCTCCGGTAGCATGCTCAGCCTTCTTTTCAGACATGGCTAGAGCGCTTCACCTGTTGATTTCCACAATTCGTATTCTTCAGGTGTGTTGATGTTCCGGTAATTCTTCATTTCTTCCTCAGGAATGGGATATGGGCGGATGATACCTTCCAGGTGCAGCAGGTCGATAATTGTCTGTAACTTGAATTCCTCCTTTTCCATACACTGACTCATCAGCGTCACCGCAGATCGGGGAAAGACCGCCGCCAGTGGTTCCCAGCCGGCACGGCTTTGCGGAACCAATCCGGTTCCGCTGGTGCAACAGGAACAGAAATACTTCAGCTCCGGCGCCGGCATCTGCACCAGATCAATACCGAGGCAGATGAGATGCGTGGTAGCACAGGTCTTGAGCGCACTGACAATCCCGCCGACCGGACCACGCCCCGTTTCATCGTCCCGGACCCAGATCATGTCTTCTGAAATCCACTCCGGCTCCTGTGCCGAGGAAACCAGTAAGTAATCCGGACCCACCTGATCCAGCACACTCATCTGATGCTGCCAGAACATCAGGCCGTTCGGATGAACCAGACCTGATTTATCCACACCCATACGCCGGGAGCTTCCGCCCACCAAGAGAACTGCGCTAAAAGTAACGCCGGGGTTGTTCATAAGTTGAGAGATGTATCTGCGTTAATGGCGAGCTGTTATACGTCTATTACAGGATAGTGCATGCACCATTTAAGCGCAAATCCGGATCGCGCAGAACTTGTAGGATGGCTGCCTGGAATACGGATCAAATTGGGAGAGTGTTAACTGGTTGGTTTTCACGTAGTGCATCGGGATAAAGACCTGGCCGGGAGACACGATTGCGGTCACCACCAGCCGGGCTTGCATGCTTCCACGCCGTGATGCGACAGTGACCATCGCTTCCGACTCGAGTCCGAGACGTTTTGCATCCAACGGATTCATTTCCACATAGGCCTCACGCCGGATCAGTTTATTCAAAACATCCGACTTTCCGGTTCGGGTCTGGGTATGCCACTGCGAGGACGATCCACGCCCCGTCAGCAGACAGAACGGATATTCGTCACAGGTAGGTTCCGGTGCCTCTCGCGGTTCTTCAAAAATAAAGCGGGCCCGACCGTCCGCATGATAAAATTGACCATCTTCAAACAGGCGTCGCTCGCGGGCTGAACTGTCCCCCCGGCGGTAAGGCCATTGGGTACCTCCGGATTTTTGCAGTTCATCGTATCCTCTCAGTCCCGAAAAATCACACGGCTGACCCACGCTCAGTTTTTTCAGAATTTCGAATACCGCTTCGGGCGATTTCCATGCTTTGAAAAGTTCTTCACATCCCCAGTAATGAGCCACCAGCTGGAAGATTCTGAAGTCAGACAACGCCTGACCCGGTGCACGCGAAACCTGTTGCACCACGCCAATCCGGCGTTCTGAATTGATGAACGTTCCCTCTTTTTCACCCCACCCGGCAGCGGGCAGCACCAGGTCGGCCATTGCAGCCGTATCCGTGGTAGTGAACATGTCCTGCACGACCAGAAATTCCAGCTTCTCCCGCAACCTCCTGAACCGCTTCTGGTTAATCCAGGAATGCGCCGTGTTGGTTGCAATCACCCAAAGCCCGCGAATCTTGCCGGATTCAATACCATCGATAATCTGATCATAGGCCAGGCTGTTCCGGTCGGGAATGCGCTCTTCCGGGATATTCAGTATATCCGCGACATGGGCCCGATGTTCTGAATTGGTAAACTGATATCCTCCCATCAGCGAGGTGGTATTGCTGAACAGGCGGGACCCCATGGCATTGCATTGACCGGTAATCGAGTTCGCTCCGGTTCCCGGACGCCCCATATTCCCCGTCATCAACGCCAGATTGATAATCGCCTGCGCTGTGCGGGTGGCTTCATACCCCTGATTGACCCCCATGGTCCACCAGAATGAAACCCGCTTGCCCTGTGCAATCGTGTCTACCATACGGTCAAACACGGCACCGTCCAAACCACTGGCCTTCAGCACCCGCTGGCGGTCAAATCCGGACACAAACTGCTCAAATTCTGCAAAATCTCTGGTGTGAGCGGCAATGAACTCACGATCCACCGCCCCGCGCTCGTACAGGGCCCGGGCCATTCCATACATTAGTGTCAAATCTGATTTAGGAGCCAGCCCGACGTGCTGCGTGGCTGCCATCGCTGTTTCCGTCTTGCGCGGGTCGACCACAATAATTTCAGGCTGGTGTGGATTGCGCAACACACGCTGCCACATGATCGGGTGGGCAATACAGGGATTTGCCCCGATGAACACCAGCACATCGGATGATTCAAAATCTGCATACGTGTAAGGAGGTGCATCAAAGCCGAAAGATTCCTTGTAGGCGGTCACCGCGGTAGCCATGCACTGTCTTGTATTGCCGTCTCCGTGCAGCATACCCATGCCAAACTTCGCCAAAGCCCCCAGAAACGCCATTTCTTCACTGACGATCTGCCCGGTGCTGATGAATGCAACGGATTCCCTGCCGTATTGTGCCTGGATCGCTTTAAACCGCCGGGAAAATTCCACCATCGCCTTGACCCATTTCACCGGCACGAGTTCACCGACTTCATTTCTCAGCAGCGGCTGCGTAGCCCGGTCATCAGCGGCCAGGGGACTGAGTGCTTCCCAGCCTTTCGGACATGCCATACCCAGATTAACCGGATAAGCGGGATCAGGAGAGAGATTGATCGCCTGACCTGCTTCGTCCAGGTGCACTTTCAGCGAACATCCGGTAGAACAAAATCCACAGATACTTTTGGTTACGGAAGCCGGTTTCCAGCGGGCAGGCACTTTGCCCAGACCGAAGTTACCGGGGGACTGTACCAGGTCCCGGGTCAACGGACCATCCCATTCCCGCAAAACAGGCCGGATAGGATCCAGGTGAATTGTTCCACTCATACGCCCGGCATCCTCCACGCAACCACGGCCCGGAAAAACAGATAGCGTTCACATCCTTCCGAAAGCACGAGACAGGCGACCCCAGCCCAGGGCTGCACCGGCAACAAAACCGCACCCATCACAGCCAGTGCAAAACGCGCCGCAGTCACTGCCCGTAAGGGACCCCACATTAAATGGGCTGACTGGTTCAACATCCCTTTGCGCGACTGGTTCCGGCGATGCAGGAAAACCCATTCTGCTGCCAGTTTTACGCCCAGTGAAACCAGTGCCAACACCATGAAAGGAGTATAACCAGTCGCTGCCAGCCCGGCAGCACCGGCCAGTACCAGAATGGTTCCATAAAATTTAAAGGTAGTGCGCGGCAATGACCAGAACGGACGTTGCGTGTCGGCATAAACCATCACCGAGGTCCATACTGAAGCAAATGCCAGCACCAGTAACCACGGAAGGCCGTAACTCATGAGTTTCCATTCCGCAACCGGCACCCACTCTGACCAGGCTGTCATTTCCAGCAGTGCCAGTCCGCTTAAAGCAATGGCCATGGGGACCAATGCCCCAAAGCTGATAATCTCGCGACTCAGCCAGGACTTCCTCCAACCCAGAAAGGCACGCCACGCCTTCATAGGACGCCCGAGATGCAGCATCGCCGCCTGGATACCCAATCCTGCCAGTGCAGTTCCTGCCGCCAGCAGCCACACCACCTCCAGGCCCTTGAGCCAGGCCATTTGTGCTGCCACAAAACAACCTGCCGCCGCTTGCGTCAGCACCAGCATGACCACCAACGGGAAGTGGGAGGGTTCCACCCGCAAGCGGGATACATCCGCAAATTCCGGTGCTTTACTCTCTGAGGAATCTGCCGGAGTGACCGCCTTGAGAAAGCGGGTTGTCGGGATGGTATATGAATAATCGGCGGTTCCTGCCATGAATCCGTCCGGATGGCTGGTAGCAGCGGACTTCACCTCGTCCTGATCCACTTTGATAATGCGAATCGCTTCATTCGGACAGGCCTGCACACAGGCCGGCGCCTCTCCCACAGACAAACGCTCGTGGCACATGTCACACTTGCGCACAATCCCGCGTGACTCCGAATACTTGGGCACATCATAAGGGCACTTGAGAACACAGTACTGGCAGCCGATACACTGATCATCCAGATGACGCACAATGCCGGTCACCTCATCCTTGTCATAGGCCAGCACCGGACATCCATCCATACATCCCGGCTCCGCACAGTGATGGCAGGCACTGGTAATGGTCTGGACAATCGGGTCCCATTCATTACCTCCGACGAGGTTGCCCACATCCCGCCAGGTCTCGTGATCATCCAGTCCATTCATGCTGTGGCAGGCACTGACACAGGCCTTGCAGCCGCTACATGCCTCCACATCGACTTCGAATGCAAACTGTTCCCCGGGTCCGGGTTTCTCCAGCGGAATTAATTTCCGGTAATGTGATTCAAGTTCCGGAACATCACGGTCGTGCCATTCTGCAAAGCGCGCCACGGCAGTCTGTAACTGCTGCTGATCGGAAACCAGCTGCTCTACCAGATTCGGACCATCCACCCATAGCTCATCCGAAACGGAAGACAGTTGGCTGGTGGCTGGAGCGAGCATGGCATTGTCCGGTAGATTATTGGTCTTTGCTGAACAGGGCCTGCAACGTATCTACATCATGCCGCAGGCAAAAAGACTGGAAGGTTTCCTGTTTTTCACGGTGCCGCTGGTAACCCTTGATCACTTTTTCCAGCAGGTCCGGCATGGCATCAAAAGTGATGTTCTTAAAAAGCTCTCTGCCCACTTCCTGGCGATTACCGAAACCGCCACCGATGGTGACGTGGTAACCCTCCACGCTTTCACCCTCCACTTTGACCTTGGCACCCAGTAATCCGATATCTCCCATGTAATGCTGGGCACAGGAATTCGGGCAACCGGTTAGATGGATATTGATCGGTGAGTCCAGTTTAACCCGTTGGCTCAAGGTTTTCATGAGCTGCACCGCGTGGCCTTTGGTGTTGGTGGAAGAAAACTTGCAATGCCGGTTACCGGTACAAGCCACAAATCCGCTGGTTACCGGGTTAGCTTCCGTAGAGAATCCTATGCGGTCCAGTGACTGACGCAGCTTGCTGACTTTGGATTCCGGCACATGGGGGATCAGGAAATTCTGCCAGACAGTCAGCCGGATCTCACCGCTGCCATACTGATCCGCCAGATCCGCTACCTGCAGCATTTGCTCAGGCGTCATCTCACCTACCGGAACCGTGGCGCCAACATAAAACAAGCCTTCCTCTTTCTGCGGGTAGGCACCGACGTGACCATGCGCCACTTTGGAATGATCCGGCCGGCTTAACGCGGGATGATCCATCGGAACCCGGGTGAACTTCTCACCCCATACTTCTTCCACCGCATCCCGGAATTTATCCAGCCCCCAGCTTTCAATCAGGTATTTCAGGCGTGCCTTGCGCCGGCTGGTGCGGTCACCATTTTGCTGAAAGACCCTGATAATGCCAAGAATCACGTCATTCAGTTGCTCGGGGGAAACCAGCACCCCCCAGTCGCGCGCGAAAGTCTTGTGTCCGGTTACCCCACCCAGTGCAATCCGGAAATATACTCCGGGTTCGAGACCCAGATCATTTTCACCCAGCAGATAAGCCGTCGAACCGATATCATTGGTATCTTCTACGGAGCTGATGACATTGCCGCCATCATAGGCGATATTGAATTTTCGCGGAAGATCATAGAACTCACGGGTGGAGATAATGACTTGGGCCAGCTCATGCACCAGCGGCATCACATCGATCAGCTCATGCGGATCAAATCCGGCAGTCGGGTTCGCCGTAATATTACGTATATTATCTGCTCCGGCCCCTCGCGAGTGCAGCCCCACCGACTGGATCCGGCGCAGCAGTTCCGGTGCCGCCTGGGGCTCAAAATTCCGCAGCTGGAAGTTGTTACGGGTGGTAATTTGCATATACTGCGTAGTTAACTCCCTGGATATGGCAGCAAGTTCGCGCAGCTGATAGCTCATGACTTTACCGCCGGGAATGCGCAAACGGCACATGTAGGCTTCATGCACGGGTGAGAGCCAGAAGATTCCGTGATACTTGTAGCGAAAAACGTTTTCTGCTTGCGGTGCCTGGTTTGCCTTTGCATCGACCACCAGCTGCGAGTACGCATCAAATGGATGAATTTCCCGTTTGATGCGTTCTTCCTTTGTCTCGTCTTCCGGAATAACTTCAGCAGGCGCACCCAGATCGGCAAAAGTCACGCCGCGTGCTTTCACGCCGGACATGAATCCTTCCAGATACCGTTTTTGTTCGGCGGTAAAGTCCTGTGTGGCTACTTGAGTCATAACAACCCCTAATACACATCTCGCTGGTAGCGTTTATCGGATTTAAGCTGTTTGATATACGTTTTAGCCCCGGCTTCATCCATTCCGCCATGCTGTTGCACGATCCGGTGCAGCATGGCATCGACATCCTTGGCCATGCGGGACGCATCTCCACAGACATAGAAATGTGCGCCATCCTGTAACCACTGCCAGATTTCCTCACCTTTTTCCTGCATTCGATCCTGCACGTAGATTTTCTCTGCCTGATCCCGGGAGAAAGCAAGATCGAGGCGGTTCAGCACGCCGGAGGAGAAATACGCTTCGAGCTGATCCTGATAGAGAAAATCCGTTGCAGATTTCTGGTCGCCAAAGAAAAGCCAGTTTTTTCCTTTTGCCTGAGTGGCTGCACGTTCTTCCAGGAATGCACGGAATGGGGCGATCCCTGTGCCGGGACCTACCATGATAACCGGAACATCCGTATTTTCCGGCAGGCGGAAGCCGTGTGAGGTTTGAACAAAGACTCCGGCACACTCACCCAGCGCCAGCCGGTCAGCCATAAAGGTGGAGCATATCCCGCCACGTTCAGCATCCTGATACGAATACCGCACTGCACCCACTGTCAGGTGCACTTCACCGGGATGGGCTTTCGGGCTGGATGCAATGGAATAGAGGCGGACTTGAAGCTTTTTAAGCGTCCCGACAAACGCATCCAGCTCAAGACCTGCAGGCTTTAATTCCCGAATCAAATCCACCGGATATTTCGCCCACAGATAATCCGCCAGTTCCTTTTTCCTGGCCTGGTCCATCAGAGGTGCCAATTCAGAATCAGGACACAAACCGGCGATCAGTTTGAGCATGGCCGGTGTAATCTTGGTGATGTCGTAACCCTCCATGAACGATCTGCGGATAGACGCCTGGCTGCCATCCGGTGTTTCAATTTCACAGGTGGGATCAGAGCCTAGCGCAGCAATCAGTTGATCCGCATCTGCAGGATCACACAGGGGCCGCACTCCCAGGGCATCACCTGCTGCATATTCCAGACCGGATCCTTCCAATGAAAATGCAATGTGGCGCACATCCTTGGCCGAACCCGCCTTGTTGAGCTTGCGATTTTCCAGCAGCTTGGAAGGAAACGGATTTTTCTTGGAATAACCATCTTCAACTTTGGCCGCTGCGCCGGATTCAGCGACGCTTCCGGCCGAGGTGCCTGTGGCATTGGAGTCCAGCTTTTCCATGACTGCATTGAGCCATTCTTCAGCAGGTTCGTCGAAGTCCACATCACAGTCCACCCGGGGATGAATGCGTTTCGCTCCCAGCTTCTCAAAACGCTCGTCAATCACCCGGCCTGCATAACAAAACGTGTCTCCATAGTTGGTATCGCCCAGAGCCAGTACAGAATAGCTCATGCCTTTCAGATCCGGAGAACTGTCAGTGCTGATACCTTCCCAGAAGTCTTTAGCATTATCCGGCATTTCACCTTCACCCCAGGTGCTCGTGATGACTAGAGTCTGGGCTTCCTGGGCCAGATCGGCGGGCTGCACCGCATCCATTCCGGCCACTCGTGGTGCAAATCCTTTCGCGCTGGCTGCTTTGCCGACTTTTTTAGCCAGCCCTTCCGCGTTGCCACTCTGACTGCCATACAGAACCAGCAGCGGCGCGCCTGCGGGTTCTACAGCAGCAGTACCTGCAGGTGCCGTTTCTCCGATCCATGCGGCCAGAAAGCCATTGAGCCACGACCGCTGTTCCGGCGTAAAGGGTGCATTTTCTGGAATGATAGGAATTTCCGGCATAATTCAAAAAGTAGCTTTCACCCAAAAACCCGGCACAACTCAATGTGCCGGGTTGACCTTACGGTCCTAACAAATAAGGGTCAGAACATCAGAAACGGACCATCACCTGGGTGTAGAAGAAATCAATGTCATCGGCTGAACCTGTGTCATCAATGAAATCTCCCGCAAAAAAGTGGCTGTAACCCACCAACAGGCTGGTGTAAGGCGCAATCGGGTATTTTGCAGTAATATCCAGTTCCGTTCCGACAAATGCTTCGTTGGTCGGATCGGCATTCCCGCGGAATGCACCACCTGCAACCGTAGTGATCCCTTCGTCCGTATCCTCGCGGAAGAAGGCGTGGAAATCACCCTGAATGACCAGCTTCTTAATTGGAGAGAATTTTAACCCCGTTTTCCAGTCAATCAGATTACCGCGGCCCAGCGCATCAATGTAACCGAAATACGCGTGACCCAGCGGAAAGACCTGGTCGTAACTGGCACTGCCCATTTCGAGGCCTGTATATACCCAAGGCCTGGTTGGAACATCTGCAAAGGTGTAACCGATGTGACCGCCCAGCATGTAGGCAAAATCATCGTTGCTGGGATCCGTCAGGATTTGAAACGCTCCCTCAAATTCATAATCGAATCCGGTGTCACCGATTTTTGCTGCACGGCGTGCTCCGACGGTGTGGCTGTAGGCTTCACCATTGCTGCTGCCGTTGGCGGTGCGGGTACGACCGATGTAATACAGATCTCCCAGACCTTTTTTAGTGGCATAAGCACCGAAAATCTTGGTTGCTCCGTTACCGGTATTTTCGGTTCCGGCAATATCATCGAAGTTGAACTTACTGGTAGGAACGTTCCAGGCAAAGAATGGTGTTACGGTAACGTCATCATATTTGACAATACCGCTGAAACCATCCCACTTACGGAAGTTATTGGCCCATGGCAACGCACTGATGATACGCTGCTTGCCGAAGTAGAACTGCTGACGTCCGCCGCGCAGGGTAATATCCGCATCACCGAGTTCAAAGTTGAAATCGACAAATGCGTTCGTCAAATCCCCTTCATTCGCATCCAGTGCAGCACGGGTGCCGCCTGGCAGATCACGTTGATCCGGAATGTGGGTGTAATTTCCTTCGACAAATGCGCGAAAATACTTGGTTACGTGCAGATCTGCGTGTGCCTGATAACGGCTAAGCAAAAAGACATCGTCATTTGCTGCCGTAAATCCAAAATTATTCCAGACTTCCACCCGCTGGCGCACCTGACCTCCAAACGAGAGATAGATGTCTCCTTCCTCATTGAGCGGAATGTATTTGATCGGATCAAATAACTGCTGGTTTCCGGTTTCTTTCAATACGGACCAGTCTTCATTCCAACGTGCCCAGCCGATAGTAGGTCGCTGCACTTCGGGAGTGATGGCTTTATCCAACACCGTATCTTTCATTTTTTCCTTAGCTCCAACACCGGCGCTGACCTGATGCGCCGTTAATCCCGCCACACCTGTAACCAGCAGCAACATCTTTGCTGTCATGTATTTCTTATTCATTTTTGTTTTCTCCTATAGGTTAGTTATTGAAACACCTCAGACGTGAACGACTGATTCCTCCGGTGTTTTCAAAGTTTCTGTTTCTGCCAGGCCACGCGTCACATAAGGACGGTCCCCGTTCTTCAAGTGCGCCTTGTTGTGCAGATAATCAATCAAATGCTCGCGGTATTCATAATACTTACCGGTTTCCATGATTTCATGCCGATCCCGCGGACGGTCAAATTCGACCTCCAGGATATCTCCCACTTCAGCTTCCGGGCCATTGGTCATCATGACCACCCGATCTGCCAGGAAGATCGCTTCATCCACGTCGTGGGTGACCATCATGGCAGTCAACTGTTCGCGGTTCCATAATTCCAGCAATACGTGCTGCAGTTCAAATTTGGTCAGTTTATCCAACATTCCAAAAGGCTCATCCAGCAGCAGCATTTTGGGCGAAAGTGCAAATGCGCGTGCCAGCCCGACACGCTGGCGCATCCCGCCAGACAATTCACTTGGCTTTTTATGCATCGCAGATGTCAGCCCGACCCGGCCGAGGTAGTATTCCACGATTTGCTCGCGCACCGAAGATTCGACGTGAGGATAGACCTGATTCACCCCCAGCATGACATTCTCAAATGTCGTCATCCAGGGCAGCAGGCAAGGCGACTGAAATACCACGCCACGGTCCGGTCCGGCCTCGAAGACTTCCTTGCCATCCAGAATCACGTTACCTGCGGTAATCTCATTCAAGCCTGCCACCATCGAAAGCACGGTGGACTTACCGCAACCGGAGTGACCGATAATGCAGACAAACTCACCGGTTTTCATCTTCAAATTGAAATCCTTCACAATCACAGCATCCCCTTGGGGAGTATTGTAGGTTTTCCCCAGCTTCCAGGTTTCAAAATAAGTATCGGACATCGTCTTCTCCGTAATCAATTAAAAGTGGATCTCGCATCCATCAGGCCCGCCACCTGTCTTTTCCAGCCGAAGGTATGCGATTCCTTCTTGGTTAGATCCAGTGGCTTTACATCAGGTAAATCAACCTGCTGGCCGCCTAACACAGCAAATTCTTCTTCCTTCTGCTGTAGCAGGTATTCAATGATCTGATTTCGCATGCGCTTGAAGCGATCATCATGATTCAGGCCGGCTCGGTCCCGCGGGCGCTCAATATCCACCTTAACCTCCGGACCGAAAGTCGACTTTGGTCCAATACTCAGCGGGATAATCCGGTCAGCCATATACAATCCTTCATCCACATCATTGGTAATCAGAATGATGGTCTGGCCCAACTCACTGCGGATATCCAGAATCTGGTCCTGGATCACACTGCGCGTCAGGGCATCCAGTGCGCTTAACGGTTCATCCAGCAATAACACATCCGGGCGCATCGACAGAGTGCGTGCCACCGAGGTGCGCTGGCGCATTCCACCGGAGAGCTCAGATGGCTTTTTCATCAGGGCTGGTGTCAGGTTGACCATACCCACGGATTCATGCACGCGATTGAGGCGGGTTCGTGAATCATCTGAGGCATACACCTGATCCACAGCCATGCCAACATTGGACTCGACATTCAACCAGGGCAGCAACGAATAATTCTGGAAGACCAAGCCGCGTTTCGCGCTGGGCCCCTGCACCCGTTCACCATTGACGATTACGTAACCTTCATCCGGCTCGATCAATCCGGCAATCAGCGACATCAGTGTCGTCTTCCCGCTGCCGGAATATCCGACGATCGCCACAAATTCCCCCTGTTCAACCGTCAGATTGATATCATCCAGCACCTCGGTCCGGCTCTGACCTGAACCGTATCCTTTGCTGATATTTTTAAGTTCAATGAAAGACATGATGGTTTTCCGTTGCTCTAACTAGATGGCCTGCTCTTCAAAGCTCACGAAGCGCTGCAGCACCAACATGACCCGGTCCAGAAAAAACCCGATGATCCCGATTACGAAAACGGCACATAAGATTTCCGCCATACTGGAAAGGGAGCCGTTCTGAAAGGTATCCCAGACAAATTTTCCAAGCCCGGGATTCTGAGCCAGCATGTCTGCGGCGATCAAAACCATCCATCCGACACCCAATGACAGGCGCAAACCGGTAAACATCAGCGGTAAGGCGGAGGGCAGCACAATCTTCACCAACCGCTGCCACCAGTTGAGTTTGAGCACCTTGGCCACATTAATGTGATCCGGATCAATACCTGCCACACCAACCGAGGTATTCACCAGTGTCGGCCACAGGGAGCAGAGCGTTACCGTCAGTGCGGAGATCAACAACGAACGGGTGATGGTGGCATCTTCAGAAGGCGCATAGAGTGCGGTTACAAAGATGAATACGATTGGCAACCACGCCAGCGGAGAGACCGGCTTGAAAATCTGAATCAGCGGGTTGACGGCAATGTTGAAATAACGACTCAGTCCACACATGATTCCGAGTGGCACCGCAATCAACGTTGCTGCCAGAAACCCGACCAGCACGGTCAATAAGCTGATCCAGATCTGGTCAAAAAAGGTGGGAGGACCGGCATATTCGCGGGAGGCATATTTATCGATCTTGGCTTCCAGGTCGGTAATGTTCTGTTGCAGTGCGGTGATCGCCGCGCTGTCACCATTAGCCTGCGCCATTGCCAGCTGATCCTCTAACCCGGCTTTGTCACTTTCCATTGGAACGATTCGCTCCTGCATTCTTAAGTCAAATTTTTCCGCATTTAACTTTTCTTCTTCCGCAAAAGCCAGGATACCCTGCCAGGCTTCCCAGGTTTTTGCAGGGCTGGGCAAGGCCAGACTGTCTGTCTTCACGTATTGTGAAGCAATGGTCCAAAGGCCGACAAAGACTCCAAACGCAAACAGCGGCAGCGTGACACTGATCACAATTTCACGCACTTGTTTAGCAGGCTCATCGCCTGCGGCGAGCCGAACGAAGGGAGAGAAGAATCCCAAACCCAGTTTGTTCAGCGCATGCGCTATTCCATTCGCATTAAGCCAGGGATCCCGGTTTTCCTTGTTCGGATGCTCGTATTGGGGCTCCGTAGTTTCCGGAATAGCGTTTTCGTTATCTATTGTCTGGGTGGTATCCATTATTCTTTCCTCCATTAAACTCCCGAGTGAGTACATCACTCAGGAGCTTATAGGTCTAAGCTTATCTATTTCAGGCCAATCTTGAATCCTTTGATGTAATCGTTCGGCTTTTTGCCGTCATAGGTCATGCCGTCGATGAAATCCGATGTCACCGGACGGAACCCATCCGTCCCTAACGGAAAATCTGATTCCTTGAATTTACCTTCTGCGATCAGTTCCTTGGCAGCTGCTTCATAAACATCCGGGCGATAAATCTTCTTGGCCATGTCGAAGTACCATTCGTCCGGATAGTTCTCAGTGATCTGGCCCCAACGGCGCATCTGAGTCAGAAACCAGATGCAATCGCTATACCAGGGATAAGATGCATTGTGACGGAAGAATACGTTAAAGTCCGACATAGGGCGCTTGTCTCCCGGCTCAAATTCAAAGGTGCCGGTCATACTGTTGGCGATGACTTCATAATCCGCACCTACATAATTCGGTTTGGACAGCATTTTGCAGGCTTCCTTGCGGTTATCGATACTGGCATCCAGCCAATGACCGGCACGGATGAGAGCCTTGGTAATAGCTTTCCATGTGTTAGGATTCGCATCTGCCCATTTCTTATTAACACCAAAAACCTTCTCCGGATTGTTTTTCCAGATGTCATAGTTGGTCGTTACGGGAACCCCAATCTTCTTAAAGACCGCCTGCTGGTTCCAGGGCTCACCCACGCAGTAGCCGGAAATGGTTCCCGCCTCGAGCGTGGCCGGCATTTGAGGTGGCGGGGTTACGGAAAGCTCAACCACTGCATCCAGCACACCCGGGATGTTTTCTGTTTTAGTGTCCGGATCATAATAAAACCCGGGGACAATACCGGAAGCTGCCAGCCAGTAACGAATCTCGTAGTTATGGGTGCTGACGGGAAAAACCATTCCCATTTTAAGCGGGTTTCCGGAGGCCTTGGCTTCAGCTGCAATCGGTGCGAGTGTATCGGCTGATATCGGATGCTTCGGCTTACCTTCGCCGTTCATGGGAATACCCGCTTTCATTTTGGCCCAGAGATCATTGGAAACTGTGATTCCATTCCCGTTGTAATCCAGACTGTAGGAAACCACGATATGCTCTTTGGTTCCAAAACCGTAAGTGGCCGCAATCGGCTGACCTGCCAGCATATGCGCACCATCCAGTTCTCCAGTGATCACCCGGTCCAGCAACACCTTCCAGTTGGCCTGAGCTTCCAGCTCCACAAAAAGTCCTTCATCTTCAAAATATCCGAGTTCCTTGGCAACGACCAGGGGTGCACAGTCTGTCAGCTTGATGAATCCAAATTTCAGATCTTCTTTTTCAAGTTCATCCGCATAGCTGGTGTTCGTGGTATTCAGAGACAGCGCTGCCGCGAGTCCGGTTATTAGCATCGTCTTCATCAATAGACGCTGCATCTTGAGTATCGTGTCTAGTTTCATCAGTTTTCCTTTCACGCAACAGGAGTAGCCTGTCTGGTTGGAGTTTTTATTTTCTGCGAAGCTATATGTGCTTCAATTTTTTCGAATAAAGGCTTTAAGAACAGCGACTCCGCCAATGGATTGATTTCCTTAGCGGGCAGGAATGGATAAACCGCCGTCTGTTCGATCTGGGACCAGACCCTGCGGGCTTTGCTGCCGGTTGGCAGATTGACATCATCACCATAGAACAGGTGCAATTCCTGGCGAGCGCCCGCATCATTTTCATTAGCGCAAGCCAACTGTCCGGAAAGTGATTTTTCCAGCAAACTGGCACTGGTATTGAGATATTTGCGACGTGAAATAATCTCTGAGACTTCCTGGTGGTGCTTACGCTCATAGCAGTATTTACACCCCTCCAGCACGGCTGCCGCCAACGCGATATAATCCATCTCGCGCTCACGAATAAATTCAGCTGAGGCAATTAAAACTTTTTCGGTATGATAGCGGTCGATGTCGCGACTGGTTGCAACGACCACACCGCCACTTTTTTCAACGGAAACCGTGTTCCAGGGCTCACCCACGCAAAAACCGTCAATATTTCCCTCCTCCAGATTGGATGCCATCAGGGAGGGGGGAATAGTCACAATACGAACGTCCTTGGTAATATCCAGGCCTGCAGATTCCAGCCATTTTTTAAGCAGATAATAATGCGTGGAAACGCCCGCGACCACCGCCAGGGTGTAACGTTTGATCTTTCGGTCCGTCCGAACCCGCACGGCAAAGCCCTTGGCGTCACGCACGCCGCTGCGATACAATTCTCTGGACAAAGTAATGGCATTTCCATGAGCGTTGATGATCAGGCCCGTGGCACAATCCCGCTGCTGGCAGCGAATACCCAGAGTGGTCGACCAGACCATTCCTGCCAGCGCATGTGCTGCATGTAACTGGCCGAAAACAATTTTATCGCGCACCGCCGCCCAACCCAGCTCCCGTTCCAGTTTAACATTCAGACCGTAGGCATCAAAAAAACCTTTTTCCTGAGCCAGGATCAATGGAGCCGCATCCATCAAAGGCACATAGCCGACACGGAGCTCATCTCCGCGCTGCATACGACCACTGGGCAGGTAACTGGAATTAATATTCACGCCTTGGAAAAAGCAACCGTTACGCCGCCGTGCCAACTTTATGTATTTTTGGTTTGAATTATTTTTATTCAATGCATGAATATTATTCATGCATCATGATTTACTGGACGCCAGACGATTAGAAATATTTACGCATGTTGTTGACAAGCATAATTTTACAGCAGCTGCTAAAAAGGTAGGATTGACCCAGTCTGCAGTGAGTCATGCGATTAAGGCCTTGGAAGAAGATCTAGGTTGTAGGCTTATTGATCGAATCGGGAAAAGGGCACAACCCACGGAAGCCGGGCAGGAACTGTATGATATGGCACAAAATGTCCTGTCTGAGATGAGCAATATTCGCCATCAGGTGGGAAAAGATACCATCTGGAAACAAAAAACACTGCGGGTCGGTGCTACCAACAGCATCTGCCAATACCTGCTGCCGTCCGTAATTCGGGAATTTAAAGAAAGTTTTCCCGAATGTAAGATCTATGTGATTTCTGCTGACTCCCCGAAACTGATGGAACAACTCATGCAGAACGAACTGGACATTGCCATATCCCTGCAGCTTCCCGGTGAAGTGACCTACAATTTCAGGCCGCTGTTTGAAGACCGGCTTTACTATCTGGTCAGCTCCATGCACCCCTGGGCAACTCGAACGCCGACCACGGATAAGGAAATCACCGAGGAGAATTTTATTCTCTACAGTAATCAAAGCCACACCTACCGGATGATTTTGAACTATTTCCAGAGACGAAACATCGAGCTGCAATCCAATTACCAGGTCGGCAGTCTGGAAGTCATCAAAGAACTGGTGAAAGTTGGGGTAGGCGTCAGTGTGGGTTCACACTGGATCTGCGAACAGGAACGGCAGGAACGCTCCATCGCGCTGGTTTCGATGGGAAAGAAACTGACCCGTTCCTGGGGGTTAATGACCCGCAACCAGCGTAAGCTTTCACTGGTGGAAGAAACATTCATGGGACTCTGCCAGCTTGCCGCTGAGAACCTGCCCAGCGATGAGGCAGTCGAGCAGAAGCCTAAGTCACCGACTGCTCACTGAATGAGAGTATCCAGGCTCAGGCTGGATCAGGGTTCGCTCTCCACAGGAACATCAGAAAGTTCTGTTTTTCCACCCGGTGCCTTACCGGTGGCGCTTGAATACCTCGGACCGGGCTATTTGATTACATCATTCACCTGAAGCTTAGCCGCAGCAAGCCGTCTGTCAGGATTCTGGCCCGCAATCCCCCCTGGCCCTGCAGAAATGCCTCGGCACCGGGTGCCAGTGCTTCATCCATCCAGAAACAAGGGGAACACTCGCAGCTGCCTTCAAAATGCACTCCCTGGATTTCAAATTCCCGGCCGATCAGAGAGTTTAAGTCCACTCCCGAAGTGATCACATTGCGTCGGGTGACACCGGGATGAATGTTCATAATGCCTAGATGACGGCACAGCTGCTCAAATACCTCCATCGAAAAAAAGGTAATCTGTCCTTTGTAATCCTTTTTGTAGTCGAAGAAACGATCCCCCATGACGCCTTTTCCGGCAACACACTCAATCTCGTCATGCTCAATAATTTCATGCTCTCCTGCGGGTTTTCCGTAGTGTCCGAAATAATTATGGCCGGGTGAGATGTAGAGGTGATGGATCTTCATTTTCCGTGCAAGTATACGACAAGATCCCGCCGGCATTGAAACATATTCGACATCGCAGCAGATCCATGTATGGCTGATGTGCGGTTAGTATGTCCACTCCATCCCTCACCTCTCTGGCAGATGCTCTGGCTGTGATCCGTGCCCAGACCAAGCCTCTGGCAGTAATCAAATTACCCTTAAGCGCTGCTTTGCACTCGGTCCTGGCTGAGCCCGTCACGACACCGGATGACATCCCGGCGTTTGCACGTTCTGCAATGGACGGATATGCGGTCCACGAAAATCCGGATACCAATCAATTGACCTACTCCATCCAGGGAGAAGTTCATACGGCTGAAAGCTGGGAAACAGCTTTGGATTCGGGCACGTGTGTTCGGATTGCAACCGGTGCCGCGGTTCCGGACGGCACCAGCCGTATCATTCCGAAGGAACTGGCAAAGGAATCTGCTGACCGGAAACAGGTTACGTTTGAGTCATTGCCGGACTCCACATTTATTCGTCTGCAGGGCGAAGATGCGCACGCGGGTGAAACCCTGCTGGCAGCCGGCGACTGCATAAAAGCGGGAGACCTGTCATTGCTGGCTACTCTGGGCATCACCTCACCGGCCGTCATCGCACCACCTGTGATCGCCCATCTGGCGACGGGAGACGAAATCGTAGCACCAGAGAAGGCAGTGAAGCCCGGTCAGATTCGCGATTCCAATTCCATTCTGGTTCGTTCCTTTTTGCAGTCCCACCACCTGGAACTCCGGCACCAGAGCCGCTCTCCGGATCACCAATCCGGGATTTCCCGATGGATTGATGAGCAATCCGCACAATCCGACGTATTGCTTATTTCCGGCGGGGCCAGTGTGGGTCCGCGCGACTACCCGCCACAAGTGCTGGAGGACGCCGGATTCCGATGTGAGTTTTCACGTCTCAACCTGCGTCCCGGCAAACCCGTGTTTTTCGGAAAACGAGACGACACCTATGCCTTTGTGCTGCCGGGAAACCCGGGTTCTCATCTTACGGTATTACGGCTTCTGGTGCTGCCACTGCTGCAGATCCTCTGCGGCCGGGCAAACGAGTTAACCAAGGTTTCCGCTACCATCCATACCAGACCGGCCTATACCCCGAACCAGCGTCATACCTTTCTACCAGGACGCCTCCGTCATGCCCGGAATGGTTACGAAGTTTTCCTGAACCGCTGGAGCAGCTCGGGCGACGTCGTCAGCCTGGCTCGAGCTAACTGCCTGGTTGAAATCCCGGCGGGTTCCGGACTGGCGGACTCCACGACTTGTATTCCCCTTTACGAGAGTGCCATCAGCGAAAATTAGCATTCGTTAACGGCTCAAAAAGATTCCTGTTATTTATTCTTCGTGTTTTAATGTCCCTCATGCCGGAACATTCATTTTCCCATTTTGATGCTCAAGGCAATGCCACCATGGTCGGAGTCGGGCATAAGCCGCTGATGCGACGGATCGCCTGTGCCGAAGGTTTTCTGCGGTGCCAGCCGGGAACCATTATCGCATTAAAAGATCATGCACTCCCGAAAGGGGACGCGCTGGTTGTGGCAAAGATCGCCGGTATCCAGGCTGCCAAACGAACGTCCGATGCCATTCCCCTCTGTCACACACTGCCACTGGCCCGCGTGGAACTGGAATTCCATGTGCTGGAGGACCGTATTCAAGTCATCAGCACCGTCGAAACCACTGCAGCTACCGGCGTGGAAATGGAGGCACTTTCCGCTGTCAGCACCGCCGCCCTGACACTTTATGACATGTGTAAAGCCGTTGACAAATCGATGCGCATCAGTGGGATCACTCTGGTATCCAAAACAAAAGAACCGTTCACTTCCGCTGAGTGAAAATTGGCCGCCTCACCCTCAGCGACCGCGCTGCACGCGGCGTTTATGCAGATCTGAGCGGCCCGGAAATCGATTCTATTCTGGCAAATGCATTTGCGGATGCCTCACCCGAGATTACTTCCAGGATTCTTGAAGACCATCAGCCTGACATTTCCGCAGCACTCATCGAGATGGCTGATTTCGAACGATGTAGTCTGATTGTCACTACCGGTGGAACCGGTCCCGGCAAGCGGGATGTCACACCGGAAGCGACCTGTGCCGTGGTCGAAAAGGAACTGCCCGGATTTGGTGAAATCATGCGGATGCAATCCTTCAGTGCCGTGCCCACGGCAATCCTCTCGCGCTCCATCGCCGGCATCCGCGGCACCACCCTGATTGTTAATCTGCCCGGCAACCCGCAGGCGATCGGTGAGTGTTTACCGTTACTTCTGCCCGCCATTCAGGAATGTATCAAGCACCTTAACCAGGCATAGTCATTGACTTATTCTGGTGTCAGCGCCTCATCCAGCAGCGCTTGCTGATGGGTATTGTAATCCAGACGTCCGGCTTCCTCACGGGCCTGGGGCGACATCTTACCCCAGGTTTTCTTGAGAATCCGCACCATCATCTCATCGCTCTTGCGCTCGCAGAAATCTGCAAATTCAAATTCCAGGAATACCAGGCACAGCGCATCTTCCAGTGTCTGAACTTCAGGGTCGGCCGTCATTTCCTGTTTCAAGTTTAACTTCCGCACCCGATCAATCACTTTTTTCTTGTATCCTACCCGGGCCAGAATTTCAGCTGCCGTATCCGCATGAAAAGTCTTCAGATCCTTGCGCCATTGCAGATAAGCTGCCCGGCCTTCCGGATAATCAGAACGAGGTCTTTTCCAGCGGCAGATGTGCTGACAGCGTGCCGCCAGCTGCAAAGGTTCCGACGCTTCCGGATCCAGTTTTAAAACCCATGCCGTCATCCGTTGCGCATCGATCCATTCATGCGGGACTTGCTGTCCGTCCACGATTTCCGTGTTCGGATCCTGGGCATTCGCTTCATCAAACAGCTTGATTGCCTTACTGAACCGAAATAGGGGCAGGGTGATCATAAATGTTCACTAAAGATGTCATGAAAACCACTAATAACACGATCTAAAATTGTTTCCACACTGAGACGCCAGGCCGGCCAAAGATGGGAACAGGACTCACTCAGCGACCCGGCGTCTTTGTCTTTAATATGAAACCTTTTTCGTTCCGAACCTATTCTTCGATCGAAAGAGGATCAAAGGATTTGAGCAGTTCGGTCCATGCGACCGGCTCTTTACCGGTCAATGCTTCGCTAGGCAGGAGTCGCAAGACCGGGCGGTCTCTCTGATCAAAGACTTCCAACATATGAACAATACCATGCTTAGTCGGAACCGCGACTCGCCAGACCTGATTCACCTGCGACTCATCAATGTGCAGATTAAAATTCTTCTGCAGCAGGTTCATCCATTTGCCGTAGGACTCTAAGCCAGGCAACACACCGGTGCGTTTCTGTGCCACGCCGGAATTTTCCAGCGAGACTTCCAGTGGAATATCCTGACCACACGCCCCTGCCAAAATCTCCCGCACCGCATCGCGATTTAACCGATGCGCATGAGCCTCGCCCGCCATGCGGATGGTCTGCAAGCGATTGAGACGGAAGCGCTGCATCAGTCGAGTGAAGTTATGCAGCTCTCCGAGCTGGCCCCACTTCTGTATAAAAGCCTCGTGATCGAACTCGGCCGCTTCGTCCCCGGAATAGCTGGAAACAGGCCCGCGGGTCCACTCGAAGTCGGGCTTCTGGTTGCGGTGTGTTTGCGCTTCCAGGAATGCCTCATCCGGCTTTTCCGCTGATACAAAAAACGTTTTGTGCACGGCAACCCCGTCATTGTCGAAAAACTGCATACTGGGACCACGCGTGCCGTCTGCCGGAACATAAAACCCTTCCGACCAGTGTGCCACCTTTGCACGCAGATCAATCGGTGCTCCCTCCATCCAGCCCAGTCCTTCAAAGAACTGACATTTCGGATACCTGCCCTTCACTTCCAGCAGCGCGGTGCTATTACGCGTGACTGCCAACGCTTCGCCCAAAGTATGGAGAAAACAGAGCTGTGCCTCACGGTCATGACGTTCCCGCTTCAGGCGGATCGTGCCATTACCGCAACCACTGGCAACCAGCGCTCCTTCAGATATGCCGATGCGGTCGGCCTGTTCACGTGGGTTAATTCCAGGATTTTCAGTAACCAGCGCTTCGCGCTTTTGTCGTATCAATGCAGCTTTCATATTGGATAAGAAATAGTCTGTCGTTCTAGCGCTTTAGTTACAGACTTCCAACAGATCTTTGGCAATTTTCAGAGCGGATTGCGGATCGCCCAGCGCAAGAATATTCTTCCGCCATTGCTGCCAGATGGCTCCCTGATGAGCAAAGCAGCGCCGGGCCCGCTCCAGAATCTGTTCCGGTGAGGAAGCAAAGGTGCCCGCTTCGCTGTTTTTAATCAGTTCATAATTTCCTTCCTCCTGACCGGGCACCACCTGATTGATCAGCATCGGACATCCGGCAGCGATCGCTTCCTGCACGGTAGCACCTCCCGCCTTCGAAATGAGTAAATGATGACTCATCATTAACCGCGGCAGCTCCCGCGTCCAGCCGATTACCGTCGCGCGCCCGGGATAGGGCTCTACAATCCGGGCAATGTGTGCCTTAAGTCCTTCATCTGTCCCGACAGCAATCGTTACCCGCCAGTCCGACTTTTCCATCAACCGCCTGACTACCGCCGGCGCCCGCTGCTTACCGGAATTCACCACATAAAGTATCTCGGGAACATTTTCCTTTAAGTTCGGAGGCTGCAGGCGCCGTTCAGGGAGTGCAAAATCCAGCTGAACCGGAAAACCGCTGACTCCTACCCGTCCGGGTTCGATGCCCTTGGCATACAGCACATCAGCGGTTGGTTGGTTTGGCACGTAGTAGCGGTCTGAATACCCGAGATACCAGAGCGCATTAACCGAAATGGAATCCGTCACCATGGTGGCCTGATGAAACGGCGCCTGACCGCGACCGTATAAGTCCGTCAACGTGAAATTATAGGCAGGATAGGTGGAGATCACCGCACCCGGCTGATATTGATCCACCTGCCCTTTTAACACCCGGGCCATACCCTGGAACTTTGTCAACTGATCTGCCGTCGCCGGGTTTTTATCCAGCATATTGTAAACCATCTGCCAGGCACGTGGAGCCCGGTTGATGGAAAAGATATAAAGCTTGCGCATCAAGTCGTTGAGTTTGCCATAGGTGATCTGAAACGGGTCCACCACATGCGCCTCACCTCCCTGATGCACGACCGCCGCCGCAATGTTCTTAGCCGCCGTGTTATGTCCTTCTCCATAACCAGCGGTGAGAACGAGCACTGGTTTCATCTTAATGCCTCCATCCATTGACCCCTTGCCTACAAAATGCCCGCTGCCTCCAGTTCATCCAGACGTCGCTCGTTCTGCTGGTCAATCACTTCTTCGATGCCCTCCAATTCCACCAGCACGTCCAGCGGAAGCGTGTTTTCTTCATGAGGCAATCCGCTGGTTTCGATCACCCGTCCTTCCAGATTCAGATAGATCCAGGTAAAGTCTTCGCCGCTCAATACTCGGAACTGCAGGTTTTTTTCCCAGAGCAGCGCATCCACGTTTTCAATCTGCAGGGTCACCGTCCCGGCACCTTGGCCGGGACAGACCTGTTCCAGACGCGGATACTGTTCCAGCCAGACCCGGGCAAAATCGCGCACCTGCTGCTTGCCCAGCGGATCGGTAAAAACAGCTACATATCCCTTCGAGTCCATAACCGACACCTTAGACAGATCATCGCACCGGAAGCAATCTCACACTGACATGACCCGCAATTGTAATAAATCAAAATGGTGTCACATCCTGTATCGTGGACTTATAATCACGTTCAGTTGCACTTGTATTTCAGGGCCCACGTCTTATGTTCCCGCCATGATACTGGTAACCGGAGGAACAGGGTTTGTAGGGCGACATGTGGTGAAAGAATTGTCCGGACGCGGCCACGGGGTACGTGTGCTGGCGCGCAACCGCACCAAAGCGGAACGCTTACAGCAGGAAACTGGCTGTGAAATTGCCCTGGGTGATGTGCTCAAACCTGAGACACTTCCCGCTGCCTGTCAGGACGTTACCGCCATTATCCACCTGGTAGGCATTATCTTTGAAATCGGTAGTGCCACCTACGAGCGCATCCACGTTCAAGGCACCCGCAATATGGTGGAAGCCGCCCGGACCGCCGGCACCCGGCGTTTCCTGCACATGAGCGCCATCGGCACGCGTCCGCTGGCACCCTCGCGCTACCATCAGACCAAATGGGCGGCGGAGAATTTAGTGCGTGAATCCGATCTTGACTGGACCGTGTTCCGCCCCTCGGTCATATACGGGCGGCAGGATCAGTTTGTCCGTGCCTTTTCCACCCTGATGGACTTCCCGTTCTCACTGGCCAGCCTAGGGGCCATGCCGCTGCCCTACCAAGGCACTTCGCTGATGCAGCCCGTCACCGTTACCGCTGTTGCCGCAGCCTTTGTCAGCGCATTGACCCGCAAATCTGCTGTCGGCAAGACCTATGAACTGTGTGGTCCGCAGATCTCCATGGCGGACATGCTGGCTGCCATCGCCAAAGCCAAAGGCCTTAAGCCGGTGCAACTGGATGTAAGTCTCCCCGCTGTTCCGTTCTTCCTGCCGTATTACTTCCTGACACGCCAACAACCGGTATTGTTCCCGGTGCCGGGCGAGATTATGCGGATCGCCGCCTGGGTGGTGGAACACTTTTCCCCGATTGCCGTCATGAATACCGACCAGATGCTGATGTTGCAGGAAGATCAAAACGGAGACCCTGAACCGGCGACCCGCGATCTAGACATCAACGTCCCGGACTTCCAGACAGGAATTGCATTCCTCAAAGCATAAGTCTGATGCTCTATCTATTTAAAATAATCATCAGTCTGGCACTGATCATCGCTGTTTCGGAGACGACTCAGCGATTCGGTTTCTGGGGCGCGCTGCTAGCCTCCTTACCCCTGGTTTCCATCCTGTCGATGATCTGGATTTATACCGACACGCATGATGTTCAGAAACTATCCACCTTTTCGATCCAGGTCTTTTGGTTGGTGCTGCCGTCGCTAGGCCTGTTCCTCAGCCTGCCCTGGTTTCTGGCCCGCTACTCGTTTTACACCTCTCTGGGACTTGCATGCGTCGTCACCTTGGTTCTCTTCGCCAGCATGCTCGGCATCATGCGGCTCTTTGATTACAACTTGCTTAAATAAGCGAACCGAGGCCTGTTTTAATACTGAGAACGCAAAGCTGAAATATATGGGATTATCGACATCTGCGAGATTTGCATTCCACTTAGATTATGAGTGTTAACAAGATCCGTGTGCGTTCTCTGCGTCTCTACAGTAAATTACTCACCCAACAAATACGCAAAGATCAGCGGAGCTACAATGGTGGCATCCGATTCGATAATGTATTTGGGTGTATCCACCCCTAACTTACCCCAGGTGATTTTTTCATTGGGGACCGCTCCCGAATAGGAGCCGTAGCTGGTGGTGGAGTCGCTGATCTGGCAGAAATAGGCCCACAGCGGTACTTCCCTGCGACGCAGATCCTGATGCAGCATCGGCACCACACAGATCGGGAAGTCACCGGCAATGCCACCTCCGATCTGGAAAAAGCCCAACCCGGTGTCGGCAGTTACTTCGCTGTACCATTCTGCCAGATGCATCATGTATTCGACACCGGATTTTATCAGGGTCGGGCTTTGGATCTCTCCTGCCAGACAATGAGCAGCAAAGATGTTACCCAAGGTGGAATCTTCCCAGCCCGGCACGTAGATCGGCAGGTTTTTTTCACAGGCGGCGAGCATCCAGCTGTCCTGCGGATCAATCTGGTAATATGGCTCCAGTAATCCGGAGCGCAGCGCCTGATACATGAATTCATGCGGGAAGTAACGCTGATCTTCCGCCTCTGCCGCCTGCCACAAATCGATCATCACGTGCTCGATGCGCCGCATCGCCTCCTCTTCCGGGATGCAGGTATCAGTAACACGATTCAAATGACGATCCAGCAACGCCTGCTCATCCTGTGCCGTCAGGTCACGATAACCGGGAACACGCTCGTAATGGTCGTGAGCTACCAGATTGAACAGATCTTCCTCCAGATTCGCTCCCGTGCAGCAGATGCTGTGAACTTTGTCCCGGCGGATCATCCGGGACAGTGAGAGGCCCAGTTCCGCGGTGCTCATCGCCCCGGCCAGCGTCATGAACATGTTACCGCCGTTGTTGAGCAGCTGCTCATACCCTTTCGCCGCATCCATGACAGTTGCGGCATTGAAGTGACGGTAATGGTGTTGAATAAATTCGGAAACCGGACCTTTAGACATGGCGCATATGTAATCTTAAACTCTGACTCTTATCAAGAACCGCGTTAGCCATACTCTGGATTCCTGCTATTGCTCATTGATGTTGCGTGTTTTGAGCAGGAGCAGAAGTCTTGATGTAGCACATAAAGCGTCTGGAATATTCAGCACTATCCGCGCATCATTCCTATTCACACCCATGTCCGTCTCACCTGAACAGATTCTGGTTATCATTCCCGCGCTCAATGAAGAGGACGCCTTGCCGGGAGTGATTCATGATCTGCAATCGTTCGGGCTCCAACACATTCGCGTAGTTGATAACGGGAGCACGGATGGTACCGCCGACATAGCCCGCAACGCCGGAGCGGAGGTGATCACCGAAAAACGGCGCGGCTACGGCCAGGCATGCTGGACGGGATCACAAAAGCTGCCGGATGGGATCAAGTGGCTGCTCTACTGCGATGCGGACGGTAGTGATGATCTCTCTGTCCTGCCGGAGATGCTGGCGGCCGCAGCAGATGTCCCATTTGTGCTGGCAGATCGCAGATCCTCGGCAGAAAGCCGATCCAGGCTTACTCCAGTCCAGAACTTTGGAAACGGACTGGCTTCCACTTTGATCCGGGTCGGCTGGGGAGCCCGGTTTCACGATCTCGGACCGCTGCGACTCATCTCCCGCGAGGCCTATCAACAGATCGGTATGCAGGATCGCGGTTTCGGGTGGACGGTAGAAATGCAGGCGCGGATCGCAGAACTTAAAATCCCGTTCCGCGAAATCCCGATGAACTATCGCCCCCGCCAGGGTGGTACCTCCAAGATTTCAGGCAGTCTTAAGGGTAGCATTCAGGCCGGATCCGTCATTCTTTCCACGCTGGCTTCCCTGTTTTTGGACAAAACTGTGGCCCGCCTCGCTCTGACTCTGCTGGCTGGCTTTTTTGTGCTGTGGGGATCTGTATGCATGCTGCCACATGGTGAATTTCACATCGCGGGAACCGTTCCCAATTTTTTAGTCGGCGCGGCAATTGCATCATTCGGATTCATTCTCTGCTGGGGAATCCGATCATTAAACGTATGGTGGTTCTGGGGCGTTGCGGTGGGCGCACGACTCCTGCTTCTGCCGATGTATCCGGGTGATGACATCTGGCGCTACCTGTGGGAAGGCATGATCCAGTGGCATGGGTACTCGCCCTATCTGACCCCACCGGGCTCGGCTGAACTGCAACCGCTACGTACCGAGTATTGGTCACTGATCAATCACCCGAACGTTACTGCTATTTACCCGCCACTGACCCAACTGCTCTTCCGTATATTCGCGGGCATCTCAGAATCCGTCTTGTTGTTTAAATCCGTCTTTATGCTGGCAGATCTGGCGGTTTGCTGGCTGTTGTTACGACGCTTTGGCACGGTTGCCACGCTGCTTTATGCATGGAATCCACTGGTGATTTATAACTTCGCAGGTGGAGGACATTACGATAGCCTGTTCATTCTGCCATTGATTGCAGCCTGGCTGCTGGTAGATCGTCGGGACGCAGCAGACAGATTTGAACCATGGCTACTGGCCTGTCTGCTACTCGGAATAAGTGTGGGGGTCAAACTGGTTTCGCTGCCGTTACTGGCATTTACCGGTATCCAGATCTGGAAGCACTTCGGTCTCCGGCATGCCGCCATCTCCGGGATATGTGCCTTGCTACCGCTGTTGTTCGGTTGTGCCATCCTCTTTTACGGCATACCGCTCCACATCCCGGGTTCGGATTCCGGGAACTTTGTCATGACCGCCCGCAGCGCTGAGTTCATTCCAGGCATCATTGAAAAAATATGGCCGGACAGCCACCGGATGAACCAGCTCTTTACCGTGCCACTGGCACTCGGCTGCCTGGTGCTGATTGCCAAAGGGAGGAGCTGGGTCAAGGTTGCCGAGTGGTTTTTCTTTCTGCTACTGATCCTCTCCCCTGCTGTGCATGCCTGGTATTTCACCTGGCTCATCCCGTTTGCGGTCGCCTCCCGTAACCTTGGCATCCGGTTAGTGAGCATCACCGGTTTTGCCTATTTTATTCTGCAGGAGCGCACTGCCACATGGACCGGAGAGGGCAACCCCTGGCAACTCACTCCGTTCGAATCCGGTTTTCTGTGGCTGCCGTTTATCATGGGATTTCTATATTGGATTTGCATCCGAAGAAATGAGAGGGCCCATCTATGACGGCCGCCATCCTGCTGAAAGCTCCGATGCCCGGTCAGGTCAAAACCCGTCTGGCAGCCGGACTCGATAACGAAAAAGCCTGTGCAGCCTACCAGAAGTTAGTGCGGCGGCAGCTGCACGAAATCCCACCGGAGTGGAATGTCCGCATCCACTATACCCCGCAGAACTCGGAAGACATGTTCCGAAAATGGCTGGGGTCGGAGTTTCCATACATGGCGCAGCCAGATAGCGGTCTCGGTGAACGGCAGCAGGCTGCCGTCGAAAGTTGCCCTTCCGGTCCGGTGGCTCTGATCGGTGGCGACTGCCCGTATTTAAGTATGGAAATTCTCCGGAAGTTGGAAGCCGAACTACAGCGGCATGATCTGGCGATGGTGCCCGCCCTTGACGGCGGCTATGTGACACTGGGTATGAAGCGCTGGCATCCGGGATTATTTGAGGGCATCCACTGGAGCACGGAAACGGTGGCTACCCAACTCATTGCCAACGCGGCCTCGCTTGATATCTCGCTCATTCGCTTCGAGCCGCTTGAAGACGTTGATACACTGATAGAATGGGAAAAAGCCTGCAGACAATTTTCAGATTTAAAAATTTAAGACTAGCATGGTCCGTTTCCTGCGGATGCAGGATGGCTTCAGATTCGAGATCTGTCAGAATCTCGCAACGGCAGGGAACCAACTGCCACGACCCACGCTACAATGATGAATCTGTGTGCATTTTAAACCACGACTCCATCTGACGACGGTCACGCTTGGTCGGACGAGCCTTCTTTTTATGCTTGAAGCTATCCTGATGGCGGGTGGTGATTTCCTTAGCTTCACGGATTTCCCGGGCTCGCCGGTATTCGTCCGCAGCTGTCAGATCCTCTATAAATTTCCCGACTCTGGCAGCACCGACCCGTTTTTCCAACAAATCAATGACTTTGATGGTTTTCATCCATCCAGTACGACGGGCGGTGATAATATCCCCGCTCCTCACAGAGTGCGCTGCTTTGATCGACTGCCCGTTGACTTTAACTTGACCACCCTGACAAGCCCGGGCAGCCAGCGACCTGGTCTTGTAAAGACGCACTGACCAGAGAAACTTGTCGATGCGGACTTTGCTTGATGATTCCATTTTCTGACTTCAGTTTACCCGACGGCTGATAAGTTGCAACCGGCTAATACCAGCTATGGGCCGAACCAAAGACCATTTTTTTAGCCTCCGCTATTGCAGCATGTTGATAAGTCCTGTGTTTTTTTCCAGACCTGCCAGCAATCCTAACGCGACTGCAGGAAACTGCTTGCCGGTGCGCTTGTCGATGATGCGGTCTGAAGCCTGACACTTATCCTGCTCCCACCGCTGGTGCAATTCTTCCAGCGAGAGGATCACATGCGTTCCACCCCGCTTTTCCAGTACAAACGGACGTGCCTGCTGGTCCACCTCCTGTATGGGTTCCTCGTTCACTACCATTTACTAGCATACACGGTGCCAACTTAAGTAACTTTGATGCTTCAAAGCCATTTGCACTTCCGGGGCGGTACGATATACTCATGCCGATGGATAACGAGGGATCATTGGTTGAATTACACGAGGAATCGCCGGAAGTTTCAAATTTGGCGTACATGCCCTATCCGACTTCCACACTCAGCCCCAACATTACCCCCCCCGATTTAAGCAGTTTTAAATCCCGCAACATTACCGAGGTCGAACGCGAGCTCTCCCAGAAACTGGATGCCATCCGGCAGGAGTATATTGATGTCATTGATGCTTTTAACTGGAACAAAATGGTCTACGAGAGTGATTTCAGCTTTGAACCC
Organism: Verrucomicrobiota bacterium; assembly: GCA_038748025.1. Classification (GTDB taxonomy): domain Bacteria; phylum Verrucomicrobiota; class Verrucomicrobiia; order Methylacidiphilales; family JBCBYL01; genus JBCDJI01. The sequence goes on from JBCDJI010000002.1 coordinate 217,240, forward strand.
GTCATCGGGCATGAGTATTACCTTTATCGGGAAGAGACCTGCTTCCGGTTGTCCATGATTGAACCTCAGAAATGGCGGGGTAAAAAATATGTCGGCAGCTTCCGCCTGACTGCCAACGGCCAGTGGAAACCACAGGAAGTTGCTGCAGACTTCAGTCTGGCTCAATACATTTCTACAGTGGAATACTAAATCAGGTAAGCGTCCACCGCAAAGCTGATGACCATCAGCAGACAAATTATAAAATGGGTCACGTTAGCACCCACAATGCCGACGATCACTCCCAATCCTGCTTTGGCGGCCAGCAATGGTTCTTTTTTGGCCAGACACCATTCAAACAGGACCGCACCGATAATCGGCCCGATCAGAATTCCCAGAAGCGAAAAAAATAAACCGATCAGCCCACCGACCAGCGCCCCGATGATACCCCACTTGGACGAACCAAAATACTTTGCCCCCAGCATGCCTCCCAGCCATTCCAGTACTACGGCCAGCACCACAGCACCGATCAATAAAACAATCAGCCACCATTCTGTCGCCTCGGGGAAAAGCAGTTTATGCAGGATGGCACCCGCGAGAACCAGTGGAGAACCGGGAATCACCGGTAATATGGACCCCGCAATTCCGGCAATCAGCAAACTCCAAACCGCTAATTCGCAAGCCAACGTCCCAAAATTTGTAAAAAAATCCATACAGTACTGACAAATTGGCACATTTTTAGTAGATGACTATGTGACAAAAGATAGTTCATAAGATAGGATAATGTCTCAATCATGAAAAGTCTTCCTTACAGATCCGGACTGGCTGCAATGCTCTTGGCCGTAACCTTTCTGCCCGGGATGACCTCCGCTCAGGAGGATCTCGATCCCAAGCTGAAAGATGTCGCCTTCATGGTATCTCGTTTTTTGCAGGAAGAACATTTCGCCAAGCACCCGATTAATGAAAGTGTCTCCCGCGAATGGATTGAGAATTACATGGAGACACTGGATTATAATCATTTGTATTTTCTGCAGGGCGACTACGACGAATTTATCGAAAAATATGGCTCTTCGCTGGGTCAGAAAACCATCGAATATAGGGACATTTCCCCGGCATTTGAGATTTTCAACCGCTTCAAAGAGCGTTTCGAAAGTCGCGTTACCTGGACTAAAGCACGCCTGAATCAGCCGTTTACTTTTGAGAGTAATGAGACTTATTCCACCGACCGCCAGGAGGCTAACTGGCCTGCAGATGCTTCGGACGCAGATCAACTGTGGGAACGCCGCTTGAAGTATGAACTGCTGCAAAGCCAGTTCAGTAAAGATTCCGAAGACGATGGCGAACTACCCGAAATGAAGGCATCCGACTTCCGCCTGAGTGATGAAGTAATCCAAATCGTGCATGACCGCCATATGCGTCGTGCCAAATACATTCGGGAAACCGACAGCGAAGATATTGTAGAGACTTACCTGTCTTCGCTGGCCACGGTCTATGACCCGCACAGCCTGTATCTGAGTCAAAAATCCTATGAGGATTTTTTCATCTCCATGAATCAGAAGCTGTTCGGTATTGGAGCAGTGCTCTCCAGTGAAGATGGCTATTGCACGATTAAAGAAGTCATCAAGGGAGGGCCGGCTGATATTTCTGACCAGATCCACATCAATGATAAAATTACCGGGGTCGCACAGGGTAATGGTGAGCTTACCGACATTATAGATATGAAGTTACGTGATGCTGTGCGCCTTATTCGGGGAAAAAAAGGAACTGTAGTCCGACTTGAGATCATCCCTGCTGATCAGAACTCCTCTACCCGCAAGGAAATCTCTATTGTGCGTGACGAGATCAAGCTCTCCCAGCAAAAGGCACAGGCCAAAGTGATTGAACAACCTCTCGGTGATGACCATTCCATGAAGCTCGGAATCATCAAGCTACCGTCCTTTTATGGCGACATCGGACCTCGCAAAATCAACTTCTTCGGCAAAAAAGAGCGCGGCACCAGCACGACAGATGATGTTGCCATCCTTTTGGAAAAATTGAATGAAAAGCAAATCGACGGACTGGTGCTCGATCTGCGCAGTAACGGGGGAGGCTTGCTGGACGAGGCGATCCGCTTGGCCGGCTTGTTCATTGATAACGGACCCGTGGTGCAGATCAAGGACTCCAAGGGTCACCGCAGGGTTTTTGAAGACGAAAACTCAGGCAGCCTCTATGACGGACCTCTTATCGTACTGACCAACAAGCTCAGTGCCTCCGCCTCCGAGATTGTCGCAGGTGCACTGCAGAATTACGGTCGTGCCGTCGTGATCGGTGACTCCAGCACCCATGGCAAGGGAACGGTGCAGACGGTTACTGAAGTGGGTCGTTTCCTGGCCCCGCTGGGAACCAAGAGTCCTTCGGTCGGTGCGGTCAAGCTGACCATTCAAAAATTTTACCTGCCTAACGGTGATTCCACTCAGAAGCGGGGAGTTATTCCGGACATCCAACTCCCCTCCCCGAATGAATATCTCGAGATTGGTGAAGGAACACTGCCACATGCGTTGCCATGGGATCAGATTGCTCCGGCAGAATTTACCAAGGTGGATCAGGATCTTAATCAGGTGGTTACCCAGCTTTCCAGAGAAAGCCAGCAACGTATTGCCGCCAGTGAAGCATTTAAAAGCCTCAATGAAGATATTGCCAACCTGCGCGAACGCCTGGAACACAAGCAGGTATCACTCAATGCCGGCACTCGTATCGATGAAATTCTGGCAGATCAGAACCGGCGCAAAAAACTGGAAACGCTGGTAGACAGCTTTGAAGAAACCAGTCCGGAAATTTTGACCATCGAGTTTGACGAAAAACTGGATATTGTGGAAAAAGTTGAGAAGTATGTAGCAACAGCTGAAAATTCAGAGGACGAACAGAATACGGAAGAAGACACCACCATCCGTGACTACGCCCGCGACCTTCATCTGAAAGAAACTCTGAATATTCTCAAGGATTTGATCCTGCTGGAAAAAGGTAATGTGAACGCTCTGGCAGAAAACCGGACGGCGATGCAAAGCCTCTAATCCTCCGTCTGCCCCCCCATCACTCATTAACGATGGAACTCATTCTTGCCTCCAGTTCGCCACGCCGGAGTCATCTGCTGCGTGAGGCAGGCATCCTGTTTCGTGCTATTTCACCTGATGTGGACGAACTTTCTGCCGAAACAAACCCGGAGCTTCCGCCGCATGAACTGGCAAAGATCAATGCCCGCATGAAAGCTGAAGCAGTTGCCGAACAGCATACCGGTTCCCTGGTCTTAGCTGCCGATACCGTAGTCTACTGCAGTGGTCAAATCCTCGGAAAACCACTGGATCCCCAGGATGCCGAACGCATGCTGACCTTGCTGGCGGGCAACACGCATGAAGTGATTACTGCTGTCATCTGGCTCAACCACCGAGCCAATTCCGTTAAAGAATTCATCGGTCGCACCTGGGTTACCTTCAAGCCGCTGGAGCTCGGACAGATCCGTGAATATATGGTCCAGGTGCATGTTATGGATAAAGCAGGTTCGTATGCGCTGCAGGATCGGGGAGAAGATATCATCGAGCGTATTGAGGGTTCCCGCACTAATGTTATCGGCCTGCCCATGGAACCGGTCCGGGAATGGTGGTCACAGGATTGCCAGAGCAGAAACTAGTAACCTGGGCAAGCTTGCCGTTCTGAAAGCATGAGTCAGATCTTACGCCAACAATTCCCGCTAACCCGCCCGGTCATGGTGCTGGCTCCCATGCAGGATGTTACCGACCTGCCCTTCTGGGAAATCATGCACCAGTATGGGGGACCCGACATTTATTTCACCGAATACTTTCGTGTCCATCAAAACTCCAAACCGGAAAAGAATATTCTCGCCTGTATCGATCAGAACCCTTCCAAGCGGCCAGCCGTTGCCCAGATGATCGGTCAAAGCATTCCCGATCTGGTTCGCACCGCTGAATTTCTGCAAGCCCGTCAGGTTGCAGCGATCGACCTCAATGTAGGTTGCCCCGCCCCGATCGTCTGCAAAAAATCATCGGGTGGCGGCCTGCTGCGGAACCTGAAACTGCTCCATCAAATCCTGGCCGCACTCCGTACTGCCATCTCGATTCCCTTCACGGTCAAGACGCGGCTTGGCTTCTACGACACATCCGAACAAGGCGCGATCCTGGACGTGCTGGAACAGCACAATATCGACATGCTCACACTGCATGGTCGCACCGTGAAGGAAATGTACCGGGCCCATGTGCACTACGATCTGATCCATAAAGCCGTCCGCCGATTCGATGCCAGCCACTTTCCCGTCATCGCCAACGGCAATGTACTCAGTGCCGGCATGGCAAAAACCATTCACGAAGCCACTCAAGCCAGCGGCTGGATGATCGGTCGCGGTGCCATCCGCAACCCGTGGATCTGGAACCAGATCCGCGAACTGTATGAAACCGGTCAGGTGCAGACACAGCCCACCCTGCGCGATCTCCGCACTTATATTGAGCGCTTATACCGCCTCACCCGACCACCCGAAATACAGGAAAAGTATCATGTGGCCAAAATGAAAAAATACATGAACTTCATCGCTCAGGGTATTGATCCGGATGATGTTTTCCTGCATTGCATCCGCCGCGTAAAAACCGAGGCAGAATTCTTTAATACCTGCGATGACTTTCTAAACTCCGACAAACCTTTCGAACCTGAAATGCCTGAAGGAGCGCTCGTTAATGCCGGCCGGCCCAGGCATGACAGCTACTAAAATCCGCAGTAAAAAGGATTAGCATAAAGCCCTGCATCCTTTCTTTCATTTTTTCGAAGTTTGACCGAAACAATCGGCATCATTCCTGAACACACGCTTTCGCATGGAGTTTTGCAGCTCCCGGGGTTAGATATTTTTAATGAAAATTATCCGCTTTCTCGACGGTGAAGGAGAAACCCATTACGGTATCCCCCAGCATGACAACGCCGCACAGGTGCTCTCTGGCGATATCTTTCAAAAGATCGAACCGACCGGGCTGACAACTAAAGTCCATCGGCTGCTGGCTCCGGTGGTTCCCAGCCAGATTCTTTGTATTGGATTAAATTATAAGCAGCACGCGGCAGAAGTGGGTGCCAGAATTCCGAAGGCGCCCGTGCTCTTTATGAAAGCTCCAACTGCACTCAATCATCCTGGCGCACCGATCCAACTCCCCCGCTCCCTCCGCAGTGATGAAGTTGATTACGAATGTGAACTGGCTGTTGTTATCGGGAAAAGGGGCAAAAACATATCTAGGGCAGATGCCTGTCATTATATTCTAGGCTACACTTGCGCCAATGATGTCAGTGCCCGTGACTGGCAGCTTCGCCGCAGTGGCCACCAGTGGTGCCGGGCCAAGTCATTCGATACCTTCTGTCCCTTGGGCCCACAGATCATTACGGCTGATGAACTTCCCGATCCGCATGATTTGGAGATCCGTACGGAGGTTAATGGTGAATTGCTGCAGCAATCCAACACGGCTGATATGATTTTCGATGTCCCTTCTATCATCGAATTCCTGAGCGGAAGCACCACCCTGACACCAGGCACGGTCATCCTTACTGGAACCCCTGGTGGTGTCGGCATGGGACGCAACCCTCAACGCTGGCTTCGGCCCGGTGATATAGTCTCCGTCACCATCGACCAGATCGGCACGCTGACCAGTCCGGTTACGGAAGAAAAATAGCTGCCTTATTTCCCGATATCCTGTCTACCGAATTAAGAAACTAAGGATTCGAATCTTCGGCACTTCGCTTATGACGATCCATCGGCCGGTGCCTCCATCGTGGCATGTTTTTGCGATACGCCAGCAGAGATACCAGATGACCCGCTACCGGAATGGTCAGGAACTGGAACAGGATGGCCAGCAGCACTTTCAATCCTGCTTTTTCCGCACCAAGCTGCAACGCGACCGCCAGCAGAATCAACGTGATACCCAGCGTCATCGCTTTGCCCATGGCATGCGAACGGCACAACAAATCCGGCAGGCGCAGGAGTCCCAGACAGGCCAGCAAGATCCAGACCGTGCCTGTCACCAGCAGAATGCATGTCAGCACCGGCCGGACTGTTTCAAACATTGCCATCATGCTCATCCTCCTGTTCCGGTTCATCCGCACGATAGGCGGGATAGGTCTGCTGCAAGTAAAATACCAGTGCAACGGTTCCGAAGAAACCCAGCAGGCTGAAAACTAGAATCAGTTCCAGAAACAGTTCAGTATGCCATTTAATCGAGAGAATTCCCATTAGGGCCACGGCACTGATGGCCACCATATCAAAAGCGAGGATGCGGTCGAGAATCGTCGGCCCTACCGCCATGCGGAACAGTCCGGCCAGGATACCGAACATCAGAATCACGCTACAGAAAATACTGATCCACGTCATCATCGGGAAAACCTCAGTATCGCCTGTTTTAGGGTGGAATCGATCTGAAGCCGCACCTCATCCGGTTCATCCGCATCAAAGGCATGCACAATTAAGGTATTACCCCCGTCGATCAGATCCACTGAAGTCGTGCCCGGTGTCAGCGTGATACAGTGGCTCAATAGAAAAATTTCCCAGGACTTCATGTCTGCCACATCGTAGGTGATAAAATTAGGATGAATGTCTTCACTCGCACGGAACAGCACCGCTTTGGCAACAGCAAAATTGGACTGCAGAAACTCACGCAGGAAGACCAACAGGAAAATAAGGAACGCTGCCACCCGGCGAACATAATCCTCACTACCCAATACCGACTTAAACAGTGCCAGCAGGCCGTAAGCTATCGCCAGGCCAATGATGAAGCTCACTGGCCCTCCTCCCGTCAGCAGCAGCCACAGAGACGCCAGCCCCAGGTGCATTACAATGGATTTATTCACGGTGCGACTCCTTTCCCACGGATACTCATTACCGCATGAATATACTCTTGCTGATCCAGCGCCATTTCTGCTGCCTGCTCGGCTAGCTGGAAAACCCCTTCAGCTCCCAGACCGATCGCCAGTGAAATCACACAGAAGAATCCGATCACTGCTGTCATTCCGATCCAACGTCGATCATCCAACCGCGGCTGCTGTCCGGACACTGCCGCCTTCCAGAACGCCTCATTCCAGATCTTAAGCATGCTATAAAGGGTCAGGATACCGGCAATCACTGCAGCAGCTACCAGGATGTAATAATATCCACCTGCCGTATGACCCAACGCCACCGCTTCCACAAAAATGACATACTTCCCCCAGAAACCGCTCAGCGGTGGAATTCCTGCCAGCGACATCGCCTGAATCAGGAAGCAGACCCCCAGCACAGGGACCACGGCCCACAGTCCACCGGTTTTCTTTAGATGATCTGTTCCATTCAGGCAGGTAATGGCTCCTCCAATCAGAAACAGCGTCGCTTTAACAATGATGTGATGAATGATGTAAAAGATACAGGCTGCAATCGCGGTCTTCGTAAATAACCCGATCGCCAATACCATATATCCAATCTGGCTGAGAATATGGTAAGAAAGAATGCCCCGAACAAAGTTGCGGGAAATGGCGCCCAGCACCCCGAAAATCATCGTGAAACCAGCCATCCAAGCCAACAGCAGATATACTCCGTCCAGCGTATGGGGCAACATGGTAGTAAAGGTGCGCAGCAAGACATAGACCCCGACTTTGGTCAGCATGCCGGAATAAAGCGCTCCCAGGGAAGCTGGTAGAATCGGATAGCTATTCGGCAGCCAGAAGTAGAGGGGGAACAGACCTGCCTTGATCCCGAAAATCACTGCCAGCATCAAGCCTAAATAAGTCACTCGCGGATCATCGGCCATGTTCATCGCCGTGCTGGCAATGTCGGCCATATTCAGCGTTCCAAAAATTCCGTAGGCAAACCCAATCGCAATCAGGAACATCGCACTGCCCAGTAAATTGATCGACAGATACGGAAACGCCTGCTTCACGTCCCAGTCGTCCGCTTCCAGGGTCAGCAACGCATACGAAGCAATCAGCATAATCTCAAATGCCACAAACAGGTTAAACAGGTCACCGGTGATGAAGGTCAGATTGATTCCTGCCACCAGAAACTGCACCAACGGCTGCCGTAGCGGGTGTTCAATGGCTGGAGATATCGACACGTAGCGAAACAGGACACATCCAAGTAGCATCAGTGCTGACAACCCCAGCATGATGGCCGCCAGCAGATCAATCACCAGCACGATCCCGAGTGGTGGCGTCCATCCGCCAATCGCCAGAACCAGCGGCTTACCACTCGTAAAAATCTCGTAAATCAACCAACCTGCCAGCACATTCTGCCCAATCACGGATGCCATTATAAAATAATGCCGCCGTGGTGACGGTCTACGCCAGATCAGCAGTAAAATCGCCGTCAGGAACGGCAGCACAAATGGTAATGCCACGGTATTCATGCGCGATCCTCCCCGACGGATCCGGTCACTTCTTCAACCTCAGAACTTACCGCGTCCGCTCCCTCCTCATTGAAAGCATCTTCGGCATACAGCTCATCCACGTTGGTCGTGTCATGATCCAGGAAAATCCGATACAGCAGAATCACCAGATAGGCGGTTACCCCAAACCCGATCACGATCGCAGTCAGCACCAGTGCCTGCGGCAGCGGATCGACCATCAGGCCATCCCGTAATATTACCGGTCCATCTTTGCCGTCCGGAGATCCGGACATACTGAGAACAAACAAGTTGGCTGCATTGGAGAGTATGATAAATCCGAACAAAATTCGCACAAAGCTCTTCTGCAGGATCAGAAAGGTGGCCACCGAAAACAGCAGGCCGATGAGTATGGCCGTCTCAAGAACCATCTTGAACCTCCTCCGGGTCATTCCGACGCGCTGCCTCAATCGGTTCTTCCACCGGAGAGGAATAATCATACCGTTCCTGACCCACCAGTGAATCGCGCCTGGCTGTCGAGCGCGCCAGCACATAGACCACTTTCACCGAGATCCCGATCACCACCAACAGGACCCCGACGTCGAACAGCAGCGTGGTTCCCACATGGATATCCCCGAAATGGAGCATTTTATGCTCAAAAAAACTGCCGTATTCAAACTGGGAAGGAATGACCAGTGGAATCAGGGCCGTGCTGATGGAGATCAGCAGTCCCCAGGCTGCCAGCTTCATCGGGTCAAACCGCCACATCTTTTCAAACTCCCTGAAACCGACGGCCAACCCCAGCAGGACCACCGAAATCGCTGATGCCAGCCCGGCAATGAAGCCACCCCCCGGCAGATTGTGTCCACGCAATAAAAGATAAACCGCAAAGATATTGATGAAGAAAAAGAGAATCTTCGCGGCCGTTTTGAGAATAAAGGAATCAGGATTTTTCATCGCTCCCTCCTCTCTCCGGGATGTTGCTGAAAAATGCCGAACCCCGGTGCGCCCAAAGCCCTTTGTTCCCGCTGCTGATCGGATCGTTTATAGCGGAAAAACAACCCGATCGATCCTAACACTGCAATAACCAGCACCGCAATCTCTCCCATGGTATCAAAACCACGGAAATCCACCAGAATCGTATTCACCGCATTCGAGCCTTCCGCCTGCCTGACCGTCTGCGCCAGAAATGCATCACCCAGTCGGGTGGGTGGTGCTTTGGCGCCTGCTACCAGAATCATGCAGGTCACCACCGCTCCGAGTCCCAGTGAAATCACCAGGTTCATCAAATTCCGCATCCCGTGCAAGAGTTCCCTGTCTTCTCCCTGCTGCGCTGACTTCGGAAACCTTGCCAGTAGCAGCAGGACCAAAATCAGCGTGGCGGACTCCACCAGAATCTGGGTCAGCGCCAGATCCGGTGCCCGGTACAGAACAAAGTAAAAGGTGATGAGGAATCCGGCCACTGACAGCATGATCAGCTGGCTGGTCCAGCGTGAAAGCAGCACCACACCCAGCGTGGACAGACCGATCAGTGTCGCCACAAATACCCGCAGCGTATTCGCCTGAAATTCCCAGTCTTCCATGATGAACGCCGCACCAGCCTTCAACTCCACAGCGTTCATCAGATAACCGCCAAACGCCAACACCATCAGGGTGACCATGACCGGCAGATAATCCGCCGGTGACTCGGAGCGGAGCATTTTGGTGATAAATTTTGTGAACGCGTTGAACTGCAGCAAGCCACGCTCAAAGAAGTCATCAAACCGCAGGAACCGCGGAATCTCAGTCCAGCGCCAGTGGGTTCCGCGACCATATAAAAACAATGAAAGCCCGGCGCTGATGATCGCCAGACTGATGGCCAGCTCTATATTCACCCCATGCCACATCGCCAGGTGGCCCTCGCGTGTCTGCAGCCCGTCCACGTGCAGATAATGCAGCAGCGCTTCGGGAAGTGCCAGAACCCATCCGAAAACCAGACTGCAGCCCGCCAGAATCAGTGGTGGCAACTGGAAACGGATTGAAGGAATATGCAGATGTTTTTGCACTTGTTGCGGCACCGGCCTAAAAAACAGGTAGTAAAAGAGACGGCAGCTGAAAGCGATTTTCATGATCGAGGCCAGCACCAGAAAAACGAACGCTGCCCATGCTGTCCAAGGTCCCTCACGCAGCAGAATCGCAAAATCCGCCAGCAGCATTTCCTTGGCCACAAATCCCATGGTCAGCGGTAACCCCGCCATCGAAGCGCAGGCAATGCCGGAGGCGATTGCCAGCAGCGGCATTGAATGACGCAATCCGCCCAGATCCCGCAAATCCTTGCAACCGGTGCAATGCGTAATAATCCCCACTACCATAAACAGACAGGCTTTGTAGAAAACGTGGTCCAGAATATGATAGTAATCCGAAAACACTCCCAGCTGACTTTCCAGTCCATACAGCCCGATCAGGTCACCCAGTTGGGTCACTGTCGAATAAGCCAGAATCGCCTTGAGCACGTTGGAACGTAGTGCCAGAAAGGAGGCCACCAGCATGGTACCGAAGCCGACCAGTGTCAGCACCGGCACCCACAATTCCACCTCCAGAAAGATCGGATAAATGCGTGCTACCAGGAAAACGCCCAGCTTGACCATGGTCGCTGAATGCAGGTAAGCACTGACCGGAGTAGGTGCTGCCATCGCATTCGGTAACCAGAATTGAAAGGGAAACTGTGCCGATTTTCCGAATGCTCCCAGCAAAATCAGCACCAGCACGACATTAATCAATGTGCCATCCAGCGGCACCGGTAAATCCATCGCCATCAGCTCGGAGATCGACAGCGTTCCGGTCAGCTGGTGCAGAATCACAATCCCCACCAGCATGCACAAGCCGGTCAGCATCGTGACCAGCAACGCCATGCGCGCTCCGGCTCGGGAACCGTCTTTCTCATGTAAAAACCCGATCAGCAGAAAGGAGGTAATTCCCGTCAGCTCCCAGAAAATGAACAGTAGCATCAGGTTGTCGGAAAGCACGGTGCCCAGCATCGCCGACATGAACAGCAGCAGGTAGCTGTAGAAGCGGCCCAGCGGGTAGCGGGATTCATCCCCCTTGAAATACTGGTTGGCATAAAAGAACACCAGCACCCCCACCCCGCTCACAATCCCGGCAAACAGCAGCGATAAACCGTCCACCAGAAACGTCAGATTAATCCCCAACGAAGGAATCCACGGCCATTCCACCAGGACATGCGGCGTCGGTCCCGCCTGCACACCTGCGACCAGCACCATCGCAAAGGAGATCAGCGGAAACCAAAAAGCCACCCAGCCGACGCGCTTTCCCAGCAGACCGGAGCACGGCCCCAGCAGTAATCCGGCCAGTAACGGGAGAAAGACAGCAATTGCAATATACCCATGCATGAATCGCCGAAACTACATGGCGGCAATAGCTTTTCAACCCTATCTTGCTTCGATCCGGTGTGCGCTTTCAGCCAGAGATCATGGGAAGCTCAACGATGGTTAGTATCAGATTCATCCTGCGAACCCTCAAAATCATAGTCTTCTCCCCCGGGCCTGGTGCGCTCCAGAGGAGCCAGTAATTTATAAACAGCCGGCGTCACCAGTAACGTAACCGCAGTGGATATCAGCATTCCAAAAATAATAGTCGTCGCCATCGGGGAACGTGTTTCTGAGCCGGTTCCCAGCCCGAGAAAGACCGGAATCGCAGCGCTTACGGTCGCCGCGGTAGTCATCAGGATAGGGCGCAGCCGGATCCCACCTGCCTGCAGCAGTGCTTCATCAACCGACATTTCCTCTTCCACGCGCAAACGGTTGGTAAACTCCACCAGCATGATGGAATTTTTGGTCACAATTCCGACCAGCAGAATCATGCCAATACTCGAAAACAGGTTGACCGACTGACCCATCAGCATCAGTCCCATGAAGGCTCCCAGACCGGCGGGAACGACAGCCACCAGGATCGCAATCGGGTGCAGAAAACTGTTAAACTGGGATCCCAGCACCATGTAAGCCAGCAAGATGGAGAGCAGTAGGGTGAACTTGAGGCTTTTAAATGAATTGGAAAACGCTTCGGCGCCGCCCTCCAAATGCAGAGTATACCCTTCCGGCAGGATTTCCCTGCCTAACCGCTGGACTTCCTCAATCACAGCTGCCTGGGACTGCCCCTCAGCAACACTTCCGAAAACCGATACCGCCCGCTGCTGATTGATCCGGGAAACCTGCTGAACGGTAGGAACCACTTCAATATCCACCACGTCTGCCAGAGGAATCAACTCCCCATAGAGAGTGCGGATCTGGAGCTGATTGACGGCTTCAGGAGTCAGGCGCTGCTCCTCCAGCAAGCGCACCCGGATATCGTACCGCTCTCCGTCACTGGTAAACTTTCCCTGCCGGACTCCGCCTAAAGCCGCCTGGATCGTCTCGCCAATATTTTGCATGGAAACCCCGCGTCTTGCTGCCGCCGCCCGATCCGGAATAATTCTGAGTTCCGGCATATCCACCCGAAAATCCGTATCCAGTCCTTCTGCCAGACCACCTGCCAGCAGTTTTTCCATCATCTCGTTTGCCTTTTGCTGCAGCACCGCGTAATCACCACCGCGTAAGTTAAAGGCCACCGGATAACTACGTCCTTCCGTTAATCCACGAATCTGGGTATCCGGCACAATCACCACCAGATCCTGCACCTGCTGCAGTTCCTGCTCAGCCCGGTTCATGGCGACCTGCTGCGGGCCCCGCCGACCGGGATCCACCAGCGTCACGGTGGAAAAACCCTCATTGGTCAAACCACTGAAATTTCCCGCGGTGATAAACCACCGCTCCACATCCGGTTGCTGTTCCAACCAATCCTGCACCTGCCGGACTTTTGATTCCATCGACGTCAAGGATGTCCCGACAGGAGCTTTCAAAATCATCCGGAAGAACCCCTGGTCCTGCGGCGGCACAAATTCTTTCTGCAACGGCTGATACACCAGCCAGGCTAATGGAACCGTCAACATGGTCACTCCCAGCACGATTCCAGGATGACGAATCGGAATTTTAAGCAGCCTGAGATACGCGTCCCGCAGCCGATCCAGCACATCCAGCACGCGGTCATACAGAAAATGGCTGCGTTCATGCTGCTGCATGAAGGCGGCACAACGCATGGGAGTAAGTGTTAATGCCTCCACCGTAGAGAGCAGCACGGCTGCCGACATGGTAATCCCGAACTGGAAGAAAAATTTTCCGATAACGCCTTCCATGAAAGCCACCGGCAGGAAAATTGAAACCAGCACAACCGTTGTTGCAATGGCGGCAAAAAACACCTGATTGGCTCCGTCGCGTGCCGCCTGCACCGCACTCTTACCCATCCGAAAATGCCGGACGATGTTTTCCAATACCATGATGGCATCATCAACCACGATTCCGATGGCCAGCGCCAAGGCCAGTAACGTGAACAGATTGAGCGAAAAACCTGCAAAATAAAGGATAATAAAGGTTCCGAGAATCGAGGTAGGAATCGCCAGCACCACATTAAAGGCCGACCGCAGTGATCCCAGAAACAGATAACAGATCAGAGCTGTCAAAATGGCCGCCACCAGCAGTTCTTTCTGGGTATGGTTGACCGTTTGCTCCACGAAGCGGGAGAAATCCGCGTTGATCTGAAAATTGAGATCCGGATATTCCTCCCGCAGCGTTGCGATCAATTCACGGGCTGAACGGGCCACTTCCACCTGATTGGCTCCACGTTGCTTTTTGATTCCGATGCCCAGACCCCGCTTTCCACTGATAAACGACTTGCGGCGAACGTCCGCCAGGCCATCTTCCACCTGGGCTACATCCCGAATGCGGATTGTAGTGTCGTAGATCGGTTGGTTCCCGCGCTGGGTAATGAGAATAGCACCGATGTCCTCCGGCTCAAACTCCTCCCCCATGGTTCGAACATTGAATTCCTGTTCTGCATTATCAATGTAACCGGCCGCAATTTCCGCATGCTCTGTGCGGACGGCATTCACGACATCCGAAACCGTCAGCTGCAGCGCCTTCAGCTGCTCATTGTCCACCCAGACTCGTAGTGACGGCTCGGTTAAGCCTCCGACAATCACCTCTCCCACTCCCGGCATAATTTCAAACCGGCTCGTTAATGATTTATCTGCCAGCCGGTTGAGTTCAAGCAGTGGGCGATCCGTCTTGCTGGTGATCCCGATCCACATGATGGCATCATCTTCAGGATTTCGCTTCTTCAGTGTAGGCGGATCCACCCCCACCGGATACTGATTTTCACTAACCGCTGCCTGAACCTCCTGCAGGGCGGCATCCACATTGCGGCTGATGTCAAAGTCCAATTTAACCGTCGCCCGCCCCTGCAGCATGGTCGAGGTAATTTTCTTCAATCCCTCAATCTGCACCACCTCTTCTTCAATCTGATCGACGATTTCCGCCTCAATCAGCTCGGGCGATGCCCCCTCCCACGTGACGCGCACCTCAATCACAGGAAAATCCACATCCGGCATCTGGCTGACTCCCAGCCGCAGTAGACTGATCGCACCGAAGACAATCAGTGCGGACATCAGCATCCATGCAAAAACCGGACGCCGGATGGACAACTCGGACAGGGTCATGGAGACGGCCTTTCCGGGGGAATTTCACCAGCGGCCACATGCAAGGCATTCAAATCCGTCTGGATCTGATAACCGGCCTCGGCAAAGCGCCGCCGCACTTCCTCTTTGCGAACCAGCGCATTCAGCACATCCAGGTTGCTGGCACGACCTAACTCATAATCCTCACTCTGCGCTATGAAATTTTCATGGGAGATACGGAGAGCCTCCTTGAGCCGGATCAGTTGTGCCGCATTCGCTTTGAAATTAGAGTAAGCCAGCCGCACATCATATTCCGCCAGCCGACGCAGACGTTCCAGCGTCAGGCGCGAACTACGTGCCAGCGATTTACTTTCCGAAAGCTCTGCCGCGCGCAGACCTCCATCGAATACCGGCAGCGTTGCAGTGAAAAACAGGTTCCATTCGTCATCCCGCTCCGGTTCCTCCAATGCCAGCCAGTTGAACTGAAAATCCACAGTCGGCCAGAAAGCTGCCCGCTGGGAGGAAACCTGCCGCTCGCTGGCTGTGACCCGTTCTTCTCCTGCCGCCAGATCCGGACGCTGGCCTACTTTGGTCAGATACGTTGCCAGTGCCTCATTATTTCCCGTCCCTCCCGCATTGGATTCCTCCAGAACAAAAGTCTGTGCAGGCCGACCCAGTAAAAATGCCATCAGTTCACGACTGGCGGCCAGCAAACCGCGACCAGCCTCGAGATTGACCTGATTCTCCGCTAACGTGGTGCGTGCTGCCAGCCACTCGCTTTTTCGGGAACGCCCCAGCTTGACCCGCTGGTCCAATTCTGCAACTCGATCACTCAAAGCCAGATTCAAATCCGCCAGCACTTCTAAGTCCCGCCGCTGGCTTAAGATCTGAAAATACAGATCACTGACATCCAGAAACAGTGTCTGCCGGTCCCGCACCAGGTCAGCACGCGTGGCGCGTTCCTCTGCCCGGATAGCGCCCAGTAACTGATAATCACGGAATCCGCTGAATATCGTCTGCCGCACCCGCACCTGAGCATCAAAGCGGTCAATCCGGTCGCCTCCCCCGCCGTTGTTGAAGTTATCATCCCCGTTTCCACCAACAAATCCATTGCCGTCACGGTTCTGCAACCGCTGCCGTGCCACCAGATTCACTTCCGGCAGCACCGCACTCAGTGCCTGCCAGTACTGCGCCTCCGCCTGTCGGATCGACTCTCCACCCACGGCCAGCGTCTCACTCTGAACCAGTGCCCGCAGATAACACCCGTTCAAATCCAGTACCATCGGCTTGGCTGATGCCCAAACGTGAACATGAAAAAACGTCACCAGTGCCAGACCAACGACCGCAGGAAAGACGCATCTTCTCATAATGTGCAACAGACTAGTACAATCATAGCAGACCACCAGTATTTATCCTGATTAATATGTTTTGCACCTTTGCCTTGATTTCAAATTCAGAGGAGTAGCGATACTTCTACAAATACCGCACCAGATCTAACTTTGCTGTGTAGAAAACAAACAGCATTGTAGCAATGGCCTTTATCCCTGCTGGTAGTTTAATTTTAGTTCCCGGAACTGCAGGATCCTTTCTGTTTGCCTGGATATAAGGGGTTTCCATCAAATGCCTCTGCAAGAATTTATCAGCATTTTAGACAACCCTTTGACGTGGTGCAGAATACAGCCAATATAGGTCCAGCTTTCTAATAACTGGTCATGTCATTGATCTTTCCGAACCTGCTGATTTTTTTAGCTGTGCTAGCGATGAATATCAATTATTAATAATATACTATTTAAAGACTA
>JBCDJI010000003.1:0-209587 GCA_038748025.1 Verrucomicrobiota bacterium
TTTGAGCTGTGGGACCCGGCTGCCGGAGCTCTGGTTAACAGTCCCATGGGCAAGCTGTCCGATCAGCTGGTCATGTTGGCCGGCAACAACGAAGTCATCCTCAACCAGCAGCAGAAACCGGTCACCGATCTCATCAGCAACACCGAGGGCTGGTCCAATATCAGCCTCACCGACATCAACTCCCACTCAGCCATCGTCGGCACCGCCGATTACAATCAGGCAGGAACCCCTGAAAAACGGGTGATCCTCCTCCTGCCGGTTGAGATAGACACCGGCGATCCAGAGCAATCTCGCAATGAAAATCCGTGGGGTCTTCCCATGGGAATGGGGGACTTCAGCGATCAATATCGGAGTATCGCCAGATACTGAAATATCAGGAAAATCAGAAACCAGCACAGAGATTGAATATGTAGGTACGAACCAAGAAGCTGAGGATGCCGAAGAAAAAGCCTATGAAGTAGCCTTGACGGTTTTTCATAAGGATGTGCGGGATGCTCAGGGTGATGTTCAAGATTTCGATATTCATCTCAAAGTAGGTGATGGCACGATGACTGGAATATCATGGAGTAAGCAAAACTTCATCAAAACGCCTGGCACAGGAAGTCCACCCGATCCACCCGATCTCCAGAACGCCAATACAGCAGACGCAACTTTGCCTAATTTAACTGAGGGAGGAGTCTACCGCTATAATCTAAATGCTTTCGGTGAAACTACTGGTATACAAATATGGCTACCAACTGCAGGCCCAGACATCAGCAGTTATTGGGAGACCGAAATTAGTTACTTTAAAAATACATGGGGGCCGGCCTACAGGACTAATCTTGATAACAGGACCGCAGTGTTCCTTCCTATTAGTCCGGCGGCATATTTAGCAATCCGAGAAGCACTCAAACTTAAAGATATTACGAACTTGGGGCCTGATTTGGATTGGCTAAATGAAGATTCAAGCAACAATCCAATAAAGGGGACAGCAACGCCTAATGGATTGGGCAATATAAGACCATCACTGGCAGATCCCAATAACTTTTCGGCTGGTGATCGCGATAGGTTCACAATGTATGGAATCGTTATAGATTTTGCTAAGCGTAATAACATGATGTACGGGCTGATTGGACGTGAAATGGGAATATTGGAAGTAGTCCTCAAAAACGGCCCTGATGCAAAAGATCAACTTAATCAGTTATTTGGAATTGCTAATGATACAGGAACGCCTGACTCATCTGCAGCACTTGAAGCTTATGAAGCTGGGTTTGACTTACACGATGGAGTCTCGCTGCAAACAATTATGCAGAATCGTGGGATTAAGATGCAAGAAGCTAACGGACGAGCTGCCAAGGAATGGCCTTCACATGAAACCACAACAGAAGGATTGAAGAGAAAAGCTGCGACTGAATTTCAAGCACTAATACAATGAATAAAATACGATTAGTTATAACTGCTGTCCTATTACTAGGGCTTTATTCTGGCTCTATATTTGCTCAAGGGAATCAAACCAAGCAACTATACGACAACATAAATACGCATTGGAATAATAGAGCTTACACACAGGTTCTTACTTTACTTAATAATAGGTTGCAGAGTGATGCCAATGACACTTTAGCTCTAATAATGAAAGCGAACTACTATGTTTTTGCTGAGAAAGACATAACTCAAGCCCACCAAGCTACGAATGCTTTTCTAGCAGTAGTTAATGCCGGAAGTGATCAGAATCTTAAAGACCAGGCTCAGGCGATGGCAAAACGTGTGACAGATATTCCTACATCTGACACAACACCTCTGACAACGGCTCAGCGTGATGCGTTGCATGCTGAGTTGGATACTTTTCCATTTATTGATGAGTGCTTTCTTTTTTGGGGTAAATTTACTCAACAACTTTAGATCAGTTTGAAAGTAATAAAGATATCAGTAGCGGTGCTTGCACTAGTTATTTTGGGAGCAATTTGTCTGCTCGCAGTTGGAAGGTATTTTGCCGTTCAAGGATATCCACTAGAGCGAGGTGGCTATGAATATAGCGATGACAAAACAAGAACGGCATTGGCATTAGCCATTGTTGAGCAACCATATTTTGGAAAAGCACGTCGCTATTACCGCTTTGAATTAAGGGAAGGAAAATCGGATGGAAGGTTATTGTCTGAACATGCAACAGGATTTGTCCCTACTGAAGGTTTTAGAGCGCCACGAGATGGACCTGCTTGGCCTGTGAGCTGGAACGAAGATGGAAGTATCACGTTTGCCAACGGAAAAGTTGAGATCACACTAAAACCTTAGGTTTTGATTATTTCCCAACCAGTGTCTCCCCACCCGAAATTCCACCGTTCTACCCCATGACTGCTGCGTTGTCCCAATCTCTTTGAGCATCGGGATCACTTAAGCTGCTCGCCTAGACTTCCCCGACACCTGCAAGTCGGGACAGGGCGCACAACGGGTCGGTATGTTTCATAAGTCATAAGTCATAAGTCATAAGTCAGAAGTAAGAAGTAAGAAGTAAGAATGCAGAAGGAAGAAGTAAAAAACTTATCATCCGGCGGCTTTTCTTTTGGCTCCTTTCTACTTACGCAGGACACCTCCCACAGGCCGTAAGGGCTGACATACCGCTGCATGGTGCGTTCCCCTGAATGCTTTCGCATACACGTTAACATAAGGTTGGAGGCTGCTGGTGAAATTTAGGACGAGATTCCTCCGCCTCAGCGGATGATCTCGTCACGCCATAACTCTAGGATCCGTCCTGACGAAATCGTCCGCCTGCGCCAGGGCTTCGGCACAAGAATCTCATCCTACACCCGGAAATGTCATCTGCTTATGTTAATATATGTGTGGATGCTTTCGGGAAAGTCTGGGCGCTTTGCACGTGACGTGCTGATCCGCTCGGTCTTGCTTCCTGCTGGCTCCAGCCTTATCTTCAGATTCATGTCACTTCCACTGGAAGATCTGTACGAAGATATTATCGGTAAAGCTCAACGGGGACTTAACCTTTCGGACACAGATCTCATCACACAATCCGGCATCGATGCCGATGCACTGCAATCCGCGCTGGCAGGAACGTTTGAAGAGCCGACAGCCTGCCGTCTGGCAGCCGCTTTGAAGCTCAACTCCCATGCTCTTATCGCCAGTGGGCGGAAAGCATGGCACCCTTCGGTCCATTCACTGCCGGAACACTTCTGGCAACTTACCAGCGACTATCAGGGCGTGATGACGGTCAACGCCTACATCGCGGGCCATCCGGATAGCAGACAGGCGGTCATATTTGACTCCGGAGCCGATGCGCAACCGATTCTCAATGTCATCAAAGAGCATAAACTGCAGGCCGCTGCGATCCTGGTCACCCACGGCCACGGAGATCACATAGCCGAAATTCCGAAACTCAAGCAGGAATTGTCAGCACCTGTCTACGCTGTCGAGAATGGCGCCGATGGGGACCACACGTTTGCCTGGGGAAACACCATTTCACTGGCCGGATTTGATATCGAATGCCGCCGCTCCAGCGGGCATGCTGCAGATGGGACAACCTTTGTCTTTGCAATGGAAGATCGGCCGGTAGCCATTACCGGAGATGCCCTCTTTGCCGGATCCATGGGTGGTGCCAACGACTGCTGGCAGGAAGCTCTCACCTGCACCCGCCGGAATATACTGTCCCTGCCGGATGACACCCTGCTCTGCCCCGGTCACGGGCCGGTCACCACGGTTGCACTGGAAAAAAGCAACAACCCGTTCTTTGCCTGAATTCAGATCAACACGCCGATGCCGCAACCGAGTCCTTGGGTGACGATAGAAATCCCTCAGCTTTGAGGCTCTGTGCTCTCGGTGTCCTCTGTGGTTGAATCCGTTGCCTGAAATCCATCCTGCTGATCGACAATTTCCACCGTGACCTGAAAGATACGCCCTTTTCGTGCCTGTCGCACCGTAAACTCGACGCCATCTTCTACGACACTCATTCCCGAATGCCGGTTGACTGCCAGGCGTTCCCGCATCCATTGCGCCACGGTTTGCTCCGGTAAGTCACGACCCCAGGCGTCGCTGATAATACTAGATAGTTTTTTCATCGGCATGGCCCCGCCCACTCGCCAGCGATGATGGCCTAACGGCATCAGCATGTCCGAGGTTACATCAAACTCATCTTCAATCTCACCCACCAGTTCCTCCAGCAGGTCCTCCAGCGACAGGAGCCCTACCACGTTTTTGTAACGATCCCGGACGACCGCAATATGATAGCGTCGCACCGTGAGTTCACGGAAAGCCTGATTCAGGTTCATCTCCGGCTCAAGCGTCAGCAAAGGACGCATCAGAGAGCGCAAATCGATTTCGTGTTGTTCATTTTCCAGTTCAATTGCCGCCAGATCTTTGAAATTCACGTAACCGTGAATGTCATTGACCGAGGCTGAGGAACTGATGGGGTAACGGGTATGCATGGCCCGTCGCGCAGTGCGAAAGTTATGCTCCACCGGATTTTCCAGATTCAGAAATAAAATAGAATGGGCGGGCACCATGGCATCGCCGACCGTCATGTGCGTCAACTTGGCTGCATTCACAATAATCTTCTCCTGCTCGGAGCCGATGTGCTGACCCGCCCGCGCCAGTTGCGCCATCACTTCGATATCCATTGCAGAATATTCCTGCTGCTGCCCCTTACGCCCGAAGGCATTGCCAACCAGATCCGTCACCCGAATCGCCGGAGTGGAGAGCTGAGTCAACACGTATAAGGGACGCCCGAGAAAAGGTGCCAGAAACTCCGCATAGACCGCCCCCAGAAACTTTGGCCCGATCTCAGAGATGAACAGAATCGCCATGGTCAGTCCCAGCATAAACAGCCACAGATACTGCGGCCCGAAGGCACGATCAAATAGAAAACCGGCCAGCGTTGCCCCACCAGTATTGGCAACTGTATTAAAAATCAGTATTGCTGCGATCGGCTTGTTAATATCCGCTTTCAGCCGGATCCAGACTGATGCATACTTTTTCCCGGCACGTTTCAACGTCTCAAGCCGGACGGTGTCCAGGCTGAGCAAGGTCGCTTCAAACAGCGAGCAGATCATGGAGGCACCAACGCAGAACAGACAGGTGAGCAGAAGATAAATGATCATGGCACGACGTGGTGTAGCACGAATTCGTTCATACCCCGAACCTTCATCCGAACGTTCCCCCGTTCCATCCCCATAATTTTCGCGGATGGTCCGCCATTTTGATGTATACCCGGCCGGCAGGAATCGAAAACCGTTCTTCCATCAACCGGCACAGTCTTTTTGAGCATTCTGCAGCCTGCCGCTCACTCAGGCCGAGACTGGAAAGCTGCAGCAACGCGGTCGGATCTGTGGTGCCACCGAAGGACATCATGATACCTCCTTCCACCACGACCTGAACGTATGACTCCGGCTTCTGCAAAAGCTCCGCCAGTAAAGCGGAAAGCTCCTGTGACGCCGCACTTGCGCCGCCGTCACTGAGAAACTGATTGGTCTGAAACTGGATGAGCGGCATAAAAGGCAGACTATACCGCAGCACTGCTGCTGATGGCACCATGCAGGTGCACATCTCGCTGAGGATAGGGAATTGAAATTCCCTCCGCATCAAAGCGTTTTTTCACCGTTTCGTTCAGGTCAAACATCACATTGAGATAGTCCGTGCGGTTGACCCACGGGCGCACCCAGAAATTCACACTGCTCTCTCCTAGTTCCGCCACGCCGATAACAGGCGCCGGTTCTTTGAGAATCCGCTGATCCGCGTCGACGATCTCCTGTAACACCCGCTTGGCATGGTCAATGTCATCCTCATAACCAATCCCGAAGATCAGATCCATCCGGCGGGTATCATTCGCGGTGATATTGATAATCATGCCCCCCAACACAACAGAATTCGGCAAGATCAGATCGCGATTATCCGGAGTATGCATTTTGGTAAACAGGATCTGCATATCTTCCACAATGCCGACCTGACCGTTGATTTCCACTGCATCCCCAATGCCAAACGGGCGGAAAATGGACAGCAAAACCCCGGAAGCCAGATTGGACAGGGAACTTTGTAACGAAAGCGCTATGGCTAAGCCTGCCGCACCCAGTACTGCGACCATAGATGCAGATGGAACACCCGCATAGGTCAATGCGGCCACCAGTAAAAGTGCAAACAATATTCCTCTAGATGCACTGTCTACAAATGAAAGAATAGTCTTATCGATCTTGGTCTTACTTAGATAACGCTTGAGTAAACCGACAATTGCCAATGCAACCGCATAACCAATGATGAGAATACCAATCGCAACGACGATCTTGATTCCCCACGCCTCAATCTTATCCTGAAGTGAAGCTGCAGTAGCAGCCGTATCGTTAGTGGCTTGAGCGAGCATTGCAACACGCTAAATTATTTATCAGGAATTGCCAAGCAACAAGGAAAGAGACCTGGCCGGACCAATGGTCAAAATGTAATTACGAAGCTGGCTCCGCACCTGCTGCTGCATCCGTTGGCACTGCTACTGCAAACAGCTTACTGTCTGTATTCTCGAGAATCTCTGAACGCAGCGAATCCAACTCTGAAAGGTTAAAGTCCACATCCGGCACAATAAACGACTCACCGGTTTCCGTGTGCTCATAAACCAGCAGCGACTGCTCCGGCTGCCCAATCCGTTCACGCATTTTCAGCATCCGCTTCCGTTCCAGCAGCAGTGCCAGTATACGGCAGAGCGATGCTGCGGATTCCTGTCCTGCCTCCAACAGCCGGCGCAGTTCGGACTCCGCATCCTGTTTACAGACCGTTTCCTGTTCTGGACCGGGTTTGGACTTGTAATTACTTTTCCAGCTGGAGATGACCTGCTGTTCAGACTCGTCCACCTGCCCGCGCGCGTCCAGACAGACATCCAGGCGGCGTAGTCCCTCCTTGTCCTGGAACAGCAGGGTATAAAACTCTTCATCACTCTCGAAAGGTTTACCCGTCACGGCACACTCATCAGCGCAGACCTTGATTTCCCAGTCGGTAACATGCATAAGGAGTTTTATTACACGAAATATTCCAGGTGACCAAGATCGAATAAATTCGGCCCGCGACTGTTAAGTCCAAGGCAGATGACGCTTAAAAGACATTTTACCAGTAGTCAGCTTGTGATATGATTAGAGATTGTGAAATCGTTAAGCGGCCATATACCGTATCTGCGGGGCATCTGGATAAGCTGCACTTGCGCCTTGGTGTTATCTGCTATGCCAGTTCACTCCAATCTGCTGACCAACGGCAGTTTTGAAAATGAACCGGCCAGTTCCCAGGATAATCAGGGCTACTATACCCAGAACATTACCAGTTCTGCCACCACCTTCACGATCAACGGTTGGACCTTCGGCCGTCTGGCGGGGAGCAACAGCGGCTCCCCTCGCTTCCACTGGTATGAAACCAATGACCGCCCGAGCTGGACCAATCTGCCACAGGATGGTGATTGGGCCATTCAGCTCAATAGCGACAACCGCAATTCCCGCCTGTGGGTTGAACAGACCGTTTCCGTTACCGCCGGACTCGAATACGAACTGAGTTTTTACTACATTGATGAGGCCGTTGGCAGTTTTGAAGACGACGAAGTTGGCGTAACCGCTTCGATTTCGGGCGTCGTGGTTTCCAGCACCGACTTCCAGTACCGCGATGACGATTTTCCGGCATCGCTCACAGATACGTGGCGTAATGAAACCATCCGGTTCACGCCCGGCACCTCCGGAAATATCACGATCCGCTTCACCGACCTGATCCCGAGTTCTAACGTCCAGCAGAATGTGCTGCTGGATAATATCTCGCTCCAGGTGGTTCCGGAAGCAAGCGCTGCAACCGCGGCATTTGTGTTGCTGCTGGCATGGGGTTTCAGGCGGTCTGTCAGAAGAATACGTCGCGATGCATAACAGACGGTGGCTCCTGATAGGCCTCTGCGCCTGCCTTTCGGTTAGCTGCTGTGTCATCGCTTACCCCCATCTCAAAACCCGCTTCCTGATCGGCCGGGCACTGGAAAACTGGAACCAAGGCAACTACATAGCTGCAGAACAATGGGCGTATCGGGCACACCTCTCGCAAAAGCAGAATATTAAGGCCATGGGAATGTTAGGTGACTCACTCCGGCGGCGAGGTTCTCCAGCCGCAATCTATTATAAGCGACAGGTAGCCGAAATGATGCCGCATACCGATGACGCATGGCTTGATCTGGCGGGAACGGCATTGGATATGGGCTACACACAAGCCGCTGCGGACGCGCTCGGGCATGTTCAGCATCGCGAACGCAGTGATTACCGCAATCTGACAGGAGCCGTCCTGCTGCAGCAAAACCGGATTGAAGCAGCAATGAGCCATTTCGCGGCTGCCCTGGCAGCTTCTGATTCCGGACTGGCGCATTATAACTGGGCGGCCGTTGCCTTGATTTCATCCTCCGGAACGCTGGACCCCGATGCGCTGGATACCATGATGGAACTTCAACGATCCGAGTCATTCCGCCTGGCTGCGTCGCGAATCATCGCCCAGGGCTACGTCCAAACCGGGCAGTTACAGCTGGGCATTCCGTATCTCCATGTTCTGCTGCAAGCGGGAACGGTTTCTGACCAGCATTTTGCCTTATCCCAGCTCATCGCTGCCAAAGAACCTATGAAAGATATTCTGAATCAAATAGACACGCCGCAGGTTCGCCTGTATCTATCCGCCCGGCTGCGTGATCAGGAAAGACTGGATGCTGCCCTGGAAATGCTTGCCCCTGCGTTGGATTCCGGCCATGCGGGTGTTCTTTACAGTCACGCTGAGCTGCTGCATCAGACCGGCAGCACCCGGCAAGCCCTGGCAGCACTTCAAACCTCAACTGGTGTCATCCCTGATCTGCTACGCTGGAAATTCAGCTCCACCCCAACCAATCAGCCTCCGGTGCTGGGTGCGCTCGGCCCCTATCTGAGACGCCGGGACGAAATGCAGGTCGCACTTGAAATGCTCTCCCGTTGGCAACTCTCCCGTTCCATTACCGACGTTTACTCCGAGCTTGTCAAAGATCCGGGTGAACAAGGTTCCTTCGACTACCTTAACGGGATCGACTACTTGTTGCAGCAGGACGATATTCTAGCTGCCTATCAGCTGTCACAAAGCCGCTATGAGGTCAGCGGCTCCAGTATCAGCGGAAATAATTATGCCTATTTGGCCTTAGTCCTGGGTCTCCATACGGAAAGGACAGAACAGTTGATCCAAAAACTTTACCAGCAGCATCAGGAAGTGTCCTCGATCAGCACAACTTACCTGTGGTACCGTTTCAGCAGAAAAAATTTCGGAAGCATACCGGACGCGAAAAGATTTATTGCGGCACGATTGGCCGAAGAAGTACCGCGATTCAGCGAGGAAAAGGAGTTCATCCGTCAAAGTCTGGATGAGATCGGCTCATCCAAAATTTTACCTTAATCAGGTTGACTTATGGCTATTATTAGTAAAATTAAATCAGTGGATCACCGATTCCATCAAGCAACCGCATCGGGTCTGACGATGCTGTTTTTCATCTCCACCCTGACTGCCCAGAACCGGATTGGGGAAGGTGAAGTGGTCAAGCTTTACAACCAGCATTGCGCGGTATGCCACGGCAAGGATTTTAATAACGGTCTCGGCGGATCACTGCTGGAGGACTGGAATTACGTTAATACAGATAATTCGGTCGAGGACATTATAGCTAACGGCATTGCCGGCATCGAAATGCCGCAATATAAATCGTTACTCACGGACGAAGAAATCCGCTCCCTCGCCATCCTGCTGGATGAAAAGCGCCACCAGCATAACACCAAGGATCTTTCCTTTCCTCCTGAACGCGACGCCGTATTTAAAACCCGGCATCACTCATTCAGGATCGAGACATTGGCTTCGAGCCCGGAGGGTATTTTCTGGGCCGTTGACTTTCTGCCGGACGGAACGCCTCTGGTCACCGGCTTTGAAGGACAGCTGTATGTCTTTGGAGACGGAAAACTCAGCCAGCCTGTCCGGGGCACTCCTGAAGTCTGGCGCAAAGGACAAGGCGGTTTACTGGATGTCGGCGTGCACCCGGATTACGATCAGAACGGCTGGATTTATCTCTCCTATGCTGAAGAACTGGGGTCCGGTGTGGGAACCACATCCGTTGTGCGCGGTAAAATCAGAAACGGCAAATGGGTTGAAGAGGAGTCCATCTTCCAAAGCACTGTCGAGGATTCCAGTAAGGCAGGTGCTCACTTCGGAAGCCGCTTCGTGTTCGACGACGGCTACCTGTTCTTCGGTATCGGAGATCGCGGATCCATGCATGACGCCCAGGATATTAAAGTCTCAAACGGTAAGATTCATCGCATCCACGATGATGGCCGCGTCCCGGATGACAACCCGTTCAGCAACAAAACAGATGCCTTCAAGACCATCTGGTCGTATGGTAACCGTAACCCTCAGGGGCTTACCAAGCATCCGGAAACCGGCGATTTATGGGAATCCGAACACGGCCCGCGCGGTGGTGATGAAATCAACCGAATCGAAAAAGGCAAAAACTACGGCTGGCCGGTCATTTCTTACGGTATGAACTATAACGGCAAACCGATTACCGCCCTGACAAAAAAAGAAGGGATGGAGCAGCCTGCCACTCATTTCACCCCGTCCATTGCCATCTGCGGCACCGACTTCTATATCGGCGACCAGTTTCCGGCATGGAACCATCACCTTTTCACCGGCGGCCTTGCTGCCCAGGAACTGTGGCGACTCGAAACGGACGGTGGAAAGGTGGTTGACCGCGAACTGGTGCTCAAAAATCAGGGACGAGTCCGTGATGTGCGGGCCAGCCCGGACGGCTACCTTTATCTGATACTGACCCGCAGCAAGCGGGCCGGTGGTAGCGATCTCTGCCGGTTGATTCCTGAATAATCCTGCCTTCATGATAATCATCTGCCGGCTCTTTCTGAATGGCTGCGGGCCCCTTCGTCACACGCCGTCACCCGCGAACAGCTGTTGCTCAAATATGCTGCGCTGCAGCTGCGCCTTTTCACAAGAGGTTTAGCGACATCATGATTTTTCAAGATCCACAATGATTCGGGCACCGCTGCGGTAATGCGTATAGCAATAAATCCAGTGTAACAGTACAGAAACCCGATTTCGAAATCCGATCAGGAACATCAGATGCACCGCCAGCCATGCGATCCAGGCCGTGAACCCGGATAATTTCCAGCGACCTGCAAAAGCTACCGCCTTGCTGCGCCCGATCGTCGCCATAGTTCCTTTGTCGAAATATGCGAAGGCCGGACGATTTTCAGGTATCTCTGTTTTGCTGGAGTCCAATTCATGCTGGATCAGTTCCGCAACATGTCTGCCCATCTGCGTGGCTGCGGGAGCCACACCGGGCACGGTTTGACCGTTTGCATCCGTCAGTGAACAGATATCCCCCAATGCAAAGGCTTCCGGATAATCCGGTAGACTCCCGTCCGGAGCCACCTTGATACGGCCCCGCTGGTCGAGCGGCGTTCCCAGTGTTTGCGTGACCGGGTGAGCCACCACACCGGCGGTCCAGATAATGGTGCCGGCATCCATCACAGTCTGCCCCACGGTTACCTGCTCATGCGTGATCTCATTGACCCTGGATTCCAGCATGACTTCCACCCCCAACCGCTGCAGCGACTGCAAGGCGCGTTGCGGTAGAGGATCCGGGAAATAGTTGAGGATTCGATCACGCGAGTGAATCAGAATAATGCGCGCATCCGCAGGATTGATTTTTCTGAAATCCTTCCGGAACACACGATAGGCCAGCTCTGCCAGCGCCCCTGCCATCTCAACCCCGCTGGGTCCACCGCCAATCACCACAATGGTCTTTAAGATCCTGGCCCGTTCCGGATCTTCCTCGGTTTCCGCATGCTCGAAAGCTGTCAGAACCCGTCGCCGGATCTGCATGGCATCCCGCAGCGACTTCAAGCCTACGGTATGTTTCTCCCACTCCGGATGACCGAAGTAGCCGGTAACCGCGCCCATTGCAATCACCAGGTAATCATAGTGCAGCAATCCGTTTTCCAGCACCACCTGACGTTTTTCCGGATGAATCGAAATCACCCGTTCCATCCGGCAGGATACATCCTGCCGTCGCGAAAAATAGTACGCAACGGTTCTGATATATCCGGCATCGTCAGCCCGGCTGTGGCTACCTGATACAGCAGAGGTTGAAACAAATGGTGATTGGTCTGATCCACCAGCGTAATTTTTGCATTATTATGCTGCAGCCGCCGGGTCAATGCCAGTCCGCCAAATCCTCCTCCCAGAACTACAACGTGTTTCATCTAAAAAAATCCGCTATTCCTGCACCCATAACCAGCACCTTTAGATGGAACTCAAAATAATGGAAGACTAATGGGCAACTAGTGAATATAATTAAAGTTCCAGCTTCTTGATCAAACATTATGAAAAGCGCTCAAACTTCCTGCCACGATGACACGCTCCAGTGTTTCATGCGTGGATTAAAAAAACGAAATCCCGGCGAGCCTGAGTTCCACCAGGCCGTGGAGGAATTCGCCACAACGCTGATCCCGTTTATCGAAGACCACCCGAAATACAAAGATGCTTACATTCTGGAACGGATGACCGAACCGGACCGCATCATCATCTTTCGCGTCACCTGGGTCGATGATCAGGGTAACTTCCGCGCTGACCGCGCCTGGCGGGTACAATTTAATAACTCCATCGGTCCCTACAAGGGGGGGCTGCGTTTCCACCCATCGGTCAACCAGAGCATCCTCAAGTTTCTCGGCTTTGAGCAAACCTTCAAAAACAGTCTGACCGGCCTGCCTATGGGGGGTGCCAAGGGAGGCTCCAATTTTGATCCTAAAGGAAAATCCAAGCTGGAGGTCATGCGCTTCTGCCAGTCGCTGATGACTGAACTTCACCGCCATATTGGTGAAAATGTCGATGTCCCGGCTGGGGATATCGGTGTGGGTGCCCGTGAAATCAGCTACCTGTTCGGAATGTATAAGCGACTGGAGAACCAGTGGACCGGCACCATCACTGGCAAGGACCTTTCTTTCGGCGGCAGCCTGATCCGCAAAGAAGCTACCGGGTATGGCGCCGTTTATTTCATGGAAAATATGCTGAATCATATCGGTGACAGTTGTGAGGGCAAAACTGTGGTCATCTCCGGTTCCGGCAACGTTGCTACCTACTGTATTGAACGGCTCAACAGTTATGGTGCCCGAGTCGTTACCGCCTCCGACTCCGGCGGTTTCATTTATGACAAAAACGGCATTACCGGTGAAAAATTTGAGTTCCTGCGGGATCTGAAAGAAGTGCGTCGTGGTCGTATCCGCGAATACGCTGAGAAATTTGGCTGCGAATATTACGCAGGCCAGCGTCCCTGGTCGGTTCCCTGTGACCTTGCTTTCCCGTGTGCCACACAGAACGAATTAGATCAACCCGCCGCGCAGGAACTGGTCCAGAACGGGCTGCTGGCTATTGCGGAGGGGGCCAATATGCCCAGCACCGCCGATGCGGTTCACCATTTCCTCCACAGCGGTGTTCTTTTCGGTCCCGGTAAAGCCGCCAACGCAGGCGGTGTGGCCGTCTCCGGCCTGGAGCAAAGTCAGAACTCACTGCGCGTCAGCTGGTCACGCCAGGAAGTCGATACTCGACTGCAGGGCATCATGCAGGACATCCATAACAAGTGCATTCAACACGGCCGGGCAGCAGGGAAGCCGGTCAACTACCAGCGTGGCGCCAATATCGCCGGCTTTGTCAAAGTCGCGGACGCAATGCTCGCCTATGGAGCGGTATAAATTCGGGCGCCAGCATACGGACACCGGGAAAGCTGCAACTCACTTTTGCATTTTGCTTTTTGACTTCAATCCGCTTCAGTACCCGCATGAATAGCCAGATGTTTCTACCCCTGACTTTTGCATTTTGTATTTTTGGTTTTGCGCTACTTCCTCTTGCCGCCCAAAGCGATCCTAAAGAGCTCAGTGTCATCGAAGAACGCCTCCAGCGTGTTAATACCAACACCCCGCGTGAAACCATGGCCAGCTTCATGCGGGCCATGAACAAATATCGGGAAGGCACACTCGAAAATGATCCCGACCTGATGGAATGGATTAACGACGCGGTGCGCTGTCTGGATACTCGCCAGATCGATGGCGTAGCCTCTGCTCAGTCTGCCAAGGATTCGGCCATTTATCTGAAGGAAGTCATTGACCGCGCCATCAAAATTAATCTGGATTACATCCCCGACAGCCGGGATGAACCAACCTGGACACTCAAGGACACGGAAATTAAAGTCGTTCTGGTTGAGGAGGGAGATCGTGCCGGCGAATTTCTCTTCTCCAAGTACACGGTAGCTCGTGCGCGCGAGTTTTATGACAAAGTGGATGACCTGCCCTATGTCAAAGGAAGCGGGCAGGGTGCCGGTTTCCGTCAACCCTGGCTGGAGCGCTCGGTTCCCGCATGGACCCGCGAAAGCCTGTTCGACATCGCGTATTGGCAGTGGATCGGCCTGTTTATTGCCATACTGTGCGGATTGATCATCAAGCTGATCGTTAAAGGGGTAGGAAATCTTGTCCATCGTCTGACCCGCCACACAGAAACCGACTGGGATGACACACTGGTAGAATCTGAAATCAACCCGGTCTCGCTGCTTGCTTCCTCCGGCTTCTGGTGGGCCTCGCTCTACATTCTGCGCTTTGAGGGAGTGCCGCTGAAAGTCCTGACCGTGCTGGTCCAGATTACGCTCAGTGTATCGGTCATCTGGGTCTTTTATGCATTGGCTGATACCGTTTCCAAGTATCTCAGATCATTGGCAGAACGCACTTCCAACACACTGGACGACCAGATCGTCAAACTCATCTCCCGCACCATGAAAGCTTTCGTGATCATCATGGGTGTCATGATCGGTCTGGAAAACCTCGGCATCGAAGTCTATCAGCTGCTGGCCGGCCTCGGTATTGGCGGACTGGCCATTGCGCTGGCCGCTAAGGACAGCCTGTCCAATTTCTTTGCTTCCATTACCATCATGATTGACCGGCCGTTCCAGGTCGGCCACTGGATTAAAGTCGGTAACTCCGACGGAACGGTGGAAGATGTCGGCTTCCGCTCTACCAAGATCCGCACCTTCTACAATTCACTTATTTCCATCCCAAATTCGGAGATCGCCAATACCGGCGTCGATAATATGGGGCTGCGCCAATATCGTCGGGTAAAAACCTTTCTGGGTGTCACCTACGACACTCCATCCGAGAAAATCGAAGCGTTCCTGGAAGGCATCAAAAACATCATCAAGGCCAACCCGCACACCCGCAAAGACTACTTTCACGTGGTCTTTAATGACTTCGGCACCTCTAGTCTGGATATCATGGTCTATTTTTTCCTGAGTGTCCCAAACTGGTCCGACGAGCTGGTCGAGCGACAGAATGTGCTGCTGGAAATCATCCGGCTGGCTGAAGAGTTGAAAGTCGAATTCGCCTTCCCGACCCAGACGCTGCACATCATGAACCAACCCGGCCATCCCGCTTACGATCCCGGCCATAACACGGATCACGACTACCTGTCCGGCGGTTCCCGGAACTTCGCCGCGGGCGGATCCAAGGCTCAGCCTGCCGGCTCCGGTCTCTTCATCCCCCCGCACCGCGAATCGTCTTAGCCGAAAGTAATCCTGGCGGACGGCAGCGTTCTCCTCACTCTTCATCAGCGACTCAACCCTGTAGACTGAAATTCCTCTTGTGAATGCGGGATGATTTCGGCAGTTCTGATAGATGGCTATACCAGCCAGAGCGTTTCCAGAATCATGTTTTAACCTCTGTAGCTGAGGTCGGTGACCTCGGCCGGTTCCATTGCTGCAGAAACTCCGGGGTCAGCGACCCCGGCTACAGTTCCAAAGTTAACACTTAACCTGAGCTCAGATCAGCGCTTCGCGTTGAGTCTTTTCGCCTCAGGTATCCAGTCACGCTCAAACATATATTCTGAAAGATCGGCGGTAATCATACGGGAGGTGCGCACCACATCATCTGTCAGGCCTTTGGCTGCACCACCAACCGCTGAAACAGCAGCACCCACCGGGCCAGCGGAAAGCACAGCTCCAGGCTGTGCTCCACTCCCTCCGGTTGTGCGAAAAGTCTTAAAGGGTAAATCAGATCCTAGAGTCCGATCATAGACATAAACATCTGTCTCTACCTTTGTGCCACCTGCTCCAAAACCGACCACTGCCCGCAATGCGCGGCTGCCCTGATTGACCCGGGTGAAGCGGCCGCCTACCACCCAGAAATTTCCCTGAGGAACTGCTGCCAGCGAACTGGCCGGACTGGCAGGAACCAGGTGATTGGGAAAGCGCTCCAGTAGGGCAGCGGTCATCATATTCTGCAGATCCCGCTCAAATTGAGCTAATTCGGCACCTTCCCGGTCTACATTAAATTCTCCACTGGTAGAAAAAGGAAGCACATAAATACGTTCCGGTTTGGTCAGACCGCCATCACCTACCAGCCGGTCATCCTTGACACTGACTGATGCACAGCCGCTGACTAAGAAAATACCCGTTACAAGTAGCACAAGCTGCCGACTGCAATGAAAAGTGTTCATAACGTGAAACTAAATCCAAAATATAAATTAGCAAACGGAATCCATTAAAAATTACGCTGGTATACACACTTGTCGAAAATCACCTGTTAAACAATGGTGGAATCATTCCACCCGTAGAGTCTAACCTGCTCCGGTAGCGGCATCCGCTATGCAGATGCATAAACCTGTTCATTCCACTTAGCGGATACCTGGGTGATCTTGGATTATTGGTTCCCCTGAGGACCGTTATGACGAAAAAGCAGGCGTATGGACAGGATACGTAATGGAGTGGACGCTTTTAAATAAATATAACGCGCCAATAAAGCCCAGGCATCAAAAGTTCGCTTTCAGCCCGATGGAAACATAGGGTGCGGGCTGGCTGGCGTGCACGGTCAAATCATCATCCTCAAAATTAAACTGGCGGAATACGACTGCCCCGCCTTCCGCGTGAATACCGACAGCCGGATTGAATTTGTATTCCACGCCACCTCCAAGTCGCGCTTCCATAAACTCGACAATCTCGTTGTCCAATTGCGGTTGACCAATACGGGTGCCTTCATTTTTCCCATAGGCATAGCTACCTCCTCTGACCTCACCGCCGACATAGATCATCCAGGCAGGATCAAAGCGGTATTCCAGTTGCGGCTTGGGAAAGATAAAGTTCAGCACCCAGTCATCCGCAAACTGCCAGCGCACTCCCGCTCCGGGCAACACCGGAATCTCGCGACGGAAATCCGCACTGATCCCGAATGCCCACTGCAGATTGGCATCGACGATGTAAGAGAAACCGATAATCACCGGCACATTGAAGTCCGTGATCGAGATGTCTTCCAGATCGCTGTAGATCCCCGGTGCAGCTTCGACCCGCATAATCCACTTATCCGACAGTTCTGCGTCAAATCCCACATTCAGCGAGGTCTGCTGTAACGTGCTTGGGATCGGATCACCGCCGGTTCCGCCGAAATCCGTGCGGTCAAAAGTAAACCCGATTCGCGAATGGACTGAATCTGTGGTCGGAATAACCGCGGTGTATGTTGCATTGGTATGATAAGTGTCGGTATCGCCCAAGGAGCGGTTCCCCTGCTTATGCCGGGATCCTATCGTGTAGGAAAAATCTACGGAAGCTTCGTGACCGATTTTGCTCACGGGCGCGGACTGAACATCCGCTTCATCCACTTGCAGCCACTCCGGCTCTTCTTCTGCCCAGAGCGTCATACCACTTAACCATATCATGCACAGTAAACATTTTAGGATGCTCGTAACCTTCATAAGACAGTACTAGACATGAAAATACGCATTTTGCCACTACTTTTTACGCTTCAGGTACCGGGAAGTATCTCCTGATTCCATTTCACCAGCTTGACAGGGCGCAACGATGCCCGAATCTGGAAGCATGCGCATATTTATTTTCAGTTTATTTCTGGCCTTAAGTCACGCCAGCATTCAAGCCAACTCCTCTGCCTTTCTCTCCGCATCATTCTGGGACGATGGAGCAGCAGAAGTCAGCGTTTATACGGCTCAGCGATATCACTATGCTCGATTTTATCCGGCAAAAATCAAATACTTTCTCGTTAAAGAGTCTTTTTCTCAATCAAAAATGGTAAAAGCTGATAACAATAACTCTCAGGATGCTATCCCGGTGATTAAGCTGAATCAGGTCATTTCCACCCCCACCGGCACCTATGATTACCAACAGATGCATTCCTCATTCTGGTCCAAAGATTCGGGTTCGCTGCTCAAATTCTCCATGAGTCATCACGAAGCCTGCGGATCCTCCTACAAACAGGGACTCTTAGCAGCAGATAGCTTCCGAATTCAGGGAAACACCTACTGGGAAGGTCAGTCTGTCATTCAGCATACAGTTCCCGTGCATGACAGTCTCTGGTTTTACGATGAGCTGCCTTTTCGGCTGCGGCAGTTGCTTGCGGACAAAAATGCCATTCCGGACCATTTACAGATTATCCCGTCCACCATTCACTCGAAAGCAGGCAGCTTTCAACCTGCACCGGCCCGTGCTGAAATCAACGGTTTTACAGTCACTGTAGACCATGCCCATGGTAAGGATGTGTTGCAGTTTGATCCGGAATGGCCTCACGTCATGACTTCCTGGCAGCAGGCCGATGGCGAAAGCCTGACGCTGGAAAAAACACTCCGAATCGACTACTGGAACCATCACGCTCCCGGAGATGAAAAACTACTGAAATAAGTGCTCTACGGATGCTCATCTCACCCTGCCTGCAACCTTTCGCGGAATGACGCAAATTGACCGGCCGCCTGATCATGGCTGAGTTCCTGCTTGAACTGCATAGGCGTCTGCCGATCCAGAGCCGCTTCCGGTAACTCGTCCAGAAAAACAGACGGATGGCAAGGCTCCTCCTGCCCGTAGCGACGGCGACTGCCACAATGAGAAATCGACAGCACCTGCCGGGCCCGGGTAATTCCGACGTAAAACAGACGCCGCTCTTCATCCACGTTTCCCTCGAGCTTCACCCGCTCATGCGGCAAAATCCCCTCTTCCACGCCCACCAGATAAACTTGTGTAAATTCCAGGCCCTTGGCGGCATGCAGCGTCATCAAGCTGACCCCGAAGCCTTCCTGATCTTTTTCTTTATCGTTCAATTCTTCGGTATCGCGCAGTAACATTGCATCTAGAAAATCGCGCAGTAGCCCTTCATCTTTCTGTTGAAACTGCGCCAGTGCGTTTTCCAGTTCCATGACGTTCTCCATCCGGCTGGTTGCTTCAGCGGCATCCTTGCTCGTACGTTTCAGTTCCGCAAAATATCCTATGTCTTCCAAAAACTCTTTCAGCGTTCCTGACCAGTTGGCTGACTGCTGGAATTTCGCACGGTATTCGTTTACCAGTAGCTGAAAGGCACCGATCCCTGTGCGACTGCGCGTGGTAATCCCTTCAAAATTACCCTGCTCAATTTCGGCCCAGACCGACCGTCGACTATCCTTGCTTTTTTTCAGCAAGGTGTTGATGGCGTTCTTGCCAATTCCTCTTGCCGGCGTGTTGATAACCCGCAGCAGGCTGACGTCGTCATGCGGATCATTAAAAATGGAGAGATAGGCCAGGACATCCCGCACTTCGCGTCGCTCATAAAATTCCTGTCCGCCCACGACCCGGTAGGGAATCTGGTATTTTCGTAGCGTTTGTTCAAACACGCGGGACAGATGGTTTGCCCGATAGAGAACAGCAGCCTCCTCCCACTGGATGCGTCGCTCTTCCCGTGCCCGCATCAGGTCTGATGCCAACCACTCGGCTTCCTCTTCGTCGTTCATGGCTGCCACCAGCCGAACCGGGGAACCATCCTCGCCGGCCGCCCACAGTTCCTTGCTATGCCGACGAGCATTGTTGCGGATTACGGCATTGGCAACGGTTAGAATATTCGGCGTGCAGCGATAATTCTGTTCCAGTTTGACCACTTTGGCTCCGGGAAAGTGATCCCCGAATTCCAGAATATGACTACTCTCCGCTCCGCGCCAACTGTAAATGCTCTGATCATCATCCCCCACCACACAGACGTTCTGTTCATCGGATGCCAGTCGCTGTACCATGTCGAACTGCAACCGGTTGGTGTCCTGATATTCATCTACCAGGATATACCTGATCTTGTTGCGTAGTGTCGCCCGCACGTGGTCATTACCTTGCAGCAATTCCAGCACCTTTAGCAGCAGATCGTCAAAATCCAGTGTGTTGCGGGATTTCAGCGTTTCATCGTACCGCTGCCAGACTCGCGCCGCACCTGCCAGTCGACCATCCGCCTGCTTGTAGGTCAGACCCTTGTTTTTGGCCTGGCTGATCCATGCCAGGTACTTACTGGCTTCCGCAGAACCGGGGGGAATACCGCAGGAACTGAGCACTTCCTTCATGATCGAAAGCTGATCCGATGCCGCAGTAATGGAAAAGTTCGTTTTATAATCCAGCCAGCCAATGTGCTGGCGCAATACCCGGACACAAAATGAGTGAAACGTGCTGGCCGTCAGCTGACAGAGATCTTCCCGCGACTGAATGCCCTCTGCCAGGTTGAAAAAGCGCTCCTTCATTTCCCGCGCAGCCTTGTTGGTGAAAGTCAGTGCCAGCACTTCGCGTGGCTCTGCTTCTGTCGCAATAAGATATGCCATCCGGTGTGTAATCACACTGGTCTTACCGGTGCCGGCCCCGGCGAGCACCAGCAGCGGGCCACGCGTTGTCGTCACGGCTTCACGCTGACGGGGGTTGAGTGATCGTAACAGGGAATCCATGAATGATTTGGACACTACGGATCAACACTTGAATGTCAAAGTCCGGCAACCGGAAATTAAACTTTCGCTGATAGCTCAGAACCCTTTACCCTGCGTAGACCCGAAATATCCCAAACCTCGAAAAGTATCAGGAAAAATTCTAACTACAACATGCCTATCCTGCTCAGCTCCGAGACCGTACCGCTGCCTGACGCCGTCACGGCAGATCAGGACGGGCTGGTGGCTGTCGGCGGCAACCTGACCTGCCGGCGACTACAGGAAGCTTACTCCAAAGGTATTTTCCCCTGGACCGAGGATCCCGTGACCTGGTGGTCCCCGCCGGAACGGGCTGTCATCCCGGTGGGAGAACTTCATATCTCGAACTCTCTCCGGAAACGCATCCGTTCCGGTATCTACCAGACTTCCATTGATACGGACTTTGAACAGGTCATCCATCATTGTGCCCACCCCCACCATGATGACGGCACGTGGATTGGCGAAACCTTCATCCAGGCTTACACCGAGCTGCATCGCCAGGGTATTGCCCATAGTGTGGAGTGTCGCGAAAAAGGAAAACTGGTTGGCGGGCTTTACGGTCTGGCCATCGGCGGGATGTTTGCCGGGGAATCCATGTTTTACCACCGCCCGGATGCTTCAAAAGTGGCTCTGGTCACACTGGATGCCCATCTGCAGCAACAGGGATTCAACTTCATCGACTCACAAGTGCCCAACGACTTTACCACTCAAATGGGGGCCCGCACCGTGCCCCGACAAAATTACCTGCAGCAACTGGAAATGGCTCTGCGCCGTAATACGGTCTTCTCATAGCAAACAGAAAAGCGTTATCAGTTCTCCAGCTTTCTCCCGTATGCTTCCAGATGAACCGTCGCATCCTTCCACTCCCCAAAGGACGCCAGGTAATCCGCTATCATGTAACGCATGTAATGAGGTAACCCCGATTCCCGTGTGACTTGCTGAATCAATTTCTTTCCCTTATCCAGAGAAAGCTGGTCCCGGTCATACTTGAAAAAGGAATACACCGAAACGAGATCGCCGGAGCCCTGCACGAGGCGCCTTAAGTGCTCCCCGCGGGATGCCGGACTATCGTTGATTTCCGGATAGGCTGGCTGCGGAAAAAGCTGTACCATGACTTCATAAGCTTCCCGGAATTCCTGCTTAGTTTTATGGTCTTCAATGACATGCTTCCAGCCGATAGCCATCCATTCCGGATGATCACGTAAAAAGGTCGCTACGGTCATCAGTCCTTCCCGGCGGGTCCATTCATTGAAAACTCGCCGCATGATTTCACTGCTCCCCGTATCTTCAGGGCTGATTTTTTCCAAATAGGCGACCCGCTGTTGCAGGAATTGTTTTTCGGTCAGTCGTCCCAGAACAAAATGCTGAAGTTCCGGCATGCTGGAAGCCATGAAAAGTAACGTTTCTTCCAATTCCGGCAATGCTTGAGCCTCCCGCAACATATCCCGCAGCAGTCCGGATCGATTTTCGTTCCGCCGCTGCAATGCTTCGCGCCAAACAAACCACGCCCGCGCTACATCAGAGCGGAGCCACAGCTGGCCCTCCTGATAGGGTAGTTCAGACAACATCGGTTCCAGTTGACGCGCTATCGTCCAATGCTTCCAGGCCTCGTCCGGTCGCCGTTCATACAAAAGGGCGCCAAATCCCAGGTAGTAATGCACTTCCCAGTCCAGTGGCGCAACGACTTCCGCAAAGCGCATCCGTTTCATCATTCCGGCAGGAGATGTTTCAAATTCCTGCTGCCAATCCGTTTTGACCTTCTCGACATACGTCCGGTTCGGCAGGGAAATGCGTGTTATCTGAGGAATGACGAGCCAGATCCCGATGCCAAACATGAGGATTACCGCTGCCAGTGCATGCTTACCTGCCAGGGGCAGCTGAAAGTCATCTGACTTGCTGGCAGGCCAGGAAAGCCTTAACCACAACAGAGCTGGCAACAGGGTTCCAAGCCGGTGGGCTGAAACATCCACCAGTGCATGAACTAAAAACAGACCGGAAGCAACCATTGCTGCAGATCGCAAGCGACGTCCGCTGCGGCCGTTTCCCCTGAAATAGGGCTTTAATACTAAAACAATGGTCCACACGATGAGTGCCATCCCGATGATCCCGATTTCCGTCAGCCACCAGACATAATCACTGTCCGGGTGAATCACCCGGTTTTCAGCGATGAGCCTTTCCCGGAATAGCGCAAAAAGCTCCGAAAAATTTCCGATGCCCACTCCGTGTAATGGTGCCGTAGCAAACAGGCGGGCACTGTCCTGCCAGATATCCCAGCGTCCGGCCAGAATACCTTCTCCACCATGGATGCCGGAAACCGTAGCACTCAGCCGTTGTAGTGCCTCACCCCCTATAAATAAAAACGCCGCCAGGCAAAGCCCGGAAACACTCATTAAGATAATGCCGTTACGTTTGTTACGTACATGCACCAAATGCAGTAACGACCAAACCATAGCTCCTACCAGGAAAAGTATCACACCGGTGCGTGAACCGTTTACCACTGCTGCCAGGAACAAGACTCCGCTGCCCACCGCCCAGATCCAGTAAGGCGAACGTTTGTTGCGGGACTCATGTGCTGCCAGCGCCAGTAGCATTAATCCGGAAAAGGCATAAAGATTTCCCGCTTGATTCCGGTTCGGGAACGGCCCGATTCCGTGCATGGGATCCCAGCCCGGCACATTGAATTGCGTCAAGGAGGACGCTAACGCTATGACGGCAACTCCGACCAGGCTCATCCCACAGACCCGCAATGCTAGATGTGTTTCATGCACACTCAGTCTGCTGCCGAATAAACAAAGAAACCAGAAGCCTCCGATCAGCACCGCCAGCCAGGCATCCAGTAATACCCAGGGTTGAGGCGTCCAGCACCAGCCCGTGTCGATACCCAGGCTGGTAAGCTGTTGGTGCCATGACGCTGAAAAAAAACGTGGAACCAACCCGGTCAGGGGCCAACACACCACCAGTCCTGCCGCCCAATTCAGTGGTCGCGGTAAATCAAACCCCGGAGGGAAACAGCAGCCATAGACGGCTAAAACCAAGGCAAAAATCCCCAGCTTCCACGTTGCCAAATCTCCACCCAGCCAAGCCGGCAAGCTGGCGATAACTCCCAGAAATATGGCTCTGATGTTATTGTTTGGCATGAATAAAAAGCTCTGAAACCTCCCATTTCAAACATGCTGCCTGGTAGGCATCCCGGAAACAGTCAGCCAGGCGGATATGATGAGCATACGCATGTTTATCTTGTCGCCGCCACAAAGTCAGGCTTTTCTTTTTCCGATATTTTAACTGGAACTCCTGCCAGTTCTCCGGGTTACCCTGTGGTTGTAACCAGTACCCGCAGCGCCGGAGTATTTTTTCAAACACCTGTTCAAACTCATCCAGCGATTCCGATTGATCCACCTCCAGTTCCGCAATCCGTGCATAAGCCAGCACGTATTGAACTTCCTGACGACGACCGAACGCTTTCTGCAACTGATGATTGAGATCTTCCCATCTCCAGACGTAACCCAGGTAACGCACGGCCAGCACAATCAGCAGAAAAATACATCCCAGTGCCACCGGTAATGTCCGCCCCTGAGTCCAAAAGACACTCAGAGCCATCAGGCTGAAAAACACCGTTACAAAATACATCAGCAAGACCAGTCGCCGCTCGGAAAAACCAAGCTTCCTTAACCGGTGGTGAATATGCTCCGCATCCGCACGAAATATCGGGAACCCCCGGACCGCCCGCCGCATCAGCGCAAAAAGCGTATCCATAATCGGCAACCCCAAAGCAATCACGGTGACCAGCAACACAGCTGCCACTGATCCCTTTTCGGAACACTGCAATGAGAGCGCAGCAATACCAAAACCAATAAAATACGCACCTCCATCCCCTAGAAATATTTTTGCCGGAGGAAAGTTAAAACAGAGAAATCCCAGCAAAGCTCCGGCAACGGCAAATGAGACATAGGCGATCTCTGGCGACCCGCCGGACCACGCGACATAACCCAACATGAGATATAAAAAGAATCCCAATCCGGCTGCCAGTCCATCCACCCCGTCAATCAGGTTGATAATATTCGGCACAGCGATAAACCAGGCCACTGTCGCAATCAGCGCCAACCCGCCCAGCGACATACTGAAATTACCCACCGGGTAAGAAAAATTGGTGATGTTCAGTCCCAGATAATATGCCAGCAAACCGATTAAAACCTGCCCCAGCAGCTTCTTCCTGGCTCCGATTGGCTTAAAATCATCTGCCAGTCCTAACAAAAACATCAGTAGTGAGGTTCCCAGAATTGCCGCCCAGTCGTAAAAGGCCCGGTCCAGATACCAGGGCACTGCTCCCATCACAACCGCGTAGGCACCGAATACCGGAATTCCTCCCAGCCTTAACATCGGCCGGGTATGTTTTTTGCGATGCTTGTCCGGGTAGTCCATCCCAAACGGAAATTTCCAGAAACGAATCAACGCAACGGTCACCACCACCGAAAACAGGAAACTGGCTGCAAAAATCGTGAGGGACAGGATCATATTAAAACGGATCAGCTGACGGCTGCTCAAGCAGTTGCTGCCACTTAGTCAAGCCTGCACACCGCTTATGGTCAACGGATTCTTTAAAGGCCATGACATCCAAGACCGGCCGCCCTTGGGACTTTTCTTCCAGCCAGTCAGCAATGGATCCGTAATGTTCGATATCAAAGCGACCCACCTGCTCGTTTGTGCCATGCCCCAGATCCTTGCCGGGACCGATCCATAAATGCGGCCCCGGCAGACAGTCAATCACTGCCCATTTGCTCGGCCACAACAGTCCGGACATTTCTACTTTCAGCGTGACCACCCGTACTGCGGCAGCATGCAGTCGTGCTATCAGTTCCTGCTCCAATGCGTAATTCTGCAGATACACATGCCGGATACCACGATTGGAGGCCTCCTGCCGCAGCTTCGCGCGGCTGTCTCCTCCACCTTGCACCACCAGTGCCAACGGCACCTGGCGTAGCTCCAGCTCCTGCTGCACATCCAGCAACACCGACCATTCATGCGCTTTGCCAAGATTCCCGGAATAACACCAGACCCGATAATCTGCCGGTACATTGGGCCATGGCAGGACTTCCGATTTGACCGGCAGATCCGGTGGCCACGGATAAATGACGGCTGCATTTACCTGATAACGTTCCGCCAGCATGTCCCGCATGGCATCCGAAACAGCTACTACCTGCCGGCAGTAGTCATAGGCCTGCCGCATGATGTTGCGTAAACGTTTCTGAATAAAGTCCGGACCACCGGCACCCAGTGCGCCCGCCACATCCGGATACGCATCTAATACCCAGTGGACGACCGGCGCATGATGATAACGGCCGGCACAGACCCCAGCCAGTAAGGCCATCGGCGGTGAAGAAAACACGATGACCTGGTCCGCCGAACCGACCCAAAGTGACTTCCAGACCAACGATAACAGTGCACTTCCTTCAATTAGCAGCCGTCCGAGTCCCCGGTATTTCTCGCGGTATCCTGTGATTTCAGATGAAGACGATACCATGTGAACTGTATGCCCGGCAGTGGTCAGATGTTCAGCCAGATCACCCGCCAGCCGGGCCGTAGGAGACGTATCCGGTGGACCATATTGGTTGATCAGAAGTAGCTTCATGCTTTGATCTGGGCGGGAACACCAACAGCGAGCGCACCTTCCGGCACATCCTGCAGCACCACCGCCCCGGCGCCGATTCGCGCGTTCGGGCCCAGAGTCACTCCCGGTCCCACAAATGCCATGGCCGCGATCCAGCAACCGGAACCCACTTCAATCGGCTCCGTCTTAAGATCAAACGCTTCGGAAGAGGCATCGTGGCTGCCGGAACATAAGTAGGCCCGCTGCGAGATACAGACACTGGAGCCCACCTTGACCGGAGCCAGCGTCAGAATCATCACCTCTTCCCCCAGCCACACATCATTGCCCAGCTCCAGTCTCCACGGGAAGGAAATATTCACGCCGGCACGCACTACCACGCGCTTACCAAGCTTTGCACCGAAACAACGCAGCACAAACACCCGGAAGCCTGAAGGCATATGCCACAGTGGTTGAAAGAACAACCCCTGACACAATCGCCAGAGCGCTTCCTTAAAGCGTGAGGCACCGCGATCAAAATCAGAATTATCGTATTGGCTTAAATCCATCATGCCTGCCCTGCCCGTTCCTGTGCAAAGGCTTCTATCCCCTCACGGGTGATGACGTAAAACATACCGCAGCGTGGACACTGCATCTTGAGTGACTCCTCCCCCTGAAACAATACATCTCCGTCCTGTTGGAAAGCGGGTAGCAGGACCTCATACATATGGCTCTCATTACACCCGCAGTCCCAGCGCACCTTACGTTTTTCCAGCAGACTCAACTCTTCATTCTGCTCCAGTTTTTCCAGATCATCCACCTCCAGCGCCAGCAACCAGTCCTCGTCGCAGTCCGGTTGTGCTGAAAGAAACCAGAATTCCTCATCATCCACTTGAAAATACCGGCAGATCCGCTGCTCACTCTGGCGGTAAAATGCCTCTACCGCCGGAAAGAGTTGAGTCCCGTTGAAATCAATCACGCTGCG
The DNA here is from genome assembly GCA_038748025.1 of Verrucomicrobiota bacterium. GTDB lineage: Bacteria > Verrucomicrobiota > Verrucomicrobiia > Methylacidiphilales > JBCBYL01 > JBCDJI01. The sequence goes on from JBCDJI010000003.1 coordinate 27,318, forward strand.
GCGTTTGGGATGATTACCCCGGATCACTTCCGCAAACATTAAATTGGAATCCGACTCTTTCACATTATCGGTAAAAATAGTGCCCACCACAATACCCGACATATTGTCCCCCGTAACAAACAGGTTGGCCCGGGGTTCCTGAAAATTAAGCGTCCAGGCATATTTTTCATTCCACGGCCGCGAGGCCCCGTGCAGAATTAGTGCCGCTAACAAATCCTTAAAAAGCTGATCCAGTTCCGGTGCGTATTTAAGATGCAGGTCGGCCAGATGCAGGTAGTAATCCACATACAATGAAGAAAATTCTGCACGCGTGAGCAGCACGTTACGGTCACGGATATAGTGCGACTCGACTTCAATTCCTTCCTCCCTCTCAATCAACTCACCGGACATAGATACTACTATCTCGTGTATCTTGTTTTGGTCAAGATTGAGTAAGCCGTCCATAGAAAGTGATAGGCCGTTTTGAACGGTGAACAGTTCGCTGCCGGTGGCTGATTGCAAGCTTGTTTTCCATCAGAGATTCCGTAACGATAAACCATGGATACTTCCAATCATTCGCTCGTTCTTACCATTCTGGGCCAGGACCGGCCCGGTCTGGTCGAATCGCTGGCTTCGCTGGTTAAAGACCATCAGGGAAACTGGGAAGAAAGCCGCATGTGCCGCCTTGGTGGACAGTTTGCAGGTATTGTTCAAATTACCATTCCAGACACCTCGCTGGAGGCCTGGAAGGAATCGATTCAATTTCTGCAGCAATCCGGACTCCAGATCCTGATAGCCGAAAGTTCTGTTGCATCAGACAATAGCAAAAGCCAAACCGCGGTGTTTGAAATCATCGGGCAGGATCAGCCGGGCATTATTCAGAACATTTCCTCAGCACTGGCTAAACACGAAGTCAATGTCAATGAACTCAGTAGCGAGTGCTCCAGTGCCCCGTGGTCGGGCGGACCATTGTTTAAGGCACGCGCCGAAGTTCAGATTCCGTCGGATTGTGACATTTCACAACTGCGCAACGACTTGGAACGCATCGCCGCACACCTGATGATTGATATCCAGTTTAACTGAACTTCGAAGCAAGTATGAGATTTTTGACAGCCGCCTGAGAGCGTCATAGCATTCTACCTGCCGCATTTACTTCATCTCGATCAGCTTCCCGTCTGTATCCCGCACAATTTTTCTCATTTCTTTGCGGTCGTCATCTTTCATTTCGAAACCGATAAAATTGAGCTGCGGCAGCTTGCCCTGGGTATCTTCAAATTCTTCCATCATCTCTTCGATGTCTTCCCAGGGCACTTGGGACGAATGCTTTTCGGACTGGAAGCTGCCGTCTGAGATAAAAAAGATAACTTCCGGCTGGAGCTCAAACGCTGCCTGGAGCACAAAAATCACCCCGTTGTCCTGTCCGGCTTGCGGTATCACCGAACCACGCACACTGCGCGGCAGGCTGCCGTCGGTCCGGAACTCATTGTTCAGCCAATCCTTGGCACTTTGCTTGTTCTGGTCCGTCGGCGCAACCAGTATCTCAGAAAACGGCTGGTAAATACGACTGAACTGAAAAAGGGTAAAGGTGGTATTGATCGAGAGCTGGTCGATCAACTGCAATGTTTCCTCCCGAATCCGGTCAATCGAAATCCCTGCCTGATTTGCTTTATTCAATACGCTAAATGAAATATCAAAAATAATCAGCACACTGCGCCCCCGGGTCTGCAGTCCAAAAAAATTCATCCCATCCCCCTCGCCGCCACCGCCGGAACCACCAGCGCCCTCTCCGGCACCGAGTCCTTCTGTCAGTCCGGTTACGCTGGAAGTGATCTGCGTGCTGGGCGTGAATTCCACCAGATCATCCACCGGCATCATCGGAATATCCGGCAGCGCAAAATCAGTTGCCCGCAGACTGGCAATCTTCTGATCCAGCTGCGGCTTTGGCGCCGCAGCCTCAAACTCCGCAGCTGCCATTTTCGGATCAAGAATCTTGGGTGGAATGGTCACCATTTTTCTGGCCACGAAAGTCGCTTCCGGTGGCTGCAGGTATTTCGCTACAATATAGATGGCGGCACCTACACCTCCCAGCACATGTATTACTATTGAAACCATGATAACCGAGACGATGATATTACGTCGGCTTTGCTTCGACTTATCCTCCTGCAGGCTGGAAAGCGCGAATGCCATCAGAACGCCTCTTCCCCGCCTTCACTTTCCGTGGCAAAGGTCACGCCGCGGATCTCTGCTTCAGCACATGCATTCATCACATCCACAATCCGCTGGTGCATTGCGGTATCTGCAGCATCAATCGTCACCAGCGGATCTGCATTATTCGCTTCAGTAGCCTCACGAAAACGGGTCAGCGTGCGCACCAGTTGCGGTAGCTGCTGATCATTCGGGCTGTCCAGCGGCAGTTCATTCAGCACCACCTGCCCGTCCGCCCGGATCTCGATCCGCTGTTCATCCGGCAATTCCAGTATCTCCTCCTGCTGCACGGTCCCGGGAAGTTGCAGGCCAACATCGGCTTCCGGCTTGATCGGCTTGGCGGTAACCATAAAGAAGACCAGCAAAAGAAAGACCATGTCGATCATGGGGCCCATCTGCATCTCTACCGTCTGCTGATCTCTGCGCTCGATTTTCATCGCTTCCAATTTCCAACGTCCAACGCTGAACGCCCAATGTTCAATATCACTGGTTTCATCGATCCAACTTCTTTTTGCGAGTGCGCAAACTGGAGAAAAAGATGCAGATCCGTTCTTCATTCTCTTCCAGTAATGCTGTGACTCTCTCAGGACTCTCTACCAATGAAACCTTTTGAACCAGTTGGAGCCAACACTTCGTTTCACGCAACTCTTTCAAGCAAATGCTGATTTTGTGATTGAACTCTGCCTGCGACTCTGCTGCTTCCACTTCACCATGATTTGCATACGGCGACGTAGCACTTCGTAGAAGTTGCTTCGCCACGTGTGTCGCTGACATGCTGCCATTCAACGTATCTGCCAGGCGAATGCATCGGGCAGAAAATTCCACCAACCTTTCTTCAGGATCATACACCGCCTCCTCCCCATTGTAATTTGAACGTTGGGCGTTGGACATTGGACTTTCGTTTTTCACTTTCTGTGGCTCCCGAAGATGACTTCAACCGCTCCGGCCTCGGCACAGATTTTCATCATCTTTTTGACTTCTTTCGCAGGAGTGCTGGCATCGGCACGGACATAGATTCGCAGCGGCGGAAAGTCGATCAGGCGCTGCTTCATAAACGCTTTCAATTCCTTCTCAGTCACCAGCCGGTCACCTACAAAATAACGACCCTGATCGTCAATGTTGATGATTTCGCGGCCACTGAGATCCTCCGGCACCTGTGCAGCGCTCGCAGTTGGTAACGCAATGTCGAGCTTCTTCTTTTCCTTGGTGATCTTGGTCGTCACCATGAAGAAAATCAGCAGCAGAAAGGTCATGTCAATCATCGGAGCAAGCTGAAAGCTTACATCATCACCTGCTTTGCGTTTAATAATCATTCTGATTCATTTTCAGGGTTCAGCGCTCAAACTGCCTGCGACATCGAAGATTCCATGGCAACACCACATATTGAATTTTAGCCCGAATCACTGGTCTAAAGTGACTTCTCCAGTAAACAAATCCAGCATGTTGGTGACTGATTTCTGAATATCCGCAACTGCTCCCTGCAGGATGTTCCGGAAGAAGAAATACAGGAACATGGCCGGAATCCCGACGATCAGTCCGCCCGCAGTTGTGACCATGGCCTGTCCGATTCCACCTGCCAGATCATCAGGCTCAGAGCGCCCCATTGCCAGCTGGTTGAATGAATCAATCATGCCGGTCACGGTTCCTAACAGTCCAATCATCGGAGCAATTGTAGCGAATACGTTCAGGTAGTTAATCCACAGCATGTAGCGGGTTTCCTCGTGGACCAGTGTTTCAGCGGCAGCCTGTTCCATTTTGATCTTGTTGTACTCGGCTGCCTCAAAGTTGGCTTTGACCAGTGCAGCCGCCAGGGTATTGGTCACCGGTCCCGGTGAGCTTTTACAGGCTGCAAATGCCGCTTGAATATCACGCTGTGACATCAAATGGTTCAATTCCTTAATTTTCGTCCTGGGAACCATTTTCTTTTTGTTGATTTGAATACCGCAATAAGCTGCCACGGCGATGGTACCGATGGAACACAGTGCGATGAAGTGCATCAACCAGCCGCCCTGCAGATAGAGGTCGAAGAGTGACTGATCTTTCTCTGCTGCAGCGATTTTTTCTTCGACCACTTCCTGAGTGGTTGGAGCTGTTTGACTGTGAGCGACCGGTATCCATAACGCCGCCCCCAGCAGCAACAGACAAACCGGAATAAATAATGAACGCCAATAGTTTTTCACGATGTTTTTCCTTCTTGGTTCAGGGTGTTGATCAGTTCCCTGGCCCGGCTCACGTAAGCCGGATCAGGAAAATGATTAATAACTTCATTCAGACAAATCCGTGCACGCTCGGTTTGACCCAGCTGCATGTAAATCCTTGCCGCCTGCACCAGACCCTCCGCAGAAATTTCCAGCAGCTCAGGGTGTGCAATCGCGGGAAACAGATATTGATCCAGTGCACGGTTCAAATATTGCAGGCGCTGTTTGCGTTTTTCCGGCATCAGCTGCCACTTGGGCCATTCCTTTTCCAGTTTCTCAAACTGTGCCCAGGCCACTCCCGCCTGGATAAACTTGGATCGTGTGCGGGTTTCTGCCAGCGCGAGATCATCCGACTCACTCAACGATTCCAGTGCATCCGCTTCCTGCATCGCCTGGTCAATACGTCCGCTGGCTGCCAGTGCGGAGATCCGGAGGCCTATGGCTTCCTTCCGGCGGGATTCTTTCCAGTCGCGCTCGCGCAGTATCTTAACCATTTCCAGCGCTTCTTCAGCATTCACCTGGTCCTGAGTGGACACCAGTAACCTGGCCAAGCGTAACCCGATCCAGCCGCTGTCACTTTCCGGCATGGAAAGATAAGGCAACCGCTTATTCCACAACTCACGTAACTCCGGCAGGCGTTTCGCTCCACCGGATTCCAGCAATTCCGCCTCACTCGCAGTCAGTGAAAAGCGGATCCTTTTCACCAGATTCAAGGGATAAGGCACTTCTGCAGCACCACCACCGATCGAGCTGCGAACCACTAGTCTATCGTCTTGAATCGAAAACTGATCGGCTTCAATCACTTTTCCGCTCTTCAATATAATTTCATTGGCATGGATATTGTGAAAGAAACATAGCAGAGCGAAACTGCATAGCCGCAGCGCGTGCAAACGAATTCTAACCCCGTCAGAATATCGTCGCCCAACATCGGGAACCCTGCAAGACAGGAGTAACTCCGAATATCTTCGTAGTTTTCTTGTCGCGCTCCACAGCGTAATACTCATACATCACCCTCCACACCAACGGCCTGCGGAGCCTGTAGTGGCACACCTATTGCCTTGAGCCGGTCAATGGCCTGCTGATATTCCGGAGTCTCTTTCAGATGGGTGTTTGCAGTAAACTCTTGATAGGTATTTACCGCTTCCTGTCGCATCTGTAACTGCTCAAATGCCTGACCACTCTCCCAGTAGGCTTTGGCCACATACTCACCCCAGCGACCATACATAATATAGATCCGCTGAAAGTAAGGAATCGCCTTTTGAGGCTGCTCTTGTTTGAGATGAATTTCCCCGACCTGATATAAAGCCCGCACCCATGGCTTGCCGCGAGCAGATTTAATTTCAAGAATACGTTCTAAATCGGTAACGGCTTTGGAGAATTCGCCTTGCTGCTGATAGAGCGCAGCGCGGGATTGCAGCACCTCCGCCCACAGTGGTGATTCCACCGTTTCGCGTTCGAAAAGTTCATAGTAACGCAGCGATTCTTCAGTTTTTCCCAGATTCTGAAATAACAGCCCCAGTCCGGCATAGGCGCGGTCTTTCAACAGCGACCGCGGATACCAGAACAGAATAGTCCGATAAAACTGTTCAGCCTGCTCCAAGTCACCGCTGATGCGCAAGCTGTCTGCCACATCCGCCAGCACCACCGGACTCATCTGCCTGGAATCCGTCAACGCCGCTGCCCGGTTTAACAGCTTGAGCCGGGCCGGCTCCTCCGTTGCCGGCGTCAACTGTGCCTGCATCCACAACGCCCGCGCCGCTAACGTCGGCTGGACGGCGGACGATTCATTTACCAGTTGTCCCAGTTGCTGCAGGTATTCAGACCGTTTTTCTCCACGATAGTATTTACCCAGCGTTCGCAACATTTCCTCAACCGCCAGCGCCTCTGGGTCATTGCCATATTTACGTATCGATTCCCAATAGAGATCCCGCGCCTTTTCAGGCTGCCCTTCCCTGCGATGCAGCCAAGCCAGCTGCGACAACGCTTCGGTAACGCGCGGACTACCCGCCCGCTTGACCAGAAACCCCTCAAAATGCTGGCGCATCGTTTCATACTCTTCCATGGCCTTGAGCGCCTTACCAATACGGAACTGTGCGTAATCATACAACCGACCATCGCGCTGAGTCGTTGAATCATACACCGCCAGTCCCCGGTCCATCTCACCCATCGCAAAATAACAGTCACCCAGTAGATTACGCGCCTCATCTGCAAGTAAGTCCTCTTCATGCTCACGAATGAATGTTTCCAGTTCCTTGTAGGCGGCAATAAACTGTTTCTGTCCGAAGAGCGCGTGTGCCATGCGGTATTGTGAATCCACGGCATATTGTCCCGCCGGGTATTCTTGCAGGTAATTGACATGGGCTGCGCGGCTCTGCGGATAAGCCTTACCGTAGTAAGGTGCCATCGCCTTCCAGTAGAGCACCTGCTCATGCAAGCCCTGGCCCTTGACAGGCCAGCGCTCCAGATGATTTTCAAAATGGGCGACCGCCGCTTCATTTCGTTCGACCATCATCAGGCTATACCCGGCCAGGAAATGGCATCGCTCCACTTCCGGGAACTGTGGGAAGCGATCCACAATGGTCTGAAATACTCCTGCAGATTGTTCATACTGATAGAGCTTCATCATGGCCTCGGCCTGCAGGTAGAGAACATTAGGCACCAGTAAATTGTCCGGGAAATTATGCTCAAAGGCTTCGGCCGCATCAATTGCTTCCTGCCAGCGCTCCATTTTTGTGAGCGCTACCAGCATCTGATAATTGGCCTGCATCAGCAGTTCACTTACCGGCAGCTCTTCTATCATCAGTGCAAAGACCAGATAGGATTCACGATATCGTTCCAATGCATAGAAACAGCGGGCAATACGGTAGCGCAACGCCGTATCATAGCCTTCGATCTTGCGCACGCGCTCCAGATCCTCTTCCACTTCGGCCAGCAACTGTTCCCATTCCAGCAGCTCATCCTGATTCGGCACTTCACTGGCCTGCGCGCGGCGATATTGTTCCTTCAGTTCATCCATTCTTCTCTGCTGACGCGAGAGGATCCTCTGCTGCGGCCAGGCTTTCTGCAATACAGACAGTGCATCCCGGTATCGTGCCAGTTCAATCAGTCCGTTACCGGCCTGAATACAAAGGAGATTCATTTTGGAGAGTGAACTGATGCCATCCGCATAAGGATCAAATTCACGGATTTCAGCGATCACGTCATCCCATTTTTGTAATTCCAGCTGGCAATAGACAATGATCGGCAACACCCGGCCTCGATAGCTTTCCGAACGCACATCACGCTCTGCCAGCAGAACGGACAGCACTTTTTCCGGGTTACCCAGTGCAAGTTGACTCATGCCGCGCATGGTCTGGATCTGTTCTGCTTTGCCATAATTGGGATATTGCTCGGCAAACCGGGTCAGCACCTCGAAAGCTAATTCATAATCCTGCCGAATATAATGAACGACTCCCCGCCAGTAGGATAGTTCCACTATTGCCTCACCGTCCGGATAGTCTTTGACATACGTTTCAATGACCGGCAGCGCCTGCTCGAATTTCTGCTGCTGCAAGAGAGACAGCGCCAAAACCCGCCGGACGGTTTCCAGATATTCCCCAGCTTCGGAGGATTTGCCGTAACCGGTCAGAAATTCCAGGAATAATTTCTCAGAGAGTTCATATTTTCCGCCGCGATACGCCATCAGTGCGTTCTGAACCAGACTTGCGGCCCCCTCACGAGGTCCGGACTGTGCTGCAACAGGGTGCTGGATCAGCATCCACCCTGTCACCTGCAACAAGATGACCACAGCAATACGCACTGGCAGCTATCCTCAAGATGATCCCCTCCAGTTCAAGTACAGAATTGTGAAAGACCTGCGACATCCAACTGAATATTACCATACAGGTGCCGTTATCTACCGGAGCAATCTGCCTGAAACATCCATGGACCTGGTAAACCAAAGCCACTCATCATCACCATAAACGGTCTCAATGCTTGTCTTACACCGTCCCGGTGCAGGGCTTAACGCCAGTACCTCATGATACAGCGTTGCGTATAAACTGTATTTATTTTGAATAAACGGGCTGATCTGTTAGTCTCATCCATATGAAATCATTTAAACTCTCATTGATAAATGTTGCATGCATCCTGTTGCTGTTCACACCCGGACTGGCATTCGCCCTCGAACTGGAAAAACTCAACAGCGATCTGGTTCAACTGGACGGAAAGAAACTCGAAAAAGCCAAAGACATTGACTTGGCTTCTAAAAAATACGTGGCCTTTTACTACTCGGCGCACTGGTGTCCTCCCTGCCGGGCCTTCACTCCGGAACTCTCCAAGTTCTACGATAAGATGCAGAAAAAACATGGCGATGACTTTGAACTGGTTTTCGTCAGCAGTGACCAATCCGCAGCAGCCATGGCCGAATACATGGAATGGGGAGATATGGAATTTCCTGCTCTCGCGTTTAAAGGAAAGGGTGCCCAGATGATGGGACCGTTCGGCGCACGCGGTATCCCGTATCTGGTCGTGCTGGATCAAAATGGCAAGGAAGTGCTCGGCAAAGGAAAAGAAGACTGGGTTCATCCGGGAAAACTCCTGCCGGAATTGAAGGACTTGCTCGAGTAAGACAACTTTGCACTATCCGCATCAAACTTCCGTCTGAGATTTTTTCTTTATAATCCAATCAGAAACGATACGTTTTCAATATGATCAAACCCAATCTTGACCAGGCTGCCATAGTGGACAAGACCCGTGAGCTGTGCCAACTCATCCTGAACCAGCCGGCATTTCTCGAATCCCGTAAAGATATCCACGCTTTTCTGGATGATAAAAAAGCACAGGATCTTTACCGCCAAGTAGCAGAACGCGGTCGTGAGCTTGAGCAGCAGCAGATGCAGGGCATGCAACCGGATGAAGATGCCGTAGAACAGTTTGAAAAAATGAGGTTCGATTTCCTCGAGAATCCTGTCGCCAAAAACTTCATTGAAGCCCAGCAGATGATGAATGAAGTACAGGAGGTTGTGAACGGTTACGTCAACAAAGCCTTCGAGCTGGGCCGTGTTCCTACCGAAGAGGACCTGGAAAAAGCCAAGCAGGAATCCTGTGGCTGTGGATCCGGTTGCGGTTGCGGGTAGGCATATATCGCGTACTGATGCCGCACATCAGGACTCTATCTTCAGATCCTCAACCACCGATTGGAAACGTCGGTTTCTCCCCATTGCCCATTGAGCCAATTCTACGACATTTACCATAATGAGTCCTTGCTGGAAAAATTGGACCGGGGGTTGCCACCACGCAGTGATGAAACACTGATCCAAAAACTACAGTTATCCCTCCAGCCCCCTCCCGAACGAATCGTCGATATCGGCTGCGGCGCAGGCCATCATAGCCTGGTTCTGGCAGAAGCCTTTCCAGCAGCGGCGATTGTTGGTGTTGACCCCTATCGCCCGGCGCTGGAACAGGCGTTATCCGAACGTGACGAAACGGATGCAAGGCGCGTCGGGTTCATCCCGGGAACCATCGAGGCCCTGCCGTTTGAAGACGAATCCACGGATCTGATCTGGTGCTTTGATATGCTCTGTCACACTGAGGAACCCGTTATCGCCCTGATGGAATGCTATCGCATCCTGCAGCCCGGCGGCACACTCATGCTGAGCACTGCAGTAACGACTGCGTGCATGGATGAACCGACCTGGACAGCCGTTTCATCCGCCGGTCTCCATCGTATCTCGATGAATCAGCAGGAAATCGCCTCTGCTATCCAAGCATTAGGTTTTACTGTTATTTTTGAGGAAAATTACCGCAGTGAATTTCTGGAAGCCATCGAAGCGGATGATCCGGGAAGAGTCTCAAAAGACTTTATCCGCATGGCACGTTTGCAACGCAATTCCGCGCACTGGCAATCTGAACTCGGTTTGGATGAAATCCGGCCGCTGCAGGCGCTACTGGCTTACAATGTCGCTATTCTCTCGGGAAAGCTCGATTATTACTGTTGGCAACTGATGAAACAGGTTTCATAGATCTCGTTTTAAGTCTCTATCCGGCGTTTCCTTCCTGTCAGAATCTGCCTATATAGAAATGATGCAGCGACTGACTGATTTCTGGAAACATCTGGGCCCCGGACTGCTAATGGCTGGAGCAGCCATTGGCGTGTCCCATCTGGTCCAGTCGACACGGGCCGGTGCAGATTTCGGCTGGCAATTGCTCTGGTTGGTGATCCTCATTAACCTGATTAAATATCCGTTTTTCCAATTCGGCCACCGCTACACGATTTCAACTGGAGAATCCCTATTGGAAGGATATCTCAAGATGGGGAAGCTTTGGCTTTACAGCTTTCTCTGCCTCAATGCCTTCAGCGGTGTCTGTGCCATTGCCGGGGTGACCTTTGTCACCGCAGCACTGACCCAAGGCCTGTTTGGCACCGCATTTAACATCACGCTGTGGAGTTTCATTCTAATGCTGATCTGCCTGAGTATTCTTGCGATCGGTCATTATTCCTGGCTGGACCGGATCATCAAACCTATGATGGCCCTTCTTTTTCTGGCCACCGTTAGTGCATTTTTAATTGCGATCCTCAATGGCCCGGTTGCCGCAGCTGAACCGGACCATTCTCCTTCGCCCTGGACCAAAGCATCTCTGGGGTTTTTGATTGCGCTGATGGGCTGGATGCCGGCACCTATTGAAATGTCGGTCTGGCAGTCACTTTGGATTAAGGCCAAGGAAAACAGCAGCGGAAAACTCATGAACCAGCGACAGGGAAAAATCGATTTCAATATCGGTTACTGGATGACCCTGATCCTTGCCACTCTCTTCCTGGGACTCGGAGCGCTGGTCATGCATGGAACGGGTGAAACGTTTTCCAACAAAGGTGCTGTTTTTTCTCATCAGCTGGTTGAACTCTATACCGCATCCATCGGAAACTGGGCGGGTCCCATCATTGCGGTTGCCGCTTTCTTTGCCATGTTCTCCACAACGCTGACTGTAGTGGACGCTTACCCGCGCTCACTGGCTGCTGGCAGCCAGCTCGCCGTTACCGGGAAAATTGAGCACGATATGCGTCGCTGCCGTAAACCATATCTGGTGGTTCTGATTGTCTGTTGTGCGATCGGACTGATCATTATCAACAGTTTCCTTAACCGGCTGAAAGACTTGGTGGATATGGTGACCACAGTATCTTTTCTGGCGGCCCCTGTCTTCGGCTGGCTCAACTACCGCCTCGTTACCAGTTCTTTACTTGCCGGCAAGTACCAGCCCGGCCCGGCTCTTCGGAACTTCTGCCGCTTCTCACTACTTATCCTGAGCGGGATCAGTCTGGTCTACCTGTATTCCAGGTTTATTAGTTAAGTTAATGAACTAATATTCTTCCCAACTTATTCACAAAACGGCATTTCTCACATAACGTATTGATGGTGAGTCTTTTATTTTACAGAAATTTTCTTGTTCACACTGACAATGGGCACTTATACCCAGAGTATAAACACTCAAATTTGGCAGGCATGCTAGCATCCAGACTTCAACTAAACTTAAATTCAAAATGATTGCTGACTCTACCCGCTTTAAATCAAATCAAGTATCTATTTCCCTGGAGGGACTCAATCCCATCCACAGCCCCGACGCTGAACAGGCCGTGCTCGGTGCTATGTTATCCGGCCATGAGGAAGTTGTCGACCTGGCAACCGAGAAACTGCAGCCCAAGGACTTTTTCCACCCTGGCCATGAAATCCTGTTTGATGCCATGGAGCAAATGCGCTCTGCATCTCTGCCGATTGATCCCGGAACCGTGTTCCAATACCTCGAAGACCGCAAACTCGCTGATGCCATTGGCGGTGGTGCCGCACTGCTGGGAGAACTGGCAACCAGCGTGCTTTCCACGCTAACTGCACCTACCCACATCGATACCGTCCGCAGCAAAAGCCTGCTACGCCAGCTTCAGAAATCCTGTGCTGAAATTGTCTATTCCGCGCAGGAACGTCAGCACGAAGTGGATGCCGTTATCGATGAGGCTGAACAATCCATCTTCAAGATCGCTGAAAAAGGCACCTCTCAAACCCACCGCGAATCCAAGGATGTGGTCATCAGCACCATTGAGATGATTGAGAATCGCATGAAGCGAAAAGGCATGTATGACGGGCTGCCTTCCGGATTTGACGAGCTGGACCAGCTCACCACTGGTTTCAAGCCCGGGGAAATGATCGTGGTGGCCGCCCGACCCGGAGTCGGCAAAACCGCCTTCGCACTGAGCATGGCCAAAAATTTCCTTAAGTCCCGCTACGATGAAGTGCAGGATCGCATGGTGATGCCCGGTTACCCGGTAGCCATGTTCTCGCTGGAAATGACTTCCGAGCAGATGATGCTGCGTTTGCTGGCATCCTGTGCCAATGTCCGGCTGCAAGCTATCCGCGACGGGACGCTTAACCAGCAGGACATTGACCTGTTGATGAAAGTGGGTGAAGATCTGGCCAACTATCCGCTCTACATTGATGAATCCAGCATGCTGAATATCACTCAGCTACGCGCCAAGGCACGCCGTTTAAAGCAGCATCATGACATCCAGGTCATCATCATCGACTACCTGCAGTTGCTAACCTCTAACAGTGAAAAAGCAAAAAATAACCGTCAGGTCGAAGTGGCCGAGATTTCCCGCGGTATCAAGGCGCTGGCGCTTGAGCTCAAGATCCCGATCATTGTTCTCGCCCAGCTGAACCGTAAACCGGAAGAAGGGAACCAGGAGCCCGCCCTGCACCACTTGCGTGAATCCGGTTCCATCGAGCAGGATGCGGATGTCGTCATGATGCTCAGCCGCTCCTTTTCTAAAGATGGTGAGGCGGAATCCATCGAGAACCAGCACGGCAGGGCGCTGAAAGCTTCCATTAACGTCGTCAAGCAACGGAACGGTCCGACCGATAAACTCGACCTGCTTTTCCAGGCTGACTATACCCGTTTTGACTCCTGGCCGAGAACGACCAAGTAACCGGTTCACGAATGAACGCTCATTCGTTTTTCCCAACTGCTTCATTTTTACTGCTGACCTGAAATGATTCCGCTTTGCGTCGATCTCGATGGCACGCTGGTAAAAGGAGATACCCTCTGGCTTTCCATGCGTAAGATTATCCGCGCCCACCCACTGCACGCGCTCGGTATCGCATGGAAATTCCTGAGCTGTGGCCGCGCAGCCATGAAGGAGTGGATGGCCACCAGGTATTTACCCATGCCACAACAGCTGCCCTACCACCCGGAAGTTATCGAATGGCTGAAAGAGGAAAAAGCAGCTGGAAGATATCTTATTATGGTAACCGGAGCCCATCAGCGCGTCGCTGAACCTATTGCTGCATATATTGGATTGTTCGGGGAAGTCATGGGCACCGAAAACGGTTACAACATGTCCGGCGGACCAAAAGCCGATGCACTCGTAAAACGCTATGGCGAAAAAGGCTACGACTACGTCGGCAACAGCCGGGTCGACCTCCCTGTCTGGCTCCACGCCCGCTATGCCGTCGTGGTCAATGCTTCTTCAAAAGTATCCGCCCGTGCAAGAAGATTAGAAAACGTGGAGCGTGAGTTCTCCCGCCCGATGAAGTTACAGATAGGCTTGTGACTGCTCACATCACGCTTTGCGTTGTAGGACAAGATGCTTTAGATCTTGTCATCTTTCGACCGGCAACTTCTTCCACCACTCGGCAAAAAAAGTCACTCTACATTTCATTTAATCCAACAACCGTTCCTGCCGCTCCGAAGGAATCAGAGAACACATCTCCGTCTTACCGAACCATTTAATGCGGTTCTTCGCGACAAAGTTGTAAACCGCATCACGAATGATCGCCGGCACCCACAGGAAAACCCCTGCTAGCATCCAGACTCCACCAGTGCTCTCCATAGCTTTTAGCACAGCAGTCGAGCGCAGTGATACCTGCTCATGCTCGGTATCCAGATTTTCAACCAGGATGATCGACTTGAGATCAAAATCCAGATTGTCCCGCCGTTTGATCACTTGTTCTGCCGTCTTTCCCTGCAGCGGTGCAAACCAGAGCCGCTGCTGCCGATCAATATTCAATAAAAAGCGCATACTTTTGTTACACATGAAGCATTCTCCATCGAAGAACACCACATGCTTACCAGCTCGAACTCCTTGGCTTTTCTCCGTATGCAATCCCTGGTCTATCCACCACACCACGGCCAGCGCTCCCCAGAAAAAAATGCTTCCGACGATTTCGTGCATCAGAAAATAAGACTCGCGGAACGTGGGAGCCAGCAGACAGATCACCAGAATGCGGGCGATGTTAAACACCATGGCAATCAGTCCGGACAGGACAATCGCCAGCAGCTTGTCAAAAATCCGCACCCGACGATAGCATACCAGCAGGATGCTGAGCAAAATACAGCCGGAGATCATTCCGAAACCGTTACACTCCGCCGCCACCTCGAACGGGTAGCCGTCCACCAGCATAATCAGTTTCGGATTCAGCGATTCTGCCAGCGCCAGCTGCACGGAATGCCCCATCCATACCAGCATCCTGGCCGCATATTCGCCTGCTATGGCACGCAACGGCCAGTCAAACAGCGGTTGATACAAGGCCAAGACCACATAGGCACTAAATGCCGCCAACAGCGCCAGCACAATCCGGGTAAGCCGCCCGCCGAAGACAAAAATGATCCACGCTGCAATCGCCAGACAATAGGCGATGACCAGCACCAACGCAGACTGCAGCAGTTGATTTAAAGCCAGCGCCAGGAAGCTGCTGACCAGCAGTCCGGTTGCAAGAGTATCAAACTTCAGAATTAAACCGAGCTTCTGGCGGTTTTCCATCATCAGATAGACCCCGGCCAAACCAAGTATCATGAAGGCATGTTTAAGTTGATCGAAGTAGATGGTCTGCTCTACCAGCCACAGGGTGGTCGGGGCAAACAGGAAAGCGGTCAGGAAAAACAGACCGCAGCTGAGCAGCAATTGTGTCTGATCCGTTTCCTGTTTCTCACTCATGCCGCCATCATGCGTGAGCAGCTAAAATGCTCAAGCTTCGCGCGCCCGGCGGGCATCCTTGAAGGACTTGACACATAGCGCCACAAAGACTCCGCTGACTGCAATCATCGCCAGCATACAGCCACCGGCCAGATTCAGCTCGAATTCTCCCTTTAAGGTCTGAGGCACCACCCGACCCAGCGGAGCCAGAAATCCCAGCACGCCAAAGATCGCTGCTGCATGCATGCCATGCTTCAGGCAGGCTTCTTTGAAGGCAATCAGCGATGAAATTAAGATCGGTAATCCAAAAAAAGCTGGAATCAACGCGGTTTTACTCGCCATCTCCCCACCCACATAACCACCAACACCAATTCCAATCAGTAACAATCCAAACACCGTTCCAATCAAGGGCATATTCATATGTCATAGATCATTAGCCAACTTCCCTGAAATGCAAGTGGCTTTCGCGGATTCTTGCCCTTACCGCCCCGATGGAGTTATAACCAGTTATGCCATCACATTCTGAGTCATTTACGGTCCGCACCCGTGGTAAAGGAACCTTTGAAATTACCGGCCAGGTCGAAAATATTGTTCGGACTGCCGAGATTAAAAATGGAATTTGCACCGTCTTTATCGCACATACCAGTGCCAGTCTGATCATCTATGAAAATGCCGACCCCTCCGCCCGCACGGACCTGCATGAATATTTTGAACGCCTCTGTCCGGAGAATGAAGACTACTTCGTCCATACCATCGAAGGTCCAGACGACATGCCCAGCCACCTGCGGATGGTGCTGACCCGCACCTCGGAAGTCATCCCGATCAAAAGCGGTCATCTGGCACTCGGCACCTGGCAGGGCATCTTCGTCTTTGAACACCGCCGCGCCGCCCACACCCGTCACATCACGGTGAATGTCACCGGAGAATAAAATTTATTTTCCGGTTAACGCCTTAACCAGTTCCCGCGCCCGACCCAATGCCTGTTCGCGCTCTTTGAGGCTTCCTTCCAGTTGCTCATCCTGGATTTGTGTGAGCAGTTTTCCCATTAAAGGTCCGGGCGGCATGCCCAGTTCCATGAGATCCTTACCACGGACCAGCGGATCCGGTATCACGGGTTCCTGCGCAAACTCCTGCTGTTTTTCCCGGATAAAATCATAGATACTCAAATCAGCATGGCAGCAGCTGCAGTCAATGCGGTGTAATTCCATCTCCTGCTCAAAATACGGCTGTGACATGAATCGCTTCAAGGTGCTCATCTTCATGGAGATCGCATCTTTGAATTTCATATGGTTGGCTACGCACTGTTTCACCGCATCCACCATCTGATTGGAAAAACGCAGGCGCCGCATGATGCCTTCTGTCATCTCTGCCCCAACTGTCTCATGCATCGTGAAGCGAATACGGCCTGTTTCGTCCACGGAAAAGGTATCCGGTTTCCCGATATCATGCAGCAGCACCGCAAATGCCACCACAGGATCAGCATTCTTCAACATCCCCACCATCATATGAACATGAGTATAAACATCACCTTCCGGATGGAACTCCGGCGGTTGCTCCACCCCTTTCATTTTACTCACCTCCGGAATCCACTCATCCATCAGACCGGAATCCACCAGCAGGTCCAGTGCGCGTTGCGGTCGCGGACCGGTAAAGCATTTTACCAGTTCATCCCGCACCCGTTCCGGTGCCAGTTTGCCTCCCAGCTCCGATAGCTCACCTAAAATGCGCCAGGTTTCCGGCTCAATCTCAAATCCCAGCTGCGCTGAAAAACGCACGGCCCGGAACAACCGCAGATAATCCTCCTCAAAACGCCGAGCCGTATCTCCGATCGCCCGCAGCACCTTAGCGTTTAGATCCTTCTGCCCACCGACGTAATCGATCACCCGATCCGTTACCGGATCGTAAAACAACCCATTCACTGTAAAATCCCGTCGCTGCGCATCTTCCTCCGCCGTCGTAAATAACACCCCTGCCGGCCTCCGTCCGTCCTGATATTCCAGGTCCTGCCGGAACGTGGCTACCTCAAATACCTGCCCGTCCTGCAACACCCGCACCACCCCGAATGCCCTTCCCTGCAAATCCGTCGCGCGGGTAAACAGTTGCTGCACCTGATCCGGATGTGCGCTGGTGGCAATGTCTACATCCTTGGACTCAATACCCAGCAGTTTATCCCGCACCACTCCACCTGCAAAATACGCCTCGTGCCCGGAATCCTGTAAGGCCCGGACCACTTCCTCGGCGGATTTTATCAATTCAGTCATCCTTTGTTTCAGTTTTGATTTTTTTATTTCCAGTTCCGGACGTCTGCATCCGCACTTACATGTTTACCGTCGTCTGCTTCAAATAACTGGAAAAGAAAAGATAAACGGCTCCCCCTGCCAGCGACCAGACGAGAACGGTCATTAAAAACAACGTTGAACATGCCAACGCTGTTTCCTCTCCTACCACCTGTCCATGGCGGGATACACTAAATAATCCGAACAACAGGAAAAAGGCTCCTTCGCGGATCCCATGCCCGCCAGGAAAAAGCGGAATACTCATTGCACATAATACGATGGCAAACAGGATGGTCATCGGCCCGTAGGCAATGTCCAGATGCAGTGCTTTGGCCAGGAACCAGCCGACACTCAGCAATGGAATTACCGTCAACACCGCGGTGCCCACGGCGCAGCATGTATATTTACTTTGCTTACCATGTGCCTGCATTCCATTATAAAGCGATTCAACGACTTCCCGCTTGGGTATTTTCAGCCACAAAGTCTGAACAAACTGCGGCAGGACCTGTAGCGGAAAAAAGAACACCATCGCCAGACCGGCAAACACTCCCGTCAACACCACTGCCAGCCCGATGACAATCCGACGGGTCTCCTCATGCTGGCTGAGCGTGCTCCATTCCAGCGGAATCAGCAGAAAGGTCACCCCCAGAATAGCAATCAATCCCAGCACCCGGTCCATGACCATCGACAGCGTTGCTTCCGCCTTTTTGTCCGGAGCCTTCCGAATGGCATAAAAGATCTTAATCAGATCACCGCCGGTCGAACCAAACAGAAACTGATTAAAGAAAAGCCCGACCATATTGATCGTCAGCGTCTCTCTGTAAGGCAACACAATTCCTTGCACCCTCAACAGAAACAACCAGCGGGCCGCACCAATCAACAGGTTCAGTCCAAACGATAAAAATGCTGCAGCCAGCCAGAACCAATCTGCCTGCAGGAATTCGCTGAAGAACAGTTCCCAGTCATTTTTCCAGACAATCAGGCCAATAATGGACCCAGCCACCAGCAGGCGAATCCAGAAACCCCAGTTTATTGTTCCGGACCGTTTTTCTTCCACCACATCAGACATGATTTGACTTCTTCCTTCGATAAGCGGGGCGACAATTCCAGAGTCGGGATCAATCCCTGCGGCAGATAAGGCCACATCCGTTGAAATGGAATAAGTCCCGTCCCCAGTGGCCGATGATCCCGGTTCGGATATTTAAAATCATGCACATGCACGCCGATCAGCCGGTCCGCATATTTTTTAAAATGAGTTTCGTGGTCAATAAATCCAAGTGCACTCTTGCGCGCCGCGTGCCCAAAGTCGTGCCAGTAGCCCAACACATCCCCGGGATAGCGGGCTAAAATCTCTGCAAACCCGCTCTCGATCGGAAACTCTTCGATCTCTTCCCGGCACTCGCACCCGAGTCTCACCTTGCGCTGCTGTGCAAAAGGAACCAATTCATCCAGCACCGGCTGTACTCTCCCCCATGTTCGCTTATACAATTCTTCATGCTCCGTAATCGCTTTAAGTTTTTTTTTCACAAACGACTTTGATCCGAACTTTCCGTCCGCCAGTGCCTGCTCAAGCTCCGGACTGGCCTGCGGCTGTCCGGTAGACCCCAGATGCAGCACCACCCGCCGCGCATCCAGTTCATCTGCATACTGAATCGTTTCCTTGGTGCACTTCACCGCCCGCTTGCGAATATGGGCGCGATGATCAGAAAATTCATAACAATTCGGATTTGCCCGGGTAAATCCTGTAGGCAGCGGACAGAAATTATGCAGGGAAACTATCTGAGCCACCCCTTTTTCCCGCGCCTTCATCATTCCATCCCATAAACTGAAACGGATCCCATGACCCAATTCTACCTGGTCAAAGCCCAGTGATGCCAGTTCCTCCATCATGGCCAGGCCATCACTATGACGACCGGAATTCCAGCAGGTAGATATGGCAAGGGGACGTTTCAAGAAGACAATTAAACATAAATCACCCTGTTCGGAAAAAGAATTTTCCGAAGAGGTGTTTGCGGTCACAGCTTATGGAATTCAGTTCACTGTGCGCGGATCGGGCAGCACTGACCTTTGACCGAACCTCTCCGCTTGCTTCTCTCTTTGCGGACTGAATAAACATTGCTGCTTGATGACATCGCGTTAATGCGAGGTGACCCACAAAAAAATCCGGCCCTGACGCATCAGGACCGGATTTAAAATCTCGGAAATTTCCGTGGGCAGTTCAGAGCGAGAAGTTACCCCAGTAGTTGATCTTGGGTTCCTTGGCTTTGCGGCGAGCACGATCACTCGGCTTTTCGTAGTTACGGCGGGCACGTGCTTCACGCAGTGTGCCTTCGCGATCCAGCTTCTTTTTCAGCCGGCGCAGTGCCTTATCTACCGATTCACCTTTTTTCAGTTTAACTTCAGACATGTATTAATCACCTCATTCCCGTAAAATCTCCCTGTTTCAAGGGGGGCGGTACTAAACAGAAACAGCTTCTTACTGTCAAATGATTAAAATCCTGGGTTCAAAAAGCCAATTTGAGCGGTTTTTCTCCTTTAGACTTCCGCCCTGCCCTCCTTTTCCTATGATACGCTCTCATGAGTTCTGCTGCTTACAGCCCGATGCGCCTGCGCACCCAGTATTCCATGCTGGAAGCGGCCTGTAAGATCAAACCGCTGATGGCACGAGCTGCCGAATTAAAATTCTCTGCTGTCGCCTTGACCGATAAAGGGAACCTGTTCGGGGCCATTGAGTTCTATCAGGCAGCCCAAAGTGCCGGTATCCAACCTCTGATTGGAGTCGAGCTCGATATCCACGCCAGCAAGAAGGAATCCGGTCCACTGCTGCTCTACGCTCGCAACGAAACAGGCTACATCAACCTGCTCCAGCTGGTCACTCTGGCCCATCTGGAACATCAGTATTCCCCCAAAGGAATCACTGGTAAAGAGCTGGCCGCTCACTCAGCAGGCGTCGCTGCGCTCTCCGGCGCATCCACCGGGATCATTCCACAGGCTCTGCTCAAGGGCGATAGCAGCCGCGCCGAAAAGTGGGTGACCCGTCTGCAGGAACTCTTCGGTCCGGAGGCTTTCTTTCTGGAAATTCAGAACCACGGCACCGAGGAAGAATCCAAGTTACGCCCTGCACTGATCGAGCTTTCAAAAAAGACTTCTGCCCCGCTGATCGCCACCAACGAAGTGCTCTACATCGGTCGGGAACATGCGGAAACCTATGACATTCTCTCCTGTATCCGTGAGAACCAGCGTTACGATGACCCCTCACGCGACCGTCTACTCTCCAACGACTACTATCTCAAATCCAGTCATGAGATGGCAGAACTCTTCGCTGATTGCCCGGAAGCTATCAGCAACATTAGCCAGCTCATCGACATCTGCGATCTGGAGCTGGAATTCAACGTCAATAAATACCCCAGCTATCCGGTTGAGGAGGGCGTTTCCCGCGAAGACTACCTGAGGAAACTGTGCGAAGCAGGTCTCAAGGATCGATACGGTGATCGTGCCGATTCGGATCCGGAGCTTAAAGAACGCCTGGACTACGAGCTCGAAATCATCGAGACCATGGGATTTGTCAGTTATTTTCTCATTGTCTGGGACTTCATTGATTACGCCAAGCGGAACGATATTCCGGTCGGCCCCGGTCGCGGAAGTGGCGCGGGCAGTATGGTGGCTTACGTTTTGCGTATCACGGATCTCGACCCGATTCGGTATGGGTTGATCTTTGAACGCTTTCTCAATCCGGAGCGCCACTCACCGCCGGATATCGATGTCGATTTCTGTCAGGACCGCCGTGGCGAAGTAATCCGCTACGTGCGCGAGAAATACGGCAAGCGCTCTGTCGCGCAGATCGTCACCTACGGCACCATGGGTGCAAAAATGGCTATCCGCGACGTCGCCCGGGTGCTGGGTCTGTCATTCGGCGAAGCGTCCCGCATGGCCGACTTTATCCCGAAGGATCCGGGCTCCACCATTTCCAAGGCATTAGCCGCCAATCCGGAGTTCAAACAGGTCTATGAAGAAGAAGAAGTTGCGCATGAGTGCATCGATCATGCATTGAATCTGGAGGGTATGGTTCGCCAGACTGGTACCCACGCCGCGGGAGTGGTCATTGCTGAGGGTGAGCTTACCCAATACCTGCCGCTTACACAGGACGACCACGACAATGTGATCACCCAGTATTCCATGGGGATGCTCGAATCGGTCGGTATGTTGAAGATGGACTTCCTCGGACTTAAAACACTGACTGTTATTCAGGACTGCCTGAAACTACTCAAGTCTTCGCAAGACATTGACTTGTTGGCCGAAGACATCCCGCTGCAGGATGACAAGACCTTCGAACTGCTCAACCGTGGCCAGAACGTCGGTGTGTTCCAGGTTGAATCCCCTGGCATGCGCAAACTCTGCCGCCAGTTTGATGTCAACGCCATTGATGACATTATCGCCCTGATTGCACTCTATCGTCCGGGTCCGATGGAACTGATCCCGGACTACATCGCCTGTAAAAAGGGTGAGCGCGAAATCGAATACGATCACCCGCTGCTGCAGGAAGTTTCAGCGGATACCTACGGCTTCATGATTTATCAGGAGCAGGTCATGAAAGCTGCACAATTACTGGCTGGTTACTCGCTCGGCGATGCCGACCTGTTCCGGCGTGCCATGGGCAAGAAGAAGAAAGAAGTAATGGATGAACAACGTGAGCGCTTTGTCTCCGGCTGTGCCCAGCACAACAGCATCCCCCGAGCACAGGCTGAAAAAATCTTTGCGCTACTTGAAAAATTTGCCGGTTATGGCTTTAACAAATCTCACAGTGCTGCTTATGGACTCATCTCTTACCAGACCGCTTACCTGAAAGCCAATCACCCGGTTCCGTTCATGGCCGGTTTGATGTCCAACGATCTCGACAACACCGAGAAGATCGCCTTGTTCATCGGCGAGTCACGCGAAATGGATATCGAAGTCCTGCCGCCTTGCGTGAATCACAGCCTGCTCAAGTTCTCCATTGAAGAGGGCAAAATCCGCTATGGCTTCGCAGCCATCAAAGGCGTCGGCCAGGCCGCTGCGGAAGCTATCGTGGTGGCACGGGATGAGGGCGGCCCATTCATTTCCATGGCTGACTTCTGCCAGCGGGTTGAATTCCGCGCGATGAACAAGAAAACGGTTGAAGCACTGGTGCGCTGTGGTGCATTCAATGCGGTTTCCGCTAACCGCTCCGGGTTGTTCGAACAGATTGACAAATGCATGGCCCAAGCCGGATCCGTCGCACGTGATCTCGCCTCCGGACAGGGCATGTTTTTTCTGGATGAAAACCCGGCTGACCAGGCGGATGTCGCTCAGAAGGAAGTCGACGCCACCCCGCCTTGGTCCAAGAAGCAGAATCTGGACGCTGAAAAGGAACTGCTGGGCATTTACTTTTCCGGTCACCCGATTGACGAATGCGAAGAAGACCTGCGCGCATTCCGCACGCTGAACACGGTTGAACTTTCTGAAGTGCCTGACCGGACGCCCGTGCGACTGGCAGGTTTACTCATGTCCAAGGAAGTGCGCATCGCTCAGAAATCTCAGAAACCCTACGCCCGGCTTAGTCTGGAAGACCGCACCGGTGCCTTTGAAATCATGGTCTGGCCGGAAATGTACCAGGAAGTTGGTGAAAATCTGATGCTGGGTCAGCCGATTATTGTGGAGGGTGCTGTCGACCGCTCGCGCCAGGACCAGCTCCGCCTCAATCCGCATAAAATTTACTTACTGGAAGATGCTTACCCGAACCAGATCCGCGAGGTCTACGTGCTGGCCAAGCGTGAAGAATGCGGAAACGGCCTGTTCCCGAAGCTCAAAGGACTGGTTAATGAACATCCCGGCAGCCACCCCCTTTGCCTTGTCATCCCCGGTGAAGACGGTGGTGCCGCTGTGCTGGAGGCGGGTGATGCCTTCCAGCTCAAGGCCGATTACGGCGTTGTTAAAAAACTCCGCACCATCATGGGCCGTGGCAGAGTCAAACTCCGTGTTAAGGACATGTCCGAACCACCTCAACGAAAACGTTTCTTTACCAAGAACTGATTGAATCAGACGGTTGAAATTGCCGATTGTTCCAAAACCCTGATCAAGTGCTGGATTTCATGAAAGAAGCTGAAGCGGAAAAGAATCGCGCCTGGAGGCCCTGTATTTAGTCAAAATATGTCTGAAATGACCTGAAAACTTCCCATCTAGGCGGATTTATTCCTAAAAATATTTCACAACCTCCTAAACTCCGCTATGTACATTCCCTACAAAACACTCTATTTTCAAGGGGTTAATAACATCAACTGAACAAAGGATACAGATTATGGCAGAAGCAAAAGGACTCAGTAAACCAGTTAAAATGAAAAGTGATCTCGCCGCCTTCACCGGTGCCAGCGAGCTTCCCCGCACCGAAATCACCAAGAAACTTTGGGACTACATCAAGGCAGAAGGCCTTCAGACCAAGACCGCAGGCGGCTCCCCGGAAGGTGCCGGCAAGTTTATCGTCGCGGATGCCAAACTGGTACCGATTTTCAAAAACACCAAATCTACCAGCAAATCCGGTAAGCTCACCGACCTGACCGGAATCAGCGAAGGCGACACTATTGACATGATGCAGATGGCCGCCGTGGTAGGTGCCAACATCGAATAAGTTGGAAACCTTTGCAAAACCTTCCCGGACCGGCGGCCATCCCGCTCGTCCGGGATTTTTTTGTACTGCTCACTAAAAACGTGAACAGAATTCAACGCCAAGACGCCAGGTTCTCAGAAATTCTGATGTTTCTTTGAGTTTCATTGATAGCCTCAATGTGAACGGTATGGGACTGAGTCGGCTTGAGATCCGGATGCCTTTCAGGCCATTCAATCAGGGTGAATGCCTTAGCATCACCCAAATGCTCTTCCAGATCCAGCACCGACCAGTCCATATGGGCTTCCAGTCGGTACAGATCCCAGTGATAGATTTTTCCTGCCGGTGTCCGGTATTCGTTTACCAGCGCAAAGCTTGGACTGGAAACATCCTCCGGCTTCCCACCTCGGCCGCTTAAAAACCCACGAGAAAAGCAGGTCTTTCCTGCCCCGAGATCACCATTCAGTAATACCACAATTCCCTGATCCAGTCCCGCTGACCATTGAGCAGCTAGGGATTCCGTCTCTTCTGGTGAGCTGGAGATCATCTCATTCATAATGAGAAAATAATTCAACAAACTTCAGCCGGCGCAGGAAATGCCGGGAGACTTGGTGCCTCTGTTCTGAAATTCTTCCCGTTTAATACGGCAACGGGTAATTCGCAGTAAAAGCATAGACATCATTACGGATTGCGGACAGCGCATCGGCATTTTCACGCTGTTCGATTCCCTGATGAATCCAGTCGGCAATGCGCGCCATCTCCGGCTCGCACATACCACGTGTCGTGACCGCTGGCGTTCCCAGGCGGATGCCGCCAGCCTTGAAAGGCGACTGCGTATCAAACGGAACCGCATTCTTATTGACGGTAATACCGGCATGGTCCAGTGCAATCTGGCTTTCTTTTCCGTTGATGGCTTTAGGCTGGAGGTCTACCAGCATCACATGATTTTCGGTGTCACCGGAAATAATGTCATAGCCATTCCCCTTCATACCCTCACATAGTGCCTTGGCATTCTTACGCACCTGAGACTGGTAAGATTTGAACTCCGGCTGCAACGCTTCCAGGAAGCAAACCGCTTTGGCTGCAATAACATGCACCAGTGGCCCTCCCTGACAACCGGGGAAGACCAGCGAGTCCACTCCTTTGGCATGTTCTTCCTTACACAGAATCAGCCCGCTGCGCGGCCCACGCAGCGTCTTGTGGGTAGTCGTGGTCACAAAATCCGCAAAGGGAACCGGTGAGGGGTGTTCGCCTGCTGCCACCAGCCCGGCAATATGGGCAATATCAGCAAACAGATAGGCGCCTACAGATTCAGCAATTTCGCCCATCCGCTCAAAATTAATGATACGCGAGTAGGCCGATGCTCCAACCGTAATCATCTTCGGCCGAAATTCTTCAGCGGAGGCCGCCAGTTTGTCGTAATCGATCATGCCGGTCTCACGTTCGACACCGTAATGCTTCACCTGGTAAAGCTGGCCGGAAAAATTCATCGGGTGACCGTGTGTCAGGTGTCCACCATGAGACAAGTCCATAGTCAGTATCTTATCGCCGGGCTTGAGCACCGAGTAATAAACCGCCATGTTCGCACTGGATCCGGAATGCGGCTGGACATTGGCATGTTCGGCTCCGAACAATTCCCTGGCACGGTCAATCGCCAGCGTTTCAATTTCGTCCACAAACTCACAACCGCCATACCAGCGCTTCGCGGGATAGCCTTCCGCATACTTATTGGTCAAACAGGATCCCTGTGCTTCCATGACAGCACGACTAGTGAAATTTTCTGAGGCAATCAGCTCAATGTTCTGTCCCTGACGTCTCTGTTCCAGATCGATCAGACGAGCGATTTTCGGGTCGGTTTCAGTAAGGCTTGGAGCGGTATGTTCGGCAACTGACATAGGAAAAATGTAACGTTCACTGGCAACATTTCCACCCAAAAACTACATTTACAATTTGAATTTTGCGTTTTACATCCGAAATCCATAGAATTTATCAATGTCAGATCATACCTACTCCGTATCGCTCACCTGGACCGGCAATCAGGGCACCGGCACTTCCGGCCTGCGTGACTTTACCCGCGACAGCGAATGTTCTTCTGAAAATCATCCGTCTATCCCGCTCTCGACCGATCCCGCTTTTCTGGGAGATGGCAGCCGTTATAATCCAGAAGAATTGCTGGCCGCTGCCTTGAGTAACTGTCACATGCTTTCCTTCCTGTTTCTATGCACCCAGGCCAAGATCATCGTCACGGCTTATAAGGATGCCGCCACCGTAATCCGTACTGCGGATCCCGGTCAGCTCGGATCCCTTACCTCCGCCATATTGAAACCCAAGGTGACACTGGCGGACGAATCCCAGCGGCCGGACGCCGATACACTGCATGCTAAAGCGCATAAGATGTGTCTCATCGCACAGGCTTTGAGCATTCCGGTACAGATTGAGCCTGCAGGATGATCTTCTTCGAAGAAGATCTCGTTATCTAAGTCTTGGCAAGATGCATCCGGCAGTTGCCGGATGCAATCTTACCCTACAGTTTGGAAAAATGCCCCAAGCCACCAAGCCTGCTGCGAAATCCCGCAAACATCGGGCGCTACGCTGGCTACTGCTCATCCTGATCCCGCTGGCACTGACTGCACCCGTGCAGGTACTCTACGTGCGCAGTAACGACCCCGCCACTACTACCGTCATATGGCAACGCTCGCTGCAACATGCTGACTGGCCGTGCGAGCAGATCTGGTCGCCGCTGCAGGAGATGCCCGCCGAGCTCATATGGTTCACTGTGCTTTCCGAAGATGGCCGCTTTTTTGATCATCACGGAATCGACTGGATCGAGATGAGGAAAGCCCTGGAAGCTTCGGGCACCGGCGGGCGCGGGGCTTCCACCATTACCATGCAGACTGCCCGGTCGCTCTTTCTCTGGCAGGGACGCTCCTATGTCCGCAAAGTACTCGAAATCTACTACACCTGGTGGATGGAGCGACTGCTGAGCAAGAAACGCATTCTGGAGCTCTACCTTAATGTGCTCGAAACCGGCCCCGGCGTTTACGGCATGGCGGCCGGTGCCGCGTATCATTTCAATCAACCCTTAAGTCAACTGGATCGCTCTCAGCTCGCACTGCTGGTCGCTATTCTTCCCAACCCCATCGAACGTGTTGCCCATTCCCCGTCCTCAGCCGTAACCGCCAAACAGCGCTGGATCCTCAAATATGCCACCCGCTGGCAAAAACCAGAAGAACTCGAATATTAACTGCAGAGGAAGCCAGGAACACATCGCTGTTAAGTATAGGAAGTAATACCGCTCTGATTTAAAAGAGACTGGTGCTTACCATACACTGCTAAATGCTTCATTTTTACTTCTTACTTGAACTTTTCCAGGCATACTCTTCCCACGATATGGGAGACTGCATTCCTAGATGAATACCGATTGGCTCAACTGGCTGGGCATCTTCGCCTGCCTGTCCCAAAGCGCCATTTTCTCCGGCCTGAATATCGGACTGTTTTCACTGAGTAAGCTGAGATTGGAAGCCGAAGCCGACTCCGGCTCCAGGGAAGCGATCAAAATCCTCGGCCTGCGCAAACGCTCCAATCTGCTCCTAGCCACCATCCTGTGGGGCAACGTCGGCGCCAACTGCCTGCTCACACTGCTCAGCGACTCTGTGTTGGCCGGTGTTGGAGCCTTTCTCTTTTCCACCGTTGCCATCACCATCATAGGAGAAATTATCCCGCAGGCGTATTTCTCGCGCCATGCGCTGTGCATCGGTGCTTTTCTCGCACCAGTCATCCGCTTCTACATGTTCCTGCTCTGGCCGATTGTGGCTCCCACCTCATGGGTGCTTAACCGGCTGGTCGGTGAAGAATCGCTCAGCTTCTTTAAGGAAAAAGACCTGCATTATATCCTGCAGAAACATACCGAGGAAGAGGGTAGCGATATCGGGGAAGTAGAAGGACGCGGTGCTATGAACTTCCTGCACCTCGATGATATTACCGTCTCACAGGAAGGTGAAATCATCGATCCCAAAAGCATTATCCACCTGCCCACGGCAGACGGCACTCTAGTTTTTCCGGATAAATTCGATTCTTTTGACGACCCGTTCATCCAGAGCATCTGCGCCTGCGATGAACCCTGGGTTATTATTGTGGATGAAGAAAACCGGCCGCGCCTGGTATTGGATGCCGATGGACTCATCCGCGACATCGGATCCGGCCGCAAGCACACCTACCGGTATTACTGCCACCGTCCGATCATCGTCGAAAACCCGAACATCAAGCTCGACCAGATCATCGCCCGTTTCCACGTCGACAAAACCCACGCCGAAGACGACGTGATTGATGACGACATCGTCTTGTATTGGGGGGAAAAACAGAAACGCATTATCACCGGTGCTGACATCCTCGGACGCTTACTGCGCGGCGTAGTCAATACACGGGAGAGCAAAGCACCTTAGAATTTTTCAGACAAAACACAGAGACCGCGGCGTCGGAATCATTCAGAATACACGCTTTATGACTCGGCCTGCTCTCGTGGGAAACATGGGCATTTAGGGAAACACCAAGTTTCGGTTCTTCCAGAAGTAGGCTGCGCCGGAATAGGCGGTAATGGCAACGGTAATCCAGAGCAGTGGCATATAAATCAGTTGCTCCAGACTTTCAGCCCATTTCAACTGCCATTGCAGATCAAGCATCGCCAGCAGGATTAATCCGAAAATAACCGTTACCATCTGGGAGATCGTTTTATGCTTTCCTACCTTTTCGGCGGCCATGATCACGCCCTTGGCAGCCGCCAGCGTGCGCAGTCCCGTGATCAGAAATTCGCGTGAGATAATGACCGCAACGATCCACAATGGTGCCATACCTTCCCGCACCAGCCCGATATAGGCCACACTAACCAGAATTTTATCCGCCAGCGGATCCAGCAGTTTCCCCAGGTCGGTGATCAAATCCCATTTGCGCGCCAGATAGCCGTCCAGAAAATCAGTAACAGCCGCCAGGGAAAAGACGACTAGCGCTACTGCCCCACGCCAGACTCCGGAATATTCCAGCACCAGCACAAAGATCGCACACAAGACCAGGCGACCTAAAGTAAGCTGATTAGGTAAATTCATAGGATACTTCGCTGCAAATATCTACCGGGCAGGCAGCTCAACCGTTTGAACACCACGGCCATCATATGTTCCAAAGTTCGTGCCATTCATAATGATCTGAATCGCCGCCGCCTCACGGAACTTCACCCGAAATTTTGTCGCAGTCCATGCCGGGCTTAACGGATCCGGCAGGGTAGCTCCAGCAGGAATAAGGGCTTCGTAGAGGATGGATTCGCTACCATTTTCATCAATGCCGGTAACCCGCACCCAGCGGTCTTTGTCGGGCGCATTGACCGGTGCGCGGAGACGCAGGCGGTTGATCTGCGCTGGGACAGCGGCTGCAGGATGGGCAGGAACTGCAGTTACCGTCGTGCCATCCACCGGTTGTGCACTGGGAGCTGCCGGTGCCGCTAACGGCGCCGCCGGTGCTGCCACGGCCGGCGCTGGAGATTGAGGTGACGGTGCGAGCGGGCTGTCAGACGGAACCGCGGCCGGAGCCAACGGTTCGGCTGTTGCCGGGCCGGTGCTGCCAGGTCCGGTCTGCAGCGTTTGTATCTCACCCGTTGCCTCACCACTGGGCCAGATCTGGTATATTTTGATCCCCACCAGCACCAGTGCCATGACAATGACCAGGCCAAAAACAAACAAACCGATACTTTGCGATGTTGCCAGGGGTGGCTGGGTTCGGCGTGGAATCGCCTCCAGGTCATCCGGATGCAGATCCAGTCCATCCACCGGAACATCCGGCGCATCCTCAAAGCTGCGCATCAGCTCCCAGCCGTTCAATCCCAGCTCCCGGGCGTAGATGCGCACGAAGCCTCGAGCGTAGGAAATACTGGGAAACAACTCAAACTCGTCGGCTTCCATTTTTTCAATGGCATCCACCTTTAGTTTGGTGCGACGAGCCGCTTCTTTGACCGTCCAGTTTTTTTCCTCGCGGGCTTTTCGAAGCTGTGCTCCGATGGATGTCATTTCTTTCTTCATCGAAAGGGGAGTACTATAGTTCGTTCAGGAAACCGTCCACATCAAACTCGCCGGGGTTGAT
Source organism: Verrucomicrobiota bacterium (assembly GCA_038748025.1). Lineage (GTDB taxonomy): Bacteria > Verrucomicrobiota > Verrucomicrobiia > Methylacidiphilales > JBCBYL01 > JBCDJI01. The sequence continues at coordinate 57,654 of JBCDJI010000003.1, forward strand.
CATCAACTCACGCGGCTTGGCTCCTTCCTGAGCCCCCAGTATGCCTTTACTTTCCAGGAAATCGACGATCCGGGCAGCGGTATTGTAACCGATGCGAGCACGACGCTGTAACAGGGAGGTGGATAGCTTTCCTTCCTGTATTGCAATCTCCAAGGCTTTTTCCAGATTCTCCACATCCGCTTCGGAGAGTTCTTCTTCATTATCTCCGGAAGACTTGATCAGCTTCTGGTGAATTTCTGTTTCGAAGGCCGGCTCACTCTGATCCTTGATGAAATCTACCACGGAGGCCACTTCTTCATCACTGACAAAAGCACCCTGCGCACGCATCTGTTTTGAAGAGCCGGGCGGCAAATACAGCATGTCACCTTTACCCAGCAGGTTTTCTGCCCCGTTTTCATCCAGAATGACACGTGAATCCAAAGCGCTCGGAACTTTAAAGGCGATCCGGCAGGGAACGTTGGTCTTGATCACTCCGGTCACTACCTGGGCACGCGGCGTCTGGGTCGCGATAATCAAATGAATACCAGCAGCCCTTGCTTTGGCACACAGCCGGGAAATAGCCAACTCGACCTCGGCCGCTGTGGTTGCCATCAGATCCGCCAACTCATCAATGATCACCACAATAAAAGGAAATTTCTCCGGTAAATCCGGATCTCCCGTTGATTCAAAACCGGGCAGCGCATCCAAGTCCTCCTCACCCGGATCCCCGGTCCCGGCCTGGGCTTGAGCCGCTGCAGCTTCCCGTTTGCGTTTTTCCTCCGCCTGCCTGGCATTGTAGGCCGCGACATTCCGGACGCCGCACTTGGCCATCAGGCGATAACGCAGTTCCATTTCGTTGATGACCCAGCGGAGTGCCATCAGCACTTTCTTCGGCTCCGTTACCACAGGCACCACCAGATGCGGCAGGTCATTGTAGATTTGCAACTCTACCACTTTGGGATCGACCATGATGATGCGCAGATCTTCCGGGCTGAACTTATACAGAAAGCTCATCAGAATACTGTTGATACAAACGGATTTTCCAGACCCCGTGCTGCCACCGATCAGCAGATGAGGCATTTCCGCTAGATCGGCGATAAGAACTTTGCCATAAACATCCTTTCCCAAAGCTAACGGGATTTTAGCCTTGCTGAGTCTCCAGCTATCCGTCTCCAAAAGATCACGCAACACAATCATCGCCTTGTCCGCATTCCCAATTTCAATTCCAACCGTGTCCTTGCCGGGAATCGGCGCTAGAATGTTGATGCTCTCGGCGCGCATGGCCCGGGCAATATCCTTATTCATTTTCGCGATCCGTTCCACCCGCACACCAGGTGCCGGATAAACTTCATAACGTGTGATCGTGGCACCTTTCGTTATATCGCCAGGCTCCACATCAATACCGAACTGCTCAAGCGTATCCACCAGCAACTGCTGTTGCGATTTCAGCTCACCCTCATTCATTCCGCCGACACCTTTATTCTCATTGGCATCGAGCTTACTGACGGTGGGCATCCGGTAATCATCAAAACTCTGTGTTTCATCAGGAACCTGCAAGCGGCCCGAATCAGATTTTACTTTGCGTATCCGGCCAGGATTCACTGGCTCCGCTTTAGCTCCGGCTGCCGGTTCTGCCGCAAGTGCTTCTACACCTGCCCCGTTTTCATCTGATGGCAAAAGCTCTTTTTCCCGAGTTGCCGCAGATTTCATCTCTGCCATGGTATCGATGACTTTTGGCTCCGGACGCTGAGCCACCTCATCGATTTCAGCCGGATTCGGAGCATGGTTTTCGTGCTCCACAGCAGCGGGTTGGCGCTTGCTAGCAGAGTCTGGCTGCACCCCCTCATATTCATCTCTATTCTTGTTTTTATTGAGTTTGCGTTCGAGCTTTTTCTTTTCCCGGGCCAGCCGCTTCTGTTCCAGTTCGAGCTGCTCAATAGGATCCGCCTCCTCAAAACGGCGCCGCTCCCGTTCTTCATACCAGCCGACGGTAAATGACCAGCTGCGACGCACCAGTTCCACAGGTCGGACTTCGAACAGCAAAATCAGGCTGGAGCAGTATACTAACAACAGAACAATAACCGATCCCGCATTTCCAATCACACGGGCCAACGCCCAATCGTGAATACCATAACCGACCACTCCCCCGGGCCAATCCATCCCGTCAATCGGGCGGATCACCGGCTCCATGAATTGCAGTAGCCCGGCTCCGGTGATAATGATTAATGCAAACCACAGCAGCTTCATCCAGTAGTTGACCCGCACTGCAAAGATCAGCAGCACTCCACCGATCCCCATCACGATCGGCACCATATAGGAGGCCGCACCGAAAGCGATGACCAGTCCAGCCGCTACATATGCACCTACCGGTCCGATAAAATTGTCAATCTCCCCTCCGTGCCCCACCGAGAAGAAAGGAACATCGTTCGGTTCAAAGGAAACCAATGCCAATAACAACAAAATACCGACTCCCATCAGTACAATGGCAGCCAGTTCATGGGCCATCTTGATCTCAGTAGCCGGCTTTTCTTTTTTCCGCATAGGTTGTTTACTCTAAAACTTTAAAAAAATACGATACTCTGCCGTATATAAACGGTATAGTTTATCTCACATATGATGAGTCTTTTCCATCGACCGCTGCGCCTGCTGGGTATCGGTATTGCTATCGCTACACTGTTTACCGGTTACCAGGTCTTGTTTCGTCCTGACCCCCAAGTCGTTTTCCAGAATGAGATTAAACAAATGATCGCAACCGTCAATCAGGGGAGCTATGGAAAAATTGAAAAGAAACTATCCGAACCGTTCATTGAAATGCTGAGTGACCAGACAGGGATGACTGCCAGACAGGCTGTCCTACTGGCACGCCGCCGGGACATGGACGGTAGCCACCAATACCGCCTGGCCAACAACCCGGTATTTAATACTAAACAATATGCCGAAGTGGAAATCGACCGCTCCGGTCGTGGCCGCGACTTTGACAACGCTTACCGCTTTTCAGTTCCTTTTATCTGGGTAGACGGAGAATGGAAAATTGCCGGTGGTTTCCAGACTCAACGCAGTTGGGAATCTCCGTTTTAGGCAGTACGCAGTTGGCAGCAAGGCGCGGGCAGTTTAGTTTTCCCTGATGTCACGCCCGGTTTTGATCTACGACGGCACCTGCGGTTTCTGTAAACGCTGGGTATTGCGCCTTGACTCCATCACCAGTGGCGGATTCGAATATCGGCCCTATCAGGAGGCAGCTACCGACTATCCTGATATCCCGCAACAGGATTTTGCAATCGCCGCCCAGCTCATCGACGGCAACAAGACCCACCATTCCGGCGCCCGCGCCATGCTAGGTGCCCTCGCCCTGGGCAACGGCCCGAAATGGCCGCTCCATGCGTATGAAAATATGCCCGGACTCCAATCTGCGGTGGACCTGCTTTACAGCTGTATCGCTCGCAACCGCTCGATGTTTTCCGCGGTAGACCGTTTCTTATGGGGGAAAGAAGCCACGCCAGAACCGCCGGAAATCAGTACGGCCCAATGGATCCTCGGGCCACTCACCGGCCTGGCATTTTTCTATTTCGGCTGCACGTTTATTCCCCGTTGGGATTCGCTCTTTGGTTGGTATTACTGGGCGGTGCTTGCTAACTTGACCGGTGGACCACTACTGGCTGCTGCCTACGGATTCAAACTGCGAAACATATTCCGGATCCTGGGAAGGCTGCTGATCATTTTAGCTGCTGCCGCACCTGTCAATTCACTAGCGATATTCGGATTTACCCGATTGCACATCAAATGGAGCTTGTGGGCAACCATCATGGCACCCATCGCGCTGATGGCCTTGTTTTTTCTGGCACCTTGTGTCCAAAAAATCACCAGCCGTTTCTCCCGCTGAACGTGAGATTTTCGCTAAAGCAGCGTTTCTTTTCTTTTCAACTTTAAGTCTGGTCCATATCCTGTAGGCATGTCCTTGTTAAAGGCGGTCATGCTTTTTGTGGTGTTCGCTGCGTTGGGCACGGCGGGTATCCACTTCGGGTGGGATGTAGAGGAATCCAAGGTCCTCTCTTACCCGTTATTGGGCTTAGGTTGCGTATTCATCGCCTGTGCAGGTGGAGTTCTGCTGATTCTGGGTGCCAAAGGCGGTCTGATCCTGATTGATATGATTATGTTCCCCGGAGAAGCTGGTGACCCGCCTCCGGCACTCTACAAACTGCCGGAATGGTATATCAGCGAAGGCCGTTTTGGTGATGCTTTGGAAGAATACGAGAAAATCTCCAAGGCTCATCCGAAAGAAGTCGAATGCTGGACCGGCATGCTGGATGTGCTGGTAACCCACATGGGAAACATCGATATTGCCCGCAAAACCGCCCGCACCGGGATGCGCAAAGTGCGCTCACAGGAAAAACAGGAACAGCTGCGCCAGTATTATCTCAGCCTCACCGGGGAAACGCTGAAGCCTTCGCTTTGGAGCTAAGCTGCTACGCGCTGAATAATGCCAGAGACTTCGCGCATCGACATTGCAAAATATTCAGCCTCCTGCTTCACCCTGTCACGGATCACAAATTCACCATAGCCGATAAAATGCTCTACTCCCGGCTGAGTTTCCAAATCGCTGACACCGTCACCGACCATGATGGTGATTTGAGGCTGGAATCGAGCTTTCAGCTCCGCAATACAGACTGGTTTACCGCCGGAACGGGCGGTATGGTATTGGTCATCAAAATCCTGATAGTGGCCTGCTGTGTCAAACTGCACCGGCACAGCCATCACTTCCTGTATACCTAATACTTCCGCTAGTGCTTTTACTGGCGGATACAATCCACCGCTGACAACGACTATCGTCCAGCCGGATGCCTGTAGCTCCCGCATCAGTTCCTGAACACCAGCTGCCAGTGTCTGGCAATACCGTTGGGCCACCTGATCCATATCCGCCTGATCCGGCCGGATTAGCTCCATCCGGCGCCGAAACACTTCTTCCAGCGCGATACAGCCGTCCATGGCCTGGTTGGTCAGAGCTGCTACTTCCCGGAATACCGTTTCTCCTTTCAGGCGTGCCAGTTCATCGACTCCCTCAATCGAACTCAACGTGCTGTCGCAATCAAATACAATCAGCTTGCTCATGACCGGTTTGCCAGCTGTTGCTGCACCTGCCGGCGCAGTGCTTCTGTCTGTGCTTTAAGCGACTCAAACTTCACCGCATCCCACCCTACCGGAGATGGATTGAGCTTCGCCTTAAACGCTTGAATACGTTTCAGCGCTTTAGCCATAACCTCGGCGTCTACCTCATCCAGAGCTTCGCGAGCCAGCAGCGCACAGGCTGGGTTGTGACATATCAGCAACATATCATTGCCAGCTGCCACAGCACGGCAAGAAGCATCCGCTGCACCGAAGCGCTGTGCGATCGCTCCCATCTCCAGGTCATCTGTCATGACCAAGCCGTCGTAGTTCCAGTCCTCACGTAATAGTCCTGCAATGATCTGTGGTGAAAGTGATGCGGGAAATTCCTCATGATGCCAGTGAGTAAAATATCCATGACCGACCATTACTGAAGAGGCATGCTCCAGAAAAAAACGGAATACACGCAACTCATCCTGCAACATAACTTCCAGCGACCTGCTGATCAGCGGCAAGTCACCATGCGGGTCATTCTCGCAATAGGTGTAACCCGGGAAGTGCTTTACGGTTCCCAGCACCCCGGCACCCTCCATACCCTGCAAAAAAGCGGAGGCCATACGGATAACTTCGTCCGGACTGGTGCCCAGGCAACGGCCACGCAGCGAATTATCCCGTTCCTCCGAAACGGAGTAGTCGATGACCGGAGCCAGATTGAGATTAAACCCGAAGATATTCAGCAGTTCTCCCGTTAATCTACCATGTTCAGCAGCAAAGTCAGCAGACCCGGCCTGTGCCAGTTCGTGCCCGGAAACCGGCAGTCCGGCAAAGGATTTGAGACGGGCCACGCGACCGCCTTCCTGATCAACCGTAATGACGGGTGGCACCCGGCAGAGGCTGTGGAGTTCGGCGATTAACTTAAAAGTTTGCTCCGGTGTTTCCAGATTACGGCCGAAGAGAATAAACCCACCCGGTGTAACCTGCCGGATCAGATCTCGGATCCCGTCGGTAAGCGTGGGCCCGGGAACACCCATGATAATACATTGTCCGGGATTGGTTTCTAGCACACATCTATCATCCTTAGGTCAGCGCCCGGGGTCAAGTCACGGAAAGACAATCTTGCCACTTAGCTGTCAGACAGGATGATAACCTGATGTTTCAGATTAATTTCAACGATATCAGCTCGGCGGAGATGTCGCTGCTGCCGAAAATGCTGCAGATCGAAATTCTGACGGAGTTTCAGGTGCTTACCGCAGATTTTATCGATAAACACCCCGACCGTTTCGGAACGCTGACCCGCGGAGACCAAACTCTGTTTCGCTACCGCAGCAACGATTATCGCATTTATTTTGAAAAATTCGAAAACGGTATTCAGATTCATCGCGTGCTGCATAAGAATACCATGAAAGACTTTCTTTTCCGAACTAATCTGCCATTAGCTGAAGATGAAATCCTGCAGAATCACCCGGGATTCTGGGAGTTAATCGACTCTCCCAAGCCACCCCGGCCAGCTCAGGATGAATAGCTGCTGAGAGCGCTTACTTCTTTTTAAACAACCCGCCAAAGAGACTCTTGCTCCGTTCCTTCTCCTGACCGGAACTGGAGAGGTTTTTCCAGGTAATCGGGCCGCGGACGCGATCCGTAGCACTGCGCAGTTTTTTCGGATCAAGTTTAGTCGTAGCGCGGGGAGTCACACCTTTTTTAACGGATGCCTGGTGTTGCAGCGTATCCAGCGTTTGCTGATCAAGATTGCGCTTGAGCTTAACATGCATGGTGATCAGCACGGCACCGATCTGGAATTCATCCCCTACCTGGAGTGTCTCTTCTGTGATAATTTTACTATTGATGCGAGTGCCATTGGTAGAACCAAAATCAATCACGCGAATGCGGTTGGCCTCTTTGACAATCTTGCAATGGTGGCTGGAAAGTGATGCGTCCGGCAGGATAATATCACAATCTTCCAGTCGTCCGACCAGACTTTCACGTTTTTCCAGATAAAATGAAAACCCTTTAAATGGTGTATTCAAAACTTCGAAGGAAATGGCATACTGTGACAGATCCAGCAGCTTTACGTCCGCAGCTTCGCCCACATTATCCCCAAGTGTGTTACGAATGGCATCCGGCTCAGTAATTCCCGCATCCTCGAGTTGAGCATATTGGAAAAGCAATGCATCAAATGATTCACGCATGATCAGCCGCGGCGGCTGCTTTTCCTCCTCCCAGGAAACATTTGCAGAATCCCAGCCCATCGCGATAAACAACGCAGTAACTCCGAAGTCCTCGGCTGTCTCCGCGTACACCACCTCACCTTCCAATAAATAAATGCTGGCATACTGACCCAGCATGGTTGTCACATTCATGCAGCCCGTCTCCCCGGACTGGCCATAGTTCTGTAAGTATTCTGGTATATCAGACTGTCCCATAGTGCGGCTGGCTCAAATTACTTTGACACGTTAATCTTCTATTAATACTGGTATTTGCCAATGGCAATGTTCTTAAATTTCCATGTCACACCCGTTGCTTAGCATAATGCAAAAACCGTATTATTAAAACAATTCGTACGTGCGTTTTTCCCTGCTTTCACTCAATATCCCGCACATTTATGAAACACGGAGCCCACCCTAAGCAGGTTGCATGCCTGATACTGGCAATCCTGCTCACGCCGTTTTTGATTCAATGTATGGGAAATTCGAAACTTAAAATGAAACCACTGATCGCCCTGATTACCGATTTTGGTGACGCCGATGCCTATGTCCCCCAGATGAAAGGAGCCATTTATTCCATTTATCCGGGTGCCCAACTGGTCGATCTCACCCACCGCCTGAATAGCTTCAATCTGTTTGAAGCCAGCTATCTGATCCAGAAGTCCACCAATACTCTGCCGAGCAACGCGGTTATCTGTGCCGTCATCGACCCCGGGGTAGGGTCCGGGCGCAAAGGCATCGCCCTGCGCACTGCTTCAGGTCGCACCTACGTCGGCCCGGATAATGGCATTTTCACTCACGTGATCCGCCAGCAGGGTATCGCAGGCGCGGTCATCCTTGATAATCCTAAGTATTATTATCGCCCTGAACCCAGTGCTACCTTCCACGGTCGCGACATCTTCGGGCCGGTTGCTGCCCATCTGGCATCCGGTGTGGAACTGGAAAAAATCGGCACCCCGCATACGGAACTAGTACAACTCAAGCTGCAGCTGCCGGTCAAAATGGGCAACAAGATCAATGGTCAAATCATTCACATTGATCACTATGGCAACGTCATCACCAACATCCAACGCTCCGACCTGCCGGATAATTTCGAGAACAAACTGATTAAAATCATTCTGAATAAGCGCACCCTGACCTTACCCGTTGTTTCCACCTATGCCGAAGCACCTGACAAGCGTCTTTTTGCCTTGTTTAACAGCGATAACGAGCTGGAATTTGCCATCAAACAGAACTCCGCCGCCAAAACCCTGAAACCGAAGATCGGAGAACCTGTTGCTCTGCTGACCCAGTAGAACTCCTCATTATGTCAGACTCTGAAAATACCATTTTACGCAATGACCTGCGGAATCTTGCGATTATCGCACACATCGACCATGGCAAGACCACGCTGATGGATCAGTTACTCAAACAGTCCGGCACTTTCCGGGATAATCAGGCCACTGAGGACCGCATGATGGATTCCATGGACCTCGAACGTGAGAAAGGCATTACCATCCGTGCCAAGAACGCTTCGGTCATGTGGAAGGAAGTCTTTGTCAACATTGTCGATACCCCCGGCCATGCTGATTTCGGCGGTGAAGTGGAACGTATCATGAAAATGATTGACGGCTGTATCCTGATCGTCGACGCCTTTGAAGGCGCTCAGGCCCAAACCAAATTCGTGCTGCGCAAGGCACTTGAAAACGGGCTCAAACCTATTGTACTGATTAATAAGATCGACCGCGACAACGCCCGCCCTGATCAGGTAGTTGACATGACCTTCGATCTCTTCTGTGACCTCAATGCCAGTGATGAACAGCTCGACTTCCCGATCATTTACGCTTCCGCCCGCGACGGATATGCCACGGATCAATGGGCTGGTGAACTCACCGATGAAATCAAATCCAGGAAAATGGACGTGCTTTTCGATGCCATCCTCGAACATGTTCCGGCGCCCAGCGCTATCCCGGAGGCTCCGTTCCAGATGCTGGTAGCTAATCTTGATTACTCCGACTATGTCGGCCGCATCGCCTTTGGAAAAATTAATGCCGGTAAAATTAAAGTGGGCGATTCCTTTACGTGCCAGCACGGCGATGGCACGCATAAGACCGGTAAGGTCACCAAAATTTTCTCCTACCAAGGCATGCAGCAGGTGGAACTTCAGGAGGCTGACGCGGGCATGATCGTCGGTCTGGCCGGATTGGAGGAAGTTTATATCGGCGAGACCTTATCCGCCTCACCGGACCAGGAACCACTGCCGTTTGTTGCCATTGATCCTCCGACCATCCAGATGCAGCTGCTGGTCAACGATGGCCCTTTGGCGGGTCGCGAAGGCAAATTTCTCACCGCTCGCCATATCAAAGATCGCCTGGTGCGTGAAACCCGCACCAGTGTCGGGCTGGAAGTGGAAGAAACCGACACCGCCGGATCCTTTCGTGTCAGTGCACGCGGGGAAATGCAGATCGCCGTGATCGTCGAACAAATGCGGCGCGAAGGTTTTGAACTCATGGTTTCGCGGCCGGAAGTCATCCTGAAAAAGACTGACAGCGGTGAAACCCTGGAACCCTACGAAATAGTTTTTGTGGAAGTGCCGAATGATAAGCTGGGTGATGTCATCCAGAACCTGGCTGAACGCAAAGCCGAAACGCAGGACATGAAGCACCAGACAGCGACTGTATTAGTGGAAGCCGTCATTCCCACCCGCGGCCTGATCGGTTTCGAGACCGATCTACTCAACCTCACCCGCGGGGAAGGTATCATGAGTCACATTTTCAAGGAATACGGACCGTTTAAAGGTGAGATCAAGTCCCGCCAGAACGGCGTCGTTGTTTCCATGGAAAACGGCGAGTCCAAAGCCTATGCACTGGATACGCTGCAGATTCGCTCCACTCTCTTTATCGGTGCCGGAGAACAAGTTTATGAGGGAATGATCGTCGGCCAGAACGCCCGCCCGGAAGACATGACTGCCAATCCCTGCAAAGCCAAGCAGCTCAACAATATGCGTTCCTCGGGAGAAGGTAAAGGCATCCAACTCACTCCACCACTCGATCTGAGTCTGGAGCGGATGCTGGAATACATTTCCGATGATGAATACGTCGAAGTCACCCCTTCGGTGCTGCGCATGCGTAAGAAATACCTCGACGCCACCGTCCGCAAACGGATGGAAAAGAAAGCTGCTGCAAATTAACGGTTCCCGTCTGTGGGACAATATTGCATCTCGCCGCTATAAGAATGCCCGGATACCAGCTCGGCCTACAATTTATGAGCAAGCATGAAGAACCGGATCGGCTGAATCAAAGCTGGTCGCAAACATCACCCCGCTACTCGGACCAAAGTGCGCTCTCGGCTCAACTTATCCGCTTCTCCCGTGGATCCGGTAAAAGCCGGGGCAGGGGTTGGTTCGGAACCCTGATGTGTCAACTGGTATTTATCCTGTTCTTCTTCGTCCCCGGCGGACTGTTTATCAGCATGTGGCTCAACTCCGGCTGGACTCCCGGTCTGACTGGACTCATCCCTATTGCCATCGGCGGATTACTGAGTGCCTTTATCTGGAAAAAATAAGCAGCAGGCATATGTATCCTTCCTGCAGGCTGTCAGACTTACCACTGAGAAGTATTCATATCGGTGATTTCCGGAGTTACACCGGATCTGAACTTTACAGCCGATGCATGACGGTCCCAGTCCAGTCTCCTGATACTCGAAGCACTCAGGGCAGCCTCTTTGGAAACAGGTTACTTCTTCGACTTCTTACCCTTTTTAGACTTCTTCTCTTTTTTGGATTTTGATTTCGGTTTAGAATCAATTTTACCAGCTTTCTGATTTGCTGATTGAGCGGGTGGTTCCGTCATTGTTTCGGGAACCGGTTTGGCTGCCTGCCCGGTCACGGTCGGCACTGCCTCCGGCACCGGCATGCGGGCAACTTTCCTGACTGCTTTCTTCGCTACTTTTTTTGCTGCCTGCTTCGCCACCTTTTTGACAAGCTTTTTAGCTATTTTTTTAGCTGCTTGCTTGACTGCCTGTTTCCTGGCCGCCGGTTTTGCGAACTGCCGCTGCTCGTCAAGTAGCTGACCTTCAGCACGTAACCAGAACTCCCAGGCACTGCCTTCCGGACGACCTGCCTCTTCCCACAGATAATACGCCCGTTTTTCAATTTCCTGCCCGACGCCGCGACTGCTTTCTGAATTGTTCATAGCATTCCAAAAAATTGTCCAGATCCCTTGAATTGTTCAATCCTAATTATAACAAATCCTCCTCTTTGATATTTAAGATCATAACGCTAGCCTGAACAGCATATGATACACCGTCGCGCATCCGATTCCCGGGGTCTGACTCAGACCGACTGGCTGGAAAGCCGCCATTCATTCTCTTTTGACAGCTATTACGATCCGGACTACACCGCCTTTGGATCCCTGCGTGTTATTAACGATGATCGGGTTACAGGCGGTTCCGGATTCCCAACTCACCCGCATCGCGACATGGAGATTCTCACTTATGTGGTCGAAGGTGCGATCGCGCACGAGGATAGCATGGGAAATCGTAAAACCGTAGCCGCTGGGCACCTGCAGACCATGTCCGCCGGCAGCGGCATCACCCATAGTGAATTTAATCCGCTGCCGGACGAGCAAACTCGCTTTATCCAAATCTGGATCACTCCGCGTGAACAAGGGCTCACTCCCAGTTATGCGGAATGGGCGCCAGGTAATAATACCAACGGCCTGACCTTGATGGCATCTCCTGATGGACGCGACCATAGTGTCGTCATCCACCAGGATGCTGATGTATACCTGCTTCACCCAGACACGGAAGAAATCCGTTTTGGTCCAAAGCCAAACCAGCAGCAATGGCTGCAAGTCATAGCAGGCAGGATTACCGTAAACAATCAGGCTTTCAACGAAGGCGACAGTGCCATTATTAAAAATGAATCCACGCTCAGCCTGTCAGGCAGTCCCGGTTCCAGCGCTCTCTTCTTTGATTTACTGTAGGTCGGCTTTGTAAATCGACGTATTATTTAACCATCGAGATGCAATCTCAAGCTACATTTCCTACATTGGAAATTTAACCTTCGGCGTTGGACATCGGGCATTGACCTTCAGAAAAAAAATCCTCCCGATAACGCCGCCAATACTACCACGCCCCACGCCGGTACCTTCACAACTGCCAGCAGGAAATAGCAGACCAGCACTAGTGCGAATGATCCCGGACTGCTGATTCCCCTAATCCAGACCGGATCATACAACGCAGCCAGCAACAATCCGACCACCACCGCATTGGCTCCCGCCAGTGCCCCTTGTGCCTTCGGTTGTGCACGCAACCTATCCCAGAACGGCAGCGCTGCCGGCACCAGCAGCCAGGTGGAAAGAAAGATAGCGACCAGACACAGCACAGATCCCGCCCATGCGGGAGCGTGCCAGAGCTGCGGATCCAACGAAGCCCCAAGGAAGGAAGCAAAAGTAAATAACGGTCCCGGCACTGCCTGTGCGGCACCATAGCCTCCAAGAAAAGACTCCGCTGAAACCCACCCGGGCCGCACGACTTCCGTCTCCAGTAGCGGCAACACCACATGCCCGCCACCAAATACCAGCGCACCTGCCCGGTAAAAGCTGTCGAACAAATCCACAGCCAGCACATCCATGCTGCGACTCAAAAGCGGAAGCCCGATCAGTAAACCAAAAAACAACACCAGGCACGCCATCGAAACTTTCCATGCGGGTGTCCACGGAAAAGGTTCGTGTGCCTTATGTTCTGCCTCTCCTGAAATCAGGAACAGCCCTGTCGCTGCACCCGCCAGAATCACTCCCAACTGACTTGCCGGGTGCGGCACCAGCACCAGCAGCGCCGCCGCCAGAAAGGCCATCAGGCGTCGCACCAGGTCCGGGCACAGGTTGACCGCCATTCCCCACAGCGCATTTGCCACCACCGCCACCGCGGCCACCTTCAAACCGGTCAGCCAGCCCGGCTCTACTCCATCCGTATAGCGGGTAAAGCCATACGCGCACAAGGTCAGGAAAATGGCCGAAGGGAGAGTGAATCCCAGCCACGCTGCTACTCCTCCGGCCCAACCCCCACGAAACAACCCTAAGGTAAACCCTACCTGACTGCTGGCCGGACCCGGCAGAAACTGACACAATGCAATCACATCCGCATACTGTGCCTCACCGATCCACTTGCGTTTATCAACCAGCTCATCGCGAAAAAAACCCAGATGAGCCACAGGGCCGCCAAACGACGTCAACCCCAACTTTAAGAAAGTCAGCAGAATTTCAAAAAAAGATTTCATGCAGGCGTTTCAGAGCATGCCACGTCCTGACTCGGACGAAAGCCGGAAATCCTATCGGATCACCGAGGCCAGCACTTCCGGTGACTTTGATCGTGCATGCAGCAGACGTAACCGATGGGTGGCATCCAGATCATCCAGACAGACCAGCGCCTGGGTAAAACCGTGACTGGGGTAGCGCTGGCTTGCCTGCTGAAAGACAACTGCACCCAGCTCCTTCGCCCACACATCCGATTTTTTTAGCTGATGGTGCGGCCATTGCCGTTTGCCGGCAGCATATGGTGCCAGAAATGTACTGGCCGCTTCCAGTGGCTTCACCCCGTCCTGCTGATAGTTCCACAAGTCGATCCCGAGCCGCTCAGCCAGTGTTGCCATGGCGTAAAGACCACGCAGGTTGTATAGACTGTATTCCCACGACCGCGACCGCCGCAGTTCATATTTTTGCTCACCTAGCCGGTTGATCTGTCGTTTCAAGCGGTTGTCCGGAATCGACAAGGCCACATCACGCGCCAGCGCTTTCCGCCCGACATATAACGCAATCGCGGTAATATGCACATCGTGCCATGTGCCGTGATTATTTTTGCGTTTGCCGTCTTTTTTTCCGAAATCGCTGTTCACGACCCAGTCCAGATAGCGTGAAAACCAGATTTTAAGTCCTGCCTCATCCTGTTCCGTCCAATGTCCTGATTTTTCAATCAATCGCGACGCATCCAGAATCATTACCAACTCCGAGCCACGAATCACTCCCAGCGAGCTGCCAGCCAGCCAGCCGGGAATCGCCTGTGCGTATTCGAAATTCGGATTCATCGCAGTGGCCTCCTCCAGAAACCACCTTCGCAACAGCAGTGCCCCCTGCTTTGCATATTTCTCTTGACCGGAAAAGCGATACGCCAGCGCCAGTGTCTGCATCGTCTGTATCAAGTCGAAATACCGTTCGCGGTCATAGGCATCTGATTTCGCTTCGGGATTCACCTTGCCGTCGCGGAAATAATACGGCTTGCCTCCCGGCAGCCAGGAGATGGGCCAGAAATACGGAGAGAGCGTGCAGAAGTCGTGAAGGTTACCACTGGGGGGTAGCCGCGTTTTATCGGTCACTGCAAAAGGACCACGCAGCATGGCAGCTTCAGCTTCATCTATGAGTTTACCATAAGCTGGATTCAGCCCTGTGCCCGGCGGCGACTTCGCCACTGCATCCGCCGCAGCGCAAATCATTTTACCGTCCCATAGATACAAGTCACATGCCGGGAGTATATGGATCAATCCCCATCCGATTACCAGCAGTGCAGGCACATACCTCATTTTGAATCGATTGATGTTACCGAATGAACAGTATTTATCATGGTAAAGCAGTGATCAACTTCAGATATCGCTAAATGAAAGTTAGAAGCGGACGTTTCAGCCCCAATCCGCAGCTAATACTGGACCGAGTTGCCCAGATTCTTTGTTTTTTGAAAATTTCCCAGGTTCAGTGGATGCGTTAACCAACGTGCCGGGTTTGATGAGATGCCATGAAACCGTGATCACGGGCATTATCTGATTGCTTGTAAATTTGATCCAGCAACGGAATATTCAATCATCATGATAATGAGATATTCATCCCTACTGTTCATGATTTGCAGTCTTATGCTGCTGTCGATAGTCCATGTTCACGGTTCTGCGGAGCCGCCTGCCCCCGAAACAACAGGTCAAGTCTCTACCCCGTCGCAAAACAGTCCAAGCGCCACTCCGCATATTATTCTTATTTACGCCGATGATCTCGGTTATGGTGACCTGGCTTGTTATGGGCATCCCTATGCTAAAACGCCCAACCTTGACAAGCTGGCTTCAGAAGGAACCCTATTCAAACGATTTTATGTCACCGGCACCACCTGCCACCCCAGCCGCTGCGGTATTTTGACAAGCCGCATGCCCGCAAGCTATCCCCTCCCTACCGTAACCTACGGTTTTGACCAGGCTCAGTTTGGTCATGTCGATCGCCCGACCATCATGCAGCTCCTTAAAGAGGAAGCCGGCTATACGACAGGTCTGGTAGGGAAATGGCATCTTGGTGACAAAGCTCCCGAAGCAGCCGGCACCTATGCTCTGGATGAGGTCACCATCAAAGGCGGCGGATTTAAAGCCCCGCGGGGACGCGATGAGGATATCTTCCGGCTCGCTATCGACTTTGTGGAAAGGAACCACCAGAAAGGACCTTTTTACCTTAATGTCATGGCCCGCATTACTCACCATCCTGTCGACCCCCGGCCCGATCTGGTCGGAAAGGCTGGCTTTACCGATCTGAAAGTGAGCCGAGCTGATTTTAAGGGTCAGCAGATTCAACACGTTTTCGATCTGGTGGAATCGGCCGAGGTTGGAGACCGGAGTATCGACACCAGCATGGCCAACTACCTGACAGATGTCTTCTTTCTGGATCAGTTTGTAGGCGAATTGGTGGCTAAGATCGATGAGCTTGGTATAGGCGACAATACCATCATTCTCTTCTCCAGTGATCAGGGACCTGCCTATATGGGTCAGGGGGGCGGCCCTAAAGGAGACCTTTTCACCAATCTGGTGGGCTACTCAGGCGGTTTGCGCGGGCAAAAGCACACCGAGTATGAAGGGGGAGTCAGGTCGCTCTGCATCATGCGATGGCCCGGTCAGGTTCCGGCCGGTAAAATCAACACCGACTCCGTCTGGTCGGGTCTGGATTGGTTGCCTACCCTTTGTGCGATTGCCGGCGTAGACATGGACCCTGCTGAATTCCACGGCGAAAATGTCCTCAGTATCTGGAAGGGAGCGGATCATTCCCGCTCCATGCCCATGTTCTGGAGACGCTCCATGCAGAAGGACGAGTGGCGGCTCTACTTTGATAAAGGAAACCCTGTCGAACTCTACGATCTGTCGACCGATACTGGAGAAACGCAGAACCTGCTTGCTGAAAAACCCGAAGTCGTTGCGGAATTGATCAGGCTGTGGAAGGAGTGGTCTGCCGCACTCCCTGAAAAATAATTTCATTTTTGGTTTCAGTGCGTATCCGTAATGCACTGAACAACCATTCTATTTAAAGGCCACTGACTGAATCCGCATATTCCCGGAACAACAAACAGCTGTAGCTGGCTAAAGACAGTCCTGAACACTCAAATGTTATTCGTTATATATTTTTAATGCTGCGATGAAAGTCCGGTCAGCTTTTAACCCAGCTGGTCAGCTAAACCGGCACAACAGCAGCGAAACATCATCTTCAAACGATGGATTCCGGTCATGGTGTTCCTGCTCCAGAAAGAGGGATTTCAGATCAAGGTTTGCATGACTCACCAACTGCTTGAACTCCTCGTAGGTGCCGATGGTTGCATCTTCTTTTTTGATCTCAAAGATGCCATCGCTAAAAACGAGTAACTGGTCTTCAGGCTCGATCACGCTCTCACCCACCTGATATTCGTAATCCGGATTGACACCAAAAATCAGATCCCGCACGTCGAGCGACTCCACGATGCCGGAAGCCGCGCGTTTCAGCAATGGTGCCGGATGTCCGCCATTAAAATACCGCAGCCTGCAGGTCGATTTTTCATATACACCTGCCCACATGGAGAACAGACGACCCGAATGCTGGACCGATTGAAAATTGCGATTAATCTGTCCTGCCGCCATGGACAGATCCCAGTCCATCTCCACCAGTTTCTGTGAATGCGCAAAGTGCAGAATGCTGGTCGAGAGCAACGATGCGCTGATCCCGTGACCGGTCACATCAATCAGGAAGATCCCGAAGTGTTCGTCATCAATCCAGCCGTAGCACATCGAATCGCCCCCCAGATCCGAGGATGGATGATAAATCCAGTCTGCCTGCACGGGCTCATGCTGTCCGGTGAGCGGCTCGGGCAGCTGCGATTTGACGTAGTCCGCAGCCTCGGCCAGTTGCCGGTTTACCTGTTCCTGCTTGCCGATCAGTTGCTGCTGCATCTCCAGCAGGTCGGAAAGGTGCAGTTCTTTTTCCACCATGCGCGTCAGATCCTGCAACAGCTGCCGCTCGTCCGGAGAGAGCTCACGCGGACGGTGGTCCAGCAGGCTGAGCGTGCCGATATTGTAACCACTGCGACCCTTGAGGGGCTGTCCGGCATAAAACCGGATGTGCGGCTCCCCGGTCACCATCGGGTTGTCCGAGAAGCGCCGGTCCCGGTGCGTGTCCGAAATAATCATGACGTCGTCCTGTAGAATCGTATGCCCGCAGAACGAGCTGTCGCGGCAGGAACTGCACGCTCCGATTCCTACGCGGGATTTAACCCAGGGCTGATCCGCATCCACCATGGAAATGTAAGCCATCGGCACATCAAACAGCTTTGCTGCCAGACGGGTCATGCGATCAAAGCGGTCCTCTGCCTCCGACTGCCGGAGCTCTAACGCATAAAGATCCTTCAGCCGTTCGGCTTCATTTTCCGGAATGACAGGTGCTATCATGACACTACGTTAGAAGCATTCCCCCCGCTGTCTATTCCGCAGAGATGCAAAATTCTTTAAGATTACTCACCTTACTTTTTGTGGTATTTTGTAAGGAATGAAGATGTTACGAGCTACCATCACTTCCGAAGGGAAAATCACTTTACCGAAGCCCTTACGGGAATCTCCGACCAAATCGAATTTCGGGTCAAGTCATCTGGTAGCGGACGATGCCAGACCAGCCGCCCACGTAGCTCAAATGATCCAAAGTGAAACAGATGCAGGTAATACTATTCTGATTCCAGATTTGGTATGATGTAAGGCCACATGGGTGCTCAAAAGCTGTTACCAAGCCCGTAAACCCGACCCACTTGCCGGCGAACTTGCATTTGAATTTCAAAATGCCAGCCGAGTTCAGAAAGCACTTCGCGCCTTCAAAAAAAAGGAAAAGCAGACTTCTCCGACTATCTCCTGAATGAAATTGTGCGGGAGCACGGAAAACCGCTGCTTACCTTCGATACGGCACTCGCACGTGAATTAGAGTTTTTCCGAATCATGTTTTGACATTTGTACGTGGGGTCGCTGACCCCGCTTTACTCCAAAATCCGAGGTCAGCGACCTCGGCTACAATATTAGAACGTTAATAGTTAATTCGGAAACGCTCTAGAAAAGTTAAAAGCAGCTTCCTGTTAACAAAAAGAAGCCTTTACCACGTAACGTGACAAATATCGCGATTGCGGTTAGCCTGTTTCTCTATGCCAGATATTCCACCTCAATCTGATACTGAGCCCAGAGCTGCCGCTCCCAAATCCTCCTTCAATACCGGCTCTGCAGAACAGGATCAGCGGATCGAAGACTTACTGGATCACTGGGATATCGCTGCGGATCGCGATTACTACCGTGAGATGATCGTGAATCTCTACAAACTCGCTCAGGACCGCCCGCTGCCTGCTGATATTCGTCTGCTTTCCAAAGCCATGAAGGAACTGCGTTATGCAGATAACGTCTTCGCGCCCTATCACCAGATCCGCAAAGTGTCCGTCTACGGATCCGCCCGTACCCAACCCGGCTTACCGGAATACCAGCAAGCCAGGCATTTTGCCGCATTGATGACAGAAAGCGGATTTATGACCATCACCGGCGGGGGCGAAGGCATCATGGGAGCCGCTCAGGAGGGAGCGGGTCGTGAAGACAGCTTTGCGCTCAACATCAGTCTGCCGTTTGAGCAGGCCGCCAATGCCACTATCGACGGCGACAAAAAACTGGTGAATTTCAAGTATTTCTTCACCCGTAAGGTTAATTTCCTGAAACACTCCGACGCATTCGTGCTCTGCCCCGGAGGATTCGGCACCATGGATGAAGGCTTTGAAACGCTCACCCTGATGCAGACCGGAAAGGCTCCGGTGGTGCCACTGATCTTTCTGGATGCTCCCCATGGTAATTTCTGGACCACCTTCGTGCGTTACCTGCGCGAGCATCTGTTGGGCGATGGCCTGATCAGTGAAATGGACTTCCACCTGCTCACGGTCACGGACGACCCGGAAGTGGCACGCAAGGAAATTGTCAACTTCTACTACAATTACCACTCCTACCGATTCATCGGTGACACCCTGGTCATCCGGATGCAGCGCGAGGTCCCGAACGGAGCTCTGCCACGCCTGCAGGAAGACTTCCAGGATATCCTGACTCAACCGGACGGACTCACCGTCTGCGCTGCACTCAAAGCAGAAAAACATCAGCCGGAACTGGCGGAACTGCCACGCCTGTGCGTGAAGTTCGACCGCCGCTCCTATGGTCGTCTGCGCCAGCTCATTGATCGCATCAACCAGTTTTAGTTTTTAACTGCAGGCGCAGATTACATCTCGCCGAGAATGAACTGACGAGATACGATTTCGTCCTACAGCATGCACCTCACTGTCTCCACTGCAGAACAAAAACTTACTTTTCACGACGACAACTCGGATGTCGCTACCTATCCGGTCTCCACCTCCAAGTTCGGCCTGGGAGAGAAAGAAGGTAGTCACCAGACGCCGCGGGGTCGCCACATCATTGCCGAAAAAATCGGTGCCGGCGCACCTCCGGGAACTGTATTCAAAGGTCGCATCCCCACGGGTGAAATCTGGACGCCGGACACGGTCGCCGGGGAGGATCTCATCCTGACTCGCATTCTGTGGCTTTCCGGAGAAGAAGCTCACAATGCCAACTCGCATGATCGCTACATCTACTTCCACGGCACCAACCAGGAAGCCCTCATCGGCACCCCCGCCAGCATCGGCTGCATCCGCCTCACCAATGCGGACATCATCCGCCTCTTCGACCGGGTCGAAGTCGGAACGACCGTACATATTGAATAAATTTCACCGCAAAGGCGTAGAGATCGCTGAGCGGGCATCTGTTGATATTATTTTTTCCGCTCAGTGTCCTCAGCGTCTCTGCGGTGAAACCCCGTTTTTCGGATTTCGATTTTTGTATTTCGGATTTCCTGAACTAGGTTCAGGCTGTGTCGGTGATTAAAAACATCATTTTTGACTGGTCGGGAACGCTGGCGGACGACTTCCAGCCGGTCTTGCAGGCAACGAATGAGATTTTCGTCCAGTATGGCAAACCGGAGTTCACCGAGGAGGAATTTCGCGAAAAATTTTACCTTCCTTTTCCGGAATTCTATCAGGAATACCTGCCGGAAGCCACCATGGTGCAATTGGATCATTATTACCACAGCTCATTCAAACTGCTGCAGGACAACATTGAGCTGCTACCCGATGCCGAAAACATCCTGACTTACTGCCAGCAGCAGGGAATGAAGATCTTCCTGCTCTCGACCATCCATCAGGAACACTACGACATACAAGCCGAGCGGCTGGGTGTGAAAAAGTATTTCACGCAGGCCTACGTCCAGGCCATCGACAAGCGCAGAACCATTCTGCAGCTGCTGGCTGAACATGACCTCAATCCACAGGAAACGCTGTTCGTCGGCGACATGCAGCACGATATCGAAACCGCTCGCCATGGCAGTGTCAAAAGTTGCGCGGTGCTGACCGGCTACGACCCCCTGGAAAAACTGACCGCCTCTTCACCCGACCTCATCTTCAAGGATCTGGCAGGGGTGCTGTCACATCTGAAGGAATTCCGCTGTGATCCCGACTACTATCCGGTTGCCACGGTAGGTGCTCTGATCTTCAACACCGATGATCAGGTGCTGATGATCCGAACCTACAAATGGAGTAACCTCTGGGGCATTCCCGGTGGAAAGATCAAGACGGATGAACCTGCACAGACTGCGCTGGTGCGGGAGGTGAAGGAAGAAACCAATCTCGACGTAAACGACGTGGAATTCGTTATGGTACACGACTGCATCCACTCACAGGAATTCTTCAAACCCGCCCACTTCCTGCTGCTCAATTACACTGCGCACACAGATTCCAATGACGTCACCCTGAACGAAGAGGCCGACGAATACCGCTGGGTCAGTATTGAAGAAGCCTACCAGCTGCCGCTGAACACACCCACGCGCGCCTTGCTCGATGAAATCGTCAGACGCCGCGAAGCTGTTATTGCGTAATTCTGCCTTCCGCTTTTATTCGTGAATATTCGTGCCTATCCGTGGTTAAATACGACGTTGTGAGTTCAACCATCACGATCCAACGCCAGCAAGTCCACTGCCATATCGGCGTACCAAAAGAGGAACGAGAGAAGCCGCAGGCACTGGAAGTCTCAGTAACGTTCCCGATTCCGGAGTGCGATCAAATCGCCGTCAAAGATGATGTCCAGCAAACCGTCAACTATCATGAAATCTCCCTACGGATCACCGCCATCGCGGAAGAACGCCCGCGCAAACTGGTAGAAACCTTAGCCGCAGATATAACAGAACGCATCATGAACGAGTTCCACTTGGCATGGATCGACATCGAGATCCATAAATTCATCCTGCCGGACACCGAAGCGGTGATCGTGAAATACCGGAAGACGGGGAAGGGTTAACCACTTACATGCACTAATTATCGCTAATTTTTCAAGAACGAAATATTCCCGTTTATTAGTGAATATCAGTGTTAATTAGTGGTTTTAAATTTTCGCCAGGATCGCATCACCCATTTCTTCGGTGCCGATCTGGGTGCAGCCTTCTGACATGATATCGCCCGTGCGGATGCCTTGCTGAATGACTGCTTTGACTGCCTGCTGGATCGCATTGGCAGCTTCCAGCTGCTTGAAGCTGTATTCCAGCATCAATGCTGCAGAAAGGATCTGCGCGATTGGATTCGCGATGCCCTTGCCGGCGATGTCCGGAGCCGTGCCTCCACTGGGCTCATAAAGTCCGAAGGCCCCGTCCGCCAGCGACGCGCTGGGCAGCAGTCCCAGCGATCCGGTAGCGGCTGCCATCGAATCACTGATAATGTCGCCAAACATATTTTCACAAAGCAGCACATCAAAGAAGTCCGGTTTCAGCATGACCTGCATGGCAGCATTATCCACATACATGAAATCCAGCTCCACGTCCGGATACTCGGCGGCAATCGCTTTCACAGTCTTGCGCCACAGCAAACTACTTTCCAGAACATTGGCCTTGTCGATCAACGTGAGATGCTTGCG
This sequence comes from Verrucomicrobiota bacterium, assembly GCA_038748025.1. Lineage (GTDB taxonomy): Bacteria > Verrucomicrobiota > Verrucomicrobiia > Methylacidiphilales > JBCBYL01 > JBCDJI01. Next base: position 80,187 of record JBCDJI010000003.1, read on the forward strand.
GCGATTCTGAGCTGCTTTGAATGCGAGATGTGTCACACGCTCGATTTCATAGGTCTCATACACCAAGGTATCTACCGCCCGCTCGCCTTGATCGGTCTGCTCCGTCATTTTCGGCTGCCCGAAATAGATTCCCCCAGTCAGCTCGCGCAGCACCAGCACATCAAAGCCGTTAGGAATTCGCTCGTTCTGGATCGGAGATGCCCCAATCAGTTCCGGATAGCACAGCGCGGGGCGCAGATTGGCGTAGAGTCCAAAGATTTTGCGCAACGGCAACAGCGCAGCACGCTCCGGCTGCTCCTGCGGCGGCAGGGACTCCCACTTTGGTCCGCCCACTGATCCGAACAGGATGGCGTCGCTCTGGCGGCATAGCTCAACCGTTTCCTCCGGTAAGGCCTGCCCTTTTTCATCAATGGCGATACCACCGACCAGCGCTTCACTCGTTTCCGGAGCAAACCCGAATTTTTCTCCGGCAGCCGATAAAACCTTCAAAGCCACGGCCATCACTTCCGGCCCAATCCCGTCTCCACTCAAAACAGCAATTTTCATAAGCAAACGGTTCTACCTGTTACCAAACAAAACTCAAGCCCCGGTCATGATCAAACCACAGAGACTGCCATCCAGAAGTGTATCATCAGCGTGCTATCGCACTTGGCCTTGGTGTAAATTTCCCTGTTCACCCGAAACTTTCAGTGCCTTTGACAGTTTAATCCAGCATGCTCAAATCCATTCCGCTTTCACAATGGGGCGATGTTCAGCTCAGCCACCTGCTCAATCGGGCCGGCTTTGGCAAAGCTCCCGCGCAAGGGGCACCGGACGTCGGAGCCGGACCGGAGGCATGGGTGGATCGCCTGCTGGATACTCCGGCGCGGATGAATCCGTCCGATGAACCGGAGTGGGTGAAAGGCACTAATTACTCTGAAAAAATGATGCGTAACTTCAGGGATCTGCCTGAAACTGAACGCCGCACGAAACTGAAGGAGATGCAGCGTATGAATCGCCAGCACGTTCAGTCGGTCCGTGAATGGTGGCTGGATCGTATACTCCGGAGTGAGGAACCGCTGCAGGAGAAACTCACCCTGTTCTGGCACGGCCATTTCGTTTCCAGTTCCCAGAAGGTCAAGGTAGGTAAACACCATTGGATCCAGAATAATCTGCTGCGCTATCGGGGCCTGGGTTCCTTTCGCGACCTGACCGTTGCCGTTGGCCGTGATCCGGCCATGCTGATCTATCTGGATGGAGCGCGCAGCCAAAAAGGGTCTCCCAACGAAAACTACGCACGAGAGTTGATGGAACTCTTCACCCTGGGTGAAGGCCATTATACGGAAGATGATATCAAGGCAGCGGCACGTGCGTTTACCGGTCGCCTGGCCGGGCGTTACAGTGATAAAAGCACGCTAGCTCCACGGCAATTTGATCGTGGAGAAAAAACCTTCTTCGGTCAGACCGGCCGTTTTGATGATGCAGACATTGTCGACATCATCCTGCAACAGCAACAGGCATCCAGATATATTACCCGGAAACTCTGGGAATATTTTGCCTATGCCCATCCAGAGCCGGAGATTGTCGACTCGTTAGCTCTCACCTTTCGCGAGAATGATTACCAGCTCAAACCAGTGCTGCGCGAGATGTTCCTGTCGCAACAGTTCTATTCCAAAAAAGCGGTGCGAACCCAGATCAAGAGTCCGGTGATGTGGCTGGCCTCACTCGCACGTGTGCTGGATCTGGATCCCTTCCCGACCAAGATCGGCACCCGCGTGCTGGATCAGCTGGGACAGCAACTGCTCAATCCGCCCAGTGTAAAAGGATGGGACGGCGGTCGTGCCTGGGTCAGCACTACCACACTGATTATGCGCAATAACCTGGCACACCTGCTGATCAACGGTGGCAGCCCCGGCAAAGCCGGACTGACCGGTCGCATCCGTGAAATCCCGCAAGCGGTGATGGATGCGATGTCAGAGCAGCAAAAACAGCGATTGGAAACCATGCAACAGCGGGCCAAGTTCGTGGAAATCCCGTCGTTATTGCGCAACAAATCACTGGTGGCCCAATGGCGGAAAACTTCCGCCACGGAGAAACTTCCACTGCTGGTCAGGACCGTCTATCAGGGGCCGATCAGCTCTGCCAGCTACTCCACACTGGAAAAAAATCCTAACTTACTTCTCAACTCAAGCAACCTGCCGGAAGCACTCCAGCAGAGTATTTACGAGTTGGTTGCCCACCCTGAATTTCAACTGACCTGACGGAAGCACAACCCTATGAAGACGCGTCGCGAATTTTTAAGAAACTCCCTGACCGGTGTCGCCGCCGGCTGGACACTGCCCGCTTTCCTGCACCACACGGCACTGGGCATGGAACAAAAAAACATTGCTGCCGGAGTACAGGCCGCCACCGGACGCGATAATCCCATCACCGTTGTACTCCAGCTAGGCGGGGGAAACGACGGCTTGAATACCGTCGTTCCCTTCTCCCAGGACGCCTATTACCGGAACCGTCCCAGACTGGCGCTGCAGGGTAAGGACATTCTGAAAGTCAATGACGAGTTCGGTCTGAACCCGAACCTGAAAGGCGTCAAGGAACTCTTCGATGCGGGAGACGCTGCCATTATCAACGGGGTCGGCTACCCCAACCCGAATCGCTCCCACTTTCGCTCGATGGAAATCTGGCACACAGCCACTGATTCAGACGTCAACGGTCATTACGGCTGGCTGGGACGTTATTTTGACAATGCCTGCGCCGGCACTCCGGATCCGGTAGCCGGCATCTCGATCAGCAACGCTCCCCCGCAGGCTTTTCTGGGCACCAAGCAGATCGGGATTTCGATGAAAAACCCGCAATCCTACCAGTTTATCGACGAACACGAGCCCATGCTGGCAGGTGAAGACGGCAGAGACATGTCCGGCGATTCCATCGGCCAGCTCGGGTTCAGCGCCCCGGCAGAAGATCCCACCACCAACCTCGACTTCCTCAAGCGCACGACCATGGATGCCGAAATCAGTTCCGACGTCGTGCTGGATGTTACCAAGCGGCAGAAGAACGCGGTCGACTACCCCGGCACCCGCCTGGCCCGCGACCTCGCACTGGTGGCCCAACTCATCGCCGGCGGCATGCCCACCCGCGTTTACTACGTCAACCTCGGCGGCTTCGACACCCACGCCAACCAGGCCGGCACCCACAATCGCCTGATGGCGGAGTTCTCCGACGCCGTCTCGGCTTTCTGCAAAGACCTCAAAGCGCTCGGCCACTACGATCGCGTCATGGTCATGTCGTTCAGTGAGTTCGGTCGCCGCGTGAAAGAAAATGCCTCCGGCGGCACCGACCACGGCGTAGCCGGACCGATGTTCCTGTTCGGCGGCGGCGTCAAAGCCGGCACCTACGGTAAATATCCGTCGCTGCTTGACCTGCACAAAGGCGACCTGAAACACAACGTCGACTTCCGCTCTGTCTACGCCACCGTGCTGGACAACTGGATGGACTATGACAGCCAGAGCGTCCTCAAGCGCAAGTTCCCGCATCTGGCGTTCGCGTAGCGAAAATTCGGCATTGGATGTTGATTTACAAGGATCCTAATTTGAATTGCATCTGTAACAGATCATCCGAGGATTCTTGCGGATGGGCAAAACTTCAGCGCTAGATCAGTTCAGAAAACGAGTATTGCAGCACAGCCTGTTTCCTCCCTGCGAACTGGGTGAAGCCCTTAAGCGATTCGGCTTCCTGCAGGCGGATCCGATCCGCTGCCCGGCCCGGGCGCAGGATCTTATTTTACGCCACCGGGTGAAAAACTACCGCGCCGGTGATCTGGAACACCGTTATCCGGAACTGGAACTGGAGGAATGTTTTCTCTATGCCTACGGCTTTGGTGGTAAGGAACTCTGGCAGTTGATACACCCGAAAACGGATAAACCGCTCACGCGTGCAGAGCAGCAGGTGCTGGAGCTGGTGGATCGTTACGGACCCATGCATCCGAAGCAGCTGGCTTCCCATATGGGCAATACCCGTTCCCGCAACGCTTGGGGTGGTGTTTCCCGCACGGTCAAAATGACGCTGGATGCACTACACAGTCGGGGAGCACTGAGGGTCTCACATCGCGAGAAGGGAGTTCGACTTTATGCATCAAGCGCACCCATGCAACAAACGTTGACCCCAGAAGAACGATTTCAAAAGATTACCCTCGCCGCGTTGGATTCCATCGGCCCGACCACTAGAAAATTTCTGCTGGCTGAAATTGCACATTATCACTTTCTGATGCCGCAGGCATCCGCCCGGCGTCAGAGTTTACAAAAGATGCTCCATTCAGGCCAAATCCGCGCGGAAGCCATCCACTCTGTCGAGTATATCTATTTAAACGATACCCCCTGCCAGCACAGAATACCCGATCGCGTCCGCCTCTTGGCACCCTTTGATCCCCTGGTGCGGGACCGGACACGATTCGAGCACCTGTGGGAGTGGAGCTATCGTTTCGAGGCCTATACGCCCGCGACAAAGCGAAAAATGGGATACTACGCCATGCCGGTGCTGTGGCAGCAGCAAGTCATCGGCTGGGCCAATGCAAACGTTGCTTCTGACAGACTTCGCGTTCACTTTGAATACGTTAATAAACGTCCACGAGATCCGAAATATCGTAAAGCTGCCAAGCAGGAAGTTGCCGCGCTGGCAAGATTCCTAAAGCTAGGTGAATGCACCTGGCAGGCATCAATCTAAATCCCGCTCAATTGATACTGTGACGGAATAAAAATCTCGTGCTTCAGAGTGCATCCTAATGGATTTGCCGGATTTGTCGCAGGTAATCCAGCGCAGGATCCATACTACCACGCCCGATGTAGATCATAAATGGCTCGATCGCACGATGCTCAGGAACAGTGGATAATTTCCAATAAAGCAATCCGCGGAAATATCGGTATTGGGGCTGCTGAACCGTGTTCTTTAATGCCCTGATGGACTCCACGCGCTCGGTGTCATCCAGCGGTTGCTGGTCCCAGTCAATGAGATAAGAATGCTCGCCGGATTCAACGACGGATTTCCCTCCATAGGACCAGGGCTCAACACTGGCGAGCTTGCGCCGGGTAAATCCGATTTCCGTAAATAGCAGCGACTGAGATTCCAGACCCTGTTCCTGCCGAAAACGGCTGATATCACTAAAAACGCTCTGCCAGGTATTGTTGACCGTCTGATACAAAGTGCTGACAGGCAGCTCCTCAATCGAGTGGTTTAATTTGAAATAAGCGTTGATGCCCATCATATCCAGCTGTTGCCAGAATCCCTTGTTCTGATACGAATCAAAATTGGAAGCATAGATCAGCCGACCGGAGTAGATTTTCCTGACTGCGCGAATGAGGTCTTGCCAGTAATCCAGCAGTAGAGCACGCCTCTGCTGCATGACTTGAGCCGGATGATACGTTTGCTTTCCCCAGCTCAGATAGGCCCGACTCATCGCCAGGACATCCTGATGATAGAGTTCTACTTTTTCCGGTTCACCTTCGGCTTGAATGACGCGATCCGGCAAGGATTCATACCAGAATTGAAAGTCCGCAGCTTCGGTTTCGATCATTTTTTTATCCTGCGGCAAAGTATGTGTCAGTGCCTTAAGTTCACTGCCAATCGCGAACAGATCCACTTTTTCCTCCTGCGCAATTTCTGCCCACTTCAGTATGTAATTCCGGTAGATCTGAAACCACTGTTCCAGCTGTTCGTCGGTTTGCGGCATGATCATACCGTGCCAAAGATGTGCATTACGGGGAAACGCACTATCCAGTGCAACTCGTGGAATCAGAACTGCTTTCATGCCATGGGCCTTAGCCGCGCGTATTTCTGCCATCACAAAAGGCTCTTCGGCTTCATACCACAGCTTGGCCGAATCCCAATCCCCCTGCCTGGCATAAACCGTGATAGAAACCGTATTCATACCGTGACCTTTAAGACAATGCATCCAATGATCATGATCCGGCTCATTGACCTGTATTCCCCCCAGATAAAAAGGCAGGCAGGCCTCTGCTTGTGTTTTCATGCCAGCAGAGGCCAAGGCTGGTATCAGACAGATCAGGTAGGTTAATTTTAAAATATAATGTTTCATCTCAAGCGCGCACCATAGTATTTGTTTGTTTCAACTCTTACGGAAAGAAGTCCATTTGAGGAGAAATATAGTTCAGCACCCCGCCAGCAAACACTGTGAAGCGGAAATCCCGTGACGGAAGTTGCCGGTGATATGAAGCCCGTGCCATCGTTGCTCCAGCCGTGCGATACGATCCAGAAACTGTCCGTGACCCAGTTCCAGCTGCGGGATGGCGCGTTCCCAGCGCACCATGTGCTGGAATTCCGGATCGCCGGTGACCCCCAGTAAATCACGCAACGACGACATGACAAGATCCACCAGATCGCGGTCGACCGCAGCCGCCCGCTCGGAATGCAAGCGGCCACCCACAAAAGACGTCAGCAGCACTTTACCGTCCGGTGCCCGTGCTGGAAAAAGAGTCGACGAAAACAAGCTGCCCAGGACTGGCTGTCCTTCCCGGTCGGGAATCAGCATGCCGAAACCATCCAGCGGATGTTTTACCTGAGACCGGTCGAATCCCAACGCAACCACATTCACTGGAGCGTAAGGAATTTCTGCTAAACACAGCAACTCCTTCCTTAATTCTGGCGCTAACGGTAGCGTCGCCAGCGCGTATGCCGGTATCGCCAAAACCAGTTCCCGGGCTTCCATTTCCCGCTCTTCGCCATTCCCATGGTCGCAGCGCCAACAGGCTTTCCAACCCGACCCGGTTTGAGAAAGCTGTGTTATTTCTACCCCACCCGCATAGGACTGCCCCAGCTTCTCCCCAAGTGCTCGCGGCAATTCGCCGATACCATGCCGGAATGAAATCAGTTTGCGTTTCATCCGGTTTGGCGCCGGCCTGAAGAGTTTAAGAATACCACCCAGCAGCAGCGATCCGGCATCCTGTTCCAGCTGATATAAGCTGGGCATGGCATGGCGCACCGACAGCTTTTCGGGATCGCCGGCATAGACGCCGGAAACTATCGGTTGCACTGCCTGATCCAGCCACTCATCACCCAGCCGCCGCCGGATAAAATCAGCCAGTGATTCTTCACCTCTTCCATCATGCTTCCCCTGCAAGGGTTCGTGCAGCAATTGCAGTTTAGCCGCTTTAGAAAATAACGTGGTTTGCCACAGCTGCAGCGGTGACAGAGGTGCTGCAATCACATCACCGTCTTTAACCAGAAAACGTTTGGCTGCATCGGGGGCCGCTTCCAGCATACGATCTGTCAGCCCGACTTGCTCAATCAGTTCCATCACGCGCCGGTCATTGAGCATCAGCGTATTGGGACCGGCCTCGACGCGATAGCCCTGCAATTCCACGGTCTGAACCACTCCCCCGGGATTATCCTGCCGGTCCAGCACCTGCACCTGTTCGCCGCGGCGCTGGCGATGCCATCCGGCCGCCAACCCGCTGAGACCTCCACCTATAATAATTGCATCCCCTTCCATTCTGTCCGTTATTGTAGCTGCGATTTGTCAAAGGTCATCTGCAATTGCGGGAATAAACCGGAACAACTCGGCTCTTATCATTTTATGATTCCCCTGCTACTTGAGGTCTCGAGCATACTGGCCTGGTTCCACTTGTTGCTGGCTTGCCTGCTGGCGCTCTATGCGCTGCACTCCTATGCGATCATCGGCATGCTTTTGATATTCCGGGCGCGCGAGTCCGACAAACGGCAAACATCCCGGGAAAAGGGCTGCCACTGGATCGCGGCACACGGCTGGCCAGAGGTCGTAACCCAACTCCCGATCTACAACGAACAGCACGTCGCCCGCCGGATCATCACTGCTGCAGCGGAAATGGATTACCCGGCGGGCCGTCACATCGTGCAAGTGCTGGATGATTCTAACGACAGCACGGTTTGCATCGTTGATCAGATTACCCGGGAGTTGACGAACCGGCGAGCCAAGGGCGAAGCAGTTGCGGAAGTGCAGGTGATCCGGCGCAGCCAGCGCAACGGCTATAAGGCAGGAGCACTCGCTTACGGCATGACCCAAACCGACGCCCCTTTCATCACGGTCTTCGATGCGGATTTTATTCCAAGTAAAGATTTCCTGCGGCGCAGCATTCCACACTTCTTTGCCTCTGGTAAAATCGGATTCGTTCAAGGGCGCTGGACGTTCCTGAATCACGCGGATTTAACGCTCACCCGTGCACAGGGCATCGGCCTGGACAGTCATTTCGCCATTGAACAGGGTGCGCGTTCTTCCCATCCCGGCACATTCATGAATTTCAACGGCACGGCCGGAGTTTGGCGTGCAGCAGCCATTAAAGACGCCGGTGGCTGGAGTGCCGCCACCCTGACCGAAGACCTGGAATTGTCGTATCGCACCCAGATGAAGGGCTGGCAGGGTATATACCTGCCAGAGCTGGCGGTGCCCTGTGAATTACCTGCCTCATTTTCCGGATTCAAAAGTCAGCAATTCCGTTGGGCCAAAGGGTCGATCCAGACCGCGCTACGTCTGTTTCCCGGCATTCTTAAGTCGCGCATCCCGGTCATCGCCAAAATCGAGGCCTTCTTTCACCTGACCCACTATCTCGTTCATCCATTGCTGCTCATTCTGGTCTTGCTGACACCATTCACTATTCTATCGCGATCTGAAACCCTTGCGCCCGGATGGGCCGGGACACTACTGCTTGCCGCTTCCTTAGCACCCGTGATTTTCTACAGCTTCGGGCAGTCCTGGCTGCACCACAACTGGCTGCGGCGCCTGATCTACCTGCCTGCTTTGACGCTGGCCGGGATGGGATTAGCTCTGTCCAATGCTAAAGCCGTGTGGGAAGCGCTAACCGGGCGCACCAGCCCGTTCATCCGGACGCCTAAGCAGGGGCAAAGTGCAGCACAAAGCTATTGGGTGAAATTTCCGGTTCGGCCGCGTTACGAAATTTTGTTGGGACTCTATACCCTGCTGGGAGCTCTCGCCGCATGGAACTACGGCAGCTGGGGCACGGCCCAATTCGCCACACTCGCGTCTGCTGCGTTTCTGTATATGGGATTTTTCAGCGAACAGGAACTGAGAAAAAAATTACAGGAAGATCTCGGAGGGGAGAGAAAAAAGACTCCGTGACCTCTGTTTCCTCCCTGTAACTATTTTTACGTAAAGCGGACCACCGTGTCCACCATGGCTTCCACCGCGTCAATTCGTGCGTGAGGGAGGATGCCGTGACCCAGGTTGACGATATATCCGTCGGTGCCGCGCATGGCTTCGAGTCCGGCTTGCACTTGCGAACGAACTATCTCAGGAGGTTGGCAAAGCAGCACCGGATCGAAGTTGCCCTGAACGCCTGCACGACCGTTCAGCGTTTTCACCGCATCCGGCAGCGCATGGGTCCAGTCGAGGCTAAGAACATCAGCACCCAATCCGGCCTGGAGTTCCAGGTGCGATCCCATGCCGCGGACAAAGTAGATCACCGGCACTATGCCTCCGACTTTTTCAATCACCTGGCGCACATAACGCAAGCTCCACTGCTCGTAACGATTGCCGGGAATACCTGGTGCAGCAGAGTCAAACAGCTGCACGCCGTCGACTCCTGCATCGGCCTGTGCGATCAGATAATCAGCGACTACTCCACTTAGTTTCTCCAGCAGCGCTTCGAGCACGTCCGGCGCCTCCAGTGCCATCCGTTTGATCTTGTCGTAGTATTCCGATCCACCGCCTTCCACCATGTAAGCCGCCAACGTCCACGGCGTGCCGGAAAATCCCAACACCGCTTGGTCGTTACCTACGGATTCCCGAATCAACTGCTGGGTCGCATACACATACTCCAGCTGCCCGATTGCACCATCGAGATCCAGCGCGTCGACATCCGCGCGGTTGGTAACCGTCTTCTCCATCGAGATTCCTTTGCCATTACTGAAGTGGTAGTGGACTCCCATTGCCTTGGGAACGACCAGGATATCACTGAAGGTGATGGCGGCATCGAGCGGAAAGCGTTGCAACGGTTGCAAGGTCACCTCACAGGCCAGTTCCGGCGATTCCACCAGCTCGGTGAAGCGGTATTTTTCCTTAAGCTCGCGGTATTCCGGCAGGTAGCGCCCGGCCTGACGCATGATCCAGACGGGAGGACGATCCACCGCCTGCTGCCGCAGTGCGGCATTCATGCGTTCGCGCGAAGTCATTCCACCATTGCCCCGGTAACCGGATTTTCATGATTGGACCGGCTACGCCGGAGATTACGATCTTCCGGAACGCGGTAGCGTTCCAGCACCCGGGCGGTGGCAAACTTCATGGTCGTGGCATCCAGTACCATCGTGCGCAGCGGTTGATCCGGGAAAAATTTCAGAACGTGATAGTCTCCTTCCGGCGCTTCGAACGCATCGACAATATCCTGTAATGTCGCAATCGGTCTGCCGTTAACGGTGTTGAGAATCATATTGCGTGCATCTTCATAGCCACGATTAAACGGATCCGGCATGACTCCTGAAAGCACCACCAAACTCTTGCGATCTTCCACGGGCCGCTGGTAATCGTAGTAGCGCATCAGAAAAGGCGAGTTCTTGCCATAGGCTGCCAGCAGGGGTCCGGTCAGCGGCTGGAATAGCAGGCCGCCGGCAATCAGATATTCCGGAGCTTGGTCAAACTCAGCATCCGGTACCAAATCACTTTCAAAATCCGCTGCCGGCAAGGGATAGTCGATTTGCATCTCTTGCCCATCACGCCAGATGGTCATCGGCAGCACCTGCCCGGCTAACGCCTGACGGGTCGCCAGCTGGCTAAAATGCAGCCGTCCGTAATTCGGGTCCTTATATTTCCCCTCCGGATCAATATCGAATCCATCAATCTTCAGAATCACATCACCGGCCCGTAATACCTGATCAGCCACCCGTTTCAGCCCGACCCGCGTAACTATGATACCATGGTCACTGCTTTTCATTCCCAGTGACTCCAGTAAGGCGGGATTCGTGCCCGGCTGCCAGGTGAAGTCAAAATAGCCCAGCCCACCATTTTTATTGTTTTCACTGGCAGCCAACATCTGTTGCATAACGGCTGACGGCAGGATTTTGAGAGATTTTCCATTGGCAGATGCCGTAAGACCGGCAACCTGGTTTCCCTGCACCACCACTTCCGCCCATCCGGCAGCATCAATTTCTGAAGTCACTTGCAGCTGCAAATACTCGACATAACTGGTCTGACTTTTTCCGACCAGCAGACGTTCGATCTCTGCCTCACGGGATTCAAGACGACCGGAGGTCCAACGCAGGATATGCAGGTTTCCAGACTGAGGCACGGTGTCTGCCAAACTGGCGGGCTCTAATCCATGCCAGAAACCGTTATCCTCCACTTCCAGCAATGCCAGATTAGCGTAATAATCAATCCAGACAAATTTGGCATTATATTTCCGGCTTTCACCGTCTTTCTGCACGCGCACCAGCACGCTGCCGGAAACATCATCCGCAGTGGTCAGGATACGCTTACCAGCCAGAACCACTCCATTTTTATTGGTCTGTTGACGGTTCGTGACCCACGGCATGCGGTAGTTGTAAGACTTGCGTGAAATTTCCAGCTTTACCAGTGAGGTCTTGAAGCGTTCCAGCACGCCATTATCGTGCTGCGCATGGGGACGGCAACCAGACCATAGTCCGGTCGCGATGATCAGAAAACAAATGGTCGAAACAGGTTTTATCATTTTTCAATCCTCCGATCACTCGGCACACGATAGGTCTGCAGCACTTCGTTGGTAGCCCGGTTGGCCGCTTCCCGATTCAATGCTTCGACTCGGCGACCTTGAATAAAGGTAAACTGATGAAATTCACCTTCGTGGGATTCAACGGCTTCGACCAAGTCCTGCATGGAATCAATCCGCTTACCGTTGACTTCATCCAGGATGGAACGATGGCGGATATTGAAGTCCGCATTAATTTCATGGCTTAGAATGGTAGCGAGCACCACCGGCCGCTTTCGCATGGTATCACCTCCCACGTAACGGGTGAACATTAGCTCGTAGAGCGTATCCGTATCCGGATTTCCTCCGGCGGAACCCAGATAATTCCGGCTTAGTTCGGTAAAAACCAAACCACCCACAATGAAATACGGAGGTTCCTTGTCGTACTGATTTCCTTCAATCGCATCAACCCGGTTAACATAGACTGGAATAGAGAGTTCCACCTCTTTCCCGTCACGCCAGATCAACAGATCCACTACTTCTCCATGCTGGGCCTGGTCAAAGGCTACACCAGCATGCACGCGATTACCGCGATACTGGATGAGAGCATCACTGCCTACTTCGTACTCATTCACCTTCATAAGCACGTCATTTTCCTGCAGCACCTCGTGCGTCTTTTCAAACGGATACAGAATCCGGTCAATCCTTGCACCAATCTGAGCATCCGGCACTTCGAGATAACTGCGCATGGCCGGATTGACTAGCGGTGCCAGTGCCACACCCACGTCGGGAAAGCCATGATACTGGCCGTCTTCGATATCTTTTAAAAAATGGCGTATGATGTTGGGTGGAATGAAGAAACCAGTATTTTCCAACGCTTTGTTGCCCTGGAACGACACACCGACGACTTTGCCATCCTGAATGACAGGACCACCGCTATTGCCCGGATTGATGGCTGCATCTGTTTGAACCGAGAGGAAGGAACGATTGGAGATATGCACATACCCCTGCATCTCAATCCGTGAAACTACTCCTCGGGTATATGAAATCTGATCTCCACCTGCCGGATAGCCATAGGTCACCACGGTGGATCGCACTTCCGGCAGCTCACCGAAAGCGAGTGACTCCATCCCGACATAAAACGCCGGATCCGAAACCTTGAGCACTGCCAGATCACAGTCGTGCCCGACATACTCGATCTCTGCCTGATACGGTTTCGGATCCTGATAACGCTGGATAAGAATCTGTTTTGCCCAACTGACCACATGAGCATTCGTCATAATGCGACCACCTGCGATCAAAAAGCCGGTTCCAGTTCCTTTGGCAACACCGGAAAAACGCCAGGGCTCTATCCAGTTCGGTTTTTGCGAAAAAGTGATGATCTGGACCACCGAACGTTCCGGTTGCTGCGCTAGCCGACCCTGCCCGAATCCCGTAGCCGATATCAGGGCCCAGGCTGCAACAACCAGAAAAGTCATCAAAAAGCGGTTACACATCAAGAGCAACATCCCGCACAATCTCTCTGCCGTCAAGCCAGCCCTACTGCACAGCCGCAGCAAATGTCTTGCTGCAGGCATTTACAGTTCCATTGCAAGAGATAGCCAGTTGCGTGGGCGGAGAAAATCGTCGTACAACTCCGCTTCCGGGCTACCGGGCTCCGGATGCCAGTTGTATTCCCAGCGCGCCAGCAGAGGCAATGACATCAGAATGGACTCTGTGCGCCCTCCGGACTGAAGCCCAAACAGGGTTCCGCGATCATATACCAGATTAAATTCCACATAGCGGCCTCGGCGCATCAGCTGAAACCGGCGTTGCGCATCACCAAAATCCATATCTCGCCGACGATCCACAATATCCGCATAAGCCGGATAAAACGCTTGCGCCACCGACTGTATCAACCTGAAGCAATCCTCAAATCCGCCTGTATTGAAGTCATCAAAGAATATACCGCCTACGCCGCGTGTCTCATTGCGATGTTTGAGAAAAAAATAGTCATCACACCATTTCTTGAAGCCGGGGTAATGATCGCCCGTTGCCTGCTGCGCCGCCTGGTGCCAGCGGACCGCATCTTCCAGAAAAGGATAATACGGCGTCAGATCAAAGCCACCGCCAAACCACCAGACCGGGCGGCTTCCATCCTGCGGTTGAACCTCAAAATAACGCACATTCATGTGTGTGGTCGGCACATAGGGATTGTGCGGATGAAACACCAGCGAAATGCCGGTGGCCACGAAGGATCCGCTTGCGAGTTCCGACCGGTGCGAGGTAGCTGAGGCAGGAAGCTGGTTACCGGTCACGTGCGAAAAATTAATCCCTGCCTTTTCGAATAATCCGCCATCTGTAATCACCCGCGAACGACCGCCACCGCCTTCTGGCCGATCCCAACAGTCCTCGTGAAACACCGCTATCCCATCCAACGATTCCACCTGCCCACACAGTTCATCCTGAAAGCAGTTGAGAAAATCAAGTACCTGCGTGGTCTGATGGCTGAGATCTGGCATAGGGCTCCAGTATAACCACACGGAACACAGGGGACACAGAGATTTTCTAAATTTTCCCTTTTTCCGACACTGTGATCCCTGTGCCCCCTGTGGTTTATCTTTTTCGGATTTCGGATTTCGACATTCGAATTTCCTCAACTACGCTGAGGTTGTGTTCGAGCAGTTGAATTTATTCATCAGTAAAACCAGCACCCCGGTTATCCCGAAGCAAACAGACGAAATCCGGATTGGGTCGCAGCTGCTGCCCATCTGCTACAAACGCAATGCCCGCGCCAGGCACTACCTGATTTATGTCCGTCGCGATGGCACCCTGCGCGTTACCATTCCGAAATATGGCAGCCAGGGACAGGCCTATCAATTTGTATGTGAGAAGGAATCCTGGATCCGGCGGCAGCGCGAAAAGATTCACGCGGCCGACTGGAAACCCGGCAAGTGGAAGCCGGGCACCAAGGTCTGGTTCGAAGGAATCCAGCTGCCCCTGACCCAGTCTCAGCATAGCGGTCAGCTGCGGCTTCAGGTGGGTCCGTTAGAATTTCCAGCTCGGCACAGCCAGCAAGACCTGCGCCCGATCGTGGAAGAACAACTGCGCAGTTACGCCAAAAAGGTTTTACCCGCTCGCACGCAGGAACTGGCAGAACAGCAGGGCCTGGCTCCCACTGCCATTACCGTCCGTAATCAAAGCACCCGCTGGGGTTCCTGCTCCGAGGCAGGACGTATTTCACTCAACTGGCGACTGATTCAGGTTCCACGCCAGGTGCGCGATTATGTGATTCTGCACGAGCTGATGCACATGAAGGAACTCAATCATTCCAGGCGGTTCTGGAACCTGGTTGAAAGGGTCTGTCCCGGATATCAGAAATACGACCGCTGGCTGAAAACCAATGCGGTGCGATTGGGGATGTGACTAAAGGCAGAATTTAGAATGAAGAAGTAAAAAGTTCTGACTCTGTGGTCTCTGTGAATTCCCTGTAAGGATTTCCCGTTTTACTACGGCTCCACCAGTTTGACCTGGATCTGGCGGTCAATCGGAATTTCCAGCAGGTTTTCCTCTTCATTCCGGATTAGGATGCCGCGGATTTCGAGTTCCTGCTGATCTGCCACCCACTCTTTCAGTTCAGTGCTTTGATAGACCACTACCCCGCCAGAGATCAGCTTAACGCGGGCGCCCAGGGTAGAGTCCTCATGAAAATAAAGGTAACCTACTTCAGATTTCACCGGTACACCGCGCAAAGTGACTTCCTTACCAATCCGTTCGTTCAGATATTCAAGATTGGTAGGTGAACGGGGACGAACCGCCTCCTCCGCTTCGAACTTCGCTTGTGCCGCTTGCCGGGCTTGCTGCACGGCGATGGCATCCCTCGCATCAGCCTGCCGAACTGACTGCTGAGATTCTTTAAACAGAAAAGCACCCGCACCAAGGAGCAACATCAGCCCGATAAGTCCCAGCACCACTGTTAATGCAGCCGGCATGCCCGGCGAAGCTGCGGTTGAGACACTGCCGGAAGACTGGCCTTCTGCCAGAGCTGCCTGGATGCTTTCTGCCTGGCCGGGCTCGAGATCCTCGGCAGCATCTGTAGAGAATTCCCGTTGAACCGCCCACAGCACAAACTCGCGCTTTGCCTTAGCCGGCAGACTCAAATAGCCCTCTTTGACCTGATGTGGTGTCATACTAACGTAGCTTCTCAGCTAAATCCGAAAGTTCAAATCCCAAATCTTACATTACAGACAAATATGACAGATGCAGAAGTTTAACCCTGCTACGGATCTATTCTTGGCAAGAGCCACTAAACATGCAATATCATCATTCCATGAGCATATTAGAAATTATTCTGGCAATTTTCCTGCCGCCCGTCGTTGTCTTCATGAAAAAAGGTGCCGGGCTGGATCTGGTCATCAACCTAGTCCTCTGGATTTTCCTATTCGGTATTGGAGGCATTATTCACGCTTTCTGGATTCTTTCCAAAAAGTAGGATTCAGCTCATCTGTTAGACTGAAAAAACGTCCGAGCCTGAGCTTTGGAAATGCTCTGCGTCGTCCGAAGATGCAGTATGAGATGATGACCGCAAATATGGGATCAGCCTGCCAGCTTGAAAGCCCGATTAAGCGTATCCGGTGATCGTCGGGTACAGCCTTGTTTCATTCTAACAACAGCAGGAGCCAGCCCCGCCGTCACGACACTCGGATGCCGGAGTGGTCGCGTCGTATTCCTGTCCCTTGGTTTCTTTGGGATGGCGCTTTGTCGTGCGGGAACAGTCAAAAGGTCGGTGCTCTTCTTCAGGCACACTCTCCAGGGGCTCCACAAAAGCAAAGAAATCACGATACGGGTTTTTCCGGTAAAGATTGAAGGTTTTATCACACACCGCATAGCGCTCACCACGCTCCATCCGGTGACCATCATCATCCAGCACCTCCTTGAACGGCCCTTTGTAAATCACCGCCTGATTGCGCTCAAAGCATTCGCCCTGCTTGCCTTTGAAGGCCTGCACCGTCACCGAGCGGAATTCAATCCCCTGCACTGTCTGCCATGGTTCCTCTTCAAATTTTACCAGCTCGATACCATGGAATCCCGCCTCCTCAAACGCCTGCAAAAATCCTTCTTCTGTATAGGCTCCGGAAATACATCCGCTCCATAGTTCCGGATCATTTTGCAGTTCTTCAGGTACCGGTTCATCGCTGACGATATCCGAAATGACTGCACGACCTCCCATCTTCAAGACCCGGAAAATCTCGGCAAACATCTGCTGCTTGCTGCGATTTTCCACCAGATTCAGCACACAATTGGAAACCACAACATCCACTGAATCACTTTCCACCAGCGGATATTTGACCCGTAACTCATCTGCCAGCGCTTCCGCGTTTAAAAAAGCACCGGCATCCGATATCGGCGATGACTTCAGCTCAGCGTCCAGCTTTTCCAGATTTAGACCAAGATCCTGGATCCGACCCTTGCGGAACTCCACATTGGCATAACCAATTCGTTCCGCCACCACTGGTGCATTCCTGCGTGCCACTTCCAGCATATCATCAGTCATATCCACACCGATGACTTTACCAGCGGCACCCACTACTTGAGACGCAATAAAGCAGATCTTGCCGGTGCCGCTACCCAGATCGAGTACTGTCTCGCCCGGCTGCACATACTGGCTGGGGTCGCCGCACCCGTAATCGCGTTCGATCACTTCCTCAGGGATGACCTTGAGGTATTCCCGATTGTATTCCACCGGACAGCACAGTGCTTTTTCCTGCGCCTGTGCCGCCGCGCCATAACGCTCTTTAACCGAAATTTCCTGGTTTTTCATAGCTGAACTCTCCTCTCTGCAATTTTCGTTCCATGCTTACAGAAACGGTGCAACTTTAATGCCTGGTGTGTGTGCGACCAGCAAATACGCCTTACCATTTTCCTGCCATGAAGCGGTGCTGCGTTGGTTCACCGTTTCCAGCAATTTGATATCCTGCTGAGGTAAACCACCTAACTCTTGCTGCTGAAGATCCATTACAAAGAGGTGCAACACTTGGTCTTCATCTACGCGATAACACATCAGTGAGACCGGCTTTCCATCCCAGCGGAACGCTTTGCACCCCATGGCGTGCTGCGCCAGATGTTGCGCAGCATCGCTATCAATCAGCGGACTGGAATGCTGTATGAACCACTGGTTCAGCTCTTCAGTATCACCAGTCTGCACATCCAGCTCAAATCCATTCTGAACGAATTGCACCATCTCCGAGCGGAACTTCAAGAACCCATCCTGCGCGATGAAAGAGCCGCCAGGATTCTGATCACCGGGAAAAATGACGACGGATACCGCAATAAGCGCTATCAGAACAGCCGCCATCGCCAGCAGTTGCGGTGGTTTAAAACGCGAGTTGATCTTCACCAGCTTGCGCCCGGCCATGATCGAAGTTTTCAACGATTCCGGCACCTGGCATTCAGACACTTTCTGGCAGATCACACTATCGATTTCCTGCTCGCGTTTGAACCAGATAGACAACTCCGGATCATGCTCGGCCAGTTCCAATGCCTGCCGCATCTCCGGATCCGATGCATCCCTGCCATTCGGGCGGTAACACCCTAAAATTAATTTAGCCTCTTCTTTATCCATGACGTTCATCCTTGTTCTGTTCTAAATCCTGTTCCAGCGAGATCACTTTGCGTCGTTGCCGCCCGGCTTTGGCCGCTAACAACATGCGCAACTGCTCTTTGCCACGTGACAGGCGCGACATTACGGTGCCAATCGGCAGCTCCAATGCCGTACTGATTTCCTTGTAAGACAAATCCTGCAGATAAAACAGCGTGAGCGGTCCACGGTACATTTCATCTACCTCTGTCAGTGCTTCCATCACCGAACCACCATCCATCTCACGGGCCATGCCCGGCTCCACTGCTGGCAGTTCATGTTCCACATCGCCGACTTCATGATGCGGAAATCGCTGGTAACGACGACGCGAACCCAGAAATTCGCGATGCAGCGTCGTAAACAGCCATGTTTTCACTTTCGACTTGTCTTTGAGCTGGTTGCCTTTGGTAGCCCACTTGTAGAAGGTCTGCTGCGTCAGATCCGCAGCGTCTGCTTCGCGTTTCGATAGACTGTATGCAAACCGGTATAACGGTTGATAATACATCTCTACTAAGGCATCAAATTCCAGCTCCATACCCGTAGGATCACGCCAGGCAGATATTATTCCAGAAAAGTTTTCGTTGATGACAAACCGACTGGAGACAGACATGCTGCACATCCAGCTTTGTCATGCCTGATGCCCGTCCCCCTGCTCTACCTTCCGTAACCTCGGTGACCCCTACAGAGCGGTTATTCACACTGGATGTGCTGCGTGGGATTGCCTTACTGGGTATCTTAATCGTTAACATCCATGAGTTCCGTGCTCCGGAACTTTACGCCGCCATTATCGGAATAGAAGTCTGGCAGGGCCGCTGGGACGCCGACAGTATAATCATTTTTCTTACCCAGCTCCTGTGCTCCGGCCGCTGGGCGCCCGTCTACTCTTTTTTGTTTGGACTGGGCCTGCAGCTCATGTGCACCCGTTTTATCTCGCGTCAGATCTCCCCTGTCACCACCATTTCCCGCAGGCTGGGAGTATTGTCCGTATTCGGGCTGCTGCATGCCGCTTTTTTCTGGTATGGCGATGTGCTACTAGTATATTCTTTGTTAGGATTTTTGGTCCTGCTTGTTCATCAAGTTTCCGCCCGCACGACACTGCTTTTAGCCATATTACTCATGCTGGGACTGGGAGCCGTCTACCTCGGACTCGGAGCATTATCCTTACTGGGAGAGATGATTGCACCAGGCAGCAGTCAATTTGATGAGTCCGACTGGATCTACCGGCGCTATGAAACCAATCTGCGGGTCTATGCCGAAGGTTCCTGGGGAGAACTTTTCCGCTATCGCTGGATCGATAACCTGCTGTTCTGGGGTCTATCGATTTTCTGGGCACCATTGGCACTGGCCTGCATGCTCATCGGTGCCTGGACGGTTAAAGCCGGATACCATGACCGTCTCAGCGGCTCTTACCGTTACCGCCAATACCTGCTGCCCGTTTGTATGGCAGCACTGGCTGTTGCCGCTTACACCGCGCTTGATATGATGGGTGTGGTTTCAAACATGGCCGTTGAATTTTTGATCGTGCTACCTGCTTCCGTGATCATGCTGCCCGTGCTTTCAGTTGGATATATCAGTTATATCACATGGTGGGTTGAACAGACACGGCACGTCCGCTGCTGGCAGTGGCTTGCCGCTACCGGGCGCATGCCGTTGACCAACTATCTGGCCCAGTCTTTCCTAGCTTCCGCTCTGTTCTATGGTTACGGACTCGGCTGGTTCGGTGCAACCGGAGCGTTTTCTGCCGCTTGCATTGCCATCACACTTTACACCGCTCAGGTAGCTTTCAGCACCTGGTGGATGAAGCACCACCACTATGGGCCACTGGAACAAGTCTGGAGAATCCTGAGTTACGGAAAATTTACACCGTAAATGCGAGCCCATTCCCGCTGATTTATTTTAGCGCGCCTCAGGTCGAAGGATCTGCTTAAAAGTCTCTGGAGGTGCTGCATGCCAACAGGAAGAACATGCACGTCTGTTGCAGTGTAAATCTACGCTTTTACAGATTTTGTAAATCTCGATAAACCGCTTCATTGATGGCTCGGGCGCGGCGCTGGTGACGTGGTTCGCCAGGCATGCCATTAACCACCCAGGCCACAATCACATCGGCTGCCGGATCGTAAAAAGCGCAGGAAGATTGTGCGCCGCTGTGCCCGAAGGACGACTCCGAGGCGTATTGGCCGTAGCCATAGGTGCTTTTCCCTTTTCCGTATTTATCCGGATGCAGGTAGAACCCGTAACCAAAATCCGCCGGATGCCCGAAAGTCAAATCCTTCATTCCAGCCGGTCTCTGTGGCAGGATCATTTCTTCTAATGCCTCCCGACGCAGAAAATCCGACTCTCCTCGCAATACCAGTCGTAGCGCCGCATAGAACCACGCTAACTCACAAACCGGTCCCCTTATATTGCGGCCCGGTCGCGGCATCTGGACAGCGGCTGCCGTTCCATACAGCGGGTGCACAGAAGCCTGTGAGCCGTAGGTATCATACATGGTCACAAATCGTTGCGGGTCCTCATGCTCCGGTTTGCCCAGCGAGGATTGATCCATTCCTAACGGGCCAAATATATGCTC
Organism: Verrucomicrobiota bacterium; assembly: GCA_038748025.1. Lineage (GTDB taxonomy): Bacteria > Verrucomicrobiota > Verrucomicrobiia > Methylacidiphilales > JBCBYL01 > JBCDJI01. The sequence continues at coordinate 101,008 of JBCDJI010000003.1, forward strand.
CCTCAGATAATCTTCGATTTTTGATCCGGTGAGCCGGAGGATGATTTCCCCCAGCACCAGCCAGGTGCCTCCCACGTGATATCCGGCATGCTGGCCCGGCACCTGCCCCGCATCCAGCCGTAACGTGTAGATCTGCTCCAAAATCTCCTCGCGAGTCGCTGCCTCAATGACATCCGCGCCCCGCAGTGCCGCCGACTGGGAAAGAATATGCCCAACAGTCACTGCCTCTTTGCCCCCGCCGCCAAATTCGGGAATGATTTCTGCAACCTTTGTCTGATAGTTCAAGAGCCCGATTTGTATTAACTGGGCGATGGCTACTGCTGTCACCGGTTTACCGGACGACATCCAGAGAAATACGTGTTCGGTCGTGCAACGGTCGCCATCCGGAGCCGTAAGCCCAAACGCCTGATTCATACACAGGTTTCCCCGATGTATTACCACGAGCTGTCCACCGAGGTGCAGCCCCTTCTCAATACCTTCGTTAAACTGATACAGTGTTTGAGTAAATGTTTCCAAGGTCATCAAGTTATCCCTTCGGGAAATGGATCCCCGATCAACTTGATCACAGTCTGCCTAAAAGCAGCTTGAGAACAAGCTGCACTATCTTTTCAGCGTATAGGTCACACCAGTTTCGGATCGCTGGATTGTTTCCTCTGCAATGAGCGTCTCGCGATCCTGTTTCAGCTTTCCGAAAAAGTCCACCACACCATTGGCTAACATCGGGCCAATCCCGTCCACCTGCTGCAGTGCATTCGCATCTGCTTTCTTTATTTTATCTATCGACCCGAAATGCTGCAACAATGCCAGTTTTTTAGCCTGGCTGATACCTGGACAGTCATCCAGCAAACTCTCGCTCATACGGCGTTTCATCAGCAATTGATGATAACCATTGGCCGTGCGGTGAGCCTCATCCCGCACACGCTGCAGGAGACGGATTGCACCGGAGGAGTGCGGCAGCACAATCGGCGCCGATACCCCGGGCATAAAAATCTCTTCCCGCTGCTTGGCCAGACCGATAATGCGCTGACCGTAACACCCCAGCGCCTCCAGTTCCCGCACTGCACTACTAAGCTGCCCCTTGCCTCCATCCACCACGATCAAGTCCGGCAGCGATTTCTCTTCTTTGATCAACCTGGCATAGCGCCGACGCACTACTTCTGCCATGGAAGCAAAATCGTCCTGACCGGTTACCGTCCTGATGCGGTAACGACGGTAATTATAGCGGTTAGGTTTACCATTCTTGAAAATCACCATGGAGGCGACCTTATGGGTGGTGGAGATGTTGGAGATATCAAAGCACTCGATGTGCGAAGGCAGTCCTTCCATCCCCAACGCATCGCGCAAGGCTTCCATATCGTGCTCCGGTGCTACGGTGCTGGGCAGTTCCCGCACAAAGCGCTTCTGCTTCCTGGTCGTGCGCTGCAGATCTTCCAGCATATTACGCAATTGCGCCGCTTTCTCGAAATCATGCTGTTGCGCCGCACATCTCATTTCTTTTTCCAGCTCGATCAACATCTCCCTGGACTTACCTTCCAGGAAGTCGCAGGCCAGTCGCACCCTTGCTTGATACTCCTCGCGCGAGATCTTCCCGACACAGGGTGCGGAGCAGTTTTTGATGACATCGTCATGACAGTGCCTGTAATCCTTTTCGCCTGGAACGGACGGGCGACATGATCGCAGGCCAAACTGGCGGTTCATCACATTCAACGTCCGACGTAGCGAGCCGGACTGCGCAAATGGACCAAAGTAGCGGCAACCATCATCCTTTTTGAGCCGGGTGGTCTGAAATTTTGGATAGGCATCATTGGGATTGATCTTCACAAGCAGAAAGCGTTTGTCATCTCGGAAGCTGACATTATAGCGCGGCCGGTGATCTTTAATCATCTGACCTTCCAGCAGCAGAGACTCCGCTTCAGATTTCACCACATGCGTTTCGATATCATGAATATTTTCGATCAGCGCCCGGGTTTTACGATCCGCCGTCATCTTCTTGGATGGATGAAAATACTGGGAAACGCGTTTACGCAGGTCCTTGGCCTTTCCGACATAGATAATCCGGTTGAACTTGTCGCGATACACATAAACACCAGGCTTGTGCGGAAGCTGCCGGATAATATCCGTCAAGGCTGCCGATTTTGGGTTGGGGGTTTTGGATTTTGGATTCATGTTATTGCAATAACCGAAGCTGAATTTAAACGGAAAACTCAGACCTTAGCGTCTAATATTATCACATTTAGCTAAAAAATTCCCAGAAATCGTGCCCACGATATCATTGCACGCCAGCTTAACCGTTGCTCAACCTCAGTCGGAGCTAATTACCGGGCTGCCTGTCGGGCAAAATCCACCGCTGACATGATCGCAAAACTGGCTATGGTAGAGGAAGAGACAGATGAGACCATGTATGGGCTGGAATTGCCCATCACTCAAAATATTGTGAATAAAGCAGATGCACAAAAACTCTTAGAAGAAACCGAATCGATACTGAAAATGATCGTTTCTTCCATACGCACCCTTAAACGCAAAAAATGACCCGCTTCATACAATCCAAAATCACGCCACTGATTCTTACTTTATTTCTGTGCTTAATCGTTCCTGTCTGTTCTGCTGCTGAATCTAAGATCGTCGAAACGGATCATGTTAAGTCACAATTACTTTCGTCGGTAACGGCTATTGAGCCGGGCAAGCCCTTCGATGTGGCATTGATGTTCGAGATCGATGAGCACTGGCATACCTATTACAAAAATCCTGGAGATTCCGGACTGGCCACTTCCATTCAATGGGACCTGCCGGAAGGATTTACTGCTACGGAAATTCAATGGCCACACCCCCGGCGCCTGCCTTTTGGCCCGCTGACCAATTTTGGTTACGAAGGCACGGTATTCCATGTAGTCACCATCACTCCGCCAGCAGCTCTAAATTCTGCGGATACCATCACGTTCCAAGCAAAGGGCAGCTGGCTGGTTTGCGAGGAAATCTGTATTCCCGGTCAAGCAAACTACACGCTTTCACTCCCAGTAGGGGAAAATCAAGTAACCGGATACACGGAGTTGATCTTGGATGCTAAAGCGGAAGCCACCCAAACGCTGGAAGGCGCCACATTCAACACTGCTGCCAACAATCTCTTGCTCTTTCTCCCCGGTATTGCTCCAGAATCCGCTCCGGTATTCTTCCCCGATACAGAAGGGTTGATCGACAACCCGGCTCCACAAACGGTCACTGCACAAGCGGAAGGTATGATTCTGAGCATTCCGCTGGCAACCAACGCTACACTACCCGAGACACTTAGCGGTCGCATCGTTACCACCACTGGTGATCGCTTTGGTGCTACGATTGATGCAGTTCCGGGTGACATCGCATTGGCTGCCGCCTCACAGGATCTCTCCAGCTTTCTCCCGACCCTGCTGCTTGGATTCATCGGCGGATTGATCCTGAACTTGATGCCCTGCGTTTTCCCCGTGCTCGGGATCAAGGTCATGGGTTTTGTGCAACAGGCAGGAGAAGACCGCAAAAAAGTCGTGGCACATGGGATCTCGTTCACCGCTGGAGTGCTGGTTTCCTTCTGGGTGCTAGCCGGCGTGCTGCTGGCCCTGCGGGCTGGTGGTCAGGAACTCGGTTGGGGCTTCCAGTTACAGTCACCCGGATTTGTCTTCGCGTTGATGGTGTTCCTGTTCGCCTTCGGACTGAATCTTTCCGGTTTATTTGAGTTTGGCGCCTCTGCTGTCGGTATCGGCAGCAAACTCACCAGTTCGAGCGAAATGAGCGGTTCTTTCTTTTCGGGAGTCCTGGCTACGGTGGTAGCGACCCCGTGCGCTGCCCCGTTTCTTGCACCGGCACTAGGCGCCGCTCTCTCGCTTCCGGCATTCTTCTCGCTGATTCTCTTCACTTCCATTGCCCTTGGCCTTTCTGCCCCTTACCTGATTCTCTCGCTCAAACCGGAACTGACCCAATTCCTGCCCAGACCCGGTGCCTGGATGGAAACCTTCAAACAGGCGATGGCCTTCCCGCTCTTCAGCACCGCTGCTTACCTGCTGTGGGTACTGGACGGACAAGTGGGTGAAAGTCAGCTGCTGCGCATCTTCTTCGCACTCGCCGGAGTCGCACTGGCGCTGTGGATTTACGGTCGCTGGAGCACCCCTGTCCGCTCAAAGCTCAGTCGCAAAGTAGGCGTCTCGGTAGCCGGTGCCGTCCTGCTCGGCACACTGATCTTTGCATGGCCACAGACGAAGCAGGACTCTGTGCCGTGGCAACCCTGGTCGAAATCACTGGAGCAAAAGCTGATTGAGGATGAACGTATCGTCTATATCGACTTTACCGCCCGCTGGTGCGCCACCTGCCAGACCAACAAGGCATTGGTCTTTTCCGATTCGGAAGTCATCCAGCGCTTCAGGAAATTGAATATCGCCACCCTCAAAGCCGATTGGACCAATCAGGACCCGTCCATCACGCAGGAACTCGCCAGCTTTGGTCGCTCAGCCGTTCCCTTCAACCTGATCTACCATCCCGGCCAGTCTGAGCCGACGATCCTGCCGGAACTGCTGACGCCGGGAATGGTGCTGGACGTGCTAGACCAGAAATAGTCTCACGCAAAACGGTTTTCGTTGCAGGGTTAGATGGTTACTCCCGATCCCCTGTTTGCTCGGGAGAACCATCTTGCCATCGCATATATGACAAGCTCTTCTTCGAAGAATTTCATCCTACAACAGCAAAACGTGACAACCAGGTGACATTACACCTAACTTTATTTGCATCTCTACAGAATATGAATAAAATATTCCCATGAACAAGCGATTCTTTAATACTCTCTACCTGGCTTTGGCTCTAACTTTTCTGTTTGCTGCCATCAGCTGGTCCGCACCTGAAATCGGCAAACCGGCACCTGCCTTTACCCTGACCGACACCAATGGCACCTCGCATAACCTGTCTGACTTCAAAGGCAAGTTTGTGGTATTGGAGTGGGTCAACCATGGTTGTCCGTTTGTTAAAAAATTCTACACTCCGGGCAAGATGCAGGAGCTGCAGAGCACTTATACCGGTAAAGATGTGGTCTGGCTTTCCATCTGCTCTTCCGCTGCTGGCAAGCAGGGGTATATGAGTGCTAAGGACTGGAATGCCAAAATCAAATCAACAGGCACTCAGGCAACTGCCGTGCTGCTGGATACAGATGGAACCGTAGGCAAGGCATATGATGCAAAAACCACACCGCACATGTACGTCATCAATCCCGAAGGTAATCTGATTTATGCCGGGGCGATCGACTCTGTGAAATCCGCCAGTCCGGAAGATATTCCAGCAGCAACCAACTACGTCGCACTGGCATTGGACGAGGCCATGGCAGGCAAACCTGTTTCGACTCCGACATCACAAGCTTATGGTTGCAGCGTTAAATATTAACGCCATTCATCATCATTCCCGGATAGGGCGAAGTTGACCAACTTCGCCCTATTTTTTTACCGACATCGTCTTTGAATCCACCCATGATGCCACCGCAACATGGAAACCGAAAAAGAACTCACTTTCGCTCGCGACGAGATTATTTTTAGTCAGGACACCCGTCCGGACGGTGTTTACATCGTCAGGGACGGACTGGTGGAAGTGTTTCACACCATCGACCAGGATGGTGAGCTCAAAGACGTGGAGTTGGGCCGCGTCGGCCCCCGCGGAATTTTCGGTGAGATGGGTATCATTGATCATCAGCCGCGTAGCGCCTCTGCCCGGGCATTAGGCCCCACCACCGTTATTTTCATCAGCAAGGAGGATTTCAATAAACACCTCAGTGATCTGCCGCCGTGGATCGCCGTGCTGATCAAAACCTTCGTCTCCCGTTTGCGCGAATCCAATCAGCGCCTGTTCGAGGCGCTGGAGAACGGTCCTGACGGCGCCGGCCACCTCCATATCCAGCCACACGACGACATGATCATTGGAGAAGTCGATGAATCAGGCAGCCATTCTTCCAAATGAAACTCCCACTCCATGAGCACTTGCACTGCATCAGCAGCCAACTCGTGGTAACCGACCTCGATAGGTCGACTCAATTTTACACCAAGCGGCTGGGCTTTGAGCTGAACTTCCAGCACGCGGACGTTTATGCCGGACTTGGTGCCGGTCCCTATTCGATTTACCTGAAACGAGGGGATTCCGCTACTCCGCCACCTGACACCAGTGACCATGTGAACGTTGTCATCGGCGTTACTGATCTGGATGCCTGTTATGCCGCCATCCTGTCAGAGGTCGTGGACATCGTCGAACCCCTGCGCGAAATGCCGTATGGGCGCGAATTCTACATCAAGGATCCGGACGGTTACCGGATCGCGTTCTATGACGTGACCCACTAAGCTACTATGAAACCAGCCATCCCGATTCTACGCAGTTTTGACGAGACACAGGCCAAGCGCTTTTACGTCGACTTTCTCGAGTTTCAAGTCGACTGGGAATATCGGCATACTGAGGGAATGCCACTGTATCTGCAGGTATCACGTGGGGAATGTATTCTTCATCTGAGCGAGCACTATGGTGATTGCAGTCCAGCCGCCCAGGTCTGTATAGATACTCCGGACTTGGACGAATACCTGAAAACCCTGCGCGCTAAGGACCACCCTAACTGCAAACCCGGCCCGGCCCAGAAACAACCGTGGGGAAGCCGCAATGCGACCCTGACCGATCCCTTCGGCAATCGCCTCACGTTCTATCACAAATAAATCCATAAACATGGATAATAAAGAAACATGTATGATAGCCAGTCATTCTTTAGTTTGACTCAGATGGATGACTTGCGAAAAAGCGACCATGCACGTGCTTCATGGTCCAAGAATATTACAGGTCGTTGGAAGTGAGCGTCTGGGTCACCACTTCTGCCAGGTATCTCAGGATATAAGCCCGGAAAGATCTTCGGAATATGGATTTTCTTCCTCTTAATCAGTGAGTTGCATGGGGGGCCAGTATATTCGGTCCGGTCCAGCCTTCCAGACATTCCCGGATTCCTGGCGTTCAGACCGGTTGGTAAAGGTGAATTCCGCTGCACGGATGCGTATCCACTGCGGGGGTGATTCCGGGAACGGGTTCTCTTCCAACAAACCCAGCACTTGCGGGTTTCCCACGAGCAGCTTGCCGCAGAAGCGCTGCAACCACCGGTTGCGGGCAGACTGTGGCGGGGTCAATGCGGCAAACCATAACTGCCAGTCGACCCGCGGCATGTGCGGAGCCACCAGCGGCAAGCCATCCTCGACGGCGTCCGGCTTCCAGGGAAAGCGATACGTTTTCCAGGTAATACCGTCATTCGATCCCTCAATGATCAGTTCGGAACGGTGGGTGGTCATGGTGGCGAACAAACCGTAGCTATTAATACTGCGGCTGCCGGATACTATTGCATACAGTGGCTTGAGTGCTTCGGGCAGCGGTGCGGCAAGGCGGAACACCCCAAACCATTGCACTGTGGTCATACCCAGTATTGTGAATGTAAATGCCAGCACACTACCATGCCAGATCATACGGCTAGCATGGACCCGTTTGAAGATGCTGGTTTCCTGATACTTCATCCATCCGCGGCTTAGTGTCGCCCACGCGGCATCGTCAATCAGCAGGCAACACAGTCCAATAGTGAGCAGGTTAAAAAAGCCATAATTCCCCGTCAGCATAATGGCTATCTGCAGTAAAGTGGTTGTTCCTGCTCCTAGTAGCCGCAAGCGGCGCGGCAGGAAGAAGCAGAACGGTATCAACAGTTCAATGACAAACATGCCTGCTGTCGAGAGCACACGCAGCAACTCTGGCAGCTGATGCATCCACCAAGCCGGCGGAGCCGGTAACGGCTGGGTAAAAAAATGATAATCCAGCGCCGCGAGCGATGCCCACACCGGATCTCCACTTGACAGCTTGACGATGCCGGAAGCCAACATCAGCCGGAACAGGAGATAAACACCGAGCCAGCGCACTAAGGGATGAAAGACCGGATGCACGGGTTTCCAACTACGCCACGAGATCAGAAAAACGCTGATCAGTCCGGCTTCCAGCAGTAAATTATCCCACTGAAAGTTCAGGAACGGCGCCCCGACGCTGCAGAAGGAGAGATAGCCAGCCCACAGCAGCAACAAACCCGGCCCGCGGATCCAACCAATACCGGTGGCTATTGAGAAAATCACTCCCAGACCGCATACGGCGTGTAGAAGTCCGTCGCTGGTATCGAGCCAGAACAGCGTGGGATTCATCAGCACTTGCTGTGCTCCAGCTGTCATTCGGGCGTGAAACATCAGGTCGCGGATCGGCGACAGCCCGTGAGCTCCAAACAATCCATCCAGCTGAAGCCACAAAGACAGGAAGGCTATTCCGAAAGACAGGCTCACCGTAGCGATAAACCATCGGCAACCGATATGAAAACTAGCTGACGGTGCGTCTGCCTGGTGCCAGAGCAACGCCCAGAGTTGCTGTAACTTTTCCCGCCATGGATGGGGTATTGGGAAATTCATATGAGATTCATCTACCGTCTGAGAGTGGATTGCAGCAGCCGGAAAATCAAGCGGCGGGTGTTTGATCATCACCCATTTCAGAGTCTGCCCTTGAGCACTGAATCCATTCAGCGCAGCACATCAGTGGCAGGAAGCGGCCTCATGCACTCTTCCCAGTATACAACGATTGCCCGACCTCTGGCTGATGCAACCCGCTGTCAGGATGCTACCACCAGCCTGCTTTGCCTCATCTCCTTGCACAGTTTATGTACTTCTGAGCTCTCTTTCGGTCAGGATATCGCTTAAATGCCTAAAATATCTGGTATCCGATACCGATCTGGATACAATATTGCAAATGAAGCAAAACCTACTTCTCGGCTTAATTCTGCTGACTTGCCTGATCACTGCATCAACCATTCATGCCCAGCTCAATCCGGAGAAAAACTATACCGGGGTCATTGACTTATCTGATGTTACTGATGCTTACATCCGCAACATGAAATTGCTGAAAATCCGCATGACCGGAGAAGAACAGATGCTGCTGGAACAGATGGATGCCGTTATCGCTCAAGCAGAGGATCTTAGCAGTTTTTTCCGTGCTAATGGAACAGCGTCCAAACGCCGCAAGCTGGTCAAAGAACGCGAGGAGCTCAGGTTCAAGAAAGATCTCAACAAAACCGACATGCGTAAGCTGGAAGAACTGCAACAGGAAATCAGAGAACTGGATCCGGAGGGCTTTTTCAACCAGGCACGTAAACTCTATGACGAAACGCAGAAAGAAATGAATGGCCAGCTGGATATGATTCAAACCTCCGATCCGGTGAGGAAAGATATCATTCGCCTCATCCGTCAGCACATGTCCACATATACGAAAGCCCTCAGGGAATATTGATCAACCTCCTTATGCGATTCCACATTTTCATGTCGGTTCTGGTTGCGTGCCAGTGGTGCACGGTCCACGCTCAGGACTTTGAAGCCACACTGCCTCAGGACAGTGAAGCCGATACGTCCGTACTCGAAGAGCTTCCGATCGAAAACGGCAAAATAAATGTCAAAAGACTTACGGAAGCCATGGATACGGAAGCAAGCAAGATCCTGAAGCGTATTCAGGAAATCGATAGCATCGTGAATCAGGCCTATGCCAGGAAAGCAGCTGAAATTTATGGTATTGAAACCAGTGAATACGATTTCCTACGACGCCAGTCCGAAGTTAACAGTCAGCCGCTGGTCCAGTTTTTTAGATCCGACCGGCGCACCCAGCTTAATGCGATTGAGGAAGCCCACCAGTATTTCACTTACGCTTATGACGCAATCAATAAGAACGAATACTGGTACGGACGGGAAGAAACCCTCTTATCAAAAGATAAAGCACTCTTTCAGACGATGAAATCCAAGATAGCTACGGAGCTTGCTCTCACCACGGAAGGAACCCAAATTCTCGATCTCGAAACGGAAAAAAACCGCCTGCTGGAATTGTTGGAGACCCAGAAACCACTCTTCGAATACCTGATTGAACGGCGCAAATGGTGGAAAGTCTACCCTGATTACGAGGAACTGGTCGACCAGATCGAAGCAGAAAAAAATCTCCACCTCACCCCGTAAGCCCGCTTTCCCGAGAAGAAGTGGTCGTGGAGTCACATCATCAATCCGAAACCCTCAGCCTCGAATCCGCCGATGCTGCGGATGCGTCTGAAACGCGCAGCGGAAAGACAGGTGCGCAAGAGACACCCCTGGGTCTTCGAAAGCAGTGTTAAAACACAAAATCGCACCGGCGATGCCGGGGAACTGGCGGTTATCTATGACCGTCAGGATCAGTTTTTAGCCATCGGGCTGTATGATCCGCATTCATCCATTCGCATCCGTATACTGCACGCGGGCCAACCTGTCCGGATCGACCATTGCTGGTGGGAACAGAAGCTGCTGCGGTCGATCCGACTGCGTCACGAGGTCTTGCAGCCGGATACTACTGGTCTGCGCTGGATTTATGGAGAAAATGACGGCTGGCCTGGACTGGTGCTGGACGGCTACGGTAAAACGCTGGTCGTCAAACTTTATACGACAGCCTGGTTTGCTTATCTGAAGGAGCTGCAAACGCTGTTCCAGCGGCATCTGCAGTGTGACCGCATCGTGCTGCGGCTAAGCCGAAATATTCAGTCCCTGCCGACGCCGGATCCGGCTTGGACTGACGGGGCGACGCTGCTGGGCCAGGCACCGCAAGGCGCTGTTATTTTTGAGGAGAGCGGCATCCGCATGTGCGCTGACGTGTTGCGGGGCCAGAAGACCGGTTTCTTTCTCGACCAGCGTAATAATCGATGCCGCGTCGGATTAATAGCACACGGCAAATCCATCTTGAATCTCTTCAGTTTCAGCGGAGGTTTTGCATTGCATGCCGCGCGGGGCGGGGCCGCATCGGTTACCAATGTTGACATTAGTCCGCACGCCTTAGACGAGTGTCAGTCCAACTGGAATCTGAACGCAGGCCTGCCGGGCTTCCGTCAATGCCACTTACGCAATATTCAGGCTGATGTATTTGCGTGGCTGGAACACCATGCGAATACTTATGACATTGTCATCATCGACCCCCCATCACTAGCCCGACGTCAAGCTGATCGCGACGGAGCGCTAAAAGCCTATCATAACCTGGCGCGGGCGGGTCAACGCCTGACCCGCCCGGACGGCATTCTGCTTTGCTGTTCCTGCTCCGCCCATGTGTCGCGCGAGGACTTCATCGATGTGATTCAGAAAGCGACCCGGCTGCCATTCCGCATTCATCAGGTTACCGGACACGCCGTGGACCATCCGTGTAACGTGCCGGAGCTCAACTACCTCAAAGCCGTCTATCTGTCTGCTCACCCGCACTGGAAATAAGATTTCTTTGTGGTTTTTCCGCCGGTTGCTATTCAAGCACCGCTGTGATAGCTTGGTATCTGGAAGTATTAAAAATGAGTAATGATTCACAATTAAAACCGCCTAAATTACCTAAGGCCCCGAAACGCAATGTAGAACCGGGTGCAGGACAGGGCCCCAAAAACTGGAAAGGCTTAACACTTTTCATGTTGGCCGCCTCATTGTTACTGGTCGCCTTCTGGGCGCATAAGACTGCCACCGAAGGAGCTACCCGGATCATGCCCCCCAATCTGCTGGAAGAGCAACTGGAAGCGGAAAATGTCCGGGAAATTGCCATCTACTCAGAACCTACCCGGGGAGTGACCTTTCTGAAAGGGGAATTCAAAGATCCGCTGCCGCCGCTGGAACGCATGCCGGAAGCCAGCAGATTCAAGACCGAGGTGAATCTGGATTTCGACAAGAATCTCAATGAACGGCTGGCCAGCTACGGATTCCCCAACATTCAGCAGAAATACATCGACAACCAGTGGCAGCAGTTTCTGCTGACCATGTTGCCGTTCCTGCTGATCATTCTGCTCATGTACTTTTTCTTCCGGCATCAGATCAAATCAGCCGGCAAGGGTGCCTTCAGCTTCGGCAAGAGCAAAGCCAAGATCCTCAACAAGGATAAAAACAAGGTTACCTTTAAGGACGTTGCCGGGATCGACGAGGAAAAAGAGGAAGTTTCCGAGATTGTCGAATTTCTGAAAGACCCGCGTAAATTTCAGCGCCTGGGCGGGCAGATTCCTAAAGGTGTGCTGATGGTTGGCCCTCCCGGTACTGGTAAAACCTTGCTAGCCAAGGCCATTGCCGGCGAAGCTGATGTTCCTTTTTACGGCATCAGTGGATCCGACTTCGTGGAAATGTTTGTCGGTGTCGGTGCCTCCCGCGTACGCGACATGTTCGAACAAGGCCGCAAGAACGCTCCCTGCCTGATCTTCATCGATGAGATTGATGCGGTAGGTCGCAGCCGCGGTCACGGTGTCGGCGGCGGACATGACGAGCGTGAACAAACCCTCAATGCGCTGCTGGTCGAAATGGATGGTATCGATACCCAGGAAGGAGTCATCATCATTGCTGCAACCAACCGCAAAGACGTACTGGATCCTGCGCTGCTGCGCCCAGGACGTTTTGATCGCGAGGTCAATGTCTCCCTGCCTGATGTGAAAGGTCGCGAGCAGATCCTGAATGTGCATGCCAAGAAAGTAAAATCAGCCGATACGGTTCAATGGAACCTGGTGGCACGCGGCACCCCGGGCTTCTCCGGTGCCGAACTGGCCAACCTGATCAACGAGGCAGCGCTCATTGCGGCTCGACGCGATGCCCAGGCGATTGAACAATTCGATCTGGAAGAAGCACGCGACAAAGTGCGCTGGGGTCGCGAACGCCGCAGTATGGCGATGACAGAAGAGGAGAAGAAAAATACCGCATATCATGAAGCCGGTCACGCATTGCTCAATGTAGTGCTCGAGCATACCGACCCGCTGCACAAAGTAACCATCATCCCGCGCGGACCATCACTGGGCGTCATGATGTCGCTGCCGGAAAAAGATCATGTCAGTTATTACAAAAAGCGTCTGGTCGACCTGATGTGCGTCACCATGGGTGGTCGAGTCGCTGAAGAAATCTTCCTTGGTGATGTTTGCAGCGGAGCATCCATGGACATTCATCAGGCCACCCGCATTGCCCGTAATATGGTCACCCAATGGGGCATGAGTGAGAAACTAGGCATGATTCGCTATGGCGATGACAGCGATCCAGTGTTTCTCGGACGCGATATCTCACGCGGTCGTGATTACAGTGAAGCGACGGCTCAGGAAATCGATGATGAAGTGCACCGCCTGGTCGGTGAGGCTCACCAGCGTGCACGCGACATTATCACTGAAAAGCGCGAAGCATTGGCAGCAGTAGCGGAAGCTTTGTTGGAATACGAGACACTGGACGGCCATCAGGTGGAGGAGATTATTAACACAGGCAAAATGAGCACCCCCCCTTCCAAGGATATTACCCCGCCGACCACACCTTTACCGGAGGAAAAACTCAGCGGTTTAAAAGATGAGGAAGAGGAAAAAAAGGATAACAATGGCACATTACCAGGACTGGAAGGTGCACCCGCCGGAGCTTGATCTTTTCACCTCTGTGTTTCACTACCACTGAATACGCTGGCCTGGCATGAGCCTGTATGAAACTGCTCCATTGCTCCGGCTCGCTTGATTTCGGCACATGGCCCGTTCTGATGGGCATTCTGAATGTGACTCCGGATTCCTTTTCGGATGGAGGCATGTATGCTACCCCAGACGCGGCGGTCAAACGTGCCGATGAAATGATCTGCCAGGGCGCTGCGATAATTGATATCGGCGGAGAGTCTACTCGCCCTGGTGCTGCTCCCGTAGGTGCTGCCGAGGAATGTGATCGCGTGCTGCCTGCCATTGAACGCATCCGGCAAGTCCATCCGAATGCCCTGATCAGCATCGATACCTCAAAAGCAGCCGTAGCCCGCGCAGCTGTAACAGCAGGTGCTGCTGTCATCAACGACGTGAGTGGAGGCCAGTGGGATCCGAAGATGTTTGAAATCGTTCGGCAAACCGGCGCCGGATACATCTGCATGCACACCTTTGACCGGCCAGAACGAATGCAGCAAAATCCGGAGTACCGGAATGTCACGCAGGACGTGCTTGACTTCCTGCTTCAACAGAAAAGGACCCTGCTGGACCTGGGTGTTCAGGAAGCCTGTCTGGCCTTTGACGCCGGTATTGGTTTCGGAAAAACCCTGGAACATAATCTCGACCTGATTCGGACCGGTGGACAGGGTGGCTTTGCTTCCTTGCAACGTCCGATGTTATGGGGTTTATCGCGCAAATCCTTCATCGATAAAAAACTGGAACGTGCCGTAGAGGATCGGCTGTCAGGCGGACTGGCTGCTTATGCTTCTCTGCTGCGTTGCCCAGATCCCCAGATATGGCGTGTTCATGACGTTCGTGCCACTGCTGATTTTCTGGCAATGTATCAGGAATTGCTCGATTAGTAGTCCTCCAGCCGCTTCGGAATACACCGCTGCACTATTCTCGGATTGTAACGCCAGGCAATCCCGTTACTGTCATGCGCATGAACGTATCACAGAATGTCTCTATTTTTGAGCCGCTGCGTTCCGCCTGGAACTACACCCGGCGTATGCTTTTTGAGCCGTTTGATTTCAAAAAATGGCTTATCATCGGATTCAGTTGCTTCCTGGCCAATCTGGCTACTTACACGAACAGCGGTGGAAATTTTTCTTCCGGAGGAACCGACAGCTCCGGTGCTTCCGGCGAGAGTTTAATGTCTGTTCTGGAAGAAGCCTTTGGAGCGTTTGCCTCAGCGGTATTGGGCATTGGTCTGGTACTAATCTTGCTGATAGTGGTGCTGGCTATCGCCCTTTCGCTGGCCATGTTGTGGGTGGGCTGCCGCGGCACATTCATGTTTATCGACAATATTGCCCGCAATGAAGCTGCTGTTACAGCTCCCTGGAAGAAGTATGCCAGACAAGGCTGGCAGTTGTTTTACTTGTATCTGGCGGGCGCCGCCAGTCTGATTGCAGTTATTATTGCCGGCATCGTTCCCTTCGTTCTCATGTCAGAAACAGAAGGATGGTCTTTCGATTCAGAACTCTCTTCGGTCGCGCTGATCCTGGTCATTAGTCTGTTCGCCATACTGGTGATCACATTTTCAGTGCTCATGATTCTGGTAAAAGGCATTGTGATCCCGCGAATGTATGTCCAGCAGTACGGGGTACTTCCTGCCTTAAGAGATGGTTGGAATCTCTTCTGTGAGTATCCATTAGAGTGGATTGCCTATATTTTTGTCAGTATTGGTTTGGCAATCGCCAGTATTGTGCTGGTTCTCACGTTCTGTCTTTTCACCTGTTGTATCGGAGTGCTGCCCTACATTAACCAGGTTGCCATGCTACCCATGTATGTATTTATCCAGGCGTATACTTTATACTTCATTGCTCAATTCGGCCCCGGATGGAACGCCTTTAAACCTTTGCCGCCAGCTCTGACAATTCCCGATGCTACCTGAGTCGACACTAGTTCTGGAAACATCCGGGCACATACCTTCCTGGGCACATTTTGCAGACGGACACCCGACTTACGTTGCACGCCTGCCCCAGGAACATCGCCGGATTTCACAATCGCTGATTCCATCCCTCAAAGGCTCCGGCATTAAGCTCGGCCAACTGACTCAGATCCTGATCGGGGTCGGTCCAGGATCCTTCAGTGGTATCCGGGTGGCTATCGCGACCGCACAGGGGCTGGCCCGAGCTTCCGGTGCAACCGTCATCCCGCTGCGTAGCACCGCTGCACTCGGCATCCGGTTGCCACATATCACATTCCTCGGTATCTTTGCCGATGCACGCCGCCAGTCGTTTTTTTTTACGGCCTATGAAAACGGCCGGCTCAGCCGCCCCACTGCCGTCTATCCAAACAGTGATCTGGAGACGATGCTCAGTAAATGTTCTCTGGCTGTTACTACGGATGGATTAGCTGGTGTGCCTCAGATGGAGACCCCAGACGCCGAGTCTCTGTACCGCGCCTACCGGCAGCATGGAGTAGAGAGCAGCCTGGCATTGGAACCGGTTTATCTGCACCCGGCAGTGACAAGTCAATACGACGGCAGCGATTCCGGCACCACTGGTTCGGCGTCATGAAAGATAGTTTCAAAAATTCCACCACCTAAACACACTTCCCCATCGTAGAGCGCACAAATCTGTCCTGGAGCCAGCGCCCGCTGCGGTTCCATGAAGGTGATTCTGGCGCGACTATCCGTTTCCGGCGTGTAACGAATCACCTGGCGCTCACAGCGGTAACGCGGCTTAGCCTCCAGGTTGCATGCCGAAGTAATGGGCTCGTTAGTCCATGAGAGTGAACCAATCCGGCAGCCTAGCGTATACAAACCCGGGGTATCTGGCCGGTCAATCGCTACTACCAATTCGTTCGTTGCATTCCGTTTTTCCAACACGACATACGCTTCTCCATGATACGGGGAGGCCACTCCGTGACCTTTGCGCTGCCCCAACGTATAAAGATGCAATCCCTGATGCGCGCCTTTGACATTACCTTCCAGATCCACAATTTTGCCCGGCCGGTCCGGAACATAGGTGCGCAGGAAATCACTCATCTTCACCTGCCCTATAAAACAGATGCCCTGACTGTCTTTTTTGGCAGCCACCGGCAAATTAAATTTTTGAGCCAGTTGGCGCACTTCCGGTTTCGGAATTTCTCCGATCGGGAAACGGGCATCGGCAAGCTGCTCCTGCTGCAGCAAGGCCAGAAAATAACTTTGATCCTTATTCTTATCCGTGCCCTCAACCAGATCGACAGATCCATCGTTGTTGATTCGACGCCGGGCATAGTGTCCGGTCGCCACCGCATCAAAACCGTTGGCTTTGGCGTAGGTGCGGAATACACCAAACTTCATTTCCCGGTTGCACATCACATCCGGGTTCGGAGTGATGCCGTCCTCATAACCATTGAGCAAATACAATACAATGCGATTCTTATATTCCTGCGTTAGATCCACGACGCGAAACTCGATCCCGAGCTGGTCCGCTACCGCCTGCGCATCCGCCACATCCTGCTCCCACGGGCAGTCGCCGGGAATATCGTCCTCGTTGATCCAGTTTTTCATATATCCGCCCACAACTTTGTGGCCCCGCTGACAGAGCAAAGCCGCCGCAACAGCACTGTCCACACCACCAGATAATCCTACGAGAATTTTTTCCACTCATTAAGATAACTGCAAAATTCCAAATGCAGAATGCAGAATTTCAGGAACTTTTGCATTTTTCATTTTTCTTTTTGCACTAAATTTCCAGCCATGTTGAAAATCTATACTTACGCTAAGTGCTCAACCTGTCGCAATGCCCTCAAATGGCTGGATAGTAAAGAAATTGCATACCGGAATCTCGCAATCCGCGAAACTCCACCACCGGTCTCCGAATTGAAAAAAATGTTAAACGCTCATGATGGCAATATCCGCAGGCTGCTCAACACTTCCAGCCAGGATTACCGAGAACTTGGTATCAAGGATCGGTTGGATGACATGCCTGTGGCAGACGTGTTTGGATTGATTCAGCAGAATGGAAATCTGGTTAAGCGCCCATTTGTTATCAGTCCGGAGGTTAAGATGACTGGATTTAAACCGGACGAGTGGCAGCAGCAACTGCTCTAAGCTGGACATGCATTTGACTCGTCAGCAGCTGTTGGTTTTATAAATTGAATCAATGTAGCGATTGCTGCATTCCCTGGCTGTTTATCTTGTTTTTGTCACTGCTTGCCTGGCTGAACTACAATTGGCCTCGCCATTCAGCAGTCATATGGTGCTGCAGCGTGAGCGTGAGATTCCAGTGTGGGGAAGCTCACTACCCAATAGCTTGGTCACCGTCGTCCTAGCCGGGCAAGAAACAGCGACAACTGCGGATTCCGAAGGCCAATGGAGCGTCAGCCTGCCTGCTCAATCTGCCGGCGGCAGCTACACCCTCTTTGTCGGCTCTGGCGGTAAAAATATTGCGCTGCAGAATGTCACCATGGGTGATGTCTGGGTGTGTTCCGGACAGTCCAATATGCAGTGGTCCGTCTCTCGCTCAGCTCAGGCCCGGTCAGAAGTTGCCGCAGCCGATTTTCCGGATATCCGGCTCCTCAGCATTCCACGCAAGGCCAGCGCCAAACCTGTGGATTCTTTTCATGCCTCGTGGGCTGTCTGCAGCCCCGAAACTATTCCCGATTTTTCTGCTGTTGCCTACTTTTTCGGACGCAAGATTTTTCAGACTACCGGGATTCCGATTGGACTCATTTCCAGCAACTGGGGTGGTACTCCTGCCGAAGCCTGGACCCCTCTCACCGCACTGATGGATCAGCCTGAATTCACCCCCCTGCTGCAAAAACGCGAGAATTTTTTATCTGCTCCCGTCAAGCCTCTCAATGAAATGACTCCGGCAGAAAAGAAACGGCATCGCCCTCAACGTATCTCTGCCATGCTCTTTCACGGTATGATCCAGCCTTTGGTTCACATTCCCATTCGAGGTGTGATCTGGTATCAGGGCGAAGCAAATGCAAGTCGTGCCCATCAATACCGCACACTCTTCCCTGCCATGATCCGCAGCTGGCGCCAGGCCTGGGGACAGGGTGACTTTCCCTTTTATTTTGTGCAACTGGCGAACTACAGGCAGCGGCAGGATCAACCCGGGGATGATACCTGGGCAGAATTACGTAATGCGCAATTTGAAACCCTGCAGGTACCGAACAGCGGTATGGCAGTCAGTATTGATATCGGCGACGCCAATGATATTCACCCCCAAAACAAACAGGAAGTCGGCAAGCGGCTGGCACTCTGGGCACTGGCCAAAGACTACGGGATCACCCAGCCGAAACCACCGCTGGGAAGTGTGCCGTTCATCGGGACCTGGTTTCAGCAGCCACTCACGCATTCAGGACCATTGTTTCAGGCGTATCAAGTAGTGGGTGACCAGATCCGCATCCAGTTCGAACATACCGTGACTGGTCTCCATACCAGCGATGGAAAACCACTGAGAGGTTTCTCGATTGCCGGACCAGATCGCCAGTTTATCTGGGCGGATGCTGTGATTGAAGGCCGGGAGGTTGTGGTCTCGCATCCGGACATTTCAGCTCCGGCTTCCGTTCGCTACGGATGGGCCAGCAATCCTGCGGTCAATCTTATCAATTCCTCCGGCCTGCCTGCTTCACCCTTCCGCACCGACGACTGGCCCGGTATCACGGTAAACCAGCCATAAACCCCATTCCTTTTTAAGGCTTAATGCCTACGTTTCCGGGTTCTACCTGCCAGGCTCGTTCAAAGTTGGTAAATTCTGCATCGCGATCAGCATCGGTGGTAGCATACATCACTTGCACATTCTCCGGCACTTGTTGCCAGAATCGCTGGCGGCGTCCGGTATCTAACTCGATTAAAGCGTCATCAATCAGGACCACCGTGCGATCCGGATTGGCAGCTGCATCGAGCTTTAATTCGGCCAGGCGCATGGCCAGTGCAGCCGACTTCTGCTGACCCTCTGAACCGAAATGCCGCAGCGGCTTATCGGCCAGTGTCAGATCCCAGTCGTCACGGTGCGGCCCCAGTTCACAGTTTCGGCTTTTTTGTTCCGCCAGCCAAAGCTCATCCTGATCACGTTCCAAACGTTTCAGGGTCTCGCCATTAGCCGTAAACCCAACATGCTCCCGTTGATGTGTAAGCAACCGGTACTGTGCCTCAATTTCGGGTGCAATCCGTTCTGTCATGGCATCACGCGCCTCGACCATCTGGCTGCAAACCGGTCGCATCTGTTCCGTCAAAACGGTCCAGAGCGTGCGATCTGTCTTCTCACGTTTGAGCAAGGCGTTCTTCTGGCGCTGCAATAACAGCGCCTTCTGCGAAAGTTCAAGGTACTCATGATCCGTTGCCGCAATCAGGCTATCAATCCAGTTACGCCGGTGGCGCCCGCTTTCCGTGACCAGCTGCCGGTCCTGATTGGTGATAGCGACCGCCTGCAGCAGTCCCCAGAAGTCTTTCAGTTTTATGCCGATATCCCGATCCGTGCTCAACTGGCGTCCCGCGCGAGTCCATTCGTACTTCAACCGCACTACCCCCTCGACCTGCTCTGCCAGCCGGCCAGCGATGCCAAAAGCAGACCGGCCCCAGCCAGCACATTCTCTGGTGCGGTGGGTGCGGAAGGATCGACAACGCGAAATCAGAAAGACCGCTTCCAGCAGCGAGGTTTTGCCCCGTCCATTAGCGCCTGTCAGCACATTTCGCTGACCCAGCTCAGTTAGATCCAACTGAGCATGACATCGGAAATTCTCCAGAATCAGGCGGCTGAGCATCCCAGCAATCTATCCGGAGGTTACTGTTGTTCAATCGGTAATCCGACAAGGGTAAACTTATAAATGGATGCTTAGAGCTTTGGTTTTGACTCCGTTGATGTGTATATTTCCTGAACATGCCAAATACTTTCCAAGAACTTGGGGTTTCCGCTGAACTGATTCAAGGACTGCAGGAAATGGAAATCAAGACGCCGACTCCCATTCAGCAGGAAGCCATTCCTTTTCTGGTCAAACAGGGCACAGACCTGATCACTCAGGCCCAGACCGGCACCGGCAAAACCGCGGCTTTCGGACTACCGCTGCTAATGAAGATCGATTCTGCAGCACCCGAGATTCAGGCACTAATTCTTTCCCCAACCCGCGAACTCGCTAAACAGATCGGCAAACACCTGTTCCGCTACACGAAGTATTGTCGTAAGAAGATATTCATCGAGGTGGCCGCCGGCGGTGAAAAAATGGACATCCAGATCCAGCGCCTCAATCGACCTACGCATATTGTGGTCGCCACGCCGGGACGACTGATGGATCTGCTGGATGCTGGAGCTCTGTCATTGCGTGCCATCCATATCCTGGTGCTGGATGAAGCAGATGAGATGATGACCATGGGATTTAAAGAAGAACTCAATCAGGTCTTCCGACTCACCCGCAAACGCAAGGCAACGTGGTTGTTTTCCGCCACCTTTCAGAAAAACATTCAGGAACTGGTCAGCAAGAACCTCGCGCCGGACACCCACCGCATCAAAGTCGAGTGTGCCAGCGTAGTGAACGAAAATATCGAACACTGTTATGTGGTCATCGACCGCTCTGAAAAGGACGAATACATTGCCGACTATCTGAAAACACAACAGGAACAGCAGGGGCTGATCTTCTGTCGCACCCGACTCGGCTCTGTTCGACTTGGTGAAGAGCTCACCAGTAAGGGAATTTCCGTGGGCGTACTACAGGGAGAACTCAGCCAGAGAGATAGGGATAAAGTCATGCGTGCCTTTAATAAAAAGCGCATGCAGTTTCTGATTGCGACGGATGTGGCTGCCCGCGGAATCGATATCGAAGGGCTCTCGTTTGTGCTGCAACACCAGCCGCCGGAAGATTTCCAATATTACACCCACCGCAGCGGCCGCACCGCACGGGCCGGCAAAAGCGGCACCTCGATTACACTGATCGAGCCGGCAGAAAAAATCAAAATTACACGGCTGGAAAAAGAACTCGGCATCCGGTTCAGGCAGCTGAAATGAATTCAGCAATGAAAATTCACTCCGCTTCCCTGCTGACCAGTGCTCCTGACCTGGAAGTGTGCCCAGAACCATCGAAACCGGAGTTTGCCTTCGTCGGGAGATCCAACGTCGGCAAGTCCTCATTGATCAACATGCTGACCGGCAACGACGGGCTGGCCCGCACGTCCAGCCAACCGGGCAAGACTCGACTGATTAACTTTTTTACTATCAATGACCACTGGCGGCTGGTAGACCTGCCGGGTTACGGCTACGCCAAAGTATCCAAAGCGGACCGTCAGGATTTTAATGAACGCGTGAGTGAATACCTGTTGGAACGGCAAAATCTGAAGCACATCTTCGTGCTGGTAGATTCCCAGCATGAACCGATGGATAGTGACCTGTCATTTCTGGAATGGCTGCAGGAAATGGAATTACCCTTCTCCGTGATTTTTACTAAGACCGACCGCGCCTCGAAATCGCAAGTCGGTAACAACGTCGCATTTTTTCTGGAAGAATGTCAGCATCTTGCGATTCACCCGGCGAAATCCTTTCCGTGCTCCGCCAAAACAGCTGCGGGTAAACGCTGCATCCTGGAATTTATCGACAGCTTTCTCTCCTCATCCGGTAAGCGTAAAAATGGCAGCAAAAAGAAGCCACAGATCAATCTCGACTGGATGAACAAGGGCAAAAAATAAGGGGCACCGGATCACCGATGCCCCTTAGGATTTAAAAGTGTCAGACGACTACTCGCGCTCAACTTTCTGCGCGCAGGGTCCTTTCTGCCCCTGACCTACTTCGAAGCTGACTTTCTCGCCATCTTCCAGCTTAGCATAGCCTTCCATCTGGATTTCGGAATGATGCACGAAGAGATCCTGCCCTCCATCATCCGGGGTGATAAAGCCGTAGCCTTTTTCTGAATTAAACCATTTAACTGTACCTGTACTCATATATAATCTTTGTTGTATTTATAACCTTCTGCCATTTTAGCGTCCGATTCATTAATACTCTTCACGGATTTTCTAACTTGGCGAGCTTTATTCCAGTCCAGAATG
Source organism: Verrucomicrobiota bacterium (assembly GCA_038748025.1). Taxonomy (GTDB): domain Bacteria; phylum Verrucomicrobiota; class Verrucomicrobiia; order Methylacidiphilales; family JBCBYL01; genus JBCDJI01. The sequence continues at coordinate 123,465 of JBCDJI010000003.1, forward strand.
GCTTCTGTAATGAATGTATTGCAGAAGCCTACTGCGACGTTTGCGGCTGCATCAAGGATACAAGCTAAAAATGACAAAAGGCAGGAAGCCTGCGATTGGAAAACCGGCTCGTCTATGTTAGCCCGTCTGCACCGCTTCAAGATGTTCCAAAGCTTGAATGCCTTGTGCAAATGGCACGTGTGACAAGCCGGTCTTTACCCAGGCATCCGCCAGTTTGATCGGCTCCATGCCACAGGTTTCAAAGATGATGGATGCATACTCACGCACTGCATCTGATTCAAAATCGTTGGGCATGTAGGAAAGCTGCATGGCTCCCTGCAGATGCTTCAAATTAACCGGCAGATTATCAAAAATATCCCGCATCAGCGCTCCATCCATCAGCAGATCATCGATCGACATATGCATGCCGGCTTCCTCTGGAAATGGTGCAGAAGGCTGATCCTGTTTACGATAGGAAAAGGCACCCACCAGCTCTCCCTCGGCAAACATCTGGCGGCAGGCTTCCGGTCCATTCAGATGCCGGAAACGGGCCTTGGCTATCTGTCCCTGGTTAAAAAAGAACATGCCGATGTTGTCCTTGCGATCACTCAATACCCGTAACTCGCCGGTACCTGCGCCGGAACAAACCGTGTAAAACACCGAAATCAAGTCGAATTCCGGCAGCTTACCACTTAAATCCATACATGCTGAGTTGTAAGAAACACTTGCCGTGGTGTGAGTAACCTGACGTGCCAGTCGTCGTGCGACAAAAGCAGCCATACCCGGTACCTGCAGCAGCAAGAATTTAAACTTGGAATCACTGAATTGACGGAAAGTCACTTCAGATGCCGCCTTGACCGTGGCAGTGCGCATCGCATCGGTGAGCACCCCGATTTCCCCCACAAAATCGCCCTTGCCCAGATAGGTCAGTGGTGGAGATACTTTGGCATCCGGGATATCGACGGAAACTTCCACAGTTCCCTGTTCAATGACGAAAGTTGTGTCGGAAGACTCGTCCTGCCGGATCAGAATCTGTCCGGCTTCTCGTGTACGGATATCACTGTTCTGCTCAATGAGTGCCTGTTGTTCTGCGGGCAACCGTTCAAAAAAATCCGAGAAACGTTCGGTCACCGGACCCAACAGCTCTTCCCAATGATTACTCATGCCATAAAGCTATCGAAGACTGGGTTCCGTTGCAAGACAGCTACCCGTTAAGATTCATGTCATCGAGCAAGTCTCTCAAGGATTGGGAAATACGGCGACCAATCGTATTTGGCTGGGGATCCAGCGGTGTTAAACTGCGGATACTGATCGCCGTCAGCTCTTTAATTGCCTGTTGGCAGCTTTGCGGCCGCTGGGAACTGTCTATCGCTATCATACGATGCAACCATTCGACAAACGCTTCCGGCAGATCTTCCCGGTAATAGCGTATGTCCTGTGCTTCCTCCTTGATTTTCAGCAGAACCAGTTGGTTAATATCGTCAGCCTGGTAGGCGGTCTCACCCGCCAGCATCAGATAGAAGACATGACCTAATGAATATAGATCCGTAGCAGGAGTGGATGGGTTTCGCTGCAGCTGCTCGGGCGCAATATAAAAGGCGGATCCAATAATCTCATCTCCTGCAGCTGCCTCTTGCAGTTCCGACATCACTTGGGAGATCCCGAAATCCAGAATTTTTACCCGGACACCACCATCCTTACCAAATACGACCATGATATTTTCAGGTTTAATATCGAGGTGCAGCAGATCCTTCCGGTGGGCTGCCGCCAGTCCTTCCAGACACTGCATGGCACAGCTTAGAAAACTGTCAAACGCGTAAGGCCCCTGCATCGCCGGATCGCTGATGGTATACCCGTTAACATATTCCATCACAAACAAAGGTCCGTACTGATCTTCAATAAAGTCGTGGAGTTGGACTATATTTTTGTGCCGCAGCCCTGAAAGAATGCGCGCCTCACGCTTCAGTAAATCCTGAATCAGACGAAGGTCCACGCCGGTATCCGGTTTAATGACCTTAATGGCTACAAATTGATCCGTTCCTGCGAGCTGACAGAGATAAACCGCACCCAACCCGCCCTCTCCCAGTGAAGACTGGACAACATATCGTGATGCAATAATCTCTCCAGGAGCAAACACTTTCATGATCAGTGAGCCTTTGGTAAATCTTAAACTCTACAAACGAGAACCATATTCATAGCAGGAATCTCGTCAACCACTCCGGGCAAAGCTATCCGGTTCGCATGTATTTACGTTTGTTTTCAATAGTAAATCTTTCTATGGCATAGCGTAACGCAGTGCGAGGCATACTTCGATGATGTTTTTTGAGAAAAGCCTCTGCCGTATTTAGATCGCGCTTTCCCACCTCACGCAACATCCACCCCACTGGCTTGTGAATCAGATCCTCTGCATCGTCCAGCAGCAGCTCCGACAGAGCTAATGCATCATCGAAGTCATGCTCCCGGATATAGGCTAAGGTTGCCACAATCGCGATCCGCCGCTCCCACATATCCTGTGATTTCACCAGACGGTACAGTGGACGGCGCGAGCGTTCCCGGAGGTGGGGCCCGACAATATGATAAGCCGAAATGTCAACAAAATCCCAGTTGTTTAAGTATTTCGTGTGCCCCAGATAGCTCTGATACACTGCACGTTGTTCTGCAGTAGAGCCCTGCTTGAAACGGTCTACCAGCAACAGGATTGCCATCACCCGCACTTCGTGTTCGTTCGCCGGCAGCATGCTCAAGACATCCTTTAAAGCCAACATCCGGTGCTCTGGCACCAATTTGCGCATCACCGGAATCCGAACACCAATAAACTTATCTCCGGGCAGCGAACGGGGTTTAAAAAAGCGGGCAGCAGTCCGGGCGGTTCCGGCATCGGATAGAACCAGCAGCTGCTGCCGCACCTTTCGTGCTGCAGGTGTCATCATCACAAGCCTATTTTAACTGCACCATCCCAATGGTGGTCATGTAGTGGATTGTCTTAGCGAAATGATAGAGACAATACCCGGAACGTTCCCATAGGCCTGGTAAGTCGGTTACCCCCTCATTGCAGAATTTGAGAATCAGTTCATTGCGTTCACGCTGATCCGCCGGGGCACCCGGATCATCGGGCGAGAGCACCTTAAGCGTTCCCTGCAGATTCATGATCCCCGGGGGAAATGCGGTAAGCTCCTGCCGGATTGTTGTGGCCTGCTGCACCAGTTTATCGATGGAAATAGTTATCGCGCCAGACGGACTGGCTCCGGCATCCAGGCTGACATCCGGGCGGAAGGCAAACGAGCCGACCTGATGTTCACTCAACATCTGATAACAGGCCTCCAGAGATGTCAGATTTCGAAACGTTGCATAGGTCACAATACCTTCCTGGATAAACAGGTTACCGATCTGATTCTGCTCTTCATTCATCACTGAGAGTTGACCGGATGAACCGCTGGAAGCGATCGTGTAAAGCACTGCCAGCAGGTCAAAGTTCGGAAGCTTTCCGCCCAGATCCGTGCAGTTCGAGCTGTGCTGGCGTGACGGCTTGCTACCCTTCACCATCCGTGCCATGCGCCCGGCAAAAAAAATCGCAAAACCGGGAACTTCGGCCATCAGTTGTTTGAACCCTTCTGCATAGATGACCTTATACACCACGGGCGACGAGGCACGGATATATGCATTACGCGGCTGCTGGTTAAGCATTCCCAGTTCGCCAATCACGTCCCCCCGCCCCAGATAGCTGATCGGCTTGGCATTCGGTTCGCCGATGATCACCTCAACCGCACCTTCTTCGATAAACAGAGTATACTCCGACGCATCTCCCTGCTGGATCAGAAACTGTCCTGCGTCCGCCATCCGGGTTTCCATTTGCGATTGCACCACCTCGGCCTGATCCGGACTCAGCGTTGCCACAAAATCCTGAAACCGCCCGCCGGAAAGGCTTAAAATCTGATCCGTGTCCACACTCATTGCCAAAGCCTAAGCACTCACGCGACACGAATCAAGCGATCAGCACCGTTTAAGTGACCTGCAAGATGCTGATCTCCGGGCGACAGTTAAAGCGCATCCCATGTAAGTTGCCAATACCACGAGTCACATGAACATGCTGATCCCCCTGTGTCCAGACACCTTCCGCACATGATGTGTCCTGCACAGGTAAAAAGGGCCGCCAACCCAGAAATGGCAGCACGAATTGTCCCCCGTGAGTATGCCCGCAACACATCAGGTCCCAGTCATATGCCAGGCATTGCTGCTTGGAATCCGGGTTGTGACTGAGCACCAGCACCGGATCGCGCTGCTGCTGGTTGTGCCTTTTCAAATCAAGCACTTTTTCAGGCAGACAATCATCAGACCAGTAGTCGCCCAGCCCCGCAATGGTGAAGCGCCTGCCACCTACCACAACCTGTTCCCGCTGATTAAACAGCAACCGGATACCGCTGTTGGCCAAGAGCGTCTGAATTCGGGTAAAATTCCGGTATCCGTGGCGGGTCAGAGCTGCCCACTTGCCTCCGTCGTGATTACCGATGCAGGCAAACGTCGGCATCCGGTGACTTAACTTCTGGAGTATCCGCTGATATTCCGTCTCTTCCGGCAAGGTGGATGTGATGAAATCCCCTGTCAGAAAGGCAATATCCGCCTGTTGCTTCAACCCTATCTCCACCGCCCGTTCAATCATGGGAAACGGCACTTCTGGCGATGCATGAAAATCAGATAAATGCAGAATCCGCAGGACTGATTCAAACCGGTCCAGGCCAATATCTTTCTCGGTTACCTCAAACCAGAATGGTTCCAGCCAGCGCATATGGAAGAATCCTGAAAAGCTGGCCAGAACGCCTGCCACAACGGCTTTAACAAAGTTTCTGCGATTGAGCAGCCGGCATTCGGAATCACATATCTGGTGCATGCAAATACGTTAGCAACAGTTTGTGAATCTAATGTGAACCCGAAATGAAAAATGGATGATAAATCCGCCATTTAAAGATGCTTCATCCGCAAGCCATTTTCCCGGTTACGATCTTTTAATTATCGGATTTAATGTTACTTTGTAATTATGTTTATGCTGCGCAATACACTGACCTGCAGCGCTCTAGTACTCTGTGGCCCGATACTCCTCCATGCTCAGACGATCCTGGTTGATACTCTAACGGTCAATGATACTATTTCAGGACCAACCACGCCAACGAGCATCAATTTTGCCAGTTATGGCGCTACTTTTAGTGAGGTTCCGCTGATCTTTGCCCTGCCGACAGACGAGGGTTCCAACTCTGCAGCTTTTCGCATCAACAACGTCACCACCAGTGGATTCGATATTACAGTCGCTGAAGTGGATAGTTTTGACGGACCGCACATCGCGATGACCAATGTCTCTTTTATTGCAGTAACTCCGGGTCGCCACGAGATTCAATCCGGTGTCTTTCTGGATGCCTCACGCCGCACCATTGACAATGCAACAGCCTCCGGCGTGGTCATCGCGGGTGGCGGTACGACACAGAGTGTCACTTTTCGCGAGGACTATTCTGCTGCACCTGCCGTACTCGCCCAAATCCAAACTACCAATAATGAAACGCGCAGTGTTCCTGCCCAGACTTCCCAGCCCTGGCTGACCTCACAAATCCAGAATATTACCACGTCCGGCTTTGATCTGTCGCTGGAACGCTCCGAATCCGGTGCAGGTAGTATTACGACTACGGAACAAGTCGGTATTCTCGCCCTGCAGAACATTAACGGTGGCAGTTTTCTGGATGACAATGGGAACACCATCAGCTGGGAAGCGTTTATCTCGGGCACCGTCATTGACGGCTGGGATGACAGCGGTGCAACCGTTTCCTTCAATAACTCTTATTCCAGCACCCCATTGGCCCTGGCCAGCAAGGCTAGCCGCATCGGTGGGGACGGAGGATGGATTCGCCGCAGCACCCTCGACACCTCCGGAATTACACTCCTGATTGACGAAGACACCGCCAATGATTCCGAACGCAACCATACCAACGAGCAAGCCAGTATTACTGCCTTTTCCGGGAACGTGCTGGAGTCTGTCAGCAATACCGACGGCTCCAGCCGCATCATCTGGCAGGGACCGGGTGCCACGGATTGGGATCATATTGACAGCTGGGACCGGTGGGATGGCGATGACTACAATCTCATCGATGGCGAAGACACGCTAGTTTTCAATAATGCCGGTGCCGGTGATACCACCGCCAGCGTAGACACCGCCTATACCAACTCCCTGCGTGAACTGATCTTTGAAGCATCAACTGCCTACACACTGGATGCTACCGGCGGCGGCGGTCTGATCATTACAGATGGTGGCAGCATCACCAATGATTCCAGCTCTACCCAGACACTGGCCGTGCCGATTTCCGGACGAGGCTCTACCTTGAATCTCGATACGGGAACGACCAGCGGAGGCTCACTCGTATTTAACTCCGCAGGCACACTGAATCTCTCCGACAGCGGCGGCGTCGACCTCAACATCAGCGGATCCAACAGTGTCATCATCAACTCAGTGATTTCCGGTAGCGGAGGCTCTGTCACTCAAAGTGGTACCGGCACGACCACACTGACAGGCAATAACACCTTTACTGGCCCGTTAGTGATCAACAGCGGCACACTGTTGCTGGGTGCCGATAACATCATCACGGACAGCGTCGCAACGACCCTGGGTGGCGGAACCCTGGATACCGGCGGGAATTCGGATACACTGGGAACACTGACGCTCAGTAGTAATTCAACTATCGATCTGAATTCCGGTAACAGTATATTACAGTTTGCGGACAGTAGCGGTATCGGCTGGACAAGCGGCACAACACTGCTTATCAGCAACTGGAGTGGTGCCCTTGAAACCGGCGGCGGCACGGATCAGGTCTTCTTTGGCAATTCGGTCAGCGGCCTGACCACAGGCCAGATCGGACAGATACAATTTCTGGACCCGGTCGGACTGGCACCCGGACTCTATGGGGCCAGAATCCTGACGACAGGTGAGGTGATCCCCTTACCGGAAGCTGAATCCGCCGTCGCTTTAGTGATATTGCTCCTGCTCAGCCTGAACCGGCGTTTTACAGCGCGATCTGTTGCCAGCTAATTCGAACCGGAAGATGCAACTGGCGGCGGTCCTTCCTTAACACAGCGGAAACTGGTATGAGACGTGGCGGTATCCGGTGTATTACCGCGCCGGGCACTGGGGCGGTAACTCTCACAGTAGTCGACATGGCAGAGAAAAGATCCTCCCTTAATGACGCGCAGTTCGGGTGCATAGGGATTCATGGGGTCATAGCTCTTTTCAGGACCGACAGGGTTAATGCAACAGTCTTTGTCCTCTGACCGATACGCCTGCAGATGGATGTTGGCAGCATAAAGATCACTGCACCAGTTCCAGACGTTTCCGGCCATATCGTAGAGCCCGTAGCCGTTTGGCGGGAAAGTCGCTACCGGCGAAGTCGCTTCATAACCATCTTCATGATTGTTTTCATATGGAAAGGTTCCGGTCCAGGTATTCGCCATATGCTGACCGCCGGGCATAAATTCCTCTCCCCAGACAAAGCGGGTGTTTTTTTCACGTCCACCACGCGCTGCGTATTCCCATTCCGCTTCCGTGGGCAGCCGCTTGCCGGCCCATTCCGCGTAGGCCACTGCATCAAACCAGCTCACATGCACGACCGGATGATTCATACGGTTCCTGACGGAGCTTCCTGGTCCTTCCGGTTGTCGCCAGTTGACTCCTGTTTTCCATTGCCACCACTGGTCGTAGTATCGCAAATCCACCGGTCCCTCTGTCTTATGGAATATAAGCGATCCCGGTGCCAGATTACTTTCAGGAGGACGAGGCGACCCCGGCGGCAGTTGTTTTTTCATCTCTTCCCAATCAAGCTTCTTTTCCGCGTCAGTAACATAACCCGTTGCCTCAACAAACTGCAGGAACTGGTGATTGGTCACCGGTGTGGCATCCATCCAGAACCCGTCCATCGTAACTTCGCGCGCCGGACGTTCATTGGCCTGAGCTGTGGGATCATTGGTTCCCATGACAAACGTCCCTCCAGGAATCCAGACCATCTCCATTTCCATCGGAGCATCCACAGGCTTGGAACAGGAATACAGGGTCGTTATCAGCCCGCCAATCAACAGGAACCGCCAGATGCAAACAGAATATTTCATCTGATACCAGTATTACCATAATTTCTCCGAAAGCAACGCCCCATCAGCATGAGGATCATTGAATCATTAGGTGCTCCCTGATACAGTCACGGGACTATGCATATTAAATGGTTTTGCCTCATCCCTTGCTTCCTCTTAGCCTCGTGTGCAGAAATGATTGCTCCCCTGCCCTCGCCGGAAGGATCCATGAACAATGCCAGGCTGCAACAACTGCTGGAACAGCACGCCGAAGAAGTTACCGGACCGGCTGGTCATTGGCAGATGGTCTATCAGAGTCAGCATGTGATCTGCATGACTGATGAATCCAATGACCGCATGCGTTTTATTTCCCCTGTCATTAAGGTTGACGATCTCACGCAAGAGCAAGCTGTGCGGTGTATGCACGCCAACTTCAGTCATGCACTGGATGCCCGTTATTGCATACATGACGGGGTGCTCTGGGCGGCATTCATCCATCCGCTTTCCGAGCTATCCCCTGAATTCGCGCTGGATGGTTTGGCGCAAACCGTCACGCTGGTTAAAAATTTCGGCACCACTTATTCCAGTGGCGACTTGGCGTTTCAGTAATTTAAACGTAAGCAGAGATTCAATCTGTTCCCACACGCTTCAGCAAAATCGTCTCCGGATGCGATATAAGCGACATCGTCGGAGCAGCGGTTCTGGGCAGTCGTCGCGCCTGCATACGATTCTCACCTGCCGGCTGCAGCAGCAGCAAAAAAGATTCATCGCCAAACATCATGTTCAGTCCGAGCATGGGTTCCAGATAGCCGTAATTCCAGCGCCCCTGCTGTTCCGGTGGACTGAAAATACCAACGGTTTTTACATGTCCCTCCAACCCGCGGATCCAGTCGTCCGGGCTGCTATCCGGCACCGGCCGCTGGTAAAACTCAATCCGGCTCCAGCCTTCGCCGTCCACCAGAGTCCAGCTGCCGAGAAACCATTCCGGTGGCTTCCTTTCAGCCGCGGATGGACCCATCCACCACCACAGCCACAGAAAAATGGCACTGATCACCAGGATCCACCATGGTCGTTTCATGATTGATACAGTGACATAAATCTCTGACACAGGCAATCCGGGGACTGTTTCCCGTTCGGTTATCTTCGCATGACTTGCTTCTCTGCTAAATGCCGCTAGAACAAACACATGTATCCCATACTTGCCGCATCTCTATGCCTGATGGCCATCATCCACTCTGTCATTGCCGAGCCAACCATTTCTGCGAACAGCACGGCTGAACTGACATGGTCTGCTCCGGCAGGATGGGAAAAACAGCAGGCTGGCATGATGGTGCTGGAATCCTACCTGCAGAATACCCCCGCTGGAGAACTTAAACTCTCGATTTCCGCTTTTCCCGGCGACGTGGGAGGCGACCTTGCCAACGTCAACCGGTGGTTGCGCCAGACCGGCATGGAGGCCGTTACCAAAGAAACTCTGCCGACCGTTCTGAAACAGGAACTCATCAGCGGCCGGGAATGGAAAATCGTCGCCCTCGCCAATGGCGAGGATGGGATGTTTGTCGCCTATACCCTGTCCGGCAGCAAAAGCTGGTTCTTCAAAATCACGGGTCCTACGGCAGGTATCGATTCGGTTCATGCATCCTTCAAAGAATTTCTGGCAACGGTTGGGACAAAGTAAGTATTTTGTACTTAATCTGAAACACCCACCTTGATGAGCGGCAAGAAATACCGACCACACCGGGTGTCGGTATAACCGGACTTCTTGTCAACGTCACATCCAGCACGAATCACTTTCCCGCCACTCCTATTTGCATTAGAGCCCATACGAATTAAGCATTCAGATTTTAAAATTGTAGCCGAATCACTGACCTTGGAAATCTTTGGGGAGCGAGGTCAATGACCTCACCGACAAACGCTGGAACACAATCCGAAAATGCTCTAATACTCCATCACTACACTGCTGGCCTGCACCCGATGTGGGAGATTCGTCAGCGACGTGTAATACTTGAGTAACGCTGAGAGCGGAATGTTGGTGAGCTTCAGGGTCACGGTTGGAGTCGTCTCAGGATCAGATTGAGCCAGCAACTGGACGGCGATTCCATAGGGCTCCGCCACTTGTCGCACATAGCTCGCCACATCTTCCGAGGTCGCTTCCGTAAAATTGATCTCGGACAAAATAATCGTATCCAGCCGCGCCTGCATGACCGCTGAAGTGCCTGAAGCCGCCGGTTTGGTGTGATCCATCATCCGCCCCATACGGGCGCTCACCATCTCAATGGTTTTTTCCGGTGCCCGCAGCACCAGTGACTGTTCTTTCGGCAAATACACGGCCTGCACACCCGGAACCTGGGAAAGATCGATCGCATATTGCTTTTGCAATTCTTCCAGCACGTCAATGCCTTGACTGGATCCCGCAGGTGCTGCGACGACAAGGGCGTCCGGCTTGAGCGCAAACGCACGGATTTTCATTTCCTCCTGAGCAGCCAGGCCGGATAATACAGAGAGACCGATAAAGACGATAACTAGGCAAAGCCTCATTATACCTCAGATTAATTTAATTTTCCAAAGGCGCAACCGGCAGAAAAGCCACACCAAATAGATATGACAATCCAAAAGAGGACAGCCGCCGCTACATGATCCAAAAATACTTACTATGCGCTTTGCGCTGTAGTAGTGGCTGTTTCCAGCCACTCGGCTCCTGTCATGTAGCTCTCAGCTTTCACCGCTTATTTTCCATTACAAGACCATGGTGTCTGTGAGCTTTTTGGCCGCTTTTTCGAAGGTGACCATGCCACCTGCAGCATTTCGATACTGCTGGTGAATCATCCGATCTACGAAACCGGGCTTTGCCGATTCCAGTTTAGGCGTCGCCAACACGTTTAAAGCCACACCGTCATTTTCAATTTCCGGTGCGTTCAGGAAGTGTCGTAACGCCGACAACGCCTCTCTCTTTGGCACCTGATAATGATAATGCAGTGCAAAGTAAACTTCGGCGACCACCAGATCGGAAACTAAAGCCGATTCATTCTTTTCCGTCAACTGATCCAGCAAGGCGTGCGCCTTCGCAGCCTGTGCCTCCGGCTCCCCCACCAGCAATCGCAACACGACTGACGTATCCAGCCCAACGCTCATTTCCGACCAGCCGCAATACTTTTCCGAATCGCTTCCATGGAATGGTCTCCCTGAGCGTGCTTGGCATAATCTTTGAGCTGTCCGGCCCAGGGCCGGTTTGCGGTTTCCTTGGGTGCCAGCGCCCAAACGGTTTTGCCTTTACGGATCTGAGGAATCAACGCCAGCTCATCCCCCGCCTGCACCCCCAGATCTTTACAGACCTGAGCCGGAAATGTTGCCTGACGCTTGGATGTGAGTTTGATGGTGACCATATATATAAATTAGCCCAATCACCTTACAATTCAAGATTTAAGTAAGGCATACAGGGCCAGTCAAGCATTGTCGTCTGACCCCATTTATCCAATATTGATTTCCGATAGCCCTTGGGCTACCCATTTATTCGGGGATAGATTTAAGAGTTCCATCCCTATTTTAAAACCGTGCTGTGCCCAATTTGCACAGCACGGTTTTTAATTATTTTTACTGCTTATGTTGATGTGTATGCGCAGTCGCGGGATCACGCTTTAGCATGACTAAATATCAGGTTGCGGCTTACTCGCCGCAGCCGCCATCCTTATAGCCACAAGACGGATTGGTGCAGCGTTTGCATTTTCCGTCCTGCACGTAGGTGGCTTGGCCGCATTTCGGGCAGATCGCTCCGCCGCGGACTTTGAGGGAAGGTTCTACTGGAGGCTCATCGGATCCGTCGGAAGATTTCCCGATACTCTGTGAGATCGGGACTTCGGTCTTGTAGACCTGCGTAGGCATGGCCTCCGGCAAATTTAGTTCGTCCTGATAGGCTCCATAGGCATTGAGATCGCGCAGCCTGCGATCATTTTCTGCCGGGAACATCCAATCCAGTATTTTCATGACCAGATCGATCGCGCTGCTGGCGCTGCGGATTTCGGAGGTGCACTCATCTTCACCATCGTCACCCACTTTACAGAAACCGGAGGGATCAAAGGCCATGCCGGAGAAGGACTCAATTACTTCGTCCAACGGCACCCCGTATTGCAGCTGCATCGAGATGGCCTTGGCAAACGCATCCAGCGTGCCGGCAATAAACGTTCCTCCTTTGCCGATCCGCATGAAAATCTCCCCACAGCGACCATCCGGATAAGTCGATACTGTAACAAAACCTTCCTGCTGGCCGCCGCCGATTTCAAATTTCACGGTCTGGCTCATGCGACGTCCCGGCAGCTTGCGGCGCTTCGGCTTGGCATGGCGCTGCAGTTCTTTGTCCAGCTGCTCCTGACAATTATGCACCAATGATTTCCAGATGCGTTCCGGATTCCACTTCCGTCCTTCCGGTGTGTCGGTGGAATACACTGAAATCGCCTTGGAATCGGCACGGAACAACGCAATGCATTTGACCCCGAGGTCATGACAGTCGATGAAACACTGTTTGATGTCTTTTTCACTGGCGGAATACGGCAGATTGACGGTCTTGGACATGGAGCCGGACAGAAACGGCTGCAGCGCACCCAGCATTTTGAGATGACCCGCAGGCATAATCGAGCGCTGGCCGTCCCCTGCCGTGGTCGCGCAGTCAAACACCGCCAGATGTTCCTGTTTCAACCAGGGGATGGCTTCGACATGCTCAAGGCCACCGGCAATCAATGACTGGGCTTCGCTCAAGCCCGGATCGTATTTCTGACCGCGCAACGCAATCAGCTCGTCCACGCTGGAGGGATGCTCGCCACTTAATGCCTCCACGATGGCTTTCCGCACCGGTCCGACCTCAAAGTCCGGAGTCAGCAGCAGATGTTTGCGGATGACCGGATCCGCATCCTCACAGGCCACTAGTAATCCATCGATGCCCGCTACTTCCAGTGCGGCTTCACGAATCTGCTCCGGACTGTAACCGAGAAATTCCAGTCCTTCCAGCGCCAGCGAGTTGAACATGCGCAGCGATCCACCACCGGAGAGTTGCTTGTTCTTGATCAGGCTGTAATCCGGTTCTCCGGAAGTCGTGCCCGCAGTCAATGCACCTAACGGAGCACTGATGGTGCCGGTCGGTGCCAGCACGGTAACGAAGGAGTTACGGTATTTCGGTGAGAGGGAAACCTGGGTCCAGATCTCCGAACCGTTTTCACGTAAGTCTGCTGCAATCTGCACCGCACGACCACTGATAGCTTCGCCTGCAAACGATTTTTCCAGTGCCTGCAATGCGTCGTGTCCGTTCAGTCCCTGACTCTGCGGCAGATTTTCCACCCGGTATTCGGAGTAGATATCCGGCATGGCATCGGGCTGATCCAGTTTGGAGAGCAGTTCATGCGAGGCGCGGTGCAAGTTGACTACTTCCCGCAGATCCCGCTCAGTCGATGCGAAGCGATGATACGCGCCCAGTACTTCGCCCATCCGGGCGCTGGCTTTCCAGCAGGCGGCGGTAAGGGTGGATACCATCTGGGCAGCGAGATAGCGACCATCGTTGGAATCGTAGGGAATCCCCAGCGACATCAGCAAGCCGCCAAGGTTGGTGAAACCGATACCGGTGGTACGATACTTGCGCGTGCCAACCGCAATCTCCGGGATTGGAAAGCCGCCGCGCTGGACATTGAGGTCGGCACAGATCATGGCCAGGAAACAGGCCTGTTCCAGCTTTTGGGCATCAATCCCCTTTTTGCTGTCACGGAAACGATAAGCATTGAAGGAGGCCAGGTTACAACTGGTATTATTGAGATGCAGGTATTCGGAACATGGGTTTGAGGTAGAGATGTCGCCATCCGACTTGACCGGGTTCCACAGGTTGATCCAGTCGTTCATATGCACGCCGGGCTCGGCATTGGCATGCGCAGCTGCCGACATGCGCTCCAGCAGCTTGGAGGCCGGAAAGGTCTCCTGGATTTTATCCGGCTGGCTGACCCAGCGAGTCTGGTAGTCACCACTGTTTTTGTAAGCCTGCCAGAAATCCCCCTTCAGCGAGACCGAGTGATTGGCATTCTGGTGGCCCAGCGTCTCCCCGTAGAGCAGACCGTCCATCGACTTGGAATAAGATTCATTGTTGACCTTCGGCAGCGCATTAAGGATATGCTTGGCCATCTTCTCAGCCGGAGAACTGGCCTTGGCAGCGATGCTATCCAGTGCAACACGCACATTGTGCTCACGCAGGATGATTTTACCGATCTCTTCCTGTTGGTCCTTAGCGTCAATGAAATTAAAGATGTCCGGATGATCGGAGTATAGTAGCACCATACGCGCGGCACGGCGGGTCTTGCCGCCGGACTTGATCGAACCGGCCATCCGATCGAAGCCGCGGTCGAAACTCAGCGGCCCGGAGGATTTGCCCTTCCCGGTGATCGGCTCATAAGAAGAACGCAATGAGGAGAGGTTGATACCGACACCGGAACCATTGGAGAAGATGCGACCCTCTGTTTTGAGATGGCTCAGAATGGAATCCATCGAGTCTTTTACTTCCGTCAGGAAACAGGCCGAGCACTGCGGATGCTCCATAGGAGTGGTCCGGAGCGCTTCAATCTGCTCGTCATTATCCGTGGTAAAGGCTTCCGCACCTTTGCCGCGGAAGATCTCCCGCAGATCCGGACGCCCCCAGCGCCACTGTTCCCAGTGCCCGATGTTGAACCAGACCGGCGAGTTCGGTGCCCAGATCTGGTTGACCAGCAGGTATTTAAGCTCTTCATTGAAAATGATCAGCGACTCATGATCATTGATATAACCCTCTTCCCAGGCCCAGACCGTGTAGGTATTGGCAATGCGGTCGAAGGCATGGTGCAGACTGCCCTCAAACTCAGGAGTGTCCGGCTCGGACCCGAACAGATATTTGTCCGCAGTAACCAGCACCGAAGTGTGATCCCAGTGTGCCGGATGCTCCACCTGGTCCCGCTTAAAGCGGATGCTGCCATCCTCCCAAGACTTCAGTTCGAGGTCGGTCTGCTTCCACTGGATCTGATCATACGGATGCTCCTCCGCGGAGGAAAAAAAGCGTTCGATGCGCAGTGTTCCATGGATCTTTTTTGGCACATCCGCTTTCTGCGGCGGCAGAATCAATGCTCCATCGCGCAGTTCGAGTGAAAATTCGCCATTAGAGGTATCAGCGGTAGGGACATCAACGGGTGCGGCTACAGTGTGCATAGATCTTTTTTAGGGTGTTTTTTATTGTTATACTTTTAAAAAGTAACCATAACAGTAAACGACAAAAAAACATGATGAACAAGCGAAAGTGCATATTTGAGGCACTTTGCGGTAAAGTTTTTTTTACAGCAAACACCGTTGCTTTTATGCAGTTATCAAAAAAAAAGGCTGCAGTGTACTGAACAACAGCAAGTTATCATCAGCACCCGCACACGCCGGCGATTCAATGCAGCCAGTGCAGGAAGACACTGCATCAGAGTCAATGGGCTTAACGATCCCTGCCAGGGATCCATGGCACCAGCATACAACTTATGCAAAAAAAATCCCCGTCATGTGTGACAGGGATTTTCGAGCGCGTCGCAAATCGGCTAATACCAGTTGTCGTAGAGATCTGCGGGCGGATATTTTTCGATTACTTTAGAATCGTAAGCTGGCTGCTTGAGGCTTTCCACCGGTAGCGGAGACGTAATCACTTCCGCAATTCCAACAAAGACATCCATGAAAGTTCTGCTGACCCCCTGCACCATTCCTTTTGTCGCACCAACTGTTGGCCCCTCGCTCATCATCAGTTCATAAGGAGAATCTAGCAAGTGAGCTGGTGCCAGGAAAATATTGGCTAATCCATGACCAAGCCGGTCATAGAAATTTTCTCTCTGCGGCATCTGCAGGTCTGCAGAGAGGGGTGCTGTCATGAGAACAGCCATAAGAATCAAGGCATACTTTTTCATAAGACTGCAATTTTTACGTATTTTACTGTGAAAGACAAGAATTTTATGAGGGACGCTGCGAGTACTTTCAACCTCCCGTTGTGGAGCGCACATCACGCATCAGGCCTGTGATTATTGGAGGCGGACCCGTCTTATCATCATAATGCGCATTTCCTCATTGGCGTTGTAATCATACCAGTGGTAATATCACTCAATGGGTTTTTCGTCTCCGGCTGCCAATGGCAAACGTATCCCGATCACGGATCAGGATGCGCTCTCGCTGTTGACACATGATATCAGCAATACGCTGATGGTGATTCAGAGCCGATTAGATGCTTTGCGTAATAAAGTAGGAAATGATCGTGCGCTTGCTGATATTGAGGCGGCCTGTCTGCAAAGCAGCACTGTTCTGCGTGGTGCCTTAAGTCTGCTGGGCAAGCACCAGAACGTCAAAGAGCTCTTTGCTCTGGGAGATTATCTGGAAAACCAACTGGAAACACTGCTCAGCAATGCTCATCACAGCCTGCGCATGCGCACCCACCGCGAATGTGAGATCTATACATCTCCCGGCACCTTAAATCTGGTCATGGAACAGGTGCTCAACCACTACCTTGCCGATCCTGAAGATGAGAAGCCGGAACTATACATTGAGGTTTATAAAGGAGCATTCGATAATGACCGATTCGGCGTGGTTCAGATTAGCGGACCAGGCAAACTCACTTCAGACCAGGGAGTTTGGAAGATGCTGGAATCGCTGATGCACCTGCAGGGCGGCGAACTCGTCATCAATGACAACAAGGAAAAACCTCAAATCAATCTGATGTTCCCGGTCTTCAAGAAACGTCATTCCATTTACGCCATCCGCAATCAGACCGAAGTCGATACCGCCATGATTCTGGAAGACAACAAAGATGTAGCCGAATCTGTATCCATGACCCTGAAGGCTCTGGGTATTCCGACCGTGGAAATCTTTAATAAACCGGCTCAGGCCGTCGAATGGCTTTCCGCCCACACTCCCAGTCTGGTAGTCACTGATTATTCCATGTTTGGAATGAATGGTATTGAGTTTCTCAAACAATCCGAAACTGCACTCGCCTCATCGAAGGTGGTGCTGATGAGTGGTATGCCGCTGGATGATTTCGAATCAGAACTGGAAGAGCTCCAGATCTCCGTCGAGGTTCTAATGAAACCGTTAAAAGGGGACGACCTGTTGCGCGTTGTCATGCAGGCACTGAATCAGCAGACCGCTCGCTCTCAGAAAAAAGCACAGAGTTTAAAAGAGACCGTGCATGTGCCCCAGCGTCCCGATATCCACGGGAATCTGGCGTAATACCTGTCTTTTCAGGCACCGGAAATCAGCACAAACCCCGGATCCCAGCGGCAGATAAAAAACGGGCCCGACTGGTTGCTCTTGGAAGGATCCAGGCAGTATACAATCCGGTCTGCGTTGCGAATAATGTTGCGGTGCTGCCGAACCAGCCCCTTGTCCGAATTCCAAAGTCCGGTGTCATCAATTCCTTCTGCTCCCAGCAAGGCAATGTCAAAGTCCCATTGTGAAATCGATACCTCGGAGAGCTCACCCACCAGACAAGATTGCTTGGCCAGCACATGGCCACCCGTCAGAAACACATGGATACCGGACACTCCTGCCAGCAACTCAGCAATCGGAATGCTGGGTGTCATGATGCGCACGTTTTTCAATTCGCACTGCTGGATTTCCTGAGCCACCCCATAGACCGTGCTTCCCGCATCCATGTAAATGCTCATTCCCGCCTGCAACTGTTTCACTGCCTGCAAAGCAATCCTGCGTTTGGCCTCCCGATTAACACTGATACGCTCCCCAAAAACAGAAAAACGCAAGCTGGTATCCACTAATGCTCCACCATGGGTGCGGGTAATCCTTCGCTCATTTTCCAGCGCGATCAGATCCCGCCGCATGGTAATCACCGAGATATCAAAGCGGCGCGCCAGCTCCTGTACTGGTTGGTAACCTTTATCGCGAATCCATTCCGCCAGTGCTTCACGCCGGGCTGCGATCTCTTTTTTCGACCGCTTCATGTGCTCAGATCTGATGCAGTTTCGGATAATCAAACCAGACCAGTTGACCGATTCCCCAGTCCACAGCATTCCACTGATCTACCTCAAATTCGATGGCAACTATCGCACAGGTCGGCATATTATCAATCCGACTGGAAGTGAGCCGGTTCACCAGCGTCGTAGCACCCGGATTATGACCAATCGTGATAGAGGTCTGCAAATCGTTATCCCCAAGCTGGATAATTTCCAGCCATGTCGCGGGTGCACACAGGTAGATATCCTCGTTCCATACAATATCCTGACAGCTCAATGGCTCCGTCAGTATCTCCGCCGTCTGCTTCGCCCGCTCTGCCGGACTGGACTGAACCCCGACAAACTGTCCGTTTAAGAACTGCTCCAATCGTTCAGCCGCCAGCGGCGCATCCCGCAAACCACGTGTATTAAGCGGTCGCTGAAAATCATCCTGACCCGGACTGTCCCAGCTGGATTTCGCATGCCGAATGACGATCAAACGTTTCATGTGCGGCGCACCTGGGCAAAAAGGCGAATGAGATAGGGCAGCAACTGCTTCTTGCGCGAAACTATTCCATCCAGTTCAAATACCCCGTCCTCCAGTCGCGGATAATCGATGACAGTACATAATTCCTCTGCTCCGTTTACTAACAAAATACTATAGTGCTTTCCAATATCGGTTACCAGCAGGCAGGCAAAATCGAACCCCTGCTTCACCCGCATTTCCAGAAGTGCCTGCTGAAGCTCCTCCTTGCGTTCCCAGAAGCGCTGCAATCCCAGCTCTTCAATCTGTGCGACTGCCATCTTCCAGTCGCCCTCCTGATATTCCTTGCAATCCCCGCGCACGGCTTCTTCGGCGGTCTGAACCTTGAGCACCGATCCGGTTGAGAAAAATGACTCTGCATACTGATTCAGATCCCGTTCCGCCTGCTCGCTAAGCCATGGCAGCATCTCACGATCCACGTCCGTGGTGGTTGGTGAAGTCAGATTCAGCGTATCCGAGATGATTCCGGTAGCCAGACACAGCGCAATGCCTTTCGGCAGCGAAATATTCTGATCGCGACACATCCGTGCTACAATTGTGCAGGTCGAACCCACCGGATCATTAATGAAACGAATCGGTTCACGTGTTGCCAAACCACCTCCCAGCCGATGGTGATCAATCACCTCCAGCACCTTGGCGGTAGTCACTCCTTTGACAGCCTGAGACAGTTCATTGTGATCTACCAGCACCAGGTGCGTCAGCGGCGGGTTGAGCAGATCTGATTTAGAGAAGACGCCAAGCAACAACCCGTCGTCGTCCAGCACTGGAAACAGCGCCTGGATGGAGGGCTTCACTTTTTCCTGCACGTATTCCAGCGAATCAGACTCCACAAAATGAATGGGTTGATCCAACAGCGCATCCATCACACGCTTGGCACTCTTAATCAGGATCGTCGTGGATGCCGTATCATGCGGAGAGAGAATGACCGAGACGTCACGCGCTTTCGCCTGTTGCAGCAACTCATCTTCCAGCTGGTACCCACCAGTCACTACCAGTGCGCGCACCCCGTATTCGATAGCAGGAATCTGAATGGTAGGACGATTACCTGTTACCAGAACCACCTTTTCCGGATCAAACTGGTGCAGGCGATCCATAAACGCACTGGCACGCATGGCGCCTACGGTAATCAGCAATTCCTGATCCTTTTCCGTATCTACGGCGTTTTGAAATTCCGCCCCAATGGCACTGGCAATGCGCTGGAGGCTGGTATGCACCGCACGAGCTGGTTCACCACCTGTCGGCGGAAGCAGCAGATCCACCACTTTCAACAATGAAACCATACCTATCCATTTTCCGTGATCGTCCACCACTGGCAGGCTGCGCAGCCCTTTACCGCGCATGTGATTGAAGGTGACCAGCAGCGAATCTTTTTCTCCGGCAGTGATGACTTCCCGGCGACAGATCTGACCGGCCGTCGGACGAACATCCATCATCAGTCTGGGCTGAGGCACTTCCGCCTGCTGCAGCGCAAAGACAGTGCGGGCATTCAGATCGCCACAACAGGCTGCTTCCGCATCCTTACCCTGATAGCGCAGAACGTACGCATAACCAATCGCCGAACAAATCGCATCGGTATCCGGATTTTTGTGACCGATCACGTAAATCGACATGACATCAGTTCTGCCATTCTGATCCAATGGTACAAGGGAATTCGTGTCAACCCACCTGCATCTCCGGATCTGCAAAAGTCCAGGTCACCAGATCTGCCAGTCGCGGCCGGCCGTCATGGGGCCATGCAACCGGAGGACGTTGCAAGTAGCCCATGGGGCAAAACCGGTGCACGCCGTATTTTTCCCAGAAATTCCACTGCGCGAGTGTCAGATGATCGCAGCTGAAAGAAACCGATGACAACTTCCCTTTCCAAGGTTCCAGCATGTCAGGCAGTACCTGGCTGGAAGCAGGAACGACTTCAATAAACCCGTATCCGGGACCAGGTTGAATCCGCGGCTGCTGGCGTAGAACAACGGTCCAGGGTGCGCCTGCTTGCGGTTCTATCCAACGGTCTACTGCTGCTGCAGCTCGCTGGCGGGCATCATAGATCCGTGCCTGAACCTCCAACGAAATCGAAGCTGTATCCAACACTCTTTTTTTGAAGGCAGCGGCCAGCAGTCCGGCAAACCGTTCCACCTGGTCCGGATCGGCACAGAGATAGCTCTGCGGCGACAGGCAGCCCAGTTGCTGATACGCCAGAATTTCATCCACCGCAGCCTGCGCCCACGATTCGGTCAATCCATCACAGGTCACCACTCCGACACTCATCTTGTATCCATAATGCAGCACCCGCTGTGCCGGTGCACAGCTACGGGTGACAGATGCCACCGTTTCATCCGAACCAAAGACCACTACCGCATCGCATTTTTGCATCAATTCCGGATCATGTTCGGCTATCAGCTGAATATTCTGCTGCCATTGCTGCGGTAATTGCTGTATCCGGTCTTCCAGTTCCGGCAACCCCGTAGCCGGCAATTTAAATACCGCCCTGGAACCCAGCAGAATGGAAATGAGCAGGCTGGTTTCTGCCGAAACAGCGATATTTCCAGCACAAATATGATAAATGCTCCCGACCGGTCGCACCCGCTGCCAGCCGGTGGCCATTCTAACCGGTCCATCCAGCACAGCCGGATCTCCAAGTTCCGAAACCACCCAGCGCTCCAGTTCCTCGATGCCGGAAAACCCTATACGCGCTCCGTCTCCAAAGTATTCGGCGATGAGCTGAAGTCGACGGGAAAGATTCACAGTTGTGGTGCAGACAGATGGTTATTCGTAACTTAATGAACATCCGCGCAGGCTCTCATGTTGAATACGGCCCAGCAATTCCAGGTGTCGACTCCCATGCAAAATACCCAGATCCTGGGTGGAGACCGCGAGAACGCTGCCGATATTTGCCAGATCCAGAATCTGGATCACCCCTTGCTCATGATGACCACTCCACGTACCCGTGGCCGGATCCCGGACCATCACCCGCGTCCAGGCTGGAAAAGTATGATATCCGATATCCGACCGACTGTAGGCCTGAGAAGACAACTCGGTCATCCCGTACTCATTCCAGACCTGGCTGGATCGGACTCCCAGACACTCCTCCATTAATTCCAGAAACTCTGTCCGGCTGTATTCTTTGTGGCGCCCTTTATAACCACCGGTATCAAAGATCACGGAATCCGGCGGCAAGGCCGTCTGCACCCGCGACTCCATCAGCGATTCAAACAACCGCGCCAGGGCAAAAGAGGTTCCCAGCAGAAAAATCGGCTTTTCTGACATGGAACATTCCAGAAGCCTCTCGAATACCTCTTCCGTCTCAAAGTTGAATTCCGCGTCACAAAGAAACTGCACCTCCTGCTTGGCATAGTAATAAGCCAGCGTGGAAACCATAAAGCTCAGTGAACTGGTTGGACGATCTTCAACCGCAGGAATGAGTGAAATCCAGCTGTATTCAGAAAGATCCGGCATAGCATAACTAAAGCCCTTTAACAGTGACTTTTGATAACACTCCAACGTTGCAAACTCGTGCTTACCCGTATTTTCCCGGGTTGTACCGCTGGTTTCAAACGTGCGCTGTGTTTCAATCGGCGGGAAGCAAGCCACTCGCTGATCACGGAAAGTTGCGGTTGGCAATGCCGGAATTTCAGTCCAGTGAAAGACATCTGCCGCGGTGATCCCCAGACCACGCAGGTAGTTTCGATACGGCAGATTGGCTTTTGCCTGGTAGTTGAACAACGTCAGCGCGGCCTGATTGAATGATTCCTCATCCAGATCCGGCCGGATACAATCCAAGATTTCTGATTCTAAGCTCATTTACCGATTCTCAATTACTTGAGAACCGTTATATTAAAGACTATGCCTTGGGTCGAGAATTTCCAGCATCTCTTCAAAGCGTCTGCTTCCACAGAACAGCCGCTGATCAGCGGCGGTGCGACTCTCAGGGGAGACATGGTCTTCACCGGTGACGGCTCCATTGCAGGAACCATCGAAGGCTCGCTGGAAAGCACCTATCATATCACTATCGAAGAAGAGGCACGTGTTACCGGTTCCTGCAGCGCCGGCAATTTACATGCTTCCGGGCGCATCGAAGGTGATCTCCATTCGCGTGAACATATCCGGCTCAGTCCTGCCTCTTACATTCGAGGCAGCCTGCATGCCGCTACCCTGGAAATTACTCCCGACGCAGACTTCGAGGGTGCCTTGAACATCGGACCGGGGAGATCCGAATAGCCCACAGGAAATTACCACCATGGCCACCCCGAAACGACATGATGTTACCTGTCCGGTCTGTTCACACACGCAACGCGAATATATTGAAGCGACATCTACCTTTTGTCACGCATGTGGTCACCGTTACAGCACTGTGGCTGCTCCACCGCGACGTAAAACCAAATCTGCCAAAACCGCTTCAGCACTGCACCGCCGCCGGATCTACTGCGTGCACTGTGATCATCCCATGCAAATCCCGGAAGCCTCGGATTCGTGGCAATGCCCGGCCTGCTCAGAATATCTGGACTTGAAGGACCATACCATCAACCGTTCTGTCGGACGCTCGTTATTGACTTATGGTACTCTTACCTTTGAAAGTCATGGTTTTTTCAGCGGTAACCGTGCCGAAGCAAAAAATATCCGGATTGCAGGTGGTTCAGTCTCTGGTCAAATCACTGCCTGGGAATCACTTGAAATCACACGTGTCTCCAAGGTCAATGGCGACATCAGGTGCGAATGCTTTCAAGTCGCATCCGGAGCCGGGATGGAATCGAGGAAATCACTAAACTGCCAAAATGCCGTCATCGAAGGTTCGGTGACATTCCGGGAGGTGCATGTGACAGAAAGGCTGGTCATCAAGGCAGGAGGCACCTTGCGCACGGAAATACTTTCCGTGCCATCCATTGAAGTCCTGCCCGGGGGACGGCTGGTTGCTGCCCAGGCATGCTGTCTTTCAACCAGTCAGGCGGCTAAAACAACTGCGGATCCTGCCAGACCGGCAGCCGAAGTTTCGTCTTAAGATTCCTTGTATCTGCGTCGGTTAAACGCTGACAGACTGTGTGCTGGACGGCTTTTCAGAAGATGCCGTGGCACTGCTCGAGCTGGAACCGGAAGTCGCAGGCTTGCCTAATTTTTTGAAAATATCATCAAACTCACCTTCCTGCTTGCCGTCTGCAGTATCCGACGTTCCGACAAATACCGCACCTTCCTTGAGTGAGAACTTGGAACACTTAACATCTCCATAGAGTTGCGCTGAACCGGCAACTTCCACGCGGTCCTTAGCCTCGATGTTTCCCTGCATTTTACCTTTTAGCAAAACCGTAGACTTAGCTTTGATGTCACCTTTGATGATAGCGCTCTCTCCAACTGTTAACGGCCCGTCCGCCATGATCTCGCCTTCAATTTTGCCATTGAGTTCCATACTGCTATTGAAAACCAGCGTTCCTTTAAATTCTACGTCTTCGGATAAGACGGCTCCTGATGTGCTCATTTTGTTAGATTCCTTTTTAGATGATTTTTCTGACGTCTTCGATGCGAGATCCTCACGGGACTCATCAGATTTTTTAGCTACGCCGAACATGATCTGTACAAACCAAAACCACGCGGTGAAGTCGAGCCAAATCCATAGCCTCTTTTGAAATAGTTCCCGTAACGTCTTTACGAATACAACCATAGCCAGATTGAGCGGATTGCTGTTCGTATAACTTTTTTATCGATGAGAAATGCAGATTGACAGTCTGCCCCGTCCGCTCTGTGATAACAGGCCTGGAAATTCACCATGGTTCACGAAATACATCTCTTCCAGCTCAAAGCCAAAGCTTCAGACGAAACCCTCGAAAACATGATGGTCGAGACTCGCATACGGCTGCTCAAAATTCCCGAGGTCATGAATTTAACTTGTGGCAAAGCTATCAACAAAGCTGAAAATGCTTATCAGTTTTGCGTTGCTATGGATTTTGAAAATCTTGCTAAGCGTGACTTGGCGCATGACAGCGCTGTCTTTATCAAATACGAAAAACAGATCCTGCAGCCTCACGTCGCCGAGAGCGAACTGCTCCAGTATGAAATGGAACCGGGCAAGGATGTCACATACTCGTAAGCGGAATAAAACATCATTTTCCTTCTGTCCGGAAAACGTCTTAAACTGCCATTTTCCCGATCAGCCGCTTTAACACTGCTGCTACCAAGATAACTTCTTCTGGCGTATGTTCCAGCGATGGCTTGATTGACAGCACTTTTCCTTCCTGACCCGCCGGCAACAGGATCAACCCTTCTTGCAATGCAGGCTCTATCAGTTCAACCGCAGCACCTGCCCCATTCAGTTCCAGGCCAAACAACAAGCCAATACCCCGCAGGCCATGCACCGCATCCAGAGTTTCCAGTTCCGACAACGCTTTTTCCCACTCTGCCGACATGATGCCGATCTTCTCCTGCCAGTTATCCGCAGTCCAGAACCGGAGGGAAGACAACGCTAAAGCACATCCCATCGGATTACCTAAAAAGGTGCTGGTGTGGAGCGCTTCACCTTGCGACTCCGGCCAGCTGTCCATGATCTCCATCCGACCTATACAGGCTGAGATCGGATAGCTGCCGCTTAATCCTTTTCCCACACAGATCAGATCCGGTACCACTCCAATATGATCACAGGCAAACCATTTACCGCTACGGAAAAATCCGCTGTAAATCTCATCAAAGATCAAGGTCGCTCCATATTCGTCTGCCAGCCGACGCAGCAGTGGCAGGAACCAATCGGGCGGGATGATTTCACCACCACGTCCCTGGATGGGCTCCACCAGAATTGCACCCGCATCCGACTGCTGCAAGGCACTCGTGATCGCCGCTGTAAATTCTGATTCACACCCGATATCTGCTGCAGCCGGATAATGCGTAAAGGTCACAAAATCCCGAAGCTGATCCAGAAAAGGCTGTCGGAAAGTCTCCATTCCTGTTGCAGCCATCGCTCCGTAACCCAGGCCATGATAGCCATTGCGGAAGGCCAGGACTCCCGCCTTGCCGGAATGAATCCGAGCTGTCTTCAATGCAGCCTCCACCGCCTCAAAACCGGCACAACCGAGAATGCTTTTGCCAGGCTGGCCGGTCCACCGTTCAAACGTAACTTGACTCAATGCCCGACACAACTCCACTTTCAGTCGACTCGGATGAACATCCCCCATACCGTGATAAAGTGATTGCGCCTGCTGTTGAAATGTTTCTACCAAGTGTCTGGCACCGTAACCTGCGGTTGCTACTCCAAATCCACCATTGAGATCCAGAAAGCGGTTACCATCCACATCCCATACATTGGCACCTTCGGCTCGCTCCCAGAATACCGGAAATCCCTCCGAAACATAGGTCAGGTTGCGCGACTCATAACGCTGCAACTCCTTTGCCAGCCGCCTGGACTCCGGCCCGGGGATATCAGTGATCAGATCAGGTAACACATATTGAATTAAGAACCAAGAATGGGAAAATTCAAAACCTTTAAGAACGGCAAGCCATTCGCGAGATTGGTTTCAAGATAGCTTTCCAACCGGTTGGGTTGATCGAAGATAACGCATTAAAAAATCATTAGTTTCTACTGCGACGTGATAAAATGATGGTTACCTATGGATACCGTGCTTGAAACCGCCAACCCCGCCCCCCACATGACACTCCTCTTTATCAGTGCGGTTGTGATTCTGATAGCCGGACACGGATTGCTGTTTTTCTGGTTGAAGCGGTATTCCGAGCAAACGCTGAATGAACCCTTATCCGAATCTGACACAACAGCATCTCTGCCGATCGATAAGAGCCGGATTACTTCATGGAACCCGCTGTTTACAGCTGCCCGTAAAATTCTACAGCAGACCTTGGACAGCATGCCCGACGAGATTCGCAGTGAGGCAGATCGCGTGCCGTGGACACTCCGGAAATGGTCAGAGGCCGGACTGCTGGGATTATTTACCGGCTATGAGCCAGACCGCCTCTCAGAAGCTGGCAACATTCAAATTTTTCTCGGCAACATCTATCTCTATTGTGACGAAGACATGGACGAATACTGCAAAGAGGTCCGAATCACCTACCTGCACGAGCTCGGCCATCACCTGGGCTGGGATGAAGACGATCTCGAAGCACGGGGTCTGGGCTAGCGGGAAGCTGCAGCTTCTTGATTCGTAATTCTGCCATTTTCCTTTATCATATTAACATGGTGACTGTAATTCAGTGCATGGATATACAGCAGGCGCTTCGACATAAAATGTCACTGGATGCGGCAGGAATTCCGTCTTTTATTCCGGATGAGTTTACCGCAACCACTATGCCGTACACATTTTTTGGTCTTCACGGAGTGCGCCTGCAGGTGCCGGCGGAATTCGTTCATGAAGCACGCGAAGTGCTCAAGAACTTCTCTCTGCCTCCGGAAAAGGAACCCGATTAACTTGGCTCATCATTGCCGATATTTGCGGGATTTGAAGTTCCTGTAAAAACTGACTTTTACTATCTATGCCGGAACCGAATCGTTATGCCTGATCAAAAAAGCTTACGGATCAATAAATCTGCTCAAGCAACCCATTCGAACCGCCATGATGGCTTATCCTCATTGATAGAATCACGATAAAAGGAAAACCCAAACCATCATTTTTTTTGGTGCATCTCATCGACAATGGTCAGCTCTCTGTTACACTTATAGAAAGAGAAAGTTATGACAGATCAGTTGGAATACTACTTATGGGTGGACAATGCAGCACACGGGCCGTATGAGCGCGCTCAGTTAGTGGCGGGACTCATGTCAGGAGAAATTCCCAAAGACACTCCAGTGGCTACCCCGGAAAGTTCAGAGTGGCTACCGATCTCTGTTGTCATTCAAGTCGCGCCTGCCGCGGATTTTGATGCCATCAATTTTGGCGAGACTATGGTCATTCCCAAAGACTCGGATAAAAAATAACGGGGCGTCTCCTGCTGCTATGTCCACTTTTCTTACGCTGCGCTACACTGCCATCGCAGAAGGTGTTTCCTACTTGATTCTATTATTCATAGCCATGCCATTAAAATATGGCATGGGCGTTGAAATTGCTGTCAGAGTGGTTGGGATGGCACACGGAATCCTGTTCCTGGCACTCTGCGCTGCATTACTTTACGCACTATGGAAATCCGTTATTTCGTTTCCAATGAGTATTCTGGTCTTTGTCGCCTCACTGATACCCTTTGGCGCCTTCTGGGCTGACCATCGACTAAGGGAAGAACAGCGAAGCATATGACGTCGTTTCAGGAACTTCTTTTACGTTCTGCTTACTTGGAACGATTTGAAATGCGTTGAGGATTGCGTAGTGCTCTTCGGTTTCAGCTCTGGATTTCCAGGTAATATTGATCGTACCCTTACCTGATGCAGCTATTTTTTTAAATTCCACGTAAGACACTCCCTCCTCCAATCCTCCTGCCGGCAACGTTCCGGTGCTGATTTTTAAAATTCCATCAATAGTAAATTCCCCTCCCTGACCTTTTTGATCACCCTGGGAAACCAGTGCAATATCGTAGGCTCTTGCTGGCTCAAGCCCCTGGATAGTTATGGTTGATATGGTCGGTGGTGGTGCTCCCTCGGCTACCCGCACCGCCAGATAATTTGCCAGTATCCGTTTGCCTGCTGTCGGATTGGAAAACACTATCATACGATTGGCTTGTAATTTGAATTGGTAGCCGATAGAGGTTTTGATGCCATTGGAATCTGACAGGCCTTCTGCCTTGAGCGAGCCGGTGTCGGTCCAATAATTTCCGGTATAAGCCATCGGAGAAATACCTGCAGCATAGGACGTGCCGTTCAACGTCTGCATCGGGTTCAGACCTTTTTTACCCACCAGATTGACATTGACGGTCTGTGCATGACCGGCGACCAGAGCGGCTACCAGACAGCCCATGACTCCGTAATGAATCTTAAAGTTCATATTCCATTAATCTATCATATAAGCAAAGATAGAAAAGCCCGGAGTCCGTATACTTAGACTCCTTGCTTTTTCGGGTCCCAGATGAATTTGTGCATCTGGAGCTGGAAACGCACGGGAAGCTGGTCTTCCAGAATCCATTCGACGATATCTTTCGGCTGTGCCTGTTCGAACACCGATGAAAACAGCACTGAATTCACTTTGGCAGGCAAATGGTGCTCCCGCACTTGTTCGCGTGCCCATTCATAGTCTTCACGCGTGGCGATGACGAACTTCAGCTCATCCTGCTGCGTCAGCAGCGGAATGTTTTCGTAGCGCATTTTCTCCGACATACCGGAATGCGGGCACTTCATGTCTACAATCCGTCTCACCCGCGAATCAATCACGCTGATATCGCGGTGGCCGCCGGTTTCCACCATAACTTCAAACCCGCTATCACATAACTGACGCATCAGTTCCGGCGTCGCAGGCTGCAGCAGAGGTTCACCTCCGGTGACTTCCACCAGCGGAATATCCAGTCGCTTCACTTCAGCAATGATATCAGCCAGTGACATCTTCTCGCCCTCATAAAACGCATACTCCGTATCGCACCACGAACAGCGCAAGTCACAATAAGTGAGCCGGATAAACGTACACGGCAGCCCCGCCCAGGTGCTTTCTCCCTGCACGCTGGCATAAATCTCGTTGACCGTCAGTGTCGTTGCGTTGGTTTTGGCGGTTTGACCCATGGCTAAGTTCCAGCATACACGACTTTTCGGAAAATTTAACAGCTTTTCAAAACGCTTGCCTCTGTTAATCCCAAGATATGGCATTACTGACATTCGAACCTCTTTATCAGGAACGCATTTGGGGCGGACAGAATTTGAACTCCAGTCTGGGGCGCAAGATCCCGGAACCACCCATTGGCGAATCCTGGGAAGTGTGCGATCGCCCCGAAGCAAAGACCAAAGTGGTGGAAACAGATAAGGATCTGCACGATCTGTGGTCGGGTCCGGATAAAGCAAAGCTCTTCGGCACTGCTGCGCCGAAGACCGAGCGCTTTCCGCTGCTGATTAAGATTCTCGATGCACAGGATAAACTCTCGCTGCAGGTTCACCCGCCTGCCAGGCTGGCATCGACATTCAACGGCGAACCCAAAACCGAATGCTGGTATTTCCTTGAGACCGCTGACGACGCAAAGATCTACGTCGGATTAAAAAAGGGTGTAGGCCGGAAAGAGTTTGAATCAGCGGTCCATTCCAAAGACGGCAGCGTCGCCGATTGCTTCCATGTGCTGAACTCCAAGCCGGGCGAGCTGATGTTCCTGCCGTCCGGCCGCGTTCACGCCATTGGTGCAGGTAATCTGATTCTGGAAATCCAGCAGAATTCGGACACCACCTTCCGCGTCTACGACTGGGATCGCGTCGATGCCAAAACAGGACAGCCGCGTGACCTGCATGTACAGGAATCGCTGGAGTGTATTGATTTCGACGATGTCGAACCCGTCTTCGCTCAGCCTCACGGCACCTCACTGCTGAGCTGTTCATATTTCAGTATGGAACGGCTCCCCTTCTTTGAAGAAGAACATCAGGAACTTTCCATCGGACCAGACCGCTGCCTCTACGGCTTCGTTTCCGCCGGATCACTCAAGATCGATGACAAAGAACTGCCCCGCGGCAGCAGCTTCCTGCTGACTGCTGATACCGGGCAATGCGTGATTGAATCGCAAGGCGAATACTCCGAGCTGATCACTGCGACCTGGCCGGAATAAGCTGGAAGGCTTCTCTTCCACCTTTGACTAAGTTAGCGTTGATACGTTGATCCAGCGTGACAAAAAATAATTCGCGTTCAACTGCAAGCGCTAAAAGATATATGCCTGTAATTGATTTCGATCCCGGCAGTTTCTGTATCCGGTCTGTATCACTCAGACTCAAGCTATCGGACCAAAACTGATGACCGGGCATCGATTTTAGCGTATTTAGCACCAATCGAGCCCCATTGGTATCTCCGGGCCCACCAGGATAACTCGTGTGTCCAAAAATCCGGATAGCACCGTTTTCCGTCAGCGGACAAGTGCCCCAACCTTGGTGATGATGCTCTGCAAACCAACGGCGCACCAATAGATGATGCGGATGCCCGGGATCCATCCACGCTATCAGCACATTGACATCCAGCAGATACATACCATCCGCTCCACTAGATACCTTCTTCTTCCATCAATTGATAGATCTGCTCTGAGGTAACCGTGCCACCATCCGTACGCTTATAACGTGGCATGCCGTCTTCGGCGATTTCAATCAAGCGGTCGTAGTCTTCCGATGCCTTGGGCTCCACTTCCCGCCGCAGTGCATGCTCTACCACGGCCCGCAGCGTTGTCCGCCGTTGGGCTGCTACCGTTTTGGCCTGCACCAGCAAGCTGTCCTCGATTTCCAAGGTCGTTTTCATGATATGGGTTAGTATATGGGAATATGGGTATAAGTCAATATCAACGAGCCTGTGTTTCATTCAATAGCTTGATAAAGGCTTCCGTATCACTGAGGTCGGTAAACAGGTGATCCGGTTCATGCTGTTCCAGATCATCCACACTGAAGGCACCGGTTGCCACCGCGACGGTGCAGGCCCCGATCACTTTACCGCAGGCAATGTCATGTTTCGTATCACCAATGATGAACACGTGCTGCGGTTTCACCGGTGCCCCGCAACGCTGCTCTGCCCGCTCCAATGCAATCGGCCCCAGAGCATTGCGCTCATTCGCATCATCCGCAAAAGCTCCGAACTCGAAAAACTGCCAGACGTCGTAATATCCCAGTTTCAACTCAGCTCCGCGACGCATGTTCCCTGTGAGCAGCGCATTGATACAGTCCGGCCGCTGATGGCAGTGCCTCAAAATTTCCAGGACGCCGGGCAGCACTTCTCCCTGTCGCTTCGGCAATTCTTCGGCCAGACCCTGCAGATAAGCTTCCACAAAATCCTGCACGGCCTCTGGCGTGACCGGAATCCCGTGGTATTCCAGCAGCATCCGGCAGATCTGACGATCTGTTCGTCCGGGGTAGTCCACATCATGGATGGATCCTTGAACTCCGAACTGTGCCAGCGCCGCATCCATCGCATATTCCCCCGCCTTACCAGTCAGCACCAGCGTACCATCAATATCCCAGAGCAGCAGTTTCTTCGGTTTTTCCGTCCGCACCATGTCCATGCAAGGCACCTTAGCCGGATCATGCAGATAAAAAGAATTTTTTGCCACCTGCCGTCACGATCCCCATAGAATAGTAACTATTATAACTATCGACTGTCCGGCAGATTTGTATTGTCTTTTAGGAGGATTATACAAAGTAATTGAGATAATTTTTTGATTATATGCAAAAGTAACACGGTTACTAACAGTAAAACGCATAAGCTGATCAAAAACTGTTTGCAATATCCTAATTTGTTAGTATCTGATAATTGCGATGGCTCATGATTCGTACATATGTCCCAGAGATATTGTTGGTCTTAAAGAATTGTTTCTTCCTCCCAAGCCGGATTCAACTGATAATGACGATGACCCATCATGGGGCTTCCGCCGTGGGTCTTCCTTATTGGTATCTGGACCACCCGGATCCGGCAAAACCACTTTTTCCCTTGCTATCCTGCGCTCCCTGTTGCGCTACCCAGACTCAAAAGACAAGCCTCGTCCCTTAGCTTATTATATTAGTGTAGAAGTCGACAGAGACCGTCTTAAACGGATGTATCAGGATAGAGGATGGTTTTCTGAAAGTGATGAAATTTTTTCTGATACCAATGACGATAAGCATGAAGGCCTACATGTGGTTAAAACTCCGATGGAAATCGAACGCCCGGTTCGTACTACCGAAGAACTGCTCAATCACATAACAGCCGAAATTGCGCGCCGACCGGTTCCAGAAGAAGGGCAGGATGTTTTTCTCATTGTCGATAGTATCACCTCGCTACTGAAAGATTCTTCAGGGCCGGGAGAAGAGCGGCGGCAGACCTTTGAATTACTTCATCGTTTAAAAGCCCTTTTTCCTGACCAGCGTTCCGGTCAGAACCCCTTAGCTTTAATGTTCTTGCTTTCAGAACATGCAGGCTCTGTATTACCGGACCCTAAAGGTCAATCTCATCAGGCTAATCCGAAACCCAAAGTGGAAGACTATGTGGCCAATTACGTCGTTCATCTGGACACAAATACACACCCACTCGGCCATCGGACTAGAGTTTTGGAATTTACCAAATCACAGGGCTCACATATGATGTTAGGTCAACACTCGTGGCTAATCCTAACTCATAATGCATCTAATAAATACACAACTTTCCCCGAACCTTATTCCCGTAGAATTGTTGGAGAATGCCTGCGAAGAGACATTCGACGAGCAATCAATCGAATCGAGTCTTCCTATATAACCGCTAAAGAATTTACCAGTGTAACACGCGCCCATGAGGCTTATGCTAAATACTTTGTTAAAAAGCATAGCGAGACAAATACGGAAAGTAGAATCAACGATCAAACAATTGCCATAAGGGAAAAGCTTGATTCTTTTGAAGAGAAAATTCGCAATTTTATCTTAGTCGACAGCATTGCGAGTAATGAGAGTGCTATAAGTAAAGCAATAACCGATGGGCTAGATGGATTTTATAAAAAAATCCTTTACTATGCTTATAAAAAACTAATCAAGACAGATTCTTTATCCTTTGATAAGGATGTTTTTGTAAAAAACTACCTAGATTTATTCAAATTTGAAACCAAAGATAAACGCAGGAATTTCGTAGATAAGCTACACGGTTATGTTAAAGAATTAGATGCTAACATTACGCGGATTATTGGATCAGAAGATAAGACTCCTTTTTATACTTCTGGAACCATTGTCATCTCTCGTCGTTCTTATGTAGCTGCAGGAGAATACCTAGATCGTGGTGAGACTGGTGAGACTGGTGAGACTGGTGAGACTGGTGAGACTGGTGAATCGGCAGAATATATATGGACTGGTATTCCTGGCTTGGACCAAATGTTACTTTCTGATTCAACTGAAAGAAAACAATATTGGGTTTCAGGTAAAGGTAAAAAAGGCTTTCGTTCTAATAGTATTATAGCAACCGACATTAAAAATACGGCTGCTTTAAAACCTAGTGACGTCTCGGTGATTATTGGAGAACCCGGATCAGGGAAAAGTTCTATGTGCTTGCCTTTCCTTTTTGCAGATACCAGAAAGCGCATTATTGGGGGCCAGAAAGGCAAAAACACCTATAAAGAAAAAGAAGCCGCTTTATTTATTAGCTTTGAGAATGATCCCCAAAAACATGCAAGAGAATTTTTGAATCATCAAATTAAGGGACAAGAAATCATTGATGAAATTTTAGATAAAGCTGAATTTATATTTAGGCCTCGTAATGCGTTAGATTTTAATCTCTTGTTGCAAGAGGTCCGTAGCTGGCTGACATATAATGAGTCTAAGAAAAGACGAATTGTCATTGATGGAGTTTCTGATCTACTTAGTTCGCATGAGCGACTAGCAGTCACGCAAATGCTAGATGCATTGTTAGCGTTGTTTCAAACTTTTGATAAGAGCTTAGATAAAAAGAGCTCGTCCAAGGTATATCGCTCTACCATTTTGTTGACTTATGAAGAGAAACTGATTGATGCCAGCAATGAATCCGATTCCTATCGAATTTCTGCGGACAATTTAATTACACTCAAAAAGTTGAATATCCGTGATGAAGCACGCTACGCAGTGCAAGTAATCAAGTCTGCACGCCCTAAAAGCGACCCATTTGTTAGAGAGGTAATTCTCGATAAAGACAGCCTCATTCGTATAGTTAGTGGTTTTGATGGGTATACAGGCCTTGCCTCTAGAACAAAGGGTACAAAGCCTGCAGAGGTCATTCTAGAGTTTTTTGAAGAAAACATCATTGAATCCTACTTCAACCTATTTCTTACCAAAAAACTGGAGACTTATTATCCTTATAAATTCAAAGCCCGAAACATCACCAAAGAAAGTCTGAGGTTAATCGATAGTAACAACGAAAATATTCCTGAGCCTAAGTCTGATTTATATATCAAAAGTGTCGATGAATGGGTAGCTAATGATGATAACGAAAATAATAGAAATACCTATGGTATCATTGAGGGTGAGAGAGAAACCCGATTTAAAAAAGGCTACAGTGATTATGGCATGATGGCTTGTCATCCCGATGTGCTTAGTGCAATGGGTGAATTTGACAGGAATGACTTGAAAAAATTTACCCAAAAATCTAAACCACCGCTAGAACTCAATCCCTCTAGTAAAGATATTCTAAGAGGAAAATTTCTTTTCCAAAAAACATCTAATCAAGAACTGCGAAATACAATTAAGAAATTTCAATACTGGCGCTGGTTTCACGCTAAGTGGCCAGATAATAAAATTTTGCTAGAAGAGCTCTTACAAGAGTGGCACAAAGAGTTTAATCCTGCTGAAAAGATGCCACTTTCGGGTTCAAAAACCTTTTTGGAAGCGTTGTCATCAGTTGAAGTTCAAACTTTTGCTACTCCAGATAGTGAAAACGTCGCCTTTTCTTTTGATCTAGAGACTCCTGCAGTAGCAAGTTCCTTTCTGCTAGAGCTTATGATGTCCATGAATGCAGATAACAACGTCGGACCTCTAATAGGAAAAAATGGCCACAGGCAAGCTCTGGAACGGGCTCTCGTCTTCCTTGGTTTTCTTGGAAATAAAAATTTGCTCAGGGTAGATGCGACACCTGACAAAGCTCTCTACTCTGCATTTAGTAGACAATATTATTCTGCTTTCCAAAGAATCAATTTACAAAAAGAGGAACTTGCTAGTTCTGTGACTACTGATACGGATCCACCGCATATTTTAATTCCATCGATGCCTTGCTCTCCTTTTTCCGCTCCTGATAGGCTTATTACCTATTCATGTGACGGTACCTGGCACTTGAGTTTCTTGCTCAATTCACCCAGCGCTGGGCTTGGCCCCAATATCATTGAAACACTTTGCTCTCCTGAAATGGAATACCAGCGTGCCGCATGGGGTATTGGAATCCCCCCTCTTGAGAGTAGCGAAGAAGATATAGGCTTTTATACGCACTATGGAAATTACGCCGTTAACGGTGCTGATTATTTAAAATGGGATGATATGCATCCGTTTAGGTATAGAAATAACAGACTTGAGAGAAAGGTAGCTAGTCGAAAGTGGTTAGCTGAAACTAACAATACAAACTCGGAACTATTATCCAAAACCTTTGCACAGATTCAAAGCGTTATATACAATGTTATTAGTCAGTGCTCTGAACCAGATCTTTCCGATGGTGAACTAATCACAATAACTAAACAGCAAGCTGATTATCTTATACCACCTCAATCTTAAATACTAAAAATAACGTTTTTCATGACAGCGCCGGCAAATATTTTTTGTTTTGGAGAAATACTTAACTCGCAGTTTTTACTTCCAGAGAAAGATTCTGTTCTTAATCAGCGGTTCTTTACAGAGGGTGGTATTTCAATTCTAGTCAATTCAATGCCATATGAATTTAATCCACCTGCTGTAGTTCAGCCAGATGCTCCAAAAAGAACAATTCAATTTTCGCTGAAACAATCCAGACTTTCTAATCGAGATATTCGTAAAAAAGAATCCCCTAAAAAAGAATGCCTGCGTGTCGGCTTATTTAAAACAGAGAAACCTACTGAAGAAAATGGATGTTATAGGCAATACCAATACATTCCTGATTATCCCGTAGACAATTACACATCTCTATTTGTAGCAGGTAGCGGAAAATCAGGCTTAAATAAGCTTTTAAAATCTTTATCTTCAAGAATGAAAGATATTAGCACCTTCGATTCACTGACCTGTTTCACTAAGAGCTGTGACGGCTCTTCTAAATCTCACTTATTTTTATTTCTGCTTAGTTCATTGCATCAGCTCAAAGAAGTCGGTAAGAAATTGCCTTCTAAAACTCACAGGGGAGTTGCTGTTATTTCTAGCAGGTCATTGGCCAATGACACAGCTTTTGATCTACCCCGCGATACTACATATGAATTTGCAGTTCACAAAATTTACCGATATTTGGAAAAAACTGTAGGAAAATACAATCAGTTAAAAAAGAAACGCACTACAAACATCTGTAAACGCAGAAAAAATTTAAAGGCTCTTAAAACTAAAAAAACTGAATATAATAATTTATCAAATCGAGCTAGAGATATACTTAATCAAGCACAAACATTGCCTGATTCTTCCAAACATTCAAATAATGAACTTAAAGAGGCTTCACAATTAGAAAAAGATGCTAAAGAGCTAGAAATTGAAATCACAGAACTGGAAAGTGAAAATTCTGAGTTACTTAAGGAAAATAAACATATCAGAGCAGAGCTTAAAAATTCTAGTAATACGAATAATACACATTGGTTACACTCATTTCGTTATGTGGTTGTACGGCTCAGTAACAGCGGTGTTGTAGTTTTTGATATCAACCATTTTTTTAGCCCCGAACAAAAACCTAAACCCACTTATTCCGGCCAACTCATTTTTGACCAGAAGCGGCCTGTTCCTTTCAGGGAGCCTGCCATCGGCGTTAGCGAAAGCTATGGCTATCTTTATATGTCCACCTTTGTTCAGCAATGGATGAATGACTATAAATCTAAAGAGAAAAAAACCTATAACAGCAGATCCTACAATGAAAAATTTATTTTGGATACTGTAGCTAAGGCTAATCTTGCCTGTAATTTTCATTTTTTGCGCGGCTTTATACAACGTGAAAATCCAGAGACAGAGAAAATCGATTATGTAATCAATTTTCATGATGAGTGGATTCCAGAAAAGGAGCTCGAAGACTCTGTGAATGCAGCATTGAATCTTTCTTCAAACGCTACTTCCCCTGAATTTGATATACTACTTCAAGACCTAGACAGTAATCAGGTCATCACGAAAATTCCTTATAAAGAAATCGAAGCCCCTGAGATCATGTGGCGAGGATCTACACTAAACCCAGCTTTAAAGGCTTCAACCGATTATGATGTAAGAGAAAAAATACTTAACGGCCTCAACAATATTAAGGACAAGAATGATAAAACTTTAAGTGTTGAAAGGAAAATGCTGATTTACGCCTTAACTGAATTGAATTGTAAATTGAATGAAATCCGCACTTTATTTAACGATGAAGAATTAGAATACTATAAATGTATACTCGACAGTATTAAGCCATATACAGAGGAACCTGATAAACCTAAAGGTTCTCTGGTCCGATATTCTAAAATGGGTAAACTTGATCTAGCTGATCGTAGTGAAATTGAAGATTATCTTTTTTTGCAAAATTTGCTAACGGATTATGATCAGCGCACCCAAGAACAAAAACCGATTTCCATCGGGGTTTTTGGGCCGCCAGGTAGCGGTAAATCTTTTGGTGTCAAGCAACTGGTAGAATCACTTAATAATTCGGGTGCTCAGTTTCAGAAAAATGCTTTGGAGTTTAACCTTTCTCAAATGATTTCTCATAATGAACTCATTGTAGCCTTTCATGAAATACGGAATGCCTGCCTTCAAGATAAGATCCCTTTGATTTTCTTCGATGAGTTTGATGCGGCAGTTCAAGGAACCCCATTTTACTGGCTCAAATACTTTCTGGCACCCATGCAGGATAGCAGTTTCAACATTGACGGCAAAACCTACAACCTGGGTAAAGCGGTTTTTATCTTTGCCGGAGGTGTGAATCAGAATTTTTCCGAAATGAATGGTCGCTCACGAAATGCCGAGTTCTGTCAGGCAAAAGGCCCGGATTTTTTAAGCCGACTCAAAGGAGTACTCAACATCAGAGGAATTGACAAACAGGACAGCAAGGAAGATCAGGGCATGCATATTATTAAAAGGGCTATTTTGCTCAAATCATGTCTCCGTGATATTGTCGGTAAACAACCCAACCTCATTACTCCTGAGTTGGCTTACGCAATGCTCACAGTGCCCACATTCAAGCATGGCATTCGTTCGATGGAGTCCATCATTAAAATGAGTCATATCTCTAGGGGAACACCGTTTTGCTCATCCGATCTACCACCACAGGCACAGCTAGATATCCATGTGGACGCCAGACATTTCACCAGCAGTTTTAGTAATTGAACCAAGTTTGTTTCACTTCCATCCAGAACTGCTTTTTGGAGAGAGTCCATCTGCTCTAGCATAAGTTTTTTGATGGTTATACTGGTGTACTTTTTTCTAACTGATACGTACAAAGTATGTCTTTCCGAAAGCTGCTGATTGATTTTAATTCCTACTTTGCTTCCGTGGAGCAGCATCTGCAGCCGGAACTTCAGGGCAGACCTGTCGGCGTGGTTCCTACCATGACGGACTCCACCTGCTGTATCGCTGCCAGCTACGAGGCCAAGGCATTCGGCGTGAAGACCGGCACCAATGTAGGCGAGGCCAAGAAACTGTGTCCGGAGATCATCCTCGTTGAGGCGCGGCACCGCACCTATGTGGAATGGCACCAGCACCTGCTGGATCTCATCGAATCCTGTATCCATATCGACCAGGTGCTTTCCATCGATGAGGTTGCCTGCACCCTGCCGGAGAACTGGCAGACCCGGCACCAGGCAGAGGCGCTCGCCAGGAAGATCAAGCAGCGCATTCATGAAAAAGCCGCCGCCATCCAATGCTCTATCGGGTTTGGGCCCAATACGTTTCTGGCCAAAATTGCTTCCAATATGGAAAAGCCGGATGGACTTACCTTTATCGATGTAGATTCTCTTCCGGAATGCCTATACAGCTTAAAACTGTCGGATATTCACGGGGTCGGCCGAAAAATGGAACAACGGATCCGTATGTTCGGCATCCAGAACGTCGAGGAATTGTGTGGTGCACGCAAGGAACAACTGCGCAAAATCTGGGGCGGCGTGGGAGGCGAGCAGATGTTCGACCAATTGCGGGGCAAGGATATCTATCAGGCTCCGATTAAAAACCGGACTCTGGGGCATTCGCACGTATTAGCACCGAATGAACGTGACCCGCTGATGGCACGGGCTGTTTTACATCGCCTGACCCAGAAAGCGGCCGTGCGATTAAGACATGGCAGTTACTTCACGGGCCGGATTCACATTTCACTCAAGTATCTGGATCAGACCCGCTGGAGACAGGATATGCAGATTCTGGAAACCCAGGACACACTGGAACTGATCCGCTGCCTGAACCGGCTCTGGCAGCGTCGTCCCCACCCTCGCAAGAAACTGCTGGCGGTAGGCGTTACCCTGCTGGATCTGGTTACTCCGGATAATCGCACCTTACGCCTGTTCGACCGAAGCGATAAGAATGTCGCTTTAAACCGTGCGATGGATCAGATCAACAGCCAATTCGGTAATCAGAAAATCTATTTCGGCGGTGCCCATGAAGCACAGCGCTCCGCCCCGATGCGCATTGCTTTTACCCACATCCCAGATCTGGAAACCGAAGATGACTCGATGTCTTCCTGACGGGAACGGAAGAATTCACCGCAGAAATCATAGCGCGAGAGCGCGGCTAAAGCATATTTCTAACTGGATTAGTTTAACGAGGAATGAGTTAAAGAAACGCGGAAGTCGCCAAGCTATGGTGACAACAATTATGGAGGCCTCCCGCCACGTGACGTCTGCAGTACAAATGATTACACCTATCCAGCCTGCGTCATTTCATGGATGGTCAGGTCTTTCAAAGCGCCTTCCGTGTTCTGTTTGAAAGCCGCCAAGTTGTCGTTCTGCATATGTATCTGCCACAGCTCACGGTTGACCCAGTTTTCGAAAAAAAGAAACCGGTTAGGGTTCTCGTTATCCTGATGCAGATCGTATTGCAGGCAGCCTTCTTCCTGCCGCGTCGGTTCAATCAGTTTAATCAGTTCAGCTTTCACCAGATCCCGACCTTCATCGGTGGATTGGATAATGGCTATAATCGTAAGGGGTTGGTTGGACATCGTTCTTGTGTTTATCTAAGGGTTAAATGCTTATCGTAATTTTTCCAATACTTCGGCCGGATTCCAATACTTTATGTGCTTTGACCAGATTCTCAGGTGTTAACGGTGCCCATGCCTCGTTAGCCGTACATTTTAGCTGGCCGGTGTCGACAAGTTCTGCGATTTTGCTCAAGATTTCATGCTGCCGGTTCAAGTCATCTGTTTTAAACAGGGAACGGGTAAACATCAGCTCCCAGGAAATACTGACACTCTTCAGCTTATAGGGATCACCCAGGTTCAGCTCGTGTGACGGCTCAACAATCAGCACGATGTGACCCTGAGGCGCAATGATCTCCCCCATCATCTGCCAATAGGTTTCCGTATTATTGTAATTGGCGATATAATCCACCTGCGGAAAACCGATAGAGTTTAGCTGTTCCGGTATCGACTGCCGATGATTAACAACATGATCCGCTCCCAGTTCTTTGCACCATTTGATACTATCCTCACGGGAAGCTGTTGCAATGACGTTCAAGTCTGCCAGCTTTGCCAGCTGAATACCCATGGAACCCACACCACCGGCACCACCAATAATCAGGATGGTCTTGCCTGAATGGTTTCCCTCTGGATTGATTTTCAGGCGATCAAACAAAGACTCCCATGCTGTCAGGCCTGTCAGCGGCAGGGCGGCGCTGGCAGCCGCATCCAGCGACTGGGGACGCATCGCTACAATACGTTCATCCACCAGCTGGTATTCTGCATTAGACCCCGGGCGGGTGATATCTCCCGCGTAGAAGACCGGATCACCGGCCTGGAAATACATAACCTCATCACCCACTGCTTCCACGACTCCCGCAGCGTCGTAACCCAGAGTTTTTGCAGATTCGTCCTGTGCAGGGCGCACCTTAAAATCAACCGGGTTTAGTCCCACTGCTTCGATTTTTACGAGAAGGTCGCGCCCTTCCGGTTCTGGCGTTGGAAGTTCCACCTTGAGCGCAACATCAGGATCATCAATGCTTCGCCCGGGCTGAAATTGAATAGCTTTCACGTTCCGCTTATATTTAAACGCAATCCGGCAATTGGCCAGTCTGCAGACAGATTCTTTCCAGATCCCGCTTCAGTCTGCAAGTATCCGATTGAGTGCGCTGGCAACCGCTTTAATGGATGCGAGACCGATATTGGTATCTTCCCCAACGCCGAATGTCCGGATGCCCTGCTGTGTTGCCAGATGAATATACGCCACCGATACCGCCTTGGCACCACTGCCTTTGGAATGCTGTGCAAAATTGAGAATAATAAATTCCCCGGCGGCAGTTCCTTCCACCAGCGGATAGATCGCATGCACAAAGGCATCAATCGGTCCGTTGCCGAAACCTTCAATATTTTTTTCCGCACCGTTAAAAGTAATCGTTGCCTTGCAGTGCGCGGCCTGGCCGCCCTGCTCACTCACTTCCGTATCCGCGTGAAAGGATCCCAGCGCAATCGGTGTCCGGTTTTCGATATAGGTTTTCTGAAATATTTCCAGCAATTCTGTTGCAGTGACTTCATCACCAGTGCGATCCGCGTATTGGTTGACCAGTCGACCGACTTCCGGGTGCATCGCTTTGGGCAATTGGTAGCCGAAGTCCTCTTCCAGCACATATGCCACTCCGCCTTTGCCGGACTGGCTGTTGATACGGATGATGGAATCGTACTGGCGGCCGATGTCCTGCGGATCCAGCGGCAGGTAGGGGACATCCCACACCGGATCCTGGGATTGCTTGCGGTCATAATGCTTGAACCCTTTATTGATCGCATCCTGGTGGGAGCCGGAAAAAGCGGTGAACACCAGGTCTCCGCTGTAGGGGTGGCGATCATGCACCGTCATACGAGTGCAACGCTCATAGGTTTCACGCATGCGGACGATATCACTGAAGTCCAACTGCGGGTCCACGCCCTGGGAATACATATTCAATGCTACCGTCACAATATCCAGGTTGCCCGTGCGTTCCCCATTTCCGAACAGCGTGCCTTCCACCCGCTGCGCACCCGCCATCAAGCCCAGCTCGGTGCAGGCCACACCGGTGCCGCGATCATTATGTGTATGCAAACTGACAATCACGGAATCCCGCTCCTGCATGTGACGACAGATCCACTCGATCTGGTCCGCATGCACATTCGGGGTGGAAACTTCCACGGTGACCGGCAAGTTCCAGATCATCGGCGCTTCCGGTGCCGGTTGCCACACATGCGCTACTGCCTCGCACACCTCCAGCGCATAATCGACCTCCGTCAGCGAGAAACTTTCCGGCGAATACTCGAATTGGACATGGGTTCCATCCAACTTCGGCAGCTGATCCTTGACCCACTGTGTTCCCTGCACGGCGATGTCACGGATTTCCTCTTTGCTCTTGCCAAAGACGATCTCCCGCTGCTCCGGGTTAGTGGAGTTATACAGATGGATGATAGCATTCTTTGCTCCGATCAGGGAATCTGCCGTGCGTTCGATCAATTCCTGCTTACATTGCACCAGCACCTGGAGGAACACATCGTCCGGAATCCGGTTTTCTTCGATCAAACGGCGGATGAAATTAAATTCGGTCTCTGAGGCAGACGGAAACCCGACTTCAATCTGCTTGAAACCGCAATTTACCAGCAGGTCGAACATCTCAAGTTTTT
Organism: Verrucomicrobiota bacterium; assembly: GCA_038748025.1. Lineage (GTDB taxonomy): Bacteria > Verrucomicrobiota > Verrucomicrobiia > Methylacidiphilales > JBCBYL01 > JBCDJI01. The sequence continues at coordinate 166,454 of JBCDJI010000003.1, forward strand.
CGTCGATGTTCATGGGCACCGCCAGGGCCTGGTTACCGTCGCGCAAATCCACGCTGCACCAGATCGGGGCCTGATCGATGATACGATCCGGCCACTGACGGTCCGGCAAGTCCACCAGCGGATGCCGCCGGTATTTGATCTCTGCTTGACTCTTCATGTTCTAAAAATGGTCCGTATTTGGGTATAAAATTCTATCGTTTTAAAAGAGGGGGGGAATAAAAAACCGAAAGGGCCATATAGCTGACTTTCGGTTGGGGTCATTCAGAAGTAGTCAGGAACACATCACTGCACACCCGCCGGTCCTGAAGGACCGCCGATAAGTCGTTGTAGTGAGGTCTTCGCTTTAATCATTACTGAAAAATCGCTTGATCCCACTTAAAGTCAATATTTAAGGTAGATGGATGATGCATGCTTTCTTGGTAAGAATGGTTTTGGTCGCTGTATTAATTTACCCGGTCTGGCCTGTCCAAGCCCAGGTCGACAGAACATATCGTTTTGCGATTCCTGCTCCAGCGCATGATATTGAAGCACTGGATACTGCGATTGAAAACGCCCGGAAGAACCATCAGCTGCTAGCATTGATCCGTGCAGACCTGACGGTGAACGGCTATGGTTCAACCAGATGCTACAACGGTTCCAATCCTTACAAGCGGAAAGTATATAATGCAATCGGTTGCTTTAAAAATGAAGCTCAGATTGTGGTGATTGATTCCAGTAAATCTCATACGCTCTCCCAATCCATTCTTGCACCGCCTAGCCTCGGTAACGATGACGGGTTGATTTATTTTTTTGATCCTGATCATTTGCAACGTGTCCTGTATTCAGCACCCATGAACGTTGATCGAGCCGCCGGCAAAAAGATCTGCAGCACACTTGCTGAACTTCGCGCTTCCAGATATGGAATACGAAAAGGATATCATAGCAAAGATCGCAAAAAAGTCTGGTAATGCCTTACTGACAGATACCAGCGGGCCAAGCCTTTCCCTCGTTACTATTCATGCTAATTTCTCAGTGTGAAGCCTCCTAAACTAGGTTACCATCTGGGTGGTCACGGCTGGGCAGTCAAGGAATGGGTCGGGTCATTTCTTCCCTCCGGCACTCCCGCATCGGCCTTACTCTCCGCTTATTCCCGACAGGTCAACACTGTCGAGGGGAACAGTACCTTTTACGGATTACCTGAAAAAAACCTGGTACACCGCTGGATGGACCAGGCAGCGGATGGCTTCCGCTTCTGTTTTAAGTTTCCACGCTCGATCAGCCACGACCACCAACTGCAGAGCTGCCAGCATGAAACAGAAGCCTTTCTGGAGATCCTGCACATTGCACAGGAAAACGGGCATCTCGGTCCGGCTTTTCTACAAATGGGGCCGCGCTTCGGCGGTTGCTGTTTTCACCTGCTGGAAGCTTTCCTGGAGCAGCTTCCCCGGGAATTCCGCTACTCCGTCGAGGTGCGGCACGCGGACTACTTTGGGGGAACCGCTTATGAGTATCAACTGAAGCAGCTACTGGCTGCACACCAGATGGAACGAATGGTATTTGATACACGTGCCCTGCATGCCCGGCCCGCAGCCGATGCCAGTGAAGTGCGCGCCCAGAGCAAGAAGCCCAAAGTGCCACTCTGCCAGACTGCTATCGGAAAGACACCCATGGTCAGACTGGTCGGCAGCAATACCATGCGGCATAACGCCCTCTGGCTTACCGACTGGGTGCCAAAGATCGCGGAGTGGATTCAGCAGGGGAAAACACCTTACGTATTCATTCACACCCCGGATGACCGGTTTTTCCCCGAACAGGCACATGCTTTCCATGAAGCCTTGCGAAAACATTGCCCCCAGCTTCCCGAACTCCCATTTCAACCCATCCCGCACATCTCACCGCAACTGGATCTTTTCTGAATCGACTGCTTGAAATAGGCGCCAGACTGAGTTGGGTTGATATCATTGTGGATGACGGATGTAGTAGTGGCGTTTGATGTAATCCATGTTCACCGTCTCGGCGGCGCCGGAAGGCTGAAAGGTCGATCCTGGAAGCCATTCAAAAGCGCACAGAATAACCTTACTCCGATTCATTTAATCCCAACGCGTACGCAAATGGTGCCGGGTCATAATACTCGCGGAGTAATTTAATCTTACCTGCTACGATGTGAAACAAGCCTGCATACTGCTGTTGATATTTTCTGCCTGTGGTAATGATATCAACCTCTCCTTTCCACTCGGCAAAAATCATTTCCGGACTTGTCATTCGATAAAACGTAAGTTCCGAGGTAAAATCAGCAGCACCGCTCATTTCCAGCCAGTTTGAAAAATGCTTAATAATATCCCTTTTCCCTGCTACTCGCTCAGGATACCCCTTAGGGGAATAGGGCATCTCCAGCACCATGTCATCCGCCAGCAGATCCGCAAACAGGTCCATATTTTTTGTTTCAAGCGCTGTTAGATAGTCTTTAACAATTTTCCTGTTTTGCTGTCGAACCAGATAGGCGGCGGGCTTTGCGGAAGCATTCTTACTCGCTTCTGCAAAAACCTCTCTGGTTCCCTTTTCAGTCTTTAACAGAAACGTATGTGCCGTAATCAACCAACTTGATGCCTCTTTTTCGAAAGCATACCGGTAATTCCCGCTGACTTCCCAATAGAGGCCACTCACATAGTGGTATGCCACTACATCAGCTGAAGCCGAAGCATGGTTACCCTCTATTTGAATGTTAATATTTTTCACTTCATGCCGCGTGAGATCAAATCCTGGCAACATACCTGCCCATTGAGTCATAATCGCTTTAGGACTCTTCAGCTCCACCTCACCACCGGTAAGGGAAGTATAGTCCATTCGAACTTCCGGAGCATACAGTTGCTCCAATGCATCAAATTGCCCCTGATCTGCTAATGTCCCGACCGCTTCCACTATGTTTTTAATCGCAGCTTGATCCATGGATTCCGAAAGAACATGTGTAGCGCTCGTGATCCATGCCGTCATGATAAGTATTCCTCTGAAAATTGATTTCATTTCAGTTACCCCCGGATTATTTCCATGCCGATTGAAAGTGCTTATCTACTTCTATGGTTGCGGTTTCCATCGCCTGCAGCTGATCGTAAAAATCAAACTGGGTTATATTATCCAGCATGATCAGCCTGGCATTGCGACCGGCTGCAGAAGCAAACTTTTTAGCGCCCTGAGGTATGGCGGCTGCCTCGGAATGAACGAGCAAGACCGGATCCTGAATCCTTGATGCCGTTTGGATCGCATCATAGTTCAGCCATGACTCCCATGTCCGCACATTGAATTGATTATCATACTCGGGAACAGCTCCCCGATTGGGGTCGGTATAATAGGCAGCCTGATACATAACCGCGTCTTTGTTGGTATTGCTGGCGGCTTCTAACAGAACGGGGCTCTTCGAAGTCTTAGCCTCTGCGGCAGCTTGTAAGAGTTGAGGAACACTTTCTCCATAAACCTGATCCACAATCTCGCGATCATGGAGCCATGGTGCGATTGCAGCAGTGGCCGTAATCAGAGAGCTTCGGTGTGCCGCGTCGATGGCATATCCTGCTGAAGCACATATTCCCAATGTAGCCAGCTTCTTGCCATCCACTTCCCGGCGATTGGCAAGAAAATCTGCAGCGGCTAATATATCTGCTGTTTTTGCAACAGGGTCTTCTATGAATTTAAGTGCCGCCGGAGTATCTTCTGCGGATTGGCCCCAGCCCCTGAAATCAAATGCCAAAACCGCATAGCCCTGGTCTGCAAGCTTCCGGGCATATGCACCAGACATCTGCTCTTTCACGGATGTCCATGAACCGGAGACAATAACACCTGGTAGCTGTTTACTCTCATCATAGTTGTCCGGCAGATAAAGATCCCCATGCAAGGTCTGATTCTGGCTCTTGAAGGATACTTCTTTTTTCATCGCAGACTCTGCATGAAACGGATTTGCCAGTGTAAACACCACAATGGCGACAGCGGCCTGCACTGTTTTTTTGATCAGATCATTTTTATGATGTGTGTGTAAGGTAATAGTATTGTTTTTCATAACGCCTATCATCATACAAAAACGAAGGCGACAACGCTTGGATCGGACTGCTTATTTTTTGAAGAATCCTGCTTTTTAGAAATCTAAGGCTGCAGGCTTGCCGCTATGAAGCATATCGCACACGAAACTCTTTAGGGTTTTGTCCTTCGAGCTGCTTGAATGCTCTGGAAAAATGCGCCTGGTCAGAAAAGCCACAAGAGAGCGCCACATCGATCATGGGTTGTTCGAGATCTGCTAGCATTTTTTTGGCCTGCTCGATTCGATATGACATCACAAACTGATGAGGTGACTGGCCAATCGTTTGTTTAAATGATCTGGAAAAATGGGCTGTGCTCAATCCCGCTACGGAAGACATGGTTTCAATATTAACTTCATTACCAAACTCTTTGTGAATGTAATCCAAAACACGCTTATAATGCGCGGCTGTAAAACTTTGACTAAATTTCAGGTCTGCCAGATCCTGCGTGCCATATTTTTGAATGAGCTTCGTCAAAAAAATGCGTGCATAGCTTTCGAACATGACTTGAGAGCCCAGTGGACTCTCAAGTGCATCCATCAACATGATCGCTGACTGCGTAATATCCTCGTCGATGAATTGAGGGATGTCCTGTAGCTGCTCACTACGAAGTAAAATACCCAACTCCCATTGAGCAAACTTTTCAAACCGGCTCGGCTCCAGCGTGATCACAATGACTTTAGATCTTTCGTACCATTTCCAGCCTGATCTCAAGCCAGCCGGAGTCACAATAATTTCATTCTTATGAAAGATAAAATCACGATGTACCGTGCCACGCCAATTTTCTACCCGTGTGGGCTCTTCGCGCAAATTAATCAATATATGATGTTGTGAAAAAATTTCATGCGGCATTTGAGCCGGCGCCGCTTGAAAAAACTCCAGAGTCAGAAGCTCCGAGGCTTTAATCGCACCAAGATCCTCGCTATTTATTTCCGGGCCTTCCGGATAAACATCCTGATAGCGACTGGTCATACCTTCAGTCTAATCAGATCAGATTAAAATCCAATTCTACACTCGGTCATTCGCCCCGAATGATGACTTGGGGGCCGACGGGGACAATCCGGGTGGGGTTGATGTCGTCATGGGTGACATAGTAGTGGCGTTTGATGTGATCAAGGTTGACCGTCTCGGCAATGCCGGGCTGGTGATAGAGCTTTTCCATATACGTCTGCAGGTGCGGCATTTCCATAATCCGCTTCAAATTGCATTTGAAATGACCGTGATAGACCGCATCAAAACGAATCAGGGTGCAGAAAAAGCGCCAGTCGGTTTCCACAATCTCATCGCCCAGGAGATACGGTCCGTTTTCCCGCAGTCTGGCTTCCATCAGTTCCAGTGTCTTGAACAGCTCGGTCACGGCGGACTCGTATGCCGCCTGTGATGTCGCAAACCCGGCCTTATAGACGCCGTTATTCACTGTCTCGTAAATCAGGTCGCTGTAGAAATTCTGCTCGTCCTTCAGCCGAGACGGGAACAGGTCGACCGGATGCTGGGCCAGCGGCAGAAAAACTTCCGTCCACATGCGGCAGATGTCATCCTCGGAATTGTTGATGATGCGCTTGTCCCTTTTGTCCCACAGCACGGGTACGGTGATGCGGCCTTTAAAGTCCGGGTTCGTTTTAAGATAGGCTTCCGCAAGGAACCGGAAGCCTTCAGCCTCATCCGGGCCGTGGCCATCACCTTCGGTGAAGCGCCAGCCTTCTTCATCGGTGCGGATCGGGTCGGTAAACGAGACGCTGACTGCATCCTCCAATCCCATCAGGCGCAGCGTAATCCAGCTTCGGTGCGCCCACGGACAGGCTTTGCAGACGTAGAGGTGATAGCGTCCGGTGGTGGCAGTTTTTAGAATCTCACGGAATTCATCTGCCTGACGCTTAAAGGATCCGTCCGCTGCGTGTTCGTCCGGGAACTGGGACATGGGTAAAGTAAGAAGTCAGAATTAAGAAGGAAGAAGTGTTCGCAGCCGCGTTACTTTTCTTTGCCGTCGGCACCCAGCGCTTTGGGCAGGGTTTTTCTGTTCGGATCGCTGGACCAGATGGCGGTTTCAAACTGGGCTCCACCGCGGTCAGCTCCATCACCCCGGTTATAATCTTCCCGATTGGAATCCTTGGCTTCAAAACTGTTTTCGATGGTACTGCAGCTGCTCTGCACGAGCATAATAAGTAAAACTGCTGATGCTAAACTAAGATTTTTTTTCATGAGCTAACTCCTTGTGTAAAACTACCTAATCCCAACGTTCTGTCCAGTGCGGGTGAACAGCGGGCCATGACATTGGAGAGATCAATGCCATTGACCCGCTTGCAGGACTCGCCCAACTTCGATGAACCATGTTTGATTTTATCATCATGATGCCCACACTATGGGCGGTAAGCGAGAGTCCGCATCCGCTATTGACCGTCAGTCTGGCGGTGGGTACCGGGATTCTGCTGACAGTGTTGGCGCGGCGATTGAATGTGCCGACGATTGTGCTGCTGCTCATCGGTGGCGTGCTGCTGGGACCCGAATGTCTGGGCTGGGTGCAACCGGATTCGCTGGGTGACATCCTGCCACTGATCGTCTCGCTGGCGATCGGGATCATCCTGTTTGAGGGCGGCCTGACACTGACGCTCAAGGATTACGCGCATGCAAACACCATCATCCGGCGCCTGCTTTCGGTGGGGGTGTTGGTGACCTGGCTGGGCGGGGCGACCACCATCTGGCTGATTTTTGATTATCCCTATCCGTTCTGTCTGCTGGCGGCGAGTCTGGTGATTGTTACCGGGCCGACGGTCATCGTGCCGATTTTGAAAAGGATTCAGGCCGTACCGCGGGTGGCGAGTATTCTGCATTGGGAAGGGGTGCTGATCGATGCGATCGGGGTGTTTATTGCGGTGCTGTGTTTCGACTGGATCGTCGTGGGTGAGGGGGGACAGGCCGTCACCAATTTCTTCGTCCGGGTCACGGCCGGAATCGGAATGGGTGCTCTAGGCGGGGTAATCATCGAGCAAGTGCTGCGACGGCGATGGGTACCGGAAGAGATGACTAACATCTTCGTGCTGGCGTCCGGTATCCTGCTATTCGGCCTGTCCGAAACGATTATCGCGGAATCCGGATTGCTGGCGGTGACACTGGCCGGATTGTATCTGGGCTGGAAGGAGCCGCTGGAACTACGGGAGATCCGCACCTTCAAGGCGGAAATCACCGAGCTGATGATCGGGCTGCTGTTCATCCTGCTGGTCGCAAGATTGGAACTAAGTCAGTTTATCAAATTCGGCTGGCCGGGTCTGGCCGCCGTGGCGTTCATGATGTTTATTGTGCGTCCCCTCTCGGTGCTGGCTAGCTCATGGGGTGTCGACATTCCATGGCGCGAGAAGGCCTTCTTCGCCTGGGTCGCTCCGCGCGGAATCGTGGCGGCATCGCTGGCCTCTCTGTTCGCATTGAATCTGGCGGAAAAAGAAGAAGTCATCGGTGATCCCGCCTTTCTGGAAACGTTCACCTACTCGATGATCTGTGCTACCGTCGTAATCCAGGGGTTCTCGGCCGGGTGGATTGGAAAAATGTTAGGTCTGCGGCGTCCGGACGCCACCGGCTGGCTGATTGTCGGAGCCAATATCTTCGGCCGCACCCTGGCCGGAATCATTCAGAAACACACGGAGATCTCGGTCATCATCATCGACTCCAACTTGCGTAACGTGAATAAAGCGTTCGAAGAGGGCTTTCATGCCTATCATGAGGATGCACTGGATGCCGAGTCCCTGCTGGAGCGGGATGAATTTCAGTCGGTCGGCCAGGTGCTGGCGGTTACGGATAATGTCGAGCTCAATCAGCTGATCGCCCGGCACTGGCGGCACCATCTCGGACGCTACCAGGTCTTTGGCTGGAAACCGGTCGCCCCGGCTTCACCCAATGCCGTCGGCCAGGCCTCCCGCGGCACCGCCCCCACTTCGCCCAAACAGGAGCGGATGGGCGCCGTTTTCGGCAATGTGGCACGTCCATCCGTGGTATCCGGCGAGCTGGATCGTGGAGAGGCAGCACTCGATGTCATTCCGGTGTCGCTCACCGGCAATGACAAGGTCATCATTCCGGAAGGACATCCCTTGTTTATCATCCGCGATGGAAGAATCACCCCGCTGGAGTCTGACTCCTCCGCCGAAGGTCAGGTCAAACCAGGCGATCAATTGCTGATCCTGCACCGTTCCCGAGGATTCCTGCGCCGTGCCCTGCAAAATGGAGCCTTTATGGAACCGGAAGCACAGGATCTGGAGCAACTCTATCAATTGATTGCCAGACGCGCCACCAATCTCGAGCCATTGCTGCAGCAGGAAAAGATGATCGAAGATCTTTACGAGCAGCAGAAAGCCTTCCCTGCATTTCTGGGGAATGGCGTGGCGGTGCCGCACATCTATTCCTCCATCGTGAAAGCACGTATCTGCATTTTTGCCCGGCCCACTGAAGCCCTGCCGTTCATGGGTCAGGACGACCAGATCCGCTATGTCTTCTTCATCATCAGCCCCTCCGGCGACTCGGAAGGACATCTGGGAACGCTGGCAGAAATTGCCCGCTGCTGCCAGCAGGAATCCAATCTGGCCGGCCTTTCTGAAGCGGATTCGCTGGATGGTGTGTTACACATCGTGTAGAGTCTCACTCGCATGCCCTCATTCTGGAAACGCAGCCAAAATCGTAAATCCGCGAAACCGGATGCCTCATCGGCGAGGCGTCGGCGCTGGAAACGTTACGTTATTGGAATTCCGCTGGCGCTGATCTCAATCATGTTACTGATTGGATTGCTCATCTGCGCGTATTACAGCATCTGGGCATTAAGCTTTGATATGGAGAAAGTATCACGTATGCCGGCGACCTCCATTATTTATGACCGCAATGGTTATGTCATCCAGCGCCTCTATGATGAACATCGTATTCTGGTGGACAAGGACGACATACCGGAAGTGCTGCGACAAGCCATTCTGGCCAAAGAGGACTCGCGCTTTTACTGGCACCCGGGTGTTGATCCTGTCGCAGTAGTGCGCTCAATGTTTATCAATCTGTTTTCCGGTGAAGTCCAGACGGGTGCCAGCACCATTACTCAGCAGCTGGCGCGTAATTCCGCAGACATGTTCGAGGTCACTTTGGACCGGAAACTGAAGGAAATGTTCCTCGCGATGCGGATTGAGATGGCATTCAGCAAAGACGAGATTTTAACCTTCTATCTTAATCGTATTTTCTTTGGCGGTAATCTTTACGGTATTGGTGCTGCATCGGACGCATACTTCGGTAAACACCCACGCGACTTGGACCTGGAAGAAAGTGCGATGCTGGCTGGTATTATTGCCGCCCCCAACGTTTTTACTCCCTGGAAAAATCCGGACAAAACTCGCCAAGTCCGGGCTTTTACCCTTTCACGTATGGAAGAACAGGGATTTATTACCGAAGAGGAAACCCGGGCCGCGGCCGCCAAGCCGCTAACGTTGCGGCCACTCGTCGACATCCCCGGTTCCTACATCACCGCAGTGGTGCGTGACATGCTGCCAGAGTTCATCACTAAAGAAATTCTATTCCAAGGCGGACTCCATATTCACACGACTATCGACCTCGGCTTTCAAAAAGCAGCCACTACAGCTTTGCAAAACAGCCTGACCCAACTGGAAAACCGTAAAGGCTTCCCCCATAATACCCGCCGCATGTATCTAGCCACCGACCCGAATTTTTCCCAGGAACCTCCCTACCTGCAGGGTGCCTTTGTTGCCATCAGCAATGTGGATGGCGGGATTTTATCCGTGGTGGGCGGGCGCCACTTCGACGAAAGCACATTTAATCGCGCGCTACTCTCAAAACGCCAGATCGGTTCAACCGTAAAGCCGTTTGTCTACGCTCATGCTTTCAATGTACTCAATGCCACTGCTTTTACCGAAGTAGATCGCAGTCCATTTGACCTGCGGCTGGCCAGTTCCGAGCTACCTAACGCTGGTTCGGGACCAGATTATGTTACGATCCGCGCTGCACTGGAATCCAGCAATAATTACGCTACCATGCGCATTGGTTTGGCATCCGGCCCCGACAGTTTTTCTTACTTTATGCGTGAGCTAACCGGACAGGAGATTGATCCGTTTCCATCCTCTTTTCTCGGCGCTTGCGCACTGACCCCGATTCAGCTGGCTTCAGCATTTTCCATTTTCCCGAACTACGGCGTAGCGCTGAATCCATTCCTGATCCAATCCATCGCAATGTACGACGGCCGCGTGCTCTACGAGCGCATCGACGAGCGCAAGCGCGTCATCTCGCCACAAGTGGCCTATCAGGTGCAGGACATCCTGGCCGGGGTGGTTTCACGTGGCACCGGCCGTGCATTACGGCAAACTTATAAATTTGAAAAAGGTCTAGGTGGCAAAACGGGAACGACCAATGATTACAAAGACGCATGGTTTGCAGGCTACACCAGCGAGATCACTGCGGTGGTGTGGGTTGGATTTGATCAGCCCAAACCCATTATGCCAGGCGGTTATGCCAGTCGTGTCGCCGTGCCGATCTGGGCCAGTGTGATGAAAGAAGCAAACCGGTATTATCCACCCAAGGACTTCTACCCGCCTCCGGGCGTGGAAAAGGTGCAGCAGAAGAAAGAAGAAAAAGTCTTCTGGATCTTTAAAAATACCACTGTGGGCGGCCCGGCAGAGTACGTGCGCGACGAGCAACGCGGCAATGCGCTGGCCCGACTGGATAACGAATTTGAACCCACCATCTATGAGCCGGAAGATAAATCTGTGGTGCGTAAGGCCTGGGAATGGGTCTTCCCGCCCCAGGAAAAAGATGCCTTTGCACCTACGGGGGAAGAACTCCCGCGGGCAGAGATCCATGACACTATCGAAACCGAAGCGCCACGGGCAGAACCGGTAAACTGATCCATTTTCAACTCCCCAGGCCCGACAACACAACTTCCCATGGTTCTCTATTTTGGGACATTCGGTTTTCGATGTTGCATGCCGGACGTCACTGTTCCGATGGGTTGACTTTCTTCAAACCGCAATCAGATTACAAATCCATGAATCCAATTCCTGCCTCCGATATCGTAGACGCCTTGAAATGGCGTTATGCTACCAAAGTTTTTGATACCTCCCGGAAGATCCCGCAAGAAATTTGGACTGCGCTGGAAGATTCGCTGGTTCTGACACCTTCTTCGTTTGGACTGCAGCCTTGGAAATTTCTGGTCATTACGGACGAAGATACCAAGCTAAAACTGCTGCCGCACAGCTGGAATCAGGCACAGGTGACCCAGTGCTCTCATCTGGTTGTTTTCGCCGTGCAGACAACCATTGATGAAGCAACCATCGACCGTTTTCTGCAAGCCACTGCAGATTCACGTGGAGAAGATATTTCCACGCTGGACGGATACCGGAAGATGATAGTTAGCTTCCTGATTGATAGTATGGATGCCGCCCAGCAGAAAGACTGGGCGATCAAGCAGACCTACATCGCGCTGGGGCAATTCATGCTGGCGGCCGCCATGGCTGGAGTCGACACTTGCCCGATGGAAGGCTTCATGCCCGCCAAATACAATGAAGTGCTGAGTCTGAACGAAAAAAGCCTGACCGCCGCCGTCGTCTGCCCCGCTGGCTACCGCAGCGACTCCGATAAATACGGCCATTTGCCCAAGATCCGCTACGATAAGTCTGACCTCATTAAAATCTACTAAGATGAAACCAAAAATTCTCGCCTTCGCTGGAAGTGCCCGCCAGGACTCTTGTAATAAGAAGCTCATTTGTTTTGCTGCATCGCAGGTGGATGCGGAACTGGCCGAGATCACTGTCATTGATCTGGCGGATTATCCGTTACCCCTATTTGATCAGGATCTGGAAGCCGCGGAAGGCTTGCCCGAGAACGCCAAAAAGCTCAAAGCATTGATGCGGGAGCACCATGCCTTTCTGATTTCCTCCCCGGAATACAACAGCGGGATCACCCCCATGCAGAAGAACGTGATCGACTGGTGCTCGCGTCCGGAGTCCGACGATGAGCCGCCCTTGGATTGCTATAACGGTAAGGTGGTCGGACTGATGGCTGCCTCTCCAGGCGGGTTAGGTGGTATGCGTGTCTTGCGTCAGGTGCGCGAGATTTTTGGTAATATCAATACGCTGGTGCTGCCGGATCAGGTTGCCCTTGGTAACGCTTACGGGGCTTTTGCGGAGGATGGATCACTTTCCGACGCAGGTTCTGCCAAACGCGTCAAAGCACTAGTCGAAAATCTAACCTTAGCGTCAGCAAAATTAATCGCTTAAAGCGTTGGAATAAATCTCCGGCTCTGTTGTCATATACTGATGATCACGAGCGACTGATGAAAGTTGACTACGAAAAAATCAACGACATCCTGCTACCAATCAAACGCACATACATTCAGCCGAAGACTGGGAGACAACTCACAATCCAGGTGGCGACTGGATTTTTGAAGTTTCTACCGCTGTCGAATTCGGCAACTTTATTGAATTATTCAACCTGAGGAAATCTGTTCATGCATTGTGACAACCATCTTTACCTGTTAGCCAAAGACCTGACCAAAGCCTTCCCGCGCAGCCCGCGTGAAATGCTGGCCGGTTACGTAATCGCAGCTCGTTGCGTTGACAAATGCCGTTCAGTACTGACCCAAAAAGCAGGCGAATACCATTCCGGCTGCCCGCTGGATGACATTTGGCTGGATTTCTCTGGAATAGCTTACGAAGACTTCAAAGACTATGTTGCCACTGGCGCTACCGATCAAGAAATCGAAACATGGATCAGTAAAAATGCCAAGCCGCGCCAAAGGCTGGAGATTATCAAGTGGAACAATGAGTGGCGCGGTAAACGTTTGTCAGAATGCCCTGATATGATTCAGGAATACATGGAAGACTATGTGCAAGAATTTGTGCCCAGAAATCGACCAGTTTACGTCTTATTTGACATCTATGATCTGGAAGAGCAACGGATCTAGCCGGATCATCATGATTGCCGGAGTATGACCGTAAACTCCGTTCCCTCTCCCTTCTGACTGCTGCAGGTCAGACGACCCCCCAGGCGCTGAATTAGGTTGTGTGAAATCCACAAACCCAGTCCGGAGGAACTTTCTCCGCCGGTAGGCTGGTTGATTGGAGCAACGGGTTCTTTAAATAATTTTTGCTGCTCCTGCGCGCTGATACCCGGACCTTCATCTTTAACGCAAATTTCAATTTTGTCCGCATTTTTACAAATCGCAACCCTAACTGTTTTGCCTTTGGGAGAAAACTTGATGGCATTAGAAATCAGATTCTCCATAATCTGAATTAATGCGTCCTGATTGGTCTTCAATAACGGACTGTTTTGATCCGAAACGGGTTGATAATCGAGAAAAATATCTTTCTGCAATGCTCTGGTTCTATGAATCGCCACAACATCCGACACTAATGCATTGATGTCGACACTATCTGCATCCGGTGCTTTTGCCTTCTTTTCGAGTGTCTTAAGCAATACCAATTGCCGAATCAACCTGCTGATACGCGACACCATCGTGCGCATTTTTGTTAATCCGGGTTGCCCGTGATTTGCATCCTCCATTAATTCAAGTTGCATTTCCATGACAGTCAGCGGGTTATTTAAATCATGGGCCACCATCGACATCACAAAGTCCTTTTCTTCATTGGCCCGCCGCAACCGGCTTTCCACTTCGCGGCGCTTGCCAATTTCTGCAGACAATTTCCGGTTCCAATACGTGATAAAGATAATGATGCCAGCCACCAGGATCCCAAGCAGCAACGCGGTCTTCCACACATTTTCCCAAATGATGAGTGGATCATGCTCCACTTCAATCCAGCGATTCAGGATGGAAAACTGTTCCTGCTCGGAAATACGGGCCAGCCCTTTATTTAAAATTCGCTGCAGCATCACCTCCTCCCTAGGCACGGCAAAATGCAACTCGAAACGGTAGCTGGAAATTCCGCCAATCTTAAGATTGGTCAACCCATGCTCACGAATGATCGCTTTGGCAGAAACGAGGTTTTCCAGCGTAGCATCTGCTTTTCTGCGACTAACCCAGGTCAGGCTGTCCCGCGACGAAGGAACCGTCGTAATATTGAGTTCGGGAAAATCACGAATTAGCCTTTCCGTGGTCACGTGCGCATCCGGCAGCACATATCTGCGATTTTTATTGAAGCGGATGTCGATAATCAGCGGGTGCTCCGAGCGGGTGATAATAGCAAGCGGATACGACAGGTAAGGTTGAGTAAAAACAAACTGCTTTTCCCGTTCTTCACTTTTTGAAAATCCGCAGACAAGATCCAACTCACCCTGCTGAGCCATCCCATAGGTTTCTTCCCAGGAATCCGTTCGGATAAATTCATACTGCAGTCCCGTATGCTGTTGAATCAGGGTGAGAAATTCATGGTCGATCCCGGTAAACTCACCCGTTTCGTCAAAGAACGAGAATGGAGGCCAGTTGGGGTCTGCACCCACACGCAGTTTTCCACGCTGCTCTATATATTCACGTTCCTGTAGCGTAAGTGATGATTGCCGATGCTGCTCTGCCCATACTTTTATGGACAGAAGGCACATGCAGATAACCAGTCCGAGCGTCTTGAAAGCGACCTGACAAGGTCTGTTTTTCATAACTCCTAACGTAGAATACGAACCTTTTCGGGCGAGCCTTAATTTTTCGCCCACTCGTGTTTTTGTCATATTATTGTAACAAATTATCTCGATTTCTGAGATTCCAGCGCTTCTCTTGTGATCATGATTTCGGTGGCTATTGCAATATTCGGAAGTCTCGGACTTTTTCTTTTCGGAATGAAAATCATGAGCGAGGGGCTGCAACGCACCACCGGCTCCGGTTTGCGTCAGTTACTTAATACGATGACCCGTAATCGCTTTGCCGGTATTTTTACCGGCTTTCTGACGACGTCTATCATCCAGTCTTCTTCCGCCACCACTGTCATGCTGGTTGGTTTTGTCAATGCGGGTCTGGTCCAACTGCGTCAGGCCATCGGTGTGATCATGGGAGCCAATATCGGCACCACTGTTACCTTCTGGCTGGTGTCTTATCTTGGATTTAAATTCAGCGTTTCTACGTTGGCACTGCCCGCCATTGGAATCGGCATGGCATTGCTGCTGTTCAAAAGCCTGAGCAAGGAAGAATGGGGCACTACCCTGGTCGGCTTCGGGGTGCTTTTTCTCGGGTTGGGATTTTTAAAAGATTCCGTTCCGGATTTACGCAGCAACCCGGAACTGTTTGACTTTGTCACGAACTGGCAAGCCAATGCAATGGTGAAGTTCTTTGCCTTCTTCGCCTTCGGAACCGTTTTAACTATCATTGTTCAGTCGTCCTCGGCCGCAGGCGCTATTACTCTGGCGCTGGCCTTCAAAGGCTGGATTGATTATCCTAGCGCCTGCGCCATCATCCTGGGAGAAAATGTCGGGACTACGATCACGGCCAATCTCGCTGCGATCGGCGCTAATACAAATGCCCGCCGCACCGGGCTGGCGCACCTGACATTCAATCTGATCGGTGTCTGCTGGATGATGCTACTTTTTGTGCCTTTTACCGGATTGGTGGATGTCCTAATGCCCGGTGAAAGCAGCGCTCCGGAAAAACTGCCGGAACATATGGCCCTGTTCCACTCGCTCTTTAACATCACTAACACGCTGCTGCTCGTCGGCTTTGTTCCCCAGTTAGTCAAGTTCGTTTCCTGGGCCATCGACAGCAAGGACCATGAAATTAAAAATGCCGCACTAATTCAGGCCAGCCAGGCCTTGCCCAGCACTGGGGAGCTCAATGTTGCCGGCGCCCAGAATGAAGTGATTCGGATGGCTCGACTTTCACGCGATATGTTTACCGGGTTCCAGGAGGTCTACAGAAACCCGGATAAAGATTTTTCTCAAAAAGTGAAAGAACTCAAGGAAATGGAGAATATCTCCGACATGATGGCAGAAAACATCACCAATCACCTGATGATGTGCTCCAGCAAGAACCTGAGCGATGAGGGTGCCTCCCGTGTCACTACTCTCATTCGGGGTGTGGCAGAACTTGAAGCGATGTGTGACTGTACGTATCGCCTGATCAAGCTTACCGCCAAGCGTCACCGCAAAAATCGCACCCTGGCCCCGGAAATCGAAGGGCAGCTGGAAGAATTCTCCGGCTGGGTGCTGCAGATGATCGATTTCACCACCAGTAATTTTGGTGCTGAGATCACTTCCCACATGATGACACGTGGCGTCGAACTGGAGAACGAGATCAACCGCTCGCGGAAACGACTCCGCCGCTTTGCCATGGAACGCATGAGCCAATCCGAAAATATCGCCGCAGAAATGCTCTACATAGATATGCTCAACCACATGGAACACATCGGAAATCATTGCCTCAATATTCTGCATATTGTCGCCAATGACCACGTTGACCACTAAAGCATTGAATCAAAGCGGTCACGCTTAGCTCCTCTCCCTTATTGACTCAGGAAAACGGTAAGAGAAGATGGAGCATGCTTACCGTTGTTGCCATCCTGTGCGGACTCGCTTTACTCATTGCACTAGGCTGTCTGGTGATTGCGTTACAATTGCCATCCAAGCTGCAGTCTTCACAAAATCACGACCTCACTCAATTGCGCGAAATCCTGCAGAAATCGCTTGGGGATCAAAAAGCAGACTATCGCGATTTCAGCTCGCAAAGCAGCCGGCAGCTGCGCGAGGAGCTCCAGCAGTCGCTGCGCAACCAGTCCCTGGTGCTGGAAAAGCGCTTTGAGGCTCTCCAGACCCAGACCAATGAGCGACTGCAGGAAATCCGTGGTGGCGTGGAGAAGAAGCTGCAGGAAAACTTCGACCAGAATTTCGGCGCGTTCAAGGAGATGAATCAAAGCCTGACACACCTCAAATCCAGCGCGGATCAGATGCTCAAGGTCAGCGAACAGGTAGGGGAACTCAACCACATCCTTGCTTCACCAAAACTTCAGGGAAACTTCGGGGAAACCGCACTGCAACAACTGCTGGAAGACATTCTACCTACCGGTGCTTACGAATGGCAGCCACGACTGGCGGAAGGGTGTCAGCCGGATGCCACCATTACCATTAAAGAGGTAAAGATGTGCATTGATGCCAAGTTTCCGAAAGACAAAATTGTCGCACTCATGGACGAAGCTAAGGACGAAACCGCCATGGTGGCAGCCCGTAAGGAACTGGCAACCATTATCAAGCACATGTCCAGTGACATTGCCAGGAAATACATCCGGCCGGAACTCGGTACCGCCGATCAGGCTTTTCTGTTTGTTCCCAGCGAGAGCCTGTATTACGAGATTTTGAAACAGACCGACCTGATGGCACATTGCCGCAACGTCAAAGTCAGCCTGGTTTCCCCCAATACTATGGGTGCCACATTGTATGCCGTCGCGCTGGCTTTCCGCGGGTATGAAATGCAGGAAAATGCACGGGAAATGATGAAATCCATCCAGAATATGGAACGACATTTCCGGAATTTCCGGGTAGACTTCGAAAAGGTAGGACAGCGCCTGCAGCAGGCTCAAACCGACTACACCAAGGCCAATCGCGACCTCGATCGCTTCGATAAAACCATGACCCGGCTGAAAGATGGAGAGGGCGGCTTTGCGCTAGAAAACGGGGAGTAACTCACCACAGCCGTTCGACAGGCTCAGGCCCCGAGCCTAGTCGGGGGGAGGCACAGAGATCACAGAGCCGGAAACCGGAGATTTCTTGATTTTTCATTCTTAATTCGGACTTTCGCATTTTCTGCGTGTACTATCGAATCCGTCTGTCTATCTTCACCCTCTCATGAGTGCCGCCAAGAAAGCCTCAAAGAAGAAATCTGAAACCGCCTACGCCGCGGCCGGAGTCGACCTGCAGTTGGGTAATTCCGTCAAATCCGGAATCGGTGATCAGGTGAAAGGTACCCATCGTCCCGAAGTGCTCAGCTCGGTTGGCGGATTTGGAGGTCTCTTCGATGCCCGCTTCAAGAAGTACCAACATCCCGTGCTGGTCACCAGCATTGACGGAGTCGGCACCAAGCTGAAAGTCGCTTCGATGATGATGAAGCATGACACTATCGGCTCGGACCTGGTCAACCACTGCATCGACGACATTGCCGTGCTCGGCGCGGAACCACTTTTCTTTCTGGATTACCTCGGCACCTCCAGTCTCGATCCCGGCACATTTAGCCAGATCCTCAGCGGCATGACCTCCGCCTGCGCAAATTCAAAATGCGCACTGATCGGTGGGGAAACCGCGCAGATGCCCGGTCTTTACCATGGCGATGACTATGATCTGGTCGGAACCATTGTCGGGATTGTGGATAAGAAGAAGATGATTACCGGTAAAAAGATCAAAGCAGGCGATGTCTTAGTCGGCTTCCCCTCGTCCGGGCTCCACACCAACGGATTTTCGCTGGCACGCTCCATCCTATTCAAGGAACTGCGCCTCAAGGTCACCGATGGTCTGCCGGGCACCCGGCAGACCATCGGTGAAGCCTTGCTGGCCACTCACGTCAACTACCAGCCCATGCTTAAAAAACTCTCCCGGCATGTGACCTACAAAGGACTGGCCCACATCACTGGTGGCGGCTTTGTGGATAACATCCCACGCATCCTGCCGAAGAACGTGGATGTGGAAATCCAGATTGGCAGCTGGAAGATGCCACCGATCTTCCGTTTCCTACAGGAGAAAAGCCGTGTCTCTCCGGAGGAACTGTACCACGTCTTCAATATGGGCATCGGAATGGTCGCCATCGTTTCACCCAAAGACGCAGTCAGGATTCTGGACAAAACCACGTCGTGGATCATCGGCTCCGTCGTCCCCGGCAAAGGCGTGACGAAGCTTAAGTTTTAAGCTTGTGGTGATTAAGGGATTAGGTGATTTAGTGATTAAGTTTATTGGACGCTTATGAGATCAGAACGACCACACCGCAGGCTTAAAGCGTGGCAGAAGGGAATGGATCTATATGTGGACATCTTCCAACTGACCAAGATCTTACCCAAAGAGGAGCTTTTCGGACTGAGTTCGCAGATGCGCAGAGCGGCACAATCCGTCGCCTCTAATATCGCAGAAGGCGCGGCTAAAGATTCACAAAAAGACTTTGCCCGCTTCCTGAACACCGCTGAGGGCTCACTCAGCGAATTAGATACACAGCTAGAAGGCGGATTGCGAGTTGGCTACTTCACTCAGGAGGCGATCAATCCACTCTACGACTTAATCGACGAAACCTCCGCTCTCGTTGCAGGCCTCAAACGAAAACTAAAATCCGAAGGCTAATTTCCAAAACTTAATCACCTAATCCCTTAATTACTTAATCACTTTGTTATGATCAAAAACGCTCTCCTCTCTGTCTCCGATAAATCCGGACTGGTTGAATTTGCCACGTTTCTCGCGGAAGGCGGGACGAACCTGCTCTCCACCGGCGGCACCGCCGGGATGCTGCGCGACGCTGGGCTGGAAGTGATCGACGTCTCCGACTTCACCGGCTTTCCGGAGATGATGGACGGTCGCGTCAAAACCCTGCATCCGAAAGTCCACGGCGGACTGCTGCACCTGCGCGATAACGACGAACACGTTGCTCAAGCCAGCGAACACGGGATCGAACCCATTGATCTGGTGGTGGTGAATCTCTATCCCTTTGAAGCGACTCTGAAAAAAGAAGGCGTCGCGCATGAAGACCTGATCGAGAACATCGACATTGGCGGCCCGTCCATGTTGCGCAGTGCGGCTAAGAACTACCGCAGTGTCAGCGTGATCTGCGACCCCGCCGACTACGCCACCGTGCAGGACGAACTCAAATCCAACGGCGAAACCTCTGCAGCCACCCGCGAAGCACTGGCCGCCAAAGTTTTCCGCCACACCGCCCGTTACGACAGTCTGATTGCCGGCTACTTGACCGGTCAGACTACACAGCCGGATGATTCCCCGTTCCCGGAATCCTTTACCATCGGTTTCAGCAAAGCCCAGGGACTGCGCTACGGCGAGAACCCGCACCAGCAAGCCGCGCTTTACGGCAACTTCCACGAGCACTTCAACCAGCTGCACGGCAAAGAACTCTCCTATAACAACATCATCGACATTTCGGCCGCCACCGCATTGATCGCAGAATTCAGCGATTCTCCGGAACCGACGCTCGCTATCCTCAAACACACCAATCCGTGTGGACTGGGACGGGGCGATTCCCTGAAACAGGCATGGGATCATGCTTACGCGACTGACAATCAGGCGCCGTTCGGCGGCATCATCGTCGTCAATCAGGAATTGGATCTCGGCGTCGCGGAATCCATTTCGGAAATCTTCAGTGAAGTCATCATCGCACCATCGTTCAACGACGACGCCAAAGAGCTGCTGATGAAAAAGAAGAACCTGCGCCTGATCGAAAACCATCTATCAGCCGCCAAAGGAAACCGCCTCGATATCAAATCCGTGCCAGGTGGTCTATTGTTGCAAGAAACCGATCTGGCGATGGAACAGAAAGCCGACTGGAAGGTCGTTACCAAACGCCAACCCACCGAAGACGAAATCCGCGCCATGGAATTCGGCTGGCGCGTGGTCAAGCACGTGAAGTCCAACGCCATCGTCTACTCCTCACATGACCGCACTCTGGGAATCGGTGCCGGTCAGATGAGCCGCGTCGATTCCTCCCGCATCGCCGTCTGGAAAGCAGGGGAGGCCGGATTATCCTTAAAAGGCAGTGCCATCTGCTCCGACGCCTTCTTCCCGTTCCCCGACGGCGTTGAAGCCGCCGCCAAAGCCGGGGCCAGCGCCGTCATTCAACCCGGTGGAAGTGTGCGTGACGAAGCCGTCATCGAAGCCGCAGATAAAGCCGACATGGCCATGGTCTTCGGCGGCCACCGGCATTTCAGGCATTAGGATATTCACCGCAGAGAGCGCAGAGGTTTTTGAATTATTCGAAGACCACCTTCGGCCAGATCCAGTCTGGAGTAGTGTCCTCTTTCATTCGAACTCCCTCATCGTTTCTTCCTTGAGGAACCAGCTCACCGCCATCGTCTGTATTATTCGAACCTACACTATATAGAGTATAACTCTGACCGTCATTTTCCCGGCGATACTGCATGGGTTGCAGTGTAATAATATCTCGTAGATCTATGTCTTCTGGCAGTGATAACCCACTTAGCTTTTCCGGGTATTTGCTCGTTCGTATTTTGTAACGCTCCAACTCAATAGCTATCATGGACTGCCTAATGAGAGATTCCATAAAGACCATCTTCTGTATCGCTAAATCCATTCCCGGCAATGTTAAATTTAACAAGGAATACAATCCTGAGAGATTTGACTGGGGCTTGATATATATCTCATCGATTTTTTCAATCGCATCGAGATATGAAACTGTTCCATTCAGAAGTTCCATACTCAAATTCTCTAAACCCCACATACAAGAGAGATAGAAGTGGTAGTCCTCATGGATAAAAAATTTCCGATGTACATAGGCGGTTGAGACGTGAAAAACATTCCTATCATTTTCGATCATCTGAAACGAATCAAATTCATATCCAGCAAATAGTTGAGCTAGCTCACTATTACTTTTGATCATTTCGTTCCACGCCTTACTTCCATGAATGGCACGCTCTCCTTGAATGGACTCAAACAAATCTCTAAACCCCTTTGGTGGCTGAACAAGTTTTCTCAGCTTATTGATCTCCTCAAGATTCAGATTAGCTCCTATTAAAAACTGCCGTGTTATCCCCGCATAAACACCATCTAACGTCACGGTAACCAGGCCTTCTATCAAACTATAACGCCGATTACCTACAATGTGCTTATTCATGGTTATTAGTTGTTCGTAATACTTTAATGCTTTATTATAATTTTCCTTTTGTAGCTCAATAAATATTAATTGTCTTCCAACCCTGACCAAATCTAGCGTAAGGCTGACATGAAACGTTTTTGCGCCTAATCCTTGGTCGTAAGCCGGAACGTAACGAACATCCCCTCGGGACAATAGATCTACAGCCTTCTCCCAAAGCCTACGAACTGGTTGGTAGTTTTTGTCCATGTCCTCCCATGTCACTCCTTTGTTGATTCCGAACAACGAACTATTCTTCGTTGTTATGGCATATTCTTTTGCCACGAAATCCGTCCCGATATCTATTCTTCCCGTCTTTTCTTCAATGTCTCGGTGTAGTTTTTTTGCCTCACTAATCAGTTTTTTAAATTCTATGAAGTCCTCCGTTTCTACTTCTCCCGGCTCTATATCAAAATCCTCAAAGGTCAGCTTGCCTCCAGCCTCGCGAATCTCAGGCTGGATATCTACCAGCTTCGCTTTTCCTTTTTGGGCATGGAAGCATCCGGCGAGAAGAAGGACGGCAACACAGAATATGGAGAGGCTAAAGATGACCAGAAGGCCCTGTCGGAACATTCTGGTCATACAGAATTTAGGAATCCACCGCATAGGTTAAACCTAACGGAGATCAGACGTTTTGTCGGTTATAATTTCTGAGAATTATATACCTCGTTTCCCACTCTGCGAACTCTGCGTTAAACCTAAACCAGTGCCCCCGTGCAGGAGCTGCCGGCACCGGCGGTGCAGCCGAAGCAGTGGTCGCCGGTCTGGATGGCGCGGTCAGTCCAGTCGCTGAGGTCCAGATCCCACAGGTAAATCGGGCCAGCAGCATTGTCGACGCCGAGGCCGAGCTGCTGGTTAAAGTCGCAATCGTAGATCTCGCCTTCCCAACCGACGCTGATGGTGTTACGGCACATCAGGCCGTTGATGGAGGAGGGGTTGAAGTTCTCGATCAGCAGATCCATGTATTCGGCCAGTTTTTTGTTCCGGCGCAGGTAGGACGCATAACGGGCGATGGGCATATTGGTGATGGTGTAGAGGTCATTAAAAACAATACCGAAATGCTGCTTCATCTCCCGCTGGTAGTCGGCTTTGAGTTCGGCCTGATCGCCCGGCAGGAAGGCGCCATTGGGATTGTAGACAAAGTGCAACTGCAGCTCCGGTTCGGAGCCGTAGCCGAAGGTGTTGAGTTTCTGAAAGGCGGAGATGCTGGACTCAAAGACGCCGTCGCCGCGCTGGGCGTTGACGTTGTCTGGCGAGTAGCACGGCATGGAGGCCACCAGTGTCAGCTGATGCTCGGCATGGAAGGGGGCGACCCATTCAAAGCCGGGCTCCTGCAGGATCGTGGCATTCAGTCGGTCCATGATCGTGTGGACATGCGGAATAGTGCGGAGTTCACGAATGAACCACTGAAAGTTCGGAATCATTTCGGGAGTGCCTCCCGTCAGGTCAAGAGTTCCTATTTTCTGCTGAGTAGGCTGGCGAAGCCAGTTCAGAATTTTTTCGAGCGTTTCACGGGTGATGATTTCCCTACGTTTAGGGCCGGCATTGACGTGACAGTGGACACAGGTGAGGTTGCAGAGCTTGCCGAGATTGATCTGCAGAATCTCAGGAGCACTGCGCTGCAATGGCACGTCAGCTTGCAGCAGTGTCTTGTCAAAGCGGTTCATACAGATATGATGTTTTAGTATAAATGTTATTCCGTTTAGCTCAAGGTACGGTTGATTTGATGAAATATGCCCGTTCAACCGGTTTTTCTGTTTATTTCACTCCCTGCTTAATCCTTAGCGCGTTAACTCTGATTCTTTTTTCCTGTAGTGATAGCTCAGACCGGCCATGGCAAGCACATGCTATCAGCATTGCAGCCGAAAATGCTGAAGAGATTGTTGCCGTTGCGCTGGTAGATCTGAATCGAGACGGCCGGCCGGAAGTCCTGGCAAGTCGGGAGAATTCGACTGTTATTTACGTTTATGTCTCGTACCACTCGGCTGAAGATGGGCTGCTGTGGAAGCAGCACCGAATTCCCGCTGTTGCTAATATCCGACAGTTTTACCTGTGGGAAGCGGGCACCCGTGATCGACCGGAACGATTACTGGTAGTTACTACCGGGAATCCTTCCAGGCAGGTTTTATACAGCTCCCTTCCGAAACCTGAGATGGCATTAGAAGCTGGAGCGTGGGATTTCACTGAAATTCCAATACCGACCGGCTACTGGCCGGCCATATATTCGGGTGATTTTAACAATGATGGAATCAGCGATCTTGCATTGGCAGGCCGGTCCATTAACATCGAACAGGCTAGCGCGCCAACAGTCATCTGGATGAGTGACGCGCACAGCGCTGAGCGCAGCATAGTCACGATTGGCGCCTCTGCAGACCCCTTACTGATCGTCGCAGATGACGTTGAGAAAGACGGAGATATCGACCTCCTGGTGGTAGATGCTGCCCCCGGCTCCAACAGCATGGGTGCCTATTGGCTGGAGAATCCCTGGCCGGAAAACCCGGAAGTCGAATGGAAACAGAATTTCATTACTCTCTCGTCACTCAAACCAGCTGGTGCAGCTATCGTGGATTTTGACGGAGATCAACATCTGGATTTGCTCATCTGCCTCCAGGAAAAGGGTGCTGCAAATCGTCTAATGTGCTTTAAAAAAGTCCTGGCAGCGACCGAAGTGGCCTGGCTACCGCTGCCACTGCCGGTCCCTGGCCGGCAGGCTTCACTGAAGCATCCGCAAATTGCCGATCTGGATCAGGATGGTTTTAACGATCTGGTGCTGGGATATGTTTCAGCACCGGATCCATTGGAACACTTGCTGTGGCTGCGTAACCCGACACCGGAAGCCGCTTCCCCGGCCTGGCTGCGAAGGACATTGAGCAGTGGCTCGCAAGGGACAGCGACCAGCGGCATCTTGTTGCATGATCTCGATAGAGACGGGGACACAGATGTTATCTCTGCCGACGCAGGAGGTGCCCTGCGTTGGTATGAAAACACCGTGCCTGCAGTTACTGTGGATCTGCCTTCCGATGATTAATTTTTTGCAACGGTTTCTCCTTCTGCCTTTTTGCAACTTCTTCCGGTTTTTGCTTGTGGCCGGGCAGGTCCCTGGACTAGTACAGGTAAGTGGCTACACGCAAAGAACTTTTGGACTTTCTTTATCAGTCGCTGCTAAGCTCAAGTTCCGGATGTTTGGAAGTAAAGTCTGCCGAGCAGGAAGGAAAACTTTACATGGAATTTGGCCATCTGGTGCACGCAGAGTGCCCGGCATTTCTGGGAGAAGAAGCACTCTGGGCTTTGTTGCGCGTTGAGTCGAGTGAGCTCCACTTTGAAGCTAATGTCCGGCCGGACCAGAAAACCATCGAGCGTCCAACCGAGCTCATTCTCATGGAATCCGCTGTTCACGTCGACCAGCCGGAAAAAATCGGCAGCCAGTCACGAATGGAAGATCCGGGCGCGGATCAGCCCAACTACTTTCGAATTACCACTTCTGTGCATTTTGAAGGAGATGATGATGCAAATGGTCGCAAGCTTTTTATCCTCGGAACTGGTGAATCCATTGTCGGACGCTCCCACAGCTGCGACCTTGTCATAGCAGACAAAACAGTATCGCGACAACATGCACTGATCACGGTTACAGGCAAGAAAGTCACCTTGAAAGACATGGGCGGACGGAATGGAACCCGTCTCAATCAGCGCCAAGTCAAGGAAGCCGAACTCAAGAACAACGACACTTTGTCCATCGGCATGGTAACTGTTCGATTTTTTTGGAGCAACAACGGGGAACCTGTATTAGTGCAAGATGCACTGAAATCACCTATTAATACCTCACCAACCGGTAAAATCGGTCTGCCCAAGCAGTAGTCTGTCTGTTCGCACTTTTAACTCTCAAGAATACTGTCGATTCTCAAGAGGAGTTCCTTGTCCGGTAACAGATCGTCAACTACTGCTGTATTCTCCCGGATTTGTTCCGGCTTGCTGGCACCAATCAGCACGGTGGCAACTTCTTTTTTCCGCAAACACCATAACAATGCCAATCGTGCCAGAGACAGCCCTCTTTCGGAAGCCAGTTCGTTCAGCGCACCAATTATCTTCCGTCTGGCTTCTGTTATATGCTCTGCACTAAGCGTTTCTCCTGATGTAACCACGCGGGAATCCTGAGGAATTTCACTCAGATAGCGATCCGTCAGCATTCCCTGAGCAAGTGGGGAAAAGATCACCATTCCCATGCCGTATTCCTCAGATACCGTCATTACCTGAGCCACCTCGATAGCACGATCAAACATATTATAAGCGCACTGATGAGCTATCAGCGGAGTTCCCAGTTCTTTCATGATCCTTGCTGCTTTTTTAACCGCCTTTTTCGGATAATTGCTGATAGCAGGATAAAGTGCTTTCCCGCTTCGCACCGCCTGATGTAATGCTTCCATCGTTTCCTCCAGTGGAGTACCCGGATCAAAACGGTGTGAGTAGAAAATATCTACGTAGTCCAGACCCAGACGTTTGAGTGACTGATCCAGACTTGCCCGCAGGTGTTTTTTTGATCCCCACTCACCATAAGGACCATCCCACATATGATAACCCGCCTTGGTGGAAATCACGATCTCATCACGATGATTAGCGAGCTCTTTTTCCAAAATACGCCCGACCTGGGTTTCTGCCATTCCGCCTGGGGGCCCATAGTTATTGGCCAGATCTATATGAGTAATTCCCAGGTTGAACGCGGACATTGTGAGCGCACGTGCATGTTCCAAAGATGAAAAATTATGCCATCCTCCCAGTGAAATCATCGGCAGTAACAAGCCACTCTTTCCGCAACGTCGATATTCCATCAGCGATAAAAGCATGCCACAGATGCCTGCTATTTACAATCTGAATGCTGTAGAGACGCCATCCGCTTTGTTGCATTGGATTTTTGGGCAAAAGACGTTAGCGTGGCTACATGAAACCTTTAGCGATGATTACAGGTGCCAGCTCAGGCATTGGTCGTGAACTAGCAACGGTTGCGGCTGCAGACGGATACGATCTGATTCTGGTGGCGCGGCGTGAAGACAAGCTGCGAGAGGTTGCTCAAGCATGTGAAGTACAACATGGTACGAAGACAAAGATTCTCAGTGCCGACCTGTCACGGGAGCCTCATTGGGATCTGGTAAGCGATTGTATGACTGCATCTGCAGACCGTCTTGAGGTAATGGTTAACAACGCCGGTTTTGGCGGATCGGGACGTATCGTAGATCTAGAATGGAATAAACAGAAAGATATGATCAACGTTAATATAACAGCGCTTACCTACCTCTCACGTCATGCCGCCCGGCTGATGGAACAAAGAAATACAGGCTATATCATGAATGTAGCATCTACCGCAGCATTTTTGCCGGGACCACTGATGTCGGTCTACTATGCCTCCAAAGCCTACGTACTGCATTTTTCAGAAGGCCTGGCAGGGGAAATGAAAGGCACCGGGGTAGTCGTGTCTGCACTTTGTCCAGGGCCCACGGAATCAGAGTTTCTGGTGGCTTCTGATATCGAGCGCCCTTACTTCTTTAAAGGACCTGTCCCTACCTCGCAGGATGTTGCCGTTTGGAGCTGGAGTGCGATGAAGCGCGGAAAAATCGTAGCTGTACACTCCTGGAAGAATGTCATCCTGACTCAATCACTCCGGTTTATGCCACGAGCACTGATGCGCACTACTACCCGCTATCTTAACCGGCCCGAATAAGAACAGTGACTATTTCTGCTGGAGTCGATATTTCCAGAACGGGATATAAGCAGGAATAAACCCGAGGTGTTTTTGAATAACCACCAGTGATATCACATTCCAAACCAGCACAAAACCTAAGTGAGCTAATGCGGCACCTAACAGACCCATCTGCATATAACCTACTAGTAGCAGCAGGAAAATGATCCGCACGAGTGTCGTCGTTACCATGATATGCACCGAGCTTTGTTCTTTGCCTGTCATATTCAGTAAGTATCCGACGGGACCGCAGGAGGTATCCAAAAAATTGGCCAGTAGTAAAATGATAAATGGAAGGTAATGGATAACAAAATCCTGATCAAAAAATATCAGGATCGGCTTACCTGCCATGGCCAGAAACAGAATGAAGGGAATAACAATCCATACCCCGTAGCGCACCGAATCCCGAGTCAGTTGACTCAGATGCTGCATCCGTTTCTGCTGATAATGATAGGCAATCCGCGGTGCCACATATACATTGATGCTGTAGGAAATCTGCTGTGCAAATGCCGCCACACGATTCAGAACGAGATATACTCCTACCAGATCCGGTCCGACGAATACTCCCATAATCAAGATATCAATCCATAAGGAAGACCAGTTCAAGCCCTTGGACATCTGCATCGGGAATGAAAGCTTGAGCAGACTCTTTATCTTCAACGCGGTTCCTGCAATACCCTCTTTAGTTTTCAACAATTCCTGTGTAACCAGAATGCCTAGAACGCTCAAAATCACTACTCCGATCAAGTGTGCAAAAATCGGACTCATATAGCCATAGTGTGCGGAGAGCAGGAAAAACAAAATCGGAGCAGCCACTACCCAAATCCCGGCCTCCTTGAAGATCATATAGAGGTTTGTCTTGCCGCGACCGCGGATCACTTCTGATGAAATTTCCAGCAGTGAAAATGGAAGAATCGCTATGGCTGCGCAATAAAACACGGATGCCTGGTTCGCATCGTTGAGAAATACTTTCGCCATTTGCTCTGCCGAGACCAGAATAAGCAGTGAAAGTGCTGCTGCTGCGCTGGCGGCCATCCGCAACATAATGCGGTAGGTCTGAGATACGTCTGCCAGCTCGTATTCATTAGAAGCCGCACCGCTTAGCTTCAGCACTGCATTACCAAAACCAAACGACGCCAGCAGCACACCAATACTGATTACTGAAAAATAAAAGCCGAAAGCTCCGACTGCCTCCGCTCCAAAAAAATGCTCAATGACCCAATACAGTGCTGTAGTTAGGAAAAGAGAGAAACATTTAAGCAGAAAAATATTCAAAACCGTTTTTACGGTTTTGCTATGCAATGGCGGGATGACCTCCTCATCGATATGTCCTGCTGCACGATCCATGAACTGGTGCTGATGTTGACTTTAAAGGTGCCGACTGGCAAACGTCAAATCGGCGGCTGAAGGAAATGAACGCCGAATTTCTCCAGGGAAAATTTGATCCTATACTTTTAGACGTTTCTAATTAGTCATACCCGGAAACTCGAATATCCGCGGAGCTTTTCAGTCTACCATTATTTTTTGGCTACGGGCTTGGCGGTCGGTTTGCTTTCCGGCAACACCGCCTTCTTCTCTTCTTTCGGTTCTTCTTCCGCCGGAGCAAGATTAGCCATCACTTTTGCCTCGATCTTCATGTAAAGTGCTTCATTTTCCTTGAGCTCTTTTTTAGCGGCATCCCGTCCCTGCCCTACATGATTACCTTCAAAGGAAATCCAGGCACCCTTTTTCTCGACAACCCCTTGCTCTATTGCCAGATCAATCAGAGAGCCGGTTTTAGAAATGCCTTCATTGTACATGATATCGAATTCAGCCTGGGTAAATGGAGGTGCCACCTTATTCTTAACCACTTTGATGCGGGTGCGGTTACCTAGAACTTCCCCGTTAGCTGCCTTTATGGCACCAATGCGCCGTATATCTACTCGGACTGAAGCATAGAACTTGAGCGCCTTGCCACCCGGAGTGGTCTCCGGGCTGCCGAACATGACTCCGATTTTTTCACGGATCTGATTGGTGAAGATACAGATGGTTTTCGCACGAGAAATATGTGCGGTCAGTTTACGCATGGCCTGACTCATTAACCTTGCCTGGGAGCCCACCACCGCATCACCCATCTGGCCTTCCAGTTCGTTCTTAGTTACCAAGGCAGCCACAGAATCGACTACCACCACGTCCACCGCATTAGATCGAACCAGCGTTTCACAAATAGTAAGTGCTTCTTCGCCGGAATCCGGTTGCGAGACCAGCAATTCAGACATGTTGACTCCCAGTTTGCGTGCGTATCGCGGATCCAATGCATGTTCAACATCAATAAAAGCACAAGTGCCGCCTGTCTTCTGGGCCTGGGCAACAACCGTCAGGGTCAGGGTAGTTTTACCGGAAGATTCCGGCCCGTAAATTTCTACAATGCGGCCACGAGGAAATCCACCAACTCCTAACGCACGGTCAATCACCACAGAGCCAGTTGGGATCACAGGAATTTTCATTTTAGCCTGATCATCTCCCATCCTTAGAATAGAGTTTTCGCCATATTGTTTAACTATACTTTGGAGAGCCAGATCGAGGTTTTTCTTGTCTTGTGTATCGGCAGATTCTGATTTTAGGGGCATAGTATAAGATATCGTTTTGTGTTATTTCCAATTGAGGAGGCGTCGCCGCAACAGGTCTAGCGCTACATCCGAAGCCATATTTTTAAAGGTTTCCCGCTCTGGCACAAGATGCTTTTTAATCGAACGGGAAATAAGGCGGTTTTTACTGGCTGCCGTTCGGTATGCAATTCCCAGATAAACCAGCCCCACTGGTTTATCGGCAGTACCTCCGGTCGGACCGGCAATTCCTGTCAAAGAGACCGCTAGTTCTGCCTGTGAATGTTCCAATGCTCCACATGCCATAGCGGAAGCCACTTCCGGGCTGACAGCACCATATTTGGTAATCCACTGCTGTGGAACTCCGATACATTCTTCTTTGGCGGTATTACTGTAGGTAACCCAACCACGCTCCAGCACAGCACTGGAGCCTGAAACACCGGTAAGTCGGTGCGCCACTAGGCCGCCTGTGCAAGACTCAGCGGTAGCAATCTTAACTTCCTTATCCAGAGCCAGCTGAATCACTACCTCTTCAGGGCGCATACCATTTTCTGCCAAAATAGCTCGTTTCAATTCACTCCTTAGCCGGATGACAGCCTGGTCCAGAACAGCCTCATCTGTATGATTGAGCCGTAGCTCCACCTTGCCTGGAGATGCACAGTAGGCGATCTCAAGGTCAGGCACGAGCTCGCGCAGTGGCTGCTCAACACGTTCCTGCACGGCGGATTCGCCAATACCTGCAACCAGACATTTATAGGACGAAGACTGCGCGTGATCACCCAGATAGCGCTGAAGCCTGGGCAGAACGGTATCGCGCCACATCGGCTTGAGTTCGCGAGGTGGCCCGGGCAACAGAAAGATCTGCTTTGCATCCTTTTCAAGCATCAGACCGGGAGCCGTACCCTGAGAATTGTTTAATACTTCTGCACCTGCCGGCACATAGGCTTGTCGAAACACACTCTCGGGTGGTGATTTGGAAATACGTCTGAAATAATGGCGGATGCGAGTTTCGATCTCAGGCTGATACACCAGCTCCCGCCCGAGCAACTGCGCGATTATGTCCCGGGTAAGATCGTCCGAGGTGGGTCCTAACCCGCCTGTAACAAGAATGATTTCCGAGCGTGCTAATGCTTCCTGCAAAACAGGTGCAATTTCATCTCCATCTCCAACAGATGTCTGGCGTACCAGTCGTATTCCGAGTTGCTCTAATTCCTGCCCAAAGAACACCGCGTGAGTGTTTACCCTGTCAATAAGCAGCTCCGTGCCTGTTGTAATCAGCTCAATCTGCATCCGCTTAGGAGCATAACTCAGAATGCCTCAGATTCACTTTAATATTCCGGAATTTCGGTACGTGTAGTAGCGGCAACGGTTATGTTTCCAAGACAAAGACATCTGGTAATATTGCGCACTGGCTTGCCATGTTGTGGAGGTCTATTTGTCTTCGGCCCGACCCACCAGAATCCATCCGCTGTTCAAGAGCATATCCGCTTTTTTGAATTTCACCGTCTGGGTATCGTTGCCCCGGCGAATTACTACCCGCTCGTTACGTCCAAACTTTTCCTGTTCGCGGCGGATCGGTAGTTTGGCCTCCGGTTCCTCCTTGGCTGCTGCAGCAAGTTGTGTTGTTTGCTTCGATGCTTCAATCTGTTCAGCCATACCGGGATAATGGTCCGTCACCAGGTTTTGGGGCAGTTCGTTCAGGAATTTTTCAAAGGCGCTGAGACTGCTCATGGATCGGAAAAGGTTACCGAGAATGTCGCGCTTAATATTGGCCATGAG
Source organism: Verrucomicrobiota bacterium (assembly GCA_038748025.1). GTDB lineage: Bacteria > Verrucomicrobiota > Verrucomicrobiia > Methylacidiphilales > JBCBYL01 > JBCDJI01. Next base: position 198,329 of record JBCDJI010000003.1, read on the forward strand.
CTCTTCGAACATTCCATACGCTTCCTGTTTATATTCAATCAGCGGATCTTTCTGACCATGGGCTCGCAGACTGATACTGGTGCGCAAGCTGTCCATGGCATAGAGGTGTTCCTGCCAGAGCCGATCAATCGAATTCAATAGAATAAAGCGCTCGGTAGACTGCACTGCTTCAGGAAGCTCGCTGTTTACTTTCAGCTCATAGATTTTTTTCATCTTTTCAATAACGCGGTCCGCTACCAGGTTCGGATCCTTGGAATTTTCCAAATCACCCAGCGAAAGTCCCAGCGGCATGGTGGAATTAATCCAACGCACATAACCGTCCATGTCAGGATTTTCTTCACCCAGCCGCAAATCCGTTTCCTGCCGAATGCCGTCTTCGACCATTTCGTAAACATCATTGCGCGGGTCTTCTGCCTCAAGTATATCGTTGCGGTATGTGTAGATTACTTGCCGTTGCTGGTTCATCACATCGTCATATTGCAGTGTATGTTTACGCATCTGGTAGTTGCGCCCCTCAACACGTTTCTGAGCTGTTTCCACCGTGCGGTTGAGCCAAGGATGACAGAGTCCTTCATCTTCCTCCATGCCCAGTTTGGTCATGATCGTCGTCATGCGTCGTGAATCTCCGAAGTTACGCATCAGATCGTCCTCGAAGGAAATAAAGAACTGGGATGATCCCTGATCTCCCTGACGGGCACAGCGTCCGCGTAATTGGCGGTCGATACGGCGCGATTCATGCCGTTCAGTGCCCAGGACGTGCAGTCCGCCGAGCTCTGCCACCCCTTCACCCAGTTTAATATCGGTTCCACGGCCAGCCATGTTGGTGGAAATAGTAACTGCCCCCTTCTGTCCGGCACGAGCGACAATCTCAGCTTCTGATTCGTGGAACTTTGCGTTGAGTACACTGTGCTGGATGTTTTCCTTCTGCAGCATGCGCGAGAAGATTTCAGACGCCACGACTGAGGCCGTTCCCACAAGCACCGGTTGGCCAGTGCGGTGACGCTCCTTAATGTCTTCGACCGCAGCTTTGTATTTCTCTTTCTGGGTTTTGAAAATAAGATCATCAAAATCATCACGCAGGCATGGGCGGTTGGTTGGAACCATGATCACTTCGAGTTTATAGATGTCCTTAAACTCATTCGCTTCCGTTTCTGCTGTACCAGTCATACCGGAGAGCTTGTCATAGAGCCGGAAATAGTTCTGGATCGTGATGGTTGCCAGTGTCTGGGTTTCACCTTCAATCGTAACGCCTTCCTTGGCTTCCACTGCCTGGTGGAGTCCGTCACTCCAGCGACGTCCGGCCATGATGCGTCCGGTAAACTCATCCACGATCTGGACTTTGTTTTCCTGAATCACGTAGTGGACGTCTTTTTCGAAGACACAGTACGCTTTGAGCAGCTGGGATATGTTGTGAATACGCTGGCTGGCTTCGTCATAAAGCTCCTGCGATTCCATTTTCTTCTTATCCTTTTCCTCATCAGAGAGGGAGGTGTCCTGATCAATGTCGTGATTGATGGTGACCAGGTCAGGGATCGTAAACGCTTCCGGATCATCCGGGTTCAATGCATGACGCCCCATGTCCGAGAGATCCGCTTCCTGGCTTTTTTCTTCAATCGAAAAATAAAGCTCTTCTTTAAGCGCAAAGAGTTCCGTTTTGCGTTGATCCTGATAGAGTGCAAGCTCGGCCTTATCGATCGCGCTACGCATTTCCGGATCTTCCATGGCCTTCAATAATTCAGTATTGCGCGGCATAGCCGTCTTTATCTTGAAAAAGGTGCGGCCGGCAATTTCCATATCACCAGCCTCCACTGCCTGCTTCGCTTCGCGCACCAGATCTTCACATAAGCTGCGTTGCTTTCGCACCAGAGCCTCGACGGTTGGTTTAAATTTATCAAATTGATGGGTAGTGACCGTTGCAGGACCGGATATAATCAACGGTGTCCGTGCTTCATCGATCAGAATAGAATCTACTTCATCAATGATGGCATAGGTATGTCCGCGTTGCACCTGTTCCTGCTTGCGGGTTGCCATGCCGTTATCGCGCAGGTAGTCGAAACCAAATTCGGAATTAGTGCCATAGGTGATATCAGCATCATACTGCTCCCGTCTCACATCTGGACGTTGCGCGTGCTGCAGACAGCCGACGCTCAATCCCATGTAACGATAGAGTTCTCCCATCCACTCCGCATCACGCGAAGCCAGATAATCATTCACAGTCACGACATGAACACCTTGTCCCGCCAGTGCATTGAGATAAACGGGTAAAGTAGCTACCAGCGTTTTGCCTTCTCCTGTCGCCATTTCGGAAATGAATCCCTTATGCAGTGCAATACCACCGATCAACTGCACGTCAAAAGGGATCATATTCCAGGTTACCGAATTTCCCCCGAGCTCAACCTGACGCTGTTCTTTTGCAAAACGACGACAGCAATTCTTTACGACTGCATAAGCTTCCGGAAGAATATCGTCCAATGTTTCACCATCTTTCAGGCGCTGCCTGAATTCGGGAGTTTTCTGTTGTAATTGTTCATTGCTCAGAGACATCAGTGTCTCTTCAATGTGATTAATTTCTTCTACCAGCGGCTGAAAGCTTTTAAGCGTTCTGCCGTTTTTCGTCCCAATCAGTTTTTTTGAAATCCAGTTTAGCATGTAAGTAATTAAGTCTTTGGGTTTAAATGATATAGTGTTCTTTAAATCTACCGCGTGCCCGTGCAGGAAGCAGTCGAAGGGTTCATCAAAGTGAACTTTATGAACCGGAGATGGATTGCCGTGAGACAATCCTCCGTAGAGATTAATGGAATCCGTGAGACCAGCGGTTGCAGGTCGAGATAAAAGGGTGGAGAGGTTTACTGGCAGCGTTCGCCGGCCACTCCACACATACTTCCGAACTACTGACGTTGAGATCTGACACCCATGTGTCCGTGACAGGGTAGAACGGCAGCTTGCCTAGTTCTGCCGTCCCGGTCTGCAATAAGTCGGACCAGTAAGCTAATGAGACCAATGAACAGCAGAGTTCCTGCTGCCGTCCATTTTCACGCGCTTCCTGGGCACCAATGAGTTCCGGAGCACTTGCAAGTTGCACTGCGCCCTGGGACACATTTACGCTCCAGACGCAGCACCCTAATACGGCGCCCCAAAGTGCTACTGTCAATGATGTCGTTGAACGGCTCATGAGAACTTGGCCAGAACGTATCTGACTGTAATGATAATACAATCAAAAACGGGGACGTCCAGCGAGGGTTAATCCTTGAGCAGAATGCAAATGGCATTCGGAACATTGATGCTGCCTTTACGCTGAAACTGAAGTTCACCGGTGTCAGGATCAATACGAAAAAGCGAAACCGTATTGGAATCTGCTCCGGCTGCCAGCAACCAGCTGCCAGTTGAGTCCAGATTGATATTGCGAGGCCAGGCACCCCGCACCGGCTCCACCTCAATCACCTTCAGTTCCCCGCTATTCGGATCCGCTGCATAGACCGTCACGCTGTCGTTTCCACGGTTTCCGGAGTAAAGGAATTTGCCATTCGGATGCACCAGAATTTCTGAAGCAGAGTTGAAAACTTCCCGCGCTTTAACCTCCTCCGTAAGTGCTGGCGTAGTCGTTAGCCGTTGAGCCGATCCATTCGATGGATTATATTTGAAGGTAGTAACAGCCAGTGTCAGTTCATTTAAAAGATAAATGAAATTTCCGTCGGGTGAGAAACGCATGTGACGCGGACCTCCGCCAGGAAGCGTTTTTGCTGTTCCGACTTGTTTAAGTCCGACGGAATTCGGCTCTACCGAATAAATGACAATTTGGTCTGCACCAAGATCCGGGATAAAAGCATATTTTCCATCCGGTGAAAACCCGGCCCAGTGCGGATGTGGTGATTTCTGACGTTTTTCGACCACGCCAGAGGCCCCTTTATGCTGAATGATCTGGGTCGATACATGAATGCTGCCATCTGCGGCAACTGGAAAGACAGAAACTTTACCTGATCCGTAATGTGCCGTGATAAGAAAACTTTCAGATGGATGCACCGCCAGGTGCGCAGCACGACCAGCTTGCATGGGCACACGATTGATTTCTTCGATTTTTCCATCCTGCTGAACTGCATAAGCCACAAGTGCGGGTGCATCTTGGTCGTTGGAGATACTGTAAAGTCGATCCTTGTTGACGTTCCACGCAAGAAATCCGGGAGCTGTCACTTCGGCAGCTAAAGTTACCTGACCCAGGCGACCTTTTTTCGTATCAAGGGTCGTATGATATATACCCGCTGCTGATCCACCCCCTGTGCCAAAGTAGACATTGAGCACTTCGCCGGATGAAGAGGCGCTTAAAATCAGAAATAACAGTAAGTATCGCAGCATTAAGCCGTGCGCATCGGCATGATGACATAGAGAAATGGCTCGCTATAGCGGATCACGCCCGGGCTGAGTTCATCTGTAAAATCAAAGAAAATTTCTTCTGCCGCTAAATTCTTGAGCGGATCTGATATATATTCCGGATTGAATGCGATGCTGAACTCCTTACCCGAATATTTAATTACCAGCGATTCCTTCGCTTCCCCTACATCCGGGCTGTTTGCAGTGATTTCCAGCTCGTTCGGCTTGAGATTGAGCTTTACCGAATTGGATTTGTCACTGGAAAGCAAACCAACCCGACGGACACAGTTTAAAAACTGTTCCCGCTCCACTGTGGCACGCTCCTTTGTTTCTGCCGGAATGACTTGCTGATAATTTGGATAATTGCCTTCGATCAGCTTGGAAACCAGGTATGTATTTCCTACCGTGAAAGCAACCTGATTCTCGGAAATCGAAATCTCCACTTCGCCATCATCGGCTAATACCCGACTTAATTCCCCAACTGCTTTACTGGGCAGAATGACATCCATTTCTGAACTTTTTGGAAAATCCATCTCATGGCTCGCCAGCGCCAATCTGCGGCCATCAGTGGCTACAATAGATAACTTACCCTCCTTGAAGCTTAACAGCACGCCATTGAGCACATAGCGGCTCTCATCGCTGGACATGGCATAGGAAGTCTTCTTCAGCATGCTGCGGAACTCTTTCTGCTCAATCTTAAAGATATTGGCATTGTCCGACTTCGGAAAAGGAGGAAAGTCTTCTTCCGGCAGGCCCATGATTTTGAAGTAACTTTTACCGGACTGGATGACAGTATTCAGTTTGCTATCCACCTCCAGGGTAATCTCTGCCGCCGGCAGTTCACGGACAATGCTGAAAAGCTTGCGTGCAGGCAGGGTAATGCTGCCTGCTTTTTCCACAGTAGTTTCAACTTGTGTCCGGATTCCGGTATCCAGATCCGTCGTGGAGAGATGGAGTAATTCCTCATCTGCTTTTAGAAGCACATTCGAAAGTATGGGTAGAGTTGTTCGAGTACTGACAACACTCTGCACTGTTTGCAAACCTTCAAGAAAGCGATCACGCTGGATAGACAACCTCATATAACGCTAATGTCTTTATAATGGTTTAAAGTACTTGGAAAGAACAATATCAGTATAGGTGTTAATAAATCTGTTATCACATCATAAGCCAGTTCTAATCAAGATATTACTACGGTAATATCCGGTGAATAGTCTGCCGACGACTTAGATGATTTCCACACATGTGATCTCAGTAACGAATTATTCGGTATCAGTTCCTGTATTATTATTTACTTATTCACACCTTTTGTGAGCAAGTCTGCTTTCCACTTACCAGTCATGTCTTATTCAGTTAAGCGGAAGCCTGAAGTAATCCAAAACAGTTTAATTTCCAGATTCGATCTGTTGAGTGACCATATGTATCTGCTGACGTAAATTAGCGTCCGATGTAATACGCGCTTCAATCTTTTTCACTGCGTGCAGCACGGTGCCGTGATCACGTCCACCAAAGGATTCACCGATTTCCTGCAGTGATTTAGAAGTCATTTTGCGGGACAGATACATGGCAACCATACGGGGAATAGCTATGTTGTTGGGCCGACGCTTACTGGACATATCAGCAAGCCGTAGATCAAAATTTTCAGCTACTTTACGCTGAATAGCATCAATGGTGACGACATGGCGTGCTTCTTCCTGAATGAAGTCTTTGAGCAGCTCTTCAACCTGTTCCTGCCTGATCTTGCGATCGTTTAAAGCCGCCCAGGCAGCAACACGATTCAAAGCACCTTCGAGTCGACGTATATTCGCCTTCACCCGTTCGGCAATAAAGAGCAGAACATGGTCATTGAGCACAATATTGAGTTTGGTGGCCTTTGATTTGAGAATGGCTAGACGGGTCTCTATATCCGGTGCCTGCAGTTCCGCAGTCAACCCCCATTCAAAGCGGGAAACCAGGCGGTCCTCCAGCTTAGCAATATCACTCGGCGAGCAGTCACTGGTCATGATGATTTGCTTGTTTCCATCAAAAAGAGCATTGAATGTATGGAAAAATTCTTCCTGAGAGCGTTCTTTACCTGCAAAGAACTGGATGTCATCGATGAGCAGAGTGTCTGCCATCCGAAAGCGTTTTCTGAAATTGGCCAGTTCACCATGCTGGATAGCGGACACAAATTCATTGGTGAATTGCTCTGAAGTGACATAAACGATCCTGGTAGATGCACTTTCTTTCAGCATGTCATGTCCGATAGCGTGCATCAGATGAGTTTTACCCAGGCCGACAGAACCGTGAATGAACAATGGATTGTAAGTGCGCGCCGGAGATTTGGCGACTGCAACGGAAGCAGCATGAGCAAACTCATTATTGGTTCCCACAACAAACGTATCAAAGGTGTAACGAGGAACAAGATCGATACTGTCGGCATAACTTCTTCTGGCTGTCCTGCCATGAAGCTTTTTTTTGCTTTTGGTTGGTTCGGTCCGCTCTGAAACAACCATTTGAGCAGATCCGTCGGGCTGGATGGTTTTAAATTCCACTTTCACATTCGATCCGGTGACAGTCTCAAACGCCCCCTGCAGCGTCGTGATATAGTTTTCCTCAATCCAATATTGATAAATGGAATTGCTAATGCCGAGAACAGCTTTGCCGGCACGATAATCGACTAATGAAAGTGGCTGAAACCAGCGCGTGTATGCATCTTCCGGAATGAGTTTTTTAAGCTCGTTGCAGGTCTGCGTCCAGATCTCTGTGGGTTCAAAAAAAACATTATTACTCATACAGCGACCTGTCATTAGATACGACTTAACAAAGACGACAAGTACAAACCAATCATCTTAATTAAAAAAAAGCAAAAATTTAATCACAATATAAATTCGCTAACAATTTGTATAAGTTCTTTTTTAAGAAGGAATTAAAAAAAATAAAAAAAGTACTAGCGATAATTACTTTAAACGGGTTGCGTGTAACTGCTTTATGTTGTTGAGGTAGGAAAGCATAGCGACATAAGCAAAAAAGCGCCCTGCCAAAGGCGGGGCGCTTTTAAGATTAGTTTAAGCGAATAAAAGAGTTACACCGCTTTGTCACCTTTTTCTTCGGTACGAATGCGGATGGCATCCTCTACCGGAAGAACAAAGATCTTACCATCGCCGATTTTACCGGTCTTGGCAGCTTTGACGATGGTTTCCACACCTTTTTCGATCAGGCTGTCTGCCAGAACGATTTCGACTTTTACCTTGGGCAGGAAGTCGACGGTATACTCGCTGCCGCGATAGATTTCAGTATGGCCTTTCTGGCGTCCAAAACCCTTTACTTCACTGACAGTGAGTCCCTCGATGCCGATTTCGGTCAGAGCCTCTTTTACTTCCTCAAGCTTGAAAGGCTTGATGACTGCTTCAATTTTTTTGACTGACATGATTGTTCCTTTCTCCGTTCGGCCACCCTGCAGATCATGCAGGGTGGGTGAGAACGAAATATAATTTAGCCTTTAACTGCTGGTGCAAAATCAGGATAGGCTTCCTGACCATGTTCCGATTTGTCCAGTCCAGCTTCTTCCTCATCTTCAGAAACACGGACTCCCATGATGACCTTCAGTGCACCGAAAACAACCAGTGAAAAGACGAAAGCAGCGATAGCAACTGCAGCTACGCCGATGAACTGTCCAACAATGCCAAATGGTGTGCCCGGGCACAGGAAGGGCAGTGCGCAGGCAATAATACCCCAGATGCCACAGGTTCCGTGAACGGAAATAGCACCGACCGGATCATCAATTTTCATCTTGTCCAGTGCTACGATGGAAAGCACTACAATGAATCCTGCAATCAGACCAATGATCATGGATCCCATGACACTGGCGATGTCAGCATTAGCAGTAATACCTACCAGACCTGCCAGCATTCCGTTGAGTGCCATCGTCAGATCAGGAGTTTTAAATACGATCCAGGACAGTAGAATTGCACCTAGGCAACCCGCTGCCGCAGCCAGAGCGGTGGTCATGAAAACCAGACTCACACCACCCGGGGCAGCCGAGAGAACAGATCCTCCGTTGAAACCAAACCAGCCGAACCAAAGCAGCAGTACCCCGATAGAAGCCAGTGGCATGCTGTGTCCGAGAATAGGTTTGATTTTTCCATCAACATATTTGCCCTTGCGGGGTCCAAGAATGATAACACAGGCCAAAGCTGCGAAACCACCGAAAGCATGAACGACTGCGGAACCAGCAAAATCCTTGAGACCTTCTCCGCCGCTGAGGTTGCTGAACCATCCACCACCCCAGTGCCAGGAACCGATGACCGGGTAGGCCAAGCCAACGAGCAGGGTTGCGAAAATCATGAACGGCAACAGCTTGACACGCTCAGCAACTGCACCTGAGACAATAGTAGCACCTGTAGCTGCAAACATGGCCTGGAAGATGAAGTCACCATAGCCAGTCATGGCCAGACCAACGCCACCGTATCCGAAGGTGTTGTCAATGTTACCATCACTAAACGGGCCGTTAATGGAAATATAACCATTGAAGTCACCTGGATAATGAGTGTTAAAGCCTGTTAATGCGTAAGTCACTAAGCCAATACTGATAATGAAGGCATTTTTAAACAGGATGTTGGTGGTATTCTTTGAGCGGCACAGCCCGGACTCTACACAGGAGAATCCCAAGTGCATCAGGAAAACCATGGCAGCTGCAATGACAGTCCACAGGTTTGAGGTTACGAAAAAGTCGAAAGCATATGCGCCGTCGCCTTGCTCAGCAAGTAAGGCAGCATAATCTTCGTCCATTTCCACAGCGGCAGCTACTTCTTCCACTACCGGTTCAACTGCAGCAACCACTTCCTCTACAACCGCCGCTTCTTCTTCCTGAGCGAAGGTATGGAAAGGGGCAGCAACGATTGATCCTGCAAGCAACAGCAGAGCCAGTTTCTTTACGAGTTTATTCATCGTTCTCTCCTTAATATATTTAGTTTGTTTGTTTTCCTCTATCCGCCCCCAGGCGGATTTCAGTGGACTATTTGAGCAACCCGCGTGCCAATCCATAAACAGGTTATTTCATATATATTAATTAAGTAGCTAAGTGCTTAAACAACAAAAAGAAATGTATGAAAAATATTTGAAACGGGAGAATCATCTGGCAGGTCGAAAATTTCTTTTTCTGCTTGCAGGGACAGCCTTCTGCAAGCGCTCCGCTGTTTAATTCCATCAGGCGACCCGGTGGTCGGATGCACCAGCACGTCTGGACAAAGGGAACTTCCATGGTTGCCGTAAATCACCACAAAAAAACCCTGCTCAGCCGAGGCCGGAGCAGGGTTTCTTAAATGCTTTTTAGCTACCTTCTAAATTTAGAAAGTGTAAACAGCTTGTAAAGCGACAGTGTGCAATGCGTTACCGTCCTGAATGTCTGTATCCAGATCTACACGATACTCAGCACGCACCAGCAGGTTTTCGAGCAAATCGAAACCAGCAGTGATGGTGTAGCTGAAAATATCAGTCGAACCAGGCAGAGAAGCTGCGGTGGTGTTAGGAACATTGAATCCTGCACCAGGCTGGCTTTCGTCACCGTGCAGGTAATCTGCACGACCTGCGAGGCTGAAGATATCAGTAAACTGATACTTCGCATACAGAGCAGCGCCCCACCAGGTGCTTCCTCCGGAACCGGTGTCAACCTGACCGATGTTTGCGTTGAAGCCAAGCAGCAGCTTGTCATCAGCAAAGGTCGGTGCCCAGTTACCCCAGGTGTCCCAGATAAAGGACTGAGTCGAGTTAGGTGTCAGGTTGTCGTTACCGAAACCGTAGTATACCGCATTATACCAGTTGGCATTGCCGCCCGGATTGGTGATGTTGATTTTAGCCATCAGCCCATAACCATCTTCCTGACCATTCACAGTACCAACAGTTGAATCATTGTTCAGACCGTTCGTTACAGCGAAACCAGCATCAATGGTGTCATTGAATGCATACTCTGCGCTTACACCTGTATGATACAGGGGAATCGCGTTGAAGTAGAGATTGCTGTAGGTAATGTTCAGGTTAGCCGGACGTTCGATTACTTCGTAACCGAGCCAAGTCACAAACTTACCAGCTTTGATGTCGATACCGTTTCCGTAAGGAGCACGAATTGCAACATATGCCTGCTCAACGAGGATACTGTTGCCGTCACCAGCGCCTGGTTCAGCAGGACCAAAGCCAGCATTGGTCAGACCATTAGCGTCTTCACCTGTCAACAGGTCAACGCGGAAGCCAGCTTGTAGTTCGTTAGCATCAGTCAGAGGCTTTTCGAGGGTAATTTTCACGGCGTTTACATTGAAATCACCTTTGTTGGTTTCATCCTGTCCAGCACGAGATGCTGTACCGGCTGCAGCGCCACTAAAGTTGTAGATGTATCCGACGTCCACATATCCGGAAAGGACAATGCCTGCTTTCGCAGTTTCGACGTAGTTTACCTCTTCAACTACTTTTTCAAGGTCTTTTGCAGAAGGAGCCGGAGCACCAACGTCAGCACGAGCGACGCCAGCTACCAGAGCCATTGCAAACAGACCAGCGATCCATTTATTCATATTTATTTTTCTCCTATTTGTTTTGTGAATTCTATAATAGAATTCTATGTTCAGAGTCATCTAGCACATCATGTGCCAGATAGATACTCATCACACGTTATTTATAGTTCTACGAAGCTTTAATTCATGGTCAACATAAAATCATCGTTTTTTTATGAAAATGGACTTTCACGGCGACATATTTTGCGTAAGAATTAATGAGAATTTTAGCGATAAGCGCGCTTTGTAAGTTATGTATTCCAGTTGTGAGCGCTTGAAAATGACTAAATTTCGTCACCAGAGTGCAAAAAGCACCAGCATTTTTCTAAAAAAGGTGTATTCTGTGCGGGCTTATTTTTCAAAATCGCCTTTAAAA
>JBCDJI010000004.1:0-202452 GCA_038748025.1 Verrucomicrobiota bacterium
CTTGTTCGCAGGCTGGTGCTACTCACACCGCCCAGGGCAGTAGATCAGTTCCCATCCCGGAGCTCCCTCCAGGTTCCTTGCGGAATCTATTGGCCAAACTAAACATCACTATGTTTAACTCAACTCGGACATCTTATGAGGCCGTTGAGGCAACTCTCTCGCTGCGCTCGTTCTTGCCTCACCGCCGACGTTCGATTTTACAATATTGACCTGCGACTTTTCCGAGTCAGAGTAATGTTATGGCGATAACGATTCCAGACACCTCCAAGCTCACTCCTACAGAGAAGATTGCTCTGATGGAGCGTCTATGGCAGGACTTGAGCGCCTCTCCAGATTTAGAGCCTCCTGCATGGCATAAGGACGTTCTCAAGGAGCGTGAGGAGGAATGGACTGTGAGGAATCAAGTGTCCCAAGATTGGTCCGAGGCTAAGGAGGAACTTCGCCGGGACCTTAAGTGAAGATACGGATTCAGCCATCGGCGAAACAGGACATTCGGAGAGGCTACCGTTTCTATGAGCAGCGCGAATCAGGGCTCGGTTCTTATTTTTCTGATTCTATTTATTCGAGCATAGATTCTCTTCAGCTTTACGCTGGCATTCACCGTATGCGTGGCCCTTTCTATCGTTTCCATGCACGCCCTTTCCCGTTTTGGATTTACTACCGGATTGACCAGAGTGCTTGTTTCATTGTCGCTGTGCTTGACGCGCGTCAGAATCTAGAAACAATTCAGAGGATCGAACAATCCCGTGGAGGCAACGGCTGACAAGCAGCCGTGCCTCACGGAGCACATTCGCTAAAAATAATATTTTCTTAGCACCATTACAGACTCGGACACTCCCTTCCGTTTTCTCGATTCTATTCGGTAAGATGATCCATTCCTCTTCGGTCACTATGCGGTCGGACGCCAATTCGATATTTCGATTCTCCTGTGACTCCCGTTACAAATATACTCGGGATCATCTTTCGAGCTCGCCATTCTCGCAAGCCTCGTTGTAACCTGCAGCAAACAAAGCCGTAGAGGTAATCGCTACACTGCGTTTCGCCATATTTCACGGCCAACGATATATAATGATATGATAGGTCAATTTCTCATCCGGGCAATCATTTCAGGGCACTTGTGGCCGCCAATTGGTTTGTTGTCATTTGGTATTTTCGCGATGGTCTGGCAAGTAGCGATACGCGTTCCGGAAGAAGCCGCTTTTAAAGAGCAAGGAGTAGAAACACTAGGGGAAATTATAGAGCTAAGGAAAGAAAAAGTCGGTTGGCTGGTTAGTTCATCCCGCGGGGCAAGAATACACATCGTCAAAACAGAATTTACTGACCCGACCGGAACCCGCCAGCGCTTCGAAGACGAAGTCAGCCGACGAAGTTATGCGGATTTATCTGTGGGAGATTCACTGCGTGTGATTTATGTGTCTGACAGACCATCGATGGCTCGGTTGCTTATACGAGAGCACCGTATATCACCCGACCAGAATTTCAATTTGTGGCTTTGGATTAGCGGCATAGCAGCCTTGTGGCTTGCCATTACACTTATGTTCAGATTTCGATCTAAAATAGCAAAGGTGCATTCGCTTTAAAAAAGAAGGTGTCCTAGACACCCACAGCTCACCATGAAGATCACTGCTCAGGACTCCACTCTCACCACGGTCGTCTGGGTATATCCAGACGGCGTAGTCAGCGACGGAGTTGCGCACCATCGCGACTAGCCTCCACGTTTGATATAAAAATTTATTTCGGTTGGGCACAATCTCTAGTCTGGCCAGTTATTACAGACATCTCCTTTTTTGAGTTTCGTGATGCTTGGAGGGAAGTTTCCCTCGTTTGAACCCTTTCTTCAGGAAGCTTCTGCTTGAGTCTGCTCGCTCTGTCATCCCTGCTGAGACGCTGCCACTCACCACCCGCCGCCTCTTCCATTCCTCCACCCTACTGCCTCCCCGCCTACCCCTGGATCGCAGCCTCACCTTCCAGTGCCTTCAAGCACTAGCCCAGACGGGCAGAACTTTCCGGCAACCACGCTTCCTCGGTCAGTTCAATTCACTCCATGCGTGACTTCCTTTTTCAAACTCGCTACCGTCAATATCGAACAAACCAACTGAGTCAGCTACGGGAAGCTATCGCTTCCCTACGTGTTTCAATTTTAACGTTCGACGAAACAAATGAATTTCTTTAAGACCATCACCGCGATTATTAAGCTCTTCACCCGGAAGAGAATGAATCAGCCTGAGGACGAGCTCGAATGGGATGATGCAATCATACATTTTGACGAGAAAACTCAGAAATCAACCGTGACTCCAATTCCATGGCACGAAACCAGAGCTTTTAAGTTTCGGCAGAACACAAAGATAATTTTACTCGAAGAGCAGCAAGAAGAGTTTATCTCTAAAATTGGTGACTACGTAAAGCGAGCCCAAGGAATAATAAAAAGAGTCTATGGCACAGAGTTGCCAATCACAGAAGACAGCATCATGCTTTTGGACAAGGTAATAGATAAAATAACAGAATTCATTCCAGCAGAAGAGCATTACCTTTATTACACAGATATCGGGTGCTTACTTGGAGTGCTGATGAACCAACGACTCGATTACAGTTGGGGCACTCACACAAAAACAGGACAGGTCGGACTCATTTCAAGCGACGGAAAAAACGTTGTTTTCCCTATCAATCGAACAAAAAAGAGAATTTTGGAGGGAGCAGATGAATCCATTAGCTATTATTGGACATCCACCCTTCAACTTTTGAATAAATAGAGGTCTAACTATTCAGTTCAGGCAACGCCTTTGGCGTGCCTACCTTCGACGTTCTACGGAATAAATTGCCTTCTTCAGGCAGGTAACTATGTTTCGACTATGAGTAAATTAGGATTTACCTGCTGGCAGAATGAAGATTTCTGGATCGGCTACCTTGATGAGTATCCCGACCATATGACTCAGGGAGAGACACTTGAGGAACTCAAAGAGAATCTGTCGGATTTGTATAAGGATATTTCAGGAGGCGAAATCCCCTTCATTCGTAAACATGCCGAGTTGGAAGTCGCATGAAGCGGCGGGACCTGATTAAGAAGATTGAGAAAATGGGAGCGAAATTTATCAGACATGGCAGACGCCATGATTGGTATTTCCATCCAGAGACCAAGGTTTGCCAGCCTGTTCCGAGACATCAGGAATTAATGAATATCTGGCCAAACTAAACATCACTATGTTTAACTCAACTCGGACATCTTATGAGCAATAGACCCAACTCCGGGAAACCTACGGCTCCCCTCCGTCGGTCACTACTAACGTTTGCCAGAGAAATCCATGCTAATCGGATTGCGCAATAAGCTCTCAAAAGTAAGGTTGGGTCATTTATAATATGAACTACCTGATTGCACTATCGCTCATGTTGAATATCGCCGTGTTGTTTCCGGTGTGTAGTGCACTGATCACAAATGCGGGCTGGTCACAGGCCAGTTATGGTGACTCCACGACTGCTCGCAGCATATTACTCTCAGTTTATCTTAGCATTCTCATCGCATCTGCCTTGCTGCTCTTGTTTCGCGATCCGAAATCTGTCGCTGTGCTGTTGTCGTTACAGATAATCTACAAAATTTCAACACCAGTGACGGTGGGGACGCTTTCAAATTCTGTTGTGATCAGCAATCTCGCAATTGCAGCTTTTCATGTCATTACGTTAGTTTTTATATGGAGGACAACTGGCAATCCATTTCGAGGATGAACATAGACTGACAATTCAGAAAATTTAACTACTGACAGCGTCTTGAGCAGCCGGAGCGAATGTGTATCGTTTGTAAGTGTGTTTTCCGTTATGGAGCTGATTGGCTGTTCGAGTCAGCGGCGGATGGTCTTTAATATTAAGTGCAGTAAACAAAAATCTCATGGCTTCGAAATACGTAATTCTCGTCATTCTGACATTTGCGAGTGTCACCAGCGGCAAGGATGATTGGGAAGTTCTCTTCAATGGCAAGGATCTTAGCGGTTGGCGCACAACATTTGATGACAAATCCTTCAAGGTCGTCGACGGAGTGATTTGCGCGAATGCAGTGGGAAAGAAAATGAATCATCTTTACTACGCCGGCGACAAGAAGGAGGGATTTGTTCGATTCAAGAATTTCGAACTGCAACTTGAAGCTCGTAGCGAAGCCAATTCCAATTCGGGGATCTTCTTTCATACGGACACATCACCACGCAACAACCGCTACATGTTGAAAAATGGCTATGAAGTCCAGCTCAATAGTAGCAAGAAGGAGCAACGAAAGACGGGAAGCCTTTACCGTGTGGTTGACCTGGAAAGATCGGTGGTCGATGAATCCAAATGGTTCTCCGTCACCATCAAGGTAGTCGATAAACACATCACCGTGGCTGTCGACGGTAAGCTCATCGTTGAATATACGCAGCCTCCCTATCCTCGAAGGGCCAAAAATCATGAGGGCAAATTACTCATGCCGGATGGGGGAGCGATCGCGCTCCAAGCACATGATCCTGCAAGCGTGTTCTATTTCCGCAAGATTCGAGTTAAACGCCTTCCATGAATTTTACTAACACTTTAATATTCATTAAAGAATGACCCAGTCCAATTTCAAATATCTTTCCGCAACCTTAACCTCTGTCTCGCATCGAGAGCGCGCTCCCGGTCAGCCGTACCACATCTAGACGTTCTACAAATGAAATGCCTGGTCATTATATGCATGATCATGACCGTGATTCCGGAATCACCGGGCGCGGATCTCAGTATTGTGGTTTACAAGTCAGAACGAAAATTAGAGGTATATAGAAACAAGGAGAAAATACATACCTTCAGGGTCGGGCTTGGTTTCCAGCCTGTTGGAGACAAAGAAGTTTCAGGTGACGGCAAGACACCGGAAGGAAAATTTTATGTATGTGTAAAGAATCCAAATAGCAGATTTTATTTATCTCTTGGCTTGAACTATCCAGATACAGAAGACGCCAGGCGAGGGCTGAGACAGAACATCATCAGCGATGCCGAGTATCAGATGATCATTGCCGCCAACAGGAAAAAAGGGATTCCCCCATGGAACACCAGGCTGGGCGGGGAGATTTTCATTCACGGCAAAGGTGCTTCATCCGATTGGACTCTGGGTTGCGTAGCTCTGGATGACGAAGAGATGAAATTATTGTATGAGATGACTCCTGTCGGGACTCCAGTGGAAATCAGGAAATGAATACAGCACAACCGCACTCCGTCCATGGCTTACACGCTTCGCGTTCCAACCGTTGCTGACGGAGAATACTCAATACTACCAATGAAACCCATTAAACCGGAGATATCAGACATAGTCAGGCTAAGCTGGCTGGACCGCATTAAGATGGCGCCTGTTTGCTCCATAATGCTCCCGCTGCAATTTGGCATATGCATCGTTTTCACCATCTTCTTTTTATTCATTTTAACACCGTATGAGATCATACTTGCCCTATTGAATCACCAGAGACCTGATGATGATTCTTCCGGTTCAGATCCAGCCGGCAGGCCCGCGCCACTTAACCCAATACCATGTTTGTTCTTCAGTTACCAAGAACCCGTTCCGAAAAAACCATGCACCGCACAACGCTGCAGTGCTCGTTCACACGCTGCGATCGTGCCCCGTCCATGGTGAACGACAGCAAAAAATCATGCGCCCGAGCCTGACCAGAATGATTTCAGTTGAAGAATTTGAAGACTGGTATTGGAAGAAGGAAGAACTGGTCGTTTTCTGCAAACATCAGTCGATCCCGTCAGGTGGGTCAAAGCCGGATCTGGAAATACGGATAAAAGCATATTTAAGAGGCGAGACACTTCCAAAACATGAAAAACAGAAGACGGGAAAGAAGATCCCGGATCATCTTACTTTAGACACTCTCATCGAAGAAGGCTGGAGCTGTAATCCAAAATTAGGACGCTTTTTCAAAGATCACTGTGGAAAGTCGTTTCGATTCAACCATGCCATGAGACAATTTATACA
Source organism: Verrucomicrobiota bacterium (assembly GCA_038748025.1). Taxonomy (GTDB): domain Bacteria; phylum Verrucomicrobiota; class Verrucomicrobiia; order Methylacidiphilales; family JBCBYL01; genus JBCDJI01. The sequence continues at coordinate 5,960 of JBCDJI010000004.1, forward strand.
CACACAAGCAGGAAAGCGTCTGCGTGACGCTGTTGTATGTTATAAAGATAGTTTGACCACCCGGCAGCCCTCTTTACCCCAGAACGAACTAGCTGCTTTCATGAGAAATTACTCTCAAGCCAACCCCGGTTGCTCCAGAAAAGAGATCATGCTTGAATGGGAGCGTGTCAAATCAAAGAGTCGATCAGAAAGAAGATAAAGCCGGAAGATCTTGAGCGTGTCGGATTTGAGATTATTTTTGAACCTGCAGCTACAGGCGGCCGATATTCCTGCCCCTCACTCCGAGCCATCCTTTTGCGGAGTTATCAAAGATGGCTGGCTAAGGAGTTCAGGCAACGGCCGGACTGCGTCTGTCCGCACATGAAACCTTACACTCTACCCCAAAATTATGACAGAATACCCACTCGTTAAAATCCTAGTCTTTATTGCTCTTTCATTGGCTCCGGAAAGGACGGAGAAAGTTACCATTGGCGGGCCAAACCTGTCCGAGATGACTTTGGCCTGTTCAGAGGCCGGCTGGGCTGAAATAAGTTCATCGGACGGAGCTGCATGGAAGACTGAGGGACTCAGCATCTCACGAGTGGAAGAGGCCACAGACCTGTCCACTTGGGTAGCCGGATTAAATCAACACCAATGGTCGGCATTGAGTATTTTGAAACTATCCGGTACGACTGAAATTCTGAAGGTATCCGGGGGTTACTGGATCTATCCTAATGGTATTGAATACCCCAGGAATAAATACACGGTTTCATACCAAGCAAAAAAATAAGTAGCACAAACCTGCGGATTCCGCTCAGGGATGCTGCCTGTCTGGTCCCGTGCTGCAGTCCGACAGGCAGCTTTCACCCGTATTTCACTGCTGATACGCTGCAGGTATGCACGTTTCCATATCCAGAGCTAAGTCTGATATATGATTATTGCAGTCGGCGGACTTATCGTATTCGTTCTATTGCTGGACTCTTTTTTACAGACATTAGCTGGAGTGGTACGGCATTCATCGCTGGCATTTTTTTGCCAACCGCTTCATTGTATCTTCAGTTTTTGATTAATTTGCCCGAGTCCATATCCGTGTTTTACGAGCGGATGAGAGAATGTTACAAATCATGTGAATTGGAAATGACGGAGTCTGCCCGCCCGGGGTTAACCTCACTTCCACCCGAACTGCCCAGCCTTAATCCACTTCCAGCAAAATGAAACCATCCATGTATTTACTGATTGCCATTGTAGCCGAGGTCATTGCCACATCCGCACTGAAATCATCGGATGGCTTTTCCAGGATCATCCCCTCCAGCATCGTCATCGTTGGCTATGGTATCGCATTTTACATGTTGTCTCTGGCATTGCGAACCATTCCGATTGGAGTGGCCTATGCGATCTGGTCAGGCGCAGGTGTTATTTTGATAAGTTTGACCGGATGGCTGGTCTACAAGCAGTCACTGGATATGCCGGCTCTGTGGGGGATTGCCCTGATTGTATCCGGTGTCATCGTGCTCCATTTCTTCTCCAAGACGTCCGTGCATTGACACACCTGCCAATGCGGGCGAAGCGGCTGGCTGGAGCGCCCGCTTTGCATTTTCCCATTTCATGCGAAATCTAGGATCCTGCGCATACACGGTTGGTATGATATTTACCCAGGTGCAGTATTCAGCAATACAACCCTCAAGCTGTGACTTATTCGGAAAAACTATCCAGCCAACAAAAAACTTCTCCATGAGAAGGTTCCGGGCCATCTACTGTCTGCGTCTGCGATGGCGACGAACCATCAGCGTAGCAGCCAATCCTGCCAGCAGCAGGCTGGCACTCGAAGGTTCCGGAATCGGAATGACATCGATGGTAATACTGGCAATTCTGATCTGATTGGTATTCGGATTGGTGAAAGCAAACTGTTCACCGTCGGATACCGGAAGACTGAAGGAAATTGGAGAGCTGGAAGAAAATGTCCCCACCAGTGAATTAAGCTCCCATACCTGTCCATCGCGGTTCTGGATCTCAGCAACAGAAGTAAAGACCAGCTGCTGAGTTGGATTGGCAGCAGTGAAACCGTCTATATCAAAAGTTATTACCAGACCTTCCCCCTGGGTCAGGCCGGTTCCGGCCCCCAAGCCGTTGCCGTTTGAATCAACATTCCGCGTGCCTCCCGTTGCTGAAAAATCCACTGTGCTGAAGCCACCAAAACCTGCAAAGCCGATGGAAAAGCTCGAATCTGTTAATCCTGTGGATTGAAAGCTGCCTGATATGCCATTCAATGTGGCGGTGGACGTGCCATTCAGGCTGAGCACGTCCGATGTAATATCAAAATTTAAATCTTCAGTTGCAGCGCCCCAGCCGGATGGATTGCCGGAAAACGTAAGGACAATCTGGGCAGAGGCGGTTGTAGATAAGATACTTAAAGCAATTATTGCAGTCAGTTTACTCAATAAGTTCATATAGTTATCTTTGTTAAGTTAAGCAAATACTTATTTCAGGTTGTTAGGCGGTCATTGTATGTCAACTGCTAATGTGACATTTCCCAGACGTTTTGAATTGAAACAGAAGCGTGAGAAAAGCCCGCTTGAAGCCCTTCCATCGGCACCGTTGCATGAATTTCTCCGGCAGCAGCAGTTCCTTCCCTGATTCCAGATCATGGATGCCGAGTCCGGCGTAATCCTTCAAGACCATTAAGCCATACAGGTTTCAACCCAAGTGACCGGACCAGTAAACCACTTTAAAGAACGGCCATCACAGACTGAACCCATGCAGCAAATCTATTTTCTTTCATCCCTTGCCGAACCGTCCTAGGTTGGATGGTATTTGCATCAGTTGCAAAAAGAGTAAAAGCTGACTTGAGTCCGGATCTGCACTCGACGACGCACAGATCCGTTATCGGGTAATCTTGGAGACTGAACATTTTGAACACATTCAGAACTTTCCTTATCAGAATGCTGACAGCGGTATGTCTGACAGCCACCGGCTGGGCGGCGGACCGCCCCAATGTCATCCTGGTCATGGCGGACGACCTGGGTTTTGCTGACCTCGGTTGTTATGGATCCGAAATAGAGACCCCACAGCTGGACGCCCTGGCCGGTAACGGTCTGCGCTTCACCCAGTTCTACAATACCGCCAAGTGTCATTCATCGCGGGTCTCCCTGCTGACCGGACTGTATTGTGATCAGGCAGGAAGCAGAAGTCTCAGCCGGGGCACCACCATCGCAGAAGTGCTGCTCCATGCAGGATACTCTACCGCCATGACGGGCAAATGGCACCTCGACCAGCAGCCCACCGATTTTGGATTTGAACGCTACTGGGGGCACCTCTCCGGCGCGACGAACTTTTTTACGGGTGATGATACCTTTCGATATAACGGCAAAGTCTGGCAGGTGCCTGAAATGCTGAACGGACGGCCCTTTTACACGACGCACGCCATCACTGATTTCGGCCTTAAATTTCTGGATGAAATGTCAGCCCGGGATGCTCCCTTCCTGCTCTACGTTGCTTTCAATGCGCCTCACTACCCGTTACAGGCACCGCAACAGGAAGTTGCCAGATATGAAGGGCGCTATGCTGCGGGATGGGATCAGCTGCGCAAGGAAAGATACCGCAAACAGATCGATTCCGGCCTGTTTGAGAGCTCGGTGAAGCTGAGCCCCCGACCGGAACACATTCCCGCGTGGGAAAGTCTGAGTGCTGAGGACCAGGCCTGGGAAGCCGAACGGATGGAAGTCTACGCTGCCATGGTGGATGTTATGGATCAGAGCATGGGTCGCATCATTGAATGGCTCAAAAAAAATGGTGAATTCGAAAATACGCTGATTCTTTTCTGCTCAGATAACGGTGGCTGTCCATTCGAACGGACCAAGGGTCGCTTCTTCAAACCCTGGGATTCACGGTCTTACTGGACTTATGATGCGAGCTGGGCGAGCGCCAGCAATACGCCTTTCCGTCTCTACAAACAGAACCAGCACGAAGGCGGCATTGCATCTCCACTCATTGCACACTGGCCCGAAGGTCTGAAAGCCGCAGCAGGGGAAGGCTTCCGCAAAGCAACCGATACCGGAATCGTCACGGATCAGCCCGGACATCTGATCGATTTCATGGCTACTTTAATCGATCTTGCAGGAACTGCCTATCCTCAGCAAGTGGCCCAACGCGCCATCGAACCACTGCAAGGCAAGTCGCTGACACCGATTTTTGCCGGCAAAGTGCGCAAGCCGCACGAAACACTCTACTTTCATTTTGGAACGGATCGCGCCTTGCGGCAGGGCAAGTGGAAGCTGGTTTCCGCCAAGCTCGGCAAGTGGGAACTGTATAACCTCGACGAGGATCGCACGGAAATGCATGATCTGGCGGAAGAACAGCCGGATCGCACTGCGAGCATGGCAAACGAATGGTTTCGTATAGCCAGGGATGTTAATCGCCTCAGACCTAATCTGCTCAAGCCGGTAAACCATCAGATCACGCAGCTCCGCTTCCGCAGAGACACCAGCAGCGGTGCTGCCACCGGTAAAGCCGTCCAACAGGAATGACGATGCCCACCATCGCATAACTCTTCCCGACGCTATGCAGGGATCAAAAGCAGCCGCTTCCCGCTACGGTTTTTCGATGATACCGATTACCTTGGAAAGCCAGCTGCGGAATAAAGCGTGCGAGGCGCGGAGGGTGGCGAGTCGAATTTTCATTCGATTCCTGTCTGTGCATCGAGTAGCCTTTGCGCACCCGTGTTTGAAATAAAGGAAAAGCCGAAGATGGTGGAGCGTGCGCTGCTGGTCAGCGTGTACCAGGAACAGAACGACCTGCCACAAGCCACCAGCCTGCTGGAAGAGCTGGAGGAACTGGTGTCCACACTTGGAGTACCGGTGCTGGCCACCCGCGTTCTGCGGGTGCGCGAATTCAATGCGAAACTGCTGCTCAGCAAAGGCAAAGTGGAGGAAATGATGCAGCTGGTGCGGAAAATGACAATCGACTGTATTATCTTTGATAATGAGCTTACCCCTGCACAGCAACGAAACTGGGAGAATCACTCCAAGGTCTGTGTCATCGACCGGCAGGAAGTCATTCTGGATATTTTCGGCCAGCGGGCACAGACGAAAGAGGCACGACTTCAGATCCAGCTGGCCCGGATGTTCTATTCCCTGCCCCGCCTGACCCGTGCCTGGTCGCACCTCGGGCAGCAAGGTGGCGGAATCGGGTCCCGGGGTGAAGGGGAAACCCAGCTTGAGTTGGATCGCCGCATGATTCGAAAACAGATCGACCGACTCAAAGTCGAACTGGCTACCGTTCGCAAGCAGCGGGAAACCATGCGCCAGCAACGCGTGCGGGCACCCGTTCCCCATGCAGCCATTGTGGGATACACCAATGCAGGCAAATCCTCGCTGCTCAAAAAACTGACCGGTGCGGACGTGCTGGTAGAAGATAAGCTCTTTGCCACACTCGACACCACGACGCGTAAAATCGAACTGCCGAATAAACAGCGTCTGCTGCTGACCGACACGGTCGGATTTGTGCGCAAGCTGCCGCACCTGCTGATCGAGGCGTTCAAAGCCACGCTGGAGGAAGCCCTTACTGCAAACTTCCTGATTCATGTCATCGATGCCTCTCAGCCCGATGTGCAGCAAAGCTACCAGACCACCATGCAGGTGCTGAGGGAACTGCGGGCGGATGAAAAGGAAATGATCACCGTGCTGAATAAAGTGGATCTGGTTGCCGATGAATCGATGCTGCAGTCACTGCGACTGGAATTTCCAGAGGCCTGTTTCATTTCAGTCCACAGCGGAAAAGGCATTGAGGAGCTGCTGCATCAGCTGGCGGATATCCTCAGCCGCACTACCCGTATTCTCCAGTACCGCATCCCGCATGATCGCGGTGATCTGGTTGCCAAGCTGCATGCAGACGCACAGGTGCTGTCACTGGATTATCAGAGCAGCCACATCGCTGTCACCGCCTCTGTTCCCCAGCGTACGCAAAGTAGCTTCGAGGCCTTCCTGTCCAAATAGTCAGTTACCGGCTCCGTGTCAGCTGAAGTAACTTATAAGAAAACCACTTCTAATTAAGTTGCGCCTTGATACTCAAAAACTACAATAAAAGCATGGTTAACTTCTACAGTTTGTGGATTGCCATACTGAGCCTGCTGCTCAGCACGCAGCCGGAACTGCACGCTGCTACCAGCTTCCCGTCAGAATCCACCACGGTTTATGTCCGGGAATCTGTCGTCATCCCTGTTTTGCTGGATCAGAAAGCAACCAAAAAACAGGAGTGGGAAACCAGTATTGAGCCGCCGGAAATGGCACAGGTGCTTCAACCCGCCCAGGCACTGCCACAGCAAACGCTTGGTTATGTGCGTCTAATGCCACAACAAGCAGGCCAGGCCACCTTGAGTCTGGAAAACGGTCCCGAACTCAAACTGAACATCCTGCCCAGCCCGCCGGATACGGCACGGTTAAGCTGGGTCAGCCCACTGGAGGGTGTTGCCCTCGAAGGAGAAGTACAGGTAGGAGTCGACCTGGTGCTCTCCAACTTCCGCAGCACGCTCTGGCAAAGCGCTACGCCAACGCTGCACTACGGATCCGGTAAACAGGCACAAACCGTCCAGCCGGTATACATCCTTGAAGATCGTCTGCCACACAGTGTCCGCTACATCTATTCTCTCAACTGCAACGCCATGGACGCCGGGCTCCAGAAGCTGACTGTCCGCTGGTCACCAGACGGCAAGCAGCAACAGTCAATCCAGCGTGAAGTCTTTGTGCTTAATGCGCTTTCCACCCGCCAGGTGAACACGTATCCGGCCGAAGCACTACAGGACGTGCGTGTAACCTGTCTGAACCGGAACAAACCGCAACCGCTGCCAGTGATCAAAAAGGATAAGACTGCATCAGGCGGGGAATATGCATTGATGCCTAAAAATGCACATGCCCTCGCCTTTGCAGTGGATGCCGAGCATGACGGTCACTATCAGGTCTTTGCCCGGGTGCGGGCGCCACTGGCCGGCGGCGCATATGCCAGCATGGGGGTTTATCTAAATGACAAAGATGAACCTGTTACTGTGACCCGGGCACTCTCCGGCGACTGGCACCGCATTCCGGTCGGCAAACCGCTCTACCTCAAAGCCGGCAAGCATATCTGTTCGGTCCGCTTTACCAACGACTTCTGGGCTTCCAAGGAAATCAACCGTGACCTGCACATCGACCAGCTTTCGATTCTTAAAATTCCGCACGATGCGCCTATTGCCAGGCATCAGGCACGCACCCTGACCGTCAGTTTCCGTAACGTGATCGAAGGGAAACGCGTGCAAGGCCCTTTCTTCGTCCGAGGCAAGGCAGACTTCGACGGTATCAAAAAGCAAAAAGAAGATCTGATTTATCCGAAAGTTGAGCTCTGGATCAACGGCAGCCGCACGCAGCACCAGTTCCATGCCCGCCCCGAATTCCGCGTCCCGCCTCAGGCCCTGCAACCGGGAGAGAACCGGCTCCAGCTCAAAGCCCATCTGCAGGGTCGCACGGTCAAATCCGCGATCCAGACCGTAGTCCTCGACTCCATGCAGCAATCCATGGACTCACAGCCGTTACGTGATCTGATCTTCACACCTGCTGACCCGCACTGGGAAAATGCGAAGCATCAGCTGAAAGGCATACAAAGCCAGCTTTACAACAACCCCATTTTAGAATTCAGGCAGAACCGCACCGCCACATTGAACCTGCCGCCATCACTGACTGGAGAATACCGCATCTTCGTTACCGCCAGCCCCCAGATATACCATGGAGTCCCGCGTGCAGCGGTTTCGCTGCTGTCGGGCACTGAAAGCACCCCCCTGGCTTCACTTGAAGTTCCCTACTGGCGCGAATACGAAATCGGTAAAATCAACCTCCAGGCAGATTCCGATACACCGGCACGACTCCAGATTGCATTTACCAATGAACTGCAAAAAAACAAAAACCAGCTTCGTGCCTTACGGATTCATCAGATTCGGCTGACACCCCATACGGCTGATACGGATACCAGCCCGCCGGCTGTTGCGATCCGTTACCCGCAAACGGGACATTCCATATGGCGTGAAGACGCAGTCATTGCAGAAGTCTTTGATCCTTCCGGCATTCATTCCATCGAGTTACTGATCGACGGTCAAGCGAACATGCCTGTTTACCGGCCGCAACAGCACCTCGGCCGCATCGTCCTGCCGGTTCTGGCTAAGGATCTGGATGCCGGCACCCGAAAGCTCTCCCTTAAAATCACGGACCACCAGGGCAACACCGCGGAATCTGATGCGATTGCGGTGCAGGTATTGGACCGGGCACCTGATCCAGCAGGACCATACCATCGGGCTCTCCATTTGCTGAACCGCCTTGCCTACGGTCCGGAACCGGACCAGCTGTCAGAGATTCTTATTGATGGTGAAGCTGCCTGGCTGGAGCGATCACTGATTCAAAATACATCCACCATGGCTGAAACGGTATCGCAAGAAATATCACAGTTCCCACGCTTACCCGATAACGACTACTGGGTACCACGCAAGGCGCTTACCCAGGCCACACTGTCACAGAATCCGGTCAAAGAACGCTTCAACTTCTGGGTGCAGAACCATTTCTCCACCTGGATCCGTAAATCCCGTGGTGAACAGAAGGTGCGGGAACATCTCCAATTTCACCTTGCAGGATTTGAGCGTTTCTACCGGCTGCTTAACATTTCCGCCCATAGTCCTGCTATGCTGGTCTATCTGGACCAGCAACGCAGTTTTGCCAAACGCATTAACGAAAATTATGCGCGTGAGATCATGGAACTGCATACACTGAGTGTCGATGGTCGATACACGCAGCAGGATGTAACCACCCTCTCACGCGTGCTGACCGGCTGGATGACATCACAGCAGGCCTACCCTGACGGTCGGAGAGGTAATCCGAAAATGCACGAGTTTGAGTTCGAACATCGCTTGAACGATCCTGCAGCGGCACAAGTTATCGGGCTGAGTTTACCGAAAGCAGAAAGTAAGGATATGGCCTACGACCGAATCCAGACCGTGCTGGAAACGCTTAGCCGTCATCCGGACACAGCTCATTTTATTTCCCGCAAACTGGCAGAACACTATATGCCGCTACCTGCTCCTGAAGCACTGGTTCAGGATCTGGCAGAGACCTTCCACCAGTCTGGCGGGCATATGCAGCAAATGATGCGGACTCTCGTCGGGCACGAGACCTTCTGGGCATCCATGGAGCGCGAAAAACTGGCGACTCCGCTGGACTATTCGATCCGGATTGCACGCATTATCAACCATTATGATACCGGCAGCTATCACGGTTTCCTGCAACGCAGCGGAATGGGGCTGTTTGATAAATCCACACCGGACGGGTATCCTGAAGAACCGCAGGCTTACGCGGATTCCAACGCCATGCTACAGCGCTGGCATCTGGCTAAAGAAATTGCCGACCCCATTTACAAGCATATCGACCGCAGCTGGAAGATCGGCAAACAGCCCGAGAAGAACGGCATGACGCTGGCCGAACTCACCGCTTTTACCATCACCGGATCCGCCCTTGACGAACAGGCCGAGCAGGCGGTTCAGGAACTCATCGCCACCACTGACCCGAAAGACTTATGGAGCCCGGGACTCTGCGCACTCATGCTGCAGCTGCCCCAGACCCAGTATCGTTAACCTACTTAATAAGGAGAAAAATTATGGAACTGACCCGTAGATATTTCCTGCAATCCTCTGGATCTCTAGCTGCCTACTTGGGCTGCTCACCGCTGCGTGCCTTTGCTGCCGGCGAACCCGCTCTAGACCATAAGCCGTCCGTTCATGCCGGCAAAACACTGGTCACCATCTTTCTGCGTGGCGGCACCGACGGCCTGAATCTTGTCGTCCCCTATGGTGATGAACAATACTACCAGAGCCGTCAGTCTATTGCCATTGCGCGTCCCGGCCAGCAACAGGGGGCGATTGATCTGGACGGTTTTTTTGGACTTCATCCCTCTGCTGCCGCTTTAGCACCGCTGTTTCAGCAAGGCACGTTTCAGGCGATGCATGCGGTGGGTTACGACCATAACACCCGCTCACATTTTGAGGAGCAGGATGTGTGGGAAACCGGTGTCATCGGCAATACCATCAACTCGGACGGCTGGCTGAACCGACATTTACAGACATCCCATGGAGACGGTCTGGTGCGAGCATTGTCTATTGGCGACGCGCTGCCCCGGATTCTGCAGGGAAATGCCCCGGCTTATGCGGTCAGGGGGATTAAAGACCTGGCACTGCCGGACATGAAAATGCCTTCCGATAAAATTCAGGCAGCCCTGGAACATGCCTATATGCCGGCTGACCGCCAGGACATGTCCAATAGCCAGGATCTGATTAACCAGACCGGCTCCCTTACCCTGGAGGGTGTCAAGCTGCTGGAAAAAATCATCCAGCAACCATACCAGCCGGCTGCCGAATACCCTAAAAACAGTTTTGCTAATAAATTGAGAGAAGTTGCCCGGTTGATCAAATGCGACATCGGCCTGGAAGTGGTGGAAGTGACACTCGGCGGATGGGACACCCACAACCGGCAGGGCGGTGCGGAAGGCGGATTTGCCAGCAAAGTCGAGATGCTATCTGAAGGTCTGGCGGCTTTTACCCGGGATCTGGGCAGCCATCTGGATCATACGCTGATTCTTACTTTAAGTGACTTTGGACGCACGGTGAGAGAAAACGGAACTGCCGGCACGGATCATGGTTGGGCTAATTGCATGTTTATGGGGGGCGGGCCAATCCGCAAAGTGACAGGCGGCAAGGCAGCTCAAGTCCGCACGGACTGGCCGGGGCTGGCACCGGAACAGCTTTACCAGAAGCGCGACCTGCTGCATACGACCGATTTCCGTGATGTCATTGCTGATGTGGTCCGGAACCATCTGGGGAATGACAACCTACAGAAGATCCTGCCCGGTCACCAGTTCAAGGACCTGCAGCTGTTCCGCCCGACAGTGCCTGAAAATAACGTTTAAACTGCAGGTCGAGATGCAATCTCGGCCAGCAGTCAAAATAGACATACCACTCCGGCAGGTTCTGTTGTAAAACCACAGACATGGCAGAAAAATCAGATCAGGCCGAAGGGCAGCGATTCATGACCGGGTGCACCTTCGTGCTAGTGGCCATTGGAGTCATCATTCTTGCCTTTGCACTCGGAATTTACTCTACCCATCGCCAGTATACAGCGGACCCGGAAGGATTTGAGCAAGAACTGAAAGAAGAATACCGCATCATGGAAGAAAAAGCGGAAGCGAAAGAAAAGGAAAAGGCAAAGACTAATCCTGCTCCATAAAATCCGCCAGCAATTCTGCCAGTTTTTCGACTTCATAGGGGTCACAGGGGATCACCAGCACCGCCCGTTCTTCTTCAGTGGATTCCAACTCATTGAATTCATCGTCAACATAGACTTGTTCAACGACCTGAACGTCTGTTCGCCCATTCTTGGTGCGCAGCTTCACCCACGGCTGCACCCGGCTGCCAATCTTATTCACGACGGGCAGCGGCTCGAGGTGGCGCAGATCCACAGACTGCACCTGCATGATGTATCGCAGTGGATTGACACTCATCTTTCGTCCCACCTTAAGCACCCTGGACTTTCCTTTGGTCTCCAGATGCACGGTGAAATTTTCAGCTTCAGTCGGATTGGCAGCTTGAATCGCTACTTTCAATTCTTCCACGGTTACCGCTCCCGCCTCAGGATTCAGGAAGCTGAAAAAACTTAAAATAAATGTGACCCGAAAAATGACGTGCATTTATCCATATTTCATCTAATCCGAACATTGGCAAATGCAGAATGCAGACCAGCACGAATCTGATTTGGAGAAGTTCAGGCAAGCCCATGACAACCTCCGCGGCGACCTCGTCGCCGATGCCATAGAAAAACTGGAAGAACTCACCTGCAAATCCCCCAGCCGCAGCGCCTACTGGCACGAATTGGGCAATGCCTATGGTAAAGCAGGACGCCATGAGGATTCCCTCAATGCCTACGCTCAGGCGGCTCGCACACGCACCTGCCGGAGTCAGGCGTTGCATGAGCTGGCTAAATCCTTCATCAAAGCAGGGGACCAGAACAGTGCCAAACATGCCTTAAATCATCTGGATCAGCTGCGCCCTGATCTGGTTGAGGACATTAAGCCTTTGGTCGATTAAAATTTGACCGGAGGCAGTTCATGGCGAGAATCTGACATGTTTCGTTTTGCACTGATCGGCCTGATATTCGCTGCCATCACTCAGATGTCTGACGCTGATGAAAAGACACTGTCATTCTCAACCGTCTTTAAAGGCACGGCTCAGTTTGACCAGCTGAAGAAAACCGCCTATGCCAACCACTGGGCTGAACTTCCCATCGGTAAACGCACGGTAGCCGTTGGCAAGGCACTGGTCGGCACACCTTATGAAAGCTTCACGCTGGAAATTGATGATCACATCGAAGCTCCTTCCGTCAATCTGCTCGGATTAGACTGCTGGACCTTCTTTGAAATATCGCTGGCATTCGCACGAATGCTGGATGACCCGAAGGAACAGCACACCCCGCAGCGCCTGCTGCACTATATTGAGCTTGACCGATACCGGGACGGCAAGTGCGACGGGCAATATCTCTCACGGCTGCACTACCTGGAGGACTGGTTGTGGGACAACCACCAGCGCCAGTTAGTCCGGGATATCACTAAAGATCTGGGCGGTATCCGAGCCCCCGTCCGGGCCAAAGAGATGACTATCGGCTGGAAAGGCTACCGGTATCTTAGAAACAACACGGAACTGATTCCGCAGCTTGCAAAACACGAAAAACGCATTGAACAGCTGCCCACCTACTACATCCCCAGGCAGCGGGTTCGGCAGATCGAGGATAAGCTACAGGACGGTGATATCATTGGGGTTTTCAGCAAGGCTGCCAACGGTAAGGTTTCCACTTCTCATGTAGGTCTGGCCTACCGTGATTCAGCTGGTGTTTTACGCTTCATGCACGCGACCACGCAGAAGGATTACGGTCGTCAAGTGGCAATTGACAGTCGTCTATCCAGCTACATCAACCGCTTTTCCCATCAGGCCGGTATTCTGGTGGCACGCCCATTGAGGTGAGAACCTCAGAATTGCACTTGAATTGCCAGTTTATTGATCTACTTTTCACGCCTTGTTTTTGAAGAACAGACAATTCTTGATGTATTTCACTTTCGAGAGATTTGACGTAAATTAACTGAATATGCAACTACCGGACCACGCTCCCTTTTCTAAGGATGAAAAATCACGCTTGGAGGCCGCGCTCGCTGGACTTCCTGCAGACAAAGCTTCGTGGCTGAGTGCTTTCCTGGCAGGAGCCAGCCAGGGAGCTGCTGCCCTGGCAACAACTCCTGTTGCTGCAGCGGCTGCACTGAAAGTTGATGTCTTCTACGGAAGTGAATCTGGAAATGCAGAAGGTCTTGCCTATGATACCCAAAAGGCACTGAAACAAGCCGGTCTGGCAGCCAGTGTGAATGATCTTGCCGATACCCGGATTACCGACCTTTCCGAGGTGAGCCACGCACTCATCATAACCAGCACCTGGGGAGACGGTGAACCACCGGATTCCGCCGTGGCTTTTCATGAAGCCCTGATGGCTGAAAAGGAGTTGAACCTCCATGATCTGCAGTTTTCAGTCTGTGCGCTGGGTGACACCAGTTACGAAAAATTCTGCCAGACCGGGAAAGACTTCGATGGCCGGCTGGAGACTCTTGGGGCGCAACGCATGGTCGACCGGCAGGACTGCGATGTCGATTATGATGAGCCCTTCCAGCAGTGGCTCGAGAGTGTTACCAGTGCTCTGACCGCACAGGCGGGCACCAATGCTTCCGCTGCGATGGCACCACCCGCAGCAGCCGCTGCAACCATCGAATATGGAAAGAAAAATCCCTTCCCGGCTGAACTGACCGAAAAGATCCTGCTGAACGGTCGCGGCTCAGCCAAGGAAACTCTGCATCTGGAGTTCTCACTTGCAGGCTCCGGTTTGAGCTATCTTCCAGGGGATTCGCTGGCTTTGATTCCATCCAATGCACCGGACGTGGTTAAAGACCTGATTGAGGTAACCGGATTCAGTGCGTCCGGAGAGATTGAACTGAAGGATGGTAGCCGTAAGTCTCTGGCTGAAGCTCTTACATTCAACTTTGATATTACCGGGCTTTCCAAAAATATCATCGAAAAATACAACGCAGTACTGGGCTCATCTGAGTTAGCCGCCTTGCTGGAAAATCAGGCTAAGCTTTCCGAATATCTCTACGGCCGACAAATCGTTGATCTGGTTCAGGACTATCCGAATCAGAAACTGAGTCCGCAGGAATTCATCCAGCTCCTCCGTAAATTGCCGCCGCGACTATATTCGATTGCCTCCAGCCTGGCAGCACATCCCGATGAAGTGCATCTTACAGTCGCAGCGGTGCGTTATCTGGCTCACGGCAAAGAACGCAAAGGCGTTGCATCCACGTTTGTAGCAGATCTGCTTGAAAAAGGGGAAACTGCACCGGTCTACGTCAATGCCAATAAGCACTTCAAGCTCCCTCAGGACTCGGATACCCCGATCATCATGGTCGGCCCCGGCACTGGAATTGCGCCGTTCCGCGCCTTCGTGGAAGAACGTGTCGCTGCCGGAGCCCGGGGTAAGAACTGGCTTTTCTTTGGCGATCAGCGCTATTCCTATGACTTCCTGTATCAGACGGAATGGCAGGAGTATTTCAGCGATGGAATTTTGACCAGACTGGATCTGGCCTTCTCGCGCGACCAGAAAGAGAAAATCTATGTCCAGCACCGGATGCTGGAAAAATCCAAAGACCTCTGGCAATGGCTGCAGGACGGTGCCTGCTTTTATGTATGCGGTGATGCCAGCCGAATGGCACATGATGTCAATGAAGCGCTTATCAAAGTCGCAGAGACCGAAGGAGCCATGCCGCGAGAGGCGGCGGAAGAATATGTGACTGGACTGCAAAAAGAGAAACGTTACCTGCGTGACGTCTATTGATAGGGGGAGGTAGGCGATGCCTTCGCCTGAAATCAGACAGGTCGATATCATTCTGCCCCTTGAATTATCCGGGGATTCTGAAGCCTGGAAAAAAGCGGCAGCCACCCGGCTGAACGTCAAGCTCGACCGGATCTGCGAGGTTCGCCTCCAGAAACGCTCGATCGACGCACGCCAGGAACGTATCAAGGTTCAGTTGCGTATTGAGGTGGGAGTGGATGCACCGCTGCCCGAAACCAAAGCTATCAAGGTTGATCTGGCAACCGTTTCCCCAACAGCCAAACGGGTCATTATTGTTGGATGCGGCCCGGCTGGCATGTTTGCCGCACTACGTTGTCTCGAACGGGGATTGAAACCGGTCATACTTGAACGTGGCAAAGACGCCTCATCCCGCCGGTTTGATCTGGGTCCGATCATGCGCAGGGGAACCGTCATTGAAGATTCAAATTACTGTTTCGGTGAAGGCGGTGCGGGTACCTTCTCCGACGGCAAACTCTATACGCGTGCGAAAAAACGTGGCCCGGTGCGAAAGGTCTATGAAATACTGGTAGCCCACGGAGCACCCGAACAGATTTTAGTTGATGCCCATCCTCACATCGGTTCCAACTTGCTTCCCAAGGTCGTCATGGCCATGCGTCAAACCATACTGGAGGCTGGCGGTGAAGTTCACTTCGGTGCCAAGGTATCCGGCCTCCTGCGCTCTCATGACCGAATCAGGGGCGTCCGAACAGCTGATGAACGGGAATTCACAGCAAGTTCAGTGATTCTGGCAACCGGACACAGCGCCCGTGATGTGTATCAGCTGTGCCTGCAGGAAGATCTGTTGCTGGAGCAGAAACCGTTTGCCATCGGAGTCCGGATTGAACATCCCCAACCATTGATTGATCAATGGCAATATCATTTGAAAGCAGGCCAACCACGGCCTGATCTGCTCCCTGCAGCACGTTATGCGGTCGCTACCAAGATACGCGGTCGCGGAGTTCACTCGTTCTGTATGTGTCCCGGCGGATTCATTGTTCCGGCCGCTACCGAAAACGACGAGGTGGTGGTCAACGGTATGTCTCTCTCGAAACGAGGCTCACCCTTTGCCAATAGTGGATTGGTAGTCACTGTGGAGCCGGAAGACACCGCCGGGCACCGGCACGAACACGGGGTGCTTGCGGGCGTAGCCATGCAGAAAGCGCTTGAAGTTTCGGCATCTTGGGCAGGTGGAGGCATGCAGCAGGCACCAGCTCAGACTGTGGCAGATTTCCTGGCAGGCAGGAACACGGCGTTTCTGCCTAAAACCAGTTATTTCCCCGGGATTACTTCTGCTCCACTGCATGAACTGCTACCGCCTTTTATCAGTGAACGCATGCGGGATGGCTTACTGGAATTCGGAGCAAAGATGCCGGGTTTCATACGTGATCAGGCCAACCTGATCGGGTTTGAGACACGCACCAGTTCTCCTGTTCGAATTCCCCGCATTGCGCGCACACTGCAACATCCCGATTGCCCGGGATTGGTCCCCTGTGGCGAAGGTGCAGGGTTTGCCGGTGGAATCGTCTCCGCTGCACTGGACGGTCTACGCTGTGCAGATGCGGTTGCCGGTTAAAGATCTGCCAGATAACTCGAAATTTCCTGCGCGGAACGCTTGCCGTCCAGCCAGACCTGCTCAATCTTGGAGTCTACCCTGCTGTCGCCTGCTATGAAAAGACCTCGCGCTAAATCAGGCAAGGCAGCAGGACCCGCTTTTCTGGCATATCGCCAACGGTGGCTGAATACAGCGGAAGGCTGTCCGGACAGCTCCCAATGCTGTTTGAGCTGATCCAGCAAGAGTTCTAGATAGTCATCCGGCGAACCTTCAATCCATTGTGTGGAAAAATTCTCTGAAGCCTGTGCCACAAAAACCGTTTTGTTTCCGAGAACACGTCCCTGTTTGCAGTTTTCACAGGCACTCCATGCCAACGGTTCAGTGGGATCGCGCAAGCTCAGCGCATAACGTTCCGCGGAAATACCTGTCGGTCTGCCATCAAATTCAAAGACAGCAGTCAGGCACGGCAGGTAAACAGGCGCGGCCACATCCAATTTCAGTATCTTTGCCGTCTGTGGCCAGGGAAGCGTAAACAGGACGGCATCAAAGGACTCGCCCCCCACCTGCCAGCTGCCGGCATGGGCTTGAGTCCGACTGACTTCTGTTTCAAACCTCACCTCAAGATCTGCCGCTAACACGGTGCCGATCCGGTTGTTTCCGGTTCGGCAGAAATAACGCTTACCTCCAGAGGCAGGCAACGGGACACCCTCTTCACTGATGACATCACCATCAATACACCGGATGAAGTTCTGCGGTAACTTATTTATTTCCTGCTCAAAATCGGTCGAGGAAACGGTGAAATACTGCGCGCCGTGATCAACCACATGGCCCAGCCACCTTCTTGTAGCACAGCGACCACTTAACGACCTGGACTTTTCAAAGACCACAACGGAATCTCCCCGCGCGGCAAGATTCTGTGCGGCGACCAGTCCTGAAATACCTGCACCCACTACCGCAATTTTTGCCATCCGGTAGGATACATCAAAATCAGTCATCTCCAAATTCAAGGCTCCAACGAAATCGCTTTTCCAATCCGGACAATTCGTTACATTGTTTCTCATGTTTCGGATTAGCCATGCAGGGGAAGAACTCGACCCCATGACGCGCGAGCAGGTTGACTCCATGATTGCAGCAGGAGATCTGCTGAAGGATGACTGGGTCTGGGACGAGATTACTGAGAATTGGGTGCCGCTGCAGGAACTCTTCCCGGAGTACTTTCCCAGCTTTGCCGCGACCACATCCAAACCGCTGGATATATCAGAAGAACCTACCGAAGCCATCCCACCTGCTGCTCCCCTGGCCATTGAAAGCTTCCTGCGACAGGGCCAGCGCAAAGGCATCGTAAAGGCGGTATTAAAAAAAATGGATGGAATCCTGGAACCGGGAGAGCGACTCCTGCACATTGCCACCCAGCGGAAGCCCATGCCGGATTTTGCCCCGGAAGCTTTTGCTCTGACCAGTAGTCGCCTGTTTGTCTTCGTAAAAGGTCATTTTAAGACCGTTTACGATGAACTCCCCTTGCCCACCATTCTGCGTCCGGAAATCAAACGAGGCTGGTTCTTTACTCACATCAGTATGAGTGCAGGTGCCGGTATCCCTTACGGCGTTAAGTTCATCCCTAAAAAGCAAGGTATTGCTTTCTTCGGTCAACTCCAAAACGAGCTGCAACGGGTACGTGAAGCCCAGCGCAATGCTCTCGGCGTAAACCACTATACGAATGATGGGATAGATACGACTCCGCTCGTTACTGCCCGAGATGGAGCCACAGCCCGGCAGGAAAACCCGGATTCCCCTCCGCAGCCGGAAGCTCAGGAAGATGCGCACAAGGCGCTTCACCATTTGGAAGATCTGAAAATTATGTTGGATAAAGGTCTGATTACCCAGCAAGACTACGATTTAAAAAAACAGAAGATTTTAAGCCAGGAAATCTGAATCATGTTCAAGCTCTTTATCGCCATTGCCTTCTGGACTTTTTTATCCTGGGTGTTGCTACGTGCGCTCAGCCGCTTGGGTAAATTCATCCGTATAAAAGACCAGGACCGCAAATCCGTTCGTACCTCCCGATATGACCCGGTCGATCAGGCGAAAAAAGCTGATATTATCGACCTTGAATAATACTTACAGATATCTCAGGAAACCTTGCTAACCGGCAGAAACGAAGTATTAAAAAAGTATGGCTTTTAACCTGAAAACGCTGGTAACTGACCGCCAGGGTGAAAACTATGACCTGCACCATCAGCATGTTAACCGCACTCTGGTGCAGGTGTTGCGCACGATCGGTCTGGACAAGGTTTATACCCGCGCTGAGGGTGCTTACTTGTTTGACGCCGAAGGCCAGGATTATCTGGATTTCCTGAGCGGTTACGGTGTTTTCAATATCGGACGCAACCACCCGGTTCTCAAACAAACCGTGTCGGATGCGGTAGAGATGGATCTGCCTAATATGGTGCAGATGGACTGTGCCCTGCTCAGCGGACTACTGGCCGAAAAACTGACCTCGCTCACCCACCCGGGACTGGATGCTGTTTTCTTTACCAACTCCGGCACTGAGGCCGTCGAAGGTGCGCTTAAATTTGCCCGGGGTGCGACCGGACGCAGTAGAGTTCTTTCACTGCAGGGCTCCTATCACGGTCTGACACTAGGGTCCCTTTCCATTACCCAGAACGCGAATTTCCAGGAAGGTTTTGGCGATCTGCTCCCCGGAGTCGAACACATCCCACGCTATGATTTGAATGCTCTGGAATACGAATTGAAAAAGGACGATGTGGCCGGTTTCATCATCGAACTGGTTCAAGGCAAGGGAGTCCACTTTCCAAAAGGGCAAGATGCTGATTTCTTCCAAAAAGCTCAGAAGCTCTGCCATCAGTATGGTGCCCTGTTCATTTGCGATGAAGTCCAGACCGGGATCGGTCGCACAGGTAAACTCTTTGCTTATGAGCACTGGGATCTCAAACCGGACATTCTGACACTGGCCAAAGCGCTTAGCGGCGGCTTTGTTCCTGTTGCTGCTTTCCTGACCAGCCGCGATATTCACCAGAAGGTATATTCCCGCCTGGATCGTTGTGTGGTGCATTCCACCACCTTCGGTCGCAACAATCTGGCAATGGCATGCGGGCTGGCCACGTTACAAGTCATGGAGGATGAAAATCTGGTTGAAAATGCCCTGATCCGTGGAGGCCAGTTGGAACAGCGGCTGCTTAAGTTGCAAGAAAAGTATGACCTCATCAAGGAGGTCCGCGTCAAAGGGCTGATGGCTGCAATTGAATTCCAGGAACCATCGTCAATCAAATTGAAAGTGGCTTGGAAGGCATTGCACGCGGCAGACAAGGGCCTCTTCGCTCAAATGATCGTTACCCCGCTCATGCAGAACCACCGGATTCTGACTCAGGTTGCCGGCCATCATATGGACGTCGTCAAGATCCTGCCACCCTTGATCATCGGGGACAAAGAAATTGATCATTTTGTCAGTGCACTGGAAGATACCATTCAAAAGCTTGGCACTTTCCCCGGTCCGATGTGGTCTTTTGGCACCAATCTGGTCAAAACCGCCCTGAAAACAGGCTACAAAGCATAACTTTTATTTTGTCCGTTTTTGACTCAGCTGAAGACGCTGTAACAGTCGTATCAGAACCAGCACTCCAGTCGTAATCAGCAGTACGGCCGGGAACATTACAAATCGTGTTCCGCCAGACAGCTGCCAGTAAGAAAAAGATATAAAAAGCGCGATAAACAAAATTGAACTGGAAAGCAGTAGTAGCAGCGGCACATCCAGTTTTCTCTGGCCTCCGCACCCGCGACGCAGCAATTCGTAGCTCAGCAATGGAATGGCCAGCAACATGGCTGGATAAAATGACCAGAGTGATTGTGGTGACTTGAAAAGTCTGTCGCTAAACTGTTCCAGCAATGTCCTGTAGGAAAAACTGATCGACTCCATGGTATCCGTAATTTGTCCATTCAGATAAACTGGAGCGTTTTGATAGCCTGCTGTCACTGGATGGCCATAAAACCAGCCATTCATTGCCAGAACCGGAAGCCCGCCGATGCAGAGTCCAATCCAGTACGGTTGAAAACCACTTTTCCAGTGTTGCATTGGCTTAAAGATCAGAAATAACGGCACAAACCAGAAAACGTTGGTAATACGGCAGCTCAGAGAAAGGCCGATCAGAATTCCGGCAAAAAGTGGATGCTTGCACATCAGATAACATCCCAGCAGCAACATTACCGTCCCGAGCACGTCATAGGAGTACTGTGTTGCAAACGTCTGCACCAGCTTTGTTCCTAACATTATACTTACCAATACTGCCAAGCTGTTAAAAACAAACAGATCTCCTGCACGGGAATGAATCAGGAACAAGGGGAATATGATCAAACCTGCCAGTAACCCGGCGATCAGCAGTCGAATACCGGCATCCCCCATTACTTGATAAAACGGCACCGCAATCCAGGTCGCCAGCAACGGATGCTTGGGCAGATATTCGCCTGTTCGTCCTATGGTGTAGTAATCGGGCGTGTAAGCGATATTCGGGTTTTCTTGTGATAGTGACAGAAATTTCTGATGAAACGATCCGATCCGTTCCTGGGCATTTGACTCAGAAAGGTCGATAATATACTGCATCATGCGATACGACGGATGGGCTGGATACTCCGGCAGATCTCCATCCAGATAGACAATTAGCGGAAAAGAAAGCACCTGCAGGGCCGTCCAGAAGATCAACACCGTGACCGCGTAGGTTGCGATCATGGGCCGAGCCGATGATTTCTCCCGCAAGTGCTCAGCTGGTGTCCAAACTGATTCGGACTGGAAGCATTTTTTTATTGTTGAGATCTTCACGTGTTCTTTAGTCAAACTAGCATGAATGGATTCTGCATTCAGGTCACGCTCACAGTGTTGCTTACAGCCATATCAAATTTATTTGAATATCTGATTTGACAACCCGCACTTTTTTGACGACCTTTTGTGGTCTCAAATTGAGAAAGGTGTCATCATTTGAATACTCTCATTTTGAATCTACCGCGGGTTGTTAGCTCAATCGGTAGAGCAGTACCCTTTTAAGGTATTGGTTCTGGGTTCGAGTCCCAGACAACCCATTTCTTTGTTTGCGCATTGCTTCAGCAACTCGCTTTGATTTGGTTATAACACAATTGTGCCTTGTTCGCCACGCAATCGTAAGGTGCTCAGCCTTTCATCATTCAGTATGCAAAATAAAATTTTATCTATTATTCCGCTATATATTGTTTTACTGGTCACTCCGCTTGGCGCTGACGTCGGTCAGCGTTCTGCAGGCAGCTTCAGCGGCATCATTACTGCCGTGGAAAGCGAGCGTAATTCATTCACCGTGGAAAGCAGTGACGGTATCGTCAAAATGTTCCAAGTATCGCCTTCACGCAAGTCCAGTCTCTCTACCGGCGGTAAAGTAACAGTCTCCTACCAAGATGATTACCGCTGGCCACTCAAGACCACATCCATCAGCGGAGGCAGCTATACGAAATAAACTGTTTTTTCTCTATTTGTTCACAAACCTCGCAGGAGTATTTCCTGCGAGGTTTTCATTTTCAAAAGTAAGATAGGAGTAGTCATGCGCTGGTATGATGCTATCCCTACTACGTGCGAATAATATCTCTATTCCTGCTCGGAATACTGCTGATTTCTGATCTGGAAGCAGCCAACGAAAAAATTTTCATCAGTGGAGGTCCGTCACTAAGAGTATTTGAGCGCCACAAACCGGCTCCCCATGACCGTTTCTGGGGCAACTTCATTACCTCTGGACTGGCCCGCTATCAGGAAATCAAAGGGCAGATGGGAGATGATACCTTTACCTGGCTGATTCACCGCCCGGGTTATGAGCGTCGTGGCAGAGAAATTGGACACGATCTGATTCAGGAAATCAAAAATATGCTGGAACCCACCAGTGCTAACATTATCTGGTTTCACACCCGCGATGAACTAGTGAAATATCTTAATGAAGGTAACAACCGTTCCAGAAACAAAATTTCCCATTTGGAATACTTTGGTCACTCCAATCGCCTGAACTGGTGCTTCGACTACAGTAACCAGCTGGACGGCATGGTGCAGGAAAACATGTGTCTGCACATCCGCAACCTGAAGCAAATCAGAAGAGGCCTCTTTACCAAAAAGGCGTATACCAAGAGCTGGGGTTGCCATTCCGGCGAAGCCTATTCCGAGGCGTGGTATAAAGCAACCGGAGCCAAGATGTGGGGTGCTGTCGGTAAAACCAGCTATTACACGGGCGGCGTACCGCAACTCTCTACCTCAGCCGGAGAATGGGTACAATGAGACTTCTGCTTTATCTCTTCGTGGTTTTCGCCACCTCATTAAATGACTCACTCGCCCAGGAATCCACGCCTTCAGCACCTGCCGAAGAAGCATTCATCGAAATCATCCAGACGCCTGCGCCGGTAGAGCCAGTTGAAAGCGTTGAACCCGAGCCAACCGATCCCACTAAGGTAACAGAAGAGATACCTGCTCCAGAGCTACCCCAGTTACTACCTGATACAACAGAACCACCCGTCGAAACCCAGAACGATCCCGCTACCCAGCCCGATACGTCTGAACCGGAAGCTGCCGAACCGGAAAAACCCGCTGGTCCCAAACGAATCAAGTTTCCAGCAGCAGATAATGTCTTACTGGATCCACCACTCCCCCCCCATCCACACGGAAAAACGCCTGATCGTTCAGGTGATACCACGGGGGATGTCTACATTGCTCACCGTTCCGTAGTTGAGAAATACAATGGATGGGGCTGGGTCAAACATGAATCCGAATCCTGGAGAGATGCCCAGTGGGTAGCGGTGCGGGAAAAACTGGGCCAAGTGATCCTGCCCGGCCGCCACCTCCAACACCCGGATAACGATGACGGAATGCAATACCGCTTCTACGGTGAGTTCAGCACTGAAACCGCCTATGAACCCAACAAAGACGTCTTTGTGGCAGTTTTTAATTTGAAAGGCTTTGAAGTGATCGGGCGGGCCAGCAAACCATCAGGTACCACTTTGCCCAGGAGCAAAACCAGTGCTACCCGCTCTAAACCGACGACGGGCGGAGCCCGCAGCAATCCATTCCGTCGCTAGCCTGCATCCATGCGCTAAGAAAAAGCCGGATGTCGGGATCGAACCGACGACCAGATGATTACAAATCAACTGCTCTACCACTGAGCTAATCCGGCAAGGACAAAAAGAACAAGGAAACGTATCTCTGCATAACGCCGTTGACAACCTAGAATTTCAGCAAAACTCAGAAACGTTGCTGTTCCCTTGACCCCGCGATCTATCCATGTGACTTTATCCTCATGTTAACAGCAGAACCTGTTGGAAATCGTATCTCACTGTGGGGAGAAGGCCCGGTCTGGTATCAGTCGGAACTGACCTATGTCGATATTAACGGCAAAGCAATTGTCTGTTATGACCCGGCTACGGGCGACGAGCGGGAGTACCACCTGGATCAGAACATCGGGTTCGCCGTACCTGCGCAATCCGGGAAATGGATCTACGGCGGTAATCACGGCATTTTCTCTTTGGATATGAAATCCGGAGAATCCACCGCGCTGCATGATCCCGAGCCTGAATTGACGGAAAGCCGTTTTAATGACGGTAAAACCGCACCGGATGGCCGGCTCTTTGCCGGCACCATGTGCCCGAAGACTGATCCCGGAAAAGCCAAACTGTACCAAATTGCGAACAACGGCACCTGCACCACAGCCTACGAACCCGTCACCACCTCCAACGGACTGGCCTGGGCCGCCGACTCAAAAACACTTTATTATATCGATACTCCCAGTAAGGAGATCAAAGCCTTCGAATATAATTCAACGACAGGTGCATTGTCCAACCCACGTCAGATTATTGACACTTCAGACGACCCCAGCTCTCCCGACGGAATGTGCATCGATACCGATAACAACCTCTGGGTCGCTTTCTGCCACGGCGGTTGCGTGAAACAGTTTGATCCCGCCGCTGGCAAACTGATTCAGAAGATTGATATTCCTGCGCTGGAAACCACGTCCTGCACATTTGGTGGTGGGTCGGGATCCGATCTGTATGTCACCACTGGTATTCACAAAACCGAACAGGAGCAATGGGGCGGGTCTTTATTCGTGATTCGCGATACCGGCACCCATGCTCCACCAGCAGTTCCCTTCGCCGATTCCATTTAGCATGAACCCATGTCTCTCGTAGCAACTGGCCTGAGCCAGTGGTTGCCTGAACCCTGTTTCCGTCCATTTTGCCCGTATCCGCCCCTGTAGGACTGACTCAACCCTTAAATTGACATTCTGAAGCGTAAAACTCTAAACTATAGCTATCATGGAAATACTTCCTGCCATCGGATTCGCGAATAAACTCTCGGAAAACACCCGTAAAATTTTAAGCACTTTCGGGGAATTTAAAGAATATGAAAGCGGTGAGAACATCATTAAACAGTTGGAGCTCCATCCTTACATGTATGTGCTGCTGGAGGGCTCTGCTGAAGTGTATTACCGCGGCTTTAAGGGTGAAATCATGGCAAGCCAGCTTTCCGAAGGGGCCAGCTTTGGCGAATTTTCCATGCTTTTTGATCAATGTGCCAGCGCATCCATCCGTTCCACCAGCAAAATCAAAGTCTGGCGGATCCGCCAGAAAGACTACCAGATCTTTGCCACCGAAGCGCCGGGTGCTGCCCATCTGATTCTTACCGATATTCTGCGCCAGCTAGGCGACCGCCTGCGCAACGCCGGACAGATGATTGTAGGCAATACGATCATCCAGGAAGCAAAAAAAGAAGATGATGAGGAATAGTGCCTGCTGTTGTGCCAGCAGCATTCTAATCATACTGAATATCAGCTAAAAAGAGCCCCCGCGGTGCCGTCTGGTGGTGACCTTTCGACCCAGTTCTCAACAGGAGAGACGGTGATTTCCCGTCAGCCTTCCAGTCAAGGCGTGACGTCCAAGAACGTGCACGTTGGCCTCATTATCTTTTAATACGGTAGAAAGGGATACCGCCCAATAACGAACACCGCAGGGAAATTTTTATCCTGTCACACATCCGAACAGGGGCGATCTAGCGTAGCGCGGCTCCAGTCTCTTTTTTAACCGATTCAATCACACGCTGATCCCATTTCGCCACTTCCTTGTCCTTTAATGTTCGTTCCGATGAACGATACGTCAAGGCATAGGCGAGAGATTTTTGTGACGCATCCAGCTTTTGGCCTAAGTCATCCTGAAATACGTCAAAACAGACCACGGATTGCAGTTCATTAATTCCAGTCTTTAGAATCGCATGCTCCACATCGGCCGCCGCTACGCTGCGCTGCATGGTGAAAGCGAGATCCCTTTTGATCGCAGGATAATCCGCCAGCGGCTGATAAATCGCTGCAGCACGCTGTTTTAACCGGGTTAAATCCCATTCCGCAAACCAGACCGGCACTTTAATGCCCGCCACTTTGAGCAGGTCACTGGATACCAGTCCGCAAACTTCTTTTTTTCGCGTTAACTGAATACCGGAAAATTCTTGACCCAATCCTTCAAATATTCCTTTCAGATGAAAATACCCAAAATCCTCATCACTCCGATTCCAGTGCTGGGATGAATCCTTTCCAGTCCCTACCAGCACCAACCGCCGTTTTTCTACCGAACGTCCCTGATATTGTTCAAAGACAGTGCCTATTTCGAAAAGCTTGAGATCCTCATTCCCATGCCCCAGATTCTTACGCACACACGGCAGCAAGGTTTCCAGCATCGTAGTGCGTAATTGCGCAGCATCGACGACCAACGGATTCTGTAATCTGACAGCGGAAGAAGCCTCATCGACCGGGACCAGGCTGCCGGTTAACGCTTCAACATAGCCCCAGCCTGTCAGACGCTGACGCAGTGCTGACTCCAGGTTATAACGCTGGTCTGCTTGCGAGCTTGGCGCAGTGCCCGCCGGTAAAGCGGCCTCCACGGTCTCAAGCCCCTCAAATCGTGCCAATTCCTCAATCAGATCCACCTCGCGGCGTAGGTCCAGCCGGTAGCTGGGAATCTGCCAGTCCTTGTCCGTATGGCGGCATCCCAGTGCGCCGAGTAACATGGTTACCCGCTCTTGACTCATCGCAAAACCAAGTAGCTTTTCCACCCGATTCAACCGTAATGGCACCGTAATCTCTGAAGTGACAACCGGAGCAGACTCAAAAGGAACTCCGACCAGTTTTCCTCCTGCCAGTTCCAAAATCAGTTCTAGTGCACGCGCTGAGGCCAGATCGACGGCCAGTGGGTCAATACCCCGCTCAAACCGGTAAGACGAATCACTGATCAATCCCAATCGTCGCGACGTGGCACGCACCGAAGCAGGCTCAAAACGTGCACTTTCCAGCAGTATAGTCTCGCTCTTTTCACTAACTCCGGAAATTTCACCACCCATAACGCCGGCAATAGCAACCGGATTCTGCGTATCGGCAATAACCAGATCAGTTTCATTGAGTTCATACGTTTCTCCATCCAGTGCCAGGATAGACTCATTTTCAGCGGCTCGGCGCACTATGATCTGATTTCCATTCAGCACATCGGAATCGAAGGCATGCAGCGGCTGTCCGGTTTCAAGCAGGACGTAGTTGGTGATATCCACGATATTGTTGACTGGACGCAATCCGGCAGCCGTCAGTCTTTCTTGTATCCAGGCTGGACTGGGCTGAACCTTAACCCCCTCAATCACTGCTGCAGTATAACGCGGGCAGGCGGTAACATCCTGAACGTCTACCGACCACGAGCTGTGAGCCGCTACGCAAGTATGAGGCCGGGTAAAGACAAAATCCGTTTTCCGGGCTCCCAGCGCTTCCATTTCACGGCTGAAGCCGCGATACGAGAGCAGATCTGAACGGTTGGGGGTGACTTCACACTCCAGCACTGTTTCCCCTGAATAGAGCTCTTTGAGCGGGACTCCAGGCTCCTGTTTCTGATCCAGGATCAGAATACCCTGGTCTTCGTCTGATTGTTCAGGCAATCCCAGTTCTTCGGAGGAACACAACATACCATCTGATACCTCCCCGCGTAATTTGGATTTCTTGATTTTAAAACCAGCCGGCATTACCGCACCGGGAGTAGCCAGCGCCACACTATCTCCCACTTCAAAGTTGGATGCACCACAAACAACCTGGCGGATACAAGTGCCATCGTTAATCTGACAGAGACGTAACCGGTCTGCATTCGGATGTTGTATGTAGGAATCTACTTTGGCGGTAACAAAACCATCAAGCGCAAAACCGGTTTGTTCGACATTCTCTACTTCGGTTCCACTCATGGTCAGGCGTTCCACCAGCTCAGCCACTGGCCATTCCCAATCACAATATTCTCTCAGCCAACTTAATACAATTTTCATAACTTCACTTTTCCGTATTCAGAAAAGCCATGCATTGAACACAACTGGTATGGAATTGCAAGAACCGCCACCATGACTTATTCCTGACCACATTAGCCGCCCGTTAAATCGTACCAGATTGACTTGCCCGTGCAGGACCACGACATCAAAGTTATGGCTGGCCTAACTGGTCCCGTAACCGGGCCGCTTTTTCGAAGTCCTCACTTTCCACTGCCTGTTGCAATTCCTGTTCCAGTTGCTGGCGGCGATAACGCAGAACCTGGGCTTGCAGTCCACGTGGAACCTTTCCGGTATGTAAGAATCCTTTCTGGTTTTCGCTGATAATGGAAGTAGTTTGCCCACCAAAGGCATCGTAGCACTCCGAACAACCAAATTGACCGCGCTTTTTCATTTCCTCCAGCGACATTCCACACTTCGTGCATACCTGTTCCGCATCATGGCGATTTGCTTCCTGAATCTGACTTATTTTTTCGATCAGCTCATTGACTGCCACACCCTGAACATCGGTGACTTCAAGTTTTCGCGCGCATGCTTCACATAAGTCCAGCTTGATGATCTCACCTTTGAAAATCTGAGAAAGAAAAATGGTTGCCTGCTGAGATTTACAAAAATTACACTTCACAAGGTCTTTGAGCGGGGAAAATGCTCTCGTAAGAAAACACTTTTCCCATTATATCGGCGTTCCTGTATTCTGGGTTTCGTGGTGGAAGGCATCAAGCAACTGTCTAGATTTTTCACCTGGTTTGCCATCCCCAATGACCCGACCGTCCACTTGCACCACTGGAATCACTTCCGCTCCGGTTCCCGTCAGAAACATCTCGTCCGCTACAAACAGATCGTATCGCGTTAGCGGTTGTTCCTGTATGGGAATATCCAGTTTATGTGCCAGCTGGATAATCACATCGCGCGTTATTCCACCCAGCGCTCCCATGTAAATAGGGGGAGTATACAGCATACCGCGTTTCATCACAAAAATATTATCGCCGGAGCACTCCGCCACCAGTCCCTCGCTATTAAGCATGATCACTTCCTCCACACCGGCCAGCTTACCTTCCACTTTGGCCATGATATTATTGAGGTAGTTCAGTGACTTCACTGCCGGATTCAGTGCGGATGGATTGGTGCGAGTAGTCGGAACCGTTACCACAGACAATCCATTTTCGTAATACTCCTTCGGGTACAGTTCCAGCTTGGCGGCGATAATGAAGACTGAAGGTGTCTTGCACCGGTCCGGCGAAAGACCCAGATACCCTTTGCCGCGGGTCACAACCAGCCGGATGTAGCCTTCGGACACATCATTCTGCCGTAAAGTATCCAGCACCGCTTCCGTTATCTCCTCCTTACTCATCGGAATGGTCAACAAGATGGCTTTAGCGGAGTCAAATAGCCGGTCAATATGCTCCTCCATTCGAAAAACCCGCCTGTTATACGCCCGGATTCCTTCAAAAATTCCATCACCATACAGCAGCCCGTGATCAAAAACAGATATCTTCGCGTTCTCTTCGCTGTAAAATTTCCCGTCGATGTACACCTTCATATGTTTATACTACTTTCAAATGTTTGAATTACCAGCGGTTCGCAAGCTATACCTGCGTCTGATTCTGAGAATTGCTTAATCGCCCATCCATCAAGTACCGAACCGAGCCAACCCGCTCTGCAATGCTAAAATCATGCGTGACCAGCACAAGCGCCTTTTTATCCTCACTGGCTAATTCCTGTAACAACTCCACCACTTTCTCACTGTTGTTGGAATCCAGATTACCGGTCGGCTCATCTGCCAGGATCACTGAAGGGTTTTGATACAAGGCCCGTGCCACCGCCACCCGCTGTTGTTCTCCCCCGGATAGCTCGTAAGGATAATGCGTAATTCTTTCTTTTAGCCCCACCCGCTCCAGGAACTCCTCTGCCTTACTCCTGTCTTCTTTACGACGAATCCAACCCGGTAAGAGCACATTCTCGCGCACATCCAACTCCGGTAGCAGATGATAGCCCTGAAACACGTAAGCCACTTGCAAATTACGCTGGCAGGAAATCTTCCGACGCGACCAGCCGTTCACGGATTCTCCCGACCAGAAGATCTCTCCCCGGGTGGGCTGATCCAGACCACCCAGGATATTCAACAGAGTTGTCTTCCCGGATCCGGAGGCTCCACAGATAACAATCGATTCACCTTGCTCCACATTTAAGTTCACTTCATCGAGGATCTGCAAGGAAGGTGATCCCTTACGGACAAAGATCTTCCTGACCTTACGAGCTTCTAGAACAGGAACACTCATCTTATTCGTAGTGCAGGGTCCTGGCCGGATCCACCCGTGCCGCAACGACTGCCGGAATCAGCGAAACCAATGCACTTAACAGGATTCCAGACAACGCAATCCAGCTGACCTGACTCCAGCTCCACACCGCCGGGATTTCTGAAAAATGGTAGATTTCTTCCGGAAAGATGGTCGCACCGGTCACGCGCGAAAGCCAGTCACTGAAATCATTTCGCACGGAAATCAGATAAGCCCCGGTAATGATTCCTGCCAAGGCCCCTAAAATTCCGACCATGAGCCCATAGAGGGTAAAGATCCTCATGATCTGACTGTCATCACCACCCAGAGCTTTAATGAGTCCGATTTCCCTAGATTTCTGAATCACCACAGTAAGTAGTGTGCCACTTAATCCAAATGCAGCTACAATCATGATAAAAAACAGCACGAAGGTCATTACCTTGCGTTCCAGTGCCACAGCGGAAAACAACGTGCGGTTTAAATCCATCCAGGAATCGACCCGGATCCCATTGTCGAGCCGTTCATGCAGTTCCTGCTGCACCAGCACAACCTCATCAATATCCCGCAAGTGGATGGCGATCCCGTGGACGCCATCCTGTAAATTATACAACCGCTGCCCCTCTTCGAGCGGGAGTAGTAAAAAATTGAAATCGTAGTCGTAAAAGCCAGTCGAAAAAATACCAATAATTTTATATTCTTCCGGCAGATAAACCGTTTTGGGCTTCTCATTCGGGTTGCGCAAAATCTCGATATTACGCGGCGAATGAATTAACACGGTATCCCCCAGCCAGGACTGGTGCCGCCGCGCCCAGGCCTCCCCTACCAGTATCCCCTCCGGGCCGGCAAACCATTCCCCGGCAACCAGAGCTTCGCGTAATGGAATGACATTATTCACCGTCTCTGGGTCGACCGCACGTATCTGCGGTGCAGAAATACGCCCTTTGATTTCAGCCAGCACAGGTCCCATCACATAGGGAGACCACCCGGCCACCCGATCATCTCTTTCCAGTTCTTTACCAAAATACGGATACTCGTACAGGATCCCATCATTTCTCAAGGTCAGATGCGGGTCAAAGCCTAGCACTTTATCATGCAGCTCCTCTTCAAATCCCCGCATCACCGATAAGACTACAATCAGAGTCATGACGCCTAGGCCTACCCCCAGAAAGGAAAGTATCGAGATAGCAGAAAGATAACTACGGCGAGGCTTCAGGAACTTGCCCGCAAGAATCACTTCCATACCCAAATACATGGCATCACCCTGCCTGAATTTATCGCTTTGGCAATCGGTCAATCCCAGTTCCCCACAGAGTTGCAATCTCCATCACAGGCGCGCTAAGCTCATCCTCATGCCAGAAAATCTGAAACGTGCCCGCAGGGTGCTCGATATCGAAATCGAAGCCTTACGGGAAGTCCGGAAACGCGTCGACTCCTCCTTTAGTGATAGCATCGATCTTCTGGCTAACTCCGCTAGTAGGAAGCGTAAGATCATCCTGACAGGCGTGGGTAAATCCGGCCATATCGCACAGAAAATTGCAGCCACGTTCACCAGCACGGGGGCTCCCTCGGTCTTCCTGGATCCGCTCAATGCCACTCATGGCGATCTCGGACTGGTCTCTAGAGGGGATACCATCATCGCGCTGAGCTACAGCGGGGAAACCGAAGAACTCTGCCGCATCCTTCCATTAATCAAACGACTCACAGTCCCCATAATCGCAATTACAGGACGCCCAAAGTCAACGCTAGGGCAATCGGCCGTGCAAATCATCAATATTTCGGTCAAACGTGAGGCCTGCCCCCATAATCTGGCTCCAACCAGCAGCACCACTGTGATGCTGGCCATCGGTGATGCACTGGCGATGGCGCTACTCGAAGCCAGAGATTTCAGCGAAAGCGATTTTGCTAAATACCATCCGGGCGGCTCTATCGGTAAGCACCTGCTGATGCGTGCTGGAGACGTCATGCGCCCCATCACCCATGTCGCGACGCTCAAGGGCAGCCAGTCGGTGCAGGATGCCATACAAGCCATGGCTCGTAAACGGTGTGGGGCGGCTATTATCGTATCCAAATCCGGAACCCTCACGGGAATTTACACCCACGGTGATTTCAGCCGTAGCTATCTGCAAAACCAGCAGATCGGCAGCTCTCCGCTTTCCAGTGTGCTGACTAAAAATCCGGTCACCGTCAATGAGACCACACTAGCGGTCGAGGTGCTGAACCTTTTGGAACAACACCAGATCGATGATATAGTTGTGCTGAACAGCAAAAAGCGCCCAGTCGGATTGATCGACGTCCAGGATCTGGCACGACTAAAGCTGATCTGACCCTAAAGCCATTGACGCTATCTCAGATTTCTCTAATACAGAATTCTACAGATTATGGCTAAAGTTAACGCAAATGACCTACGTGCCGGACAGGCAATTAAATGGAACAATGACACCTGCCTGATGCTCAGCCGCGAGCACCGCAAGCCAGGTAAAGGCCCTGCTTATATTCAGGCTTCGATGCGTTCGCTCACGACAGGACGCTCTTTCGAGGAACGTTTCCGCAGCAGTGAATCCCTGGAACTTGTCAACATCAACCGCGAAACCTGGGCATTCTCCTACAACGATCAAGAAGGCTTCCACTTCATGAATCTGGAAACCTACGATTCGATCGCTTTAGGCGAAGATATCGTCGGGGATGCCAAAAAATTTCTCACCCCGGACCTGGAATGCGAGCTGATGTCGATCGAGGAAAAAATCGTCAGCGTCAAAGCACCACAATCGGTCGCCCTGGAAGTTACCGTATCCCCTGAAGGGCTCAAAGGTGATACCTCAGGAGCCGCTACAAAGCCGGCCACCCTGGAAACCGGCATCGAGATTCAGGTGCCGCTCTTCATCAAGGAAGGTGATAGAGTCACAGTGGATACGGATACCGGTAAATATACCGGACGCGTTTAATCTAGGTAGCAACAACGGCTTCTTTAGAGGACTCCCCTTTTTTCTCGGGAGGATCCACCCACTTCCCGTGCTCGCGGATTAGATCTTTGAGTCGTTCCACTGCCTCGGCTTCCGGAATATTAAATTTCACCGGCTTCTTACCAACATAGAGGTTGATCTTGTTCGGTGCCCCACCTACATAACCGAAATCAGCATCCGCCATCTCGCCAGGTCCGTTGACAATGCAACCCATGACCGCAATCTTTACTCCCTTGAGATGCTCAGTGGCCGCTTTGATCTTAGCCGTGGTCGTCTGCAGATTGAACAGGGTTCGGCCACAAGAAGGGCAAGCCACGTAATCCGTTTTAAAGATCCGGTTGCCGGCTGCCTGCAGGATATTGAATCCCAGTCGTATGCTGGCACCAGGTGCACGTTCCTTGCGGATCAGAATAGCATCACCAATCCCATCACATAAAAGCGATCCTATCTGGATGGCAGATCCCATTAAACTCTCCACGACATCTTCGGTTTCTTCAACGTGGAACGTATCTTTAAGCAAAATCGGATGTCGCGGATGCACCTTAGCGGCCAGTACCCGGAACGCAGTTACTGGATTCATATCGCACCCGTCCTTTACCGTGACCACCCGCAGCTCTTCTGAACGATTCAAGTCCTGAATCTGCTGAACATCCTCCAAGTCCACTTCAACCACATCGGCTTCGTCATAAACGATTTCCGGAGCCGTATCCTCCATTTCTGCAAGCCGCGGCTTCAGCGCTTCATACTTATCTGCAGTGGTGTAGACTCGCGTGGTCTGTTCTTCTCCCAATGCAAAGCCTGCCTGAGTCACTTTTGCACTGTTGCGCTTGCCGTATACAAACGGATCAAAGCTGAGCGCCATTTCTTCTTCCCAACCGGTTCTTTGACCCGCACGTTTCACATATTCAACCAGCGCTCGGGCAACTGGAATTTCGTAAATGGCATCTTCAGTAAGCGAAACACGAATGGTGTCACCCAGACCATCGGAAAGTAGTGATCCGATGCCGATGGCGCTCTTGATACGGCCATCTTCCCCATCACCCGCTTCCGTTACCCCCAGATGTAACGGATAGTTCCAGTCATCCCCTGCCTCATTGAGACGCCCAACCAACAGTCGGTAGGCATTAATCATGACTTTGGGATTCGAAGCCTTCATGGAAAAAATGAAATTGTGAAAGTCATGCTTACGTGCAATACGGGCAAACTCCAGCGCACTCTCCACCATTCCCAGTGGCGTATCGCCGTAGTAATTCATAATACGGTCCGAAAGCGAGCCATGATTGGTTCCAATGCGAATCGCGATGCCCCGTTCTTTGACAACCTTCAGTAAAGGTGCAAACGATTCTTCGATTCTTTCCAATTCTTCCTGGTATTCTTCATCATTGTATTCGCGCTCTTTAAATTTCTTTTTATCGGCAAAATTTCCAGGATTCACCCTTACTTTATCCACCCATTGTGCCGCTTCCAACGCAGCATCAGGCTTGAAGTGGATATCCGCAACAATGGGTACGTAACAGCCTGCAGCTGCCAGTTCATTTTTGATATTCTTCAGATTCGCAGCCACTTTAACTGAAGGTGCGGTAATCCGAACAATCTCGCATCCCGCCTTGACCAGTTCCAGTGTTTGCTTCACACACTCGGCCGTATCCATCGTGTCACACGTCAGCATGGATTGCACACGAATCGGATTGTCACCTCCTATCCCCACGTGTCCCACCTGACACACGCGGGTATTGCGTCGTTTGTACTGAAATGGATTTTCGCAATACCAACTCATAACTCACTGTTCTTTACTCTGCCGGAGCGGGTAGAGGCTCAAACCTGGTTTCCCCCTGCTCTTCCGCGATTCTCTTATTTTCATTACCCTGCTTGATATCTTTACCGATCCTACCTACATCATAAAAGGATACGAAAAGCATAAAAGCAATCAGGATTATAAAAAATGAAGTCTGCAAGGCATAAAGCACCTTTACATGAATCGGTCGCTTAGTTATCCACTCGATAGCAGCAAAAGTAATATGACCCCCATCCAGAATCGGTAGTGGCAACAAATTTAGGATGGCCAGGTTGACGTTAAAGAAAACACAAAAAGCGATCAGGTCGCGCAAATCATGAACCAGCAGTTTGCGTAAAACATTGAAAATACCCACTGGCCCGCTCATGTGCTTCACCCCGACGTCTGCTTGAGGACTGATAAGCGCGTATAAGGTGCGCCCCATCGTAACAACACTGTCATTTACCTGTGTAAACGGACTGATTTTAGTGATTTCCGTAAAATCATTCTTCCATCTGACGCCAATCATCATAGTGCCAGTGCTCAATTCCAGGCGGGGTGATACACTCATTTCCAAAAGTGAGCCGTTACGCTCGACGCCCAGCAGCAGATCATTAGTGGAAGCCTGCACCATTTTTGAAATTTGCGCCATCGAGTAGACCGGCTCTCCATTGACGGCTACAATCTGGTCTCCAACTTTCAAACCTGAAACTGCTGCAGGGGAATCTGCTGAAGCAAACTCCTCCACGACTAGTGGCATATAGCGATTATCCGGTGTCTCAAATCCCAGACTGCGCAGACCTTCCAGATCAGGATTCGGAACTGGCGCCAAATTGAAGGTGTTTACTCTGCCTTCCCGTTCAATTTCCAGTCTGATCGTTTCTCCGGTGCTCAAAATGATCGCCTGCAGAATGCCACCGTCACCGTTTTTGCTCCAATGGGTCACCTCTTTCCCGTCAATCTTCAGAATTTTGTCTCCTGGCACGATACCCACTAGGGCTGCAGGACTGTCCTCCTCCACATAGCCAATAATGGTGGTTTCCAGAGTCGTATTGACATTTTTACCTACTAAAAAGAGCAATGTGGCGCAGGCTAAAGCCAGCAGGAAGCTGAACGCGGGTCCCCAGAACGCGGTAACAATCTTGGCCCAGGGTGAGATAGGCGGTAAGTCTTTGGCTTCCACTTCACTCTCGCCCTCCACCATTTCCATAGGTGCCATTTGCGGTAAGGAAACGTAGCCACCAAACGGAATCCAGCAGATCGCATACTCAACACCACCCTTCTTGAAGCTGCAAATTTTCGGACCAAATCCGATCGCAAAGCGGTCGACATGCAGCCCCTTGTATCTTGCGGCCAGAAAATGACCCAACTCGTGCACGAATACGGTAATTCCAAAAACAACAGCAACGCCCAACAATGAGGCAATAAATGTTAACGTTTGTAATATCATAATGTCTTCAGTTCTGTATGAGCAGTTTGGCGCGCCCAGATATCACTGGCGACTATAGCATCCAAGTCAGGCAACGCAACGGACTCGTGACGAGCCATGACGGCCTCCACTAACCCCCAAATCTGATCAAAACGAATAGCCCGATCTATGAAAGCGTCAACAGCGACCTCATTGGCTGCATTAAATACTGCGGGCAGCGTTCCACCGATGGTGCCGGCCTCACGGGCTAGCCTAAGTGCCGGAAAACGCACCTCATCAGGTGCCTCAAAGCGTAGTTGACCCAATGCTGCCAGATCCAGCGGCTGCAAATCATTGTCCAGCCGCCGCGGGTAGGTCACCGCATATTGGATCGGGAAACACATATCCGAGTGGCTCAGCTGCGCCAGTATGGAATGATCCACAAATTCCACTAGTGAGTGCACGATACTCTGGGGGTGAACAATCACCTGAATCCGCTCCATCTCCACCCCGAAGAGCCAACGGGCTTCGATCATTTCCAGTCCTTTATTGAACATCGTCGCGGAATCGATGGTAATCTTGCGACCCATTTCCCACGTAGGATGTTTGAGTGCCTGCTCCAGGGTCACTTGCTTGAGATCCTCCCGGGAAGTCTCCCGGAAGGGCCCTCCAGAAGCCGTTAGGATCAGTTTTCGCACTTCCTTATCCGGTGCATCATTCAGACATTGGAAAATCGCATTATGCTCACTGTCCACCGGCAGCACCAGCCGGTCTTCCTGTCGGGCCGCCTGCATCACCGACTCACCAGCCATGACCAGAATCTCCTTGCTGGCCACTGCCAGATCTTTTCCTGTTTTGAGTGCAGCTAGTGCAGGTGCCAGTCCTGCCGTGCCGACAATGGCCACCAGAACCATATCTGCTTCGGTTTCCTCTACCAGTTGCACCAGGCCCTCTGTGCCGGTGTAATACTGGCATCCCCCGAAGCGTCCTTCTGCCTGCTCAGCACTGGCCGGATCAGTAACGGCTACTGCGGACGGCCCGAACTCCTGCACCTGTTCTTCCAAAGTATTCAGGCTGCGATTTACGGCTAATCCAACCAGCTGCATTTCTTCGGGCAGAGCACGTGCTACCTTACAGGCGCTTTGGCCAATTGACCCGCTGGAACCTAAAAGTATGACTCGTTTCATCACATTCTGTTTTCTGGGCGGCTTAACGGACAATCCAGACCAGATAAAAATAGAATAAAGGTGCCGTGTATAGCAGACTGTCAATAAGATCAAACGAACCCCCTATTCCCGGTATCACTCCGCCTGAATCTTTAATATCCGCATCTCGCTTAACAATCGATTCTGCCAGGTCACCCATGACACCGATTGAAGGAATCAGCAGTCCCAGAATAATTGCATCCCCGATATTGAGCTCAGCCAGTCCCACCGGCATCAACTGGACCATCAGGAGAGAAACCAGCAAACCACTGACCAATCCCGCAGCCAAACCTTCCCAGCTCTTCTCCGGACTGATCTGCGGACTCATCTTGTGTTTTCCATATCTGGAGCCAATCAGATAAGCACCAATATCCGTCATCTTAGTAACCGCAATCAGGTAGGCAGCCAGATAGACTCCCGACATCGCTCCATTATCATCCGGGAAAATGATTTTAGAAAGAAAGTGAAAGAGATAAGGCACATAAAAAAAACCAAAGAGTGTCAAAGCAACTGTTAGCATAGGCGTTTTGCGCTCTTTCTCAAAAATCATACGCCCGAGAATTACAACAATGACCAATGAAATAATTAACGACTCCAAACTCTCTGATTGACCAAAAACTCCCGGTTTTACCAGATAGAAATATTCCGCCAGAAAGAACAGTGAGGCGCAGAATACGCCAGCCTTCTTGAAGATTCTCACTCCTTTAGACTCCTGCAGCTGGTAAAATTCCCATAAAGCCAGCAGCGCGATCACAGATATTAAAAGATAAGTGGGCGTCGAAAGTTCAAAGCGCACGATACCGGTTATCAGCATCAAAAAACAAATCGAAGAGATGAGACGCGGAATAAACATATCAGGACACCTTTCCGAAACGACGCTGGCGCGCATTGAAGTCTTTCAATGCAGCAAAAAAATCACGTTGTGTGAAATCCGGCCAGAGTTTTTGCGTGATATGGATTTCCGTGTAAGACAACTGCCAGAGCAGAAAATTACTGATACGCATTTCCCCGCTGGTGCGAATCAACAGATCCGGGTCTGGATAGTAGCGGGTATACAAGTTTTGAGTGATCGTCTGATCGTTAATCTGTGCCGGATCCAAATGCCCCAGGTCGATTTCACGAATAATCGACTGAACTGCCTCCACAATCTCTACCCGGCCGCTGTAACTGAGCGCCAGAATCAACGTGGTGCCCGTACACTCTGCCGTGGCCGCGATCGTCTGGCTCAACTGCTGCTGCACCTGTTTCGGCAGATCATTGAGCCGCCCGATCGCCTGCAGTCGCACATTTTCTTCCACCAGTTTCGTCTGGTATTTTTTCAGCGTGTCTTGCAGCAAAGCCATCAGAGCTCTGACTTCTGTTTTGGGCCGGTTCCAGTTCTCAACTGAAAACGCATATAATGTCAGGTATTCGACCCCGGTGCGGCGTGCTGCATCGATTGCCTGCTCGACGGCTTCTCCTCCTTTTTTATGACCTTCGACACGAGGCAGGTTTCTGCTCTGCGCCCAACGCCCATTGCCATCCATGATAATTGCCACATGCCGGGGAATGCGCTTCAGAGCAGGAACTTTGGGCTTTGCTTTTTTCACCGGTTCTTTTTAAATGTCTGATCTCGATCCGGACCGACAGAAATAATTCCCAGTGGCGCCTCAATTAACTCACTGATCACTTTCAGATAAGTTTTCGCTTCTGCCGGCAAGTCCTTCCAACAGCGACAACCGGAAGTATCCTGCTGCCAGCCCCGGAAGGTTCGATAGACTGGCTCGACTCGTTTCAAAACTTCAGCACTAGCCGGCGGCACAGTGAGTTTCTTGCCGTCAATCCGGTATGCCGTGCAGACTTTGATTTTCCCGACTGAATCCAGCCCATCCAGATTAGTCAGCGCCAATTCAGTAACTCCGTTCAACCGGCAGGCATAGCGAGTCATCACCGCATCGAACCACCCGCAGCGTCGTGCACGTCCGGTTGTGGCACCGAATTCGCGCCCCAAGCCATGTAACAAATCGCCCATTACTTGTGACTCGGTCGGGAACGGTCCTGCCCCGACACGCGTTGTATAGGCCTTCAATGTTCCCACAACCGAGGAAATCCGGGTCGGTGGTAATCCACTGCCGGTACAGGCTCCACCCGTTGTTGTGTTACTGGAAGTCACAAAGGGATATGTCCCAAAATCAACATCAAGATACGTTCCCTGCGCGCCTTCAAACATCAGGTTCCTGCCCTTACGATCTAATTCATGAATCATGTGAACCGTATCGCAGATGTATGGCTTGAGATATTTTGCCGCCCGGGAGCAATCCCTGATCATCTGTGGTGCAGAAGTGGTTTTCCAGCCCAGTGCGCGGCAGATCTGATTGGCTTCTTTTACCCGTAACCTGATTTTCTTTGCAAGGGTCTTCTCATCCAGCAGCTCGTGCAATCTTAGCCCCAGACGGTTAATCTTATCCTGATAGGTCGGTCCAATTCCGCGACCGGTCGTCCCAATTTTTTTGCTTTTGCTGGCAGCTGCCTCACGGGCGGCGTCCATATGGCGATGCAACGGGAGCACCACGTGAGCCCTGTCGCTCAGATACAATCTGCCTTCCACCGAAATTTTCTGGCGTTTGAGCTGCTTGATTTCCCCCACCAGACTGATCGGGTCGACCACACAGCCGTTTCCAATAATTGCCTTTTTACCGCGACGCAACAAGCCACTGGGCAAAAGGTGCAAAACGTATTTTTCACCGCCAATGATGATGGTATGTCCGGCATTGCTGCCGCCTTGGGAACGTATGACGACATCATGGGACTCCGTCAGGACATCCACAATCTTTCCTTTGCCTTCATCCCCCCATTGGATGCCAACGAGAACCGTATTCATGAAAGCTTAACCGAACTGCGGCCGATACTGTAATATTCAAACCCCAATGCAGACATTTCATCCGGGTTCATTAAATTGCGTCCGTCAAACACCAATGGTGTTTTCATGGATTCCTTTACCTTTACCCAGTCCAATACCTTGAAATCCTCCCATTCCGTAGCGATGACCAACGCCTCGGCTCCTTCAGCTACTTGATAAGGATCATCCGTCAGTGGAATGGTCGGGTGCTCTTTGGCACATTTCTCCATACCCTTGGGGTCGTAGGCAGTCACGATCGCACCTTCTTCTACCATGCGTTCTGCCAGTTTAATCCCGACACTGGAACGGATATCATCTGTATTACCCTTGAAAGCCAAACCCAGTTGCCCGATCTTTTTGTCTTTCAGCATCCAGAGCACTTCCCGGATTTTCTTCAGAAACCGCTCAAGCTGATCTGCATTAATATTCTCCACCTCCTTAAGTAACTGGAAGTCATACCCGAGGTCCTGGGAAATACGGATAAAGGCCGAGATGTCTTTCGGGAAACAGGATCCGCCATAACCAAGACCTGCATTGAGGAAGGCCCGACCAATCCGATGGTCGGCACCCATGCCTTCGGCCACCAGATTCACATCTGCGCCGGAGGCTTCACAGATCGCCGCAACCGCATTGATATAGCTGATCTTTAACGCCAGAAAGCTATTAGCCGCATGCTTAATCAGCTCAGCACTGTTCAGGTCTGTCAGCATGATCGGCGCGTTAAACGGGGTGTAAATTTCTTCCATCAATACTTTCGCTTGCTTGGTATTGGCACCGACAACGATACGATCCGGTTTCATCAGATCAGCTACCGCACTGCCTTCCCTTAGAAATTCAGGATTGCTAACCACATCGAAATCAACATCTTCGCGACTGTAGCGTTTGATGGTTTCGGTCACCCGCTCTCCCGTTTTGACCGGCACGGTGCTTTTGTCTACAATGACACGATAGTCCTTAATCACTTCAGCGATCGAACGTGCAACCGTTTCGATATAACTGAGATCCACACTTCCATCAGGCTGCGGCGGAGTCGGTACCGCAATGAAAACCACTTTTGAATTATCCACGCCGTCCTCAATCGAGGAAGTGAAATTGAGTCGCCCTAATTGAACATTCTTTTTAATCAGATCCTCCAGTCCAGGCTCATAAATCGGAATCTTGCCGGACTGAAGCTGTTTTATTTTTTCTTCATTGTTATCTACGCAAATGACCTGATGCCCGACTTCTGCAAAACAGGTGCCGGTCACCAGTCCGACGTATCCGGAACCGATGATTGATAATTTCATAAATTAATTTTCGAAGGAAACAGCCGTATCAGGGAATGCCTTGAGCGTTAGGGCCAGGTACAAGATAAAGTCGTCATCCTGTCCACGGTTGTCGCGGTATGCGGTTGTAAATGATGCTTTCCAGGCGCGGAAGTCGCGATACAGGGTTATGCCTGCCTCTTCCAGCACGGAGTCGTCACCTTCAAACTCGGCATAAGGCCGAACCTGCCAGTTTTCGTTCAGTCGCCAGAAGACAGCTGTTGTAAAAAGATTACTCTGATTAAAGGAAAGTCCAGGTATCGTGCGCAGATTGTCCAGATAGCGGAATCCTATATCCAATT
Source organism: Verrucomicrobiota bacterium (assembly GCA_038748025.1). Classification (GTDB taxonomy): domain Bacteria; phylum Verrucomicrobiota; class Verrucomicrobiia; order Methylacidiphilales; family JBCBYL01; genus JBCDJI01. The sequence continues at coordinate 47,932 of JBCDJI010000004.1, forward strand.
CCAACGCTGGAACCACTTGCCACCCTACATTAATGGAATATTCATCAAAGGTGTCGCTGACCAGAGACTGCGCGGCATACAAATCAATATCCAGCCATGGCAACGGATTGATGCTCATTTCATTAAACAAGTGAGAGTACAGATCATCCGTCAACATTCCAGTATCCGAAAAGGTGCTGCGGCCGGACGCTGTCGTGCCATTGGGTCGAATGATATTGGCTTGAGCATAAACCACCCAGTCAATCAGATCGACCGTGCGACCATCTCTCTTGGTCTGCAGTTTGTTGCGAATTCCATGCCGGATTGCACCCTGCTCATGGATGGAGTCCACCGAATTATAACCTGTCCAGGTAATCGGCTGCAGTCGGGTGGATGGCAGCCGGTTATCGAATCCGCGAAAGTCTTCAGCGTTTTCATTTGGCTCAGGTGTGTAGGAACCTGTTGCAAAAGGCTCCATCAAATGACGTAAACCATCAATTCCCCAGTCCGGATTTTTCACATCCGACCAGGTTTTGCTGACTTTGAAGGAAACTTCCATTCCTCCGATCAAGGCGTAGCGGTAGATATCCGTATTCGGCGCAGTGCCCGTATTGCTGCTGGTGTAGATGTTGCCGCGCACTCCCGCAAATGGATTCACATTCAGCCAGTTGAAATACTGCTTCGGATACATCAGCTGATAATTCAGATCATAACGAATCGCATCATATTCATTGTTACCCGGATTTAAGGCCCGAAAGTCTTCGTCGAAATTTTGATTAAACTGAACAAAGCCGAAGGAACCTTCATGTGTTAGTGGTGTGTAAGGTAATTTCTGACGTTTAAATTCAAAAACCAGCTCTGGCTCACGCTCGGATACACTGAACAGATTGTTCACCTGAATATCAGCCAGCAAGGTAGCAGTAAAATTTTCATCGTAATAGGTGCCGGATACCACGTTGGATGCTTCACGCTCTTCCCGGAATTCTTTGGGAAAGAAATCTTCAGTGATTGATTTGTCACTCCAGACATTAATATCCGCTATGGTGTAAAGATCATCCGCTAACTTAAAGTTATGTTTGTATTCAAAGCGATAGCGCGGATTATCGGGCTGGAAAGGACGCTCCGGCGTTCCAGCCAACTCTTCGACATCATTATCATGGGTAATGAATGATTTGAATTCTGCCTTGTCACCGGGGCGCGGGTTAAAATCCACATCCACCCCACCACCGAACCCGCGCTTGGTTCGGTAGCTGGTATGGGCCGTCGCTGTAAAACGGGAGTCCAGTGCAGTCGTGTAGGAACCTGCTGCAAAGAATCCCCAACGGTTGTAAGATCCGAGCGTGAAGTCAAACGCATCCGTATCCCCATCCAGCGGAATAGCTACATACGGCAGCCAGAAAATAGGCACTTTCCCGACATAAATACCGACATTTTTCATAATGACCCGGTCATCCAGATAAATCTCCATGGTATTAGCTTTCATGGTATAAGACGGGTCTTCACGGTTCTCTGTCGTCAGGCCGGCATTACTCATCACATAATGCCCTTCTGAGGGAGAATCTACTTCTTCAGCAAATGCGAAGATTCGCTCCATCGCCGTGCGGAAATCCTCAGATTTTACTTTTTGCGTATCAAGCTGGTAGGTCAGAAATTCACCACGATAAATCAAGCCTTCCGCATAAATGCGAACATTGCCTTGTGCAGTTACTTCGCGTCGTTCCTTATCAAAAGTGACCTGATCGGCATAAATCGTATCCGCTCCATATTTCACCACCACATTTCCTTCGGCATAGGCAATTCCCGCTTCGTAGCGGTTCGATCCATCCGAAGTAATTTCAACCGGCACATTCGCTTGCCGTACCGGGGTTTGCCCATGGACCATGGTCCAACCGATACTTGACACTAAAATCAGTAATAATAATCGCTTTAAAGCCATAGTTCTCAGTGGGTTCTAGCATTCTATTTTTAGTCCTGCCAACCCTTATTCAGATATTTGTAAATTAGAGCGTATTATCTACGCGAAGAGAAGTAAAAAGTCACCACAGACTGTATTTCATCCTGAGATTGTCCTGAGCCGCAGTGTCCACAGGATTGTGCGCAGCCAGTGGGTTGAGCTCAGCCGCCCGATGGCATTCAGATCTTTACCACGATCCAGTTGCTGATGGTATCTCAGCTGCACGAGAAAGGTCGAAAGCCAGATGATGCCCAGTAAAACCATAGATACAGTAAACCATTGCGGTTGGAGTAATAGATCAGTCTTACCGACAGCTAATATCGCCAGCAAGAGCACCCCGCTGGCCATCTCTGCCTCTGCCAGCATCAGCGGTGCAATCAGCAGGCCGATGCGTCTTATATGTTGCCTATGATACAGCGCATAGTCCTTGGTACGGACCAGCCGGGACAAAGGATAATGCACCATCTGCACAAACCAGCTCATTCCCACCACTGCTGAGGCAGTAACCACATGCAGCCACCATAATCTATCCGGCCCGTCCATCGTTAAGGGACCGTTTCGTTATTCCGGGCCAGCAGCTGCTCACTGATTTCATGATAATCGGGTCGATCTCCGGCATGCCGATGAATGAATGCGGCGTTTACTCTGCCATTCCGTAGACCAAAGATTCCGGGCAGCTGAAAACCATCACCATCCAACCAGCCCACTCCATGCCGCTGGCAAACGCCCGCCTCCCAGCCTCGCCTCCATACTGCCGGCCCGAACAGTTGCGCCAGCGATCCTTTCCTTAATCCAAAGCACTTGTATAGCACACAGTCAGGGTCTGAAACCTGCTCAATCTCACTCAACGGAGTGTTGTGCAGAATTTTCCTCATCCGGTTGGCATCCGACATGTGAACCAGGATCACCTGGATTCCCTTGGCTTGAATCTTCGGATAGGCTGCTTGTAAATCCGCCAGCATTTCCCGGCAGAAAGTGCAGCCCGTATGCCGCAGAAATACCAGCAAAGTCGGTGAATGCTCCCATACCAATGCATCCAAACGGCGCCCAGCTGAAGTCGTTAAGCCTGCCGGGAATGAGGTGATTTTTTTCCAGTCAGGTAGATGTTGCATGACAGATCCAACTTACCGCACTTTGTTTCGGAATAAAAGAAGCGAGGCTACTGATCAAATACTTCGATTTACAGGGGTAGCGCCAGACAGTCCATCCACCAGGTGTCATTGAAGTAAAATGATTTCACTACTTCTGCTGACCGAGTTACCCAAACTGGGCCACGGGTTGTGTTAGCCTGACAGGGTTGATTATATCACGTAAGTCATAGAGGAAGTCAATACCAGGACGTAAGGAGGCCGTAGGCCGACTGGAGTCCTGGTATTGAACGGGAGCTTCTTCAGGATATGCGAACTCGATCAGTCTAACGGTGGCGGTTTTTATATTGTCGCTGTATAACAATCCGGCATCCGATGCAATCCCGAAATTTAGAGGCAGCTGACTGTTATATAAAGCCCCGAAAATGGCTTTGGCAACTTATGTACACTAAGGTTCTGATGAAACGGGACTTAACACCGCCTCCCGCCCCTACCATCCGGGCAAACCGCCCGATGTAAAAAAATGAAAAAAAATGGAGTGCGTGGGGAAAAAAGGCTGTCCGGGAAGATTTAGGCCTGGGTCGAATCTGCTTCCGGCCGGGCGGACTGAACCGTCTTACCGGCCGTCTTACCGGCCGTCTTACCGGCCGTCTTGCTGACCGTTTTCCTGGCAGTTTTTTTCTTGCCGGCCGGCTTGCGGACCGGGCGGGGCGGGAACTCGAATCCCCAACCCTTTCCTTTTTCCTCATTGGCTACCAGAAACGCATCGAACGGTCGCTTCCCACGCTTTTTACTGACAAACCCCTTGAGCACTTCGGTCTTGCCATCAACCAGCATTTTACGGACTTCCTCCGCTTCGATGTCACGATCCAGAATTTTGCGCGGCAGCCGGAATAACGGTTTATCATCCTTGCCTTTTGCTTCGGAAATGAAGGCACGCTCCGTATCGTAGACCGCCACATTCATAACCGGATGCATGCCCAGCGGTTCCAACCCTTCAAATGAAATCGGCTCCTGATCCTTCTCTTCGTGCTGACCCCAATCCAGCTCGGTCTCGCCTGCCTCATTGAGACGCACCATCGCACTGAAAGTATTCCAGCCCTGACGACTGCGGAATCCATCCAGCGGCCCTACTTCACGCTGCTCAATCAACTGAGCAATTTCTTCCAGCTCCATGATCCGGCCGGCCAGCGCCTTGCGTATTACCAGCTTACCATCGCGACTGCGAAAATCACGCAGTGTCTCCACGATCGGCTGCCCGGATACAGGATCGTTAATCCCGGTTTCACGCATTTCAATCGATTCCGGATTGAATCCGCGCACCGCTTCGACGACGTCGCGCGTCACCCGCTGGATCTCCTGCATGAACTGGTCCCGGGTGCGCTTGCCCTGCTCGACTTCCTTAAGCTTGAATTCCCACTCCCCTGTCGTTTCCGGCGAATCCAGTGCAGGAATTTTCATCACACTTACCGTTTCCATCAGGTTGAATGCTTTGGCGGTCGGGTGCAGATTACGCTCCTCGCGGCGCACATATTCCTGACCAATGAGATTTTCGATGATGGTAGCACGGGTTGCAGGGGTCCCCAGCCCTTTCTCAGCCATCGCTTCCCGCAGTTCATCATCATCCACAAATTTTCCGGCACTTTCCATGGCTGAAAGCAGTGTCGCTTCCGTGTATCGGGCGGGCGGCCGGGTTTCCTCGCTGCGCGCCTCAATGCCATCCATCTGAGCTTTTTCATCAGCATCCACTGGCACCAGATCCGAAGCAGCTTCCGGCGAACCTTTGCCGTAGACTTCCAGCCAGCCCAGTTCTGTGAGAATCTTACCCTCGGTTTTGAAGGCATGTTCATCCACCCGACTGATCCGGGTGGTTACCTCATACACCGCCGGCGGATAAAAGATCGACAGGAAACGCCGAACCACCATGTCGTAAATCTTCTGCTCCTGCTCTTTCAGGTTTTTCGGCTGCTGGTTGGTCGGAACGATTGCAAAGTGATCTGATACTTTAGCTCCATTGAAGATCCGCTTGCTCGGCACTACCCAGTTATTGGTCGTTATCTTGCCCGCATAGTCGCCATAGACCGTGCCACCAAAATTACCCAAAACCTGTTTCACCGTCCCCATGTAATCCTCCGGCAGGTAGCGGCTGTCCGTTCTTGGATACGTCAGCACCTTGTGCCGCTCATACAGCGCCTGCGCAATAGCCAGCGTGCCGCGGGCACTGAACCCGAAGCGACCATTCGCTTCCCGTTGCAGGCTGGTGAGATCATACAATAAAGGAGAAGCCTGTTTACTGGGCTTCTTCTCTTCCTCGACCGTAGCAGGCCTGGCTTCGCAGTGTGCTACGATGGCGTCCGCCTGCGCTTGGCTCCAAATCCGCTCGGCCTTCTTATCGCTGGCACGTTCCCCGCGCCCAGTCTTCGGCTTCCTGAAGCTCTCATCAAACCAGCGACCCTCATAGCTGCCCGCTTTCACTGTGAAACTGGCATGCACTTCCCAGTAGGGAACCGGCTTGAAGGCCTGAATCTCTTTTTCCCGCTTTACCAGCAGCGTCAGTGTCGGGGTCTGCACCCGCCCTACCGTCGTCAACTGGAATCCCCCGGCTGGAGAATTGAATGCTGTCATCGCCCGCGTGCCGTTGATGCCCATCAGCCAATCCGCCTCGGAACGGCACTTGGCAGCATCCGCCAACGATTCCATTTCCTCCTCAGTTTTAAGATTCTCAAATCCTTCACGAATCGCTCCTGGTGTCATCGACTGCAGCCAGAGACGCCTGGTTGTTTTTTTGATTTTGGCAGCCTCAATAATATACCGGAAAATCAGTTCACCCTCACGGCCGGCATCACAGGCATTGATGATGAGATCCACGTCTTTGCGCTTCATCAGACGCTTCAGTAATTTGAAGCGAGACTCCGTTTTCGAAATCGGGTCCAGATCAAAGGCCTGCGGAATGACGGGCAGATTCTCCATCTTCCACTTGCCACGCTTCACTTCCGCACTATCCGGCGGCTTGATCGTAATCAGATGACCGACGGCTGAACTGACCACATAGTCATCCCCTTCAAAGTAGTCCTTTTCCCGTTTCAGCCCCCCCAGCACCCGGGAAATATCCCCGGCCACACTCGGCTTCTCTGCAATTACTAGCGTTTTGCCCATATCAATCTGTCTTTATAAAAATTTTCCCCGGCAACTGCCGCACCAGCTTGCGCATTTCCAGTCGCAACAGCGAAGAGGAAACCAAGTGCGAGGCCAGTTCTGTCTTTTGAATCAGCACATCCATCTGTATTTCCTCCGTCTGCATTACCTTGAGGATCTTTAGTTCCTCTTCCGATAAATCATCCGGCCATGGTCTTTTGGGTGTAATTTCCGGTTTTGAAAAGGAAAATTCGTACTCGGATAGAATGTCTTCCACTTCTTCCACCAGTTTAGCGCCCTCTTTAATCAACCCGTGACACCCCTTGGATTCGGGTGAATTAATCTGTCCCGGCACTGCGTAAATCGTCTTTCCATGCTCCAGTCCCATCCTGGCCGTGATCAGCGCCCCACTGGATTTTCCAGCTTCCACGACCAGAATTCCCGTGCTCATGCCACTGACAATCCGGTTACGCATCGGGAAGGTCCGCCGATCCGGTGCGGTGCCAAAGGGAAATTCAGAAATAACCGCACCCCGCTCTGCCACGATCTTGCGGGCCAGGGCTTTATTCTCTGCCGGATACAAATGATCCAGGGAAGATCCCAGCACTGCCACGGTCCGACCCTTGGCAGCCAAAGCGCCCTGATGGGCCGCAGTATCAATACCACGAGCCAGTCCGCTGTTCACACATAGCCCTGCATAGGCCATCTGATACGATAATTTCTTGGCCGTTTCTAAACCGTAATAGGTCGTCCGGCGGGAACCCACCACGCCGATTCCCTCTTTATCCAGGGCCGCTGCCTCTCCCCGGCAATAGAGCACGAGTGGAGGGTCATAGATTTCCTTGAGTCGCCGCGGGTAAGTCTCGTGTTCCCAATGCAGGATGGTCACGTCATGCTGCTCAATTTTTTTAAGCTCTGCATCGAGGTCAAAGTGTTCCTGCCAGTTCTTCAATGCATCAAGAGCTGGACGGGTCAACCCTTCGACTTTGGAAAGCAGGTTCCCGGTCTCCACCAGCAGGGCATGAATGGATCCGGTTGCCTCAATGGCGCGCCGCGTCTGAACCGGTCCGATGGCAGGTAACGCATTAAGAATCAGGTAAGCTTCCTGATCGGTCATGCAGCGGCTCCGCTGCAGTACTCGATAGCCGCGCGGATCGCCTCGTCCGTCACTTCCTGGCTCAACCGCGTCTGCCCGGGTTCCGGACAGAGCACCCAGCTGATCGACTTACCGGTCGATTTCTTGTCGCGGGCCACAACAGGCTTGAGACTATCAAAACTCAATCCTTCCCACCGGACCGGTAAATCATGACTGTGCAGAATGTTTTCGAGGCGCGCCTTAACTTCCGGCGACAGACCGCACATATGTTCAGACAAACAACAGGCAGCCACCATACCGACGGATATTGCTTCTCCGTGCAAAATGATTCCATAGCCTGCTGTTTGCTCGATCGCATGGCCGATCGTATGACCGAAATTCAAGATCGCCCGGACACCACTGGTTTCTTTTTCATCTGCCAGCACGACATCCCGCTTGATTTCCACACAACGTGTGACCAGTCCTTCCATGTCCGCAGCCCGACCGGATGCCACTTGATCTAAAATGTCAGGATCTCGGATCATCCCATATTTGATTACTTCCGCCATGCCGGCGGAATACTCACGTGATGGCAGTGTCTCCAGAAGTTCAAGATTGACTCGCACCGACTCGGGTTGATGGAAGGCTCCTACCAGATTTTTTCCTTCTGGCAGATTCACCCCGGTCTTGCCGCCCACACTACTGTCAACCATCGACAGCAAAGTCGTCGGAATCTGGATAAACCGAACGCCACGCAGATAGGAGGCCGCCAGATAGCCTGCCAGATCGCCCACCACTCCCCCGCCGACGGCCACCACTATACTGCGGCGACTATACGCCTCTGCTGCCAGCGCGGAACACAAGGAGGAAAACTGCTCCAGTGACTTGGAAGCTTCACCCGCCGGCACAGTCAGTTGCAGGTATTTCGATGCCGTCGCTGCAATTTGTTGCTGCAGCGGAGAAAACCATAACTGCTGTGACACCATTTCGTCGGTTACCACTGCTACCTCAAGGCCGGAAAGCAACGGTGAGAGGTCATGGAAAACATCGTTGCCTCCGACCTCAATCTGGTAGGAGTGCCCTTTCAATGGAACATCGATTGTTCGGGACATGGAATGACACCTTGCCGGGAGAACCGGTTAAGGTCAGCTTAAAATTTTGGAAACTTCAGGAATCTCGATGTGTTCGAGGTGCAATGGCAATCAGGGACCCGGCAATAAGCCCGATACCGGCTGCAATCCCCACCGCCCGCCACGGATGACGCACAATAAAACGCTCCGCTTCCATCGTCAGTTGATCTTTGGTGCGTGCCGTGCGCAATGCCATGCGATCCACCCGAGCACCCATATGCTCAACTGCCACACTTTTCACTGTGCTCAAATAAGAGGAATCCGATTCTTTGCTCATGGTTGAAGTATATCCCAATAGCTGGATATCCTGAAGCGAATTCCTCCATCCTTGACCCTCCTTAAATTTTCGGCAGATTCCCAGTCCATGCACGACATTCCTCCGCGCCTGCGCAAAATCATGGTCATTGCTGCTATCGGTGGATTCATTTTCATCGCCATGGGCAGTCTGGCATCCAACACGCAGGTTGGATTGGATAAGATCGTTCACACCACGGGATATGCCATGCTGGGAGCACTCTGTGTCATGGGTTTGCCACCGGTATGGTATCTTCCGGCATTCATTGGCATCGTCATCGCCGGTGTTGGCTTGGAATATGCCCAGCTTGCTGTGCTCAAAGGTCGCAGCATGGAAGTCGCCGATGCTGTCGCCAATTCCGTTGGATTACTGGCGGGTTGCCTGCTGGGCTTCGTCCTGCGTTATATCTGGGCTTACACCAAGCCCGAATTCATGAATTGGCTGCACCGCAAGCGGATCATGCAGTTGAAGGAAGGCGATATCCTGTTCAAGGAAAACGACCCCAGCGAGGATGCTTTTGTACTGCGGGAGGGGTCACTCAAGATTGTGCGGGGATCCGGATCACATGAAACCGAAATCGGTACTGTCGAGCCGGGAGATGTGGTGGGTGAAATGGGATTGATTGAAAACACTCCACGTTCTGCCAGCGCCATTGCCACCAGCCCCTGCACTCTCTTTCGCGTCACTGCCGGAGAAATCATCGGCAGCACAGATGATCCTCAAGAAACTCCCGGTATCCGCATTGCCCGCGTGCTTGCTAAACGTCTGCGCCAGACCAATGAAAAGGTGAAGATGTAGGGCGAGATTGCATCCGGCAAATGCCGGATTCATCTTGCCATTCATTATGGATGGCTGGATCTGAAGCATCCAGTCCGGCAATATTACATTTCCGATTCCAGAAATCCCTGCAAATGGCGAAGACGGGTGGGGTGGCGCATTTTACGTAATGCTTTTGCCTCAATCTGACGAATACGCTCACGAGTTACCTTAAACTGACGTCCCACTTCTTCCAGGGTGCGGCTATAGCCATCCACCAGGCCGAATCTCTGTTCCAATACCCTTTGTTCACGTTCAGTCAGCGAAGTCAGGACGTCCTTGATCTTCTCTTTTAACAGCGCGTAAGCTGTCATATCGGACGGATTCTCCGCACTTTTGTCTTCGATAAAGTCTCCAAAAGTAGTGTCATCACTATCACCGACCTGTGCCTGTAATGAAATCGGCTGCTGAGCCATTTTAAGCACCGCACGGACGCGTTCGACCGGCATACAGATTTCTTCAGCCACCTCTTCAGGCACCGGCTCGCGTCCAAACTCCTGGACCAACTGCTTCTGTACCCGCATCAGCTTGTTAATGGTTTCGATCATATGCACCGGAATACGGATGGTACGTGCCTGATCGGCAATGGACCGGGTGATCGCCTGACGAATCCACCACGTGGCATAGGTGGAAAATTTATATCCGCGACGATATTCAAATTTTTCGACCGCTTTCATCAGTCCCATATTCCCTTCCTGAATCAGATCCAGGAAGGAGAGACCGCGATTGGTGTATTTTTTGGCGATGGAAATGACGAGCCGCAGGTTGGCTTCCACCATCTCTGTCTTGGCCTTGAGAGCTTTACGCAGCCAGCCTTTAAGCTCGCGGTGATCGTTTTCAAATTGTTCGAGCGGCATACGGGCCTTGATCTCCATCTCCTCCAGCTGCTGAATGACAAATTTAAGTCGCTCCTTGTCGGCTTTGGCACGTGACTTCTCACGTTCCAGCTTGGATCGCTCGCGCTTGAGTTCACGCACTTGCCGGTGAAAGTTGTCACAGACGGCGACAAATTCTTCAGTCACTTTCTGTTTAAAAAAGAACTTGCCGTAAAGCTTGCTGAGCTGGTTTTCCGCCTTGGCCTTGTCTTTTTCCGCCTTGGCTATGGCAGCAGCGGACTTAAGCTTGCTCAGCTTGTCATAGTAATCGTTGATCTTCTCATTGGATGTCTCGACATCACGCACCAGACGCTTCAGCGTCTTCATGTATTTTTCCCGGCTGTCGATCTTCTTGTCCTGAATCACCCGGTCAAAGCGTTCACGACCCTGTTCCAGTTTTTCGGCCAGGCTGACATACTCACGCGCAATGAATCCAAATTTGTGCAAGTGCTTTTGCACCATCAGTTCCGCATCCTCGATGCGCTTGGAGATTTCCACTTCCTGTTCACGAGTCAACAGTGGTACCTGTCCCATCTGTTTCAGATACATTCGGACAGGATCATCCAGGATATCCAGCTTCGCCTCCTTGTCGGCTTCAGCAACCGCGGCCTGCCCCGGACGATCATCCTCCTGATCTTCTTCGTTGCCTGTATCCTGTTTGATACGGTCCACCTCAGAAGCATCAATCACATTGATTTCCAGCGTTTTTAAAAACGCCAGTACTGCTTCAATCTGTTCTGGATTATTGACGGTTCCCGGCAATGATTCATGCAGATCATCGTAGGTCAAATACTCTTGCTCGCGAGCGGTCTTGATCAGGTCACGCAGACGACTTTGCCACTCTTCGTCACCTTTCCAGACAGCAGCTACCATTTCTTTTTCAGAAAATTCACTGGCATTGATTTTGCCATCCGTAATGGCAGTCTGAAGTTCCGCTTTAACCTGATCCACCGCTTCAGAAGACACTTCCATATCTTTGATCTTATCAACCGACAGCTTGACAGTCTCCTTCTGGATGGTTGCAGCCTGCTTGGCTGCTGGTTTAGTGGCTTTCCGGGCCGGCGCCTTCCTGGTGGTTGTTTTGGCCGGCGATTTCCTGACTGTCGGTTTCTTTTTTACTGTTTTGGGAATAGCCTTTTTGGCGGCTTTTTTAACGACTTTTTTAACCGCGCTTTTCTTTGCCACCTTTTTCTTAGGTGCTGCTTTTTTGGCTTTTGTCGCACTAGCTGTCTTTTTTTTCAAAATGAATCTCCGTAAGATACTGATATCGCGCTAATTACCCATCCAGACGTCCTTTTTAACGGCTGAGCGGAGAATCTAGGTATGAACTATTGGTCTGTCAAAGTATTTTTCAACCTAAGCAGTTCTGCCTGAGACGCAAGGAGTTGTTGCTGTTTTTGAGAACTCAGACCGGGCTCGCGCAACTGCTGGTTGACCTGATGAAGTTTTTCCATGACATATTGGGCGTATACTTTGCGACACAAGACTTCCACGGCATTGACAAGTGACTCCCGGTCAACTTGTTGCATGCCGGCCACTTCCAGTTGATCCATTTCCTGCTGTTCGCGGCTATTGAGCTGTGGATAGAGCTCCGTCAGATCATGCCATAAGTCATTATTATATAGATTCAGGACTTTATCTAAAAAAACAGCCCCCGGTAGCATTTCAATCCACTCCCAGGTTAAATTCTTCTGAACTTCGGGAATCAGCGTAGAATCTGCCAGGATCAGCAGCATGATCTCCTTCACCAGCACATGCAGATTCATTTTTTCGATGGCTTCATCCATATGTTCGATATCCGCACTTGGACGCCGACGTGTCGTTTTTTGACGAGCAATCTCCTGTTCCAGCGCTTCGGTCGATACCTCCATCCTCATAGCAGCACGCATAATCAGTTGCTCCTTAAGCACTGCGTTAGGAATTCGGGAAAGAAATTCGGCAACTGCCGCTGCTTGCTTGCGCTTGGCGGCGGGACTGCTGTTGCCATCTTCAGCTCCGGTCTGGTCTACCAGAAAGTCAATGTACTCCATGGGTTCCGCAATAAGCCGTTTCATCGCTTCCACCCCCTGTTCGCGGATCAGCGTGTCAGGATCATGGCCTTGAGGTAGCCGGATAACACGGATTCCGAGATCTGCTCCCATCAGTTTGCCGGTAGCATCTTCCAGATTCAAAATCACATCCGCAGCGCGGCTGGCTGCTTTCTGGCCAGCAGCATCCGCATCCAGGCAAAGCACTACATTTTTGGTATGCCGGCCAATCAGCTTGGCATGTTGATCGGTAAACGCAGTTCCCAGCGGAGCCACTACATTCCGGATACCTGTTGCATGACAGCGCAGTACGTCGATCTGACCTTCACACATGATCACTTCATCTTCATCGAGAATCGGACGCTTGGCACGATGGAACCCGAAGAGCACTTTACTTTTGGTAAAGATGGGAGTTTCGGGTGAGTTGATATACTTCGCACCCTTTACTTCCGGATCTAAAGCACGCGCACTAAAGCCGATAATCTGACCGTTATCATTCTGAATCGAGAAAACCAGCCGATCCCGAAAACGATCATAGACCTTGCCTCGCTCATTTCGCAGAATCAGACCGGAATCCAGCAGTTCTGTTTCGTCATATCCCTTGGACTGCCCCCATTTCAATACATCATCCCACCCGGGCAACGCATAGCCCAGATCAAACTCCTCCACCCAGGCCAGCGGAATATCGCGCGACCGCATGTAATCACGCGCGCCTTGCGCTGCTGACTCATGCAGCAAAAAATCGCGCCAGCGAACCATCACCAGACTATGCAGGGTGAGTAATCGGTTTTTCTGTTCCCGCACTCTGGAATCTTCCCCACCCTGATCTTCTGTGATTTCGATGCCTGCTCTTTCTGCCAGTTTTCTGACAGCAGCTGGAAAATCGAGATTCTCATATAGCATCACAAACTTGAATACATCTCCACCATTCCCGCTGCTGAAACACTTGAACATCTGCTTGTCGGGATTGACAAAGAAGGATGGTGTCTTCTCTTTATTAAAAGGGCTCAGGGCCTTGTAATTCGCTCCGGAGCGTTTCAAAGGCACGTAACTGTCAATGACATCGACGATGTCGACCGTGTCTCGTATGCGCTCGATGGTATCTTGAGAAATTGCCATGTCTGGAAGAGTCGTTATAGTGAAGGTGGTTGATGAGGCCGCCAAGCACAATGCATTCAAATCTTTTTTTTCTCCCGCTCTGCGCGTTGTTATTTGCCATCTCTGTGCATGGACAGTCGCTCAGGCCTGATAATGATCAGACAGAAGCCTTACCCCAGAGCCGCACTCCTGAAGCCAAACCCGGATTCGTGCTGGTGCATGCACCCGAGAGTATTTCCCGCTTCAAAGCCAACCCCGGACAGGTGGCTACTGCCTTTAATGCGGGACTGATCAAATGGAGTGGTAAGTCTACTGTCCCCGAAGCCTGGAGAGTGCTGGTCAATCCGGGTGAAAGGATTGGCCTGCGCATCAACACTATCGGTGGCAGTATTACCAGTACTCATCCCTCATTGGTGGAAACGATCGTGAATGGTCTGAGCCAGGCTGGCATACGCCCTAAAGACATTATCGTCTGGGATAAATACCCGCACCACATGATGTCTGCCGGATACGTTCCCATGCAGCCGGATAACCAGTGGCAATGCAAATCTACCGTGGAAGGAAGCGGTTGGGATCCCGAAGTCTTCTATTTTCATGAGACCGTCGGACGACTTATCTGGGGAGATCACGAATTCAAAGGCACCGCACTGCCGATTATTCCTCCAGAAGGCAGTGTTGCCGCCGAGGACGCGCCGGAAGCCCGTGAACAGATCAGCAACCGTTCCTATTTCTCCAGAATTCTGACACGTGAAGTCGACAAAGTGATTAACATCCCGTCCATGACGAGCCACAATGGAGTAGGGCTGCTGGGTTGTCTTGCTTCACTTGCGTTAGGTTCTATTGACAACCACCGACGCTTTCTGGACGGCAGTACCTCTTCCGCACAGGCATTTGCTGAGATCCTGCAGAAAGACGCCATCGCGGATAAGACTATCCTGCATGTGATGGACGGTTTGATCATGCAATATGCCGGCGGTCCGGCTTTTGATCCCAATCATGCAACTTCCACCGGATTTATTTTGATCGGTCAGGATCCTGTGGCGATAGACAGTTGGTGCTTGCAGCAGATGGAGTATCAGCGGGAAGATCATTCCGTGGTTGCGATCGGTGCCAAGGCGAGTCACATCAAAGCAGCTCAAGCCTACGGCCTCGGCATCCACTTCGATCAAACGGTCATGACTGAAGTGAAACTGTCCAAGTGATTTTAACTCTGCGGACTGGAGAAGCAGGTTTGACAGCAGCAAGGATCTTCCATAGGTACAGTATTACATGCTGGAAACTGAGACGCTGAGTTTTGAAAACGGGAGAGCACTGACCAATCTTTATGTGGGTGACAATTCCCTGCTCGAAGAAACCCAACTGGCGCTCAAAGTCAAAATTACCAGCCGCGACGCGGTGCTTCACATCGAAGGAAGTGCTAAAGGTCGTCAGCAAGCCAAGGAACTCTTCCGCCAGCTTCACCTTGCCGCACAAAAAGGTATCAAAATCAAGCGGCATGAATTTCGTTATGCACTGAGTGCCATCAAGCGTGGTGAGAGTCAGGCCTTGTCCGGCATGTGGGAGTTTCAGATTCAAACATCCCCCAAAAAACGTCCGGTCTCGCCCAAGACATTCGGTCAGAAAAAATACCTGGATCTTATCATCCAAAATGACCTCACTTTCGGGATCGGTTGCGCCGGAAGCGGTAAAACTTTCCTGGCCATGGCCATGGCGGTGCAGGCGCTGCGACAAAATGAAGTCCAGCGAATCATCCTGACCCGCCCTGCCGTGGAGGCAGGTGAAGCACTCGGTTACCTGCCAGGCGACCTGCAGGAAAAAATCTTTCCCTACCTGCGTCCTCTTTACGACGCCCTCTACGACATGGTTGATCTGGAGGAAATTCAGAAATTAATGGACAAAGGAGTGATCGAAATCGCTCCGCTGGCTTACATGCGGGGACGGACCTTGGCCAACGCTTTTGTGATACTGGATGAAGGCCAGAATGCAACCACGGAACAGATGTTCATGTTTCTGACTCGCCTGGGACAAAACTCCAAATGCGTTGTCACGGGTGACCCGACCCAGGTAGATCTGCCCCGCAATGCCAAATCCGGTTTGGTTGAAGCGTTACAAGCCCTGGAAAGCACCAGTGGTATCGGCTTTATGTGGTTCGAAGAACGGGATATCATCCGCCACGAACTCGTTGGGAAAATCGTCGAAGCTTACAAAATGCACCGTGGTTCCAAGCAGACCAGTATGTCACTCTAGTCTGGGTTTTGCTTAAGTCATTCTACTCTAGTTATTTAAAAATTTGCTTGTGCGTAATCACTGGCAATGCGGTTAAATAAAGCATTGGCAGTCATCCAAGTGCTACTATGCTGATATATATCAAATAAAGATGGCAATCTGACATCTGTTCTGCATTTTCCTTGCCGGTTTCTCATGATCAAATGGTTTAAAATCAAGTTACTGGCTCAAAAAGGCTTATCCTGTGGCAAAACGCGCAGACAGTCCGCTGATGAGACCTGGCAGGATACCATGGACAGCAGCCCGATCATGCGCTGGCTGCTGATGGCACTGACGGCTGTGGTGGTCTTCAGGATTGGTTCCTGGGGCTCTTCAGCCGATGCCTATGAAATCCTGGTGCTTTCGCTGATGGCGGTTGCCACGATGATTATCCTGATTCCACTCACAGTGCGTGAAATCTGGCAGAGTAATCAGTTGCTCCTGCTATTCATCGGCATGGTGCTCATCAACTTTCTGCTGAATTACGCCCTCCAGATTTACGATGATGAAATGACGATCGGCGGTTTTCCCATCCCAACGCTGCTGGTGCCTTGTGCACTGGCCCCTATGCTAGCCAGCATTTTAATCTCCTCACACTCCGGCTTTATCTGTGCCTTCCTGGTATCACTGCTCAGCTATATTTTCATGCCATCCACCCCGGGCATCTTTTTGAGCAGCCTGCTGACTGGATTTGGTGCCGCCTACTTCTGCATCCGCATTCGACACCGCTCTGATTTGATCATGGCTGGGGTAAAAATCGGTGGAATCGGACTCATTTGTGCCCTCTTCTTAAGCATCCTGCAGGAAATGCCTCTGGGCGACCTGGTTTTTCAGGCCGTCTGGGCCATCGCGTTGGGTGTGATTACAGCTCTTTTTGTCAGTGCCATCATGCCGATATTGGAATGGATGTTTGAACGGATTACCGACATCTCCTGGTTGGAACTATCCGATCTGAATCACCCGCTCATTAGACGTCTGGCCAGTGAGGCACCCGGCACCTATCACCACAGCATTAACGTGGCGCGACTTTCTGAAGCCGCTGCGGACACCATTGGAGCCAATTCCGCACTTTGCCGTGCCTGCTGTTACTTTCACGACATAGGTAAATTGGTGAAGCCGCAGTATTTCATCGAAAACGCTCAGGTAGATAAAAATCCACATGATAATCTTACTCCCTCAATGAGTGCTCTGATCATCATCTCTCATGTCAAGGAAGGAGTCAGTATTGGCATCAAAAACGGCCTGCGCCAGGCGATTATCGACGTCATTCGGGAGCATCACGGCAACTCGCTGGTTTATTATTTTTACAAGCGCGCTCTGCAGCAGAAGGAGGATGCTCTGGAAGGCGGCAAAATCATGGGCATTCGCGAAGAGGATATTCCAGAAGTCGAGGAAGAATCATTCCGGTACCCCGGCCCCATCCCTCAAAGCCGGGAATCAGCCATCATCTCACTCGCTGATGCCATCGAGAGCAGCTCACGCACGCTGCAAAACCCTACCACCCAGCGTATTGAAGACCACGTTAAGATGATCATCGACAGCCGCATCAATGATGGACAACTGGAAGAATCACACCTCACCTTTAACGAACTCTCCCTGATCCGCATCAGCTTTACGAGAACCCTTAAAAGCATGCTCCATGCTCGCATCGAATATCCCAAAGATAAAAAAGAACCTAAGAGTAAAGTTCCCAAGGAATTGAGACGTGAAAAGAAGCAGCCCAAAGATTCTGCTCCTCAACCAGCAGCAAAAATGGAAGACCAGCCTGCCCGACCTGAAGCGTGACACCGAGTCCGCACTGGCTGAAGTCATCGCCTCTCATCCTTTCCCGGCCAGTATTCAGGAAATCGAAATCCTGCTGGTTACTCCTGATGAAAGTGCTGCAGTGCACGGGGAATTTTTTGATGACGATTCAGCGACAGATGTCATGACCTTTGCAGCAGACCCGCTAGCCTCCATCATGATCTGCCCCGAAATCGCACGTAAGCAGCGGCACGAAGAAAGACTGACCATTTACGATGAAGTGCTGACGTATGCCATCCACGGCTTACTGCATCTCAGTGGTCTGGACGATCATTCCAGCTCGGACTTCCAGCGCATGCAGGCCGAGCAGACACGTATCCGAAGGGCTATCCGGTAGACCGCTTATTTCAGCGAAGCGGTAAAAGCATGCAATAAATCCAACCCTGCCTGCTGGCTTTTTTCAGGGTGGAACTGGAACGCGGCCTGTTTACCACGCACAATACCACTGGCAAAGCTCACACCATACTCGGTCTGGCACCAGCCATCACAATCGGCAGTGGTTTCCGGATAATAACTGTGCACATGATAGAAATACGGCTGTGTCGCAAAAACAGCTGCCAGCGGATGATCTCCTTGCATCACTTTCCAGGACACTTGATTCCATCCCATGTGCGGGATGTCCCCGACCGCATCAGGGAAACGCACCACCCGACCAGGAAACAAGCCAAGCCCCGGCACACCGATCGACTCTTCACTGGATTCAAAGAGCAGCTGAAAGCCAAGGCAGATTCCCAAAAATGGCTTATCCGCCTCAAACCAGGACTTGATCGGCTGGACCAGATCACGCGCAATCAGATTTTGCATCGCATCGCCGAAAGCCCCTACACCCGGCAAAACCATCAAATCTAGAGCGCTGTTTTTCAACTGCTCTCCATTTTCAATGCGTTCCACGATACACCCCACCTGTTCCAGCGCTTTTTCCACACTGCGCAGGTTGCCGCGATCATAATCTATTAATCCCACTTTCATTTGGTTGATTTTTCGGCAGTCAGCGACCCGTTTGAAGTATTACAGCCGCCAACCGAGAGTGTTAAAGCTTACCTTTGGTGGTCGGCAATCCTTTGACGCGCGGATCGACCCGGCAGGCCATATCCAGCGCCTTGGCTAGCGCCTTGAAAATGGCTTCCGCCATGTGATGAGCATCCCGCCCGTAGAGAATTTCCACATGCAGGTTCATTCCCACCGTATTGGCCAATGCTCTTAAAAATTCCTCTATCAGCTGCAGCGGAAAGTCGCCACATTTACGACGCGATAAAGAAGCACGTAATTCCAGATAAGTGCGACCGCTCAAATCCAGCACCACGCGTCCCAGTGTTTCATCCATGGGCACATAAGCGTATCCATAGCGGGAAATACCCGCTTTGTTTCCCAGCGCTTTCACCAGAGCCTCACCCAATGCCAGTCCCACATCTTCAACCGTATGATGCTGATCAACCTCCAGATCGCCCTGGGCCACAATGTCCAGATCCATCAACGAGTGTTTGGCCAGTAAAGTAAGCATGTGATCAAAGAAAGGCACCCCCGTATCAATCCGCGACTTCCCGCTGCCATCCATGACACAAGTAAGTTGTATAGACGTCTCTTTGGTGACGCGTTTGATCTTGCCCTGTCGTTTTACTTTTTTTGCCATGAATTATTTCCGCTTCGCTTTTTTCCGTACAACTTTCTTTCGAGCCCCTTTTTTCGTAGCTGCCGGCTTGCGGACAGCAGCTTTCTTAGGAGCCGCTGAAGCTCTTTTATTTGCAAACCGGATTGAAACCGACTCCTGGTGAGCGTCCATGGACTCCACTTCTGCCAGCGTTTCCACGGTCTTGCGGATCCTGGCCAGCGATGGACGGTCAAACTGCACCACACTGGTCCGACGCACAAACTGATCCACTGTCAAACCGGAAAATCCGCTTCCTGCTCCACCGGTCGGAAGCGTGTGGCTGGGCCCTGCCGCATAATCTCCAACCGCTACCGGAGAATAGTTGCCAATAAAAACACCACCGCAGTTGCGGATTCCTTTAGCCACTTGAGCTGCACCCCGACAATTGATCGCAGCATGTTCCGGGGCAATACGTTCAATCAGCTCTACCCCGGCTTTAACGGATGGTACATGCACCAGGTAACAACCCAGGTTCAGCGTCTCCTTAAGATAACGCTTCCGTTCCAGTCCTTCCACCTGTTCCAGAATACAAGCGTGCACTTGTTCCAGATAACGCAGGTCCGGAGTGACCATAAAAATCTGGCTGCCCGGCCCATGCTCAGCCTGGGCCAGCAAGTCAGCTGCCACATAGCGCATATCTGCTGAGCGATCTGCCAGAACCGCAATTTCACTGGGTCCCGGCAGGAGATCCACACCGACAAGACCAAAGACCTGACGTTTAGCTTCCACCACATAGGCATTACCCGGCCCGAAAATCTTGTTGACCCGTTTGATTGTGCCAGTCCCATACGCCATGGCCGCAATAGCTTGAGCACCACCTACCTGATAGATCTCTGTTGCTCCCGCTTGTTTCATGGCGTAGTGGACGGCAGGATGCACCGGTGCCGGTGTGCAGACCACGATGTTCTCCACTCCAGCTACACGAGCCAACGTCACCGTCATTAACGCCGTTGATACCAGCGGTGCTGTTCCACCCGGGACATAGACGCCAACGCGATCAAACGGATCATACCGCTCGCCCACGCGTCCGCCCTGTTTGTTCTTACCCATCCAGGATTTAGGAACCCGCCCTTTGTGAAAGGCCTCAATATTGGCCAACGACTGCTTGATCGCCTTTTGAACCTCAGGTGCAGGCTTGGGTACTCGACCCTTAATTTCAAGTGAAGTGCGGGTTATCTGCTCAGATCCAAACTGATTGGAAAGATCCACCAGGGCCTTGTCTCCTTTTTCCCGGATTTCAGCCAGCACATGGCGCACCGTGCGACGGATATCCATGTTCGGCTCAGGAATTCGAGTCAGTTCCGCCAGTCTGCGGCGATAGCCGGTTTTCTTGTGTGATATAATCTTCAAAATTTCTCTCCTCCAGTGAAAGGCAAAAACATACGGATTTTTGCGCTGAAGAAAAGAACATATCCATTGCTACAAATTCAATGCGGATATGTGCTTACCCGGGACACTATCTGAATCGCAACCCTTGACGCTCACCACCTCAGATTTATGATAGGCAAAGTGACTGTATTGAGTGTCAATCTAAACAAAATCGCCTTGCTGCGGAACTCCCGCGGACACGATTACCCCCATGTGCTGACCATGGCGGAACGCGCCATAACTGCAGGTGCGGCGGGAGTTACCATTCACCCGCGTCCCGACCAGCGTCATGCCACGTATCAAGATGTCAGCGACCTTAAAACATGGATCAGCAAGTATCCCGGCAAGGAACTTAATATTGAAGGTTATCCTTCGGATAAATTTATGGAGGTCGTGCTCATGGCGCAGCCACATCAATGCACCCTGGTTCCTGACGCTGACAATCAACTCACTTCCGATCACGGATGGTCCCTACCTCAACAAACACATCTGCTACAACCTTTTATAGGACAACTTAAGGGTGCCGGAATACGGGTCAGTCTCTTCATCGATAATAAACCGGAGATTGCGATGGCCGCACTGGATACCGGCACCGACCGGGTAGAGCTTTATACCGGTCCTTATGCGGAAGCTTACGCAGCCAGACAACAGTCCAGTGTCACCCTGAGCTATGTCCAAACCGCACAAGCCGCTGTCGAATCAGGCCTGGGAATCAATGCCGGACACGATCTGGATTTAGACAATCTGGCTCATCTGATATCTGAGATCCCCGCGATCGCCGAAGTTTCCATCGGCCACGCGCTCACGGCGGAAGCACTGGATTACGGCTGGGAAAAAACCATTGAACGCTACGTCGAAATCCTGCAACAGGCTTAAGATTGAAGCATTCCGAGATTTTCTGGTTTTTTGTAACTCTTGTTCGCCTCCACTGCCTGATCCAACAAAACCAGCAATAAAAAAATGAACAGCGCTATTGCCCCCCAGAACAAAATGGCTGTCACCACCTCTCTAATCTTCGGAATGGGTTCTTTGGAAAAGTATGACCAGTTCATTTGTTCATTTTACCTACCTGCCGCCACACCGCAATCATGATGATCTCCCTGTTCAAGCCGTTTCAGATGCTCTCACAGTTTTCCTGTGACGGCTCGAAGAATACTACGCTGAAGGAATTAAAACTGCCCGATTCAGTGCACCCTGTTGGTCGACTCGATGCCGACTCGGAAGGTCTGCTGCTACTCACGGACGAACATGGCTGGGAAGAGAGGTTACTACACCCGAAACGCCACCACGGCAAAACGTACTGGGCTCAGGTCGATGGAGCGGTGTCTCCGGAGTCCATCCAAAAGCTGTGTCGCGGAGTAGTGATTCAAGGTAAACCTACGCGGAAATGTGAAGCCCGCGTAATCCAGCCACCGCATTGCCTGCCGGATCGCCATCCGCCGGTTCGTTTCCGCAAATCTGTTCCTACCAGCTGGCTGGAAGTTACACTCTACGAAGGTCGCAACCGCCAGCTCCGCCGCATGACCGCCGCCATCGGTCATCCGTCCCTGCGCCTGGTGCGTATAGCCATTGGAGCATACCAGCTTTCCCACTGGACGCCTGGCTCATGGTATGAAATCAGCCCTCAAGAAAAAAGGAAACTGACCCGGTGACTCCGCTTCGCTGTTACTTCCATCCGGATTACGAGTACCCGCTGCCGGAAAAGCATCCCTTTCCGATGCAGAAATTCCGTCTGTCTGCTCAGCTCCTCTCCGCAAGCCCTTTGCAGGATGTTCTGGAAGTAATGGCACCGGATTGCATTCCGGATGCCCAAGTGGAACGCGTCCATACCTCCGGTTACTTAAACCGGCTCAAACTCGCCACATTGGATGAGCATCATCAGAAACGGATCGGCCTGCCCATGCGGAAGCATTCACTCTATGAGCGTTCCAGGTTGGAAGTATCCGGCACCGTCGCTGCCGTGCGCGATGCCTTTTCCTCCGGAATTGGTTTTAACCTAGCCGGAGGAACCCACCATGCCTATCCGGACAGCGGCAGCGGTTACTGTGTGCTTAATGATGTGGCTGTGGCGATTTGTTTTTTACAATCGGAACTGGCTACTCCGGATGTCCAAATCATGGTGATCGATACCGACGCACATCAGGGCAACGGAACCCATAAAATCTTTGAGCAGGATCCAAATGTCTTCACATACGACATCCATGTCGGTCAAAATTTCCCCAGCCATAAAGAGCGAGGTTCAAAGGATGTAGCATTGCGGCGCTGGGTCAGTGGCACAGAATATATGGAAAAGCTTGAACAGACGCTGCCGGACTGCATCGATCAGTTTGAACCCGATTTCATCTTTTGGATCTCAGGGGCAGACCCTCACCTCTGCGACCGTTTTGGCCAGATGGATCTAACGACAATGGAAATGGATCAACGGAATCAATTCGTCATGCAACAGATCATAAAATCTACCGCCCCGGTCGCTGTGCTCTTTGGTGGAGGCTATCACGCCTACCCCGATGAAACGGGAACCCTGCATGCACGCGCGGTGTTGCAGGCAACAGCCGTATTCCTGCAAAATCAAAAAATGAATTCCGCGGTTGAGTGTCTCACCCGGTCCCTTCAACACTCCCGCATGCAAGTCATTGAAAAAGAAGTTTCCCGGATCGGGAAGAAGGTTTAGACAGTCTTGCCTCGCAGTGCTTCAATCCGCTCCGCCATCGGTGGATGACTGTCGTTCAACCAGACATACAAAGGATGCGGCGATAACATTCCCAGATTATCCCTGGTCAGTTTCTTCAAGGCATCCACCATGGGTCCGGTTGCTCCTGTTGCCTGAGCGGCAAAAGCATCCGCTTCAAACTCATGTGCCCGGCTCAAAGCAAGCACGCCGAGCGAGAGCAAACGACTCACAGGGGAGAATAACAAACTGAAAAAAACCAATCCGGTATAGACGTGAACGTCTTGTATCCCAAATGCCGCATGCAGCCCCTCACTGCGCATAAACCAGCCTGCCAGGAAAAACATCACGCCCGTTTGCAGCACGGAAATCACCATCATTTTTTTAATGTGACCCAACCGGTAGTGACCGATCTCATGTGCCAGCACGCCCAGAATTTCCGAATCCTCATGCCGTTCCATCAGGTTATCAAATAAGGCAATCCGCTTTCTTTTGCCGAACCCGGTGAAAAATGCATTCGATTTGGTGGAGCGTTTTGAGCCGTCCATAATTGAAATGTCATCCAGTGGAAATTCCTGCTCCTGTGCCAGCTCTTCAATTGCCGCCCGCAGTGCTCCCGGCTCCATCGGCTTAAATTTATTAAACAATGGCAGCAGCCAAGTGGGTGCCACGTAGGCCAACACCAAGGAGATAACCGAAAATGCGAGCCAGCCCCACAGCCAGCCCCAGTCACCCGCCGAACCAAAGAACCACAGTATCATCGCCAGCAGCGGCACCCCTAGCACTACCGCCAAACCTAACCCCTTGATACGATCCAGCACAAACGTTCTGGTATCCGTCCGATTGAACCCGAATTTCTCCTCAACCTTGAAGGTATGAAACCAGTCAAACGGCAGATCCATCACCATCTGTAACAGATACAGCACAGCAAAAAACAGACAGCCCGCCCAGACCTCATGCCAGCCGAATCCGGTAACCCATTCATGCACATAGGCAAATCCGCCTAGAAACCAGAACAACAGCACCGTTACCAGCCCAACGGCACGTGCCACCCAGTCCAGTCGGGTATTGGCATGCGTATAATCCACCAACTTGGCATAATCCTCAGAGTCCACCGTATCCGAAAACACCTCCGGCACCTCCCCGTTGAGACGTTGCACATTCAATGCCTCCACCCACGTGTCCAAGACTTTGAACCCCACCATAAACAGCAGGATCACCCAAAAAAATTCATTCCATTCCATCAAAGATTCGAAAATGCCTAATGATTAGATAATTGCAAGGGAGGCTTTGATGTTCCAACCAGTAAAGGGTCCCGGATCTTTATGCTTCAGGATCTTCCTTCAGAAGAAAAAATTTCAGATGAAGAGTCCGAGTTTGTGATGAAACTACTCGATGCTTCTTTAAAATTCCAGTAGGCATGCCTCAAATCGACGGCTACTCCGCTCCAGTCTTGCCATCACTCATTTAACCTTCATATTCTCCCGATGGCATCAACAGCTATCCTTAAGACCAATAAAGGCAATATGACTCTCGAATTCTGGGAAGATGTTGCCCCAAACACCGTTAAAAACTTCCTGAAGCTGGCTGGTGAAGGGTTCTATGACGGCACTGCATTTCACCGCATTATCGACGGATTCATGATCCAGGGTGGCGACCCGCTGAGTAAAGACGGCGACCATCCTCGGGTCGGCACCGGTGGACCGGGCTACCAGATTGATGCAGAATTCAATGACAATAAACACGTTTTCGGAGTTCTGTCCATGGCACGTAGCGCGGACCCCAACTCGGCCGGATCTCAATTTTTTATTTGCCTGGGTGACGCTCCCTTCCTGGACGGTCAATATACCGGTTTCGGCCAGCTCAGTGGCGGTGATGATGTGCTGAAAGCCATCGGGAAAACTCCCTGCACTCACGGCGGCGGTGGTGAAAAAAGCAAACCCGCCGAACGAGTAGAAATCACTTCGGTTGAAGTCAGCTAATGCGGGTTACCGTATTCAGCCACTAAAAGCGGCCAAATACATCCGTAGGGAATGTCCAAATCCTGCGGATTTGTAGTAGGGATTCAGATTAACATAATTTGATCTTGCGTATCGCACAAACCGCCGAACCCGTCGGGTTCGTATCCTCTAAGGGGGGATTTAGCTACTGGAGGCAGCTAAAATACACCCGTAGGGATTCGAACCCCAAACCTCCTGATCCGTAGTCAGGTGCTCTATCCAGTTGAGCTACGGGTGCTTAAACTGAGAGTGATAACGTAGAGATTGTGAATCGCTTGGCAATCTCTAGTTGCAAAAAAATACAGCCATTTGATTTTTTGAAATTTATTCGTGAAATTGAGGCTATTTCCGATAAAAAACGTTCTTTCATGTCACTCAGAAAGAATACCGCCATTCTGTTTTTGAGTCTGCTTGGCTGCGTTTCGGCACATGCGGAGAAGGCGGTGCTGTTCCCGTTCAGCCAGAGTGACGAGCCTGACCTATCGAAGCTGGGAAATGGTAAAGTTCACGGTAACCGCCTTAAAACTGGCGGTTCGCAACTTAGCATGGGAGTCGAAACCTATTTCCTGGTTCCCCTGCCCCCGGAAAATACACTGAAAAAATTGAAAACCATCACGCCTCCATCATCGGGTGCCACCAATTCGTTCGGAATTCAGAATAAAGCTCGCATTCAAAATCCTGCCCGCACCTCTGACTTCAGCCGTTTCCGTCTAACCGGCTCTAATGGTCAGTTTGGTTTTGGAGGATCGGATATGCTCAATTTGAAAACCAGGCATCTCAATTTGAGTCATACGGAGATGGCTCAACTGAAAAAAGCTAAATCGGGCGGGACCAGTCGCCTGGAGGCGGCATGGAAACAGGTCTTTGCTGCACGGGCCCAGGACTTTCAAAATGGCGGCTATCAGTCCTTCGCGCGTTATGATACGACTGCCAAACCCTTTCACCATCGTGCCGAACTGGTAACTCTGCTTTTAAGCACACCCAAAGTCTTAAAAAACTTCCAGGCACTGATTGGCGGAGTCATGACGGGTAAACTGCCGGAAGGTGCTCATACTCCGGTTTATTCCTGGGAAAGCTCCAAAGTGCAGGGTGAACAGACGATCTCGCTGATGTGTCTGATCTCATCCCCGCATGAGAACGGCAGAATCCAGATTGTGGAGACTTCTTTCTATGTCACCGGCAACTACTTTACCTCCATGATTCTATATGAACTCACACCCGTTTACGATGATCAGACAGGCAAGGAACAGACGCTGGTCTGGCGCGGAGACTTTGTAATCACAGAATCCATCGGCTTTCTGCGCGGTATCGAGCGCATCGCGGCAGAAAATATTATGATGCTGGAGGTCGTCAGCTCAGTCGAAGGATTTGTGAAGTCTGTTTCGAAGTAATACTCAAAACGCGAACAGCCATCCCTAACTTCACTTCCAAGACGGAAGCACCGGACAAAGCGTTATTATCCGGCTTTTGCGGAATGGCTGCCGAACCCTTGGGTTCGAATCTATTTTCGGATTATTTTCCTGCAGGAAAATGGTGGGCGGAGAAGGATTCGAACCTTCGAAGGCTAAGCCAGCAGATTTACAGTCTGCCCTCGTTGACCGCTTGAGTATCCGCCCGAAATTCAGGAAGTGAGAGTAAAGCTAATGATTGCGCCCTCGTCAATCTGGTTATTACCACAATCTATTCATCATCGGAACTGGCTGAGAAAACGAATGTCATTGTCGTAAAATAATCGCAGATCCGGTATTTCATGCCGGATCATAGCCATACGTTCCACCCCAATTCCAAACGCGAAACCAGTGTATTCTTCCGGATCAATTTCCACTGATTCGAATACTGCCGGATCGACCATGCCACAACCGGCAATCTCGACCCAGTCCTTACCGCGAATCTTAAGTCCTTCCCGACCCATATCCGCTTCGAAGCTCGGTTCGGTAAACGGGAAAAAGTGCGGACGAAAGCGCACCACAATTTCCGGCCCGACAAATTCACGAAAGAAATACTCCAGCGTTCCTTTCAGGTGCCCCAGATGAATCCCCTTATCTACCACCAGTCCTTCGATCTGGTGAAAGAACATTCCGTGTGTGGCATCCACTTCGTCGCGACGATAACACCGACCTGGCGCAATGATTTTCAGCGGAGCCTTCTGCTTCAGCATGGTGCGGATTTGTACCGGTGAGGTATGCGTCCGCAATAGCATCCGCCCTTCTTTGGCCTCTTCGTTCAGATTGAGGTAAAACGTATCCTGCTCATTGCGGGCCGGGTGATCTTCCGGCGTGTTGAGTGCATCAAAATTCTTCCACTCGGTTTCGATCTCCGGTCCCTCAGCCAATGCGAAGCCCATTTTGCGGAAAATCGAAATCATATCATCCAGCGTCTGCTGCACCACGTGCACGGACCCGGCCGCTACCGGCATACCGGGCAGACTGGTATCTTCCGGTAAACCCGGCCCTGCCAGCGCATATTCCGCCTGACGCACTTCAAAGGCTTGCTGCAATGCTATCTTAACCCGGTTGGCAGTCTTACCGACGACGGGACGGTCTTCCTTGGAGACATCTTTCATCCCCTCCATCAGCTTGGGCATCTGTCCCTGCCGGCTTAAATACTCAATGCGCCAGGCTTCCACAGCTTCAGCTGAATCCGTCGCAGCTAAAGCTTTCAGTCCGTCTTGTTCCAGTTGGTTGAGTTGCTCGATCATTTTGCTCAATTTGAATTTGTTTCAATCAGGCTAAACAAAAAACATGCCGCTGTCGGTTTAAGAGCAGCGGCATGTTTCTGAAAGTTTGCGTATGCAATCTTATTATCCGCGAACGGACTGAACCAGTGCTTTAAAGGCAGCCGGCTCAGTCGCAGCGATGTCTGCCAGCACCTTACGATCCAGCTCAACATTCGCTGCTTGCATATCCGCGATGAAGCGGCTGTAGCTTACATCGCACTCAGTCAGCGCCGCACGTATACGGGTAATCCAAAGCTGACGGAAGGTGCGCTTGCGGTTCTTGCGATCACGGTAGGAATACTGCTTTGCCTTACGGACAGCATCTTTTGCATAGCGATACAGTTTACTGCGGTTGCCACGAAACCCTTTTGCAGCTGCGACGACACGGCGACGGCGGGTGCGTGATGCAGGTGCGTTAGTTGCTCTAGCCATAATAAATCTCCTTGTATGAGTGCGAAAAGTCCAAGAAGCTAAGGAATCTTAACTGAAAGGCAAGCACCTTTTCAGGCGCGGCAGATCACATTCGGCAACGACTTTCGGCATGGCCATGTTACGCTTTTTCTTGCGGTTCTTAGTCGTGGCCAAGTGACGACGGCCCGCCTTGCCCGACTTCATCTTTCCGGACGCTGTCAGCTTAAAGCGTTTGGCAACCGCTTTACGTGTTTTAGCAGCAGGAGCTTTCATTTCTGTTTTCTTTCTATCTTTTTTTAACTTTTTTGGTTCATCAAGAGGTTGTGCTTACTTATCACAGCCTGCATGGTTTGGATCACACTTCCGTCTCAGAAGTCTGTTCCGAAGTTCCGGATTCAGGCTGTTGCAGCTCTGGATCCTCCGCATCTTCATTGGTAAAACGAGTCTTTCGTTTATTAACGGGCAATGGTGTTAACATCAAATTGATGTTTCTGCCAACTAATTTTGGCTCATTATCTGCCAGTGCCACATGTTCCAGGTCTTTTTGGATCTCCCCCACCCGCTTTTCTGCCCATTCTTTACGCATCATTTCGCGTCCGCGCAGCACCATCATCAGCTTCACTTTCATCCCCTTAAGCAGAAATTGTTCAGCGTGCTTCATTTTGACCAGATAGTCATGTTCATCGATATTCAGGTGAAATTTGAGCTCTTTTACTTTGTTGATAGCAGGGCTGGATTTTTTTTCCTTCTCCCGCTTAGCCTGCTCGTACTTGAATTTTCCGTACTCCAGAATCTTACACACCGGAGGACGGGCGTTGGGTGAGATTTCCACCAGATCGAGGCCGTTATGACGTGCGATTTCAAGAGCTTTCTGCGTTGGCATCACGCCCAGACTTTCACCTTTAGGACCTACCGCCATCACTTCCCGCGCCCGAATGCGCTGGTTGATTCTCATGAAATTCTTGGGCTGTCTGTTGTATTTTCCTTTACTGCGAATAACTCTCTCCTTGTTATGATTGATGATAAGGCTTTATGCCATTTGGAAGTCCAATGAGATGATTGTCAAGGTCGGCCGGATACCGATTCATCGTTGAATGCTGAACACACTGATCCCGTCATAAAACTATGACAATTTTGCGAAATACCGTGCAACTGCTCTTATTGAAAAATCTTTTATCAAGAAGTTTATGTTTAACCATTGCTCCATCACGATCAAGTGATTTTTCATTTTAGATGAAGGAAATTCTTGTTCTCTTTATTTAGCAAAGGCATCTTATTACGTTATTTCCTGCACAGATATGGTTACAATCACCACTAACCCGACATTTCATCCCGGCCGCTTTCTTCCAAGATCTACTACAGACATCCTTTTACTGGCACTGACGATTCTGTTTTTCATCCCATTGCCAGTTCTGGGACAACAGGCAAAGGAGCTGTTGGACCAGGGATTCGAATCCTTCGATGGCAACCGCTATCAGGAAGCAATTGAACAGCTGGATGCATTCCTGAAAAACTTCCCCGATCACTCACAGACTCCGCAAGCCCGCTACCTGATCGGAATGTCACACTATAACCTGGGCAACTATCAGCAAGCTGTTCCTTTTTTAACTGAACAGACCGGTGAAGATAAAGCATTTGCCCCGGAAATCAGACAAAGTGCTGTTTTTCACCTGGGTGCTTCTCATTATTTCTCAGGCAACTACTCGTCCGCCATCACCGCATTCAGAGAAGCCGGTAAAAAGCTGCCTCCACTGAAATTTGAAGAAGCTGGTTCCAAAGCCATCAAAGCCGAGCAGGATGCCCAGCAAGCTGCGCGTGCGGATTACGAAAATATACGCTCTTTTGCCCTGTTTTATCTGGGTCGCACTTTGATGGAATACGGCAGTCAGCTCAACGAAGAAGAGAAAAGCGAAGAAGCTAAACAACTCTGGCTGGAAGGTATTGAGCATATCAATCAAATGGTCAACGATTTTCCGGAGACAGCTCTGCTCTCTGACGCGCTGATGACCCGGGGCACTTTACAGGTCTATGTCGGTCAATTCAATGAAGCCGAAGCGGATCTGCAAAGACTTAAATCCAGCCCTGAAGGAGCCGAAATGGCGGCTGAAGCCGATTACATGCTGGGCTACGTTTACACACAACAAGCATTACAGCTGTTAGCTGATTTCAAACCGGATGAAGCTAAAGCTGCTACGGAGAAAGGTCGCGAAATCTATCGTAAACTAAGTCAGGACAGCAACCTGATTGTGGCTAATGAAGCTGCTTTTCAACTGGCTAATCTGGACTTTACAGACAAAAATTACAAAGCTGCTATCAATGCTTATCGCCAACTCAAAAGCAAGGATCAGCTGATCCAGTCACAGAACCAGCGACTTGCCGAGTTGCGCCGGCAGGTGCCAGGTGCCAATCCCCGCAAGCTGACCCAGATTCAGCGTGCCATCCAACGGGAGGAGCAGAAACTGGCAACAGTTAAGGCCAACCCGGAACTTTCCAATGAAGCATGGATCAAAATTGGTGAGTCTTACATGCAAATGCGTGATTATAACAAGGCACGCGTCGTTTTCCGCCATGCCACCCAATTTGCTGAACCGGATCAGAAAAAAAGACTGCAAGTGCAAGTTATTATCTCACATGCAGCTCAGGGCAATGCAGATAAGGCAGATAAACTCTTTGCCGAATTCCGCCAGCAGAATCCCAGTGATCCCCTGGCACAAAATGTGAAATATATGCTGGGATCAGCTTTAATGCAGCAGGAACGCTGGGATGAAGCGATTCAGGCCTTTGAAGAAAGCCTGAGAGACTTTCCGGACTCACAATTCTCAGTTCAGATTCCCAAAGACATCGCACGTATCAAAGTGCAGCAAGGCAAACCGGAAGAAGCTATTCAAACCTTCCGCGACTTTATCAAAAATGGAGAAACAGGAAAAATCAAGGTCGCACCATCTGTCATCGAAGACACCAGGCGTCTGCTGGGCGTTACCCTGTTTCAGCAGAAAGAATATGACGAATCCGTACAGTTGCTGAAAGATCTGGCTGCCAACGCCAGCACTCCATCCATTAAGGAAGAATCTCACATTCAGGTGGCAACCATTCTGGGACAGCTGGGTAAGAATGAGGAAGCTGTCGCCATGTATAAATCTTTTGCTGAGACCTACCCTGAATCCACCAGTGCCGGTAGAGCCCTGATACAGGCGGGCCTGATTGAGGAAAAAGAGAAGAAACTGGATGCTTCCCGTGCGACATTCCAGGACGTCACCGAACGTTTTGCCGACACCGAAATCGCCAAATTCGCCTACGATAAAATATGGAAAAGCTACCGTAACGGTGACCAGGAAAAGCTCATTGCTGCCCAGGACACCTTGATCGAGAAATTCCCGGACTCCGACCAGACACTGGCCGCTTTATTCGACCGTGCCAAGCTTTACGACAAAGCCAAGGAGTATGATAAAGCTCTGACGACCTTTATGGACGTTGTTGAACGCCAGAGAAACACTTCGGCACCTTCGGATGCTAAAGCGAGGGCGGCGGCTCTATCACTGGTCACTGCAGCACCTATCAAGCAAAAACAGGCCACTTCACTGGGCAGCTATGAAGACCTGGATGAAGCCGGCAAGCAACAGTGGGTCGAGCTGATTCAGGGCTCTGGCAACCTTTTCCTACAGGCAGTAACCAGCTTTCCCGGAACTCAGGCAGCTGCGGTAGCTCTCACCAAATGGGTTGAGGTCATGCAGAATTTAATCGGGGTAGACGCCGTCAAGCCCTCGGCTGTGATCAATCAAATGAGCCAGCTGGCCGGAGAGATGCCTACCGAACAGTCCAAACTGCAAATCCTGATTGCACAGGCAGGCCTGCAGAACAAGCTCGGGAAAACCCAGATTGCACTCAATCTCTACAATCAGGCATTTTCGCAAGTCGCTGATACGAAAATAATCAGATGGCAGGACCTATCCTCCTATGGGGAGTTGTTACTCGAAGCAGAAAAATGGCAGAAAGCACTGGAAATCTTCCGGCAACTGGATGCCAATACTGTTGAAAAGAACCAGCGCGCCAAAGCAGATGCCCTCTACGGCCAGGGCGCCGCATTACAGGGCTTGGGTCAATCAGCGGAAGCTCAGAAACTCTTTGACCGCCTTCCCGCCTGGTCTCCGCGCATTCTGGATGCCAAGTATGGTAGTGCTTTAGCTCTGTTCGAGGCCGGCAAGCTGCAGGAAGCTATCGACACCGTTAAAGAAGTGATTTCCAGTACACGCTCCAGCAACGAAAGCAAAGGCAAAGCGATGATCCTGATGGCACGAAGCCTTGAGACGATGGGTGATACTGGACAAAGCACACCCGAAACCAAAACCGAAGATGGTGATATGGATCCTTATGACCTCGCCTGCAACTACCTGCTTAAAGTGGATGTGCTCTTCGCAGACGGTTTGCCGTTATTCTCCTCCGAAGCACTCTATCATGCAGTCAGAATTCGTAAAAAACAGCAAAAGAACCAGGAAGCACAGGAAATTTTGGATCGTCTGCTTACTGAATACGGCACCACCAAATGGGGACAAAAGGCACGTCAGGACTATTAAGCGGAATCCTTTTCACCTATCCGCTTGACACGACCGCCCTTGCTCTTGCTTTATTAGAGACTCATGAAAAAGACCGCACTTCTCTTTGCAGGACAAGGCGCACAATACGTTGGTATGGGAAAAGACCTATACGCTGCCAGCCCGGAAGCAGCTTCCCTCTTCGATCTGGCGGATCAACTCCTTAATGACAATTTCAAATCCGTCTGCTTTGATGGTCCTAACGATATATTAACCAAAACCAGCTACTGCCAGCCGGCTCTTTATGTTCACGGTCTGGCCTTGTGGAAAATGCTCAGCGCTAAGTTACCCGCTTTCCAGCCGACCGCTTGCGCCGGTCTCTCACTTGGTGAGTTCACTGCCCACGCGGCGGCCGGACACCTCTCGTTTGAGGACGGGCTTAAACTGGTTCATGCACGTGGCCGCCTGATGCAGGAGGCGTGCGATACTGCTGAAGGCGGCATGGTAGCGCTGGTAGGTGCCACTTTGGAGCAAGCTCAGCAGCTGGCTGAATCTTCCGGCCTGCAAGTGGCTAACTTGAATGCTCCCGGTCAGATTGTTCTCTCCGGTGAGCAAAAACTTGTTCCCGAAGCGGTGGCTCAAGGCAAGGAAATGGGGTTGCGCCGGGTATTACCACTCACGGTAGCTGGCGCCTATCATTCCCGCCTGATGCAGCCCGCTCAAGACGGGTTAAAGCCCTTTCTGGAACAGACAGAATTTACCGCCAATCAAATACCAGTTTATGCCAACGTGTCTGGTGCGCCGGATACAGAAGCCACAGCCATCCGATCGTCACTGCTCAAGCAGGTTACCGGTAGTGTGCTCTGGCAGAGCTGCGTCGAAAACATGGTGGCAGATGGGATTGAACAATTTGTTGAACTCGGCCCTAAAAGCGTCCTGAAAAACATGCTTAAGCGCACCTGCCCGGACATTCCATGCCTCACAATCGATACTACTGAAGATCTTGCAAATATCGAATCACTCTAATCAGCAACCACACATTGCAAAGAACACCCTCATGAAATTAAAAGATCAAATTGCCATCGTTACCGGAGCTAGTCGTGGTATCGGTAAAGCCATCGCGCTGGACCTCGCCCAAAACGGCTGCCATATTGCCGGGATCAGCCGCAGTGTAGATTCCGCTAACCGTATTAAAGCGGATGTTGAAGCCCTGGGCGTACGTTATCTCGGCCTTGGTGTGGACGTTTCCTCATCGGAGGCGGTGCTGGCCGCCGTGGATGAAATCGTGAAAGAATTCAAAACCATCGATATTCTGGTCAACAATGCCGGTATTACGCGTGACACCCTGTTGATGCGCATGACCGATGAAGACTGGAATACCGTTATCCAGACCAATCTCTCCGGTTCCTTCTTCTGGATCAAAGGCGTCACACGCACTATGATGAAAGCCCGTAAAGGCCGGATTGTGAACATCAGCTCAGTGATCGGCCAGCACGGAAATGCGGGACAGGTTAATTATGCTGCTTCCAAGGCTGGCATGATCGGTATGACTCAGAGCGTAGCCAAAGAATTTGCACCTCGTGGAATCACCTGCAACGCGATCTGTCCCGGGTTTATCCAGACCGACATGACGGATGAACTCAGCGATGAGCTCAAAGCCGCGCTGCTGGAAAAGCTCCCGCTCAAGCGTTTGGGTAAGCCGGAAGACATTGCCTATATGACCACTTTCCTCTGTTCGGCGGAGGCCGGTTACATCACCGGACAGGCGCTGACTGTCGACGGAGGACTTTTTATTTAAAAAAAATAGTTGCCAAGCCCTAAACAGCAGACCATAAACACCATCAAATTCACTAAACCAATAAAGAGGAGTTAAGCATGTCAGAACAATCTGTAGAAGATAAGGTAAAAGAAATCATTGTTGAGCAGTTGAGTGTCAACACGGAACAGGTTACCCCGGAAGCCAAATTTATTGAAGATCTGGGGGCAGATTCTCTCGATGTGGTCGAACTGGTAATGGCGTTTGAGGAACAGTTCGGAATCGAAGTTCCTGATGAAGACGCTGAAAAGCTGCAAACCGTTGGTGACGTTAACTCCTACATCAAAGAAGCACTGGACAAATAGTATCCGCATCTCCTTTTGGCAAGGGCGCCCGTTATTCAACGTGCGCCCTTGTTCTTTATAATAAGTTATAGTTAAATATCGGGCTTATGAGTCAACGGCGTGTGGTTATCACAGGAATGGGAGTGCTGGCTCCCAATGGGAATACGGTGGAAGATTTCTGGCAAAACAGCCTTGCCGGTCAAAGTGGCGTGCGCCTGATCGGGGAGGATCGTTTTGATATTTCCAACTACACCACCAAATTTGCCGGTCAGCTGCAGGATTTTGACCCTAAAGCGGCCTTTAAAACACCCAAGGAAGCACGTAAAGCCGACCGCTATGCCCAGATGGCCATGGCTGCTACCCGGGAAGCCTGGTCACAGAGCGGGCTCACTGAAGCCGATTACAACCCCAACCGTTCCGGCGTGCTGGTCGGATCAGGTATTGGCGGCCTGAAATCACTCGAGGACAACCACGCCAAACACCTTGATTCCGGTCCTTCACGTATTTCTCCGTTTATGATCCCGATGATGATCACCAACATCGCATCCGGACTGGTTTCCATGGAGTATAATTTCCGCGGCCCGAACTATGCCATCGTCACCGCTTGTGCCACTTCTACCATGTGTATTGGGGA
The DNA here is from genome assembly GCA_038748025.1 of Verrucomicrobiota bacterium. Classification (GTDB taxonomy): domain Bacteria; phylum Verrucomicrobiota; class Verrucomicrobiia; order Methylacidiphilales; family JBCBYL01; genus JBCDJI01. Next base: position 83,546 of record JBCDJI010000004.1, read on the forward strand.
AGCCTTCAACCTTATCCGCCACGGCGAAGCCGATCTCTTCATTGCCGGCGGCAGCGAAGCAGCAGTCGTCCCGCTTGGTGTCGGCGGATTCGGTGCCATGAAGGCCATTAGCACCCGCAATGAAGACCCTGGCCGTGCTTCACGCCCGTTTGACATAGATCGCGACGGCTTTGTATTGGGCGAAGGTGCCGGGATCATGATTGTAGAGGAACTGGAACACGCCACCAAGCGTGGCGCTTGTATCCTGGCCGAAATCACCGGTTACGCGACTACCGGCGATGCCTACCACATGACCTCCCCCGCACCGGAAGGTGAAGGTGCCGGGCGTGCCATGGCACGCGCGTTGGAAGTGGCCGGTATCTCAGCGGACCAAGTCGACTACATCAACGCCCATGGCACCTCTACCCCGCAAGGTGATATCTGTGAGAGCGTGGCCATCCGCCGTATCATGGGCAACCACGCTGACAAAGTCTGGGTCAGTTCGATTAAATCCATGATCGGACACCTGCTGGGTGCCGCCGGGTCAGTAGAAATGGCCGCCTGTATCAAAGCCATTGAAACAGGTGACGTTCCACCCACCATCAACCTCGACAATCAGGATCCGGCATGTGATTTGGATTATGTCCCGAACGAGGCCCGTCATGGCAACATCCAGGTCGTCATGAACAACTCCTTCGGATTCGGCGGCCACAACGCCTGCCTGGTTGCCCAAAAGTTTGAAGGTTAGCAAAATAGTGCTTAGAAATTTTGTCACATAGAATATTCTTAGCCTAAGGTTTCCCGCGTAGGGCGAGAATATTCGCAGAATTTCTCGCCGCGTACGCCCAAAGCAGTTACGTAATTTGTTAAATATGGACATTGATTTACAGCCTCATATCGAACGCTTCCGCACTCGTCTCAGCGAGTTGGAAGTCGATATTTCATCGCCCAATCTCTACGATGACCCCAGTAAAGCTCAGGAGATTCTGAAAGAGCACAAACGTGTCAAGGACGCCATGGAGCTTTTCTCACAGCTCAACGCACTGGAAAAGGAAGTCTCTGACAGCAAAGAACTGATTGCGGCCAACGAAGATCCGGAACTCACCGAGATGGCTACCGAAGAGCTGCCAGACTTGGAGCAAAAGCTGGAGGCCGCCCGGATGGAAATGCTGGCTGCTATTTTGCCACCGGACGCCAATGACTCACGCAACACTATCGTTGAGCTGCGTGCCGGCACCGGCGGAGACGAAGCTGGCATCTTTGCTGCCGACCTCTTCCGTATGTATCAGCGCTATGCAGAGCGTCAGAAGTGGCAGCTGGAAGTCATGGACTCCAACCCTTCGGATATGGGCGGCTACAAGGAGATTGTATTTCAGGTCAACGGCACCGACGCCTTCCGCTATTTCAAATACGAATCCGGTGTCCACCGCGTGCAGCGCGTTCCTGCAACCGAAAGTCAGGGACGTATTCACACTTCCGCTGCGAGTGTTGCCGTATTGCCTGAAGCCCAGGAAGTCGATCTCGAGATCCATCCCAATGACATTCGCGTAGAAGTCTGCCGTTCTGGCGGTCCTGGCGGTCAGGGCGTCAACACCACCGACTCTGCCGTCCAGATCCTGCACATTCCTACCGGGATGATCGTCCGCTGCCAGGACGGTCGCTCCCAGATTAAGAACCGCGAAAAAGCCATGAGCGTGCTCCGTGCCCGCCTGCTGGAACAGCGTCAAGCCGAAGAGGACGCCAAATACGCGGCCCAGCGCAAATCCCAGATCGGCAGTGGAGATCGCAATGAAAAGATCCGAACCTACAATTATCCGCAAAGTCGAGTCACTGATCACCGTATCAACTTTACCAGTCACAACCTGACCGGTATCATGGATGGTGAGCTGGAAGAACTCATCACCGCACTCCGGGCCGCCAGCGTCGAAGAACGCCTCGCCGAACTGCAGCAAACCGCCGACGCAAATTAATTTTTAATCCGGAGGCGCAAAGGCCTTACGTATTTTTTCTTTCCTGCTCTGCATCAAATATTCACCCCTTACTTCAGCCTTTTGCATTTTTCATTTTACCTTTTACTTTATCAGTGACTTTATTAGATCTCCTCGACCGCACGACTGTTTTTTTTGAAAGGAAAAAGATCGAGTCTGCCCGGATACAAGCCGAGCATCTGGTCGCACGCGTGCTCAAGAAAAAGCGATTGGAGCTCTATCTGGAATTCGACCGAACCATGCAGGAATCCGAACTGGATGAACTCCGTCCGCTGGTCAAGCGCCGCGCAGATGGTGAACCTCTTCAGCATATTCTTGGCGATACTGAATTCTACGGTCTTCGCATCCAATGCGATTCCCGTGCGCTCATCCCGCGTCCAGAATCTGAAATACTGGTCGAGAAAGTGCTGGATACGCTGGAGGGACAAAGGCCCGGAACGCTGGTCGATGTCGGCACCGGCACCGGCTGTCTGGCCCTGGCCTGTTCCCGGCACTTGCCGGACTGGAACGTTATCGGCACTGACATCTCGAACGATGCCATCGCACTTGCCAGGGAGAACCAAAACTTACATCCGATGCTGCAGGTCGAATGGCGTCAGGGCTCATTGCTGGAGTCACTGGATCAGGCAGCAGATGCTATCATTGCTAACCTGCCTTACCTGACAGATATTGAAATCGGATCACTGCCACCGGAGGTTACCTATGACCCCAAGCTCGCACTTGCCGGCGGGTCTGATGGCCTCGACCTGATCCGTCAACTATGTGAAAACATTTCCAGCGATACAAAATACATCTTCCTTGAGGCAGGTATCAGCCACAACGATGCTTTGAAAGATCTTCTGCAAAAAGCCGGTTTTAGTGAGATAGAAGTTTTCCCCGACCTGAACAGACAACTGCGTTTTGCATACGGCACCAGGTAACCTGTATGCACATGGACTTGATTCATGGATGCCTGCAGGATCTGATCCAGTTGAAAGCAAATAGCTGGAGAATCCCGTTTGCAGCAGGAGAAGTATTAGCGCAGACATCCATCAAGCCCTATCCGTGCAACAGATGTTTTCATCTGCCAAGCCAGACCAGCGTCTGTTCAGAGTAAGTGTTCTCTGTCTTGAACTGCTCTCTCCATGACCCGGCCATGATTTTAAACTCGCATCCTGCTCCGAATTATCATAATACCAAATACTTACAATCGATATTTTAGCTTCACAATGTGCGCTTTATTCTGCATGAAACTACTTTAGCCATATCATGAAACGATACATACAGGACTCACTAGATAAGGACATTCCCGTGCATTCAAAAAAGTATGATCTGCTGCAGACGCTAGAACTCTGCCTGGCTGGTCTTTTCTGGATTTTTTGCCTGTTCGGAATCATCCTGACTGTTCCACAAGCTCAGGCAGCGCCACCCAATGTCGTGGTATTCCTTACAGATGACCAAGGCTGGGGAGACCTGAGTTTTAACGGTAACCGTGAGTTGCAGACTCCCAACGTGGATTTGCTAGCCAAAGAAGGTGTCCATTTTTCAAATTTTTTTGTTTGTGCGGTTTGCGCACCAACCCGAGCTGAGTTCCTGACTGGACGCTATCATCCGCGAAGTAATGTCCAAGGCGTTACGAAGGGTCAGGAACGTATGAATCTGGATGAAGCCACGATAGCCGACCTTTTCAAAAAAGCGGGCTACCGGACCGGAATTTATGGCAAATGGCACAATGGAATGCAATACCCCTATCATCCCAATGGTCGGGGCTTTGATGAGTTTTATGGATTTGCCTCTGGACATTGGGGACACTACTTCGACCCGATGCTGGAACTCAACGGACAGATCGTCAAAGGCAATGGCTTTGTGGTTGATGATTTTACGGATAAAGCGATCACATTTATGCAGGACTGTCATGCAGAAGGAAAACCCTTCTTTGCCTACCTTGCCTACAATACTCCACACAGTCCAATGCAGGTTCCCGATGAGTTCTGGCAACGTTTTGCCGGAAAGAATTTTAATCAACTCAACCCCAGGCAGAAGGGAACTTCGGATCATGACCGTGCTGCGTATGCCATGTGTGAAAATATTGACTGGAACGTCGGACGCGTGCTGGAAACACTCAGTGAACTCAAAGTCTCTGAGGATACGATAGTTGTCTACTTCAGTGATAACGGACCGAATGGTTTCCGCTGGCTGGATGGTTACAAAGGAAAGAAGGGATCCGTTGATGAGGGTGGAGTCAAATCGCCACTACATATCCGCTACCCGAGAAAGATCCCAGCTGGCACCCGGATAGATTCTATTTCATCTGCCATTGATCTGCTGCCTACGTTGGTCGATTTAGCTGGAATTGATGGCCAGACCCCCAAACCCTGGGACGGAATTTCCATGGTACCGAATTTGACTCAGGAAGATCCTGACTCCAATGATCGTGTCCTCATCAATGTTTGGAAGAAAAAGATCTCCGCGCGATCACAGAACTATCGGCTGGATGAACGAGGTCAGCTTTACGATATGGAACACGACCGCAGCCAGAGCAAGCCTGTCAATCAGGACTTTCCCGAAGAAGCTGAAAAACTTGATAATGCAGTCAAGATTTTCCAGGATGAATTGCTAGCGAATAAGCCTGACAAGCGCCCCTTTCTGATCGGCCACCCCGACTTCAAGTATCATCATCTACCTGCCCGTGATGCCACGGTCACCGGGAAGATTGAGCGATCATCTAAACACGCCAACTGCTCTTTTTTCAGCCGGTGGACTGATACGGAGGAGAAAATCATGTGGGATGGTGAAGTGCCTAGTGAAGGTAGTTTCAAGGTCACTCTTTACTATACCTGCCCGGAAGCAGATGTTGGATCCGAGGTGATCCTGCGTGCCGGTGAAAGCGAGTTGCGCTTTACCATTAAAGAGGCACATGACCCCCCGCTGGTAGGCGAAGCAGAGGATCGCAGTCCGCGCTCGGAGTCTTACGTGAAAGATTTTAAGGCATTACCTGTCGGGACTATCTCCTTGCAAGAAGGTCCGGTGAAACTTGAATTACAGCCGCTTAGTATACCCGGATCCAGTGTTATGGATTTTCGTCTTCTCTTGCTGGAACGTATTTAAGGAACCGGTATTCTTTTTTGAAAAGCTGAATCACGTTTACAATTGCGCATATACCAATGTGCTGAAGCTTTTTCTGTAGCCGGAACATCACACACAACAAAGAAATCATAGATGAAAAAATATGTCATTACGGTCTTCATTTCACTCTTCACTACTCCTCTTTGTTTTGCGGTTACTCCACCCAATATCATTATCATTTTTACCGATGACCTGGGCTACGGCGATGTTAACAGTTTTACGGCTACTGAAGGCTACCAGACTCCGGAGCTTGACGGAATGGCTGCCGAAGGTTTGAAATTCACTGACTTCCACGCTTCCCACTGTGTTTGTTCTCCCAGCCGGGCGGGACTGCTGACTGGACGCTACCCACGGCGTGCCGGAGTTCCCGGTGTTTACTTTCCCCGTAGTAAAGATGGATTGAATCCAGCTGAAATTACGATTGCAGAAGTATTGAAAGAACAAGGCTTCGCCACCGCTATGATTGGAAAATGGCACCTGGGTCACCTGCCTCAATTTCTTCCCACGGAACAGGGCTTTGATTCATTCTTCGGAATTCCCTACAGCAATGATATGGCTCAGGACGGCGGTATGCCTTTAGCCCGAGACGTGAAATTTCTCGAAGGCATGACTCTGGAGAATTTCAGGGAATACCAACCGCAAAAAACTGCTGCACAAGGCGGAAAAAACAATGCAGAGGGCCAAAAACTTTATGCCAAGTATAAAAACAAAGTGCCTTTGATGCGGGATACCGAAGTAATCGAATGGCCAGTTGACCAATCACAAATCAGTCGCCGCTACACCGAAAAAGCTGTGGAATTTATCCAAAATCACCAAGCCCAGCCTTTCTTTCTTTATTATGCTCATACGATGCCGCATACCCCGCTCTTTGCTTCGGAAATATTCAATGGCAAAACAGAGCGCGGGATCTATGGAGATGTCATCGAGGAAATCGATTGGTCCGTCGGCGAGATCCTGCGAACGCTCAAAGAGCTGGAAATCGACAAGCATACCTTGGTTGTTTTTACCTCTGATAATGGCCCTTGGCTGGTAAAGGGTGACCACGGTGGATCTGCCGGCCCGCTCCGTGATGGCAAGGGCACCACATATGAAGGGGGACAGCGTGTCCCGTGTATTTTCTGGTGGCCGGGCACGATCACTGCCGGTTCGGAAACTGATTTCAACGCCAGCAACCTTGATCTCATGCCTACCATCGCCAATCTCACCGGAGCCAGACTTCCAGATGACCGTATGATCGACGGGACAGACATCAGTTGCGTGCTTCAGGGTGAGCCGGATCAGGCCAGTCCCGCGGAATTCTTTGTATATGCTCGCGGACAAGCGATTCGCGTTGGAAACTGGAAATACCGAAAAGGGAAAGCGCACGGAACGTGGTTTAAACCCGGATTGGGGCAGAAAAATAAAAGTCAGGACGGTAAGGATCTGAATCCAGTCGTCGAACAACTCTTCAGCCTTGAAGAGGATTTAGCAGAACAAAACAACCTTATCGAAAAATACCCGGAAAAGGCTGAAGAACTCCGTCAGCTGCTGGAATCATTTAATTCGAGAATGAAAAAATGACAGGCAGTTTCATGAAACAAAACGCTGCACTGCTGTGATAACATGGAATATGGACGAGCAAACTTAACGCTACCAGGTAAACACTAAGCAACCGCCTGAATACCAGTGCTCAACCAGCCCAGTAAGTCTTTGATCGTTTCAGTTGTTTCATCTCCCATATGGGAAATACGAAAAGCTTTCCCTTTAATCTTACCATAGCCCCCGTCAATAATGCACCCATGATTCACTTCCAGCCATTGATTCAAGGCTGGAATGTCTACCTCCCGGGTGTTTCGGATGCAGGTCAGACTAATCGATTCATAGCCTGATTCAGGGAAAAGCTCGAACCCTTCAGACCTAGCCCACTCTCGGGTTACCTCGGCATTCTTCAGGTGACGACTGAAGCGATTCTCCAAACCTTCAGTCATGATATCATCCAGCTTACTCTCGAGCGCATAAAAATGGGAAATCGAGGGCGTGGTTGGAGTCATGTTTTTCTCGTGATTTTTGCGGAACTCAAGAAAATCCAGGTAATAGCCGCGATCTTTCTGCGCTTCAGCTCTCGCATAAGCTTTTTCTGAAACAGCAAAAACAGCCGCACCGGGGGGCAATGCCAGGGCTTTCTGGGTGCCTGCCAGCATCACATCCAATCCCAGTTCGTCGAATGGAATTTTCTTGGTGGAGAGCGAAGACACGGTATCCACGATGAAGCAGACATCCGGATATTTTTTCATCACATCAGCTACCGCTTCCAAGGGGTTCAGGACACCGGTTGAGGTTTCATTATGAATAAAGGTAATCGCATCAAACTTACCGGAAGACAACCGCTTATCGATCTCTTCCGGACGAATCGCCTGCCCCCAGTCTACCTGATATGCCTCAGCTTCCTTGCCACATTTTTGGGCAACGGCATACCATTTGTCAGAAAACGCACCGCTCATGCAGTTAAGCACTTTCTTGCTGGTGAGATTGCGCAATGCAGCTTCCATCACACACCAGGCGGAGCCGGTATTCACAAAGACGGGCTGCTCCGTATAGAAAAGCTGCTTCAGGCCAGGCTGCACGCGGGCATACAGTTCCTGAAATGCCTTACTGCGGTGCCCCATCATAGGCTGGCGGAAAGCCTGCCAGGTTTTTTCAGAAACTTGGATTGGACCGGGAATATATAATTTAGGATGACTCATAACTAGATGCCTGGTTTGGAAGAATTCATACTCTAACCGCCTTTACGGCTGACGATATTATTATTTTCATCGAGCACTATACTGCAGGGTTGGTGGGTTTTGGATTCTTCCATATCCAACGCGCTAAAACTCATGATAACCAGACGATCACCCACATTACCGCGATGGGCTGCCGCTCCATTGAGCACGATCTGCCTGCTGCCACGGGGAGCTAGAATGGCATATGTCTCAAAGCGTTCCCCGTTGTGGATATTGCCCACTAGAATTTTTTCATATGGCAGCATACCGCAGGCTTCCATCAAATCCTGATCGATCGAAAGACTGCCCTCATAATCAACACAGGCGTCGGTGACAACCGCTCGGTGGATTTTAGACTGAAGAAAAAAGCGCTGCACGGAGTAAAAATAGCGGTTTAGCGCTCAGCCAGAGGAACAACCCGTTTGCCCTCTGCAGGTCCGACATATTCACTCTGCGGACGATAGAGGCGGTTATCTGCCAATTGCTCTAAAATGTGAGCCGTCCACCCGGAGGTTCGGGAAATTGCAAAAATCGGGGTAAACATGTCTATGGGAACGCCCAGACTGTAGTAAACTGTGGCAGAGTAGAAATCCACGTTCGCATGTAAGCCTTTTTTCTCCAGCATCAGCTTGGCAATGCGTTCACTCATTCGGATCCATTTGGGCTCACCCAGCTGAGCAGTCAGCTCCACCGCCATACGCTTGAGGTGGGGAGCACGCGGATCAAGCACCTTATACACACGGTGACCAATGCCCATGATCTTGCGCTTCTGATCGAGTTGTTCCTGCACCCAGTCATCTACTTTGTCCAACTCTCCTATCTCCTGCAGCATCCGGATGACTCCCTCATTGGCACCACCGTGCAACGGGCCTTTTAGCGTGCCGATCGCACTGGTCACTGCGGAATACATGTCACTTAGCGTGGCAATCGTGACACGGGAAGAGAAGGTAGAGGCATTCATGCCGTGGTCTGCATGCAGCACATATGCCATGTTTAAGGTGTTTTCGGCTTCCTTACTGGGAGTTTCACCATTCAGCAGATATAGAAAATGAGCAGCTTCACTGAGATCCTTGCGCACAGGTGGCAGTTCCTTATCTTCACGGGCGCGATGAAAATAAGCTGCAATGACTCCAATCTTGGCGGTAACCGAAATCGCCCGCCGGATATTGATCCCTTCTTTTTCATCTTCACCGAACTCACCGGTGTCATACAGTCCCAGCATGCTGATAGCAGTTCGAATCACATCCATCGGCACAGCATCTTTGGGCACAGACTTGAGAAATTCCACCAGCCCTTTCGGAAGTTCACGCTCTTCTGCCAGCGCAGTTTTCAGCTGTTCCAGTTCCGCGGTTTTGGGTAAGTGCCCGTGCCAAAGCAAGTACACGACTTCTTCATACGTAACGTTACCAGCAAGCTCATCAATATTGTATCCCTGATAAACCAGCGTCCCCTCCTGCCCGCGCACATCACTGAGTGCGGTTTCTGCAGCGACAATGCCTTCTAATCCTTTTGCAATTACTGACATATTTTCTTATTCTAATTTAAATTGAGTTTTTATTTCAGCTGAGAAATGAGAGAATCACCAATCTCCACCAGCGTGTGAGCCACCTTGGCACCGGCATCTTCCAGCGCCTCAATTTTGGCCTGAGCTGTCCCTTTGCCGCCAGACACAATGGCACCTGCGTGCCCCATCCGACGCCCGGGGGGTGCGGTCGCCCCGGCAATGAAAGCGGCGACTGGTTTGCTGACATGTTCTTTAATATAGGCGGCAGCTTCTTCTTCTTCACTCCCTCCGATTTCACCGATCATAATGATTCCTTCTGTATCCGGGTCATTGTTCAGCAGTTCGACTGCATCCTTGTGAGTCATACCGTGTATGGGATCTCCACCAATGCCAATGCAGGTGCTCTGCCCGTAACCTAGACTGGTGACCTGATATACCGCTTCGTAGGTAAGCGTGCCGCTCCGGGAAACAATTCCAATGGTGCCGGGCTGGTGAATATATCCCGGCATAATACCGATCTTGCATTCGCCCGGCGTAATAATGCCCGGACAGTTCGGCCCTATCATGGTAACCTTTTGGTTTCGAATGGCTAGCTTGACCCGCATCATATCACTGACTGGGATACCTTCAGTAATGCAAACAACCAGCTCAATACCTGCATCGACTGCCTCTTCAATAGAATCCGCCGCAAAGGGAGGTGGAACAAAAATCATTGTGGCATTACAGCCGGTTTCCTTAACCGCTTCAGATACCGTATCAAACACCGGGACTGTATCCTCAAATTTCTCACCACCCCGTGCCGGTGTCACTCCAGCGACAATATTGGTTCCGTATTCCATGCAGGACTTAGCGTGAAAGCTTCCTGCTTTTCCAGTGATGCCCTGCACCAGCAGGCGTGTATTTTTATCGACTAAAACTGACATGATATATCTTTATTTATCTCACTGCAGTTGCAGATTCCACAGCCTTCCTGGCTCCATCGGCCAGATCAGAGGCGGAAATGACGTTAACAGATGATTCTTCCAACAGTTTGCGGCCCGCCTCGACATTCGTTCCTTCCAGGCGAACTACCAGCGGAACATTCAATCCAGTGGCTTTTACGGCTTGAATAATTCCGCTGGCAATAATGTCACACTTCATAATGCCACCAAAAATATTCACAAGAATGGCTTCCACTTTCGGGTCATTCATCAGAATATTGAATGCCTTGGTAACCTGGTCAGCCGTGGCTCCACCGCCAACATCCAGGAAGTTGGCGGGCTCACCGCCGGAATGTTTGATGATATCCATGGTTGCCATCGCCAAACCAGCCCCATTAACCAGGCAACCGATATTTCCATCCAAGCCGATATAGTTGAGTCCGGATCGGGAAGCTTCTACTTCACGCGGGTCTTCTTCATCCTCATCCCGCATTTCCTGAATTTCCGGATGCCGGAAGAGCGCGTTGTCGTCAAAACTGATTTTAGCATCCAGTGCAAGCACGTTGCCTCCCTTGGTCAATACCATCGGGTTGATTTCCACCATGGCACAGTCGCATTGCATAAAGAGGTCGTAGGCTGCATGCATCAGGCGGCAGGACTCACGCATCTCGGTTGAGGTGAATCCCAGCTGCTTGGAAAGTTTGCGGGCCGTGTAGGGACGAAGACCAATGGCAGGATCCACCGCCACATGAAAAATGGCATCCGGCTGGCTGGCGGCCACTTCTTCAATATCCACCCCACCCTGGCTGCTGGCCACAATACAAGGACCGTTTAACTCCCGATCCATCACAATCGCGAAGTAAAACTCCTTGTCGATATCAACCGCCTCTGTTACCAGAATTTTCTTTACCAACCGGCCTGCTTCACCGGTCTGATGAGTCACCAAGACTTGGCCAATCATCTGGTCAGCGTAATCTCTGGCTTGGCTGGCAGTTTTACACAGCTGAACCCCACCCTGGAGGCCACTCTTGAAGGTTCCCTTACCGCGACCACCGGCGTGCACCTGTGCTTTAATGACCAACTGGTTGCCCAATCCGCGGGCGATCTGCTCTGCCTCTTCCGCGGAAAAAGCCACTTTTCCCGGCGTCGTTGGTACACCGTGCTTTTCCATCAGTTCCTTGGCCTGGTATTCGTGAATATTCATATTTTCAAAATTGAGAGACGATAAAGTCTCAAATCCAAGCTGGCAGGTCAACTCATTTGCCTGTTTTTACATATCATGGTTGTCGCTCATGGAGAAAGCCGCTATTTTTCATTATGCATCTTCATATTGACCCTTCCATTTCCGGTATCAGTGGCGACATGTTTCTGGGTGCCTGTATTGAAATCGGACTGGATCCGCAACATCTCGAATCCGAACTTCGCAAACTGCCTCTGCCCGAAAACTGGTCGTGCGACTTTTCACGCACCACTCGGGGCGATATCATGGGCACTAAGCTGGATTTCAGGAACGAAGGACACTCACCTCCCAAGGACAAAAGCCATGAACACGGTCATTCTCACGACCAAAACCATGATCATCAGCATGAACATCATCACACTCATGACCATAGTCATGGACGGCATTTCACAACGATCCGCAAACTCATCGAATCCTCCGAACTGTCAGCTTCGGTCAAGCAGCGGGCGATTTCCATGTTCGAGCGGGTAGGATACGCAGAGGCGGCTATTCACGGGAAAACACTGGAGGAAATCCACTTCCACGAAGTCGGCGCTCTTGATTCCATACTGGATATTGTTGGTGCTGCGGTTGCCATCGAAAGTCTTGGTGTTCGTAAAATCACATCATCCGTTCCCGTAGACGGTCACGGCAGTCTTGAATGTGCCCACGGCACCTTTCCAGTTCCAGCTCCGGCGACGCTGAAAATTCTGGAAGGCCGGCCGCTGGAACAGATTGATGTCGCCTCTGAACTGATTACACCTACCGGAGCCGCAATTCTGGCAGAACTGGCTGAGTCTTTTGGTCCACTTGGGAAGATTCGAATTAATAAAACGGGCTATGGTCTCGGAACCCGGAAACTCAAAGGTCGCCCGAATGTGCTGCGACTGCTACTGTGCGAAGAGGTAGAGAGCGATTCAAACGCCTTCGAAACAGATCGTATTACTTTGCTACAAACCAATATTGACGATATCACCGGGGAACGAATTGGTCATGTCTGTGCTCATTTAATGGATGCCGGGGCACTGGATGTGGCGGTTGTGCCCATTCTGATGAAGAAAGGTCGCCCTGGCCATCAGATGCAGGTAATGACCCGGCCAGACCAGGCCACGGCTCTGAGCGCAGAACTGATGCAAGCCACCGGGGCCCTGGGAGTGCGAGTTTACCAGGTAGATCGATTGAAACTGCAACGTGAGATTCGCACTGTTGAGACCCCTTACGGTCCGATTCGGCTTAAAGTAGGCATGCTGGGCGACGCAATACTCTCCCGAAAACCTGAAGCTGATGATGTGCGGGATGCCAGCAAATCACATAACGTGAGCGAGGATACCGTGATTCAGGCGGCACTCCAAGCATGACCTGTCTATACGCATTGGAAGCGGGACAGATGATAAGATCCGGCATTTAGAATTGCTTTACAAAACTCTTTGCCGATGACAACCGCTCAACTTCACATGCTTTACTGCGACGGCGGGAATCCTGTCATTGGGACACTTCCAGTAGCAACTGATCATCAAAAGAATACTTTAAAAGCTTTGCTGCTCAGAAACTTATCCCTAATCTTTCCATAATGCTCAGACAAAGCACTTTTCTCATTTTAGTGTTGCTGGCTCATACCTCAAGTGCGGAGCAGGAAGTCGTTTCTTTTGAGGAGATGAACCGTTTCTTAGGCATCGAGCTGTTTGCAGATAATTCCTTATGGGATGATGTAGACAAAAAAGTTGCCAAACGACTGGAATGGCCACTGGAGGGGAGGACGTCCACCCGCAGCAGCTATCGACTATATCCGGGGGAAGACTATACTGTGCTGGATACCAGAACATACTCCGCAGCCCTCTACTGCATTGATGCCAAGCCTGACCGCATCTCACTCATGTTTTCCAACAAAGGGGATTACCCGTATTTCAAAAGTAGCTTTCCTCCCAGAGAGGTGATTAAAGCGTTTGAGGAGCAGCTGGAACTCGAAGAGGATCGACTGGTCTCGATACTCACCGGACTTCTGGGTGAGCCTGAAAAAGGTAAAATGGGAAAAGGGAAACGAATTCGGGAACGACTTCAGCGCTGGGACTGGAACGGGCACGCTATTTTGTTATCCGTTCAGGATGGCGAATACGTTTCACTGCGAATCACCAGACCTGAATTTGCCGACAATCGCGGCATCACGGAGAGTATTTCAGACAATGAGTTGCGCGAATTGTTAAAAGAGCGGGTCGTCAGGCGTGACAACGGTGACGTCATCATTTCTGAAATCCCCATGGCAGATCAAGGCCCTAAAGGCTACTGCGTTCCAGCCAGTTGGGAACGCTATCTTCGTTATCTGGGAATCCCGGCAGATATGTATGTGCTGGCTCGCGCTGGCAGCAGTGGTTACGGCGGTGGCACCTATATTCATACCATTGCAGAGGCTGTTGATGACCTGGCAGGTGACTTCAGCAGAAAACTGGATGATACAAGAGCCGAGCTGGAACCCAGAAAAATTGCCAAATATATTGATCAGGGGCTGCCCCTGATGTGGGCAGTGTACGCTGGTAGCCATTTGTACATGCAGGGCATCAATGACCGGACAGACAAACGTTCCCAGGTCACCGACTGGCAGGCATGGAATGAACAGCTGGAGCCTGCCCGTGAAGCTGTCGAGGACATGAATGGCCTGCGCACGGGTGGCCATGTCTGCATCATTATCGGCTACAACGAGGAAACGCGTGAAATTGCCACATCAGATTCCTGGGGGAAGCAGTTCATTGAACGCTGGATGACGGTTGAAGAAGCTGAAGCTCTCAGTCAGGGACATATGCAGTTGGTCCGCTGGTAAGGCATAGCATATCTGAAGTATTAAATACACATCCTCCATGTTGCCGTTGGCAAGGGTCAGAACATCCGCAATATTTCTTGCCAGTGCTTTTCTGACAAGAGTCGGCATACGAATCAGGATATGATCTAGTCTAATGCAATTCGAATCTGGCTCGCCAGATCATCCGTATCATACGCAATCCCTCTGCCAATCTTTACCTGGCAGCGTGTAAAAGGCTTTGGAATCTGGAATCCGTCCCAACTCCGGGCCTCCCATTTTTTTTCCAGTTCATAAGTCACCGGAATAACCGGCAGCCTGGAGGTCTTGGCCAGATGAACAATACCTTCCTGCACTGAATATCGGGGACCGCGCGGACCGTCCGGAGTAATACCCACATCTTTTCCTTTTTTTACCAGATCTCTGGTCAGTTTGATCAGTGCCGCAACCCCCTTACCCGAAGAGGATCCGCGGGCAGACTCGATACCAAAGCGCGCTGCGGTTTCAGAGATCATTGCCCCGTCGCGACTGCGACTGATCATGACTACCAGCGGGCGGTGTCCCCAGTACCGCTGGTAGATCGGTGGCATCAGCAGAATTCGGTTATGCCAGAAGGCAAAGATGCAGGGTGGAGGGTTTTCCTGCTCCAACAGTCCAGCCTCATCATGGAGCTGATAGCGGATAGTGGCTGAAAGCAAACGGATAACAGCTGCAGCACAATCAGGCCCCACCCGGGGAATCACTTTTTTGCGTAGCCAGATACGGAGATTTTTCCGAATGGTCAGCATGCCAGAATCATGCCCGCGGTTTCATCAACGGAAAGAAAATCACATCACGAATCGATTCAGCACCGGTTAGCATCATCACCAACCGGTCAATGCCCATACCCATACCACCCGCAGGTGGCATACCGTGCTCCATCGCAGTCAGAAAGTCTTCATCCATCTTTTGCACTTCCTCACCGGCTTGCGCTTCCAGCCGTTCTCGCTGCACCAGCGGATCATTCAACTCACTGTAACCCGGTGAAATTTCCTGGCCATTGATAATGAGTTCATAAACATCCACCAGGTCCGGATTATCCTCATTCTGCTTCGCCAGCGGCACCAGTTCCTTCGGCAGATGCGTCACGAACAGTGGGTCCATGGTCTTAGCCTCGACTAGTTTTTCAAAAACCTGGTTACTGACTTCAAAGTCCTCCAGCTGGGGCAAGATCTCCAGACCGAATTCCTTTTCCGCTTTCTCACGCCGCTGTTCCGGCGTCAGATCAAACCAGTCAGCACCCGCAGCTTCCTTGATGCAGTCGTGATAGGTCTTACGCTTCCAGGGACGCTGCAGGTTAATGCTTACTTTCCCGACGTTATCGCCTTCGCCCAGCTGGTGCGTGATCATAGTGCCACCACAGAATTTTTCTGCTAGATGCACAATCAAGCCTTCTACCAGATCTGCCATGCCTTCATAGTCGCTATACGCTTCATACAGTTCCAGCATGGTAAACTCGGGGTTGTGTTTACGTGAAAGGCCTTCATTCCGGAAATTACGATTTAACTCGAAGACTCTGTTGTAACCGCCCACCAGCAGTCGCTTCAGATACAACTCGGGGGCAATCCGTAGATAGAGATCCATATCCAGTGCATTGTGATGCGTCGTAAACGGGGTGGCAGCTGCACCGCCGGGAATGGCCTGCATCATCGGTGTCTCGACTTCCAGATAGCCACGATCTTCCAGATAATGCCGGATCTCGGAGACCATCCTGCAACGGGTTGTCAGCACATCTCTGGTATTCTCATTACTCACCAGATCCAGATACCGCTGGCGGTAGCGTTGTTCAACATCACTCAGGCCGTGCCATTTCTCCGGTAACGGACGCAATGCCTTACTCAGAAAAGTAAACGTTTTGACATGGATGGTTTTTTCACCGGTCTTGGTCAGGAAACACGTGCCACTGACCCCGACGAAATCGCCCAGATCCACCAGTTTGAAGGCTTCCAGCTCCTGTTCAGCAATCTCATCCTTGCGCAGGTAGATCTGCAATCGTCCATCCTCATCGCCCAGATGCAGAAACTGGCTTTTACCCATTTTTCGATGGGTCAGAATACGACCGGCAAACCGCACCGCCCTCCCTTCTTCAAATTCGTCCAGAATGACACCTGAAGTGATCGTATTCTCGAAACGTTTCCCAAACGGGGCCACGCCTAGCGCTGCAAGTGAATCCAGTTTCCCCTGCCGGACGGCAAACAGATCGTTTCTTTCTTCTGACATGAGCCTCAAAGGCTAGAGAGCACTTTGCCAGCGATCAACTACGGAATTACCGATGTGACTGAAATCGGAGCGGCTGAGCAGCCGTCTCACAGGTAATTTCACCTGCCTCATATACTGCCTCTCCGTTCACAAAGGTATGGCTGATCTCACCACCGAGTCTGCGCCCTTCCAGCGGCGACCAACCACATTTGTATTTGAGATCGGCCTGACGCACTTCCGGCTTCTTGCTCGGGTCCACCAGTACCGCATCGGCCCAGTAACCTTCCCTCAGGTAGCCGCGATCCACCACCCGATAGCAGTCTGCCACCCGGTGAGACATGAACTTCACGCAATCCTCTACCGTGATACGTCCGGCATCCACATGTGCCAGCATCAAACCCAGCGGATGCTGGATTAACGGTAAACCGGCAGTGGCCTGATCATACTCTGTAGTCTGTTTTTCCTCCCGGGTATGCGGTGCATGATCGGTTGCAATCACATCGATTCGGCCATCCGCCAGACCCTGCCACAAGGCGTCGCGATCCCGGGCAGACTTGATGGCGGGATTACACTTGATCTGAAAACCCAGCTCCGGGTAATCGTCCTGCGAAAAGGTCAAGTGATGCACACAGACTTCTGCAGTGATACGTTTCTCCTCCAGCGGGCCATCTGAAAACTGACCGACTTCCTGAGCTGTAGTCAGGTGCAGGATATGCAGCCGTGTATTGAACTGACGCGCCATTTCAATCGCCATGGAAGATGACTTGAAACAGGCGTCATGATTTCTCACCACCGGATGCGCTTCTGGCGGAATGCCTTCCGGATACCTCTTCTTCGCTTCCGCTAGAGACTGTCGCACAGTTGCTTCATCCTCGCAATGCGTGGCGATCAACCCCGGCCAGTCACGATAAAAACATTCCAGCACTTCCGCATGATCCACCAGCATGTTACCCGTGGAAGAACCCATGAAAATTTTCAGCCCGCAGATCTCACCTTCCGGAATGCTGGTAAGAACTTCTTCGGCATTCTCGTTAGTGGCTCCTATATAAAATGCGTAATTCACCACAGAGTCACGCCCACCCAGCGCCGTTTTCTCCCGCCAGGCCTGCCAGTTGGTCGTTGGCGGTTTGGTATTCGGCATTTCCATGTAGGAGGTCACGCCGCCGGCTGCGGCAGCGCGAGACTCGCTGGCGATAGTCGCCTTATAGGACAAATCGTAATCACGGAAGTGCACCTGGTCATCAATCACCCCTGGCAGTAACCATTTACCGGAGCCGTCAATTTCGCGTGCTCCGGCCGGTAGGGATATTCCCCCACCAATCTGAGCAATCCGGCCATCCTGAAACAAGACGTCTGTCTCGGTTCGACGACCTTCATTGATGACCAGAACATCTCGGATGGCGAGTGCAGACATATCTTATTTTTTATAGCAATTACTGGATCAGGCAATCACCCGTCATGGCTGCCGGCTGCGGCAGCTCCATCAGCTTCAGCAAGGTCGGTGCAATATCGCCCAGACACCCGTCCTGCTTTAATTGCAGCTTCTGACAACCCTCACCGTAAACTACCATTTCTACCGGATTCAAGGTATGCGATGTGTGAGGACTACTGGTTTCCGGCACCAGCATCTGATCTGAATTGCCATGGTCGGCAGTAATAATCGCGCGACCCGACTGGCGATCCACGGCTGCGAGAATCTCGCCTACACATTCATCGACTACCTCACAGGCCTGAATCGCGGCTTCCAGCACACCGGTATGACCCACCATGTCCGCATTTGCAAAGTTTACCACCAACAGGCCATATTTGCCGGAGTCAATTGCCCGAACGGTCGCCTCCTTAATCCCATAGGCACTCATTTCAGGCTTCTGATCATAAGTAGACACTTCTTTCGGACTTGGAATCAGTTCGCGATCTTCACCTGCTACCGGATCTTCCCGGTAATCATTGAAGAAGAAGGTAACATGCGGAAATTTTTCAGTTTCAGCACAACGAAACTGAGCGATGCCCTGATCCGCCACATAGGTACCCAGAATATCTTTCATTTTATCCGGCTTCATAAACAGAACGTCATCGCACAGCCCTTTCTGATATTCACTCATCGTGGCAAATAACAGCTCCAGTTTTTCACCACGCTCAAATTCATCAAACCCGTCCTCGATAAAGGCTCGGGTCAATTCACGCGGACGATCGCCCCGGAAGTTAAAGAAAATAACGGTATCCCCGTTCTGAATCGTCGCTAATGGCTGTCCATCCGCTCCAGTTACCACCGTGGGCATCACAAACTCATCACCTTTACGGTTTTCATCCAACGGTTGTTTGTAATAAGCCTGAATCGCCTCAGTGGCACTACCAGCGGTGCGCTCCACTTCCCGGCCTGTCAGGCAATTGTAAGCCGCCTGCACGCGGTCCCAGCGCAAGTCGCGATCCATCGACCAGAAACGGCCGGCAACACTGGCAATTTTCCCGATCCCGATTCTCTCACACTCAGCTTCGAGATCTTGGACATAACCTAGCCCGGTGGTTGGTCCAGTGTCGCGTCCGTCAGTAAATGCGTGAATATACACTTCAGGTACTGATGCCTTTTTCGCCTCATGCAACAAGCCGTAAAGATGTTCCAGCATGGCATGCACTCCGGCATCCGAAACCAGCCCCATCAGATGCAAGTTTCCATTTTGATTTTTGACCCGGGAAACGACTTTCCGGAAAGTCGGATTGTCTTTGACCTGATCCTGTTCAAACGCCTTGTCGATGCGGACAATCTCCTGATCTACAATACGTCCTGCACCGATGTTCTGATGACCTACCTCACTGTTGCCCATGATACCGTCCGGCAGACCCACCTCACGCCCGCAGGCCATCAGTTCCGTGCGTGGCCAACAGGCAGTCAAGTCATCCGATACGGGAGTTTTAGCAATTTTCACCGCATTGCAAAAATCGAGACGGGTGTTGTGGTTCTCGCCCCATCCGTCACGAATAATTAAAACTACTGGTTTTCGGCTCATAGCGCGAAAAGGTAACCACAATCCCTAAGTCCTGTCACGATTTAGGAATCCGAATTTCTGCTTAAATATGCCAGACCATTAATCAGGCCATGGTAACCAGGATGGCAGACAACCCTTTCGTCAACTGTCAGAGGCTTTTTTACACACTTAAATCATTGAATATAACCAGTCCAGGCAGTCTCGCTTCTGCCAGCGGAAGATCCAATTGCTGCAGATTCAATCAGGTGCTACTCACCCTTCAGGCGCATCTCTGCACGGATTTCCGGCGGAAAGGCGTCGATGGCACGGATTTTAAAGTCTTTGTAATAACACTCTGCCGCCTCAGACTGAATCTGGATCTGCCCTTCGGTAAGTGGTGTGCCATTGGCTTTCGTCGCCTCTTCTACCACCATCACCACTTCTCCATTCACCACATGCACTGCGGTGTTACCCACAGCATAAATTTCCAGGCTGTTCCACTCGCCATGCGGTTTGTCCGGTTCCGGATAAGCACTGGTATAGGTGCTGGCATATTCATCACTGGTCTTGTCATAACGGGCACGCTTCTGGTTCCAGTTGACACGAATCTGGACTTTCGGGCCGGCAATGGAAATAAAGTCACCCATATCCGTTTCCTGCACCTGATATTCCAGTCCGGATTTCCATACCTGCCAGAATCTACGTTGCTTCCCATACGAATGATAGATGATCCCGCTGTCACGCAGCAGATTGAGTCGCGGCGGCCACTTTTTGTCGCCCCACTTGAACTGAACGCTCAAATGATAGTTGCTGTAATTCTCAAGTGTAGTCAGACCACCGTAGATTTCGCCCGTGATGTAGAGCACCACCTCACCATTTTCTATTATAGTGGAAAACACATTCTTTACATCATTATCCAGACCCATCGGAACACCAATTCCCTGACCGGCCTGTTTCGACTGCGGGGTGCCATCCGGGAGTCCGGTGACAGAACTGTGGGGCACTCCCATCCAGATCTCAAATTTTGTAAGGTCTTCATCCAGTAAATATTCCCATTCGCCAGCCTGGGTGGTCATCAGGCAGCTAATCCATATTAATACTCCTGTCGCTATTTTCATGTCCGTACGGGTTGAAACTCTATCACTAAACCAACCTGCTGATCACTTTTATAACAGCTGCCATGTTGTTGTCACTCTTTCAGGATATGACTCGCTAAGCCAGGATAATCAGGCACTGGAGCAAAAGCCCGGCTGGCCACTGTAATACCGGCCTGCAGTCTAACGCATACTATATTCTCGGTACTTGTGTTCATCGCTTGTCGCTGTAATGATACATTCGCAGATGGCTGAAAAAGTACAGTTTCACGGGCAGGATGCCTACCTGATCACACATGGGGATTCGCAAATGTGGATTGCCCCCCAGTATGGTGCCCGACTATTACGCTGGTCACTGGCAGGACAGGAACTGATTGTCTGGCCGGAAGGTGCAGATTTCTCCAGAATTAACAAAGTTCGCGGCGGCAACCCGGTTCTGTTTCCATTTATTGCGCGCCATATGATTGAGGGAGAAATCGGATTGTGGAAAGATGGTGAGACGATACGTGAAATGCCCATGCACGGTTTTGCGCGGGAAATGCCTTTCGAAGTGATCACAAACTCGGACTCCACTCTGGTTATGCGGTTGCAGGACAACGAAAAAACCCGCTCATACTATCCGTTCTCCTTTGAGTTCGATGTTACCTATTCACTCAACAAGGATCATGAACTACGCGTGTCTTTAAAAATACACAACCGGTCCGGTGTCGCTATGCCCTATTACATCGGACACCATTTCTACTTCAACGTTCCCCGCCAGGAACGATCCGACTGGAAGATTGAAATTCCATGCACGCAAACAGCTCGACAGAAACCCGACGGTAATATCACCTTCACTTCACAAACCATGGTAGAATCCAGATTTGAAGACGAAGAACTGGTTGATCGCATCCACATCATGGACAAGCCCCAGCCTGTCCGTTTTGGCAACATCAAAAAGGGGCCGCATTTTCGTATCCGACTGGACCACCCCAGCACCATCCCCTGGGGCGCTGTGACGACCTGGACTGAAACAAAAGAATCTGATTTCTATTGCGTGGAACCATGGACTGGCCTGCCCAATGCAATCCACCATCGTCACGGTTTGCGCTGGTTAAAGCCAGGCGCTTACCAAGAGGCGATCTGCAAGATTGACGCAGAACTCTAGCGTTTTAATAGCCGCAGGCTGTTATGTTCACTTGCCGGCTGGAGTCTCTCCATTTGCACTGAAAGCACCTATATTTTGAAATTAAACTGCACGATTCTAACGCTCACATTCATCCTGATATCTTTACTGATATCCTGCGAGAGTTCACCGTCAGAAAACCCGGTATCCCGAGCTCAGCCTGCATTGCAGACCGCAATGATACAAATAGGAGAGCATTCCGTCCTGGTAGAGTGCGCAGTTACCCGGGAAGAAATGGCGCGCGGACTGATGTTCCGCAAGAGCCTGCCGAAAAATCAAGGTATGCTGTTTTTCTTTCCTAAGCCGCAACAAGCAGGTTTTTGGATGAAAAACACTCTGATACCGCTCTCAATTGCCTATATCGATGAAACCGGAACTATCCTGGAAATCTATCGCATGAGTCCGCACGACACCATTTCCACCAGGAGTCGCTCTTACCAGGTCAAATACGCACTCGAAATGAACCAGGGCTGGTTTGAAGAAAACAACATAGCGGCTGGGACAGTTATTCGTAATATCCCTCAATTTTAACACATTAAGTTCGTCGCAGGAGCTGCTCAATCCGATAGCCTTCACCTGTTTCGATTACTTTACTTAGCTTAAAAAACGTTTCAAACTCCGGCAGCAGTGTGTCTCCCTCGTAATCGCCTTGAACGCGCGTCAATAGCAATTCATCACAGATTGGAAAAAAAAGCCGATACACTTCCGCACCGCCGCAGATAAAAACCGAATCTTCTGACAACGAAATCACATCATCTGCAGAACGCAGCACTTGAATCCCGTCTGCATCTTTGCAATTTCGACTTAAAACATAATTGGTGCGATTGGGAAGTGGCCGCCCGATTCCCTCGTAAGTTGTCCGTCCGAAAAGGATGGCGCGGCCGGTAGTCGTTCGTTTGAAGAATTTCAAGTCTGCAGGCAGGTGCCAGGGTAATTTCCCGTCTTTTCCGATGACACGGTTTTCAGCCATCGCGGCCAATGCAATCAGGCGAGGACGTGACATGCTGTTAGACTGCTATAGGAGCTTTAATGACTGGATGCGGGTCATAATCCTCCAAGGTGAAATCATTATAGCGGAAAGCAAAAAGATCTTTTACTTCCGGATTCAGCTTCATTTTCGGAAAAGGGCGCGGTTCACGTGAAAGCTGTTCCTGCACCTGATCCGCATGATTCAAATAAAGATGAGCATCGCCAAACGTATGCACGAATTCACCGGGCCGATATCCGGTGACCTGCGCCATCATCATTGTCAATAAGGCATACGAGGCAATATTGAAAGGAACTCCCAGAAACACATCCGCGCTGCGTTGATACAGCTGACAGCTGATCTCCCGCGCATCAGCATCCACGTAAAACTGAAACAGGGCGTGGCAGGGTGTAAGCGCCATCTGCGAGAGTTCACCTGCATTCCAGGCATTAACAATCAGGCGACGGCTCCATGGATCTTGCTTAATAGTATCCACGACATTCTGAAGCTGATTCACCATTTCACCGTCAGGTGCTTCCCAGCGAACCCACTGCTTGCCATAAATGGGGCCGAGATCGCCATTTTCATCAGCCCATTCGTCCCAGATGCGAACACCGTTTGCTTTGAGGTAACTGATATTCGTATCACCCTGCATAAACCACAGCAATTCGTGAATGACAGATTTTAAATGGATCTTCTTGGTCGTAATGAGCGGAAACTGACCGCGCAGATCAAAGCGTAACTGTGCTCCAAAAATAGAGCGAGTTCCAACACCGGTGCGGTCGCTTCTTTCTTTACCATGCTGCCAAATGTGCCTCAGTAAATCTTCGTAACTGTTCATGCCTTAACTTTGATCTTCCCGTCCCGCACTCGTTTTTTCAAGGGTAGATGACTGGGGCGACGGCAATTCCGGCGGTCTGATGTCCTGCCTGTTCTGCTCTTCGGGCTGTGGAATGGCTCGGGCACGGAATTTAGCGATGCCGTAGCTGGTCATCAGAAATACCCCTCCCAGTAACAGGAACAGCGATACCCGCCAGACAGCATCTACACTGGCCAGATCATACAAAAACAGCTTGAACATGACCAGGAACAGCATCAACACTCCGGTAACATTCCACAGTCTTCGCTGCTGAAGAATCCCCCCCATCAGTAACGCGACTGCAATAGCGGACCACAATAGAGTCAGGACCGGTCCGGCAAACTCATATCCACTTAATAATGCACTCACCCATATAAGCAGGATGGGCATACCGGCAATCCAATAAATAACCGATTCGCTCTTACGCCAAGGCAGAACGCATTGCCCCAGTGCGAGTATGACCACCAGAAAATCCACCCAGCACTGAGTGGAAAGTCCCAGGGAGTATGTGGTATCTGCTGCCGCATCAATAACACGGATCAGCACCCAGAATAAGGACGCCGCAAACAGAAAATTTCCTAAAGCCCGAAACCATCCGGATTGATTGCTAATCGCCCATTGCAACATGGTAAAACCGATGACCGAGATACAAACCAGCTGTAGACTGCCATCCAAAATCATTACAACAGCAGCCAGGCCGAAGAGCAGACTGTGAAACAACAGCACATCGGACAATGCTTTGTAAAAACTTTCGCCCGGAAAATTAGCCAGCAACTTTCGACGCATTACAAATGCCAGGACAGCTAGGAAGAAAGCCACCCAGCCTGCCTGCGGTTTGGGCAGATTCCAGATGCCTGAAGTTGCCATGAACCAGATTAAGGGCACCAGACACAACAACCCAGTTGCCAGCATACCAGATCGATCTTCTGATGATTGTTTTTCCGGCTTAATGAAATGAATTCTCGCTGGAAATTCTGCAGTCCGCATAAAATAATTTCTTAACAAGGTTGCCGCAGCTAGCAGTGCCCCCCAGACCAGCCAGACGAATTGAATGCACACCCTGGCACCGGTAGTGCCATTACCTTCACCTGCCTCAATCAGGATCAATCCACCTAACAGAAAAACCAGTATGACCTGCAGACTGCTGCCCCGACGGCAATAATATGCCATGGCCGCTAATGACAGGATGACTGTCATCAGCAGTTCAACTGCTGAAATACTCGCGCCTTCCAACAGCAAGAGCGGTGAAATCAACCCGCCACCGGTTGCCAGAAAAGCAATGGTTGCCGAACGTTCCCGAAGCGAAAGAAAATAGGCCAGAACCGCCAGCCCTGATATGATAAACAGTGCCAATCCGCCCGGAAATAAACCATAAATCTGACTCGCCGCATAAAGCGTCAGATACCAGGTGGCCAGTGCGGCTCCCAGCAACAGTTGTCGGAACCACTGCTGTGCAGCTTCAGTTCGTAAAGCCACAAGCGCCATGCCGAAACCTAACAAAATTCCAAATCCGACCCGAAACCACGGCCCCAGCCAGCCCTGATCTACCGCATATTGAAACAAAAAGAGCACACCGAGGATCAGCAGACCCACACCTAACCGACCTATCCAGATCTCCGGCTTCCACTGAAATGATCTAGGCCTGGGTGAAGCATGTTTCAGCGTCGACGTGGAAACCGCCAGCGGCGAAGCATCTGTCGGCATCCCCGACCGCAAGCCAGCTGGTAGTGGAGGCGGCTTTTGAGCTGAAGTGTGATCGGTCGGATATAACTGTTCCCGGATACTGGATATCTCAGACTCTAGGCTTTCCAGGCGGCGTTTCAATACCTCGCGATCTTCTTCAGGCTTAGTCACGGCTGCAACAGTATCCCCCAGTTCCTATCACACGCAAACAAATTGAAGTTTATCATCTGTACTCTATTTTTTCGGATCCGGATGAACCTGCACCTTGATGCTGGAAGATTACTGCAAGAGCTATCCACAGGCTGTCACTCTAAACCAGCATCTCACTGATCATTCACTTGCCGGACTGGATTCCAGCAGGGAGCCAACTCTGGTGAATTTTTTTTGCACTCAGTTCAGTTCTTCCCAGCCGACTACCCGGCCCTGCTTGAACATAACTCGAAACGTATCCACCACATAAGAACGGTAATAAGGATCGTAATAACAACTCCGATACAGTCTGCCGTTGTATCCCCGGTAATACCGGTCACGATATGCGGGGATCACCTCGGTCAGCGTTCGGCTGTAGATCCAGTTATTGATGTTTTCACCCTCTATACGCATATCCCGCTTTTTAGTAGGCCGACCAAGCGCAATGAAAACTGCATCCTCATTCATTCCTTCTTCGATACGCCCTTCCAGTACCATACGCTGCTGCGCTTTGCTGAGCTTGGCAAAAGCTTCCGGATTCTCTTCCGCCCTTTTTTGCGGGCTGGTGCATCCGATAAAGATTAACAGCAATGAGGCGAGTGCAGGTATGTAATACCGAAAGACTGACATGCATATAACATAACCCTGATTTATCGAAATGAGAAGTGGCAAAAAAAGTTGCCTGCTTGGCTGCAAACCGACACTCTGATTCCATGTCCGGCAAGACTATCAGGCACATGCTGTTGTATGCCCTTACGGCAGCCGCTCTGGGCTTTATTTTTATTACTTCGCCCTGGTGGTCCCCAATGGCGGAGCGTGTCCACCGGAAAGCGGCACGAACCATTTCACCACCCGAAGTCTCCTCGCCCCAGCCCAAGATACCACCGCTGCCCGACCGGTTTTATCCTAAGGCCCGCATGATGACTTTTCCGCTGAAAGAAGGACTGGACCTGCGGCTGCATATCATCAGTGAAGAGGGTGAAATTGCTTCCATAGAGCGGCATAACGATGCTGCCTATGCGCTGGATACCCGGCTCACCTATCGGGTTCCCACTCCAGCGACTACCCTGGAACAGCTGGAAGCACGCGGTACACCTCTTTCTACTTACTGGCCTAACCTGAGTGTATTACTCGAGACGGCTCAAGTTTCACCATCGTTCCACAGCCTCTATGAACGAAAAATCAAGTTCCTTGAGATGCGACTCGATTACATACGCGAGCTGCCGCATCGGCATAATATGTATGACTGTGACAGTATTCTGGAACTGACTACAGAAAATTCACAGCAGCAAGCTTTGCTCATTCAGGCGGATATGGATATCGTCACGGACGGTTCGGATAGTGATCGAACTTTAGAGGTCGATACTTCCTCTCCCACATTCCAGCCATTTACTTCCTATAACTGGGCAAAGCGGGGAACGATTCCGAATCCACTTATCGGAACGTATCAGGCAGAAGCCAACCAGCTGCGCGAAAAGCTGAAAGGGATCAACCTAAGCCAAAACGATCAATACATTGCCAATCGTCGTTTGAGCTTCCTGAAAAAGTCCATAGAAGCGCTCAAGTATCGCAGTTCATTGGTAGCTTCGCTGGACCCCTTTATTGTGGTACCTGTCTTTATGGTAAAAACCAAGTCATCACACCAGCCGTCCGTCGGTGACTACTGTCTGATCTTTTACCGGGATCTGGTGCTACCGGGTATTGTGGGCGACACCGGACCGAACTCCAAAATCGGTGAAGCCTCATTGAAAATTGCTCAGAAAATCGACCCTGCCGTCCAGCCATCCGCGTCTTCGCGCCCTGTCAGCTCACTGGGAGTAACCTACCTGATTTTTATCAACAGTGCAGAGAAGACCATGGAACCACCCGATTTAAAAAAGTGGCATGACAAGTGTTCAGAACTCTTTGCTGATATCGGCGGAAAACCGGAACATATTCGATCCTGGATAAAGCCTGCACTCAAGGCTTCTAATCCGGCACTGGATAGCCCATAACCCGGCTTAAGCGGTTATAGAGCATCATAAGATAGTCATTGATCCCTTCACTTTTTTCCCGCTCGAGTGTGACGTCGCGTGATACTCCAAAGTAGAATTCAACCTCTTCCTGGTCTCCATACACCGGACAAATACAAATATCAGCCCAATATGTGCTGCCGTTCTTATGATAGTTCAGAATTTGAACATGACAGGGCTTGTCCGCATCCAATGATTCCTTCATCTCCAATGAAGTTACGGGATCGGTTTCTGCACCTTGTAAGAGCGTGGCGGGGCACATTCCTAATAGCTCATGGAACTCATAACCGCACATCTGACTGAAGTTACGGTTAATCCAGGTTACTCGGCGCTGCTTATCACTCAGAACGATACCGTAAGGGAACTGCTCTAACATCTGCTTGAAGCAGGCTTCGCTCGCACCATCTGGATGAAAATCCATGATATAATTCTACTGACTGGGCGTGTCCTGACAATCCCTATCTTGAATTCTTAGACAAGTTTACTGGCCGGCAACAGCCGTTACTGTGCATCCGTCAGGCCTGATTGATACTTCATTCGTCACCATTTTGTTACATGGACTGCACCCGTCTGTCATAAGATGTGAACAACTTGTGAATAACTTACATCGCTTAAACTCTCCATGGCACACTATCGCACTGTATGGATTTCTGATATCCACCTTGGAACCAAAGGTTCACAAGCGGAATCGCTGCTGCATTTTATTAAAAACAACGATTTCGATACCCTGTTCTTGGTAGGAGACATCATAGATATATGGGCACTCAAGCGCGGTCTTTACTGGCCGCAACTCCACAACGATGTGGTGCAGAAGCTGCTGCGGGAGGCTCGCAAAGGCACTGAACTGATTTACATCCCCGGCAATCATGATGAATTTGTAGCCAGTTTCCACGGACAATTGGGAAATATTACGATCAAGGATCACCACATCCATATTACCAAGACTGGTGAGCGTATTCTTCTGATTCATGGTCATGAGCTGGATGCAGTTGTTCAAAATCTGGGATGGTTGGCTCATGTTGGCGATCTGGGATATAAACTGCTAATCGAAATCAATTACCTCAATAACTACCTGAGAAGTAAATTCAATGCCCCACCCTGGTCACTCAGTGCATACATTAAGAACGAAGTTAAAAATGTGGTCAGCTTCATTGGAAACTTTGAAACTGAAATTGTCCGTTACGCTAAAGAATACGATGTAGATTCCGTGCTGTGCGGTCACATTCACCATCCCGCAATCCGTAAGATTGGCGGAATCCATTACTACAACACCGGTGACTGGGTGGAAAGCTGTTCGGCTGTTGTGGAAAATACAGCAGGTGAAATAAAACTACTGACCAACCTCAATCAATCGCGTGAATGGATGGAATTGAAACAAAGAAAGAAAAAAACAGTTGGGACAGCGGAGCCCGTAAAAGCACCAGACTGTAAGGCAGATCTAGCGGGTACAGACCCTGCAGCACACGCTACCGGAAAACTGGAGAAAAAATCCTCTCCAGTTCACTACGTTAAACAGCGGTAGTAGGTATCTCGCTGCACCGGCTCCAACCCTGCCTCTTCAATCGCCTGCTGTATCCGTCCAACCGTCTGGGCTACCGGTGTCTTCGCCCCCGCCTGATGAAAAATTCGTTCATCTTCGATTGTGCCGTGCAGATCACTCACGCCATAGCTTAGTGCTACCTGAGCCAAAGACAATCCGGTGCTGATCCAGTATGCCGTAATGTTGTCAAAGTTATCCATGAAGATACGTGCGCAAGCAAGCATCCGGAGCTCTTCCAAAGCTGAGGCACGTTTGATGTGAGAAAGTCTATTATTCTCCGGCTCAAAAGCATAGGGGATGAAACCAGTGAAGCCACCCGTCTGATCCTGCAGATCCCGCAGCAGTGACATATGCCTGAAACGATGCTGTATGGTTTCCACATGACCATAGAGCATCGTGGCGGTGCTGTGCATTCCCATTTCGTGCCAGATCCGATGCACTTCCAGCCACTCGTCCGAGGACTCTTTGCCCCGGCAAATCTGATCTCTTACTTCGGCATCAAAGATTTCGGCACCCCCGCCCGTCAGCGCAGAAAGACCTGCTGCTTTCAACTCGGATAGGGTAGTGCGAATACTGGCCTTTCGAACGCGATAAGCCAGATGACGGATTTCAATGGCGGTAAATGCCTTGATTTTCAGGTTAGAATCCAACTCGTTCAGACTGCGAACCATATCCAGATAAAAATCAAACGGCAGGCTCGGATGCAGACCACCCACAATGTGAATTTCCGTTATGCCGGAATCCAGAGACTTTTTCGCCTCGACCACCATATCCTCAATGGAATAGGCATAGGCATCCTCGTCGCGCTTTTTACGCGCAAAAGAACAAAACTGGCAGTTCAGAATACAGACGTTAGAATAGTTGAGGTAGCGATTTACTATGTAGCTGGCGCGGTGCCCCTTTTTACGGTCGCGGATCTCCGCTCCCCACAAACCCAACTGTTGCAGATCGGCCTGTTCGAACAATGCCACACCTTCCCTGACCGACAGGCGCTCACCAGCCAGTGCCTTTGATCCGATTTCTTCGACTGGTATTGCTATGGTCTCTGTTACCAACATATCTGTATCCGTTTACGTAAGATAACTTAATCCCACCCCCAGTAAGAGCAAGACACTAACCCCGGCATTTGCCTGAAAAAAAGCCTTATTGACAGCATCCACATCCCCCTGCTGCGCCCAGCGATGTTCCTGAACGACCATTCCAATACATGCCAGCCAGCAAATCCCATAGGGCCAACTCAATTCCGCCACACGACCAAAAACCATAAACACCAGTAACGCCGCAACGTGTAAGAGAACGGACAACTGGCGGGTCGTTCTCAGGCCAAATCGGGACGGGAAACTGTAAAGCCCCTGTTTTTGATCAAATTCCATATCCAAAGTGGAATAAATCAAATCAAATCCAGAAACCCACAACAACACTCCCAGTGCCAGCAGGTAGGGTTCCGGTGAGAGAAGTTGCCCGGTGACCGCAGCCCAGGCACCCATCGGAGCGGCACTGAGGGCGAGCCCCAGAAATGCATGGCACCAGACGGTAAAACGTTTGGTTAGTGAGTAAAAACAGATCAACAGAATTGCAACCGGACTTAAAACCAGACACAACGGGTTAAGCATACCCGCACCAATACAGAAAGCGACCATAGCTACCGCCCATACCATCAGAGCGGTTGACTTCTGTATCAGCTGGTGCCGACCGACCGTGCGTGGATTCAATTTGTCGATCTCCCAGTCCGCAATCCGGTTGAACAGCATGGCCAAGCTCCTGGCACAGACCATACACCATAGAATCCAACCCAAAACGGTCCACGCCGGCCATCCATCCGACGCAATCAGCATCGCCATCAATGCAAACGGCAACGCAAACACCGTATGCGAAAAACGGATGAACTTGCCAAAACGAGTAATAAAATGTTCCTCCTGCTCAGCCTGATTAGCATTCCTCTGCATCATCGAGTATTCCCAGCTGACGGAAACGAATCAGTCCTGATCCACATCCCTCGTATCGGGATTCCACCTTTTGACCAAATCATGTTCGACACCCAAATGATCCAAAATCCGCGCCACCACCGTATCCGCCACATCTTCCAAAGTCTGCGGGCGGCCATAAAAGGAGGGAATCGCCGGCAACACCATCGCTCCAGCTTCCATCACACTCACGACATTCCGCGCCTGAATCAGATTCCATGGAGTCTCGCGTGGCACGATAATCAGATTCCGCCGTTCTTTCATAAATACATCAGCTGTGCGAGTAATCACGCTGTCACTGTACCCGTATGCAATGCGTCCCAGCGTTCCCATCGAGCACGGCACAATCACACACGCTTGCACCCGGGAAGACCCGCTAACAAAAGGCACCTGCATGGAACGATCATCATGAATTTGAAACAGATCGGGTATGTCATAGCCATTGATCTCGCATTCGGCCACTTCCTGCGCATGACTGCTGAACACCAGATGGGCTTCTTCAACCTGTGCGGAATCCGCCAGATTGTGGAGCAGGCGCTGAGCATATATGGACCCACTCGCACCGGTGATAGCAACAACAAGTTTCACGATTGCACCAATGCTAAACGCTAAAACTCACCACGCAAGGAAACCGTCACGACCTGTGCTTCCGGATTTTCGATATTTTTATTCGGAGTCCGATATTCGTAAAGATACTGGGCCGAGGCTACCAGTGCATCATTGATCTGATACTCAGGTGTTACAGAAACTTTGATCTGAGAGTCGTCTGCATTACGGTAAGGTGCCAGATCATGCTCCTGACTCTTGAGCCGGTAATCACCCCGGAAACTGACACTGAAATCGTCCAGTGGACGATGGACCATGGACGAATACAGCGTTTCGTTTGAAGTCTCACGATGTTGAATATAGTAGGTTTGGCGCTCAAATATTCCCCCGGTTCGCATGGAGAACTCCTTAGCCGGATTCCATGCTACTGAAGCGTAGAGTCGTTCAATCTGCTGATTGCCACTGTGACCGACATCCACATGCTCTTCGATATATAACGGTTTTATCTGAAGTGAAATCTTCTGTTTGGGAAAGGTTTTCACTATTGCGATACCTGCTCCCTGGCGGTCACGCGGCTGGCCGCGATGATCGGTCCGTCGCTCGGTGTACGCTTCCGGTTTGAGCGTGATCCCCTGCTGGCGGGATACCATCCATGACAAGCGGGCACCATAACGCTCCCGGTCCGTCCGTTGTAAACGATAGTCAGTCCGCTCTTCTTTTGACCATTCCGGGGAAACACTCAAACTGCGGGTTAAGCGGATATCCATCCGCCCACCATACTTAAAGAAAGCATCCGGCAACTCGCGCTCGGCATGAAACACTTGCCGGTATTGCTGAAACATTTTGAGCTGAACAGACTTGCTTTCGTTCATTAATGCCAGTTCTGTCAACTGGATTTGAGTCCAGTGGTCTTCTGTCTGTTCATTAAAATATCCTTCGTTGGCATCGTGTCGCTTGGCCACACCCACTTTGAATCCTTGTTTGAGCATAAGGTAATCATTGGGCATGATTCGGTATTCAAAACCGAAGTTCTGGGAAAGGGTATCATTACGGTTCTTGCCCACCCGGCTGGGAGCCAGATTCACCGTTTTAGACTTCGTTTTTTCAACGTTGAATTCAAGTTCCACCACGTCAGCCTGCAGCACAGGATGTTTCCCGTAATAGAATTCCTTTGACTTTGTCTGCACCACCGACTCAAAGTGCTCTGCCTGCACCCACGAAACCACGATACTCATCCAGAGCTGCAACAAAATGATAGCACGAAGAGGTAGCATGAAATATCTAGTAGTTCAATGGTTAATCCCTCCAGATTTTATGTATCTTTACTTAAAATCCTACCCATCTTTTGGATTAGTTCCTGCGGATGCCTGCACTGTTCCGGCCATTTTCTCCGGTATCCCTCACCTGCCAGCTTTTTTGTCGCATCAATAGCGGCGTGTGTGCCGATATTTGCCTCGTTTTGGGCGTGGTCCAGGCTATCACATGGTCCTTTGGTAAATATGGTGTCCCTCTCCGGATCGATATTGGCACAGATATGGAATAGCACCTCGGAAGTATCATGAACATTCACATCTTCATCGACCACCACGATGATTTTAGAAAACATCATCTGTCCCATACCCCATAGTCCGTTGGCAACCTTGAACGCCTGATACGGGTACTGTTTTCTGATGCTGACAAATACCAGATTGTGGAACACTCCCTCCGGCGGAAGTGTTAGATCTACAATTTCCGGCATGTTCATCTTGATCACCGGCAGGAATATTCTGACACATGCATCGCCCATGTAAAAATCTTCCATCGGCGGCGGCCCTACTACTGTTGCGGGATAGACCGCATCAGAACGATGCGTAACTGCGGTCACATGAAACGCCGGGTACTTGTCCACCGGCGTATAAAATCCGGTATGATCACCAAATGGCCCCTCCTCACGCAGTTCTTCCTGGGGGTCAATATAACCTTCCAGCACGATGTCTGCGTTCGCTGGTATCTTTAGTGGCTGTGTTTTACATGGTACC
Organism: Verrucomicrobiota bacterium; assembly: GCA_038748025.1. Classification (GTDB taxonomy): domain Bacteria; phylum Verrucomicrobiota; class Verrucomicrobiia; order Methylacidiphilales; family JBCBYL01; genus JBCDJI01. The sequence goes on from JBCDJI010000004.1 coordinate 117,028, forward strand.
AGCGGCACCGCTTTTTTGCGTAAAAACCCTGCTAGCAGCACTTCATCCAATCCATCCGGCAGAGGAGCCGTTGCAGCAAACGTATAGAGTGGATCCCCGCCCAGTACCACCGCCACCGGCATGGGCCTGCCTTCCTGATAATAACGACGACCATGTCGCGCAGCCACTTTGTGTAACTGCCAGTGCATACCGGTGGTCCAGCTATCAAAAACCTGCATGCGATACATCCCGACATTGCGCTCACCCGTATCCGGATCTTGGGTGAAAACCTGGGGAAAAGTCACAAACGGACCACCGTCCTGAGGCCAGCATTTCAGAACCGGCAGCTGATTTAACCCGCCCCCCTTCTGATCTGGAGTCATCACGATATCCTGGCATGCCCCCCGCTGCACACGACCAGGGCGTGCATGGACCACATCGATTCCGTTTTTCAACAAAGTCCACGCGTCTCCAAACGAAGTCGGAGGCTTGGCTTTCAGCAGAAACTGCAATTGGTCTGCCACCTCCTGAACTGAATTCACCCCCAGCGCAATCGACATCCGGCGATGGCTGCCCAAGGTATTCACGGCCAGCGGAAATGCTGACGTATTGCCATTTACTAAGACCGGTTTCTCGAACAGCAATGCCTTCCCTCCACCGGGCTTTTTCATTTCCATCGCTGCCGCAACCGCGATCTCCAGCTCTATGGATACGGGATCTGAAATACGGACCAACTCACCCTGTCGGTCGAGTTCCCTAATAAAAGTGCTGAAGGATTCAAATGCCATAGGATTGGAAATCAGGAATCAGTAACGGGTTTTCGGTATTCAGTTTTGAATTAATCCTGCTAATATTCTCCCTGATGATAGAAGAAATTCAATCGGTAATGCAGGGAAAAACCGCCCTACCCATACATGGCCGCGAACGGCTGATTTTTTCGGGTAGCGACCGGACGCGCTACCTCAACGGGCAAACAACCAACGATGTGGGCAAACTCAAACCGGGCCATGCGCTGCATGCGACGGTCTGCACGGCCAAGGGAAAAATGCACGGTGAAATAATGATCACCAATGACGGCGAAAGGCTGTTGGTTGATTTTCCAGACTCATTATCAGAGACTCTGACAATGAGGCTTGAGAAATATATCATCGCGGACGATGTGGAAATCCAACCACCGCAAGAACGGAAGTCCGGCTACCATCTCATGACGGAACGTGCGCCCGATGTTCCGCAAGACGTTGAGTGCTATACTTCCACTCGCTTTCAACGCCCGGGTTATGACCTGTGGCTGCCGGAGTCCAGTCGCCCGAACTTTCCCGTTGCAGGCACGGATATCAGCGAATGGATCCGGATTCTGTGCGGTATTCCGCGCTGGGGAACCGATATTTCTGAAAACAACATGCCTCCGGAGGCCTATCCGGAGCTGCATACCATCAGTTATCGCAAAGGCTGCTATATTGGCCAGGAAGTGATCGCCCGCATTAAAAGTATCGGACAGGTTAAGAAGCTCCTTTGCTTGCTGCAAGGGACCCAACCTCCTGCAGCACTTCCCGTCGAAGTTATCCGGGAGAACCGGAAAGTAGGTCTGATCACCAGTTGTCAGCACACGCCGGATCAGGATGGAAAGTATCTTGCACTGGGCATGATCCAGACTGACCACAGCGAACCTGCGACAGAATACGAGGTCGCCGGTTGCATATGGTGGAGCATCCGCCGATGCAATTGAGATTGCTATTGCGTTTCTGCATTCTACCTTCTTAATTTCCTACTCACGGGCCTGTGGTGGAATTGGCAGACACGCCAGATTTAGGTTCTGGTGCCGCAAGGCGTGGGGGTTCGACTCCCTCCAGGCCCAGTTTTCCTTACGCAAGAGAGCATTCTTCAGGTTCTTCTTATCACGGATTAAAGTTAAAAAATACTTCCTGCTGCACTCCATCCATATTACTTGCCAGTGATTGAGTCACCCGCCCCAAGTAAAGTCGGCCTCCTGAATAAACGGTTTGATCCGTTTGTATAAACCGGGGTGATGACTTAGATCAGGATCTTCATTGAGTATGTTCTGCACCAGCCTGCGACAAGGTTCAATCATGTCCATATCCTTGACCAGATTGACTATCTTCAGCGGAAATCCACTTTGCTCAGTTCCCAGGATATCGCCCGGGCCACGAATCTGCAGATCGGCCTCCGCAATCTCGAAGCCGTCAGCCGTTTTTTCCATGACTGCCAGTCTTTTCCAGGCATCTTCATTTTTCGGTTCACCCACCAGAACACAATAAGCCTGATCCGGCCCGCGACCAACACGTCCACGCAGTTGATGCAACTGTGCCAATCCAAAACGTTCTGCATTCTCGATTACCATCATCGTGGCATTTGGATTGTCCACTCCGACTTCGATGACTGAAGTGGCTACCATAACCGAGAATTTCCCCTGCTTAAAGGCCTGCATCCGCCGCTGTTTTTCTGCAGATTCCAATTTGCCATGCAGCATCACCACTTGATCGTCTCCAAAGACACCTTTAAGTTCACTAAATGCTGCCTGCACAGATCTGACATCCAGTTTTTCAGACTCTTCCAATAACGGATAAACCACATAAGCCTGTCTGCCATGACTGGACTCCTGCCGAATGAATTTCCAGACTTTTTTGAGATCACTCTGAGCCCGCAGCACCGTTTTTACCAGTTTACGCCCGGGTGGCATTTCATCCAGAACAGAAACATCCAAATCACCATAATAGGTCAGACACAGCGTGCGGGGAATCGGAGTTGCCGTCATTACCAGCAAATCCGGATGCTGTCCTTTCTGCATCAATGCATGTCGCTGCGCCACGCCAAACTTATGCTGCTCATCAATAACACCCAATCCAAGATTTTCCAGCACTGCTGACTCCTGGATCAATGCATGGGTTCCCACATAAACGATTGAACCAGCCGACTGTAAAGACTCTCCCGCAACAGGCTTGGTTGTGCGAGTCCACAACAGCACCTCGATACCGAGCGGTGCCAGTATTTTTCGTAAATTCTCCGCATGCTGAGTAGCCAGTGTCTCGGTCGGCGCCAGCATTGCTCCATTTTTGCCGGACTCCAGGCATCGCACCAATGCATAGGCAGCAACAATCGTTTTCCCGGAGCCCACATCACCTTGAATCAGCCGGTGCATAGGGTAATGCCTGGATAAATCCCGGTCTATTTCACTGAACACACGGTGCTGTGCCCCGGTCGGTTCAAAGCCAAGATGATGCAAAAACTTTAGCACCAGATCCTGCACTGGCGCCGGTCGATCCTTGCGCTGCCTCACGGTTCGCTGGCGGCGAACAGCCATCACCGTTTGCATGGTTATCAGTTCATCATGGGCCAATCGTTTGCGGGCCGGTTCCAGCTCATCCATGCTGTCCGGGAAATGAATTTTCCGCACAGCTTCGAGTCGACTCATGTATGGGTCCGGTGCCTGATAAAATTCCGACACCTTAAAGTCCTCCGAAAACAACTCTGCGTAAATGGCGGTCCGCACCGTTTTCTGATAGACACCAGAGACCAGCGGGTATACCGGCGTCACGCGATTAAGGTGAATCCTGGGCTCATCATGCTGTTTGATCACTTCGTATTCAGGATGAATCATACGACGGCCATTCTTACCCTCACTGATTTTGCCGAACAGCACGACTTGGTCACCCTCTTTGAAGACATTTTTCATGAATGGCATGTTAAACCAGGTCAGTCCCAGTTCCTGCAGCAAACCTGCCGGTTGCAGTATAACCTCAAAGACCGATCGCCCTCCACGCCAGCGAGTTGATTTGACCGCAAGCACTTCTCCCTGCACTGTCACCGGTTGATCCAGTTTACACAGAAACGGATCTTCCCAGCGCGAGCGGTCTTCATAGCGGCGAGGAAAATGGGCAATGAGTTCGTGGGAAGACTTATACCCCAGCTTGGTCCAGACCGCGTGGGCGGAACTCTTTCCGGAAGTTGCAGGCACTTACCACCTCCAATCCAATACCCGGAAACACGGAGCGCCTGTGAAATCATCCATCTCCCAGTGCCCGGCCAGATCAAATTGCTGTGCAGGCAATTTGCTTTCACACTTTCCAAAGGCCACCACATCAAATCTTACATTTCCGCATTCTGCTTTGAAACGGACGTGATTTTTACCGAAAAATTTCGGTCGGCCCTTTACCTTGACCCCATTTAGCGCAAATACGGGAATTGCATTACACTGCCCGAAGGGCTGCATTTTAGAAAGTTCCTGCGCCAGCTCTTTCGACAATAATTCACCTGGCAACTGAATATCTATATCCAGCGATTCCCGATACAATTCTGGATCCGTGTGCTCCAGGAACCACTGATTCAAAGAAGCCTGGAATACAGGTATTTTATCTTCATCGATTTCTATACCTGCGGCCATGGCATGTCCGCCAAAACCTCTAAGGAAATCCTGATGCTGCCGCAGAGCATCCATCAGCGAGCAACCTTTAATGCTCCTCCCACTGCCCTTGCCTTTGCCATCTTCATCGATACTGATAACAATCGTCGGACGATACCAGATACGCTGCAGCCGCGATGCCACAATTCCAATAACGCCCTGGTGCCAGTTACGTGAAGCCAATACAATACAGCCGGACTTCATTTCATCCGGCTGAGCTTCTACCATCTCCCGTGCCTCCTCAAAAACCGTAAGCTCCACTTTCTGGCGCTCACGGTTCAGGTCATCCAGCAACTCGGCCAGTTCTTTAGCTTGCTGCGCATCCTTCGTTGTCAGCAAGCGCCATCCCTCTTTGGCCGAGGCCAGCCTCCCGCTGGCATTCAGACGGGGCCCCAGCAGAAATCCGACCGTTGTGGGCACCGGCTTGCGCTTCACTCCCGCCACCCGCATAAGTTCCTGCAATCCTACGTGATCCGTCTGCCCCAGTTGCTGCAACCCGTAATGGACCATGATGCGATTATCATCACGCAGCGGAACTAAATCCGAGATGGTTCCCAGAGCCACCAGATCCATGTGCCGCTTCAAATCGAAAAGATTCGGCTGATCCATGATTTTCATGAAGGCGTGAATAAATTTAAAAACCAGACCAACGGTTGCCAGATCATGATCCTGTCCGGATCGCTGTGGATTAACAAATGCATCGGCGGCAGGCAATTCATCCGATAACTCATGATGATCAATGATCACCACATCAATACCCTGCTGCTTCAGCCAGTCCACCTCTGAAATGTTGGTAGTGCCACAATCGAGGCACACAATCAACGACGGCTGGCTCTTCACCATCGCTCGCTCCAGTGCTTCATTACTTAATCCGTATCCTTCCGAGAAGCGTTGCGGAATCAACACCTGCACCTTAGCTCCCATCTGAGAAAGAAATCGAAACATCAGAGCACCACTGGACATTCCGTCGACGTCATAATCAGAAAAGATCAGAATGGACTGCTTTTCACGTAATGCCCGATCCACACAATGCACCGCAATTTCCATGTCCGGAATCCGGCAGGGATCATTGAGATTTTTCAATTTCGGATTTAGAAATTCACTAACCATTGCCGGATCATGGAAGGCTTTCTGCTCCAATAGCGTGCGGATCACCTCACTTGCCGAGTGATAGACCTTCCCGTTATTAATCGAATTCCAAAGCTTCATGCCGGTATATTTCCTGCGCGACAACCGAGATAACCATCAACCATAATGGCTAGGTTACCCTGATGTAGCCAGCCAACATGCCAGATTTTTCCAATCCGTCACGAAATGGTTTCAAAAACCCGCATCAAGCATGACACCACGCTGAAGATCCTCCATCAAACGGGCCACATCCACTGGTTCAGCAAACGCAAACTTAGTTTGTTCCAAATCAGCTGCTTACCACAGTATACTGAAGCGAGACTTGACCGCTGTAAACTGCCACACATGCATGTGCTGTCCGGGTATTAGACTTCCTGCTGCAGAGATGCTAGCACGCTCTTGTCTTCCAACGTTGAGACATCACCTGTCACATCCTCACCAGCAGCAATGCTGCGCAATAGACGGCGCATTATCTTACCACTGCGAGTCTTGGGTAAAGCATCTGCAAAACGGATTGAATCCGGCCGTGCAATGGCTCCAATCTCTTTGGAGACATGCAAAATCAGCTCGTCACGCAGCGCCGCAGACTTTTGTTCGCTGCCCTTGAGCGTCACAAAAGCCACAATGGCCTGACCCTTGATCTCATCCGGACGTCCGACAACCGCTGCCTCGGCCACTTTCAAATGGCTGACCAATGCACTTTCCACTTCTGCCGTGCCAAGGCGATGCCCTGATACATTCAGCACATCATCAATCCGTCCGACCACCCAAAAATAGCCTTTTTTATCGCGCCGGGCCCCATCCCCGGTAAAGTAACAATTTTCGATCTCACCCCAATAGGTTTGCTCATAGCGCTTCGGATCACCATAAATCGTACGCAGCATCGACGGCCAGGGCTGACGAATTACCAGCTTCCCACCAGTGTTTGGCGGGACCTCTTTACCCTGATCATCTACCACAGCAATATCCACTCCTAAAAACGGAACCCCTGCAGATCCCGGCCGCATCGCATTGGCACCCGGAAGCGTCGTCAGCATATGGGACCCGGTTTCTGTCTGCCACCAGGTATCGACGACCGGGCATCGTTCCTTTCCGACCGTCTTGTAATACCACATCCAGGCTTCCGGGTTGATCGGCTCACCCACAGTGCCCAGTAGACGCAGAGAACTGAGGTCATGCTTGAGCACATGCCCGTCACCCCATTTCATAAAAGCACGGATAGCGGTCGGTGCGGTATAAAAGATATCCACCTTGTGGTCTTCAATAATCTGCCAGAAACGATCAGGCTCCGGATAATTCGGTGCACCTTCATACAATAGTGTCGTGCCACCGTTGGACAATACTCCGTATACCACGTAGCTGTGACCTGTAATCCAGCCGATATCTGCCGAGCACCAGAAAATATCCTGCTCTTTCAGGTCAAATACATATTTGGTGGACAGGTGAGCTCCCAGCAGATAGCCCGCTGTGGTGTGAAGGATACCTTTGGGTTTTCCTGTGCTGCCACTGGTGTAAAGAATAAACAGCGGATGCTCGCTGTCCAGTTCGGCAGCTTCAAACTGATCAGATGCCTGATCCATAAGGTCGTGATACCAGTGGTCCTTATTGCCCATGCGAATGTCCTGACCCGTTCGTTTGACAACAATGACACTCTTAACGGATTTGCACCCGCCAGCCAGGGCACCGTCTACTGCTTCTTTCAGCGGGAGCATTTTCCCGCGCCGGTATCCACCATCTGCGGTCACCACCAGTTTGGCACCGCAATCATTAATCCGTTCTTTGAGAGACTCTGCACTGAAGCCACCAAATACTACGGTATGTGGTGCCCCAATCCGCGTGCAGGCCAGCATGACCACTACTGATTCCGGAATCATCGGCATGTAGATGGCTATACGGTCACCTGCTTTGACCCCCTGACTTTGCAACACGTTGGAGAATTTGCAGACTTCAGTGTGTAACTGCTGATAGGTCAGCGTTACCTTATCGCCGGGCTCTCCCTCCCAGATAATGGCCGCCTTATTGCGAAGCGGACCATCCACGTGGCGGTCTACACAATTGTAAGAAACATTTAATTTCCCCCCGATAAACCACTCTGCGAAAGGATGCTTCCATTTAGACAACGTGCGCCAGTTTTTAAACCAGTGCAGATCCTTGGATGCCATGTTCCAGAATTTTTCGGGACTTCTGACCGACTGCTTGTAGAGCTTTAGATACTCCTCCTCGCTTTTAACCAGAGCTTTTTTGCGAAAAGTGGCTTTAGGATTGATGATGCGGGATTCTTTAGCAAGAGATTCAATGTTTTTAGATGGCATAATGGATAAAAACCTAATCAGTAATTAATCTATCATGCTCAATAGTTCGCTAAAAAATCAAGTGCCGTTTCTACGACCTTATCCTGAGGCCACATCTTGCCGATACCGTTATAACCGCAGGCCAGCATACCTTCATCTGGACCAATGATCTCCACACCGCGTTCTTTGAGAACTGCCACATTTTCCTGGTTTGCAGGATGCTGCCACATTTTTCCGTTCATCGCAGGGGCCAGAAAAACCCGGGCAGGCGTCGCCAGCAATATAGCTGTCAGAGCATCTGGTGCCAGGCCCATGCGGAACTGCGCAATCAGGTGTGCAGTCGCCGGTGCTACCAGCACCAGATCCGCTGCATCTGCCAGCTCAATATGTGTCGGACGTCCCACGTGCGTTTCATCCCACAGATTCGTCGTAACTTCCCGGTGGGTCAGCGCAGCAAATGTTAACGGCGTAACAAACTGAGAGGACTCTGCTGTCATCACCACGTCCACTTCTACCCCCTCCTTAGTCAGTGTGCTGGCAATGTCTGCCGCCCGGTAAGCGGCGATAGAACCCGTCACACCTAAAACAACTCTCTTTTTTTGTTCAGACATTTTAAAATTATGCTTCCAGCAGCCGGCTTGTTCGATAACGCTCCGCTTTGATGATCGCCCGCATTTTTGTCAGATCTTCTTCCATGCTTTCACTCACCAGTGTATAGCGGTAACAATTCCAGGCTGGAATTTCCCGGAGCGCTGTCCCCAGGCGAACCGAAATTTGCTCGTTACTTTCGGTTCCACGTTTACGCAATCTTTTTTCCAATTCTTCCATGCTGGGAGGCAGAATAAAGATGTCTACTAGCGCCTCTTGGATTTCAGGATCCTGCAACGCACGGATCTGGCGTGCACCTTCCACATCAATATCCAATACTACATCTTTTCCTTCATTGATACGGTCGAGCACATCCTGCTTGGGAGTGCCATACCGCAGTCCATGGACATTCGCATGTTCCAGAAAAAAACCATCATCAATTTTTTCTACAAACTCAGGCTCTCCAACAAACCTATAATCCTCTCCATCCGTTTCACCGGCACGGGCGGTTCGGGTAGTATAGGAGACAATGAATGAAAAATCAGGAGACTGCCTCAGGCTTTGACAGATGGTTGATTTTCCCGTTCCTGAAGGAGCTGACAGCACAAAAATAATCCCCTTACGCTTTAACGGGTCCGGTATGTTAACCGGCAGTGAAGATGATGCTTCTGTCATTACTCGATATTCTGAACCTGTTCCCGGATTTTTTCGAGCTCTGCTTTCATTTCCAGCACTGCACGTGAGATTTCCAGGTCATTGGATTTGCTACCGATCGTGTTGATCTCGCGGCCAATTTCCTGAACCAGAAAGTCGAGGTTCCTGCCGACCGGCTGCTTGAGCGAGCTCAGACGCCGCACTTCCTGCAGGTGAGCTTGCAGGCGCGTCACTTCTTCCGACACGTCACTGCGGTCCGCAAAAAGCGCCACTTCTTTAAGGATACGGTCATCTTCTACCAGATCCGGAAACCCGGACTTCCCCAACCTCTGCATCAGCTTGACACGATATTCTCGAACCACCTTGGGTCTTCGTTGACGGACAATCTTGAGCTTAGTGCTGATCAAAGCAAGGCGTGATTCCAAATCCTGCCTGAGCACCTGCCCCTCACGTTTACGAGTAGCCTGGTAGCGCTTTAGAGCCTGTTTGAGCACCCGTGTAAACAATACTGAATGATCCCGTTGCTGCTGGTCCGGATCTTTGAGCGCACCGGGCAATTTGAGTAAAAACTCATCCGCTATATTTCCATTCAATAGCCCCTGCTGCCGCAACATCGAAAAATGTTTCCGATAATGCCTGATGGCTCCTGGGTCAGGTTCGAGTAAACCGGCACTCCCTTGCCTGCTGGTTTGAAATGAGGCCTGAATGTTCAGACGTCCGCGGGTCACTTCAGCTTGAAGTAATTCACGTGCCCGTTCTTCGCAATTTTGCAGATCGCGCGACAACCCGAAAATCAAATCCAAGCCACGCTTGTTGTTGACCGAGCTGACGGAAATTTCAATCTGAACTGCGCCTCGGCTCCCCTCAGCCCGACCAAACCCCGTCATGCTCCTCATAAAGAACTAATTTCCTGAAACATTTAAAAACTTGGCTGCCTGTTCAACGTCTTTATCACCACGGCCGGACATGTTAACCAGAATGATCGAATCCGCTGACATCGACGGAGCCACTTTGATCGCATGTGCAATGCCATGTGCAGTTTCCAGCGCGGGAATAATTCCTTCCTGCTCCGACATTTTTTTGAAGGCATGCAGCGCTTCATCATCAGTGGCATAATCATAATCCACTCGACCAATGTCTTTGAGGTAACAATGCTCCGGTCCTACTGCGGCATAGTCAAGACCGGCTGAAACGGAGTGGGTCAGCTCAATCTGGCCATCATCATCCTGCAGGATGTAGGACTTCGTGCCCTGCAAGACTCCCAATTTTCCACCCTGAAAACGTGCTGCATGGCGCCCTGGTTTGATCCCGTCTCCACCTGCTTCCACACCAACCATTTTAACGGATTTATCTTCCAAAAACGGGTAAAACAATCCAATGGCATTACTGCCGCCACCGACACAGGCGACCAGCAAATCGGGTAGTTTCTCCTCTTTTTCCAGTATCTGACGACGGGCTTCATCACCAATAATCCGGTGAAAATTTCGAACCAGCACTGGATACGGATGTGAGCCATAAGCCGTTCCCAACACATAATGCGTCGAGCGAACGTTGGTAACCCAGTCACGCATCGCTTCATTAACCGCCTCTTTCAACGTTTTCTGACCGGCTTCAACGGGAACTACCTTCGACCCCAGTATGCGCATGCGCTTCACATTGAGCGACTGACGTTCCATATCAACTGCGCCCATGTAAACTACACATTCCATACCGAAGCGGGCGGCGCAGGTAGCTGTAGCTACACCGTGCTGACCAGCACCGGTTTCCGCAATAACACGCTTTTTACCCATGCGACGAGCCAGCAGCACCTGACCCAGTGCATTATTAATTTTGTGGGCACCGGTATGCAGCAGGTCTTCACGTTTGAGATAAATTCGGGCACCGCCCAGTTCTTCTGAAAGGCGTTCTGCCAGATAAAGTGGAGTAGGACGTCCGGTGTAATGCCGCTGGAGCTGTTCCAGTTCCAGTGTGAACGCCGGATCTGCCGAAGCTTCATGATAGGCGGATTCAAGCTCGCGTAATGGATGCATCAGCGTTTCCGGCACATACATGCCTCCAAATGCTCCAAAATGGCCTTTCTGATCCGGCTCGATAGCTACACTCGACATAGTTGCATGAACTCCTTCATTCTCTGATGATTTTTAATTCCCGGTTCACTTTCAATTCCACTGCATATATCAATGCCATAAGGCTGAACGATTTCCACTGCTTTCTGCACGTTTTCCGAATTCAACCCGCCAGAAAGAATGACAGGCAGACGCGAAGTGTTACGAAGTTGAGCTGCAACTTCCCAGTCGATGGGTTCCCCTGTGCCACCTCGTCGGTCGGAAGCTTTATCCAGCAGCAGCGCCTGAACCGGATATGCATCACATTCCGTCCCCTCTACCAGCGGCACACCAACCGCCTTGATTAACGGGGTCGGTGCAAGTTGCAAACAGCGTTGCGGCGTTTCATCTCCATGCAGCTGAATTCGATCAAAGCATCCGGCTGCCTGTATCTTTGCGATTTCCTCATCCGAAGAATTCACAGTAACAGCCACTCGGGTTATGAAAGGAGGCAGCGTTGATGCGATTAATGCTGCTGCAGCTATGTCAATGTAGCGCGGGCTTTTCGGATAAAAAATAAAGCCCAGTGCATCAACTCCCAGTTCCACTGCATACTTGGCATCCCGCTGCCGCGTGATACCGCAATATTTGACCTTCATACTATTCCGACTCGGGTTTGATAAAATACCAGACACTGCCAATTATAATAACCAGTCCCAGCGCAATCAGAGCAATACCAGTAATCATCAGGACGGTATTACTTCCTTCATCCTCTAAGCCCAGTTCAGCCCTGAGCTTTACTTCTTCTGAATCGATAACTGAGTCGGCAACGGCTTCCTGTTTGGGCCGGGTGGCATTGGAATCCGCTGTAGCAGACTTGCTGTTTTGGATCCTGAGCACTGCGGTCGACAGATGACCATTCGGTCCCGATACAATGGAAACATCCAGGTCGATATTGCCATCCGCATCCGGTTTCAGATCACGGAGCGTAGCCCTCTTATTACGGTTGTTCCGGCAATTCAGCTCAGTCTGGATTCCTCCTGCTGCAAAGCGGGTGATAAAGTCAACCGGAGCATCTCGGGTGCCAAAGAGTTCCAGTGTAACTCTCTGACCCTGCCTGAAACCTGAAAATCGGATCGTGCCGGTATCCACTTTTCCCTGTTCCAGCGACCACCTGTCTTTGCCTGCAGTTGCCGGATACAGCGCTTGTCTGTTCTCTCCGGTATCGAAAGCTCCTAAAAAGCCTCTGAGCTTGATCATGCGTATACCTTTGGTTGTTCCCTTGGATCCAACTAGCTCCAATGGAGCCAGATCACCGGGGCCGCCCCAGATCGCGTTGTTCCAATGCCTGCTCTTATCATCTGGTGATGAGGTGATCAAAGATTCAACTCCGAAATCAATAAAAACAGACTGAGCCAGACAGCTCGTCGCTATGACCGACAAAGTCAGAATAATTAACAGAAAACGTTTCATACCCCCCTTCCCAGCAACTCGTTAATTGCTGGTTTAATGTTATCGCTGCTCATCGCTATTTCGCCAGTTAAAAAACAATCTATACCCTGCTCACGGCAGAAACTAACATCATCTGCGTTTTTGATACCTCCGAGGCAGATTCCCAGACAGTCGGACGGTATTTCCTGTGCCAGACCAGCAGTGGTCTGCAGGTCGATCCGGAAGTTTGCGCGACTCCGGTTATTGACAGCTATGATGTCCGCCCCCAGATCCAGTGCCATATCCAATTCTTGCAAATCATGAACTTCTACCACAATGTCTACTGGAAACAGGCGGGCACACTCATAAAGGCGCTGCACTTGTTCCTGTTTCATCGCTGATACCGTAAGCAGGATCGCATCAGCTCCGGAAACCACCGCATCATAAATCTGCACCGGCTCCAGTATACGTTCCCTGCGTAAGACTGGAATCGTGGTTCTGGCAAGCACCTGCCGCATCAAATCCCGCGATTCCTGAAACAAATTTTTATCCGTCAATACCGACAGTGCATTTGCGCCCGCAGCTGCATATGCTGCCGCTTGAGCTACCAGGTCAAAATCCTCAACGACCCATGCCGCAGACGGCGATTCACTTTTCAACTCCGCGATCACAGTTGGGATTCCAGGCTGATGTAATACCTGCCGAAAACCACGGTAGTCATTGCGTAACAGTGCCTGCCGTTTCAAATCCTGTTCCTGCACGTAAAGCAACTGAATCTCGTTATTCCCATCGGGCATAGTCTCCGGCAACTTTTCAAACATCATCGTCATTCTCAGTATCAGTTCTTTTTTTACCCTTTAAAAAAGCATAAATAAACTCATCCAGGTCGCCATCCAGCACACCATTGACATCCGAGGATTGTTCACCGGTGCGCAGATCCTTAATCATCTGATACGGCTGCAAGACATAGGACCGGATTTGATGCCCCCAGCCGATCTCACCTTTATCGCTGTAATGTTTCTCAGCCTCCGCACGCTTCTTATCCATCTCCATTTCATACAGTCGCGATTTCAGCACTTTCATTGCTGAAGCACGATTCTTGATCTGGGATCGTTCGTTCTGGCAGCTGACGATGAGTCCAGTAGGCAGATGTGTGATACGCACTGCGGAATCAGTAGTATTCACCCCCTGCCCTCCCGGGCCACCGGAACGATAGACATCTACTCGAATGTCTTTCTCAGCTACTTCAATTTCAATATTGTCATCGATTTCCGCCACCACATCCAGCGATGAAAATGACGTCTGCCGTTTACCGGCTGCATTGAAGGGGGAGATCCGAACCAGCCGGTGCACCCCGCGCTCCGCTTTCAGAAATCCATACGCCAGTGCGCCCTCCACCCGAATCGTTGCACTCTTGATTCCCGCTTCTTCACCCTGCAAAAGATCTAAGACATCCCACTTCATGTCGTGGCGCTCTGCCCAACGCTGATACATGCGGAAGAGCATATTGGACCAGTCACAGGCTTCAGTTCCACCCGCTCCGGCATGAATACTGATGATGGCAGAGCTATCGTCCTGTTCCCCACTCAGCAAGATCTGGATCTCCAGCTTATCCAGCGTTGTTTCGACCATGCTGTATTCAGCTGCAAATTCATCCTCACTGTCTTTGTTGCCCTCCTCCTCTGCCATTTCCATCAAAAGCGGAAGATCTGTGATGCGCGTCTGGAGTGTTTCGAAGTCCTGGATGGTGCTGCGTAGGCGATTCGCCTCACGACTCACCTTCTGAGCAGCTTCCGGCTGATCCCAAAATGCAGGCTGGGACATCTCCGTTTCGCATTCATCCAGCCTGGATTTTAGCTGAGGGAGGTCAAAGATACCTCCCGAGCTGCTTCAAACGGTTATGAAGCTCCTCCGGTGTAAAATTTCCTTCGAGTGCCATGGAAGCCAGAGCATACGGAATCCGCTTCTACGGGCAAGGGCTTTTGTCACAATTGATCTTTAATGTCCGGTCGCTTCCCCTACGATCAGGTTGTTTTCGATGAAAGAGTTTTTAACATTTACTGAGCATCTGGCACGTAAAAGCGGCGACCTGATCCGCCCCTATTTCCGCACTGAAAACATAAACGTCCAGACCAAGGAAGACCGGACCATAGTAACACAGGCAGATCATGAGGCGGAGGATCTGCTGCGCACCGAAATCGAAAAAGCCTATCCGGCCCACGGGATTATCGGTGAAGAATTTGGCGACGTTCGGACCGATGCAGAGTTTGTCTGGGTGCTGGATCCCATTGACGGGACGATTTCCTTCGCAGCTGGAGTGCCGCTGTTTGGCACGCTGATCGGATTACTTAAAAACGGAGCCCCCGCCATTGGATGTATTCATCAGCCGATCCTCAATATTCTTTGCCTGGGAGACAACAAAACAACCACGGTCAATGGTATTCCAAGCCGAATCCGACCTTGTTCAGAAATCTCTGATGCCACCCTGCTGATTACCGACCCGGGTCTGGCAGAAACACATCAAAATTACGCCTCTTTTGAAGAATTACGCCGGGAAGTGAATACCTTCCGCACCTGGGGCGACTGCTTTGCCTATCTGCAACTGGTGACCGGGCGGGCGGATATTGCCATGGATCCCGTGATGAATCCGTGGGACCTGCTGCCACTCGTGCCAGTGGTGCGCGGTGCCGGAGCTGTCTTTACCGGATGGGACGGATCTGACGTGATGCAAGGAAACTCCTGCATTGCCGCCGGACCGGAAATCCATGCCGATATCATTGCGAAGTTAAACTAACGTAATTTTGGCCATTGAATACCTAACGCTTTTCACCAAACGACAGGTTTTTCACACCGGAGGCGCTACAAGCGTTTAACACATCGATCACACGCGCATGCGGGGTATCCGCATGCGGGCGCACAATCACCGGTTGCTCGCCAAACAGATCTGTTGCCCGCTTTAAGCGGGCTTTGAGAGTAGGCATTTCCTTATCCGTCGGACTGTCAATAGACTTACGATTAAAAAAAACCGTTCCATTGGGATCAATTTCAATATTGATCGGTGTGTCTTCCGTATTCTTATTCTTGGGCTGATTTTCTGACTGCCCGGGAACTTTGACTCCCAGCTCAAATTCTTTTTGCACCACTCCGGCAGTGGCCACGAACGATGCCAGCAGAACCAGCATCACATTGATCATCGGTGCCATTTGCAACCCGACATCCTGCTCTACTTCTTCTGGAACGCGCGGCATATACGTTATCCGTTTTCTCCCGGATCGGTTGCGAAAACCACATCCAGCACACCTGCGTCTGCACAGGCTCTCATGACTTGTTTTACTTTACTATAGGGAACGTCTCGATCTGCACGAATCAGAACTCGGAACGGGTTAGAACTGACTCCGCCTTGCTGATAGGCCTCGCGGGAACTGCTGATCACCGGGATCAATGCCGCTTCATCCGGATAGACCACTTCCTTAATCGAAATGGAATGAAATCCCCGTGAAATATTGATCACCATCTGGCCCTTCTTATCTTCAGGTTCAGCAGCTTCCGGTGCTTCCGGCAGATCGAGATCAGCGGTCTGCTCCGAAACCTCTGCAGTCGCCGTTGCTATAAAAAACAGCAACAATGTCATCAAGACATCGACCATGGTCGAAATCTGAAATTCAGGCTCCGCTTCCTGTTCCTGATACATTGCCTTTCGAGCCATCTTAATTTTCCTTCAACTAGGTGCTTAATAAAGCACAGCCACAACTATTGAGCACCTGTAAAGTCCATCCCGGCCACCTGTTCATAAGGAACTACTTCCAGCAGGCGGGAAACTTCCGAGTCCGCATTGATGATGACTTTTGCTGCCTGGCCTTTAATGATGTAATACAAAATAAATGCTGGAATTGCCACAACCAAACCTCCTGCCGTGGTCACCAGCACAACCGCAATATTGGCAGAAAGCGATCCCATATCAGCAACCCCTCCGCTACCCAGCGTTTCAAACGCTCCAATCATTCCGATCACCGTTCCCAGCAATCCGAACATCGGCGCAGTCACCCCGACCACGGAAAGAAAGTTCAGATTATTCTTCAGGCGTATGGCTTCAGCAGCAGCAGCATCCCCGATCGCCGCTTCCACGATTTCTTTACCACGGCCAAGACGCTCGATACCGATAGCGAGAATTTTAGAAACAAAACACGGGTTCGCCTGACAAACTTCATAGGCCTGCTGGTAGTTTCCTGCATACATCGCATCCTGTAACAGTGCCACGACAGCGGGCGGTGAAAGCTTAGAACGACGAAACTTAATAAACCCTTCAATGGTAAACGTGACGACAACAATCGACTGCACCAGCAGGAACCACATGGTTGCCCCACCGGAACGAAAAACTTCCCAGAAGTTTTTATCCTGAGTCAATGAATCATCCTGAGCCAGAGCCGGGTCTACTAGGAGTAACAGAGCGGTCATGGCTAGCAGCACCCACGTCCACCGGTTTGATAACAACGATTTCTTAGTCAGTTTGATCATAAATATAGTTTCATTCGAATTGAGTCTTTCGTTCTGATAAAAAATTAAGGAACCATCAACCCGGTGTTGGCAGCCAGCAAGGCATCAGCCTTTTTTTGAGCTTCGCTGGCACGCTTTTGAGGACGCGGGTAGACCGCAGATACAATCAGATACTGTTCCAGCGCCTCAGCCAATCGTTGCTCTTGTTCCAGTGCTCCAGCCAGTGTGAAATGATAACTGCCCAGCAGTTGCATTTCGCTGGCGTTAGGCGATGTCTTGACGGGGAGATTATCTTTGATCAAATTTAATTTTGTGATGGCTTCCTCTGCCTTTCCCTCGGTCAGCAGTGTATTGGCTTCCAGAATCGCTCCAATTGGGGATCCCGGATAAAACTCAGATATGCGATTCGCCAGTTCACGTGCCTTAAACGTCTTTCCGGTTTCAGCCAGTGCGCTGGCCAGCTCACCGGCAGCCTGACTCACCCATGGACTTTGAAAGCCCAGAAATTTGTCTACCACCGGTGTCAGAATTTTGATGGCATCATTAAGCTTTCCCGCTGCCACCGCATCCTGCGCCTGCCTTAGAGCAGGGCGCTCTGCCAGATCGATTTTTTGAATGGTATTTCTGGGATACGGCAGCGTTCCTTGAGAAAACTTAAAATTGACCGATCCATTCGGCAACGTCCCCATGACCTCACCCCTGATTTGCTCACCTGACTTCAAATAAAGGGTGTCCCGTGTATCTTGCGCCTGTATTTTGGTCACCACTGCGCATAAAATCGCCCATACCAAACACGCTAAAAGTTTATTCGTTGCAAAACCCATTTATTATGTTTTGTTCTGCATTGAATTACGTCAAATAACAACTAAAAAGATTTTGTATGATTAGTTTTCTAAATCGTAAGTTACGTGCGTTTCTCTTTATTATTCTGGTCCTGGTAGCTGCGGCATTTATTTTCATAGACGTGCCCACTTCCGGCCTGACCGGCGGTCGTCATGTGGGAGAAATTCGGGGTGAAGCAGTATCCCGTTCTGACTTCCAGCAATTTTACCGCGAAACCGAAGTGTCCTTTGTTCTGACGACCGGTCAGATGATTTCACAATACCCGGGTATGCAGGACATGCTGCTGCAAGAAACCTGGAATCGTCTTATCACACTTAAGGCTGCACAGGAAGCCGGTATCACCGTTTCGGCTGAAGAGGTCACCGACTTCGTTACGCAGCATCCGATCTTTCAGCAGGATGGCCAGTTCAACCCTGAAAGATTCCAACAATTTGCTGCTGCATTTTTTGATCCTCCCGGTGTCAGCATCGCTGAAGGAATGAATTTAGAGCGTTTCGAATCTGCCGTCCGGCATCAGCTGTTAATTGAAAAATTTAATCGCATGATCCAAGCCTCCGCAGTCACCAGTGAAACGGACATCAGCTCGCTCATCAATCGCCTGCATGGCACCAGTCTGATTAAAGTGGCCACTGTCAGTCGTGCGGATGTAGCCCGGAATATTCAGATCCAGCCAGACGAGCTCGACAGTTTTTACCAGCAGAATTTAGCCCGCTACATGACACCCGAAAAAAGAAAAATCGACTACATTTATTTCCAGCTTGCCTCAGGAGTACCCACTGAAGGCCCTGAGAGAGAGAAACTGATGAGAAAGCTTGGTGAGCAGGCCTTCCAGTTTTCAGATCCGTTCTATCTGGCATATCAGGATCAGTCAGAGCTGCCCGACTTCACCGCACAGGCAGCCCAGGCAGGCGTGACCACCAGGCAAACCGATTTTGTGGCTGTGAATCAGGCCGTCCCCGGCATCGCCGGCGGCCAGAAGGTAACACAAGCTGCATTTACACTCACAGCAACGGAACCTGTCAGTGATGCCATTGAAGTCGATGACGGTTTTGTGGTTATCCATTTGACTGAGATTCTGAGCAGTGAGCCCATTTCTTTCGAGCAGGTAGAGCCGCAGCTTCGTGAGGATTTCCGCACCCAGGAAATCGAGCGACGTCTTTCGATTGAGGGACGCCAAATGGCAGCCAGATTGCGTGATCTCATGGATGAAGGAGCTACCTGGGAACATGCACTGAAAGAGTCCGGCTTCAAGCCGGGCAAGGATTTATCAGTCACTCCCTCACTGCAAATGAGAAACTCGGAACAACCCGAATCCGTTCGGCTAGCCGCGCGCTCCGCCTCGGCTATGGAGGTTAAGCAAACCAGCTCGTTTGAACTCGTTGGCGATTCGGGTTATGTTTTTTATGTTGCAGAACGGACACCACCGGCAGCCGATATCATTGAAAGCACCCGCCTTACCACACGTGAGCAACTTTCCGCACAACAGGGAGCACTATTAGTGCGGGAGTGGGTCAAAAGTCAATATTCAGCACCAGGCACCCAACTTCCGATGCACAGCACTGAGAATTTCTAACAGGAGGGCTTAAGGACTTCCGCACCGCTTTACATGACCCGCTTTCTCAACTTGTCCCGATACAATGAAATCGGGGCAAACTGTTACTATATCGAAGACGACGGATATGGATTACTGCTGGATGCCGGCATGCACCCGAAATATGACGGTTATGAAGCAGTGCCGGAGTTGGATCTGCTTGATCACCTTCCTTTGAAGGGATTGTTTGTCAGTCATGCCCACCATGACCATACGGGTGCGGTCCCGCTAGTCTTGGAAAGATTCCCGGAGCTGCCTGTGTTTATGAGTGAGGCAACCTATTTTCTGGCTGAGCCGTTACTGCATAATTCGGTTAACGTCATGAAAAAACAGCGTTATGAGCAAGGTATCCGCGAGTGTCCGCTTTACACGCATCCGATGGTTACCGCACAGAGTAAAATGTGGCGTGCCATTCACTTCAATCGCTGGTGGTCGCTCGAAGGCCACCCGCTTAAAGATCCGGAATCCGAAAGCCATCGTTTCCGCCTGCATCATGCCGGCCATATTCTTGGATCTGCCAGTATCGAACTGCAATTGAATAAGAAGCGGGTGCTCTATACGGGCGACATCAGTTTTACCGACCAGACTATACTCAAAAAAGCGGAGTTGCCGGAAAATAGTATGGATACCCTCATTATCGAAACCACCCGGGGCGCACAGAGTACTGGGGGGGGATACTCCCGCTCGAAAGTGGAGAAAAAATTGATTCAGGGTATTCAGGATACCTTTGACCGTCACGGTGCTGTGTTGATGCCGATTTTTGCAATGGGCAAATCTCAAGAACTGCTGACGCTGCTCTTTCGAGCACAACGCCGCGGAGAACTTCCCATGCATCCGATCTTTATTGGAGGCCTGGGCAAAGTGTTCTCACAGATCTATGACCGAATGGCCGACAAGCAAATCTCCATTTTTGAAGATATCCGGCCCCAGGTTTTAGACTGGAAGAAAATGGATAGATTCAAACCGCAAGCTGGACATCTGTATCTATTACCTTCCGGCATGATGAACGAAATGACCACTTCGAACAGGCTTGCGAAACTCTTTCTGTCTGATCCGCGTCACAGCGTTTACTTTGTTGGATATGCCGATCCGGAATCACCAGCAGGAAGACTCCAAGCCACGAAAACAGGTGAAAGCCTCATACTCAATCGCAGCGATGGCCCACAACGGGTACGCTGCGAGATCAAGCATTATGATTTTACCTCGCATGCCCAGCGCGAAGATATTTTGAGTTATATCAAACGCACCAGTCCGCGACAGTGTATTCTGGTGCATGGGGATCCGGATGCCATGAACTGGTTTAATCAGCAACTGACCGAGCAGTGCCCGAAAATGAAAGTCACCATCCCGGAACCGGGGAAATGGCTCAACTTGGACTAAGTGCCCGCAGGCTACTTCTTGATTTCGGTAGAAATCGTCGGTTTCTTCTGTTTCTTGCCCATCAGGTTGGAGAACAATCCGCCGGACGCCGGTTTATCCTCAATCAGATCGGTAACGCGAATCGGAGCCTGAACGCGACCAGCCCGAACACCAAGATGTTTGGGTGTCTGTTTGCTCTGCATGATGGTCTGGTTGGCTGTGCGCAAACGCTGGCAAAGAAGCTGTGCAATGCCCAGCATCAGCTGACCGGCAGCTACCGGTAGTTTTTCGAAGAATGCCTGTAACTGCTCCACATCCAGTTTCCATAGTACTGCGGTGCCTTTCACTCGGACGGTAGCCGTTGCATCACCCGGCTCAAGAATGCTGACTTCACCAATACAGGAACCCGGGCCGATTTCACCAACCACCATTTCACTCCCGCCTCCTCCTAAAACAATCTCACACTGACCGGAAACAATGATAAAAAGATTATACTGACGCACACCCTCTTCTACAATGATTTCACCCTCGCCATACTCCCCGAACTCGCCGTGGTATTTGAGCGCTTCGAGGTCGTCATCATTAAGATACCCAAGTATTCCGACCGCAGTTAAATCTGCAATTACTTCTGAATCATCCATAGTGAATTATTCTTATTACCCGATTGGCGGCAAGATGCAAGTGTCTTTCACTGAACCATGTTATGACTCCAGTGCCTTCAGCACCGCTTGTTCCATCGCCTGCTCCATCAATAGGTCTGCCAGTGGCAGTGAAGCCTGGTCCAGGACCTGTATCTGTGCCTTGATTTCGCGGCTACTGCCCCGACTTTCCATTTCAGCCAGCGACGCCAAAGCCACTTCTATTTCCCGTTTGATATTGTCGGACAATGCATCCCCCGCCATTGACATGGCTTTACGCGTCGTTTCGATCAAACGCTTCGCTTTTGTCCATGCTTCAATTTTGCGTCTTGCCTCCATATCCTCAAAAGCATGATCCACCGATTCCGAGACCATTTTCTCAACATCTTCATCAGAGACATCCACAGCGGAATCCACTTCTACCTGTTGCTCCTTCCCGGTCGTGATATCACGTGCCAGCACCTGCAGCATACCATTGCTGTCGATTTCGAACTGGACACCGACTCGAGCTTCCCCGCGAGCAGCTTTCTGAAAGTCTATTGTCATTTCGCCAAGCTTCCAGTTATCTGCTGCCAGTTCGCGTTCCCCTTGCAAAATGGATACCCGCATGGTCTCCTGAAAATCCACTGCCGTGGTAAAGACTTCACCTGCTTTGCAGGGAATAGTGGAGTTGCGCGGAATAATCACATTCATCAAGCCGCCAAATGTTTCAATCCCCAGTGACAGCGGCGTCACATCCAGCAGGACCAATTCCTGTAACTTTCCTGAAAGGATGCCGGACTGTACCGTTGCTCCACGTGCGACTGCTTCGTCCGGATCAACACTGGTATCAGGCGTCTGACCAAAAATATCCCGAACCACTTCCCGCACCAAAGGCATTCGGGTCTGTCCGCCAACCAGCAAAACCGTATTGAGCTCATCCAGTCGCAGTCCGGAATCCTGCAAGGCACGTAAACAGGATTTCCGGGTGCGTTCAATCACCGGTCGCGCTAATCGGTTCAGCCAGGCCCGATCCAGCGTCCGGCTCCAGTTGTATTCCGGCAAGTCCACCGAAACACTATCCCGGCTGCTGAGCGCCAGCTTTGTGCGTTCTGCTACCCTGCGTAATCGCCCCTCTACTTCAGAGGCTTTAGAGAGCGTGTCATTTCCGGCTTTAGGTGCGATTTCATTTTTTATCCAGTCGACAAGCGCCTGATCAATATCATCACCGCCGAGTTGAGTATTGCCATGCGTTGACAGCACCTCAAAAACACCTTCGTTCAGTTCCAAAATGGATATATCAAAAGTGCCGCCACCCAGATCATATACTGCTATTTTTGCTTGAGGATATTCACGATCAACGCCGTAAGCCAGTGCGGCAGCCGTCGGTTCACTGATCATGCGCTCGACCGTCAATCCTGCATGTTCAGCTGCTTGCTTGGTTTTCTGACGCTGAACGTCGTTAAAATAAGCGGGCACACTGATTACCGCACGCATGACCTCCTGATCCAGATACGCCTCAGCATCGGCTTTGAGTTTTCTCAATACCTCACAGGATACCTCCTCCGGCATTCGTATCCGATCTCCGATCCGAATGCCTGCCCAGCCATCTGCCGCTTCGACGATGCCATAGGCCAGATCACCCATCTCATCTGCCGTTAATTCCTGATAGCGGCGACCCATTAATCGTTTAGCAGAATAGACCACGGAAGATGCATGATTCTCATCCGAATTTGCGACAGCGGCACCCACGAGCGGCTCGCGATGGTTGAAGTCGACCACCGAAGGTGTTAACCGTCGCCCCTGCGCGTCTGGAATGAGTACCGGGAAGCCGGTGTCCATGACACCTACTGCTGAATTGGTGGTTCCCAGGTCAATTCCAATGATGGTATCTTCTTGCATAATTGAATCTTAATAACAGATAGCATAACTCTGCAGGACTCTGACGGCTAATCGTCAAAAAAAGTGCTTTTACGACTTGTATAATCTTTCGGGTCTGACAATCGCCGCTGAAGAATTTGCTGCTTTAGCTCAATATAAGATGCACGACGTTCTTCGTCCTGGCGCAAATCATCACGGAATTCACACAATCCCCGCTCTTCTTTACATCCCGACTGCAACACATGGATATGAAAACGATACTCGATTCCCTTAAATTGAACTGCACCGACCCGCATTGGACGATCTTCCGGGAAAATGTGTCCACCCGACTGCTTTTGAAATCCGATAGCATCGACTTGATCACGCACGCGTTCAAACTCACCCGGTTGGCCGAAATACAATACGAGCAAATCCACGATTCCCTTACCGCCACAATAATCCACTGATGTACTGCCCACATGCTCAACCCGGATCTCCGGAATTCGACTTTTGATATACAGAGCTACTTCCGTTGCGACTTCCAGAAACTCAGGACGCCAAGGATGAAAGGCCGGGGGCTTCAGTTCATAGCGTCTGATTTCCATAATGAAGAGTCTGGCGAAAGTCTCAGAAGAATCAATCCACTTGGAATCGCCGCCTGAATTCATTCCGGCTGAGCAGGATCATCGTTGGTCGACCATCCGGGCGGGTATAGGGCAGATCGCAATCATATAGGCGATGCAACAACCAGTTTAATTCCGCATCACTCTCGGTGCGACGACCGCGGCTCATATGCTTGGCCAGAGCAGCCGCTACCCGATCGTGCTGTAATTTCTGCGCTGTTCGCAAGCGGTCACCACTTTCACTTAATGTGTCGACCACTTGACGGACAAAGTGCTCCGGATCACGTGATGAGACTGCCGCTGGCAAGGCATCTACCATAAAAGCATTTCCACCAAGTGAAGCTATCGAGATACCTGCTTTTCCGAGGTAGGACTGTGCCTCCTGCACAAAGGCTGCCAGTTCCGGCGGGAATTCAAGACTTACAGGCACCAGCAGCGCTTGCGATTCTTTCTCCTCTTGTGCAAAGCGTTCCATTAATTCCTCAAAGTAGATCCGCTCAAAGGCCGCCTGAATATGCACCAGTACCAGCCCCTCATCACTTTCCGCCAAAATCAATCCAGGCTCGGTTTTACCCAGCAGTTTTAATCCAGGAACCGTCTCATTCCGGCTCGTGATATCAGCAGACGGCGTGCGCGTTTCAGCGACCTTTTCCTGCCATTCTGCCTGCTCCGGCTGCAAGTGATCGATCTTGAGTGTTGCTGCTTTCTTAGTGGCAGGCGTGTCGGGTACTGGAACCCCCATATCTGCCTCCTGTCCGGCCACTTTCGCAAGAATCGAGATCCGGGTCGCTTCGCTTTTTTGCTTGGACCAGTCATGCAAAAGCTGATTTACCGTTTCGTTGATCATCCGACGCACTGCAGTTTCATTTCGCAGTCTTACCTCCCGCTTGGCCGGGTGCACATTCACATCCACATCCTCCATCGGCAGTTCCAGAAAAAAGACACCAAACGGATGACTGCCTTTGGAAATATGAGCCCCAAAAGCTTCCTGCAAGGCGTAGGACAGACCTGCATGGACTACCGGGCGGCCGTTGATAAACCAGTATTGCTCATTACGACTGCTACGCGTGTGTGCAGGTTGTGATACCCGTCCCCTGAATACCCAACCATGGCGACTTGTCTTTTCTATCAGCGGAAGTGTGTCGGCATGCCAAGCCTTGCCAAACAACTGCAACGTTCTTTCGTCCAGTGTAGCTACTGCCGGATAACGATTCCAGTTGGCACTATTGTGCCGCCATTCCCAATGAACTTGTGGATGGCACAGGGCACATCGTCGCAGAAAGCCGTCTATATGACCCCACTCCGTATTGTCCGTTTTCAAAAACTTGCGCCGCGCTGGAATATGCGAAAAAAGCGTATGCACTTCAATTTCGGTTCCAATCGGAACGCCGACTTCCTGCATTTTACGAACCTTACCTCCTTCTACCAGAATCTCGGTCCCAGCCTCACCCTCCGCTGTGCGTGTTACCATTTGAAACCGTGAAACCGACGCAATACTAGGCAATGCCTCACCACGAAATCCCAGTGTGGCAATACGACTGATGTCCTCAGTGGTGCGAACTTTGCTGGTAGCATGCCGTTGCAACGAGAGTTCTGCATCCGCAGAGCTCATCCCCATGCCATTGTCGGTCACACGAATCAACCGCTTCCCCCCCTTTTCCACGCTAATGACAATTTTAGATGCCCCGGCATCCAGTGCATTCTCAACGAGTTCTTTAACGACCGAGGCCGGACGCTCTACCACTTCTCCTGCTGTAATGCGGTTGGCTACGATAGCATCTAAAACCTTTATCTTGCCCGACATAAAGCCTCTATCCAAGCCGAAGCAGTGTAGCTTTCCCAACACTAAATTCATATTTTCAGATGATCAGCTTTTTTTTGCCTTTTAGCTGGGCCAACCTTAGGATGAGGGGTTAAACATGACGCTCTATTCCTATATTGAGATTAAAGGTGCCCGGCAGCATAATCTGAAAAATATCTCATTGAAAATCCCCAAGAACCACCTGGTGGTGTTTACCGGTCCCTCCGGGTCAGGCAAGTCCTCACTGGCTTTCGACACTCTTTTTGCAGAGGGACAGCGCCGCTATGTTCAGAGCCTCTCTTCCTATGCCCGCCAGTTTCTGGATCAGATGGAGAAACCTGATGTGGATGCTATCGAGGGACTATCTCCAGCCGTAGCCATTGAACAACGCGGTGGCACAGGTAATCCCCGCTCGACCGTGGGCACGGCCACCGAGATCTATGATTATCTGCGGGTGCTGTACGCCAATTGCGGCCAGCCCTACCACCCGGATACCGGCAAAGCACTGCAACGTGCTTCCATAGCCAGTCTGGTGGACGAAATTTTGACAGAAGCAGCCGCCACGCGCTTTCAGATTTTAGCTCCCATGGTCAGGAACCAAGCCGGATCGTTTCGCAACATCATGGAACGACTCAAACGAGAAGGCTTTATCCGCGTCCGGGTCGATGGAAAGACCCTGCTATTAGAGGATAAAATTAAACTGGATTCGGCTAAAAAACATACCATAGAAGTAGTGATTGATCGTTTAAGTGTTTCCAGTGGGATTCGCAGCCGTTTGTATGAAGCGGTTGAACTGGCGCTGACGATGGGCGACGGAATCGTGGTCATCAACTGGATTGCGCAAGATCCGCAGACACCACCCGGAGACTGGATTCGCAGCAATGGGAATTTCGATCCGGAAACTGGTTTCCACTTTCCCCGGCTCACTCCCCGCCATTTTTCTTACAACAGCCACACTGGGGCCTGCCCAAAATGTCACGGACTTGGTACCGAGCTGATGCCGGATCCAGAACTGATCATACCTGACCCATCCTTAACGCTGGAAGAGATGCCAATCCGTCCGTGGAAACGTGGCACAAAAATGCAGGCCGCCCTCAACCGGCAGCGTCTGAATGACCTGGCCCGTCATGCTGGCGTAGACATGAACGTGCCATGGTCAGAGTTACCGGAATCCTTCCACGCTCTGGTACTGACAGGATCCGGCCAAGCAAAAATTGAGTTTACGACCAGACGCAAAAGTGAGACCAGGACTTCCTCCCGCACGTTTGAAGGTGTTCTTGACGAAGTAGCCCGCCAGTTTGACAGCAGTAACAGCCCGCTCAGCCGCAAGCGCCTCTCGGCTTATCTCAACAAGCACACCTGTCGGCACTGCAATGGCAAACGACTGCGACGAGAAATTCTGTCCGTATATCTGGATCAGAATCCTCAGCATCAAAAACTCAACATTATCGAATTCTGCCAGCTTCCGATCCAACAGGCGCTGATGTTCATTCAGCGTTATGCCTGGCCCGCTGCACAGGAAAAAGCAGTGGGCGAAGTGATTCGAGAAATCACGCAGCGATTGGAATTCCTTGATGCGGTCGGACTGGGATACTTATCGCTCACCCGCGAAAGCTCCACACTCTCCGGTGGTGAAATGCAACGCATCCGGCTGGCCACACAGATCGGTTCCGGACTGACTGGAGTACTCTACATTCTGGATGAACCCAGTATCGGTCTGCACCAGCGTGATAATGAAAGACTGCTCCATACCATGCGTAAGCTGCGCGACCTCGGTAATACGGTGGTGGTGGTGGAGCACGACGAAGAGACGATGCAGCTGGCGGATCGGATCTATGACTTCGGGCCATCGGCAGGAAAACGTGGAGGTCGCATCGTTGCAGAGGGGCGCCCTGAAGAGCTGAAAGATCATTCGGATTCCATCACCGGCCCTTATCTCTCGGGAGACCGTTATATTTCGGTTCCATCTAAACGTATCCCGGTAGGACGCGGGTGGATTCGCATTATCGGCGCCCGCGAAAATAATCTTAAATCGATTGATGCAGCTATTCCTGTCGGCTGTTTGACCTGTGTCACAGGAGTTTCCGGTTCTGGCAAGAGCACGCTCATTAATGACATCCTGAGTCGCGCCCTTGCACGTAAACTCAATGGTGCCAAAGCAGCCCCGGGGGCGTTTGATCATCTGGAAGGTAGCGACTTGGTTGGTCGTATCATTCAGGTGGATCAGTCTCCGATCGGTCGTTCCCCTCGCTCAAATCCAGCTACCTACTGCGGAATCTTCGATGAGATTCGGGATCTCTTTGCCAAGCTGCCTGCTGCAAAGATCCGCGGCTATCAGAAAGGTCGCTTTAGTTTCAACACTCCTGGTGGACGCTGTGAGGTATGCAAGGGTGATGGTTCCATTAAACTGGAAATGCAGTTCCTGCCCGATGTCTTTATCCCCTGTGAAACCTGTAAGGGACGTCGCTTTGATCAGGAGACACTCGAGATTACCTACAAGGGTCACAATATCGCCGATGTGCTTGCGATGACGGTGCACGAGGCGATGGATGTTTTTGCAAATATTCCGTCGTTGGTCGAGCGACTCGAAACTCTGCACCGGGTCGGTTTAGGCTATCTTCAACTCGGCCAATCAGGCACCACACTCTCCGGCGGGGAAGCTCAGCGGGTTAAACTCGCTGCTGAACTCGGCAAACGTTCACCCATGTCCACACTATACCTCTTCGATGAGCCCACCACCGGATTACACTTCAGCGACATCGAACTGCTGCTGGAGGTCTTTTACAGTTTGCGTACAGCAGGGCATACGCTGGTTGTCATTGAGCACCATATGGACGTAATCAAGTGTGCTGACCACGTTATTGATTTAGGTCCGGAAGGAGGACCACGCGGTGGAGAAATTGTAGCTGCAGGAACGCCTGAAGCAGTTGCCCGGAACCCGCAAAGTATTACAGGACAATTTCTTATACAAAAACTGGTAAAAAGTGCTTGAATCCATCATACTGACGCCTTGACTGGACCACAAATTTGGTACCCTATTAAGACTGGTTGAAGCACATCATCTGATCATAATGCAGATGGGTTACGTTGGATATGAGATATAAAGCGGTAAGAAAAAAAAGGGGTGGTCGGGCAGTTTTGCCCTCTATTCCGTTCGTTTTGATGTTGCTGGTATTCATGGTGCCTGCCCAGGCACAGGCAGAAAGCACTTTTTTTGAACGGCGTGGCATCTCTTTTGCCAAGCGTGCCTTTCAAGACAACCTCTATGATGTTGCTAAAATCAAACTCACCAATTTTCTGGAAAAGTATCCTGAAAGTGATTTCAAGCACGAGGCGCTTTGGCTGCTGGCACAGTCTCACTATTTTCTAGGAGAAAAGGCAGCTGCATTGGATATTCTTAACGAGGTCAATCTTGCTGCCGACGATAGCCTGGCACCCGGATTCCTATATTGGCGAGCTCAGACTTTAGCTTCAAGTGAGAAGCTGGAATCGGCCATTAAAAGCTACCGAACATTCCTCAATGCCTATCCGGAACACGAACTAGTTACGAAAACACGTCTCGGTCTGAGTAAAGCCCTCTTCCGCATGGGCAACGAAAAGGAAGCTAACAGCATACTTAATCCCCTGCTGAGCCTCAAAAACAGTGATCCAGGCAAACAGGCAGCAATGCTGCAGCAATGCCGAATTCTAGTAGCAAAAGAAAAATATGCGGAAGCACTTGAAGTGCTGGTTGCACTGAATATGGCTAAACCCTCTGGAGAATTACTCTACGAATCCTCTTTCATGGAAGGTGAAATCTACCGTCTGCAAGGTAACCATGAAGATGCCCTGCTGGCCTATCGGCGGATTACTTCAGACGCGCTGGCGCAGCCAAGATCTCTGGTTGTCAGTGCCTGGCATACGTGCGGCATGATCCTGGCATTGCAAGATAAGTGGCTTGAAGCTTCCAAAGACTTTGAAAAAGCTTTCCGGCTGGCTCTCAACAGTGAGCAGATTCAGGAGTCCGTACAACGCTATCTTGAAGTGCAATTTAAAAACCAGACGCTGACCACAGCTGCACTGGAAGTCCGAAATTTCGTTAATAAACATCCGGATACCGCCGTTTCCGGGCTGTATGCTATTGGCAAATACTTCTTCCTGGAAAAGAAATACGACGCCGCAATAACCGAATTGGATCACCTGCTGATGAATTATCCGGATTCTGAATGGATCTGGCCGGCGCAGCTTACTATGGCGGAAGCTTTGATACAAAAGAATCAGTCCGAGGAAGCTGTAGTCACACTAAGAGATCTGGCAGAAAATTCACCGCGGAGTGATGTCAAAACCAGGGCCCTGACTCTTATTGGAGAACAGTATTTTGCAGAGCGCAAGTTTACTGCAGCGGCAAAAGCGTTCAGCCAGGCCACTGAACATGCCACCCTGGCTGAAAAAGAAGTTCTCTGGATGCGCACACTCCTCAGTTTAGGACGAGACCATAACCTGGAGGAGTTCCTTTCCGCTGAGAAAACCTTCTTCGAAAACTTTCCGAACAGCACACATCGTGTCGATCTGCTAATGGAAAAAGCAAGACTCTATGAGCACTCCGGAAAAAATCAGGAAGCACGTGCTCTTTATTCCGAGCTCATTCAAAATAAATACAATCCTGCGCAAACCGCAGAGGCGCTCTTCCGGCTCGGATATTCCAGCTATGAATCCGGCGAAAACTCGGATGCACTCAACGCGTTCACTGCACTCGAAAGAGATCATCCGGAATTTGATCGCCTGGATAAAGCGCTATTCTATAAGATTCAGACGGAATATCTCCTCAGTGCAAAATCACCTGAAGACGCCGTCAGCTCACTGACGGAGTGGACGACACGCTTTCCCGATTCCCATATTCTGCCCAAAGCAATCTACTACACCGGCAGCATCCTCGGTAATCGTGGCCTGCATGCTGAAGCAGTTACTGAGTATCGAAAGGTCATAGAGCTTTTCCCACAGACTGAGGAAGCAGACCATGCCGCTTACTGGGGCGGGCAATCACTGCACAAGCTTAGTCAATACGACGACGCCATCACTATGCTGGAGACGGTTCATCCCGATTCTCAACTCAAACCTGACTCGCGTATTTTACAGGTTCTCTGCTACATGCTGCTGGGCGAGTACCGTGCTGCCTTGAAAGTCTCAGAGTCCGTTTTAAAAGATAATCCCCGCCCTGCTATCAAGTCTTTTGCCCGGCTCCGTCAAGCCGAGTGCCTCTTTACTCTCGCCTCCGAAGATCGCAGCCTATACCCGAGTGCACTTGCTGCGGTTGAGGAAGTGATTGCCATGGAGACTGCCACATCAGGTGAACGCAATGAAGCCGGTTTCATCAAAGGGGAAATTTTCCAAAAGCTCAACAAATCAGGCCAGGCGCTGCAAGCCTTTATGGAAGTCGTTTACGGCCAGCTACTGCCTGAAGAAAGCACGGAACTGTCTTCACAACCTGAGTTCCACTGGTTTATCAAATCCGGCCTGGCAGCGGCTAACATTAAAGAGAATCAGGGCGATATTCGTGGAGCCGTAGAGATTTATCGTATCCTGGAACGCATTGGCGAGCCTAGCCGTAATGAGTTTCGCCGTAAAATCGAAGATCTGAAAAACGAGTATTTTCTGTACGAGAGCACTTGAGCTGTAACGAGGCAGTCTTTAAACAGCAGATTTCGCAGTCACATGCGTCTTTTACCTTCCTAGTAGAGAACGTTCTTTCAATCTCCCACAAAATACCGAAAGTTCGATCAAACTCAGGTCCGATAACCTGCCTCTATCGGTGAAATCAGCAGATGACATTTCCGGGTGTAGGATGAGATTCTTCCGCCGAAGCCTTGGCAAAGGCGGACGATCTCGTCAGGACGGATCCTACCGTTAGCGCGTGACGAGATCATCCGCTGTGGCGGAGGTATCTCATCCTACATTTCACCAGCAGCCTCCAACCTTATGTTAACATGTATGCGACACCCTGCGGGGTCGGGACTACCAAGCTGTCTCACTGCATCAGATTATCTGCTCCGGATATCCAGCGCTTGACGGTTTTCCGACTCTTGGAGGATTTAATTTTGCGCTCCACCTTTTGGGCTTCAGTCCGGCTCGCATGTTGACCTTTGAAAACCAATTCCCAATCACATGCTCGTTTGCTGTATCTCTGAAATCCACCATTGTGAAAATCCAGGCGTGTTTCAGAATCTTCACTCTCCCCGATATAGTAACGGTCTAATTTCGCACTGTAGATGATATATACGTAGTGCACTTGTTTGAAAATGGTCGGGGTGACACGATTTGAACATGCGACATCTTGCTCCCAAAGCAAGCGCTCTACCAAGCTGAGCTACACCCCGACTAAAGTTTTCCTCTACCATCCCGACTAAAGTTTTTTTCTCATCCTGATCCACTGCGGATGTCGGGTGCAATCCGAATTCAGAGCTTGTTACCGCTTCTGAACAAGAACTGATACACAAGATCACAGATTCCAAAGAGGGAATATCATCCATATAATTTCTGATTGTGCAACTGAGAATTTGACCTGAATCTTGGTTTATTTTTCACCACTCCCGTGCATAACGAAACTATGACCTCATCTGCTCTGCGCATTGCCATTATTGACATTGGCAGTAATTCTATCAAATTACTGGTGGCAGACTTCAGTAACGGCAATCTGTTGGAAACCGTTCATTTTGAAGCTGATAACATACGAATTGGCGGATTTTTGGGGATGGGCAGTCGCACCATGACCGAGAAAGCCATGCGTGCCGGGGCGGCATCAGTGGAAAAACTCCTGCAGCAGGCTAAGACTTACCACCCCCAAAAAACAGCCATTGTGGCAACCAGCGCCGTTCGCGAAGCTGAAAACCGTGCAATTTTTTGTAAGCAGATTACTGAGATCACCGGACATGCTGTCAACTTGCTGAGTGGACAGCAGGAAGCGGAGGCCATTGCGCTGGGTGCAGGCTGTGATCCGGACCTGAAAAATCTGAAAGAATTTTATATGTTTGATCTGGGAGGGGGTAGTCTGGAATTGATCCACTGGACTCCTAAGATAACAGAGCTGGTTAGCCTGCCATTGGGCGCAGTGCGTCTCTATAAAAAGTATCAGCAAAGCGACCCTGGTCCACTCAACTTGGAACACCGCCAGGCCATTGAAGAAGCAGTCGACCAGCACTGGGATCAAGTTCCATGGTTAAACACTATCAGCTCAGCCCCGTGGATTGGTACAGGTGGTGCTCTCAATCTCATCCGATCACTACTGGCAGAACGACAGGAATTGTCTTTTGACGCTTTTTCTGCACGTCTGAGCTATACACAGTTAGCTGATTTTCTCGCGGAAATTGCCGTGTTATCCATAGTCGAACGGATGCGTTACATTCACATTCCGGCATCCCGTGCCGACATTCTTCCTGCAGGTCTCACCGCCATCCTGCAACTGCTTAATCGGGCAAAAGCACCTGAACTCATTCACTCAATGTATAATCTGCGTTATGGTTATGCAGCCAAAGTTGCAGCTGCCAGCAAATGAACTTGCCAGTGTTATCACCAGTGGCGATGATGATACATATTACGTTTAATGAAAATCCTTTCCATTTCCGATCTGCATTACTCACTACAGCAATTTGACTGGCTGCTTCAGAACTGTGAAGATTACGATCTGATTATTCTGGCCGGTGACATGATGGACCTTGGGTCTTATGTTGATACAGATACGCAGGCTTCGGTGGTCGGCGAATACTTCAAAAAAATCTGTTCCAAAGTTCCCATGATTGTCTGTTCCGGTAATCATGATCTGGTAGATGAAGGTGATGGAACCCGCACTGCGGAGTGGCTGCAAGATTTTGCCATACCCGGACTGACGGTGGACGGGCAGGTCTTTGAAGGGAAAGGGCTCAAAATATTTTCTTTTCCCTGGTGGGAGGAGCCGGAAGAAAGGGAAAAGGTAGCTGAGTGGTTGCAGCAGCAGACTGATGCCGGGACCGATCATATTTTCTGGGTGCATCACGCTCCACCTCAGGGAACCAAGGTGAGCTGGAATGGTAAGCGTGATCTGGGAGACACCAGCGTTAGAGAGTGGATTCAGCAGCATGAACCGGAAATTGTTTTTTCAGGACATATTCACAATGCTCCTTACTACCCGGACGGAAGCTGGCATGATAAAATCAAAAATACCCTGATCACTAACTCCGGACGCCAGACTGGATCAGCTCCCGCTATGATTGTTGTCGAGATTGAATCCGACCATATCACTTGGTGCGGTATGGAAGGATGTGAGACGATACCGCTTACCAAAGCCTGACACCTGTCACTCTGTATGTAATGGCAGCTTCTTTTTTACATCACGATGTACAATTGCATCCAGCACACCGTCTACCATCCCGACATGATCTGAGCAGTCCTTCATCTGCTCTTTCACATCGACCAGATATTTGGTGGCAGCATCCACCCGATAAGCCAGTGCCACCCCAACCTGAACGGCAATATCCGGATGTTGACGTAGAAAGTCCATAGGATTTTCAGCAACGTGGCAGGACACCTCTTTAGTTGCTACCACATCAGCGGTAGCGGGAAGCTTAAGTAATACTGACATTTCCCCGAGCACACTGCCAGGCGTTTTTATCAAAGTGATGCGATACCCGTCACGCACAACCTCCACTTTGCCGGATTTTAAAAAAAAGAGACAATCGTGATCCAAGCCTTTGGTAACAATCTGTTCACCGCTTGAGTATTGTTTTTCAGGCAGATGCCGTATCCAGTCCAGTGGTATCACGCATATGACTTAAAAAGAGTCAGCCCTATTTAACAAGCTTAAACATCAGACATTAAATCGGAATTCGATCACATCGCCATCCTGAACCACATACTCCTTACCCTCAATCCGCAGCTTACCGGCTTCTTTCACCTTAGCCTGAGACCCAAGAGCTTTAAGGTCTGAAAAACTCATGGTTTCAGCTGCAATGAAGCCGCGTTCGAAATCAGTATGAATCACTCCAGCTGCCTGCGGTGCCTTATCACCCTGCTTGATGGTCCAGGCGCGCGTCTCCTGTCTGCCCGTTGTCAGATATGTCTGCAGTCCCAGCAAGTGATAAACAGACTTGATCAGTTTTCCGACGCCTGATTCCCCGACACCAATGCCGGCAAGATATTCTGCCGCCTCTTCGGTTGAGAGCTCCATCAATTCGGACTCTATCTGAGCACTGATCACCACGGATCCAGCTGCCAAGTGATCGGAACAGTATTGCTCTACCTGAGCTACCCGTTTGCCGGTTTCTGAATCTCGCTTGCCATCTTCCAGTTCCGCTAAATCTTCTTCTTTAACATTGCAGGCAAACAAGGTCGGGCTGGAGGTCAGCAGAAAAAAGGACTTGGCTATGGTCTGCTCCTCATCGGTTAGATCACAGCTCAGTGCCGGTTTACCGGCATCCAAGGTTGACTTCAGGATCGCCAGAACCTCCATTTGCTGTCCGGCATCCTGGTCTCCCGTGCGCGCGAGTTTGGCTATCCGGCTTTCCTGTTTGTCCAGTGATGATATATCCGCCAGAATCAGCTCGGTCATAATAACCTCAATATCACGCAGTGGATCGATGCTACCATTCACATGGTGAACGTCCGCATCTTCGAAACAGCGCACCACTTGCACGATGGCATCTGTTTCCCGGATATTCGCCAGAAACTGGTTGCCTAATCCTTCGCCTTCACTGGCGCCTTTAACCAGTCCAGCAATGTCCATCATTTCGATCACAGCAGGAATTACCTTTTCACTGTCTGAAATCTTAGCGAGGGTTTCCAGTCTGACATCAGGTACCATTACCATACCGACGTTCGGCTCGATGGTGCAGAAAGGGTAATTGGCCGACTCTGCCTTTCGTGTGCGTGTCATCGCATTAAACAGCGTGCTTTTTCCTACATTGGGCAGTCCTACAATTCCGGCTCTGAGCATCCGAAATTGTTACGCTAAAGAACTTACGGGGTGAAGCAAATACGTTCCCGCAGACAAAAAAATACGCACGACCTGAGCCGTGCGTATTTTTTGATAAGTAACCAACAAGAAAATTATTTCTCTTCTTCTTTGTTCGCGTACGCGTAAGCCTCAATACCCATTTCCGATATATCCAGGCCGGCGATCTGCTCTGCATCAGTCGCGCGATTTTTAACAATTTTATTGGAAATCATATACATCAAGTAGCCTAAGACCCCAAACGTGATAAAACAGGTGAAGACTCCCACAACCTGCACCACAAACTGGCGCCCGTCTCCCAGAAAAATTCCGGTGACTCCGTTGTCGCCGTTGGCAAAGATACCTACCGCCAGGCCACCAATTGCTCCACAAGTTCCATGCACCGAAATCGCTCCAACCGGATCATCCAATTTCATGAAGTCTTCGATAAACAACACGCTATATACCACCACAACCCCGCAGATGGCACCAATGACCACAGCAGCCCATGCATCCACAAAAGCACATGGTGCGGTAATTCCCACTAACCCGGCAAGCAGGCCATTACAGATAAAACTAGGGTCGACCTTTCCAAATTTCAGGCGACTGGTAATCGCAGCCACCATGCAACCTGCACCGGAGGCGAGTGCAGTATTTGCAGAAATAATTCCGATGGTGGTATTGGTTCCCGAAAGGGTTGATCCCGCATTGAATCCAAACCAGCCAAATGCCAGCAGAAAGGTCCCCAGGAAGGCCATGGGCAGGTTGTGACCCGGAATCGGGTTGGCCGTGCCGTCTTGATTGAACTTACCGACTCGCGGGCCAACCACGTAGGCCCCCACCAGCGCGAGGACGCCCCCGGCCATGTGAACCACCGTAGAACCTGCAAAGTCTGCAAAACCCAGTTCCGCCAACCAGCCTCCGCCCCAGACCCAGTGACCAAAGAGCGGATAGATAAAACCTGCAACCATCACAGAGTGGAAAGCGAAGCCTGTCAGCTTCCAGCGTTCGGCCAGGGTTCCGGTTGGAATCGTATTGGCCGTATTCGCAAACACCAGTTGGAACATAAACAACGCAAAAATTCCGCTGGTTATCAAAATTTCACCACTCAGGAACCAACCTTCTGTGCCCATGATACTCCACTTGCCATCCTGGCCAACCGAGAATCCAGTATTCAAAGTATCTGCGGCAATTCCCAGGTCAGCATTTTCACCAACATTCCCGAACATTATCGCAAATCCAAAAGCCCAAAATGCCAGCATCCCGATCGAATAGTCCAACAAGTTCATCGACATGGTATGAGCTACGTTTTTAGGCCGTGTGAATCCGCCTTCTAGAAATGCAAAGCCTGCCTGCATCAGCATCACCAGGAAGGCAGCAAGCAAAACCCATACTAAATTCGCCCCGACAAATCCCTGCGCAGCCTGTTCTGCCGCAGACTCCAATGCCGTCATCTTGTCCTGACGGCCTTTCATCTGTTTCAGCTCTGTTTCCATTTCCGCATTCGCATCGGTCAAGGCTTTGATTTCCGCTTCCATGGCATCCAACTTGTAAACTTTCTGCAGATCCTCGCGCATCTGTGCAGAAATCCCGCTCTCCATCATGGTGCGCTGCAGCGAAATGGTATCACGCTGCAGCTGGCGGATTTCATCTTCAAGGCTGACGCTGGTAGAAGCAAGTGGCTCAACCTCAATCGAATCCTGGGCGTTAACCGTAGAAAGTATTATCAGGAAGCCGAGTATGGATAAGCTAGTAATTCGTATAAACGATAGGTGGTTTTCTTTCATAGTAGTTAATCGGTTTTAAAGCACTCAGTGTGCCAGTTTTTATTCAACGATGTGTCCTCTCCAGTAACGAACTGGTTTTCCGGAATCTTTTGGCTGGGGTGCGTTCCCCTGATCTGCTGGCGTGGTGCCCGCACCAGTAGCCGGTAAACTTTGCAGGGTAATAATCCCGGCATGACGAAACCTTGCCAGGGAGTTTGAAATTTGATCTGCTGTTTTGGCGGAATCCTGTGCAATCTGTGTCACCGTTTTTTCTCCGGAACATTGCAAAAGCAAAGCGAGTTCATCCGGTGTCACATTTAAGCTGCTGGCATCCATCCCTGATTGATAAAGCGGCACATCCTCCGGCTTCGGCATCGAGTCCTTGATTGCCTTCAACTCATCGGTTCGTAATTTGATTTTCTCTATAAGTTTCTCAGTTGGATAGGCTACTAACGATTGGCGGCTGGATTCCGCTGTCGCATCAAAGACAAAATCCGCTTCAATCCAGCGACACAGCTCCTGGATGGCATCCAGTCCGTTGTGACTGCCCTGCACGGCATCAATAAGTTGTCCCATCTGCATAAAAAGCTGCCCAATGAGCACTTCCGTTCCCTCTTCCTTAATGTTGAGCGCACCTGTCTGGTGTGATGATGACAAGAGTCGTACCACCTCAGAAAACGGCATTTGCTTGAAGGAACCTGCAAACATGGTATTAAATTATTAGCAATATTCATACCTAGTTATCAAACGGGCACAAAATTTGCTATTGTTTTTTTATGAGAATAGGACTCGCATTGTGGCCTAAAAACGAAGCAGAGTGGTTGGAGCTCGGGCTCTCCTCGAAGTTCAATTATTCTGTGGAAGCCATTGGCGGAGAGGTTAAGGATCCTGTTGCTCCGCTCGATCTGCTGATCGTTGACGGTGACAGCCCGGGACCTCATTTCATGGGCTATTACCGGGCATTGCTTTCCGGCTTTGGCATGCCGGCACTGATTGTGCTGGGAGACACAAAGAGTCCTGCGCTCAAGGCGATTCACTGGTCACCGTCTGAAACAGTCTTTATTGCCAAGCCTTACGAGATTGAAATGGTTCTGCAGCACGTAGTTAAAAAAGCGGCATCCCTGAAGGAAAACTCACCCGATCCAGCTTCATCAGAGCGGGAAGTCAAAACGCTGGGCTACTTATCTACGCTTCCGCTGCCTGACTTGGTGCAAATGCTATGTATGAGTGAATGGACCGGGATGGTCCAGGTTGATCACTTGTCGAAAGGCACCAAAGGTTATATTTATATTTCTGATGGTACACTTTACCATGCGGATTCCGGTGCATTTGAAGGTCTTAATGCCTGCTATCATATGTTACGCTGGGGGCGCTGTCAGTATTCCTTCAACGAGGAAGAGGTATTAGATAAAGTATCCATCCAGATGCCCTGGCAGGAAATCATGCTAGAAGGTGCTCGCCTGATGGATGAGTCTGGAGATAAGGATGAAAACAAGACCAAGCCCAAGTCTGATCCATTGGACATTTCTGATATTCCGGACGTCTTCTAGACTTCCGGATTAATCGGTGTCAGGAAAATTTCGATTCGCCGGTTTTTCGCCCGGTTTTCATCGGAGTCGTTTGGAACCCGCGGATGATACGGACCATTGGCCGTTGCCTTGAGCTGCTCCCCTGGAATTCCACAGACTTCTTCTAAATAGCGCACTGCTGCCAAGGCTCTTGCCGCAGAGAGTTCCCAGTTAGTTGGAAATCGCAGTGAACCTTTTTTCATTGCCAGATCGTCAGTATGTCCCGCCACGACAATCATCTGATCCGGTGATTGTGAAAGTGCCAACCCGAGTTGATCCAGAACCTGTTTGCCTCCCGGCAACAATTCAGCCGAAGCCAGCTTAAATAAAATCTTGTCCGCCACATCCACCCGCAGTTGATCTTTAAGCCTTGAAATCACTACATCCTTACTGGAAATAGTCCGATTAAGTTTTTCTTCCAGCGAAGCCCTGGATGTTTCTGCATTTTTCTTTTCCGCTTCCAGTTTCGCTGCAAAATCTGCCCGCTCCTGGGAAGCTTTGGCCAGGGTTGCTTCCATTTTTGCCTTCATCCGCTTCTCAGCCGCCTGGAGTGCCTGTGTTTTTTTCTCCGCTTCAGCCAGCTTGCTTTGCTCGCCACTGAGCATGTCCGTCAGTTCTTCATTTTGAAGGGAAAGATTATCCAACTGATCATTCAGTGCGCCCACTTTACCTTCTAGTTCGCTGATTTTTGACTGACGACTCTGTGCCAGTCTTTGCGCATCTGACCAGCTGAAGTAAAGAAAGCCGATAGCTGCCACTATGAGAACGGTCAATAAAGCAAATGCTGTTGCCTGCGCTGCTTTTTTTTCTGCCATAGTCTGAAAAATTTAACGAACGCTGGATACGGATTTTTTGATTTGCGTTTCAGCTGCCGTATCGGGCATCAGATGTGGTAAGTCCAGCTGATTGAGCTGGTGCCGGGCCATGATGATTTTGATATGGTCCAGATAGTCATGATCCGGACAATAACCGGCATGCAGCAGTTCCCGGACGAAAGAAGGACCATCACTGTAGTGGAACGCTTTGCGATAGCGCTGGGAATTAAGAATAAACTGGGCGTAACCACTTACACCTTCTTCAAATCCCGGATAGGAACGGAAATTTGCCATGGTGCGACGTCCTGAATCCACAGTAGACATGTAAGCCACCTCTCCTTTCCAGGTGGATTTCCACGCTTTGATGCCAAAATAATTGAAATGCTCTCTGGCAAGTTCGCTGCGACCATAATTGCTTTCGTAAATCGCCATCGCAATCAGGGCGGAAGCTGGAATCTGATCTTCCGCCTGATGTTTCAGAGCATAGGGAATAATGCTCAACAGAAACGTGCGTTTTTCCATATCACCGTAGGTCGTATTCATGACCGCTTGTATCTTGCTGACCAATGCGAGCATATTTCGCGTTGATTCACGATTAATCACTTGCACTCGTTCCAGATCGCGTTCGAGTTCTGCTTTTTCCAATGCAGTCAGCTGTATGATCTCCCGATTCTGCTGGATCGTACTTATCGAATGAAAAAAGAGATACCCGATACAGATACCCATGCCCATGAAGACCACACTGAACCAGGTCAGAACCCGAAAAGGTTCTTTCGGCGTGCGCCAGCACTTTTTTATTTTAACAGGTTGATAGGGACGCAGAAAAAGTACGCTGCCAACGTCTTTCGGACGCTGCTTTACCCGCACTGGATTTTGAGAAATGAGTCCTGAACGTTCCATCTGTGTAGATGCATCCTATCGAATCCACACACATTTGTCTGCTCTCTTTTTCAGGTAAATATAGGTTTTATGGAACAGGTATGCAGACTACATCTGCACCGTCTTTGCCTGTTTCCTCATTTCCTTTTCGAAATCCGGAAACAGGCGTTGCACGTATGCGAGATCGAATCGACCTTCGAACTCATGCACACTCTCTTCACGCAGCAAAAATCTGATCGCATTTTGAATCAGTTCCTCCGGCAGGATGTCGCCACCAGTCAGTTTCATGTAGTACTCATCTTCTAACAACACCGTATGCTCAGTAGTTCGACTATTCATTACAGTGACCGAATAGGTTTCTTCTCCGCATAAATGGACTTCTATCATGGCTGACTCCCAATGGATTGAATTGATGGCTATTTCATCGCGATTAGTTTAACTTTCGAATATTGTAACCACGTTTTTTAAACAGGTCAATCAGGCTTCCTTCACCTATCATGTGACCCACGCCGGCGATCACCATGACCACCTTGTCAGACTGCAGATAGCTTTCTAATGGCTTGATCCAGTTCTGGTTTCGCTGCAGCAGGATTTTGTCCATTATGCTGAACTCCTCGACAGAAATATCGACAAACCATTCGGCCAGAATATGTTCGTTGCCCTGTTGCCATGCTTGCAACAGTTCATCAAACATGATTTCAGTTTCATCCAGTGTCATCAGTGTCTGCTGTAGAAATACCATCTGCTCCTGCCGTGATAAGGAAGCAAGCAGTTTTACGTGCGTGAGTGGCGATTCCAAGCTGGCGGTAGGTTTTTCATCGCGTCTAGCCTGATGATAATAAACATGGTCAATTCCCCGTTCCGGCTTTGCCCCGAGTCGCTGTAGTTCCCAAACCGTCAAAGCCATTGCTGCCATCCAAGGGCGCATCTGCCGGACCCTTTTGGCCTGATGCGGCGATTTCTGAAGCCGCTTCTCAAGCAGCCTATTGATTTCTGCATCCAGGTAATGCTGAATCTGCCGGCCCTTTGGACACTGTCCTTCCTTGAAATATACTTGGGTGGCACCAGATGTCTTCAGAAGGTGTGGCTCAACTTCCAGCACCACCAGGTCTGATTCGGAGTAAACACGGTCATAAACGGCTGGTATCTCATCACTGCTGCGCAGGAAATGGATGGAGCCTGCCAGATATAACGTTGATCGCTCACCCTTGACTTGCCAGACACATGCTGCCTGTGCAGCTGCAACGACCAGCGATGCCAGCAGGACTGCGCATGAAAAAAATCGGAAGAATAATATTGGCATGATGACATTGTCGGCAACGTTCCCATCGCAACTGCTTTTCGCTTGAGCTTCGATGCGGCCTACCGCTATGAATTTAATTATGTCATCGTCCGTGCAATCCTCAAGCGAATCCCATCAGCAGGCCAGACGGTACTGGCAAACCAACATCAAGATAGTGCTCATCCTCATGGCCGTGTGGTTTGCAGTCTCGTTCGGTGCCAGTATTCTCTTTGTGGAACAACTGAACCGGATTCAAATCGCCGGCTTCCCACTCGGCTTCTGGATGGGGCAGCAAGGTTCCATTTTTGTATTTATTTTCCTTATTCTTTTTTACGCCATTCGGATGCAGCAGCTGGATCGTAAATTTGGTGTTGACGAATCTGAGGCTGTAACGCCGCCGCAAGCAAAGTAAGTCCGGTTCACTATCCATCAGACTAAGGCGGTTATCATAATGACTACTCAGGAATGGACCTATCTGCTCGTTGGAATCACATTTGCGATTTACATCGGTATCGCAATAGTCTGCAAAGTCGGCAGCACCAAAGGATTTTACGTAGCTGGTCATGGCGTGCCGCCGGTCTGCAACGGCATGGCTACCGCAGCCGACTGGATGAGTGCTGCCTCGTTTCTGTCCATGGCGGGACTGATCTCGTTTATGGGTTCTACCGGTTGTGTCTACTTGCTGGGCTGGACCGGCGGCTACGTCTTGCTGGCGCTGCTGCTGGCTCCCTACCTGCGTAAATTCGGGAAATTCACGGTGCCTGATTTTGTGGGTGACCGTTACTATTCAAATACCGCACGTTTTGTTGCAGTACTCTGTGCAATATTCATCTCGCTTACCTACATTGCCGGCCAGATGCGGGGAGTCGGAATCGTATTTGCCAATATCCTGCAAGTTCCCATTAATACCGGGGTGATCATCGGCATGGTGCTGGTCTTCTGCTATGCCACCATGGGCGGCATGAAAGGCATAACCTGGACGCAAGTAGCCCAATATATTATCCTGATTCTGGCCTACCTGATCCCTGCGTGCGCTATCTCCCACCAGCTAACCGGACATTACATCCCTCAGATCGGTTTCGGCTCTGTTGTAAAGGAAGGCCCCAACGCCGGTATCTACCTGTTGGAACTGGTCGATAAACTACACCGTGAACTCGGCCTGCCGGAGTACACTGCAGCCTATGTGGCAGGCAAGAAAAGCATGATTGATGTCTTCTGTATCACCATGGCACTGATGGTCGGAACCGCCGGTTTACCACATGTCATTATCCGGTTTTACACTGTCAAAACCGTATCTGCTGCA
Organism: Verrucomicrobiota bacterium; assembly: GCA_038748025.1. Taxonomy (GTDB): domain Bacteria; phylum Verrucomicrobiota; class Verrucomicrobiia; order Methylacidiphilales; family JBCBYL01; genus JBCDJI01. The sequence goes on from JBCDJI010000004.1 coordinate 160,299, forward strand.
CGCTGGAGTGCGCTCTGGGCACTGCTCTTTATTGGCCTGCTCTATACCACTGCTCCAGCTATCGCCACCTTCGCCCGTGCGAATCTGATTCAGACGGTGCACCACCAAAAGCACAGCGAAATGCCGGTCTGGTTCAAAAAGTGGGAAAACAGCGGGCTGATTCAGTTCGAAGATAAAAACGGTGACGGTCACATCCAGTATTTTGGAAAATCTAACCAGGAAAACGAGTTGATCATTGATCGCGACATTATGGTGCTGGCCAATCCTGAAATTGCTAACCTTCCGTCATGGGTTGTCGCCTTGGTAGCAGCCGGCGCCCTGGCAGCTGCACTCTCTACTGCCGCTGGACTTCTGCTGGTCATTTCCTCTTCGATTTCACACGATCTCTTCAAAAGAATTTTGAAACCGGACATGACGGATGCACATGAGCTGGCGTATGCGCGTGTGGCGGCAGGTGCGGCAGTAATTGTTGCCGGACTCTTCGGCATTTATCCACCGGGCTTTGTGGGTGAAGTCGTCGCTTTTGCCTTCGGGCTGGCTGCCAGCAGCTTCTTTCCCGCTATCATTCTGGGTATCTTCAGCAAACGAACCAGCCGTGAAGGTGCTATTGCAGGCATGCTTTGCGGAATAGCTTTTACAGGAGCTTATATTATCTATTTCCGCTTCATAAACACTTCAGCAGGACCTGGCGATTGGCTTTTTGGCATCAGTCCACAAGGCATCGGAACCATCGGTATGCTGATCAATTTTGCCGTAACTATGACGGTTACACGTTTCACCCCGGCACCACCGCCGGAAGTCCAGAGTGCTGTTGAACGTATCCGCTATCCGCGACATTCTCATATCGAATCTCTCGATATTTGATATTTGAGCACAGATATCCAAGAGCGATTTGCAATCCATTGGTATCCCGCTAATGGTTTCAATGAAGCATGCCCCGCTCTAAGAATAAATCGAATTCCATGGACACCTCTACACAGGTGATCACGGTTCGCGGGGCAGCTCAGAACAACCTGAAAAATCTGGATTTTGAACTCCCGCTGGGTCAGTTCACTGTCATCACCGGTCCCAGCGGTTCCGGCAAATCCTCGCTGGCCTTTGACACCCTCTACGCTGAAGGCCAGCGCCGCTATGCGGAAACCTTCAGTCCTTACACCCGCCAGTTTCTGGAACGCATGGATAAGCCGAGGGTGGATCAGATCGAGGGTATTCCGCCTGCCATTGCCTTGAGTCAGGCTAATTCCATCCGCACCTCCCGCAGCACCGTCGGCACCATGACCGAAATCGCCGATCACCTGAAGCTGCTGATGCCGCGCAAAGCCCGCCTGTTTCATCCGGACACCGGCCGTGAGATCCGTCCCTGGAAACCGGAAGAACTGGCCGAACATCTGATCAAAGAATATCCAGACCAGCGCCTGCTGATCGGGGTCACCATTGATTTTCAGTCTACCACCAGTTGGGATAGCATTACCGCGACCCTCAATAAACAAGGCATTACCCGCCACCTGATCCAGGATCAGATCCAACGTCTGGATGAAAGTCCGGCCAAGGCGACTAACGGCACCCAATCCATTGCGGCCATCATCACCCGTCTGACGGCAGAAGCCGACAACAAGACCCGGCTGGCGGAAGCCATCACTACCGCCTTTCCGCTGGGCTCCGGCACCCTCTGGATCTTACCCAACGGCAAAACCAAAGAATCCGACAAACACTATTTCTCCAACTCATGGAAATGTCCGGACACCGGCAAAACCTTTACCAAACCGAGCTCTTCGCTTTTCAGCTTTAATAACCCACTGGGGGCTTGTCCCCAGTGCCGTGGATTTGGACGCACGGTGGATATTGATTACGACCTCGCCCTGCCTGACCGCAACCTCAGTATCCAGGCAGGTGTGGTCAAACCCTTCCAGACCGAGTCCAATGCAGTCTGTCAGCAGGATCTGGAAGCCGGTTGCAAGCGCAAGAAAATCCCCCTCGATGTCCCCTTTCATAAACTCAAAGCTGCCCAGCAGAAGTTCGTCATTGATGGGGAGCCGGGCGAGGGCTACGAGAATCGCTGGTACGGAGTGAAAGGCTTTTTTCGCTGGCTGGAATCCAAGACCTACAAAGTGCATGTGCGTGTCCTGCTGGCCCGATATCGCGCTTACCGCACCTGTGATGCCTGTGGTGGCACACGATTTCAGCCGGAGGTGCTTTACTGGAAATTGCGGGACAAGCATCTGGCTAAAATCAACGAACTCAGCCTTAGCCAGCTGGAGAACTTTCTGGAATCGCTGGAAGCCAACGACAAGACCGAACGGATCCTGCTGGATCAGTGTCGCAGTCGCGTCCACTTTCTGAATCAGGTGGGCTTGGGCTATCTCACCCTGAATCGTGCCGCCCGCACGCTCTCCGGCGGAGAAATCCAACGCGTCAATCTCACCACCTGCCTCGGATCCTCCCTGGTCGGCTCGCTGTTCGTGCTGGATGAACCCAGCATCGGACTGCACCCGCGTGATACTATGCAGCTGATCGACACGCTGCAGGAACTCACCCGGCGCGGAAATACCACGCTAGTGGTCGAGCATGATGAACAATTCATGCGGGCCGCGGATAACATCCTCGAGCTCGGTCCGGGACGTGGTGAATCCGGCGGTGATCTGGTATATCTCGGACCCGCTGCCAAACTCCCGGTACAAAAGAAATCCCTGACGGGTGCCTATCTCGCCGGACACAAACGCATCGAGCTGCCGCAGCAACGTCGTATCATTCCCGCCAAACACCCCCGTCTGGTGTTCAAAGGTGCAGAGAAAAACAACCTGCAGCAGGTCGACTGTCAGATTCCGCTGCGCCGCTTTACTGCCATTACCGGCGTCAGTGGTTCCGGCAAAAGCACCCTACTGCGTGACATTGTTTACAAGCACCTCCAGCAGAAGCTCAATCATCCGGTGGAAGATCCCGGCATCATCAAAAGTGTCACCGGTTATAAGAGCGTCAAAGAAGTTCACATCGTGGATCAGACCCCGCTGGCCAAGACCCCGCGCTCCACTCCACTGGTCTACATGGGATGCTACGACTCGGTGCGCAGTCTCTTTGCCCGCACCGATGAAGCCCAGAGCCGAGGCCTGCGACCCTCCAGCTTTTCCTTCAACAGCGGCGACGGCCGCTGCACCCGCTGCATGGGCACCGGCTATGAAAAGATCACCATGCAGTTTCTCTCCGACCTCTACGTCACTTGCCCGGTATGTGAAGGCAAACGTTTCCAGAAACATGTGCTGGAGATTAAATGGCAGGGTAAATCCATTTACGATGTGCTGGAACTGACCATCGACGAAGCGCTGGAGTTTTTCGGCAATCTGCTGGACGACCTCGAACCCGCCGACCAGAAAGATGCCCGCAACGTCATCGCATCCATCCGGCTGTTACAGGAAGTCGGACTCGGCTACCTGCGACTCGGCCAACCCCTCACCCAGCTCAGCGGTGGAGAATCCCAGCGCATCAAACTGGTCAGTCACCTTACCGCAGCGGTGAACCACAAGTCGGATGGAGGATCCGCGTCGGACACCGTGCTGATTCTGGATGAGCCCACCACCGGACTCCACTTTGATGATATCGCTATTCTGATTCAGGTGCTGCAGCGCATCGTGGACAACGGCATGACCCTGCTGGTGATTGAGCACAATCTGGATCTGATCAAATGTGCCGACCATATCATCGAACTCGGCCCGGAAGCCGGTGATGCAGGTGGATGTATTGTCACCACTGGAACTCCGGAAGAAGTTTGCAAGGTGAAGGGAAGCCATACCGCTACCTATTTGAAACCGTTGCTTTTCAATAGGAATACCAAAGCTCTAAATTCGAAATCCGAAAAAACCCGCTCGAAGCGAAGCGGAGTCCCGACCCTGAAAGGTGTCGGGAACAATTCTCAATCTGAGATCCAGGTCTCCGGTGCTCGCCACCACAACCTCAAGAACATCAATGTCACTATCCCACGTGACCAGATGGTCGTCGTCACCGGTCTCTCCGGTTCCGGCAAGAGCACCCTCGCCTTTGACCTGTTGTTTTCTGAAGGACAGCGTCGTTACCTCGATTGTCTCAACACCTACGCCCGTCAATTCGTCGAGCAGTTGGAGAAACCCGAAGTGGACGCCATTACCGGTCTACCGCCCACCGTCGCCATCGAACAGCGCACCACCCGTGGGGGAGCCAAGAGTACCGTCGCGACCGTTACCGAACTCTATCACTTCCTGCGGCTGCTCTACTCCAAAGTCGGCGTCCAGCATGATCCGGATACCGGTGAAGCTGCAGTGCAGCAGTCGAACCAGGAGATTTCCGAGCGGATTCGTAAAGCGGTAAAAAAGGACGACCTCGCCCTGCTGGCTCCGCTGGTGCGACAGCGCAAGGGCATCTACACCGAGATCGGGAAATGGGCCCAGCGCAAAAACCTGCCCTTCCTGCGAGTGGATGGCAAATGGATCGACCCATCCGAGTTTCAGCCACTGGATCGCTACAAGGAACATTCCATCGATGCCGTGCTGGGTAATCTGACACCAGACACCAAGCAACTGGAAGTGCTGGTCAACCTCGCGCTGGAGATGGGTAAAGGCACCCTCTACACCGTGGATAATTCCAGCCAGGAAACGCTCTACAGCACCGAGCTGTTCTGCCCCGGCACCGGCCGCTCGTTTGAAGCGTTGGATCCCCGTCTCTTTTCCTACAACAGCCCCTACGGCTGGTGTCCGACCTGTCAGGGCTACGGCACCATCGCCAAGGTATCGGTCGATCCGCATCTGACCGGCATGGAACATGAAGCGGCGGTGGAAGCCGCCCGGGAAGAATCCGAAGAGATGACCGTCTGTCCGGACTGTAAGGGCACCCGCCTGAATGAGGTGGCCGCTGCCGTACACTTTGCCGGTCGACCCGTTACGGAATGGAATCACCTCTCAGTCAGTGAATTTGCCAAGGAATTCAACAAGGTAAAACTCAGTAAGCGCGATCAGGAAATCACCCGCGACATCCTACCGGAGATCAGCCAGCGCCTCAAATTCCTCGATCACGTCGGACTCGGCTACCTGCAGCTCGATCGCTCCGCACCCACTCTCTCAGGCGGAGAAAGTCAGCGTATCCGGCTGGCCGCCCAACTCGGTTCCAACCTGCAAGGCGTGCTCTACATTCTGGATGAACCCACCATCGGACTCCATCCGCGCGACAACCAGCAACTACTGGAAATTCTCACCGCCCTCAAGAACCGCGGTAACTCTCTCGTCGTGGTAGAGCACGATGACGACACCATGAAACAGGCGGATCGGGTGATCGATCTCGGCCCCGGGGCCGGCGTCAATGGCGGCACTATCGTGGCTCAGGGCAACTGGAAGGAACTTACTGAAGGAAAAAGTAAGAATGCAAAAGGAAGAAGTAGGACCGCAGAGCTCTTGGGAGATCCGATGTCGCACCCGCTCCAAGGCCAGTGGCGTCCGATTCCCAAGTCCCATCCGTTTATCGAGATCACTGGAGCCTGTGCCAACAACCTCAAAAATCTGGATGTCCGGATTCCCCGCAATCGCCTCACGGCTTTTTCCGGCGTCAGTGGTTCTGGTAAGAGCACCTTGATGCATGAGGTGATTCGTCCGGCAGTAGAATCCGCTTTAGACACTAAGGGCAAGAAACCCAAGAAAGCGAAAACCTCGCCGACCGACTGGAAATCCGTGAAAGGAGCGGAAGGCTATGCTCGGATTCTGGAGATCGATCAGTCACCCATCGGGAAGACCTCCCGCTCGACCGTAGCCACCTACATCGGGCTGATGGATCACCTGCGTATGCTCTTTGCCTCCTTACCGCTGGCCAAAGCCCGTGGCTTTGATAAATCCTACTTCTCCTACAATGCCGGCAAAGGCCGCTGCCCGACCTGTATGGGACAGGGTTCCATCAAAGTGGAAATGAACTTTCTGCCCTCCACTTACGTGCCGTGTGAACAATGTGAGGGCCAACGCTGGACCGATGCCGTGCTGGAAGTGAAATACCGGGATCATTCCATCTTCGATGTGATGAACCTGAGTGTGGATGAGGCCCTGCCCTTCTTTGAAAACCAACCCAAGGTCAGCGTTCCGCTCAAGCTGCTGCAGGAAACCGGGCTGGGCTACCTCAAGATCGGCCAGACCAGCCCGACCTTGAGTGGCGGCGAAGCCCAGCGACTCAAACTGGTAGCTGAACTTGCGGTGGCGGAACAGTCCCTCCAGAAACACATCCTGAAATCCTCCAATCCCAAGCTCCCGGAAAACCTCTACCTGCTGGAAGAACCCACCGTCGGGTTGCACCTCGCCGACGTCAAAAAACTAATCGAACTCATGCACCGCCTAGTGAATGCCGGTCACACGGTCATCGTCATCGAACACCATCTGGATGTGCTCGCCGAAGCCGACTGGCTACTGGACATCGGTCCCGAAGGCGGCGCCGGTGGTGGCCGCATCGTCGCTCAAGGTACCGCCAAGAAAATTACACAATCCAAGAAAAGCCATACCGCCCCTTTTCTAGAGAATTTACTGGTTTAATTATTTGCTCTATTTTATTGATAAAGAGATTAATCAACAGCATCCTAGCGTTAGAATCTTTCAAAAAAGACTCGTCGTCACCTTTTAGAATTGCAGAAAATAAATTTACTTTAGAAGTAAATAGTGAATATCAAATGGATCATATGGCAAGTGCTCATCCCGCTGTTGGCGCCGATAGTCATTTCAGCCTTTGTTGCCTTCGCATGGAACACCCTCCTTCAAGCCAAGCTTGAGATTAGCCCTTGATGTCAGCCCTTGGGCTTTAACTTTTTATACTTTGACGCTGATTTGTTCCACGCTTAACACTGTGTGGAATAAATTAGCACAAAATAGTGTGGACGTCATATCGATACTAGTAGTTGCTGCTGCAGTATTAGTTTACGCAAGTTTTATGGTAATATGGCGACATAACCCAGATTTTACACCAGGCGCTTCTGTTTATATTGTTACAATAATTTTGTTAGTTTCTTCTGTATATCTTTGTCATAAAGGCTATTGCAATTCGGAAAGCGCGTAATGAGTGATTCTAAATTAAAAAAGAAAAACAAGAATAGAACCGAAAATGTTAGCATTGGCGTAGCAGGCGCTGCACTTGGTTCAGCAGTAGGACTTGCTGCGTCAGTCACAAGTTTAACATTTCCTGTGATAGGCAGTATTTTAGGAGCTGCAGCAGCAGTTACAATCAAAATAAGACTTTCAAAAGAGAATACTAACGGAGATACAGATAACAAAGACTGAAGCGATCAATATTTCTCATTAAAGTTCATTATAGAGCTACACGCCTAGCCAACTCGACCAAAAAGATGAATACAGGACTAAAGTAAATAAAAGGACTAATAAATAAAGGGACTGACTTTTTGCCCTTTTTCGCGGCTATTTCTTCATACATCCAACTAAGTTATACGAAGACAGATTGATATCTGATTCATTTTTGCCATATTTACAACATGACTAAATCACTTACCGCAGTTCTCATCCGAGAAGACGAAGGATACGTTTCCTGGTGTCCTGAGATCGATGTTGCCAGCCAGGGAAATTCTGTGGAAGAAGCAAAGATGAACCTTAAGGAAGCAGTCGAATTATTCTTCGAATGTGCTTCCGAAAACGAAGTCTCTGAACGACTTTCCTCCGAGGCATATGTATCTCCTCTGGAGGTTACCATTGCCTAAACTTCCAAGATTATCCGGTTCAGCAGTTTGTAAAATTCTGGCCCAAAACGGTTTTGAAAAAGTTCGCCAGCGAGGGAGTCACATCATCATGCAAAAGCATATTGGCGGCACGACCATAACCGTGCCGGTTCCTGACCATAAAGAACTTCGTACCGGAACTTTCAGATCGATTATACGCCAGAGCGGTTTGCCTACATCAACCTTCAAGACATAGTCCGGAATCCATCCAAAATATCATAGCTAAAGCAGTAAGGTTCACTCAGATCCAGATCGACATTTCAATGCGTTCAACATAACTTATACCTATGAGCGTGACTGAGATTAAGAACGAGTTAAAGGCTCTTCAGCCAGAAGAACTGGATCAAATTGCCACACTTATTCTACAGCTTAGGAGAACCAACGACTCCGAAAGAACCGCTCAACTAAAAAGCATGGTTGATGATTCAGATGTGGTAAGTTTGGACTCGATCCAACGCGATTAGATGTTGAATTCCTATTCGGTTTTCTTGAGGTCTACGGCAGCCGATTCGCTGGCTTTCATGCGAGGATCCCGTCAGTCTGCTATTCTGAAATTTATCCGGGATTATGCCGTCACTTATTACCTAGATCACGCATCGAAGGAAATTAAGATTCTGGAATTAGTTCAGACACCGTAACTTTGAACTGCAATCGCTGATAAGTTCGCTATGCGAGACCACAACTACGCTGTCATCCTCCAAATTTCACTCCACCTTCCTGAATATAAAGCTTAATACGTTTTGGATCAGACGAACCAGACCATCACCCCCATTTTCGGGCCGAAATTTTTCATCTTTCTGTCTGCGCTGGTACTGTTTTTTGTTATTAAGGATGGTATGACAATTACTGCAGTTCCCGAGGGCAAAGACGCTGCAGCGATTCAGACCGGTCTTGCCATTTTAATCTTTGCTTCGGTGCTGTGGTTCAGTGAGGCGATTCCGCTGGCCGTGACGGCGCTACTGATCCCACTGCTGGCTTCGTTGTCCGGGGTGATGGAGGTGACAGCCAGCTTTTCCTCTTTTGCCCACCCGTTGATCTTTCTGCTCTTCGGAGGCTTCGCGCTGGCGGCTGCTCTGGCTCACCATGGACTGGATCGCTGGGTGGCGCTTGGCGCGCTGCACCTCGGTAAACGCCGATTTTATCCGACCGCGATTGCGCTGTTTTTCATTACAGCCGTGCTTTCGATGTGGATCTCGAATACCGCAATCACCGCCCTGATGATTCCCGTGGCGCTGGGGTTGATCACCAGCATTCAGCGATCACACGGCACACCGTTGAGCGAAAAGATTACCCCGTTCCTGCTACTGGGGGTGGCTTATTCGGCCAGTGTGGGCGGCATCGGCATGTTGATTGGCACCGCTCCCAACGCATTGGCAGCCGCCCACCTGGATCTGAGTTTCGCCGAGTGGGCCAAAATCGGACTGCCGTGTGTGGCCGTGCTGTTTCCGCTGCTGTGTCTAATGCTGATCCTCCTCGCGCGCATCGGCAAAGTGCCGGAGATGCCGGAACTGAAAAAAGTGCCGTCGCTGACGCCGGCTGCCATTGCTACCATGGGGATTTTTATTCTGACGCTGGCAGCCTGGTTTTTCAGTCAACCGCTGGCTGGATGGTTCGGCATCGAAAAGTCGTTCAATGCACTGGTCGCCATGACGGCGATCATCACGCTGGTGGTCTTCCGGCTGGTCCGCTGGCAGCAGATTGAAAAATCCGTCGAATGGAGTGTGGTGATCCTGTTCGGTGGCGGTCTGACCTTGAGTAAGGTCATGAGTGAAACCGGCACCTCACTGTACCTGGCCAATGGCATCCGCAGCCTGACGGACGGCTGGCCGTTGCTGGCATTCATCCTGATACTGATCCTGTTTATTCTGTTTCTGACCGAGATCTCCAGCAATACCGCCACCACCGCGATCATGATTCCGATTTTTGCGGTGGTGGCCCCTTATCTCAGTGTCAGCGAGGCCAATTTGGTCCTGCCGATCGCGATTGCCTCCAGCTGCGCCTTCATGCTGCCGATTGCCACGCCCCCCAATGCCATCGCTTACGCTACCGGCAAAATCAACCAGCGGCAGATGATCCGGTTCGGGTTGGTCTTGAATCTCGTATTTGCCGCGGTTTTGACGCTGCTCAGCACGCTACTCTAGCCGGCTGCGCTTTACTGTTGTCTGCTTACTGCTCAGTGCTAACTCTTAGGCCATGGACTGGATACTATCGCTGGATATGGAGCTGATGCGACTCATCAATGTTCAGTGGACCCATGCCTGGCTGGATCTCTTTTTCCTGATCATGGCTTCCTTTCACCTCTGGAAATGGCCGCTGGCTGCCGGTGCAGTGGCCATGCTGATCTGGGGTGGATTCAAATGTCGCGTCTTTTTAGTGCTGATGCTGCTCTGTCTGCTGATTGGTGATGCTGGTATCGTTCAAATCTTCAAGGCCAGTGCCAACCGGACGCGTCCCCATGAGTCACATGAGGACCTGCGCCGGGTCCGCTTTGAGGGCTGGACGGTCACGGTAGAACGTTCTGAAATTCGCGAGGCAGAACGTGGCAACTCCATGCCTTCCGGTCATGCCGCTAATAACTTTGCGCTGGCCATTGTTGCATCGGCCGTCTTTGGACCCTGGGGGCGTCTCGTCTGGATCTGGGCGATCCTGATGGCATATTCCCGGGTTTATACGTGTGACCACTATCCCAGCGATGTGCTGATGTCGCTATTGATTGCACTGGTTTACGCCAATAGCATCGTTTACATCTCATCACTTCTCTGGCAGAAGTCGGGTGCAAAATGGTTTCCGAAAACATATGAACGACACCCTCAACTCATCCCCTAGAGTATCGCTACCACTCTGGCCAGCCGTATTGGCCTGGATTCAATCGTGTCGCTGGCGTCAAGCAGCATTGATTCTGATCAGTGCTCTAACCCTGTTCCGGTTCTGGTATAGCGGAACGCTGGATCTGGTGGCAGATGAAGCTTATTACTGGCTATGGGCAAAGAATCTGGACATCTGCTATTACAGCAAAGGTCCGGGGGTAGCATGGACTATCTGGCTCGGAACCTGGCTCTGGGGAGATACGGTTTTAGGAATCCGTTTTTTTGCCGTGCTGCTCTCGGCCGGCACCGGTTATATGCTGTTCCGGCTTGGCCGCAGTTTATTCGATGCACGCACAGGATTTCTGGCCCTGGTGCTGGCCGCCTGTCTGCCGCTTTATGCCGTGGGCAGTGTCTTAATGACCATTGATCCACTGAGCCTGTTCTGCTGGACACTGGCTGCCTATGCATTCCGGCAGGCCATGGATAGCGATAACCCGATCCACTGGATTCTACCGGGACTCTGGATCGGTCTGGGGATGCTCTGCAAGTACACCAATATCGCAGAACTCATTTCCTTTTTCCTGTTCTGCCTCTGGAGCAGCCCGCATCGTCGTCATCTGCAACAGTTCACCTTCTGGACGATGACAGGAACCTGCTTTTTGTCGCTGCTGCCCACCCTCATCTGGAATGCACGTCACGATTGGATTACGGTGCAGCATCTGCTGGAACGTGGCAAACTGAGTTCGGATGACACATTCACCTTCAAGTTCAATGAACTCACTCAATTCTTCTCGGAACAGGCATTAGTCTATTCTCCATTGCTCTGGATCAGCATGCTGGGCGCAGCCTTTTATGTCCTGAAACAGTTACTGTCTTCCAACCGTTCCAGTCTGGACGCTTCGGGGAACACAGACCGTTCGACTGCCTGGAAACTGCTGGTCTGCCTTTTCTTCCCGCTCCCGATATTTTACTCGCTGCTCAGCATCAATGAAGCCGGTGAAGCCAACTGGACCGCTCCCGCATACCTGGCAGGATTAATCATTCTGGCCGCTTTTCTTCTGCACCACACCTCTAGTGGCAGCAAATTACGCAAAGCCATCTGGTGCGCTGCCGCATTAGCCGCACTGCAAACCATTGCCCTGCACCAGACCTCCTGGATACCATTCCATAAAGCGGGTATTCAGGATCCGCTCGATCGCGTTCGTTCGCATCATCAACTGGCAGATACCGTGGCAAAGCTGCAGCAGGAATACGGGGCCAACTTTATTGTGGCGCGCCATTACCAGACGGCTTCACTGATTGCGTTCTATCATCCGGATCACCCGCTAGTTTACATGCCGGAATCTGAAAGGATCGAAAACCAGTTTTCCTTCTGGCCCGGTTATTCTGAACTGATGAAAAACGAAAGGTCAGCACTCTTTGTCTGCCGTAATGAAGAGGTCCCGCGCGATTCACTTTACCGGGAATTTTCGAAGGTGAGGCTCATCAAGGAGTTTGATACGATCTTCAATGGCCGTCCCTTGCAGCGATACCGTATTTTCTTGCTGGAGAATTATCACGCCGGGGATTTATGAAACCACTTCTAACATTACCGTCCACTGTCAGGCTTCCCTGACACGAGTCCGGAGCTAGTCCCGCGGCTTAGTCTGTCCGCAACGGATAAAGCACGGATGGAACTTTCCGCGCCCCGATTTCTGCCATCAGCATCGGAGTATCCACACACCGGTCTTCCACGCGAGACGGAAAGCGATCCGTGCTCACAATAGCACAATCCAGTTCCATCGCTTTGAAGGAAAGCTCCTCCATAAAGGAAGCATCCTGCCCCATCACTTTAAACTGCCCGCTATTAAGTGTTTTAAATTTTACCGGTGTATAGTGAATCGAGGAATGTGCCTTAAAAAGACGTGTTCCCTCCTGCATTCCCCATACCGCCACCAACTGCTGATCCAGACTGATAGCAAACTGATTGAGCTGACGGGCGCATTCCACCACGGCCTGAAGTTGCTGAACGTGCTGTTCCTCCACCTGATTCCATAGCGCCGTAATACTTCGATCCGTAACCAGGACAACATGGCCTGCATGTGACATCATCAGCTTGATGGAACGATAAAACCATTCACCTACGGCCCTACTCTGCAGTTTGGAATCTGCCCCCCATTCTGTTCCCCAATCGTTAAAGCTGATATTGAGCAATACTGAAGGCTCAATGGCCGGCTTTTGCCCGTCTGCGGAGTGGTCGCTGGGATCAAACGAGACATGCAGTTCCTCTCCGGCCACATTTACCACATCAGCACTAGCCAGCACTTCAGGTTTTAGAATGAGTTCACCGTTCAAGTAGGCCCCGTTGCTACTTCCTGCATCCGAAACCAGCAGTCCGCGCTCAGGATCGTTAAAAAAGAAAATATGAATGCGTGAAGCCTGAGAGCGGTTGATCCGCAAGTCGGCGGTTCGGCTGCGGCCGAGCGAATAAAATCCCTTGTCTAACAACCACTGGTTCTCAGAGCTCGCGAGGCGTAGTATGTTTTCCATCTGTAAATTTTTTTAAACCTGCATCCCAATTTAACAACCGATACCCTCCTTCTCCTCCCCGGATCTGAATCGGACCGGCATGTTCCAGCTCCAGCCACTCAGCCGCAAGCTGATCCAATCTGATCCGTTTTTCCATCGGCATATCGTTTTCCGGATAAAACCCAGACTCTGGTCTGACAATGACCTCCGGCCTCAGATTTTTCAACCATGAAAACGATAAGCCCGGCTCCTGAGCGTGCGGACCTTGGACCAAAATGGGAATATCAAGTTCAGCAATCGCAGCAGTAACCCCAGTTTCAACCTGCTCGCCCGGATTTCCGGCCATGAGCACATTGATACCATCCAACTGCAGTAGCAGCATCAGGCCGGCGTTCTGGCTGCTCCAGCGGTTGTCATTCGAATCAGGCCAGATGACTTGCGCCGCTGTTTTTTCATCCGTCCACAACAGGTCCCCGCTGGCAACCGCCCGAACGGCAGGCAAATAGCCCCCATTGGCTATCCGGTAGTTCTCCCATTTCCTGTAGGCTGGTGAACGCGACGGATGTGGTGGCACTATGACAACATCAACCGGTAGCACCGGCAGTATTGCCGGTAAAGCTCCCAACGAGCGCTCGTTTGCCTGAAGAGCCACCAGCATGTCCAGTGACTCATGTCCCAGATACTTTCGGGCCGGATCGATCTGATATTTCCACTCACGCTGAGTTCCAACCCCAATCAAAACCACTCGTTCACGAGTCTCCAGGATCGCAGGCGCATGTCGCACACCAGAAAGCAGTGTCAGTTTGAAGTGGTCTTCACCCATTCCGGCATCACGCGAAAGATAGTAATGCCCGCCGGGCACGGCGGCCAGCGAGCTGATGACCCATGTCATCAGCATCAGCACCTTGGCGTTGAGTAGATTGAATGCAACCGCCAGTGAAGAAAGCAGTACACTAGACAGGACTGAAAATAACGCCAGCACCACCACCAGTCCCGCCATCGGCACCACCAGAAAGTTCGACAGTATGGTTATTGGAGAAACGAGACCGAAGTGGTACCAGATCAAAGGCAGCGAAGCCAGCCAAGCCACGGTCGAAGCTGCCAGTAGCATGCAGGCACTGCCACTGCATTGATCCAGCGCGAGGCGCCATTTCGGCAATCGCTCCCGCGGAATGAACACATCTGGCCGAATGGGCAGATACAAGCGGCGGGCCAGTCCGCCTGTTGCGACCAGCAACACCAGTAATACCAGAAACGACAACTGGAATCCCACATCCAATAGCTGCCAGGGATCCCATGTCCAAAGAATCAGTGCAGCTGCACCGAGTAAATTCAATGGTGTTATAGGTCGATAAACCAGCCAGCCCGCCAGCACCAGCACGATCATCACTAACGCACGCGACGCAGAACTCTCCAACCCGGTGGAAAGACAGAACATTAGCAGTCCCGGTGCCACCAGCCAGCCCCACCTCCAACGGATTACCCCGAAACTCCGCAGGAAAATCAGAAACACCCAGAGAATCATACCTACATTCTGGCCGCTTACTGCAAACAGGTGCAACGTGCCGGTTACTGTAAACTCATTCATCATTTCCGCGGATATTCCATCGCGGTAACCAAAGAGCATTGCCGCCATCAGAGATGGCCAGGGACTGCTATCATCCAAACCCCACTGCAGCACATCAATCATATACCGGCGTAAAGCGTTCGCCCACCTGAGCAAATGCCATCCTGTAAACTCGTCAGACAGCTCCCAGTCCTGCAGATGGACTTCAAAGGTGTGATAAATGCCGGATGATTTAAGATACGCTCCAAAATCGAACTGTCCGGGCCCGGCAGCTAGTCCGGGCATTTCCAGATAGCCGCTTGCGACTGCCTCTAGCCCGTAAAACGCGCTCCCTTGCGGATTCCCGCGCAGGCGTGCCCATACCTCACCTTTTACTGGACGCCATCCATCCCCCGGATTCAGTGCCGTCACCCGACACACTGCATTTCCCACCTGATCATCAAAGACACCCGGCTTCCATGCCGGTTCCTCCAGCGGAATCAACTTCAACTGCACCGTGCGCGGCAGGGCGAGATCGACATTGCGCAAATCGTTTGGAGTGATGTGATGATAGGTATGGCAGCCATAGGCATAAAAAATCAGAAAAAGTCCACATCCCCAACACCAGCGCACTGGAGGCGTTACCCGGAACAGACAAGCCACGGCAAGACTGGCCAGAATGATACAGATCCATATGAAGCTGTGGTGCGGAAGCAGCCAGGCAGCCATTAAACCACCACCTGCAAAGAACGACTGGAAAAACAAAGGTGCTGGACGTCGAATCGGATCCCACTGTAGCGCGCCCGCCTCTTCCCTCGTCATTGCTTTCCTTCTACGGCCAATGGCCCCAGCTTACAGAATATGATTTAGAGGAGTAAACCGTCCCAGCCGGTAGTGATCCTGAATGGTACGGCTTACATATCTCTTCGCCTTTCTCACCGCAGGAACCAGTTCCTGCCCGGATGCCAGTCCGGAAACAATCGCAGCTGAAAAGGTGCACCCGGTTCCATGCGTGTGAATCCGTGGCACCCGGTCTGATTTCAGATGCACCATTCGGTTACCGTCATACAAAACATCCACCGCTTGTTTACCTGTGAGATGCCCTCCTTTGATCAAAAACGGCACGCCCCATTGCCGATATGCCTCCTTACAAGCGGTTTCCATCTCTGGCAGCGACCGAACCTTATGCCCCAGCAGCACTGAAGCTTCTTGCAGGTTCGGCGTCACACATGCCGCTTGCGGCAGCAATCGCTCTTTCAATGCCTTGACCGCACTCGATTGTAAAAGCAACCCCCCGCTGGTAGCCACCATGACCGGATCTACCACCAGCTGCGGTGAATACTCGGATTTTTCCAGCCACTCGACGATGACTTCAATAACCGCCCGCGAGTAGAGCATTCCGGTCTTCATCGCGTGGATCGGAAAGGCCTCTGCAGTCAACTCGATCTGGTCCCGCACCCGTGCAGCCGGCACCGGCGTGATGTTCTGCACGCGTCCCGGATGCTCGGCCACCACGCAGGTAACCGCCGAACATCCATAAACACCAAATCGTGTCATGGTCTTCAAATCCGCCTGAATTCCTGCACCGCCACTGTTGTCCGATCCCGCAACGGTTAATGCCACCGGAACATCACATCCACGTTTATCTGTTTTCTTGCCCATAGGCTGATAGTGATAATAGTGTACTGCACTTCTTTTTAGCGATCATGAATTACCTCAAACACCCTGCGGCTCCCTTCATCCTTCCTTTAATGGTATATATGGTATACCTGGTGATCAGCCCGAAAATTCATCCCGACGCCAAATATGTCACCTTCCCTATCGCAATCACCATCTGCACCTTCATGGTTTTCTATTTTTTACAGTGCTATCCCAAGCTGTTCGAATTCAAACGGCCGATAGCCACCATTGGTGTCGGCATAGCAGCCGCGGTCTTATGGATTGCACCCTATGATATGTTTGTAGCTGGGGAATTTCCTGACGCGCGTGCCGGCTTCAATCCGGGTGCCGTTTTTGAAGACCGGCAGGTCGTCGTGGGTTCACTCATCATCCGCGTCTTCGGATCAGTCATCACCATCTCGCTGATTGAAGAAATTTTCTGGCGCGGGTTTCTCCAACGTTATCTGATCGACCAGAATTTTCAATCCGTTGCGATTGGGCAATACACTCCGTTCTCGTTCTGGGGCACTGCCGCAATGGTCGTGCTGATCCATGCCAATCAATGGCAAGTTGCCATTCCCTGGGCAATCATTTCCACCGGCTGGTTTATGGTCACCAAATCCCTTGGAAGCATGTTTCTGCTTCACGCTGTCACCAACCTCGGACTTGCCATCTACGTCCTTTACACTGGCAAATTCTACTTCTGGTAATTTCCCATTCTTTACCTGCGGTAAACTAAACGAGTTAGAAATTAATATTAAAACCATCTTACCAATGAACTATCATTCTCTAAGATTAAGTGCTTTCTGCATTTTGCATTTTTACCTTTTCATTTAGTCGTGGGAAGTAAACAGCAACGAATCAGCGGAGAACGCGACGACGCCTGGATCGGCGACGCAGTGCTGGCACTCTACGCGCGCATCTGGATCCTCGAAAATGAAAACCAGTTCCCGCAAGATAAGACGGAGCTCTTCCGTCACATGACCAGCAATCAGTTTCTCTCTACCCTTGGCCAACCCACCAGCGTCGAAGCCAAAATCGGTATAATCTATCGGGAATCCGGTTACTCAGACGCCTGTGACTGGATCGAGGAAAATATTCTCCCTCTCTTCCTCAAGCAAATGCGTAACCGGCAGCCACATTGGGGCTGAGGATATTTCATTATTCGTTATCCATTATCCAGGATCGTTTTAATGTCCCGACCCAACTCATCTGCTATACCGCTTTCTTTGATCGAAAGCTCCATCGAACTGATGGCTATCGAGACAATAATACCTGTCAACAGCAAACCGCAAAATGCGATAAAGACCGCCAGAAATCGAGACCAGCCTTTAAGCGGACTCATATCGCCATAACCCACCGTAGTTCCTGTAATGAAAGTATAGTAAACAGATTGCATTCGCGGCCAACCCTCCAGCCTCCCCACCAGTTGGCCCGCCACGACCATCAGCATTACGATAAACAAGACCAGCGGACTGATGTAATAAATGATCACACCGAAGACCTTAAGAAATGTGATCGTCAGCTCCATATTCTGAAATCCATTACTGCAAACCTTCCCAGCCCCCTCCGAGGGCAATGAACAGATTGATCCGTTGTTGCAGCACCAGCGACTGTACCGAAATTAAATTACTTTTGGCGGTAATGACCCGGGTCTGAATCGACAATAAGTCAATCAGTTCAATCTCTCCTTCATCGTAACGAAGCTGCGCAATTCTGAGCGCTTTCTCCGCTTCTGTCACCGCCGTTTTCAATTCCAGTTCTCGCTGATGCAGGACATATCCCTGATCCAGCGACGATTCAACTTCACCGAATGCCGTTAGGGCTGTTTTTCCATAGGCAGCCAGCGACTCTTTCTGCTCTGCCGTTGAAATCTCTACTTGAGCCTTTCTGGAACCTCCATCAAAAATCGGCATCAGTAAATTACTGGCCAACTGCCACGCCACATTCATAGGATTGAGCAAATTAGTCAGCGAACTGGATGAACCACCAATTTCACTGCTTAGAGAGATACGCGGCAGACGCGCAGCTTTCGATTCCTTGACCCGATTAAAGGCCGCCGCCACCCGCTGATCTGCTGCAACAATATCCGGGCGCCGTTCGAGTAGTTCGGATGGCAGTCCAGATGGAGGCAACGGCGGAGTATCGGGTAAGGTCTGACGCACTTCCAATTCCGCCTGCGGATAGCGCCCCAGCAGCAACTCGAGTGAACGGACCGCTTCACGTTGTGCTCCCTCAACATCCACCAGCCGCTCGCGTGCCACCGCCAGATCCGAGCGGTTCAATGCAACGTCCTGCGCACTGATCATGCCGTTTTCATGCTTTACGTCGACGATCTTCATCGTCTTTTCGAGGATCTCCAGATTCTCTTTAGCGACTTGAATCTGGAGGTTCGCATTGATTGCCGTGAAATAACCTTTAGCAGTCGCAGCCGCCAGAGAATGTCGCGCATAGACAAAATCCGCCTCTACCGCACGGGCTGAGGCGATCGCCGCACGTTTGCCCGAACGCAGCCTTCCCCAAAGATCGATTTCCCAGTTGAACTGCAACCCCAGACCTAAGCTGGCACTCTGGTCTCCACTTTCCACATTACCCGCACGACTGCCACCAGCCGCCAGATCCACGCTGGGGACTAGGGTGGCACCCGCTTTAGCGGAGGAGCCCAGTGCCTGTTCCACCCGTGCTGCAGCGATCTGCAGATCCTTATTATTCATCTGCGCTTCCTGTATCAGTTTAAGCAGCGTCGGGTCATTAAAAGATTTAATCCAATCCACCGTAACCAGTTCACCCTCGCCCGCATATGGATCGGCCACAAAACCATCTGGGGTCTGCGGAATTTGCTGTTCCGTCAGCTTATCGATCTCTTTCTCATTTTTCTCGCTGTAGAGTTCTTGTTTATTCTCCTCCGCGGTAACAGGCACCACGGAAGCCAACAGCACGCTCAAGATTAGAGCATATCCTAATTTATTCATCGCAGTTCCAGATCGGGCATTGGCAAGAAATTCCCGCATTCGCAGGAATATTCTCACCCTACACTGGGAACTGTAGGATGAGAATGTCGTAAGACTTCTCGTCGAACGCCTGATCACATGCGTCCAATTAAATCGTAAATATTCCAGGTAAAACAGATGCTTCATGATTTAGGTTCCTTGTTGTCTTCGTCTTTACCCTCTTGAGCCGATTCTTTTTTCGAGTCAATTTTGTCTTTGGATTTCTGTTTGGGTTTCTCCTCAGACTTCACTTCCGGTTTCGCGGGCGGCTGCTCTTTTTTAGCCGGATGGATCTTAAAAAAGATGGCGTAAAGAACCGGCACGACCAGCAGGGTCAGCACGGTTGCAAAAATCAACCCGAATACCAGCACCACCGACATCGATTTGAAAAACGCATCGAAGAACAAGGGAATGACTCCCAGCACCGTTGTCAGCGTCCCCATCATGACCGGTCTTACACGACTGGTTGCAGAATCGACAACGGCAACATAAGCCGCCTTTCCTCCCCTGATCTCAAAATCAATCTGATCCACCAGCACAATCGCATTTTTAATCAGCAGACCTGAAAGGGAAAGCAGCCCTAGCAGACCCATGAATTCCAATGGAATTCCTGTAACCACCAATCCGACCACCACTCCAATCAGCGCCAGCGGAACGACCAGCCAGATCAGCACCGGCTGGCGAACCGTGCCAAATAAGACAAAGACCACGATAATCATGGCCAGCAGACCCAGCGGAATCACTGAAGCCAGATTTTCATTCGACTCTTTGGAATCCCCATACTCCCCATCCCACTCCAGGGTATAGCCCGGAGGAAGTTCGATGGCTTCGATGGCTGGCAACAGGCGCAAACGCAAGTCAGACGCCAGCATTTCCGGCACCGGGTCGCACTGGGCTTTAATGGTCCAGATCCGATCTTCCCGCCTTAACTGCCCGTCACGCCAGACCGTTTGAAACCCATCCACGACCTGCGCGATCGGTACCATATTACCGGTAACCGAACTCAGGATTTGTATACTGCGGATTCCACTCAGATCCGCTCTTTCCACTTCCGGCGACCTTGAAATAATCGGTATGAGATCGTCGCCTTCCCGGTAGACCCCAACCTGCCGGCCCGAATAATTAGTCTGCAGGGCCACAGCCAGATCCTCACGTGATATCCCGGCACGACCGGCTTTCTGCTCTGAATATTGAGGCACAATAACACTGACTGGCTGACGCCAGTTATCCTTGATCGAAAGGGCATTCCCATCGGCCACCATGATGTCTTTGGCCTGCCCTGCCAGCTGACGCAGAATTTTCGGATCCGAGCCTTTGAACGTAGCCTCAATTTTGGAGCCACCTCCCGGCCCCAGCATAAACTTCCAGACCTTACCCTGAGCATTGGGAAACTGATTCGAGAGATGATCCTGAATCCTAGGCATCAATCCCTCGATCAGATTGTAATCATCTACCCGGATCAGTAACTGCCCATACGCTGAGTTCGGGGATTCGGGCGGGTAGGTCAGCATGTATCGGATCCCGCCGGAACCCACCAGAGTTTGAACTGCATTCACCCCCTCGAGCTCCTGAACGTAGCTCTCCAGCCGTTGCATATCTGCCTCGGTCTGCGAAATATCTGTCCCCTGCGGCAGCCAGTAGTCCACCACCAGCTGCGGCGTTGTGGAAGCCGGGAAAAAACCGGCTTTGACAAACTTAAAGCCCCATAATGCTAACACAAAGACCCCGATAACCGCGATAACCACCACATATCGGGCAGCCAGCGCCGCCCGCACCAGTTTCTTGTAATTGCGCGAAAACGTACCTTCCTTGCTCTCACCTGCCCCATCAGCAGGTTTATCCTTGAACAAAAGACAACAGAACATCGGAGTCAGCGTCAGCGCAAAAATCCAGCTGAACAGTAAGGAAATCATAATGACCCAGAACAAATGGCCCGTGTATTCCGCGGTGCTTCCGGGTGACAAGCCAATCGGAGCAAACGCCAGTATACCCACCAGTGTTCCGCCCAGTAGCGGCCATTGGGTCTGGACAACCGTTTCTTTAGCAATTTCCAGTTTCTTCCGGCCCTGCTGAACCCCAACTAATATTCCTTCGGTTACCACGATGGCATTATCCACCATCATTCCCAGTGCGATAATTAACGCCCCCAGAGAAATACGATGCATCGGAATCCCGAAGAGGTCCATGGTTGCCAGCGTCGCAAAAATGGTGAGCAGCAGCACCGCTCCGATAATCACCCCGGACTTAAATCCCATGAAAATTAATAGTGTCACCACCACAATCACCAGCGCAGCGATGACATTCACGACGAAATTTTTTACCGACGCATCCACGACTTTGCCTTGATGGTAGTATTCGTGAACTTCAATCCCCAGCGGGCGGCGGTTTTCAGACTCCAATAATTTCGCATCGATACCCTGCCCGACCTTAACCACGTTAGCACCAGTTACATTAGCCACACCTATTGCGACCGCAGCATGTCCGTTATAATGAAACCGTTTGGTAGGAGGCGTCTGATAGCCCCTCCAGACTTTGGCGATATCCTTCAGATAAATCATGGATCCATCTGAATCTGTGGAAATCAGCAGATTTTCAATCGACTCCACCGAGTCGATGGATCCGGAGGGGTCAATGGTAAGACGGCGTTCCCTTACCTGGAGGTTGCCTGCGGATACGACGGCATTCTGCTGTGAGAGCGTGTTGTAGATACTGGAAACGGAGACGCCTAAAGAGGCTGCATTCTGGCGTGAAATTTCCACATAAATCACTTCTTTCTGATCACCATCAATGGCTACCTTGGCAACCCCATCGACCTGAAGTAAATCACTCTGCAGGTTTTTGGCATACTGACGCAGTTCAGCGGCAGTAAACCCCTGACCTGTGATAAAGTAATAAAAACCATAGACGTCCCCAAAATCATCATAAACCACCGTCGGGCTGGCTCCCGGGGGTAATGAAGCCTGGGCGTCGGAAATTTTATTGCGCAGCTTCGTCCAGATGATCTGCAGATCTGATTTCTCCTTTGAAAAATCATATTCGATATCAACACTAATCTCAGACAGCCCGTCGGAAGAAACGGAACTGACCATTTCGACTTCCTGCAACTGCTGTATGGCTTTTTCCAGCGGGTCGGTAACTTCTTCTGCCACCTCGTGAGGACTCCCACCGGGATACTGTGTCACCACTTTGGCGGTCCGGATCGTAAATTCCGGATCCTCAAATCGCGGCATGTTCTGATACGCAGACCATCCCGCACCCATCGTCAAGGCAATGACAATCACCGAGAGGACTCGGTTCTTTATGGTAAACTCGGCTAAGTTCATTGAAGCTTTATCAGATTCAGGTGACAGGGCCGATTACGGCTGCCATGCTCTGACTTTTAAGCCTTCAGAAAGATAAGAAGCCCCTGCTCCAACAATCGTCTCACCAGCGGCTAGCCCCTCGGTCACATTCATAACCTCTCCAATACCTTCCTGAATTTGGACTTCCCGCTTCGACACGGTCATGGTGGCTTTATCCACCACCCAGACATAATGGCTTTCTGCTTCGGACATGATCGCTGTAAACGGAACGGAAACCCTGGCCATACTACCCGGATCTGTTTTTTCGGAGGAAATAAGAATCAAGTTGGCATTCATTCCAGGCAACAGCACCAAGTCATCCGGAGGAATAAATGAAAAGGCGACTTCATACGTCTGGGAAGTTGTATCCGCTTCCAATACAGCCTCTTTATACTGCGCTGGGATCCGGACGTCCGGGGCCGCTTCAAGCACCACGAACGCCCCCTTGCTGTCACGTTTATGCACCTGGGTAATAATGGTGGCAGGCAAATCAATCGTAGCCTTATACTCATCGGTTTTTAAAAGCGTGCATACCAGCTCTCCAGGCGTGATATTCTGTAATTCCTTAGCAGGAACCGTTGAAGCCGTCCCGTCAAAAGGTGCTGTAATCACTGTGTCGGCCAGTGCTTTTTCTGCCGTTTCCAACTGTGCCTTGGCCACGTCGCGGCGTGACTTCCGCTGCTCGAGTTCTTTTTTAGAAATCGCATCCTCCTGGTCCAGGCGTACCGCTCGCTGATATTCCTGTTCTGCATTATCAAATTCCGCCTTGGCCGATGCTACGTTGCTCTCAAAATCTTTAGTCTCCAATCGTGCAATCACCTCGCCCTGTTTTACCTGCTGAGCCTCACTGACATTCAACTCAATAATCCGACCTGCAACGGAAAAGTTCAAGTCACTGCTTGAGCCCGCATCAATGACCGCCGGGAAACTCCTCTCTTCATTGACAACACTACCCGTCAGATCAATTAGTTTTACAGGTCTTGCACTCTCCGCTGAACTCTGAGCACGACTTACATTGCCTGTTAAAAAAGAGTTTAAGCCGGCAACCAGGATTAAGAGGTAAAATCTCGTCATATCTAACACCATAATATTCTTACAAAGTTCTTTCAGCTCATATTAAAAGCAAGTATAGAAATCATGGCTTTATTAAAAATTTGATTAACCTGCACACGGGCGCAGTGGTTGAATGTTTTTCACATTCAGGGCGATTATTGACATTACATGATCAATCCAATGATATAAATAACATTCGATAATCGTTTCCCTGAAAGAGCATCATGACTTGATGGATTCCAGACACAGATTGATGGAAACCGGATCTTGCCGGTGAACATTGAACACCGTCTTTCTGCTTTCGATTTTTTCATCCCTCAGTATGCTCCCCACCTGCATGAAATGCTCGGTTATTATCCCATTTTATAATGAACTCGAGAACGTGAAAAACGTGCTCGAGGAAGTGCGGACCGTCATGCCGGATGCGGAGATCCTGGCGGTCGACGACGGGAGCACCGACGGCACTGCAGAAGCCATCTGTTCGGTGGATGCGGTCCGCTATCTGACCAACGAAAAGAATCTCGGGCAAAGTGCCGCCCTCTACCACGGTCTGCTGGCGGCCACTAGCGAAGTCTGTGTGATCATGGACGGCGACGGGCAAAACGACCCCTCCGATATCCCGCGACTGCTCGAACTGATGCGCGATTACGACGTCGTCTGCGGCTACCGGAAAAACCGGCAGGATAATTTCCAGCGACGACTCGCTTCCCGTATCGCTAACACGATCCGTAGCAGTTTTTTGAATGACGGTATCCGTGATACCGGTTGCAGCCTGAAAGCGATCAGGAAAGACCACGTGCGTTTTCTGGTTCCGTTCAACGGACTTCACCGCTTTCTCCCCGCATTACTGCGTAATGCGGGCCTCACCATCAAAGAGGAACCCGTTAACCACCGCCCCCGCCTGCGGGGCGAATCTAAATACACCATCGGAGGCCGCGCTTTGCGTGGTATCCGCGATTTGTTTGGGGTTTCCTGGCTGATGGCACGGCAGATCCGCTGGAACCGTACCCCCTACGACCTTGCTAAACCCGAATAGAAAGAACATCTATGGCACTCTTTGAAGCCATTCAGGCATTTTACGACACCCCGCTAGGCACCGTTGATTTCGGTTTATTTGAAATCGTGCTGAAAACGGGAAAAATCATCGGATTCACCGGCGCTGCACTCTTTACCGGGCGCTGGTTTGTGCAGCTGATCGCCTCCCGCAAGCACCGCCGTCCGGTGTTACCCCGCCTGTTCTGGTATATGAGTTTAAGCGGTAGCATCCTACTGCTGAGTTATTTCATCTTCGGAAAAAACGACTCGGTCGGCATCGTCACCAATCTCTTTCCCATAACCGTCGCGCTTTACAATCTCTACCTCGATATCACCCACCAAAAAGCGCTGCTTCCAGAAGACAGTTGATTAGATGCTTCGCTCGCTCTCCAGCTCAATGAATGGTAAAGACATATTGAAATGGGGACCCACTCAATGCTCCTGGTTGTTATTAAGCATAGCCTCGATTGTGCTGTTTGCGGGATTGGGTGATCAGCCACTGGGCTATCTTGATGAAATCAAAACCGCGGAAAGATCACGCTCATATCTGATTTCAGAGGACTATGGAGTGGTTCAGGAAAACGGGCAACCCACTTTCCATAAACCTCCCCTTTACTACTGGATCACTTCGGTTTTACTCATGACACCGCTGGATCAGGAATTTTCCATTCGCCTGTTTTCAGCAACGGGAGGCATCCTCATGTTAATACTAACGATACAGATTGGAGGGGAATTGCTCCCCCAATATCGATGGTCGGGAGTACTGGCAGGCTGCCTGCTTCTGCTCTATGGCCCCTTTGTCGAATACTCAAGAGTCGGACTGCTCGACACCATTGCGGCCTCCCTTTTTCTAGGCATGCTTTTATGCGTCATACGCTCTGCTCGGGGGCAGGATCGATACTGGTACCTGGCTGCTGTGATCTGTATTCTGGGAGCTGTACATAAAACCCCGATGGCGTTACTTGCCTGGTTACTCGCTCTGACTTATTTTGCACTAGACCCCTCATACCGTAAGATATTTAAAAATAAGCACTTATGGCTTGCACTCGGAATCTCCTTTTGGGGAACATTATCCTGGCCTATCCTGCAGATCGTTCGTTTCGGGCCAGAATATTGGGAGGTGTATGCTGCTGGAGAATTAAAGCAATTGGTCTCCAGAACCAGAAATATCGGGTTCTGGACCTACCCTGTCTGGATATCGAAAAAATGGTTCCTGTTTGCTGCCCTGGCTTTGGGGGGAGCGGTATGGCTACTGATAAGCAAAAGGCCTGCTCCATATTTGAAAATGATTGCCCTGCTCGCGCTCGTTTACTTCTTGATTACCACCTCTTTAACCGGTCACTCGCATCGCTATCTTTTCCCAGTGCTACCCCTCTTTGCAATCATCGCAACGCTGACATGGTTCCAGATAAAATCACGCATGCCCGCAGTTGCCATTACTCTTCTCTTCATCAATGCGATTCCCTGCCTCATCACCACTTACATCCACCGGGGACTGGAGCATGAAAATTTCAATGACCAGCTTTCATTCGCCAAAGCACTGAAATTAACGGAGACTCAGGCAGATCCCATTTATCTGATTTCCAACGATATACACAACGCCTACGAGTTCTTATTATTCTTGCGATTCTATGCAGGGTGGGAAGGCGAAACCGAGGTATGCTCTCTAGATCAATACACTCATATGAAAAGCACCAGCACCCGTTCAGACCTGGTTATTATCATTAAGTCTCAATCTGCACGGTTTCAGGAAGCCTTTCCCGAAGCCCAACCATTGGACCAGCAGGCGTATTCTCCAACCATGCGTCTATTCCGGACTCCAGCACTTCTTTAATTTGCGGCAATCCACCTTTACTGGAGTCTGGAACTCCCGGTTCAATTTTAAGTACACAGAATAAAAAAACTGACAGACCAGACGTCACCAGCCGTAAGGCTTATCCGGGCAGAGAAAGCACGACAGCCGGCTATTCCGCGATCACTTCCGCCTCGGGAATCACCGGCTGGGCACGCATAACCTTTTTGACGGTGAATTCACGTTCGATCCGGTTGAACGGACCGATCACCGGTTGGCGATTATCTTTAAGTAATTCAACTTCAATACGGTGTTTGCCAGCGGACAGGTTACTCCAATAGACCGGCCCGTCCTGGACCAGAAATCCTTCGTAAGCGCCAATTTTGTAGCGCAGTTCAAATCCTTCGCCTGCCTGAACGCTGTGTAATTTGTAATCGAAGATAATACGTCCCTGATCATCGGTGGCGACCTGTTCACCGGTGGGCAGGTTTACCGTCAAATACGGTTTTTCAGGATCCGTATAATTCTGGAAATCCTTCCGGATCACATAGAAATGCCGGATGGCATAGGCTCCCGCATTGCGAAACATGCGTCCGTCCGGCCGCACGGCGAAAATACGGATGGTATGTCCCCCCTGGCTGAGATTGCGGAAGGTAATCGGACTGACCGTATCATAGAGCGGTTGCGGCGGTTCATTATCCAAGATATAGTGTAGGCGGTTTCCACCGGAATCCCGGCTGCCGAGTTTGTAGTTATCCAGATTAATAAAAATATCCACCTCCTGCGTGCTGACAATCTGGCGGTCCGTAGGATATTCGATCTTGAGCGTAATCGGACGTGTTGGATCAATCGGGATACCGTCCATACCATTGGCACCGGGAATGGATACATCGGAAGTCAGGCTGTCTGGCGAATCCTGCAACGGGACAGACTGCTGGCCGGAGGATTGAGCGGAAACCCTGCCGTCCGGCTGGATGATGATGGCGCGGCGAGAACCTTCCTGATTGGTGACCATCTCTTCCGGTTGCATAACCTGTTCCCCTGGAAAAAGTGGCACAACGCGATAGGCACCCGAAGGTCGTCCACTTTCATTCTGAGCGAATGATACCGTAATGCCAGCCAAGCCCCAAACAAGAATACTGGCATATACCCAATTCACTGAACTTCGGTGACTCATGTGTAAAATTATGAAACTATGCAATTTATTCTTATGAGCGCAATCTCCCATATTTAATGTGGATGACCGGGCTGGCAACGGGTTTGTTGAGCATTGAGGCCTGAAGCCGGGCACAAAATTAGTCGAAATCCCATCCTTGACCTGAAAACCGCTCTTCATATTGTATTACTCCATGAGATCGCGTCTCTTACAATTCATTTTACTGGTAACACTGCTGATCAGCTCCGCTCAAGCTGCACTGGTCTGGCGTCCGGGCGAAGGCTGGGTCAATGAAAGCAGTGGTCAAACGCTGGCAGCTAGTGATGCGAAAGCCGCGCTGCAGATCGCTCGCAACATGGAAGCTAAAGAAGCCTGGAGCGATGCAGCTGCAGCTTACCGGACCATCGTTCGCCGCTGGCCACTTTCCTCTGCTGCCGGAGAATCGCAATTCAAGCTCGGTTTCATGCAGGAAAAGGAAGGCCAGTTTTGGGCCGCCTACCAGGCATACCAAAAAGTAGTCGACAAATATCCAGCCAGCCAGTTCTTTGATTTGGCTATAGAACGGCAGTTCAGCATCGGCAATCTGTTTTTAGCCGGCGAGCCTCAGAAAATCTGGAAAATTCCTCTGCTGCCCTCAATGGACAAGACCGCTGAAATTTTCCAAAATGTCATCGACAATGCACCCTACGGTCCGTATGCCGCAGCATCACATTTTAAAATCGGGCTTGCCCGCGAGAACCAGAAAGACTGGTCGAAAGCCATCGCTTCCTACGTCAAACTACTTGACCGTTATCCGCGGAGTGACCTCGCCGATGATGCACAATATCAAATCGGCTACGCTTGGTATCAGGCATCGAGTGAAGCCGACTACGACCAAAGCGCTGCCCTTAAGTCCATTCAGGCATTTGAAGAATTTGCCGTCCGCTACCCCAACAGCGAGAAAATCGCCCAGGCCGAGATCTATATTTCGAAGCTTACCGAACGTCGGGTACAGGGTTCTTTCAACATCGCACGTTTCTACGAGGGACAGGATAACTTCAAGGCTGCGGTGATTTATTATAACGAGGTGCTGCGTCAGGGACCTGAGACCAAACAAGGACTTGAGGCCAGAAAACGTCTGGAAAAACTACGCAACAAACTCGGCGATGAGGCTCCGGACATCACTGTTGCAGACACGGAACAGTCATAACGGGTGCGTTTCACACTGAGCCTTTTTTCTTCCCATGAGATCCTTATTGCACATTTCTCTCACACTTGTCTGTATGATTTTTCTGGGTGCTTGTGCCGGCTATCAGTTAGGTAATGTTCCTTATGCTGAAATGAAGGGGGTCGAAAAAATCTACATTCCCGTTGTTCACAACCAGACTTACGAACCCGGCATCCAGGTCATGGTCACCAACGCCATTATCCGTCGTTTCCATCAGGATGGAACCTATGAAACCGGACGCCAATCTGAAGCAGATGCCACACTGGAAGTCGTGCTAACGGAGTTCAAACGAGATTCTCTGCGCCGCGCCCGTTCTAACTCACTGGTTACTGAAGAATACCGCCTGAATCTGCATGCCATCGCAACACTGACCAACCATCGCACTGGTCAGAAACTATTTGATCAGGAAGTGGTCATCGGCGACACCAGCATCTATGTAAACGAAAACCGGTTCCAGGAAAATGAGCGACAAGCCATGCCATTGGCTGCTGAGGCTCTTGCCTACGAAATTGTCCGTCGCGTGACAGAAGGCTGGTAATCTGTAGGACGAAATTCGTTTACGAAGGAAATGATTTTGTCATCCGTGATTGGCAAGATCGCCACCGAAAGCGTTTGGAGAAGAATTCCACCCTACATTTTTAAAAAAGCGGGTGATCGACGGGGCTCGAACCCGCGACAACCAGAATCACAATCTGGGGCTCTACCAACTGAGCTACGACCACCAATAAGAGTGGGTGAAGATACTAAAGCCTTTTGGCTTTTCAATAAAAAATTCCGATTCTCCGGACGATCAATCCGGATAACCCCCTGGATGCCTTTCATGCCAGTCCCAGGCACTTTCGATGATTTTCCTCAAATCCTGATGTTCTGGCTGCCAACCGAGCACTTTAAGCGCCTTTTGGGAATCTGCTATCAGTCGCGGAGGATCGCCCGGACGGCGCGGATGCTCCTCTACCACAAAATCTTTGCCGCTCACTTCCCGTACCGTATTTATGACTTCCCGCACGGAGTTTCCACTGCCGGTGCCCAGGTTGAAGCTGTTGCTCTGTTCCACCTCCAAAGCCAATGCATGTGCTTCCGCCAGGTCGCGGATGTGAATGTAGTCGCGGATACAGGTACCATCCGGCGTCGGATAATCTGTCCCGAAAATTGATACCGAAGAGTTGCGCCCTTGGGCCGCGAAAATCACGTTCGGAATCAGGTGTGTCTCGATCCGATGATGCTCGCCGAATTTTTCAGAAGCACCTGCCGCATTAAAATAGCGCAGATTCACACAGATCAGGTCATGTATCTCTGAAACCCAGTGCAGCATCTGCTCAAACATCAACTTGGATCGTCCATAAGGATTCACCGGCATTTGAGGCAGTTCCTCATGGATTGGAATCTCGTCCGGAATCCCATAGCTGGCACAGGTTGAGGAAAAAATGATCCGCTTTACCCCTGCAGCCAGCATCGCATCGATCAGGTTGATTCCACCGCTGACATTATTTCTGAAATACTGCATAGGCTTCTGCATCGACTCACCAACCAGTGCATTGGCTGCAAAGTGCATGACAGCGTCCGGACAGTGTTGACACATTGATGCTGTCAGTAAATGCCGCTCCTGCAGATCTCCCTCAATGAACTTCGCACGCGAATCAACCGCACTGCGATGTCCCTCACTGAGGTTGTCATACACCACTACCTCCATGCCACGATCCAGTAACAACTCAACACAGTTACTTCCTATGTAACCCGCACCTCCGGTGATCCAGACCTTGCTAGTATCCTGTTTCAAAACTACTTAAAGATTTCTTTCTGAAATTCACGCCGCACACGCATGCGTTCCTGCTCTAATTCCCGCACGATGGCGGCATAATCAGTCAGTAACTCACTGCGGCTGGTGTTCGCACGCACGTCCAGATTCACCACGGACCAATCCAGCATATCCGTTGCATTTTGTTTTCGTTTGACACTCCAGTCCTCCCAGGTCTTTGCCTCTTCAATCAGTTTTCGATAATCCTCATAGTCCTGCTTCAGCCACCGTTCCAATGCATTACGGTAACGGGCCAGGGCAGGAGCCAGGACGTAGTGGCAGGATAATGCGAGCAGATCAAAACTCTGAATATATTCCACCAGCGAAGCATCTTTACGGTCCAACACGACACCTTCCGGTAAATCCCGGATAAAGAACATCTTTCGCTCTCCATTGGCCAGCCGCACTGAAAAATGCCGTAACTGATTCAATGCAGCAACACTCTGGTCCCAGTCTCTGAGCGGTATTTTTTTTCGCATCGGCTGAGCTGCTGCCTCCTGCCACCAGCTTTCCACTCCGGCAGAATTTTCCCAGAAATCGTTGGCTGACTGCTGCTGATAATCTTTCAACCAAAGCATCACAGCCCGCTTTTCAGCCCGTGTCTGGAATGTCTTATGCACCAGACAATACGAAAATGCCTGCTGCCATAACCTCTCCAGCCGTAATTCGGAAAGCTCGTCCCAGCTCTGAATTTCCGCTAAGGATGGAACAACACCTGCCAGTGAGGCTTTATCTACCACGCCGCGCCATGCATCATGCCCATAACCGAGAGATTCCCATAAGACTCCCTCACTTAACCATAGCGGAGGATCCGGAATCATCTTAGCATAAGTGGATTCCGCTCCTTGCCAGATGTGTGCCTGCAATAACGCAATCAGCAGCGTGCGCTGGATCGCTACCATCTGACTGCGGTCCGCACCGGAAAAATCGATCTCCATACGCGGCATACGGCTTTCAATCTGCAGCATACGCGGAAATGAAAATACTCCTTGTGCGCTTCCGGGCTTCCAGCGAAGGATCAATTCTCCAAAAGGTGCTTCAGTTAAATCCAACAGCCCTAAAATATTAACCACGGCAACTTCCGTATTTTCCAACAGCCAATGGTTCATACTTGTATCCCGGCTGATCACTTCAATCGGAAACCGGTCACTTTTCAGCCGGTAGACACGCACCACTTCTTTTTTTTGTGCACCCGCCCCAGATGTTGTCACGACCAGCCCAGCAAGCAGGACGGATAGAATGGCAACGAGTTTGTTCATCTTTGATTGCCAATCATAATCCCAATAAGCTTCAAAAACAATGCCGGACTCGAAGCTTGCCAAGCCGGAGCCAACCCTTAAAAAACCATCGTGGACGATCTGAAGGGATATTGGAAAAGCAGACAGCAGGAATTCGAACATAGCCTCCATCAACTTATCCCGTCGGCTCGAAAAAAGCCGGCCCTGATTCATGAAGCGATGCGCTACAGCTTATTTGCCGGTGGCAAACGCCTGCGCCCGATTTTAGTGCTCGCAGCAGCTGAAGCCCTTGGCAGTCAGCCTGCCCACGCCATGCCGCTGGCTGCTGCGGTTGAATGTATCCATACCTACTCGCTGGTGCACGATGACCTGCCCTGTATGGACGACGACGACTTAAGACGTGGCAAACCAACCTCACATAAAGTCTATGGTGAAGGCATGGCCGTGCTGACCGGTGATGCACTCCTCACGGTGGCGTTTCAACTTGCTGCTCAGACCAGACCCGCCAAACGCCATACGGCAGCAGATTATGTTAACGAGCTGGCAGAAGGATCCGGCAGCTTCGGCATGATCGCAGGTCAAGTAGTCGACTTGCAGTGCGAAGGCAAGCAGATCAGTCCCCAGGAGCTCAAATACATTCACGAATGCAAGACTGCTGCACTGATCACCACTTGCCTGCGCCTGGGCGGCATGTCATCCAACGCGACACCTAAACAACTGAATGCGTTGACTAAATTCGGCTATTCACTAGGGCTGGCGTTTCAGGTCATTGATGATATTCTCGACATTACCCAGACCAGTGAGCAACTCGGTAAGAGTGCCGGTAAAGACCTCGCTGCTGAAAAAGCAACCTATCCCGCTATCCTCGGCATGAAAAAGGCTCAGGCAGAAGCCGAACGTTACACTCGTCAGGCTGATCAGGCTTTGAAAACTTTAGGGCGCAAAGCTGACCGACTGCGTCAAATTGCAGCTTATATGCTGGATCGGAAAAATTAGCCGATCTGGTGAGATTCGATAAGCTACTGGCTTGTCATTTGGTTATGAGCTGATATTTTGCACGCATGAAAGCTTGTTTTTTCTGTCTTTTTGTTGGACTGGTTACATTTACCTTGCTGGCTCACGCGGGTGACGATGTTGATGCCAGCGGCCCTCAACCTGTTCCCCCTGCTGATACGGCTGCACCCGACGTATTCTCAAAGGCGGACTGTGATAAAAAAATTGCAGATCTCACAAAGCAGCATAACCAAACTCTGAAAAAGCTGCGTAACCAGTTAAAGAACCAGAAAGAAAAGTTCCAGGCGCTTAAGACTGAAAATGACACTTTGATGCTGAAACTGGCGGAGCCACCTGAACCCGTAGCAGAAACAACCGGCACTCACTGGTTTCCATGGATTCTGGCGTTCATCCTCGCGGTGGTAGGTTTTCTCATTGGGCGTAGCACTTCCGGGAGAGATTCATCCAGTAACAAGTCCTGATATCACTTCGGCAGCCTGACGTGATGCTCCTTTGCCAGCTAGCGGAGCTGTGAGATCAACCAGATCGTGATGCAATCGCTTCAAACCCGTTTCAGATTCCAGTAATTTCATCGATGCTTCTCTGAACACCTCGGGGCGGGCGTCATTTTGCAGAAATTCAGCCACCACCTTCTCGCCTGCCACTACATTAACCATCGAAAGCCACTTAAGTTTTACCAACTGACGTCCCACCCACCACGTCAGCGGCTGGGTCTTATAAATCACCAGCATCGGTAATCCGGCCATCGCACATTCCAGCGTTGCTGTGCCAGATGCCACCCAGGCCAGACGCGCATGACTCAGCCGGGTCAGATGATAACCGTCCTCAACAAGAATAAACGGTAATCCATCCTCTGCCTCGATCCGCTCTTTGATGCGCCCGGCCTTATGCGCATCCGGCGCTAACAGCACAAATTTCAGATCCGGCTGCAGAGGATGCAGCTGCCGAACCCCTTCCAGAAAAACCGGCAGGTGTGCATCAATCTCGCGCTGGCGACTGCCTGGCAGCAGAATCAACACATCGTCCCGCTCCTCCCATGCCACCATGCTGGACTGATCCCACTCATCCAGCGTCGGATGCCCCACCCATTTCACTGGCAGCTGCGGTGCGTACTGCCGAAACCACTTTTTTTCAAACGGGAAAATCACCAGCAGTTGATCGAGAATTTTCTCCATTACCTTAGCTCGACCACTCTTCCAGGCCCAGACTTGCGGTGCGATGTAATATACCAGCTTGAGTTTCGGATGCCGCTTGCGCAGTTGTCTGGCCAGTCGCAGATTAAAACCGGGAAAATCAATCAATACCACCACATCCGGCTGACGCCGTGCAACATCTTTCAGCACCTGATAGAACATACGGCGAAAAGACGCATAATTTTTAATCACATCCACCAGACCTACCACAGCATGCGATGCCAGATCGAGTAACTGCTCCTGCCCGGCTGAGCGCAGATACCTGCCTCCTGCACCCGTAATGGCAGCATCCGGATCAGACTGCTTGAGCGCTTGTGCCAGTGCTGCAGCATGACGATCACCACTCGGTTCACCTGCTACCAGATAATATTCATGTGACATGTGAGTATCCTTAAGGTTCAGGGCGCTTTCAAATCCCCAATCTGCTCACAAACCATTGCGGCCACCCGCAAGGCCTCTGCTGCATGACGACCGGATACGATCGGATCTCCCTTGGTCTGCACGCAATCCAGAAACGCCGAAAGCTCATTCTTGAGTGGCTCGCCTTTCATGACATCAATCCTGTCCCGCGAGATCCCAAACGGACCCTTTTTGTAAATTTCGCCTTCCTGGTTCTGATAATCCAGCGACAAGTACGCATCATCCTGAAAGACCCTGATCTTACGCATCTTCTCCGGGCTGATCCGGCTGGTGGTAATATTGGCGACGCAGCCATTTTCAAATCGCAGGCGTGCATTGGCAATGTCCTCGCTTTTACTCAACACGGCCACCCCCACTGCATCGGTGGACTGCAGCGGCGATCGCACCAGATGCAATATGATCTCGATATCATGAATCATGAGATCCATCACGACACCGATATCCAGACTGCGTCCGGGGTAGGGAGAAAGTCGGTGAGCTTCAATAAAGCGTGGACGGGTCAGACGCTCTTCCAATGCTTTGAGTACCGGATTAAAGCGCTCGATATGTCCTACCTGTAAAACGACCTTACGCTTACCCGCCAGCTCAACCAGTTTAAGCGCTTCCTGTGTGGTCGGAGTGAGCGGTTTTTCTACCAGCACATGGACACCGCAATCCATACACAACTCAGCCAGTTGATAATGCTTAGATGTAGGAGCTGCAATACTCACCGCTTCCACCGAATTCAAAAAATCAGGTAACGAATCAAATGCCTCACATCCATACTGTTCCGCGATCTTCCTGGCGTGCCGCTTATTCGGGTCATACACCCCGATAAACTCGGACTGCTTCAATTCGCTGTAGATCCGGGCATGGCTACATCCCATACTACCGACCCCGATGACTCCTGTTTGTATTTTCCCCATACTTAATTTTGACTTCTTACTTGGGTGCGTTTCCCCAGAGAGTAATCTTATTCTGTTTACAAAAAGTGAAAACCTCTGCCTGATCCAGGATCAGCGCCTTGCCGCTCTCCAGAATGATGCGTTGGATACCGGCTTCCTGACAAATTTTAACGGTATCTAAGCCGATCACCGGCACATCAAACCGAAAGTCCTGATTCGGCTTGGAGATTTTACAAAGTGTTGCCCCACCGCGTCCCAACTCCCCGCCACGGCGGATCGTTGCATTGGTTCCGTCATATCCTTCCACGGCCAGAATAGTTCCCTGTTTAACTACTACGCATTGCCCCACATCCAAGGCACTCAGTTGCTTTACGACGGGCCATGCGGTATCCAGATCCCATTGAAGCTGACGATCTGCACGCGGTCCTGCCAGCAGCCCTTCTGCAGCTACATACTGGTTTAAAAAAGTCGTTGCGGGCAGCAGCCGCAGTCCATGCTGCTCGATAGCATCAGCTACCGCCCCAAACAAGGTTTCTGCATTGCGCTGCTTTAAGCTTAGGAGCACTTTAAGCGCCTGCCAGTCCGGACGAAGATCAAACAGACGTCCGGGGGTGATCTGTCCAGCCATCATGACATCCTCCACATCAAAAGACCTCAGGATGTGAAGCAATTTACCCAGCTGCCCGACTCGCATCCAAGCTACCTCATCAGCCATCTCTGCCACCTCCAACGAGGTTTCCCCTTCGAAGGCAGCCATTGCAATCTTTTCTAGTCCCGCCTGTCGCGCTGCCTGGATGACCAGCGCGGGATATCGGCCTTTGCCGGCAATAAGACCCAGCGCAGTAAGATTTTGCGGTATTTTTTGCGACTCCATTCTTGACCGTTTCACTCATTGGATTAACATTTTAAGCACGGTTAACAAGCGTAGAAATAGCTTGAGTGGAAACCCATTGATGGTTTCCACTTTTTTTTTCTACCAACAACATAGAAAAATTTAGGTAAATAGTTATGAGTCAGGAATTTTTGGCAGTATTGGACTATATGGAGAAAGAAAAGGGTATTGATCGCAAGACGATGATCAGTGCGATTGAATCCGCCCTCCTTTCCGCATCTCGTAAAAGCATGGGACCTGCTAACGAATTACGCGTGGTGATGGATCCAAAAAACGGTGAAATCAAAGCTTTCGCTACCTTGCGCGCGGTCGAAAAAGTAAACGATCCATATCAGGAAATCTCTTTGACCAAGGCTCGGCGTTCTAACATCAATGCACGATTGGGAGCCATGGTGGAAGTTGAGGTGACTCCAAAGGATTTTGGCCGCATAGCTGCTGCGGTTTTTAAACAGACCATCAATCAGAACATCCGCAGCATCGAAAAAACCATGGTCTTTGATGAATACAAAGACCGCGTCGGTGAAATTGTCACAGGCGCTGTCCGCCGCTTTGAACGTTCCGACGTGGTAGTGGATCTGGGTAAATTTGAGGGGTATATGCCTTCCAGAGAACGTGTCCCCATTGAAGACTACACTCCTGGGGATCGGATCCGTGCCATGATCCTATCGGTAGACAGCACTCCGCGTGGACCCAGGATTGTGCTTACCCGCAGCCATCCGGAATTTGTAAAGAAGCTGTTTGAACTGGAAGTGAACGAACTGCACGACGGCACCGTCGTTATGAAAGGCCTGGCACGTGAGGCCGGTTACCGGACCAAGATTGCAGTCTGGTCCGACGATCAGAAAATTGATCCGGTCGGAGCTTGTGTCGGCTTGCGTGGTTCCCGTGTGAAAAACATCGTTCGCGAATTGAACAACGAGAAGATCGACCTCTTCCGCTGGTCCGATAATATCAAGGAACTCATCATCGAGGCCCTCAAACCGGCTCATCCCAAGGCGATTGAAATCGATGAAGAAAATAAATATGCGAAGATCCTGGTCGACGAAGAGAATCTTTCACTGGCTATCGGTCGTCGCGGTCAGAACGCCCGCCTCACCTCCAAGCTGACCGGGTGGGAAATCGACATTGAGAAAGAAGAGATACATGTAGCCAGCTTTGAAGATAAGATCAAGGAAGCCATTCAGAAGCTGGCCGATTCGCTTGAAATTGAAACCGAATTGGCCGAACAACTGGTCGGCGTGGGTTTTGCCACGCGGGATGGACTGGCCGAAGCGAGTCTGGATGACCTGAAAGAAGCGCTGCCGGATATCGACCAGGAAACACTTACCAAACTGCACGCTAAAGTCACCGATACCGCTGAAGAGAATAACAGCTAAGCCCGGAATATTTTAGATAAACGTTAGAAATTTATATGCCCGCAAAAAAAACCAAGACCGCTGCAAAGAAAACCGCTCCAAAAAAGACTCCTGCAGCTAAAGCTGCAGCCGAGGAAAAGGACACTCATGCAACTGATGCTTCGGTTGTGGAATCCGCGACTATTCAGGAAGAAGCCGTAGAGCCGGCAAGCAAAGATCCGGTATCCATTATGGATGCCGTTGTGGAAGCCAGGCAACCGGCCCCCAAGCTGGAAACGGAGCCCGCTCAGCCTGCAGACGGGAATACTATCGTCATGAAACCGCCCATTGTGGTAAAGGAACTGGCAGGAAGACTCGAGCTCAAGCCGTTCCAAGTCGTTCATGAACTGATGGAAATGAACGTCTTTGCAACGCTAAACCAGACCATCGACGAGGAAACTGCCCGCAAGGTCTGTGAATCCAAAGGCTATACATTTGAGCTGGAACGCCGTGAAAAAGGCGGTGGCTTTCACAAACAGGAGGAAGTGATCGAGGAGCCACCCGCACCGCCAGAGCCGACCAAAGAGGCGGAAGAGGAAAACAAGAACCTCCAGGAACGCCCGCCGGTGATCACTTTTATGGGACACGTCGATCATGGGAAAACCTCACTGCTGGATGCGATCCGTAAATCCAAAGTAACCGCTGGAGAGGCAGGTGGAATCACCCAGCACATTGGAGCCTATCAGATCGAGCGCGATGGCAAACTGATCACGTTCCTCGACACCCCGGGCCATGCTGCTTTTACTGCTATGCGGGCACGTGGGGCTAATGTAACGGATATTGCCGTCATTGTGGTGGCTGCCGACGACGGTCTGATGCCGCAGACCATCGAGGCGATTCAACATGCCAGGGCAGCAGGTGTAACGATTATGGTCGCCATCAACAAAATTGACCTGAAAACCGCCAATCCGGATAATGTCAAATCTCAGCTGCAGGAAAAGGAACTTGCTCCGGAAGACTGGGGTGGTGAAACCATTGTATGCGAGGTTTCGGCCACCACCGGCCAAGGCGTTCCTGAACTGCTGGAGCTGATGTTGCTACAGGCAGAAGTGATGGAGCTTAAAGCGGATCCGACCACTGCACCTCGCGCCAGTGTGATTGAAAGTCAGGTAGAAATCGGTAAAGGGCCGAATGCCACGGTTATTGTGCAGCATGGCACCCTTAAAAGAGGCGACTCTTTCATTTGTGGACATCTCTGGGGCAAGGTAAAAGCCTTGATCAATGACGAAGGCAAGCAGGTCAAAACAGCCGGCCCCTCGACTCCGGTTCAGGTGCTCGGCTTCTCTGGTGCACCCAGTCCAGGTGAAGAAATGGCCGTCATGAAAAATGAGAAGCAGGCACGCGCCCTCTCTGACGAGCGTACCGAAAGTAAGCGACTGGATAAATTAGGCGCCGATCGCCCGGTCACTCTGGAAGGACTGTTTACTACTATTGCTGACGGGCAGAAAAAGACACTCAATCTGGTCGTCAAAGCGGATGTGCAAGGATCTTTGGAAGCCATCATAGATTCCCTCAAGAAACTTCCGAGTGAGAAGATTGACATTAATTTTGTCATGACTTCGGTTGGACCGATTTCCGAAAATGATGTGCTACTTGCGAAAGCATCCAACGCGGTGGTGCTGGGTTTCAACACCAAGACTGAAAACAATGCGGCTTCCGCTGCCAAAAAGGAAGAAGTTCAGATTAAACTCTACAGTATCATCTACGAGCTGCTCGATCAGGTCAAAGAATCCATGGAAGGCTTGCTGGATCCGGAAGAACGCGAAAGCATCATTGGCCATGCTTCAGTCAAGAAAGTCTTCAAGCTGACCAAGTTCCCGGTAGCCGGATGTGTCGTGGATTCCGGACGCGTCACCAAATCTGCACGTGCCCGAGTCTTGCGGCGCAAACAACCCATCTACGATGGTGGTGTGGTTACCCTCAAGCGCTTCCAGGATGATGTCAATGAAGTCCGGGCGGGTATGGAATGCGGTATCCGGCTTGGTAAGTTCAATGAATACGAAGAAGGCGATATCATCGAGTGTTACGAGCTGGAAAAAGTAGCGCAGTCGCTCTAAATGCACTATGGCAGGACGTCGTAACCAGCGCGTATGCGAGCTCCTGAAAGCAGAGCTCAGTCGCCTCATTTCTCGGGAAAAACGGCTCGAAGGTTATCTCATCACCATTATTGATATCTCGCTGGCACCCGACTTCAAGCAGGCAACGGTTTATTACAGCAGCTTGAATCAACCGCTGAATATGGATGAAACCTCCAAGCTGCTCAACGAGCTCGGACACCACTGGCATCGCACGCTGGGACAGCGGATTCGTATGAAATACACTCCTCGCCTTACCTTTGAATTCGATTCCACGATGGAACGTGGTGACCGCGTATTGAATATTTTACAGGAAATCGAAGATTCATCACTGGAGAGCTCCTCAGCTACGCCTCAGGAGACGGACACCGATCCAACCTGATATGCCGGATCGGTACGACATGATCGTGGTAGGAGCCGGACCGGCCGGTTCATTATTTTCCTACCTCACCGCTCGTGCCGGCTTCAACGTTCTCCTACTGGATAAATCCTACTTCCCCCGCCCGAAAGTCTGTGGGGATACCCTGAACGCCAAGTGCTGGAGTATCTGGAAAGCCGCAGGACTCGAAGAGTCGTTCAAGCAACTGCCCCACCATAAAATTCGCGGATTCAAGGTCAGTTCCGAACATGAGGAACCCGTTGGCTTCAAGTACGCCCGAAGCCGGCGCGACGAACG
The DNA here is from genome assembly GCA_038748025.1 of Verrucomicrobiota bacterium. GTDB lineage: Bacteria > Verrucomicrobiota > Verrucomicrobiia > Methylacidiphilales > JBCBYL01 > JBCDJI01. Next base: position 200,688 of record JBCDJI010000004.1, read on the forward strand.
TGCCATCTCACGTGAGATTCTGGATGAATGGCTCAGGGAGGAAGCTATCCAAGCCGGAGCCAGGTGTCTGGCGTCAACTACCATGCGCAGCTATGAAAACCGTACAGAACTGGTCACCAGTGATGGCACTTTCAGCGGCACCATTATTGTTGGTGCAGACGGTCGTAATTCCTGGGTCGCTCGGGCTGCAGGGCTGGATAAAGGACGCCGCACCTGTTCCCGCATGGGGTGGCAAACCAAGATTCCGGCCGAGTTGGCGGATGATGACCTGCATATCAAATTCTTTGAACAAGGCTACTTTGGAATTGTCCGTGATTCCGAAACCCAGGCCAATCTCTGCCTGATGCTCGACAGCAACAGCTTCAATACCCCGCAGATGATTGCCGATCAGTTTTTTGAAGATCTGCCACCTATGGGCTGGAAAAGCACGTTTCCCATCAGCCGATCCAATAATATTGCAGGTGACCGTAACGTGCTGCTGCTGGGTGATGCCGCTCGTATGGTAGAACCCTTCACCGGTGAAGGTATCTATATGTCGCTGCACTCCGCCTGGGAAGCTGCCAACCTGTGTATCCGTCATCTGGCAGAGGAGCGCCCGGCCTTTGAGCTGGGCCGTCTCTGGAAACATCGACACCACGGTTTATTCAAGAACCAGATTTTCTTCCAGAACCACCTCAGTCTTTGGCTGGCAGTAAAACCCGGCCGTGCAGCCGTTGCAGTCCGTCTGATCAAACGCTACCCGGCCCTGCTCACTTATCTGGAAAACACCTCGCTGCCGGAATTAAATGCTTAATGGTATTATTGTTAACTGTAGGCTGACCTTCTAAGTCGGCAGGTTAAAAATTGCCGGGATAGAATCCCGGCCTACAACGACAAGTGCATCTCCATCATCTTACCTAGAGTGAAGATTTTACTAGTCTAGCCAACCAGAACAGGCATTTTACTACGATGAAAATAGGGATTGCCGCCGATCACGGCGGATACGAAATCAAATCACGTTTATCTCAGAGCATTGAGGCATTCGGCCATGATGTTGTCGATTTTGGCCCGGCCGAACTGGATCCTGCCGATGATTACCCTGACTATGGTAAACCGGCGGCCTTAGCGGTAAGTGCTGGCGAGGTAGATCGGTCGATTTTGATCTGCAACAACGGGATCGGCATGTGCATTCTCGCCAACAAGGTTCCGGGTGTGCGTGGCGCTGTTGTCTACAATGAACAGAGCGCACGACACACGCGTGAGCACCACGATTCCAACGTGTTGTGTCTCGGAGGTCAGGAATTTGCTCCTGAGCAGCTGGAATCGTTCATCCGGATATGGCTTGCCACCGAATTTACAGGCGGTCGCCACGAGCGTCGCATGGGCAAGATCCTCGAACTGGAAAAGTAAACCGTTTCCTTTTAGAGCATTTTTAACTTAAGTGTGGACACTTTGGAACTGTAGCCGAGGTCGGTGACCTCGGAGTTCTAAGGGAAGCAAGTCCAGTTCTTATTGATAAATATTAAAATATGATTCGAAACCACTTCTAGTGTGGTGTCAGCGAAATACCTTGGCATTTGCTGCGAGGAATTTGGGGGTGTTCCCAGGCAGGAATGCAGACAGGTATCCTGAAGCATACCTGTCCAAAGAGTAACGCCGGAAAGCCTTCAATGCACCGCAGCCCTGTGGGTTGGGCTCAAAACGGATTCTGCCCGCGTTACTCGTCAGTCACAGCCCCATGGAAGGGATGCTCCTTTCTCGCGCCTTGGCAGTATCCGTTTTGAAC
>JBCDJI010000005.1:0-196263 GCA_038748025.1 Verrucomicrobiota bacterium
CCAGGGTAGGTCGCAATTGGCTCTTGAATGCCCAGAATTGTCTGCAACTTAGGCCAAACTGAGGACTTACACCAGTTTAGATGCCCCAGTATCACCATGTTTTTCCGATACAGTAATGCCTATAACTCGACCAGACTGCACTTTGACCCCATCAACTTCAAAATTACCTACAGAAAAACTGTTCTCCTGTTCAATAGGATAGTAACCGTTTAAGTTATCAGGGAGAACTATAGAATCAGGAGTAACATTTAACTTACTTACTAAAATTTCAGCTATTTTTACTGTATCTGAGGCTTTCGCAAAATAAGCCCCTCCCAAAAAAACAAGCAGCCATAATATTGCTATTCTAAATCTCAAATTACACATAATATTATAGAACACGTAGAAAGCCTAATTTACTATTTCCAATTACTGATCTGAATTTCATATTCAGATTCCATTATGCGTAATTTTGTAAGATCTGCATCTTGTGGGGAATGTTTGGAGTGCAAACCTCGCACATTTATAACAATTTTACCAATGATAATCATATCTTCGTCCGCGCAGAATATAACATCTTCAATAGTATGTCCTCCTATATGTTTTAGGATTCCTCTATCAATATACATATTCAGCTGTTTGAACAATCCAGAGTCTATTTTTCGAAGGCTACTTACATCTGGACTCATTAAGATAGCGTGGAACAGTTCAATCGGCAATCGGTGAGCTGTAATGTCATATTCTTTTCCATCAGTGTAAAGGTATTTACCTTTTAGTGTCCCAGAATCTTTCCCTTTTAAATCCAATTCATGAATCTTGAAATTACCAACAACAAATGGCTTACTTAACTTGTGATAATAAGATAAAGCCTTCTCTGCATTAAGCTCTTCTATAATGCCCTTGAGGGAAGGCACCGTATTGCCATCATCTTCTTTAGCAAACAAAGCTTCGCCATATGCGACAGAGATTGCAATAGTGACGACCGCAATAATTTTAAATAGACTATTCACGTCTACTCTTCAGGCCCCTCATCCTCTTCACATTCATCATCTTCCTTGGGAAAGTCGCTCACCGCATCACTATCAAATGAATATCCTTCTCCATTCAAGTCTGATATTACGTTTCCCTGGCTAAGCCAATTCGGTTTTGAATCTTCCCACCTGCTATCATCAGATTTCACACGAGCAACACCGTGTTTGTTATGGTATGAGTGACCAGCAGCTGGTTCTAAACTTGCATTTACAACTGCTACTTCATGTTCTTTCCATTCCGATTTTGCAGACTCTTCACTGTCTTGACATGACGATGTATAAACAACATTAGACTCATAAAAACTTTTCATCTTTTCAAATATCCACGAATTCACTTCAACGTGTCCATTTTCATGAGCAATCACCTCATTTCTACTAGCACTTGTGTAAGGAATTGGTTTGGGATAAGGGTCGCCATTTTGATCAAGGCGAATTTCTGTAGGAGATACCCCTGCATTGACCACTTTTCTTATAATCGTTTGGCTATATGAAGGAGATTGATTGGCAGAAGTCGTTTTTGCCTCAAAACAGTCTGTTTTACAATCATCAGTAGGAGGGTCAAATTGTCCCTTATTGTTAAATACAGTTGCAGCCGTTTCTGTCCTCCCGAATTCATCCTTGTTACCACTTATGTGACTTTGGCTTGGCGCAAATCCATTTAACTGTAAAAAGCTTACATTTTGCGGACTCACATTGTAGTTAGGCACCGCTAGCGCAACATTGACCATACACACTGCACAAGCCAAGACTAATTTACATTTAACTCGATATACCAATTTGCTTTTCATGATGTTTTTCTCCTTTTTACTATTGTGTTTAATTCTCCATCCGGCGTGTATGTATATTCTTCAACATACTTATTTAAAACCTTATCAATTAAGCCTTGCTTATAATCGGTAATCATTTTTTTCAACAGGACCCCTTCTTCATCGTAATAAAACTTTTCAACCGTATTGATGCCTGTGCGCTTATCTAATCTTGTAATTTCACGATCTCGTGAAAGTAGCTTACCGGACTTAAACCATGAACGCTCTGTTTTCAGGTCTTTGTTCTCAACTATCAGAACTCCCTTGCCTTTGTTATAGTCCCACGATTCAAATTCGTCCGAATCTAATTTTTTTCTAACTATAGTAGTATGATTACTTTCCCTCACTTTTGCGGAATACATCCAGTCATTTTCTCTTAAAACTTTTCCGCTTAGGGGTTCGAAATAAAAAGTTTTTTTGCCCCCCACTTCAAAAGCAGGAAAGAGATTTTCTAATAAAGGATAACCATACGAAGCAAGCTTTTGATCGCTATTTTTGATGCCAATTAACGATAATTGAATCTGGTCGATAATCGGCTTGCCGTTTATCAATCTAACAATGGGTCTTTCAGAAAAATCAAAATGAATTGGTTCAACACCATCTTCAAATTCCATACTTTCAATAAGATTTCCACCCTGATTGTAATTTAGACTTAAAAGTACTTCATTACTTTCAATATCGATAATTTCCTGAACTAGCTCACCTGAGTATTTGTATGAAATGAATTTATTATCAGGAGTTACAACTCTAGCGATTTTTCCATTTTTATATTTCAAGACCCAACCACAACTGGCTTTCACGTCAATTTGCGAATCTGAAATTTCACCTACCCAAGTGTTACCTTTACTAAATAAAACAGTGGGGTTTTTCTTATCACGCAACAATTCAACCTGATTACCGTCAGGTAAAAGCAATTTAAACGTGTTCTCATCAGATTGCGCAATTTTTGTTTCAAGTAGTGGAATTTGCGATCCTGCGCCTAAGTAGTTTGCATTATAGTTAGTTTTCTCCCTGAAAATAATATTGATTGGATAGTGATATTTTCCCAAACGGACCTTCCCAATTGAGCTCCAATAATCTAACTCTCCAACTTTATTAATATCTCTAAAGAACGTGCCCGCTCTGTTCCATCTAATTCCGCAACACACGCCCTCAGAAAGAGTCGTGAAAAGCACGATTAATATGATTAACAGAGAAGACTTCATTGATTCCTGATTCGTATCGCATTTTTAGTGCTAATTCACAAGCCAATTTAAGTGTCTTTCGCTATGTTAGAAACCTTAGCAAAATCTATTATCTTGCTTCTAAAGCAGAAACTTATTTCTAAATTCATCCAGACGCATTCTTAGGGTATTGGGAGGGATTAGTTATTGACGCCCAATTATCAATAACAGGGACTTAATGAGGATGCGTCTGGAGTAAGCCGTTGGCCGTCAGGCAAACTCGTATATAAAAGACATTGGTGTCTTTTATAACTCGTCTACGCCTGAACCCGTCTCCGCCTTGGGGCGGATTCCGAGCTTGGTGAGTCTGGCTTTCTATGAAAGACAGACGATACCCGACAGCCTGTTAAGGAAGCGAGGAAGTCGGGGTATCAAATATCCCGATTACGGGGATAAACCCTTGTGATACAATAGGTTTATAGGAACCCACCTATCCCCACTGTGGGGAGGGGTGTGGGGATGCCCCAAATCAAGGCTTTTGTCCTTGAAAATGGGTTCGTATATAGTTCACTAACCTGCAGGTATAAATGACCAAATATCGTCCGCCCTGTTTCGTCATTCCCTTCTTCCTGCACCCTCTACGTGGCGGATCTGTCAAGTTATTGTCCTGTGGATGAAGGCAGAAGCGCATATCCACTTTTTTCTTCTTACTTCTTCATTCTTCCTTTTTACTTGAGCGATGATCACACACGTCGTCATTTTCTGGGTGGATAAGCCACATGCTGAAAATAAAGCGCACCTGCTGGCAGCTGCTGCCAAACTCGGAGATGTCCCCGGTTGCGAAAACTTTCGCTTCGGTGGACCGGTCCCCAGTCCCCGCGGTGCCGTCGATGACAGCTTTGCGGTTGCCATTTCCATGGAATTTGCGGATGCAGCGAGTGCTCAAGTCTATCAGGAGCATCCGATCCACCAGGAATTTGTGGCAGGGGCGTTTAAAACGTATTGCAAGCGTTTCGTCGTTTACGACTTTGAAAGCTAGGCTGACGATCCTGGCAAAGCGTTTGCAAATGCTCCCTGTCTGAATTAGCGTATTCGACTCATGCGTCAGGAAAATCAGCATACACGCTTTATTCCCCAGGTGGACAGCTGGCAGGATCTGCAGGCTGCTTTCTCAAGTTTTCCTGAACTGGTTAAGTCCCGCCTAACCCTGCTGGTAGTCATGACCACCGCTGCAGGCTATGTTATCGCCTGGGGGCCTGATTCCAGCTGGCTCACGCTGCTGCACGTGCTGCTGGGCACTTCAGGAGTGGCGGCGGGTGCGGCGGTTCTGAATGAACTGCTGGAAATTCAAGCAGACGCCAAAATGGGGCGTACTAAAGACCGCCCTCTTCCGGCTGGGCGAATCAACCCGCAGGATGCATTGCTGCTCGGCAGTCTACTGGCAGGGCTGGGCATCGCCTATCTGGTCATGAGTGTCAACTACCTGAGCGGCGCGCTGGCACTCATCACACTGTTTATTTACATCTTTGTTTATACGCCCATGAAACGCATCAGTGCCTGGAACACCCTGGTCGGTGCCGTGCCGGGGGCTCTGCCCCCGCTGATTGGTTGGGCGGCAGCGGCGAATCAACTTAATCTGGAAAGCTGGCTCTACTTTGGACTTCAGTTCTGCTGGCAGCTGCCACATTTTCTGGCTATTGCCTGGCTTTACCGGCAGGATTACAAAGACGGCGGTTTCAAAATGATCACGGATCATGATCCGAACGGGAAAAAAACCAGTTTTTTCAGTCTGGCACATACCGCTTTGCTGCTACCGCTGACCGCAGCTACTTTCTGGTGGGGAGAAAGCAGTTGGATCTTTCTGCTGGCAGCCTCACTGCTGGCCCTGATCTACCTCAAGCCTGCCATCAAGTTTTACCAGTCCCCGGACAACACCACCGCTAGACCGTTTTTCCTGATGTCACTGCTCTACCTACCCGGTTTGTACCTGGCTGCCATCCTAGATCGCCTGATCCTTTGAAATACTGCTCATACAGACGAACCGCGCACTGTTCTTTAAGGTGCGGCATTTTCTGCAACGAAATAACTCCCCAGTGCTTAAGAAAACCGTTACAGCAGACAAACCGGAGCAGCTTCGTCCGGGAAATTTTCCAGGCCACATACTTTCCGAATACATTCATCCAGCGTATCGGTAGAATTCAACAACCGAATTTCCACTCGTAAAAAATACACTGGTAAATCCGGGACCGAGACGCGCGGGAAACGGACAGCGTCTTTTTCGGTGGTCACTAGGAAGTGCCCGCCACGCTTACGCGTCCGGTTCAAGGCATTCATGATTTCCTTGGAGGTAAAGCGGTGGTGGTCAGCGTAGAAGCGACGATAAATCACTTCCGCCCCCAAATTTTTCAGTCCGTGCTCAAACCCCTCCGGCACGGCAATACCCGCTACCGCACCCACTGGGGTATCCACCAGCAGGTTCAACGGCTTACGTGAGTTGTCATAAAGATTCTGCAGATAGAGCGGTTTATGGGTGCACTCATAGATCCGGGCATGTTTATTATACTGACGGATCTCTTCCTTTAATGGGCTAATATCACTGCCGTTGCATTTCGTAATGAAAATCACATCCGCACGTTTGAGATGTGCCTTGGGCTCGCGCAGGGTGCCGCGCGGCAGCATGTAGCGATTCCCAAACGGAGCATACCGATCCACCAACGCCACGTTCAAACGCTCGGTCAGCGACAGGTACTGATATCCGTCATCCAGTAACAGTGTATCCACACCGAACTTTTCGATAGCGTATTGTGCACTTTTGACTCGATCTTTATCTACCAGCACCACCACATTTTTCAAGTTCTGTGCCAGCATAAATGGCTCATCTCCAGCCATTTCAGAATCCAGAAAAACGCTGTGACCATTTGAAACGACTCGCGGCGGAATCGGTTCCCCCTGCGTTTTGATACGATGCAGTAACTTTTTCCAGAACGGCCTGGGAACACTTTTATAGCCACGACTTAAAATAGCTACCCGCCGTCCGGATTCAGTCAGTGTTCGTGCAAATCGCTCGACAACAGGCGTCTTACCGGTTCCACCTACCGTCAGATTACCAATACTGATGACCTGACAGCCTACCGAATTCCATCGGAAGTAACGTTGTTCATATAAGTAGATTCTCAGCTGAATGATCTGGCCGTATACATGTGAGAGCAGATAAAGGAAGATACGTAGAAAAAAAGCGCGCTTGCCGTAGCGACGCTCCAGAATCACATCAATCGCAAACTGCTCCAAATGCTCCAGCGACTTATTCGGCATAGATGTCCAACTATGACAGATCCGCCTCAAGCGGAACAGCATGAACTTACAGGGCTGAGCGGATTCCAGCGTTGCGCTGTTGGAAATCTCATGCCAATACAGTAGCATTATCATTATGTCATCCAGCAAGCAGAGACGCAGTCAAACGACATCCGGCTTTGACACGATCCAGGAGGTGATTGCCGAAATTCGTTGCGGCCGTCTGGTGATCATCACTGACGATGCCAGCCGGGAGAATGAAGGTGATCTTGTCTGCGCCGCTGCTAAAATCACACCAGCAAAAATTAACTTCATGGCCAAACACGCACGCGGTCTCATCTGCGCCCCGATTACGCAAAGCCGTGCCAGTCAACTTGGACTCCAGCGCATGGTGGTTGAAAACCGCGAATCCTTCCAGACCGATTTTACCATCTCTGTAGACGGTGCAGGAAAACACGGGGTGTCCACCGGCATTAGTGCGCATGATCGCTCGAAGACGATTAAATTACTTTCCAGCCAGAAGACAACCGCCAGGGATCTGGTGCAGCCCGGTCATGTTTTTCCGCTGCAAGCCAAGGAAGGCGGCGTGCTTCAGCGCGCGGGACACACGGAAGCCGCTGTGGACCTGGCCCGTTTGGCCGGACTGGACGAATCCGCCGTTATCTGTGAAATCCTCAAGGAAAACGGAAGACTTGCCCGCCTGCCGGATCTTAAAAAATTCGCTAAAACCCACACGCTCAAGATGGCCTGTATTCAGGATCTGATTGAATACCGTCGCACCCAGAAACGCCTGGTCATCATGGAAGAATCCACGCCCATCCAGACCGACTATGGCACTTTTCAGCTATATCTCTACCGCTCTACCCTTGACCGCAACCACCACCTCGCACTGGTTAAAGGGGAAATCAATGAATCCGAACCGGCACTGGTCCGTGTCCATAGCGAGTCGCTGCTCAACGATGCATTCGGCAGCCGCAGAGACACCGGCAGCAACCCGCTGCATGATGCACTTAAAATGATCGGCAGTGAACCAAACGGGGTGCTCATTTACATGCGGACGGATGACCATGGAAATGAACTGGCACGTCGCGTGGCATCGTTGAAACAAAAGTCCAGCCCCAACAGCTCCGCATCCCCGCCGCCGGCACCTAGCACGCGTCTGCGCGAATACGGACTCGGTGCCCAGATCCTCTACGACCTCGGCGTGCGTAAAATGAAGCTTTTGACCAACCACCCGAAAAATGTGGTTGGACTCTCAGGCTACGGTATTGAACTGGTGGAACAGATCCCCATCCGTAATAAAAAACAGAAAATCAGACGCTAAATCCATCCATTTTGTATAGCCAATCCCTGACTCCCATAACATGAAAACCATTGGAATTGTTGCCTCAGAATTTAATCGGAAGTTCGTTGACGGCCTCGTCGGATCCGCATTGAAAGTACTGAAAGATCATCCGGTCAAAGTGGTTCATGTTCCCGGTGCCTATGAAATTCCATTGATGGTGCAACGCCTGATTCAGCGGGATGACATTGGAGTAGTTATTGCATTCGGCGTGGTCTGGCAGGGTAAAACAGCCCATGCCGATATCATTGCCTGTGACGCAAGCCGGGTGCTGATGGATATGATGTTGAAATATAACAAACCCGTCATCCAGCAAATCCTGACCGTATCCAATGAAAAGCAGGCCCAAGCCCGCTGCTTTGGTAAAAAACTCAACCGCGGCATCGAAGGTGCTCAGGCTGCCCTTAAAATGCTCAGCATGGATCTATGACACATAAGATTTCGAATTTCTGCTTGCGATACATCGGAATTCATTTCCGCCATTCCAAAATTTACCTGGGGGTGGGTTTTGGGTAAGCGCAGAGATGCCAGAATCCTGGCCGTTCAGTTTCTATACCAGCTGGAAACAGCTAAACAGCCGGAGAACACCGATGAAGCGCTCAGGCTATTCTGGGATCTGACCGGAGCAGCGGAAAATTTAAAAAATTTTGCCCAACCTCGTATTGATGGAGTACTCAAACATCAGCATACCCTGAATGATAAAATCCAGCAGATTTCCCGAAACTGGGATCTTGCCCGGATGGCTCCGGTTGATCGCTGCATCATCCGCGTCGCGCTGTGGGAGATGTTCCACGACCCGAATGTCCCACCGGTAGTTGCCATTAATGAAGCAGTAGAAATCTCCAAGACGCTCAGCACTGAGGAATCCGGAGGTTTCGTCAATGGCATACTGGACCGTATCCATAAAGAATCCTGCTCCAGCCCCAAATGATCGGATCATTTAAAAAATGGGTTGCTCAGGCGAAAGGCGGCAAAATCGACTGGGATGAACTGGAAGCCACTCTTATCCAGTCCGACCTGGGCATGGAACTGACCGAACGCACCTTGCAACGCCTCCAGTCCCAGCCACTTTCTGCAGAAAACATCCAGACTGCGGTAAAAGATGAACTGCTCTTACTCTGGCCACAGTCCCCACGCTGTCTGGATACCGCTTTAGCTGATGCTTCCGCTGAAGAGGCCAAGGTAGTGCTTGTCATCGGAGTCAACGGTTCCGGCAAAACCACATCCATTGCCAAGCTTTCACACCGGTATCAGCGCCAGGGGCAGAACGTCTTTATGGTCGCTGCCGACACGTTCCGAGCTGCAGCCATCGAACAACTTGCCACCTGGGCCGGACGCATCGGCTGCGGCATCCATCCGGGAACCGAAAACGGTGACCCCGCCGCTGCAGTCTTCCAGGGAATAGCAGCCGCTCAAGCTGCCGGGGCCGGTATCACCTTTATCGATACGGCCGGGCGACTGCACAATAACGTCAACCTCGTGCGTGAACTGGAGAAAGTAAAGCGTGTGATCGGTAAGCAGCATGCAGGTGCGCCCCATGAAGTACTGCTAGTCGTAGACGGCACCAACGGCTCCAATGCCATCCGACAGGCTGAGGACTTCCATCAGGCGTTAGGTCTTACCGGCCTGATCGTCACCAAACTTGACAGCTCGTCGAAAGGTGGAGCGGTCGCCGCGATCAAATCTCAACTCCATGTTGATACCCTGTTCACCGGCAGCGGTGAAGGCTTGGATGATCTGCATCCGTTCGATCCGGAACAATACATCAGCGACTTTTTTGTGGGCGACTAAACCCGTGACAGCGTTGCAGGACGAGATTGCATCTCGTCATCTCCAGCCCGGCGAGCTACCATCTTGCCCTACATTTAATAACACATGTCCGATTTTCAACAACGCATTGAAGCCGTCCATGCCAGTGGCCGCCCATGGATCATCGGGAAAGCGGCCATGTCGCTTAACGGGAAAATGACCCGTCCAGCGGGACAAGGACCATGGATCAGCGGCGAAGCCTCGCGCCATGACGTTCAACACCAGCGCTCTCGCTGCGATGCCATCCTGATCGGCGCTCAGACCGCCCGAGCCGACAATCCCTCACTTACCGTGCGAGAAGTCGAAGTTGCCGAGCAACCCTGGCGCGCTGTCGTTACGCGCAGCGGTAACTTACCACCGGACTTGAATCTGCTGACGGATGAGTTCCAGGACCGAACGCTGATTTTTGAAAACCTCCAGTGGGAGGACATTTGGATCCAACTCTTCGAAAAAGGAATCCGGACGGTCATGGTGGAAGGCGGAGGAAGTATTCTCAATCAGCTGTCAGAAAATAATTTCATCGACGAATCCATCATCTACTATGCACCCTTCAACCTGGACGGTGATACACTCATCACTGCCGAAGCCTTCCGCGGACTGAAATTGGAAGCTATACACGCCACCGCGCTGGAAGGCGACTTACGCATCAGCGGGATGGTGCATTCATCCGCCTGATCCGTGCTGGCATCCGTCGCAAAAGCCTCTATGTTCTGTTTATGTTTTCAGGAATTGTGGAACATGCGGGAGAAGTTATTCGGTTGGAAAAAATCGACAGCGGTGCCCGCTTGACGATGGATGCCGCATCGGTAGCAGAGGGCATTAAGCTTGGCGACAGTGTTGCACATAATGGTTGCTGCCTGACCGTTTCCACCATCGACGGTGACCATCTCGCCTATGACCTGCTGGAAGAAACACTGCGTGCCACCAATCTGGGAGAATTGCAACCCGGACACTTGGTTAACCTCGAGCGCTCGCTGTTAGTAGGAGACCGGATAGGCGGTCACTTTGTCACTGGTCATGTAGACGGCACGGCTACCGTCACCAAGTGGCAAAAGCAGGACGGCGGCGACTATACTTTGGAAGTCGAAGTTCCGGAATCCTGTGAACGCTATCTGGTGCCCAAAGGTTGCGTAGCCCTGGACGGCATGAGTCTGACAGTAGGGCAGGTGGATGGACGTCGCTTTAACGTCTGGATTATCCCGCATACCTACGAAGTCACCTCACTAAAAGATCGCCAGGTCGGCGACCGCCTCAACATTGAATTCGATATGCTGGCGAAGTACACCGAGAAGCTGCTAGGCCAAGTCCCGGAAACGGACCACTGAAAACACGGATTTCATAGAGTCTTATTTTAATTTCTTTTCCACTCTCCGTGTTTCTTCGTCTCCCGGGGATTGTATTCTAAATTAAATAGTTCTTTCGTTCCCACGGTGGAAGGTTAGCGTCAAAGCAAGATGCAGGACACGCTCACGAACCTTCTCGTTCTTCAGGATCGCGACTTGCGGAAAATGCAGATCGAATCCGAACTGCAACGTATCCCCAAAGAGGAAGAACACATCGGACTGACCCTGCAAACACAATCTGCCGACTACGAGGCCCATAAAAAAGCAGCTCAACAGATCGAGGTTCAACGCAAAGAACTCGACAATGAAGTGAAAGCCAAAGAGGCGAAGATTTCCAAGTATCAGACCCAGCAGATGGAGACCAAAAAGAACGAGGAATATCAGGCACTGGGTCAAGAGATCGAACGCACCAGACAGGAAATCTCAGAACTGGAGGATCGTGAGCTGCAGTTGATGGAAGACTACGATGAGGCCCTCAAAGAGGTGGATGCTGAAGGGCGGCATGTCAAAGAATACGAAGCAGCTGCCCAGACACGCCGACAGGCACTGGCCGAAAAGAAAAGCAATTTGGAAGCCGAGCTGGAAGAGCTAAACACCAGCATTCAGGCTGCTGAAGAGAAGTGTAACGCAGCTGATATGAATATTTACCGGCGTCTACTCAAGAGCAAAGGTGATGTAGCAATTGTAAAGATTGAGCACGGAAACATGTGCAGCGGCTGTCACATGACTCTGACGCAGCAGGAAATCGTCAAAGCTAAAGGCGGACAGATCGTACATTGCAGCAACTGTGGTCGCATCCTTTTTCATCAAAATGAATTTGCTTGATGATAAAAAGAAGTACACTGGATTCAGAGCATTATCGGATCATGTTTTAATATTTGCAGGTGAGGTCAGTGACCTCGGCTGCAGTTCCAAAGTGTCGACACTTAATTTGAAAATGCTCTAAGGAGATGACACCGCCTGATATCAGGCGACTCATCAAAAGGACCGGCTGATACAGACTCATGACCACACGGTGTCGCCAGGCCGGCACCTAGGTTCAACCGGGGTTGAGCACAAGGTCTGATCCGAACATATCAGTCACTTGCCCGAAAAATCCACAGCACACATGCCACCAGATTTTCACGCGGCACCCATCCCCAGTGCCGACTGTCCTGTGCAACACGGTAATGGTCTGCAATAACAAAATAGCATTGCTCCGGAATAGTTTTGCTTTGGGATTCCGGCAAGAAAGGACCAGGCTTGATTTGCCCGTCCCAAACCGCTGGCACCCATGTTTCCCCGTTTACATTCAGTTCTCCCCGGGCGATATGTACTGAATCTCCAGTCTTTGCAACAAGTCGCTGCACATATAGCCAGGGTGGATCGTGACCGTGTATGTCCTCTAATGCCTCAATGCCGGCAGAATTAAAGATGATCATCTGGCCGGACTGAGGCTCGAAAAAACGTCTGGTGATGGTTTCAGCCAACACCAGATCATCGGTTTGAATCGTGGGCCACATGGCCTGTGAATCATTCATATGAAAGAGCACCAGCCATCTTTGCTGAAAGGCCGTGATGAGGGCAGCCGGCAGCAGTAACAGCAGCAGCGCGAATCCAATCAACCCGCGCCGCTCTTGCAGAAATGTGAGCATAGATCAGACCTCAAAATCTACAGGCTCTTTATCAAAGTCGCCTTTTTGATAGCGGGTGAGATAGTCGGCTAGTGCTGCTTTTACCTTCCCGGCCAGCAGAATACCCCCGAAAATATTAGGCAGAGCCATTGAAAGCAGCATCACGTCGGCAAAATCAATGACCGCACCGAGGCTCGCTACCGATCCCACAAAGACGAAAACAACAAAGACCAGTCGAAACCCGATTACTGATTGAATCCCAAACAGATACCCCCAGGCACGTTCACCGTAGTAACACCATGACAACATCGTCGAAAATGCAAAAAGGATGATACATACCGACAGAATTTCGGGAAAGAAACCACTCAACGCAGGAACCTGCTTAAAGGCCGTTAGGGTAACCTCCGTTCCTTTTGATATTCCTTCCACTTCATAGGCACCGGTAATCAGCACCACCATACCAGTCATGAAACAAACTACGATGGTGTCAATAAAAGGCTCAAGACTCGCCACCATCCCCTCGCGCACCGGCTCGGACGTTTTGGCTGCTGAGTGGGCAATCGCCGAAGAACCCAGACCGGCTTCACTGGAAAACGCAGCACGTTGAAATCCGACAATCATGGCTCCGATCAAACCACCGAATGCAGATTCCCATGCGAATGCCTCACGAAATACTTCAGCTACCAGCCCGGGCACAGCACTGATGTTACTAATAATGATTACAGCGCATGCACCTACATAGAGAATCGCCATAAAGGGAACAATTCTGGCAGTTGCCGCTCCAATACGGGTAATGCCGCCGATAACTACTACCCCGACGATTACCGCCATGATCAGTCCAAAGCCGAAGCTGGTCTGAACCCGGACAGCATTCACATTACCATCCAGATGAGGTTGAACAAACGTGGTAAAGAAACCTTCGAAGGCCTGGTTTGCCTGAAACATGTTACCACCACCGATGGCTGCACCCATACACAAAACAGCAAACAATACAGCGGTTGCCTTGGCAAACGGCTTCCAGCTCGCTCCAAATTCACTGAGACCTTGCGACAGATAAAACATGGGACCACCGGAAATACTGCCATCCGGGTTGGTAATGCGATACATCTGGGCCAGCGTGGATTCGTGGAACTTGGATGCCATGCCAAAGAAACCCAAGAACATCATCCAGAATAATGCCCCTGGTCCGCCTGTTACCATCGCAACCGCAACTCCGGCAATGTTTCCCAATCCTACCGTCGCAGAAAGTGCGGAAGTCAACGCCCTGAATGGCGTAATATCTCCATCATGTTTTTCATGGTCATAGTCACCTCGCACAATTTTAATGGCATGGCCAAACATGCGGATATTCACCAGACGATGATAAACGCTGTAAAAAACCGCCCCCAAGGCCAGAAAGATCACCAGAAACTTAACTGAAGGACCATCTACAACCGGCTTCCCAGTTTTTTCATCCAGAATCACTTCCCCCGTCTCCGGGTCGGTCAGTTTCTTTTTGAACAAACCACCAGAAACATCAAAAAGCAGCATATCAAACAGCACCCCGTTCACTTTCCCCAAGGTATTATCGAGTGTATTTGCAATCCGCTCCTGTGAGCTCTGGATCATTTCCACCATCCCGTCTTCCTCTTCTGCAACGACTGCCAAAGAATGACTGGCTGCTGTAAGCATCCATAAGCCCGCAAAAAGACATTTCCATGCTCCAGGCAAGTGGTGCAAGCGAGACATTTCTGAAATTTGCATGCTTCTTTTTCTCAGAGAAGGCATCGCTTGCCAATTGGTTTTTTTGTCTGTTAATGTGTCTGGTTTACAAGAGAGCATTAATTTTATGGCAAGCTACTTACAAACTACCGTTGCTGAAGAGGCAAGTGTTGCAGGAACTTCCCTGCATACCGGCAACAAAGTCACGCTGACTATTCTTCCGGCAGCAGCAGATATGGGCATCCTGTTTCGTCGCACGGATCTGAAAGACAAGCCGACCATGAATGCCCAGGTCGAGCTGGTGAAACAGGTTGAGCGTTCTACCACCCTGAGTGATGGCGCCATTTCCATTCATACTGTCGAACACCTGCTCTCTGCCTTACGCGGAGTCGGGATCGATAATGCGATCATTGAGATGGATTCCAATGAACCGCCGATTGGTGACGGTAGTTCGACCATTTTTCTGGATTTGCTGGACAATGCCGGGAAGAAAGAACTCGAACCCAAGCGTAAATCCTTTGAACTGCGTGAGCCGATCATGATTCAAGGCAAGGATCATTCCTACATGGCAGCCTTTCCACATGATGGCTTTAAACTTTCCTGCACCAATGCCAACCACACCGGTAAGTTTACCCAATACCTGAGTCTGGATATCGAAGAAGAAGTCTATCGCAAGGAAATTGCACCAGCCCGCACTTTTGTATTTTACGACGAAGTGCAACCTTTGATGGAAAAAGGGCTGGTTAAAGGCGGGAGTCTCGAAAATGCGATTGTTATCCGTGATGAGAGTGTTCTCTGCAAGGGGGAACTCAAATATGAAGATGAATTTGTCCGACATAAAATGCTGGATATTATCGGAGATCTTTCACTTTTCCCCATCCCGGTCAAAGCACACATCGTGACAGCCAAACCCAGCCATGCGCTGAATGTGCAAATGGCTAAAGCGCTGGAAAAAGCTTACCGCAACTATCTCTCTACTTTAATGCCGATGGAATTTATACCGGTCGGCGAAGGCGCGCTGGACGTGAACGACGTTATGAACATTCTGCCGCACCGTTACCCGTTCCTGATGGTGGACCGTATCCTGAAATTTGAAGGAGATGGCAAGGCAACCGGACTGAAATCGGTAACTATAAATGAACCCTACTTTCAGGGCCACTTCCCCGGTAAACCAGTGATGCCGGGTGTGCTGCAGATTGAGGCCATGGCCCAAGTTGCCAGCGTGCTGATGCTGCGCCGCTCCGAGCATGCTGGTCGAATCGGATACTTTATGAGCGCCGATAAGGTGAAATTCCGCAAAATGGTCTTTCCCGGTGACATGATTTATATTGACGTGGAAATCCTGAAAGCACGTGGGAAAATTGGCAAAGCATTGGGCAAGTGTGTCGTTAACAACGAAGTAGTCTCCGAAGGTGAACTGACTTTCTACATCGAGTAAGTACTCATCTTCCCTCAAGAAGCAGTTCCATGATTCACCCCACGACAGTCATTTCACCACAGGCGGAAGTGGATAGCACCTGCGAGATCGGTCCGTATTGCATTATCGGTGAAAACGTCCGGTTGGGTAAGGGCTGCCATCTGATCAGCCATGTGAGTATTCAGGGGCCGACGACGATAGGAATCGAAAACCGTTTTCATCCGTTTTGTTCGATTGGCGGACGGACGCAGGATCTGAAATATACCCAGGAACCCACCTACCTCGAAATCGGGGACCGAAATGAGTTCCGGGAATGCTGCACCGTCAACCGCGGAACAGCCCCCGGCGAAAAGACCATTATCGGGTCAGACAACGATCTGCTCGCTTACAGTCACGTAGCTCATAATTGCGTTGTCGGCAACCACTGTATTTTTTCTAACAATGGCACTATCGGAGGGCATGTCGTCATGCAAGACTATGCTGTGATTGGCGGCCTTTCCGCCGTCCATCAGTTCTGCCGCATTGGTCAGCACGCGATGATTGGTGGTTGCAGCAAGATTGTTCAGGACGTTCCACCTTACTTGATTGCCGACGGCAACCCGGCGGAAATCCGTTCAATCAACAACGTGGGGCTGCAGCGCCGCGGCTTCACGGAAGATGAAATCGCCCGGCTCAAAAAAGCTCTCCGCTTACTTAAGCAAGCCAGCCTGAATACCACTCAGGCCTGCCTGAAAATTCAAGATTCCCTGGGAAAGTGCGATAAAATTCAACGCCTACTTGACTTTATCCAAAGCAGTGAGCGCGGCATTATTCGTTGATATTACTTTCGTCCGCCTTGGAAAACAACAATCGTGCCGCCTTTGGCGGTAAATCCCACAGCAACCGCCCCTAATTCAGCGCGGGGTGAGAGCAGATTCCGCTGGTGTCCCCGGCTTTTCATCCAGGCCGCGACCACACGGTCTGCAGTGGTGATCGCTGAAAACCGGTAAATGTTCTCGTTAAGGTAGGAAAATCCATGAGCTTGCTGCAAGGCGGGTAAATTCTTGCGATGTTCCATCCGGTTCAATCGTGCCGAACGCTCGGCCCACTGGTCCGCCAGCTCCTGTAAGACGGCTTCTGTTTGCAAGGGCAGAAGTTCTCGATGCAGCCGCTCCTGGTTAATCCTGGCCAGAATTTCTGCCGCCAGTTTCGATGCATCTGTCTGCTCTGCCGCCAGGCTGCATACCATGAGCCACATAGCGGTCACGACGGTAAAGCGCTTCATAATAATCGACCGGTTCTATCCGATAAATTCCAGATCGACTTGAGGAGTCAGCCCCGCCGCATGACCACGTCTGAGAAACTCGCTGACGGCTGCCCGCCCCCGCTTACCATAGTCCACCGTGAGGTCATTCACATACATACTGATGAATTCATCTGCGCGATCTTCATTCAGGCCTCGTCCAAGCGGCAAAGAATGTAATACCGCATCCCTGCGATGATCCAGACTGTACTGGATACTTTCTTTCAGGATTTCTGCTATCTCGTTCTTCTGTTCTGCAGGAAACGACTTGCGAATCACGTTTCCGCCTAAGGGAAGCGGTAACCCTTCGGTTTCCTCGAACCACCACTGGCCCAGATCACGCGAAAGCAGCAGATTCCTGTCTTTCCACGTCAGCTGGCCTTCATGGATGAGCAGCCCGACATCTGCCTTACCCTGATCCAGGGCATCAAAAATTTCATCGAAGGGAACAACCACCAGATTCAACTCATCGCCCGGACACTCCAGATATAACTGCAAGGCAAGGTAGGCACTGGTCAACTTGCCGGGAATAGCAATTCTGCACTGCCTCAATTCTTCTTTGCTGTAGGCTTTGCTGCCCACCAGCATCGGACCATAGTTGTCTCCCATACTGGCACCACTGGCTAATAACGAATATTTTTCCGTCAGATAAGCAAATGCATGGATAGAGACCGCTGTGATATCCAGCTCTTCCTGATGAGCACGTTCATTCAGTTTTTGAATATCCTGTAATATATGTTCGAAGACATATCCACGCGTATCCATCTTATCTTTTGCCAACGCATAAAACATGAATGCATCATCGGGATCCGGACTATGACCTAGTGTTAAATGCATTAAAATTTCTTCTCTAACTGCTAAAGGGTATGCGCGTCTCGAATCACAGTCACAGATTATTCGTAATCTGCCGCCTCAATAGACATGGGTTCACGAGTTGCCAACAGACTGGCTTGTTCGATGACAATTTCAGTAGAGAGATCAAACCGGTACGCATTACAGTTGGGGCAAACTGTCACCTTCTTAGTGACAATCGAGCCGCAGCACTCGCACACCTTAAAGCCACCCGGTCGGGACAGGATTTTTTCCGCGGCCTGTTTTCTCGCTTCAATACTCATATTATATTAAACATAATAGCACTTCGCGAGTTTCCAAAATAAAAAACCATACACCTTTTAAAAAGGCTCACCGTAATAATACGCCACGCCTTTTTTTACGTCGTATTGCGTTACGTAACCCGGACAACTATCGATCACGAATTGCGGATCAACCGATTTCAAAGGACATGACAGTGCCTTTTGCAACCTGTCCAGCTCCTCCTGATCACTGCGGTTCACAATGCGGCAGAGCGGATTCTGATATTCGGTTACCTCTTCAATTTCAACCCGACGGGGTTCTGCTGAAGAGCAGAATCCAAGCAATGCATCATGCATACTGGTCAACAGCGCAAGGCGGGGAGATTCTTGCAGCCAAATAAAGAGATCGTATCCCAATGGCAGCTGAATCTCTTTCGGATCCCGAAATTTTTTCTGAACCCAGCCGCCGAAGCCTTTACGAGGAACGAGCAAATCTGGAAATCCAGCTTTAACCCGTTTCGCCTTGAGTCCCTTGCGCTTATCATTTTCCTTGAGCATTTTGACCAATTCTTTCCCGTTTTTCTGCGGGGCAAATCCAGCCACCATCTCTGGCGGAACTTCCTCCCACCCGAGGAATTCTGACAGCGTTTCGACTTTTGCAGACTGTTCCAGCATTTCTTCAGTGGTTTTCATCAACAGGGATGAATTGATTGGAATCCGGTAGGGAACCAGACTGAGATATTTTGTAAGTTTCATATGCTCCGCTACAATACTGCGAATATATGCGGACAGGACAAGACGAAAGGAATCTCTTTGGAATATCATTTCAGTGAAGCAACTGCTACAGTATCGCCATGTCATCAAAGTCACCGCGTATAGCCAAGCTGGTTCGGGACTGTTCTCATCCCGTCTATTCAAAGCATTACATTGGTTTTTTCGAATGTTTTAACCGGGGATTTTATTACGAGGCACATGATGTGCTTGAAGAACTCTGGCTGATCGAGGGAAAATTTTCCGGGAATCACGCTTTCTACAAAGGCCTCATCCAGGTAGCAGGAGCTTTTGTGCATATGCAACTCCATTATAACGAACCTGATCACCGGATCCACGGGCAACGTCTGAATCCGGCGGCACGACTGCTGCGAATGGGAGTGATCCATACCGCGCTCTATCCTAACCCGCACCAGAGTTTGAATCTGGATGTCCTGCATCAGTTGTGTCATACCTACCTGAAATCACTCGAAGAAAGTTACTACTCCCGCAATCCATGGTCCCCACTGGAACCGCCCCAGCTTCATCTAAGCGTTTAACACACAACGGCAGCCGGCGGTACTGTTACGATTTCATTCCTTGACACTTGTCTTGGAATAATTATCGTTCAATACATATTGAACGATAAAACCCAAAATGTTTGGGATCAGTTTGTCGATCTCGGTGGACGTTCGGCGCAACGGCTGGGCATGCCCCGCTCGCTAGGACAAGTATATGCAGCCTTGTACTTAAGCCCAAAACCGTTAGGCTTGCAGGATCTGATGGATCAACTGCATATCAGTAAAGGAAATGCCAGCATGAGTGTGCGCCAACTGGCCGACTGGGGAGCTGTAAAGCGAATCTGGGTCAAGGGCGACCGCAAGGACTACTATCAGGTAGTTGAAAATCAAAGTCAGGTAATTCGTGCTTTTTTGGATAACATGCTTAAACCCCGGCTTATTTCCAGTGGAGGACAACTTGAGGAAATGGAGCAGCAACTGGATGCACTGCCGCATAAAGATCCGAACGAAATGTTTTACCGGAAACGCATCACCAGACTGAGGCAAGTTCATTCCAGAATTAGCAAGATTCTCCCCTTACTGGAAGGAGTGCTGAAATGAATTCACCCGTTTACCTGGATCCAGCAGCATCGCGCTGGTGGGTGATCAAGGCACGTCCACGCTGTGAGAAAAAGATTCAGGCACTGTTGGAAGAGCAAGGCCAATCGGTTTTTCTACCCTGTCGCGCCAGCCGGCGGGAATATGCCTCTAAATCCGTTACCTTTACGGTTCCTCTGTTCCCGGGATATGTGTTTGCCCGTTTCAGTCCACTGCAAAAGGCATCGGTCCTTGCCACCACCCCGAGCGCTGGACTGATTGAGGTGATAGACCAGCGCACCTTTATCCAGCAGATTGATACCCTCCGGGAGTTGTTGCATCGCACCCGGGATGTCAACGTGTGCCCGTTTATTGAACAAGGGAAGCGGGTTCGTATCACATCCGGCAAATTTAGGGGAATGGAGGGCATGATAACCCGCTATTCCCGCAAAAAAAGGCTGATCCTCTCGCTCGACCTGCTCCGCCAGTCGATCGAAGTGGAACTGCCTGCTGAAGCAGTCGTATTGGCTGCTTGAGTGCATAAGTGTTTCATTTTAATTAACTTCTGAATGACAGCTTCAGAAGTGACCGGCACGAAGTGCGCTTGCAACACTCAAACTAATATATGTCAAAAAAACTGGGTTTACTCTCCATCGTCATCCCCGCCCGGGATGAAGCCGCATGCATCATTAATACAGTGGAACATCTTCATCTCGAGCTGTCGCTGCAAAAAATTCCGCATGATATCGTCGTTGTTGATGATGGAAGCTCAGATGAAACATTTGCAGTACTGAAAACGCTGCAGGAAAAAATTCCGGAACTGAATCCGATCCAAAATTCCGGGCCGCATGGTTTTGGCCGTGCGATCACGCGCGGGCTGGAAGCAATGCGGGGAGATGCCGTTGTCATCATGATGGCGGACGAATCCGATGATGTTCGAGACGTTGTCCGCTACTGGGAAGTTCTCAATGAGGGATACGATTGTGTTTTTGGCAGTCGCTTCCTGAAAGGAGGTGGAACCATCGACTACCCCAGAGTAAAATTAATTATGAACCGGATGGCCAATGCATTTATACAGATCTTATTTGCCATCCGGTTGAATGACACAACGAATGCCTTCAAAGCCTACCGGCGGGATGTTATCGAAGGATGTCAACCGATCCTTTCCCCTCATTTTAATATCACAGTCGAATTGCCGCTCAAAGCGATCGTGCGGGGATTCAGCTGGAGCGTCGTTCCCATTACCTGGCGCAACCGCCGGGCAGGAGAATCCAAACTCAAAATAAAAGAGATGGGAAGCCGTTATCTGTTTATCTGTCTCTATATCTGGCTGGAAAAATATTTCAGCCGAGGAGACTACAAAAAAGAGTGAATCTGCCACCAGCACCGATGACTTGGACAGAACGAGTACTCACTGGGAGCCTGCTTGGTGCCGCTGCATGCTGCCTGGCCGTTGTTCTGGTCCGCACGTATAACGTTTTTATTCTGAATGCACCGTCTCTAGCGCTCACTTCAGGTTGTGAAGAAGAATCCCTGTTTGCAATCTGGCGAATGACCCGGGGGCTGCCTGTTTACATACCCATCGAGGAAATCCCTTTTGCGAGCGCTTACTTCAATTTCGGATTTTATTATACCTATGGATCAATAACCAGATTGATACTGTTTTTGACCCAGGCACCGGACATCTGGATACCAACCATCGCCAGGGCCATCACTGTTCTTATCGCTGTCACCGGAATCTGGTCGCTTGGCAGGATGTTAAAGGCACTCCATATCCATAGCACCATGTTGAAGACAGCAGCTTTTTCATGTATGATGGCATTCAGTCCTCTATGCGGTTTCTGGATCATAACCGCACGTCCGGACCTGGCTGCTATCATTCTGGAGCTGGAAGCTTTGACGTGTTTTCTGCTCTTCATGAATTCACGTTCTAACAAATACTGGATAACGGGTGTCTTGTTGTGCTTTGCCGCATGGAGCTTCAAGCAAACCAACGTTGGAGTCATTACAGGCTTGTGCGTCTACCTTCTGTTTCATAAGGAATGGCTGCTGTTGGCGTTCACCTGCATTATCACCTGGTCGTTGTATAGTGTAACACTCTGGCTCGGCGGGGAGACCTTTCGCTTCTGGCTCCTCTGGTCACAGAGTGGTCTTCCTTTTTATGCGGAACAAAGCTTGCTGCTGATTAAAAGTGCCTTCCTGAAATTTCCATTAGCCATACTCCCCTTCATCGGGGTTGCCTATCTGGCCTGGAAAAAAAGGTTGAATTTTTTGCATCAGATAAAAGCCCCTGAAGTGCTGCTGGTGACAACTACTGTCATCAGTCTGGTTCTCAGCATTTTAGCCGCCAGCAAAGCCGGTGCGGCAGACTACTACTATATCATGCCTGCCATTTTGACTGCGATTTGCGGTATTTATTTGATTAGCAATCTTAACTTCACTGATACTGAGCGACATCTGATTTTATCCATCCCTGCTATGCTGGTATTGATATCCACTTTACTTGTGATTACCGGCATCAAAGGAACACTTAATCAATCAACCGTTCATCGGGAACATTACGAATTAAAGCAGGCCCTCCGTCATTTACCTTCACCTGCTTTCATTTCCCGCAGATCCATGAACTTGCCATGGATCCAGACTCACCCGCCACATCTAGTCTGGGCATTCACCTATCCCGAATCCCCTGCCGATGAAGCCCATTTCGAGGCCGGTGGAATTGCAGGACTGATTCAAAACGGTTATTTTCAGACCCTTGTCCTGTTCAACCATCTGGCAGACCAATACACTGTTCCAGGATTATACTCTTTGAAGGAAACGCATGAAAAATACAAAGTATACCTACTGAACCGCTCCGCGAAAAAACCGGAATGTATACCATGATTATAATCGTGTTGAGCACACGGGAAAACCAATGTCAAAGTCCTTAATGATCATAGAAGCGGGTAGAACCGAAAAAAACTACTGGCTTGATCTATGGCGCTACCGCGAGCTGTTTTATATTCTTGCGTGGCGCGATATCTCTGTCCGATACAAACAGACGGCCATTGGTGTTGCCTGGGCACTGTTGCAACCGTTTTTACAAATGGTGGTATTTACCGTAGTATTCCAATGGTTGCTAAACACGCCCTCTGAAGGAGATGCACCCTATGCTATTATGCTGTTTGCCGCATTACTGCCCTGGCAGTTATTTTCCACTGCACTGAGTAATTCAGGCCAAAGTATCGTAGGAAACAGCAATCTGATTTCGAAAGTCTACTTCCCCCGGATGATCATTCCGACCGCCTCCATGGTCGTTTGTCTTATCGATTTTCTGGTAGCTGCCGGCATCTTCGCCGCATTGTGCGTGTGGTTCCAATTTTGGCCTGATTGGAGGATGCTGACACTGCCCTTTTTCCTGCTGGTCGCATTCCTGACTGCATTAGGACCGGGCTTATTGATTGCCGCAATGAACGTGAGATTTCGTGATTTTCGTTATGTGGTTCCGTTCATACTGCAGTTTGGCTTGTATGCCTCTGCGGTTCCTATCCCACTGAGTAAGATTAAGGAAAAACTAGCCACACTGCCCCACGGAGAATTACTTTATAAAATCTACTGCCTGAACCCGATGGTCGGCGTCATCGATGGATTCCGCTGGGCACTGCTGCGCGGTGAAAGTGTGCTATACCTGCCCGGCTTCATAATATCGATCAGTGCTGTCTTACTGATACTGGCAGCCGGGATCTATTTCTTCAGAAAAACAGAAAAAACGTTCGCAGATATCATCTGACCTTGCAACAGCCTCATTATGCCTGAGAGTGCGATTTCCATCGAAAATGTATCCAAAACATATCGGATACATCCCGCGGGGAAGGCCGAAAGAACGGCGACCCTGCGTGATGCACTAACTAAGACTTTCCGACGTGCCTGGAATGGCTCTTCGTATGACCATAGAATTGATTTCCATGCACTGAAAAATATCTCTTACAACATTCCTTATGGCGAGGTGCTCGGTATCATTGGAAACAATGGAGCTGGTAAAAGCACCCTACTCAAAATATTAAGCCGGATCACGGAGCCTACTTCAGGGCGTATCACTATCAGCGGAAAAGTAGCCAGCCTGCTCGAAGTGGGTACCGGCTTCCACCTGGAACTGACCGGTAAAGAGAACATCTTTTTAAATGGTGCCATACTGGGAATGTCACGCTCTGAAATCAGAAAAAAATTTGATGATATCGTGGCATTTTCCGGGGTGGAAAAATTCCTGAACACACCAGTTAAACGTTACTCCTCCGGAATGTTTGTTCGGCTTGCATTTTCTGTAGCTGCCCATCTGGAACCTGAAATCCTGATTATAGATGAAGTTCTGGCGGTGGGGGATATGGAGTTCCAGAACCGCTGTCTCGGCAAGATGGAAAGTGTCGCCAAAAGCGGTCGAACGGTCTTGTTTGTTTCGCATCAGCTCAACTCTGTCAGGCAGCTTTGCACGGCATGCTGTCTACTGGATCAAGGAGAGATTATCAAGTCAGGCAAAACTCCGGACGTCATTGCTGAATACCTCAATTCAAGCTCGTCAGCTACTTCTGCAATAGATGCAAAAATGAATATTTACGAGCAACCGCTTCCGGTCAGGTTTCTTCAGGGAAATATTTTTGATGACTCAGGAAATCCATCCCGTCATTGCCGCTTCGGTAAAAACTGGAAGGTGGAAATCGAATTCGAACTTTTGGAAGATATCCCTAATCTTATCGTTGCACTGGGTCTAAAAACAACAGCGGGACAATCCATACAAACCTGCTGGTCCGAACCCACTGCTGTCAGTCAGGGGAAGTATCGAGCTGTATTTTTGCAGGACAAAGTAACCCTAGAATCAAATTCATATCAACTGGTGCTTGGGTTCAGCAGAGAAAATCGACCGATATTGCAGGTAAATATCGGTAATTTTGACATCCTTCCGCATAATGATCTGACTAGTGATTTTTTCGTGGCACGTTCATCCGGTTTCGGTGCGGTTCTCAATTCCATGAGCACGAAAATCTCAAGAATGGAGGACTGAGTCCATGTATTCAAAGATCAACAAACTGTACTATCGTATTCTCTCAGCGTATTGGATGCTTCTGCTGTTGGATATGGATCGTGGCCGCTCCATGGCAAAAATCAGTTTTGCTCAAAATGGAGAAGATCTCATTATCTGGCAGGCCTTATCCGCCTGCCAGATCAAAGAACCTTTTTATCTGGATATTGGAGCACACCATCCCAGAAAGTTGAGTAACACCATGCTATTTTATCTGTTCGGTTTTCGGGGTATGAATATTGAACCTGATCCTGATCTGTTTGCGGAGTTTCCGAAATCACGCCCTGAAGACCTGAACTTGAACGTTGGAGTGGGTGAAAAGGAGACCATTGCCCGTTTTTACAGAATGCGTGATCCGCTTTTAAATACCTTCAACGCGGAAGAGGCACAACGGCTGGCTCAAGAAGAGAACATGGAACTCAAAAGCACACTTGATATTCCGGTGAAAACGATCAACCAGATTTTTGAGCAAGCTCCACAAAAAATTGATGTTCTCTCACTCGACACCGAAGGAAATGATTTAACTATTTTGAAAAGTTTAAATTTCAGCCTGTTCAGACCCACTGTCATCTGTGTTGAGACACTTACTTTTTCGACCCGTCATCAGGGGACTAAGCTTAGCGAGTTCGATACTTTACTGGAAACCCATAATTACCAGAAGTACGCAGACACTCATATCAACTCCATTTACGTAGATACGTTATCTCAGTAAGCTCAGCACCTGTCACAAAATGCTTATAAGAGTGGATTCTTAACATTGTTCCCATGATCATTACCCGACTCACCGGCGGCCTTGGCAACCAGATGTTCCAATATGCAGCGGGCCTGGCACTCGCTGAACAGCATCGCACTGTGCTGAAACTGGATGTTTCATGGTTCAAAGACGATCCAGCATATGAAGCGCATAACCGATACGCACTGAGCTGTTTAAACGTTACAGAGCAATTTGCCACTCAAGCTGAGATTGAAGCGTTATCGTCTAAACCATTTACTAAAATAGAAATATTCTCAGCGCGATTGGCTAAGATGTTTCATTTTTACCGCTATGCCGAGCAGTTTAAAAAATACGGTAATTTGTTTTACGACCAGAATTACAAATACGATTCAGAATTCACATCACAACCGGATTTCACATATCTGCATGGTGACTGGCAATCCGAAAAATATTTTTCCGGTGTTTCAGAATTATTGAAGCTACACTTCAGTTTTCGCTACCCAGCTCCACCTCCCGTTCTCGAGATGGAAAAAAAAATTTCAAAATCAAGTGAATCCGCCTTCATACACTTTAGACGGGGCGATTACCTGGCGAATCCGAAATTCAAGCAAGATCTTGGCATCCTTACACTTGATTACTACCACTGCGCAGTAGTCGAGCTACTCAAGCGCTTTCCAAATATACATTTTTATATTTTCTCGGATGACATCGATGCCATCGAACGTGAGTTTCAACCCGAAGCGCCTCACACCTTTGTACGAGCCACTAAACCATGGCATTCTTACGACAAAGTTCGTCTCATGTCCAAGTGCCGGCATGGTATCATTGCCAACAGCACATTCAGCTGGTGGTCAGCATGGTTGATGCAAAATCCCCAGAAAATAATCATCGCTCCCAGAATGTGGAGGAAATCGGATTCCTATGATTGTTCTGATGCCATTCCAAAAAGCTGGCTACGCCTGTGAAGCCTCAAACCGCCGTTATTTATTCAACAAATCGTAATTGGGCATGGGGCGCTCCTGATTATGCATGGTCTCAGGCTGTCCACCGTTTACTGGAAGCTCAAATAAAAGTTTTAGGTATATTGCACCCGGAAGCTCTGCTCAGAAATGAAGTAAAGGAACTGCAAAAAAAGGGTGCAGCATTTTATCCACAGCCCTTACCTCAATATTACAGGGGTCGAATAGGGCAAATAAAGAACACCCTCTGTGCTCTCATCCCGCAACATTACAGGCGCACCCGCTTTCTACAAACCCTCAAAAATGCTCATATATTCATCAACCAGGGCGGTGATTTAGATTTTTTATATGAAGCTGCGTGTTTGAATATACTGGATCGCACAAGTATTACTTATGATATCATTGTGAATTCAACACGTTACACCCCCCCATTAGCATCCCATGAACGCACCCTTGCGCAGGAGATAATAAACCAGTCACATCGAATCTATTTCAATTCCCAATGGACTCGGGATATCGTTCAAAACAAACTGGCTCTGCCTATTTCAAAAGCTGAAATATTTTCATATCCCGTCAGGAATATTGCAAAAAAACCACTTCCCTGGCCCGAAGGTAACACTGCTGAATTAGCCTGTGCTTGCCGCTGGGATGTATTCCACAAAGGGTTGGATGTTTTACTTATTGCCTTGAGTCAATTAAAAGACCACAAACAATTTTGGCGATTACACCTCTACGGGTATGGACCTGAGAGCGATACAGAATACTTAAAAGACTTAATCACATATAAAAAACTCAAAGATCGGGTTCTTTTACATCCCTTTGAAAAAGATGTGGGGACCATATGGAGCCAATGTCACATTCTGCTGCTGACCTCACGTTTCGAGGGATTTGGTGTCTCCATGTTAGATGCCATGGCCTATGGCCGCCCGGTGTTAAGGACTCCAAACGGAGATGCCGGTAAATGGATAAAGCACAATTCCAATGGTTACCTTTGTCCCGCAGCTGAACCTGAGCTTATCACTAAAACCTTAGATTATGCTCTCAATAACTACCCGCGCTGGAAAAGCATGGGGACAGCTGCTCATAACACGCTACTCAGTTCATCACTAGGTGATCCATTAGCCCCTTTTCTGCGACCCTTTAATATTGAAAATTAGGTGAAAAGCAAAACGTCATGTTTAAAACGCGCCTCAGACTGATACGCAACTACCTTCGCCAGTGGAAACTAAAGCAAGCAGGTGGTTTTTGCGGGGGGCCTGTTATCTGCGGTTGCGGCATCCAAATTCAACTCGGAATGGTCAAAGGCAAACCGGGCAGCATACACTTCGACAAACACGTAGAATTAGGGCATTACACCGTTTTAAATGCATGGGGAGGCAGGATCCAAATTTCAGAAAACACCTTCATTGGCCCACAATGCACCTTTTACGGCCATGGGGGTATCACGATCGGATCCAATTGCCTCATCGCAGGAAACACATGTATCGTTTCTTCTAACCACACCATTCCACCAGTTGACAAAAAAATTCGTGATTGCCCCAGTATACTGAAACCTACTCACATAGGAAATGACGTATGGATCGGATTTTCTTCCACCATACTGGGAGGAGTGCATATTGGAGATGGAGCTGTTATTGGAGCCGGTAGTGTGGTTACAAAAAACATCCCGGCGGCCGCTATCGCTGTCGGCAACCCCGCGCGCATCATCAGATATCGCGAAGAATAGATAGATCACTACTGCTGATTTACATTATTCCTTGTGAGCTTTACGACTCATACTATTTCAAAGTTTCGGCTCTCTCCGGCTGCAGTCCTGCTGCTGCCTGCACTGATTTACTACGCTATACTAGCGCATTATCATTTCATCAACGTGCCTCGTAATGATGACTTCTCCGCCATACTGGATTGGCTGATCGTCTGGAACGACACTGCCGGATTTCAGGATAAAGCATCATGGTTACTGCAGCAGCACTACAGCCACCGAATCCTCACCACCCGTATCATCACGCTGCTCAGCACCATCAACGGCGGAGTGGTCTCCTTGGTCTTTATCCAGATCACCGGATGGGCGTGCTGGTTTTTATTTGTTTTGCTGCTGATCAAAAGCTCCAAGCGTCTGTCTTGCTCCACATTACTGACGCTGGCAACTGGACTACTCTTATTCAATCCGGTCGGTTCCAGTAATTTTATCACCGCCATGCAAGGACCACAAAACTTGGGCATTCACCTGCTGACGTTGAGTTCATTCCTGCTGGCAACACGTGCAGAGCGAACTTGCTTTGCGCTGGCACTTATCATCGGTTCGGTTGCCGTATTTACTTCAGCAAACGGACTCATCGTACTTCCGCTGATCGCATCATATTACGGGTTTCAAGGTCGCTGGAAAGCATGCGGATCCGCCGTGATCTCTAGCGTTGGTGTGACTATGCTGTATTTTTACGGTTTTGAAAAAGAGCCTACCCCATGGCTGCCCGGATCCATGGTAAATCAGTTTTTTGTGATTCTTGGCAGCCCATTCTGTCTGTTAAAGTCCTCTCACGAGTTGGCATTCTGGGTTGGCATCCCGATTGCGCTATCGAGTGCTATGCTGCTACTGCAATTCAAACTGATCAATGAAAAGCCCGTCGCCTGGCTTTTCCTGGCATTCCTGTTCGGCAGCTGCCTGATGGCTGCGTTGGGTCGCATGGGATGGCCGGATGATTACATGATTCAGGACCGGTATCGGGTCTACGGGTTGCTTATCCTGGTCATGTTGATCTCGCTTGCTCCGGCCGGGAAATATCTTGAAAAGTACGCTGTTCAGCTTGGAATACTGGGGCTGGCTGCGATATTCTGGACGCTTGGATATTTGAATAACTCCGCCTGGCTGGTTGCCGCTGCTTCCTGGAAAAAATCTACCGCTATCAACGCTCAACTGGATTATGCATTTCCATATATCAGCCTGGAAACATGGCCTAAGGCTCAAAAAACACTCACCGATTCCGTCCAGTTGCAGATTTACCACCCTCCCCGCATCCTGAAAGAAACAAAACTCAATTTTCAGTCAGGATCAGCCAATCCACCTGTTGCACAAACCTGGGAAATCATCAGAAGCGATGCCGGAGCAGGTTATTGGCTTATTCCCCGAATAATTATCACCCCGCGTCCTGATCACGCATTTATCATATTACCGGATAATCAGGCTATCCACCTGCCATCACTGAGCCAAAGAGCACCGCTCAAAACTTTTCTTTCCAGTGGTAAGCTTATCGCTGAAAAATACAAACTCACGCTGCCACTCAGCTTGGAATGGAATGGAGCTGCCCGCCTGATTGAAACAGATATCAATCAAGATGGCTCACTGGCGATCCGGTCTGAAAGCATGCTAACCAGCCCATGAAACTGCCAAAGCTCACCGTAGTCTTACCTACTCATAATCCGAAAAACGATAAACTTGCAGCCACGCTGCAGGCCCTGAGAGATCAGACCTTAACCAGCGGAGAATGGCAGCTTCTCATCATCGACAATGCATCCACCAGTCCGGTAAAGGTAGACCTATCCTGGCACCCGGATGCCACCATAATTATTGAACCGGAGCTGGGCCTGACCTATGCGCGCATACGTGGCATTCAGGAAAGTCATCATTCCTGCCTGGTTTTTGTGGATGATGACAACCTGCTGGATAAATCCTATCTGGCAGAAGCTGCCCGTATTTTTGAATCTCATCCGCGCCTGGGAATATTCGGAGGTAAATCCATCCCACATTTTGAAGTTTCTCCTCCGGACTGGCTGCCGTCCCCACCTATCGGGCTGGGTATTCGTGATCTCGGTGAAAGTGAAAGTATTTACCGGGCTGAGGAGTACCGAATGCAGCGAAGCTACCCCGATGCAGCCCCTATAGGTGCGGGAATGGTGCTAAGAAAAGAAGCTGCTGCCTGTTATCTCAGGCAACAGCGTCCCGGCACCGGTTCCAAGCTGATTACAGACCGCCGCGGCGGAACGCTGTCCTCCGGTGGTGACTGCGATATTGTGATGACGCTGCTGGAGGGTGGTTGGGACTGCGGATATTTTCCCCAGTTGCAACTTACCCACCTGATTCCAGCTGTCCGACTTACCGAGGAATACCAATACCGGCTGGCACGGGATCTGATGTGCAGCTGGGTTTTAGTATTGCATAAACATGGCATCTCACCCTGGCCCCGTATTCCGCGATGGACACTACTGCCACGTTATCTGAAAGCATGGTTTACTCATGGCGCCTGGAAAGGGGCCTCCGAAAAAATAGCCTGGCATGCGTCATGCGGACAATTCAACGGTCAAGCTTCCCTTTCCACCTGACTCAATGAAACTGATCCTCTGGCTCTCGCATCGATTGTCCCTGGGAAAACTTGCTTACCAGCTGTTTTTCCGGCCATGTCATCAGTGGAGTGAAATACGCCGGCGAGGAGGATGGCGAAACCACTGGAAGACCATACGAGGTGAAAGACATATGAAGCAAACAGCGGTATCCATCGCATTTCCTCACGCCGACAAGAAAACGGCAGCAACCCTGGAACCCGTCTACCTCACCGGTGAACGCTATTGGCACCAGACCTTTTGCTGTGCGTATTCGCTTCAGCTACATTCCGGATGCAGCGTTATTCCTCATTTGTATGATGACGGAACCCTGACTCCGAAGCACACGGCACCTTTCCTGAAAAACTTCCGGGAAGTTCGGATCACAACCGCTGATGAGATAGCCGCCACACTGGACAGGCAACTGCCAGCCGAAACATTTCCGGCATTACGCTACTGGCGGATAAAACATCCCCTGCTTAAAAAGCTCACCGATATCTTTATCGGGCAAAAAAAACCTCGCCTGTTATTGGATTCCGACATGCTCTTTTACCATAAGCCCGATTACCTGATTGACTGGTGCCTCGATCCTCACCATGCATGCTGCATGCAGGACATTGTAGAGGCCTACGGTTACCCGCGAAGTTTCCTCGAAAATCTGGCGGGTTCATCCTTACCGTCAAAAGCGAATATCGGCATTCTCGGACTGCTGCCCGGTCAGCTCAATCCAGCACAAATGGAAGAATGGCTCAAAAAAATGATCCATGAACACGGAAAATCCTACAATCTGGTTCAAGGGTTATGCTCCATGCTCTTCGCGCAAAACGGCATCAGCATCGCTCCAGC
This sequence comes from Verrucomicrobiota bacterium, assembly GCA_038748025.1. GTDB lineage: Bacteria > Verrucomicrobiota > Verrucomicrobiia > Methylacidiphilales > JBCBYL01 > JBCDJI01. Next base: position 31,585 of record JBCDJI010000005.1, read on the forward strand.
AAAAGAATACAAATTAGAAAACACCTCTGCTGCCGGCTGGCAGCCGGATGCCACCATGATTCATTTCGTTTCTGATGCAAAAGCAGTCTATTTCCAGCATGCATGGAAATTGGCCATGCGCGTTCACTGGTGACACAGATTCCGCAACCTCTGATCATTTAGAAAACCGTTCTGTAAGATGACTGATACAACTCTATTCATTGGCGGCCAAGACCATCTGATGAATTATTAATTACTACATACTCCAATATTCTTTCAATGACATCACATCTGCTTGGTCCTCATTTCAATCTAATAACAATTTGCACTATGGGAAAGTATCTGCATCGCTTACCTGGTGAATTAAGCCACTGACTGGCAGGTCTAGCTATATTCGGATTAATAACTCAATCACTTATGAGCCTGAACTGGAAGTATCACATTGGCAAAGCAACCTTTAGTATCATGGATATGGCCGTTCGCTTTGGAGCCCCCTCTCCAACCGGACTTTTTTTAAATCATGACCTGGTGCGCTTTCTCGGCCGCCCAGTCAGATCGGTTATCGATGTGGGCGCGAATGTCGGAGATACAGTGGCTGAATATCTTTCAAAGTTCCAAGACTGCCAAATACATGCCCTCGAACCGGTCAGCAGTAATTTCAAGATTCTGAGTGACCGTTTTCACAACCATACAAGAGTAACACTACATCCTTTAGCACTAGGAGCTGAAACCGGAACAAAAGTAATCAATCTGTGGCGCAACCGTGAATACCACTCCTTCAGCCGCCAAGAAACCGCTTCAGGTCCGACTGAATCTGTCAACATCACAACACTTGATGCTTGGGTAGCGGAAGAGAAAATCTCATCCGTTGATTTACTGAAGATCGACGCTGAGGGATTTGAAATGTCTATCGTAAAAGGAGCTGATCAATTTTTACGCAAAGGCAACGCTCTGGCTGTATTTGTTGAAGTCGGTTTTATTCACGGCGATATCGGTAAGACACATTTTAGTGCCATGGATGATTTTCTAGTGGATTGTGGATTTATTTTTTCCGGATTTTATCAATTCCTGCGCTGGGGTGAACGAAAACAGAAAGCCAGCTTTGCCAATGGTCTCTGGCTTTGGCATACATTGAAGTGAATGTGATTATTCACGTCCATTTGACTTATTCCGAGTGTCAAATACTGATAATCTGAACTCCTTGCTACGGTTCATATAAACAGCAGTTTAACTTTGAAAGCACCATGATTCCTTTCTGATGTAAAAGCCTATTTCCAGCATGCATGGAAATAGGCTACACACGTTTACTGGTGATACAGATTCATACCTATATCCATCCACTCCTGAGACAAAAACCGCTCTACTGGTGTTTTATCATCCTGAGCTGCAGCTGGCTCATACTCTGGTATGCTGGATATCCACTACCGAATGGCGATGACGGCTTTTTCACCGGCACCGCCATCCATTTTGCGAAAACAGGGATCTTATACAACCCTTGGATCGAAGGTTTCTATGGATGGTTTTCTACAGTAGCGGATGATCGCTTCTTCCTCCAACCCCCGGGACACAGTGCATTGATGGCTTGCTGGATCAACATCTTCGGTGTCTCCAGTGCGAGTTTGACAGGTTATGCCTGTTTCTGGGGCTGGGCTGCTGCCAGCTCTGCCGGCTTACTGATGCTGAGGTGGAATCACCATACCTACGTCTTCGGGGCAGCTGCCGTTGTAATCAGCTTATGGGCTTTAGGCCGAGGACTTAGGCCGGAATCTGCCGGCCTGGCCCTGACACTGTGGGGATTCCTGCTCTACATGCAGGGCCGACATGCCCTGATTCATATCCTGTCGGCATTTCTGCTTTCATCAGCCGTTCTGGTTCATGCTTTCACACTCTGTCTGGTAATCCCCGGCTTCATCATATGTTTCCTGAACAAAACCTCTCCAATATCTATCTGGCGCAATCGAAGCGCAGAATGTTTTCAGCTGACGGCAGGGATCATGTCAGCTTTGTTAGTATTTATCTGGCTTATCGAAGGCCGGCTGATGGATTTTCTGAATGATTTCCTGGCACACGGCTCCTTTGTCCGAATGAGCCAACCAAATCCCATTTCAGCATTCTATCATCAGATCATGCTGGGTTACGAATTATATCCCAACCTCATCACTGTGTGCTTTGCCGTCGTTGGAATCATCTGGGGCTATAAGGTCCAGACCGATCACCGAACACAGGTATACTGGGGTCTTGCGACACTACTTGCAGTTACGATTTTCGGTTTGCTTTTGTACCCGAGATTCACAGCAGCCTATTTCATGCTGGGAACCGCTTTACTTGCCATGAGAATTCCCGCCCAAGGCATGGCTGCTCGACTTATTACGGTCATTCCCTGCCTCTCACTCATAAGCTGGATGGTATTAGAACATAGCCTGCAAACCGTAGCTGACCGCCAACATGATCACACCTCATTTTCGAAAAGTATTTATAAGTGGGCTGACAGTTCTGCGTATCATACCATACTCTTCGATGCAGCTACGCTGCGCTATATATTTGATTTTAGGCCGCCAGAAAATTCTCAGGATATTACGTGGGCGTGGTCACCGGGTCGCAGCCTCCGCTGGTACGACCCGCAACATCGCGAGGCGGGCGATATCTGGATAATCAATCACGGCTTCTCGCTGAAGAAATCCAATGATTCCAGTGTTGAAGGAGTGCTGGTTCTGGCAGGACGCACCTTTAGATCCATCCATTCCCGTAAAACCGTTCTGATATATGCGGGTAAATCCGGAAACGATACCGCCGTTTCTCTTGAAAGTATAACATCTCCGTGAACAGCCCTGACGTCAGTATACTCATTCCCTGTTACAATGCAGCACGCTGGCTGGCTGATTCGATTGAGTCTGCTGCAGGGCAGACGGTAGACTCAAAAGAAATCATCATTGTTGATGATGGCTCTACAGACAATAGTCTGCAAGTGGCACGCAGACATGAATCGAATCAGATCCGAGTCATCAGCCAAACCAACCGGGGAGCTTCCGCAGCACGAAATACCGCTTTACGTGCAGCGCGTGGAAAGTATATCCAGTATCTGGATTCGGACGACCTGCTGAGTAAAGATAAAGTCTTACATCAGATAGAGCGGCTGAAGTCTGCGCCGAAGCGAGCTGTAGCTACATGCCGCTGGGACCGCTTTGAAAAAGATCCATCCAGCTGTCACAGGCGAGAGCAGGATAATTTTAAAGATCTTTCACCTGTTGAATTTTTACAACTCAACTGGGAGCAGGATATCATGATGCATCCCGCAGCATGGCTCATCCCCCGTGATGTGGCAGACCGGGCTGGAACATGGAACGAATCGCTGACACTCAATGACGACGGAGAATATTTCAGCCGCATCGCTCTCGCCAGTTCACAACTGGCCTATACCCCGGATGCCGGGACCTATTACCGTTCCAATCTCACATCCAGTCTCAGCGGCAGAAAAGATGCAAAGTCTCTACTGTCACAGTATCATTCCATAAAGCTGACGGAAGCGCACCTGTTGAATTTCGATACCTCTGACCGCACCTGTCACGCATGCGCGTGCGCTCACCAGCGACTCGCGTATGCCATATTCCGTCACCACCCGGCACTCGCATCACGTTCAGAACAGCGGGCGCGACAGTTATCGGACCTTCCACTCCCTCACCCCGGCGGTGATGTTACCCGAAGGTTCGCCCGGTGGATCGGATGGCGTCATGCATTACGCCTGCAGTCTGTTTACAGCTCGGTGCTCAAGCTAAGAACAAAACGGCCGATAGCTTAATCCGTCTATTTGTATGAAATTTGATAAGCTGAAGTATTTTTGGAATTGTCTGTGTAAATATCCTTTTCGTGCTCGATGGAACTGCCCATCCTGTGGCGGCAGCAAATCGCAGGAAGTCGCCCGCAAAAAATTAGTCACTACCTTGCGGCGCTGTCATCGCTGCGCTTTGCTTTTTCGCACTCCAACCACAACGGTCAGAGAAAATGCCGGATTCTACCAGCAGATGTATCGGCAGGGGTTTGATTCCGATGTTCCCACACCGGAAACCTTACACGATCTCCTGGCCCAAGGCTTCAAAGGCAGTCCTAAAGACTACGAGCCGTATATTCATGTTCTAGAGGCCCTGAATGTGCCAAAGGGGGCACGCATCTTTGATTTCGGCTGTTCCTGGGGATATGGCACCTGGCAGTTGCAAGCGGCCGGCTACAACGTATCCGGATACGAAATTTCGCGTCCTCGCAGTTCCTATGCCCGGGAAAACTTGGGTATAGATACCTTTTTATCTTTGAATGACATCCCGGATCACAGCTTTGACGTATTCTTTTCGGCACATGTGCTGGAACATGTGCCATCTGTAGCTGAAGCCGTTGAACTCGCTCGAAAAAAACTGCGTCCCCAAGGCATCTTTCTGGCATTTACTCCCAACGGATCGAAAGCCTTGCGCAACCGGCTTCCAGAATTATGGAACAACCTCTGGGGACAGGTTCACCCTAATTTTCTGGATGACTGCTACTACTTAAAAAACTTCAAGCAGCCACTGCTGATGAGTTCACCCTATGAATACCATCAGATCAGGCAATGGTGGGAATCAGATACCAGAGATGACCGTATCATCCTGGACGGTGCAGAACTGATGGCCGCAGTAAGACTTTCCTGAACAGAAACCCCAGAAACGATTTTGAAATTCACCCTTACATGCGGCCGTAAATTTCACTCAGATCACCTCGCTGCAGCTTTGCTCAGAAGAGAGTGTCTAGAACGCGTCGTTACCGCTAATCCACCGTTTGCGTACAAACGATATTCATTTCCGGATGGAAAGCTGGTTCACACGAAACCTTATTACCTGCCCGGCATCATGGCCGGAAAACTGAAGGTGCCCCATCATGTAACGGCCCGGCTGGACTGGAAGGCCAGCCAGCTGTTTGATGATCGTGCAGCACGCAAAATAGGAAATCCGGATGTAGTCATCAGTTGGGCCTGGTCCGCTCTCAAAACTCTGACTGCGGCCAGAAAACGCGGTATAGTGACCGTGCTGGAAGAATGCGGTTCAGCGAATGCTTATCAGGACAAAATTCTCAAACAGGAATATGAAACCCTGGGCTTGTCCGGCTATACCGGCACGCTGGCAGAAATTATAGAGAATGAAAAAAAAGAGTGTGCAACAGCAGATATCATTCTTTGCCCCTCTGATTACGTCGCAGAATCCTTTCAGATCTATGGTATTTCGCGCTCTCGTTGCACGGTGATCCCTTATGCAACCAACCCGATTTTTAAGGCTTCCCGACCCAAGAATCCTCAGACCAAACTACGGATTCTTTATGTTGGTTCAGTAGGTGTCCGAAAAGGAATCATCTACCTGCTCAAGGCACTGGATCTCCTGCCTGAATATTCCTACGAATGCACGGTGATCGGACATGTTGAGCCGCTATTTGAAAAAATCTTCGAACCATATCGTTCCAAGGTGAATCACATCCCATCGGTGCCTCATAGTAAGCTGCCTGAATATTTCGAAGAGTCATCCGTTTTCGTTTTGCCTACACTAGATGAGGGAATGGCTTACGTGACTATGGAAGCCCTCGCGAGTGCCAACCCGGTGATTACCACCTATAACAGTGGTGCCACCAACAAGATCATCCATAATGAAAACGGCATGATTGTACCATTACGGGATCCGGATGCAATCGCACACTCGCTTATCCGATTATTAGAAAACCCGGAACTCTATCAAGCCATGTCAGAAGCGGCCATGAAGGCTGCCACTTCCTGGTCATGGGATGATTACATCTCAACGCTCATCCAGAGCTTTTCTACCAACGGAATCCATTCTATTAACTCTACCTCACGTGAATAAAGTGCAAAAAGCAAAACACGCATGCCTGATTACTCCGGGAAATTTGTCGTCCACTCCGAGGCTACTCAGAGAAGCAATCTCACTCAAAAAATCCGGCTACGAGGTGACGGTTGTCGCAGGCACACTGTTCACCCCCCTGGAACAGGAAGACCGCAAACTGGCGGAAAAAAACGGCCTCCATTTTCGGAAGCCGAGACTACACCAACTGCCGTGGCTGGTGCTCCGGGTTTTATCGAAAATACTACAGCGTGTGTTGCCGTATTTCTCTGCCATGCCGGTTTCGCTTTGCATTCTGGCACTTCATCCCATTTCGCTACCGCTTACCAGATGCGCCAGGTCTGTAATTGCGGACGTATATCATGGACATTGTCTGGGCGGGCTTTATGCAGCAACCCGTGCTGCCCGGCACCATTACTGTATAGCCGGATTTGATATCGAAGATTTCCATGCCGCTGAACAAAGCTGGAACCCGGATGAAAAATGGAAACCGGATGCCATCCATTCTTTAATGAAGCGTTTGTTGCCCAGCTGTTCCATCATAACTACGGCATCACCGGGTATCAGTCAGGAATCCGGCAGTCATTACTCCGTAATAACAGAAACGCTGCTTAATACATACCCCCTGTCTGAAGCACCGGAACAACATCTGAATCTGCCTACCCCATCAGCGGGCTCTGCTGCGCGTCTCTACTGGTTTTCACAGACCATTGGGCCGGGGCGCGGACTGGAAAATGCCCTGCAAATCATATCCTCAATGAAAACTCCATGTGAGTTCTATCTGAGAGGCCATATCCGGGATGAATACCGCACTTACCTGCTATCCCAATGTAAAGAACTGGGAGTCCGTGAGTCATGCCTGAATTTTCTAAAGCCTGCCCCAGCCACCGAAATGGTGCAACTTAGTGCCGATTATCACTTAGGTTTGTGCGTGGAAGACCGCACACCACTTAACAAAGACATTTGCCTCGCCAACAAAATTTTTGCCTACCTGCTGGCAGGAACTCCGGTATGGCTATCCACTACATCAGCCCACCGTCAACTCTCACCGGAACTGGGAATAGCAGCCTGCCTGACAGATCTGACTGAACACAAGAAAGCAGCCCAACAGCTCGATCTGTTTTTATCCCGACCCGCAAGCTACTCCCAGGCCAGGTGCCATGCATGGGAACTGGGTAGAAAAATATACAACTGGGATGCGGAATCCGCACGCTTCTTACAACTTGTCGGAAGTCTAACTAATAATTAACATGAGAATATTATTAACAGCGGATCCGTTTATTCCAGTTCCACCAGTCCATTACGGGGGGATCGAGCGCATTATTGACGGTCTGGCTCACGAATTCAAACAGGCAGGTCACACCGTAGGGCTGCTGGCCCATCCGGAATCCCAATGTGATGTGCATGCTTTTTTTTCCTGGCCTGATATCACGGGTCGCAAGCCGAACTGGCCGCAGCACAGTCGAACGCTTTTTCAGGCAGCCGGTCAGTTCCAACCTGATATTCTACACAGCTTTTCGCGCTTATCATATCTGGCTCCGCTGATGTGGACACCTTACCCAAAAATAATGTCCTATCAACGTGCTACAGGCAGAAGAAATATTACCTTGTTCAACACTCTAATCAGAAATCTACTTTTTACAGGTTGCAGTGAATACATCTGCAGACAGGGCCGTCGCGCCGGGGGCTGCTGGAAGCCTGTCCACAACTTTGTCCCGTTGGATCAATTTGATTTTGTGGAACGTGTGCCGGATGACGCACCCCTGCTTTTTTTAAGCCGTATCGAAAAAATCAAGGGCGCGCACACGGCCATCCAAATTGCGCATGCTAGCGGGAAAAAACTCATCTTAGCAGGCAACCGGGTTGACAGCCCTGCAGGCCTCCACTACTGGAAGAACCACATCGAACCAGAGCTGGACGGGGAAATGGTCCGCTATGTCGGAGCGGTCGATGACCGTCAAAAAAACCAGCTGCTGGGAACTGCCTGCGCCCTGCTCGTTCCCATTGAATGGGACGAACCATTTGGAATCGTTTTTGCAGAAGCCTTGGCCTGCGGCACTCCTGTGATCTCCAACCCGCGCGGAGCACTACCTGAAATCATTACAAGACCTGAACTCGGTTGCCTGACCGGAGATCAGAAAGAAGCCGTAAATGCCGTTCAACACGTGCATCGATTCGACAGAAAAGCATGCCGCGAGCATGCGATGAAAAAATTCAGCTCAGTCACCATCAGTAAAGAATATTTAGCCACGTATAAAAAGCTCATGGAGGCCTAATGACCACTGAAAGCTCATCTGAAATCTGCCTACAAATCAACTTATGCCCCGGCGACGTTACGTATGCGGAGCAAACGGTGCCGCGCCTTCTGGCCCAGCACCGTGCCCTGGCCTCTCATCGAATGCTGATTGTCGATATCAACAAACCCGTGCGCACACACGCCAACCGGCGCGAATACCCGGAACCTGAATTTTCAGAAAAATCCCGGAACATCTGTCAGCTTGCAAAACAATTCAAGAACGAAGGATTGGTCGATGAAGTCATCCTGCTGGATGGAGAGCAGACCAGCCTTTCAAATGCTTTATCGGAAAAATTTGCAGGCGGATGGATACCCAAACACGTCACCCACGACTACCACGGCGCCGCTTATTTGGCCTATCTGGCGGCCATTGAACTCTGCCCGACCAGGTATCTGCTGCATTATGATGCTGATATTCTGATGCATCAGCAAGATGGAAGCGACTGGTCACAGTTAGCGCTCTCGTATTGGGAAAAGCTTCCGCAAGTCATCTGTGCCTCTCCCCGAACCGCTCCGCCCGGTCATAGGCCAGACGCTCCCACCCTGCATCAAGGCAGACCGTTTTTTAAGTGTTCCGGAGGCTGGCTCGACGATTGGTTTAGCACTCGTTGTTTCCTGCTGGATACCGAACGACTTAAGTCTTATCTGCCCTTAATCAGAGGGAGTTATACTTTAGAAGTGCTTTTTTACCGCCTACTCAAAAGAAGGTATCCCCCTGCACCGGAAATTATGTTGTTTCGGTCGGCAGGAAAGCATGGTGCAAGACGCCTGAACTTATCCAGCACAGACGCATGGTTGTTACATCCGACCAGCAAGCCCGAGCTATTTTTAGACATGATTCCTGAAATACTGAATGCACTGGACCGGGGATCCTTGCCACCCGAGCAACCAGGACATTCCGAAATAAACCTGTCTGCATGGGAACGTTTTCTCAGTGCATAAAAGCCTGTTTAAACAAGCATGAATGTGCTTCACATGTCCGGCTCACCCCACCAGATGAAAGATACTGAAAATCATTCTAACATCCGTCTAGTCACATTATTGGGAGACTGGCCACTCCAGCATCCATGGGTACTAGCCTGCATGAACTCCTGGCGCAATCTAAACGGTATCCAACCGCAATGGCTTGTCTTAAGTGACGGCACGCTGAATCCATCGCTACTTCCCCGCCTGGAAGGTATAACACTGGAGGCCGATACTAAAAAACAGGAAAGCATTGTATTAGAAAAACTGTCAACGTATCCGTGCTTGAGAAAAATCCGATCTTTGGATTTAACCTGGAGAAAGATCATTGATTTGAAGATTATGTGTCAGGAAGAGGTGTCCGTTTTACTGATCGATACAGATGTGCTGGTGAGAAGAAAGGTTTCCTTCCCCAAGCATGATTTGCGTTCGGGACCAGTCTATCTGCGTGAAGATATCCCTGCCTATCAGGGGGATTTCAGGACACCATGGAAATTCCCTATGGTCATGTCTTTCAATGCCGGATTCGTCTGGTTGAACCCCGACTGTGTGGACCTGGCATTACTTGAGCGACTTGCCAAAAACTGTGTTCTGACTGCCAGCAATACCTGGTGGACCGAGCAACTTGCTTGGAGTGTCATTGCGGGGAGTTCCGGAAATCCAATGTTCTGGGATGGACGCGATGCACGGGTTGTATCCGGATTTCGGACGAGATCACCTGAACAAATTGAAGCGAACCAAGTGCACTTATTCAGCTCTAAACAGGAACTGTCCTCCGATAAGGAAATGATTCAATATGCAGGTAACGCGTCTGTCGTTCACCTGGCAGGGTATGGAAAGAAACATTATCATGCCCTTGTCTGTAAAGATCCGGCCGCGGATGCAGGAACAGATCATGCTCTCCGCTTGAAGCAGGACCATACACTGAATACGTGGCATTCCCTGGGCATCGCGGCACGCCTGCTGGCCAAAGAGTATCAAAGCCGGCTAAAATCCATACTCTCCACTTGAAGCATTGAACGTATCGAAGTGAATACTAACCATATGAAAAGGCTGCTGATCATTTCACCTCACTTCCCTCCGGTCAATGCACCTGACCATCAGCGAGTGCGCATGCTCCTGCCCTATTTTGAGGAGAATGGTTGGAAGGCGGAAGTTTTGGCCGTAGCGGCATCCAGCGTCAAAGCTCCTTGCGATGTTTCACAAACGGGAACAATCCCGGAAAATATAAGCGTGCACCGAGTGAAAGCCATATCTCCTCAAATAATAGGATATCTGGGTTTTGACAATTTATCATTGAGAAGCCTTTCAGCCCTTAAACGCCGCGGAAATCAACTGTTGCAAAATCATTCATATGATCTGGTATTTTTTTCCACCACACAGAAACGATGCCTGCGCCTGGGGCCATACTGGTTAAAAAAGTTCAAAATACCATTCGCAGTAGATATCCAAGATCCATTGGTAAATCATTTTTACCGCCAGACGGGAACTCCCCCCCCCGGCGGAAGGATTAAATTTGCCCTGAGTCAACAACTAGGGCGCTCTATCGAGAACCATGTGCTGACCAGAGCGTCTTGCCTGATTACGGTTTCAAATCCCTACCTGCATGAGATTCGCAGCCGTGTGCGAGAACTGTCTCTGGAACATGCCCATGTGATTCCATTCCCCTATTCAACCATAGATCAGAAAATGGCGCGACACCGTCAGCTCCCGGCATGGGCGAAAGATACCCGTCGCCGCATCATACTCTCGGCCGGAAGAGCCGGGGATGATTTGGGACTGGCTCACCGAGCTTTCTTCAAAGCCCTGAAAGCCTGGGATAAGACAGAAGAATTTTCAGCCTGTTTTGTGGGCACGACTTACGGGAAAGCTGCTGATAGGGTGCAGCGCGTAGCCCCTCTGGCCAGCAAGATAAGCAGCCGGATTACTGTGGCAGAAATACCGGAACGACAACCTCTGCTTGATGTGATCCGTGCACAAAATCATGCGGCACTTAACAGTGTCTTTGGATCCAGTGACACGCGTTATACGGCATCGAAGCTTCTGCCGGTATTAGCTGCGGGGCGACCTGTTCTAGCAATACTTAACAAAGATTCACCAGCTGCAGCCTTCCTGGAACGGGTCGCACCTGTCTTTCTGTGCTCCTTTCATACCGAAGAAACAGAGGAAACGCTCGCTCCCAGAATACTGGAAAAACTCAAGAAATTACTCAATCCCAGTGGAGAATTTACTGTCAATTGGCAGGATCTGGATCAACTTGAAGCGCGACAGCAAGCAGCCAGTCTAAGCCGGTATTTTAATCAAGCCATTTCATGAAGAAGAAGCCGTCCAGCTCCCTGCAAAGGCGCCAAAATAAAAATCCCTTATCTGTGCTGACGGAAGCACGCTGGAATGTCTTTGATGATTTTTCGGCATTCCGCACCTACTTCAATCTGTTGATGATGGCGGTTGGGGTTCTATCGCTGCAATTAGTCTTTATTGGCGAGTATTCACGTGCCGGAGCGTTCAGCCTGTGCAGTGCCGCAAGCCTGGCTCCGCTAGGTGCCTGGTGTTACGGTAAAGCCCGCGGACTGCCCATTTTTCCGGTCTATGCACTCACTTACTTTGCCACCTTTGCCATTCAGATTTATCTTCAGGATGAACTTAGAGATGCCCGTAATTTTTTCCCGCCTGACCCTTCCAACCACTGGTGGGCAGCCTGGGCGGTGGCACTGGCGCTCATTCCGGGAATGATGGTGTGGCTCAACATGAACAAGAAGGGCCAACAGCCACCGGAACAATGCCATGTGATCAATCGGTCATTTGCAAATTACCTGATGCTATTCATGTTCATCGCCTCTTCACTGTTGATCGCCGCTCTAGCTACAGAGAAATTTTCGTTCCTGGGTAGGATCGGATCCATCTTGAATGCTGCGGCCAGAACAGGTTCTGTTGTCAGCCTGTTTATTCTCTCATTTCAGTTTGGTATGGGCAGACTTTCCGGCCGGGTGGCCATGCTGGTGGGAGTTTTTCTGAGTTTGAATATAATTGCCAGTATGGCGAGTTTGTTTCTGGGAGGAGCCATTTCAGTCATGGCGGTAGCCGTAGCAGGGTATTCCCTGGGCAAGAGACGCATCCCATGGTTGCTCGCGGTGGTCCTATTTCCACTGCTCTCGGTTTTGCATGCGGGCAAGGGGGATATGCGCGTCAAGTATTGGGGAGAAGCGCGAGCGGTCAAAACCGTAGGCTTTTTGGAATACCCCGCATTTTTTATGGAATGGTTCGAGATGGGATATGAAGACCTGACCCGGAAAAAACCCAGTGGTGTCGCGATATCCGAGACGGAGGAAAATCTGCTGGAACGCTCTTCACTGATAGAGATTTTCCTGACCGCTCATAAGCTTGCTCCAGAAACCGTTCCCTACCTACACGGGGAAACCTACCAAAGTATCCCATTGCTGCTGATTCCGCGTTTTTTATATCCTGATAAACCGGTGGCTCATGAAGGACAACGATTACTCAATGTACATTACAGAGTGCAGTCTACGGAGGCGGTAGTTCAAACATATATCGCCTGGGGGTTGATGAATGAAGCCTTTGCCAACTTCGGTTATTGGGGCTTACCTGTTTTCGGTATCATCATTGGACTTTTCTTCGGAGGTATTGCCCGTTTTTGTTCATCAGTGCCTCTGCTTTCATTCCGCGGGTTGCTGGGAGCATTGACAATCGGCTTCTCGATCCAGGCGGAAATGGCCGCCGGTGTCTGGGTCACCTCATTCTCGCAATCGATTATTTTGTTAGTGCTGCTGCGCTGGGTAGTCATGAAGCCGGAGTTGAATCCCATGTATGCCGACACTCCAGCATCAAGCAACTCCAGCAATAAAAGCCGTTCACGTTACTCCGTTCGGAAATTCTCACCGTGAAGAGGATTGCCATTGTCGCTTCGCATCCGATCCAGTATTACGCCCCCTGGTTTCGTGATTTAGCTCAACAAAACGAATGGAAAATACAGGTTTTCTATCTCTGGAATTTCGGGGTTTTCTGTCAGCAGGATAAGAAATTTCAGGCAGAATTCGCTTGGGATCTTCCCTTACTGGATGGTTACTCTCATGAATGGGTGCCTAACACAAGTCGCCAGGCTGGCACGCATCGGTTCTCGGGACTGAAAAATCCTTCACTTATTCAACGTGTTCTGCAATGGAAACCAGATGCCGTCCTGTTTACGACCTTATTCTTTTACAGCCCATTGAGATTACTGCTGAGCCTCAGGAAACGTTCCATACCGTGCTTTTTCCGTGGAGACTCTCATCTGCTGGCCCATCGGTCGCTGATATCTCTTCCCGTTGATATCCTTAAAAATCTGATTTTCCGCCAGTTTACAGCCTGTCTTCATGTTGGATCTGCCAACCGGGATTATTTTCTAGCACATGGAGTCTCCCCTCAACGGCTCTTTCCGGTTCCTCACTGTGTTAATAACCATCATTTTGAGACGCTGACGCACGAACAGAATATCTGGCTGAAGCAGCAACGCTCCAAATTAAGCTTGCAAGATGACCTTACCGTTTTCCTCTTCGCCGGAAAATTTGAAAACAAGAAACGACCGGTACTATTAGCGGAGCAATTTCATTCCATGGAGCAGAAGAATACCCGCCTGTTATTCGTCGGCAGTGGACACTTGCAACCGCATCTGGAAGACCTTGCCCGTAAAGACCCCCGCATCCACATCCTTCCCTTTCAAAACCAGTCTCTCATGCCGGCAGTTTACCGACTGGCAGATTGCCTGGTCTTGCCCAGTTTTGGCCCTGGAGAAACCTGGGGACTTTGTGTCAATGAAGCCATGGCCTCAGGTATTCCAGCTCTGGTCAGTTCTCATGTCGGCTGTTGGCCTGACCTGGTTAAACATGGTAAGACTGGATGGATATTCCAGGCCGAAGAGCCTGGACTGCTTCGTGATATGATGAAATCCATTATCGCTGATCCGCATCACCGTGCTGAAGTTGCTAATGCGGCTCAAAGTCATATCCATCATTATTCTTATGCAACTGCCACAGCCGGGCTTCACCAGGCACTGGATAGTATCCTATGAATGTGCTGCTGCTGACTCCTGCCTACCGAGGGCACCCGGGCGGGGTGCAGACACACTCCCGCCACCTGGCAGAACATTTACCAGAAATTTCTGCTGTCAGTCGATTGGATGTCATTGAATTTCACCCGGCTTTCACTCCGGCAAACCGGTTGATCCAACGTGTCCGGACTGCCTGGTGTTACTTCTTGGTCACACGGTCCAAATTCGATTTATGCTGGGTAACCCATGTGGATCTATCTCCGCTTGCCCGGTTAATTCAAATTCTGGGAGGACCGCCTTACATCATTTCATGTCACGGAATTGATGTCTGGGGGCCACTGCCCCTACACAAAAAATGGGGGCTCTCCGGAGCAAGATCATTAGTTGCTGTGAGCCGGCACACCCGGACTCAATTAATCACAGAACGCGAAGTCCATCAGAAAAAGATACTTCTCTTGCCAAATACTTTTGATGCGCCAGCACAACTTCCTGAGGTTCGCGCTGCCTCATCCTGGCTGCGAGAACGCTGGAATCTGCCGGAGGGATTTATCTTTTTATATCTAGGCAGACTCCGTCCCCAGGATCGGGATAAAGGATACGGTCTGGTCCTACGAACCGTTCAACGACTCAATCGTGCGGGAATTGCATGCTCATTCATCGCAGCTGGAGAAGGCCCGGATCGAGACTGGCTGAGGAGTCAGGCAGAGTCTCTCGGGGTTGCCCAACATTTGGTTTGCCCTGGCCGTGTTCCAGATAACGAATTATCAAACTATTTCCGCGGCGCTGACCTATTTACCATGCCGAGCACTAAAGAAGGGTTTGGAATCACTTTTCTGGAATCGCTGGCTCATGGCACACCTCCGCTGGGAGGTATCCACGATGGATCCAGAGATCCATTAGGCGAAGGCAGAATGGGATTACTGTGCGACCCTACAGATCCAGACAACACATTCCATACTCTACACCGCTTCCTCACAGATGAAACGCATCCGCTGAAAGATCAGTCTAAACTGATTAAGAGCGTTCACGAATCTTTCGGTTATGAAATATTTCGAGATCGTTTAAGAAATACACTCAAAGAAATCGGGCCTGCCTTATGAAGCCCGACCGGATTCAAGTCATTAAAGCGGTGGCCGCATCGCCTTTATGCTGGATTACGGCAGGCTTCTTTCTTTGGCTGTCATGGATCTGTGCGGATGACTGGAATAACAACCCTAATTATAGTTATGGATGGATCATCACAGTGATCTCAATCTTCTTCTTGTATCGGCGCCTCATAGAAACTCCTTTTGAGAGGCCCAATGTAATAAAATATGCTACCCCTGTTTCACGTGCCCTGTGGCTGGCACCAGTTACCATCCTGATCCTTGAACTCGTTCGAATGACACCGATCCACTGGCGTCCCATCACCTGGTCGATTTTCTTTACCGGAGCCGGCGTTTTGCTTGGAATGGTTTATCTAGCATTAGGCAAAAAAGGCCTTAAAGCACTTTTCTTCCCAGTTTTTTTTCTAAGTTTGGCGATACCGTGGCCTAGCTTTATCGAAATTACGATCATACGTGAATTTTCATTTCTGCTTGCTGCTATCGCCGGTGAAGTTCTGCTGCTGCTTGGAACATATGCTGAGGTGCAGGGCAAAGTGATTGAACTCTCCAATGGCTCTGTCGGAGTGGACGAAGCATGTAGCGGACTGCGTTCACTGCAGGCTGCCCTGATGGTTGGATTCGCGCTGGGCGAGTGGTTCCGTTTCCCGCTGCGCTGGAGAGTATTCTTCGTCGTTATCTCGGTCCTGGTTGGATTCGCCATTAATATTGTCAGAACCATTACATTATCTCTGTTAGTCGCCAAGGGAGGGAGTGCTGCTTTTGACCAGTGGCATGACACCGTCGGCCTCATTTCGATGATTGGGTTAACCCTCACCATCGCCGGTCTTGGTTCGTGGATCACCAAACATCTCACCCTTGCTTTACCACCTCAGAATCAACAGTCTTTATGGCATGAGCACAGTCGATGGATTCCCAAAAGCAACTTCTCTATCGCTCTGACAGCAGCAAGCCTGGTGGCATTTTGCATACCCTACTTCTGGTATCACTGGAATGAAGCATCCACATCTGCCGACAGTCCCTTTCTTGGAACCTCTTCATGGAATGAAGACATACGAATTCTAGAGCCTGCAGATAACATTTCCGAAGTGCTTCGACATGATTCAGGAGGATACTTGAAACTGCCGCCACCATCGGGCTCTGAGATCGTGTCGTATCACTTTTTCTGGAAACCCTCCGCCCACAACGGAAAAGTCTTATTTCATCGACCGGATGTCTGTATGCCGGGAGGGGGATGGATACAAAACGGTCCTGCGGAGATTATTACCGGAAAACTAAACGGACGCCCGACCACCGTGCATAAATTTGATTTTTCACGAGGAAATATTCGCAGCAGTCTATATTGGTTCTGCTGGATTGACGAGTTGCCGGTCCATTTTTCAGGGAGACCGTTTTCAAATGTTCAGCTCGCTTTTATACCGGAGTTTATCCGTATTGGAAAACGGGCATTCTCTGTTGAACTCATGGGAGTCATGACTCAACCTCATCTGGCTGAAAAGTATACCATCCATCAGGTTTTAGCTATTCATGGAAAGTTAGACTTCGAGCAGGACAACCCATGAACTGCTCTTCGCTGCATATCATCGACTGCATTAATGCCAAAGTCGGCGGCCCGGCCCAGAGCGTCCTGACTCTGGTTAAAGAACTGAACCGTTTTCAGGGAAATCACCAGATCAACTCCCTTGATTACAGTTCCTGGGGAGAAAAACCAGACGAAGATTGCGTATCCACTGTTCGAAGCCCGTTTCTTGCAGAATTCAACGGAGGAATGTCACCTGCATTCAAACGTCGTATTTATCAAAGCGCTGAAAAGTGCAACCTGATTCATAATCATGGTTGCTGGCTGGCAGCCAATCGTTACGCCCGCCATGCTTCGCACTGTCACAAAATTCCATTGCTTATTTCTCCTCGAGGAATGCTGGAACCATGGGCCATGAAATTCGGAACCATCAAGAAAAAGATAGCATGGGCTCTCTTTGAGTTCAAAAATCTATCCAGCGCCCGGGCCTTTCACGCGACATCCAAAAATGAAGCAGCCTCTATCCGCTCGCTGGGCTTTACTCAACGAATTTATCTTATTCCCAATGGAGTGCATATTCCCAACCTGATCAGAGAATTACCTTCCAAGAATCTTGATATTTCCACAGACAGGCCTTTTTTTCTGTTTCTTTCCAGAATTCATCAGAAAAAGGGAATCGATATCCTGATGAACTCATGGTCGCAGTTGAGATCACATTTTCCTGACTGGACTGCGGTAATTGCCGGATCGGAAGAAGATGATTCCTGGTCACAGGCTCTGCAAAATCACCCATGGATCACTGATTCTGAACAGGTGCTACGCCTGCCCTTTACCAGCGGAGATGCCAAACAATGGCTTTTGCAAAATGCTGCCTTCAGCGTGCTCCCATCACGCAGTGAAAATTTTGGCAATAGTATTGCTGAGAGCCTGGCACATGCGACACCGGTGCTTACTTCCACTGAAACTCCATGGCAAGAGATTACGCCCCGAAGATGCGGTTGGGTCACTGACCTTAAAAACTGGGATGCTGCTTTTCAACAATCGTTATCAACCCCGGTGCCAAGCCTCAGAACCATGGGGCAAAGGGGACGCCTCTGGATGGAGAACGATTTTTCATGGCCCTGCATTGCAGATTCCATGTATTCCACCTATTTACACCTTACAGGTATGGGCCCTAAACCGGACTGCGCACTTGACTTATGAATTTATCCGAAATTACACCCTTAATGATCACACGAAACGAAGTATCCAACCTGCCACGCTCTCTTCCGCCGCTGCATTGGGCTGGAGAAATTATCGTGATCGACAGTTTCAGTTCCGACGGCACCGTGGATTTTCTTCATCAGGACTCACGCATTCGTATTATCCAGCGCGAGTTTACCACCTTTGCCGATCAGTGCTCATTTGGATTAGAACACGTCCGGACGCTGTGGGTTCTTAGTCTGGATGCTGACTATTGCCTGACACCTGAATTTATACAGGAACTTGAAACGCTCGAGCCTGGAAACAATGACGCTTTCTACGCGGGCTTTATGTTTTCTATTTATGGCAAGCTTTTACGTTCCTCACTTTACCCTCCACGTATTGTTCTTTTTAAAAAAGGTGCCATCCGATACGAGGATGATGGACACGGGCACCATGCCGTCCCGCTGGGATCTTCAGCAGATATGAAATCCCGTATCATTCACGATGACCGCAAAAGCTTTTCCCAGTGGTGGGTTAATCAGCAAAACTATGCAGATCAAGAAGCGACCAAGTTGACGGAGACCCGTTTTCGCAAACTGCCGCTGCAAGATAAATTGCGAAAACTTATCATACCAGCATCCCCAGCCGTTGCCTTTTATACTCTGATCTGGAAACTCATCATCTTAGATGGTCCCAAAGGCTGGCTTTACTGCCTTCAGCGTGTCATCGCAGAGATCCTGCTGTCCCTTGCACTTATTCGCAAGCTACTCCAGTCACTCCAAAACCGGATTCTCCTTTCCTAAACTCTCCGACACCGCTATGCCGAAGGTGTGTTCAGACCAAACTACGCTGCCCTGCGCTTACAGGAATCTGCCGATTTCGTCCCGGACGAAGCCTTTGTGCAGCGGATCTGGTTTGAATCACTCGCCAGAAACCCGCTTAAGTCCACCGATGGCAGAAAATTTGAACTGCTTCAGCCCGGTTTCTGGAATCATTCTGCCGGTCCGGATTTCACTCATGCAGCAGTTCGCTTCGAAAATCACGAAACACAGTCCGGTCCCGTTGAAATTCATCTGGCTCCCAATGCCTTCCAGTCTCATGGCCATCACAAAGATCCTGCTTACAATGACCTGCTGCTCCACGTCGTCTGGACTCGTGGAATGACCGGCCGCCCACCGACCAGTGCCCGCGGTGCTGCTGTTCCGGTGATTGAGCTTTCCAGCCAGCTGTCGGCCCCGCTTAACCAAGCCAAAGCCTGCTTTGCTGCTCTGCCTGCCGAGCTGGAAGTCGGTGCCCGGGTGGGCCGCTGCCAGCAAGCCCTCTCCCGACTCCCGGACCCTGAAATCTTACGACTGGTAGAGGAAGCCGGATGGTATCGTTTCCACCAGCGCGTTGCCCGTTGGCGACTTAAAAAAAAGACTTCCACCACTGAGGAATTATTGTGGCAGGGACTATGTGAAGTCTTTGGTTACTCGAAAAACCACGAAGTCATGACTTTTCTCTCCCGTAAACTTCCGATTGCACAACTGAAACAGGTATCAGCAACTGAGCGGGAAGCTTTACTGTTTGGCGTCGGCGGATGGATGAGCGAACCCGCTTCGCCCGATCTCTCTGCGCATATTAGAACCTTGTGGGATGTCTGGTGGAAACACCGGCACGAATATTCCGCACTGGAGAAACGTTACTGGACACTCTCCGGCACTCGTCCCAACAACCGACCAGAGCGCCGACTCGCAGCACTAGCGGGATTATCCAGTCGGGCTCACTTTACCCTGTTACTGGAAGCACTGGAGAGCGCAAATGGAGAAGCTGCCAAAGACCTGCTATTGGCCACCTCCCATCCAGAATGGAATCATCGCTTCACCTTGACGGGCAAGCGTTCTGCAAAAAGCCAGCGCCTGATCGGATCTGACCGCGCGGATGCATTCCTCTTTAACGTTTTTTGGCCGATCGCCTATGACATCGTTCCAGAAAAAGTGGAAAATGCTTTAAAAGCGGCCACTACCTCAGCCGATTCACTGGCGTCCCGCCGGACCAAAGTGCGCCTGTTTAAAACTACTTTTGTGAAATCTCTGGCCGGGCGCATGCTGGCCACCGAAGGTCTGCTGCAGATTTATCAGGATTTCTGTCTGCAGGATCGTAGCGCCTGTGGGCAGTGTGAATTCCCGGAATGGATTGCTCAGTGGAAAACATAGCCTCCTAAGGTTTTAGAAGTGGTTTAGAGCGTTTCCGAATCATGTTTTAACATAGTTTGTACGTGGGGTCGTTGACCCCGCTTTACTGCAAAATCCGAGGCAGCTCCGATCAATCGCGAGTCTTCGACGACCTCGGCTGCAACATTAAAAGGTTAATCGTTCATTCGGAAACACTCTAAATAAGCAGGATGAGATTCTTCTGCCACAAGTGGAAGGTCTCGCGAGGCCGCATCACAGGGTGTGATGTCGGCAAGAGCCCCATCAATCGAGTATGCTTACCCTGCATCCGACATTGAAAATACTCATCAAGCCGAATCCCGACGTATTTTACCCATCCCGAAAACCAGCAGTGCCGAGATCAGATATGCCAACGCAAATTCCGGAGCAGCCGGAAAATTAAAATCGTTCTCTACGCCTCTTTCGCTTAATGCATAAGCGTGAATGAGACCGGTAAAAGAACAGATCGCCGCAATTCCCAACCATCCGGCAGCTACAGTAAACTTCTGCCGAATGAGTGCAACCATCACGGAAGCTAGTATCATCGATGACAGCAGAAATCCCTGACTCAGCGAAATCACTCCGTTGATATAGAGTTGATTCCCGAACTTCGGCACGGCATGCAGCAGCGAACTGCCAGCAACCCGTAAGGACGTATCAATCAGAATCAGCGCCCAGGCCGCCAGTGATGGCACCAGTCCGATTCCGACCGCCAGCGCCTGCTCTTGCGGGGTTTCCTGGAAGGACTGCGCCATCATGATCAGGCCAATCCACAAAAGAATCCCCAGCGTGGTTTCCAGTGGAACTACCTGCAACACTGCCGTCACGCAGCCCAGAAAACAGAGCATTGCAATGACCATACCGTTAATCACCGAATATGCCTGCCGCGCCCCCATCGCCTTCCAGCCGGGATGACCAATATAGATCGTCGTCGGGAATGGACTGCCTAATCCGGACGCCACCAAGGTGCCGATGCCATTAGCCAATAGCGATGAACGAGTCTCATAACGATCACCAGCCGCCTCGGCACTCTCGAGACACTGGAGTGAACCCACCACGTTGAATAAGCCCATTGGCAGAATCACACTAAAAAAACTCCAGCCCAGCGGACTGCCCATGAAGGCAAACAACTCATCCAGGACCGGCATTGGCAGATAGAGCCCAAGTGGTTCCGAATCCAGCGAACCGGAAAACTCAAACAGTCCCAGCCCCCGCATCACCCATGCCAGAACCACACCCACAGCCACGGCAATCAAGCCACCAGGCACACTCAAAGGCAGTTTGATCTTGCCGGCATAAAACAAAAAGATCAGCACCATCGGAATGATCCCGACCATCGGGCTGGCGAATATCTGAAAGACGAAACCCATCGAGATAAAGGTGATCGCAACTCCTGCCAGCGCTGAGAGCATCGCTGCCCGCGGCGTGTGCTTTCTTACAAATCCACCGACAACCGCCCCCAGACACTCAATCGCCCCGCTACAGAAGCATGCAAGCAGTCCAGCCTTCCAGGCCAGATCCGCATCGCTGCTCTGCTGATACACCGGCCCCATCACCAGAAAAATGTAAGCAATTAGACTGACGGTATTGATACCATAAGGCAGGGCTGTTACATCGTCACGATCTTCACGGATTGCCAGCCTCCGTGCCTGCCAGGCATAAAAAAGATTTCCCAGTAAAATGGATACCGCCGCAGCCGGGAGAACAGTGCCTACCATCAGACTGGAGGGCAGACCACAAATGACAGTTCCCAGAGTTACGATCAGCAACAGCTGCAGCAAGTTGTCAATGAAGAGGCCGAAGAAGCCGTCGATATCGCCCCGTTGAAAATAGAGGATCTTGTTCACCTCTATTTTCTAGTGGAGCCTTAGATAAAAAGGGAGAGTGAAATTTATGACTCGCCCAAACTAGGGACGGAGGTAAGTTGGATGCTTGGATTATCAACTTACCTCCGTCCCTAGTTTTCACCGCTTCAGCTTGGGATACTGCCGGAAGAATTTCTCACAGATCACGTCGATCGGGTCAACGATATCGAACCAGATCGCATGCTCGGGCTTTTCCAAGGCTTCAAATTGAGATGCCAGCAATCCCGGCGGCATGAAATGATCTTTCCGTGCCCGCAGCCGCTCACTGATGAGTTCAAAGCTACCGTTCAGGTAGAGAAAATCCAACACCTCGACGCTTTCTCGCAGCCGATCGCGATAGGCCTGTTTCAGGGCCGAACAGGCCATAAATAATGGACCTTCACCCGACTTTTCATGACGTCTCAGCTGGTCATTCAGCACATCCAGCCACCCCATACGATCTGAGTCCGTCAGCGGGATGCCGTTAGACATTTTCTCCAGATTATCCTTGGGGTGAAAATCATCTGCATCCAGATAGACGCCGCCGGATTGTTCCGCAAAAGCTTGGGCGAGGGAGGATTTTCCGCAACCGGAAACCCCCATAACAATAAAACAACGTGATGTCATCGCTTAATTCTCAACCCCTCATTTCCAACTGGCAGCGCACTTCCTCCAGGCTTAAACCCTGAAAGCTGAAACTTGCTTGAAATTTGTATTTTAAAAAATTGAGCCTTAACCACTTACCACTCAACCTGCTGGTGATCACCTACCCAGTCGAGGTGGTAGAACTTACCGGGTTCTTTATCCACCCTCTCGTAGGTGTGAGAGCCGAAGTAGTCCCGCTGCGCCTGCAACAGGTTTGCTGGCAGCCGCTCGGAACGGTAGCTGTCAAAGTAAGCCAATGAAGCCGCATAGGACGGAATCGGAATTCCAACCAGCGCCGCATTGGAAACGACTTTACGCCAGTTGCTCTGAGTTTTTTCAATAATGTCTTTGAAATAGGGATCCAGCAGCAGGTTCGGCAGATCGGCATCCTTCTCGAAGGCATCCGTGATACGCTGCAGGAAGCGGGCACGTATGATGCATCCGCCACGGAAAATCTTGGCGATCTCGCCGTAATTCAGATCCCAATCGTATTCTTCCGCTGCAGCACGCATCAGCGCGAAGCCCTGGGCATAGGAGCAGATCTTGGAGGCGTAGAGCGCGTCGCGCACTGCCTGGACCCACTCTTCCTGACTGCCTTCCAGAGTGGTTTCCGCCGGTCCGGCCAGCACTTTGGATGCGGCCACGCGTTCCTCCTTGATGGCAGAAATACAACGCGCAAATACAGCCTCGGACATGGTAGATGCCGGAATCCCCATATTGAGGGCATTGGCGATCGTCCACTTCCCGGTGCCTTTTTGTCCGGCACGGTCCATGATGACATCCACCATCGGAGCTCCGGTTTCAGGATCTTTGAAACCGAGGATCTTGCCGGTGATTTCAATCAGGAAGGAATCCAGATCTCCTTCATTCCATTCCGTGAACACTTTTTCCAGTTCTTCGATACTCAGTCCCACTCCATACCGCAGGATATTGTAGGCCTCACAAATCAGCTGCATATCGCCGTATTCGATTCCGTTATGGACCATCTTAACGTAGTGCCCAGCACCATTGGCTCCGATATAGGTCGTGCATGGCACACCGCCTTCCACCGGCTTGCCCGGTTGGGCACCGCCCAGCTCTTTCCCGGTTTCTGCATCGACCTTGGCAGCAATCGCCTGCCAGATGGGTTTGAGTTCTTCCCAGGAGGAGGGGTCACCACCCGGCATCAGGCTCGGACCAAAACGCGCTCCTTCTTCCCCGCCGGAAACACCGGAACCGATGAAGCGGAAACCTTTTTCCTTCAGATCTTTCTCGCGGCGTATGGTGTCGTCAAACAAAGCGTTTCCACCGTCGATGATGATGTCATTCGGATCCAGCAGCGACACCAGTCCGTCAATCACAGCATCTGTGGCCTTACCTGCCTGCACCAGAATGATGATTTTGCGTGGGGACTTGAGTGATCCAACAAAATCTTCCAGTGACTGAGATCCCACTAATCCGCCCGGAGTTTCAGGGTTTTCACTGACGAAGGCATCCGTTTTACTGGTGGTGCGGTTGTAGACCGAAATTTGAAATCCATGGTCTGCAATATTCAAGGCTAAGTTCTGGCCCATCACAGCCAGTCCAACGAGTCCGATATCCGATTTTTCGCTCATAGAGGCGAGTAATCTAAGAGTCTGCCCTCATCTTGTCGATAAGAACCGCCGCCACTAATGTGAAAATCGTCCTAGTTACGATTCAGCAGATGGTCCAGATGCGGTGCGAACAGATGGGGTTCCAACAGGAAGGAGTCATGTCCTTTCTCGGAATGGGCCGTCAGATGGATATGTTTCACGTCGGCTGCATTGAGATGCCTCGCCAGTTCGTCCTGTTCTTCAGGGTAGAAGCAGAAATCAGAGTCGACGGAGAAGACCAGCCACTGCTGCCCGGCATCCTTGCACGGTTTCAACAATTCTTCCGCCGAGGCGGCTCCCACCTCTTCCAGCGGATCGTAGTGGCTCCACATCTCGCAAACCCGCAGATAGGTGTTGGCATCAAAGCGGTGCACAAATTTCTTTCCCTGATGGATCATATACGACTGCACACTGTCACGAATGGTATACCAGGCAAAGTGATCCTCCGCCTGCTGCACATCCCGATTCGCTCGTCGTTCAATCATATCAATATGAACAAACGTTTTATGTGAAATCATTCGCGCCAGTGCCAGCCCGTAGGTCGGGCCATTGGTGTGATAATAATCACCTCCATGAAAATGCGGGTCATTTTCAATCGCCAGAATCTGCTCAAACAACAGTAGGCGGTTCAGCACCGTTGTTTTCCAGCTGCTGGCAATCGATACCACCCGTGCCACCCGGGTCGGATATAATGTTGCAAAGGTCTGTGCCAGCATGCCACCGACACTTGGCCCAATGACAGCATGACATTTTTCGATCCCCAGATCATCCAGCAACATGGCCTGCACTTTACACTGATCTACCGTGCGCACATGCGGGAATGCGCTGCCGTAAGCTTTGCCTGTTTCCGGATTGGTATGGCGCGGCCCGGTGGAGCCATAGCAGCCACCCAGATAGTTCACACAAATAATGAAATACTGATTCGTATCCAGCGCTTTGCCATGGCCGATGTAATCATCCCACCAGCCCTGATGCAAATCCTCCGACCAGAGGTCGTTATCATGTGTGACCTCAGGATTACTACCTGCAGCATGGTGGCTGCCACTCAAGGCATGGAACAACAGAATCGTATTATCCTTATTGGCATTGGGCGTCCCATAGGTCTCGTAGGCAAGCGTCACCGGCCCTTTGAGGTTTCCCTCAAACAGCTCCAGCACTTCTCCCTCCGGGATCAGTTCATGATACTGAGTTCTGACCTGATGTGATTCAGTGGACATAGGCGTGGAAGCATAGACAGCTTCTGCAGCGTATGCAATAGAACGCTTTAGCTCGTGAGGGATCAGGACGCAGCCAGTGCCTGATCAATATCAGCCAGAATATCATCGATATTCTCGATTCCGATCGAGAGACGCACCAGCTCCGGTTTGATACCACCAGCGGCTTGTTGTTCTTCCGTCAGCTGGGAGTGTGTGGTCGTTGCCGGGTGAATCGCCAGACTCTTGGCATCTCCCACATTCGCAACATGCGAGAAAAGCTTGAGGTGATCTATAAACTTACCACCTGCTTCCGCCCCTCCCTTTACACCAAAGACTACCATGGATCCGCCCGTGCCGGAGAGATACTTCTCACATTTATTCGTAGCTTGGAGCAACGGATAGTTGACCCACTCCACTTTATCCGAAGCTTCCAAATGCTTGGCGACCTTGTGTGCATTTTCGCAATGGCGCTCCATCCGCAGTGGCAGCGTTTCTATGCCCTGCAAAAACTGCCACGCATTGTCCGGGCTGATACACGCGCCGAGATTACGCAGCGGTCCAAGCCGCAGCCGCAGCAGATAATCCAGCGGGGCCAGCATTTCGGGTAGATCAAGCGCCCAGCGCAGATTGTGATAACTGGCATCCGGTTCACTCATCAGCGGGAACTTGCCGCTGCTCCAGTCGAACTTGCCGGAATAGGTCACGATACCACCGATGCCGTTGCCGTGGCCACCCATCCACTTGGTCAACGAGTAACAGACGATGTCTGCTCCATGATCCATCGGGCGCTGCAGCGCTGGTGTGGTAAAGGTGCCATCCACGATCAACGGGATACCGTTTTCGTGCGCGATGTTGGCGATAGCTTCGATGTCTGCCACATCTAGGCCCGGGTTACCGACCGTTTCACAGAACAGGGCTTTGGTGTTTTCATTAATCGCCCCGCGATAATTCTCCGGATCATTGGGATCGACAAAATTCACGTTGATACCGAATTGCGGCATAATATCGTTAAACTGAGTATAACTGCCGCCGTAGAGGTTGTTGGCGGAAACGATTTCATCGCCAGCCTGACAGATGTTGATGATTGCGTAGTAGATGGCACTGGTGCCGGATGCTACCGCAACTGCTCCAGCCGCTCCATCCATCTCGGCGACACGTTTTTCCAACACGTCATGCGTCGGGTTCATCAGACGGGTATAGACGTTACCCAATTCTTTCAGACCGAAGAGATTCGCCGCGTGTTCGGTATTCTTAAACTGATACGAACTGGTGCGATATATCGGTAAGGCGCGTGAAAGTGTGGTGGGATCCGGTTCCTGACCCCCATGCAGACAGACAGTTTCAAATTTCATAGACAACAGTCTATCCTAAATTTTTCGGATTTCGATATTAGTATTTCAAATTTTCCTTATCCCCCTGCCCACGGAGGCCTGTCCCGCAAATGGAACAACTGCTCACCCGCCTTCGGCACATAGAACACTCCTTCGTCTTCAAGGTTCTTGAAATCAGCCGGATTAATGGAGTCTGGATCCCGGTAGCCCAGATTGATCTGCCGGCATTCTTTCTCCGGAATCCGGGTAGCCAACGTAACCTGCACCCGTGGCGTTTCCGCCCCATCTTCATAGCTGCCGATCCCGTGCACGTGGGTCGAATGTGCCAGAATGCCCCACGGATAATCCTTAAACTTGTCCCACTGTTTCAGGAAGTAATCGCGACAGTGATATCCGATTTCCCGGATCAGTTTGCCGTGCACCTCGGATACTTCTGAGAGATGCGGTGCATAGATAATCAGCTCACCGCCGTCAGCCACGATCGGTTCCAGTTTATACATACATTTTCCGGCTACCCACAGTTCGTCATACATCGGCGGTGCAGCGGAAAGGATCTGAGCATAAGCCCTGTCCTTGTATACAATATGCAGCTGCGCCGAGAGATCACTAGCCTCATCCCAGGCGCCCTCCGGTGTACCTGCAAAGAGACCGGCGTAACGACTGGAGTCCGCCACCATGCAAAAGGAAGCCCGCTCACACGGGATTAAAGCCGCGGCACGATCCACCACCTTACGCACCGGTGTCCACTTGTTGCCGATGATCATCGGATTGGTTACCACAGCGCCCAGCCAATGAAAAAAATTCAGGATCTCCGGCCCGCCAATTCCCGGGAAAAAGTATTTGTTTCCGCCGGAAAACCCGACCACCTCATGCGGGAAAACCGGACCCATGACCACCAGCCAGTCATATTCCAGGGCTTTACGATTCAACTGCACCGGCACATCCATAGCAAACATCCCGCCGGAAATTTCCTCGATCTCGGAAGCCGGAATGGTGCCCAGCGTTTCCAGTGAAGCCGGATCATCCCAGGAGTGATTGAAAATGGTCACCTTACCATACTTGTTCTGGCGTTCTTCCGGCGTCCATTCCATCCGCTGCAGAATCGCCTCCTCAGACATAGGCGGATGCGTACCCAGCGCAACCATCACATCTATCACTGCGGCTCGTCCGGCTACCTGATCGTGGAACACCCGGAATAACTGTCCTAAAGGAGCCGTACGCGTGCCATCCGGAACAATACACAGCACCTTTTTTCCCGTGAATTCAGCCTGATCTCTCAGCTTCAACACGACCTGCTCTACCTGCTCCGGGCTTAGCGAAGCCCCAACCGCAGCCGCTTCTGAAATACACTTCATGCTAACATTTAAACATCAGTCCTGATCGGATGGCTCTAAAAAAATGAGCCTGTAAGCTGCTGTGTATTCATGCACAGATCGGGAAATCAAATGAGCCAAGAAAATTGAATCCCATGGTTTAACCAGTCTGAATAACGAAATCAAAACCCTCAAAACAGGGTCCGTATCTTCACGCTGGTAATGCTGCCCCGGGATCCAAATCCCGCTTTCCTGAACATGGCGCTATACCAGAACTTCAACCCGGCCCACAGGCACGAAAGCAATCCATAGAGGCTGAATGGTATAATATGATCTGCTTTGGAGCAAAATTGCCCGTCTATGGAAGGGAAAAACACAGGTAGAAGTACATTGCTCATTTACTTAAAAATAGATAAAAATAAGTAAACAAATAGAAAGATTAGATATGAACCGAAAATACTTCTTCCCGGGAAAACCGCTTTTATTTGCCTCATTCCTGATGCTGGCCGCGGGCTCTCTGGCCGCACAGAATGTTCCTGCTAAAGCTTCTCTGATTGAAGGTGATATCCGAGCGGCCCTGCCGGGAGAAATGGCCTACAAGCCTGTTAAAGTAGGAGACAAATTACCGTCTGGAACATGGATCCGTTCCGGAGCTGATTCTAGAGCTGTATTTGTAACCGTTCCAGGCGCTGCCATCCGCGTGAGTGAAAACAGCCTTTTCCAAATCAGCTTGTTAAGCGTGACGCCCGGTCAGGAAAACACGAGCCGTAAAGCCAGGATTAACCTGAAACAAGGCACTTTGAGCGCTTTACTCAATGAAGTGGACTCATCAACTATTGATTTTCGGATCCGCACCAGTCAGGGAATTTGTGCCGCTCGCGGCACTTTCTACGGCGTTACCGTGGATGGCGAAAAAACCTACCTGTCTGTCAAAGAAGGCGAAGTGGGTGTTAGCGAGCATAAGAAAAAATAGATCAACCTATGCTTTTTGAGGTGACCTCATTGACTGCCGGACCGGATGTGTGGACTCTACTGTGGTGGAGACGGGTAGTCGTTTTAATCATCTTCACACTCTGCTCCTGCATGCCCATTAGCTTATGGGCCAACCCTACCGGTGAACAGGTAGTTCATGGAGATACCACGTTTTTACGCCAAGGGAATACCCTGACCATCACCCAGGGCACCCAGCAGACCATCATCAACTGGCAGGATTTTTCGATAGGCCTGAACGAGCTTACCCAGTTTCTGCAACCAAACAGCGATGCCCTTGCCTTAAACCGGGTGATCTCCGGCAACCCCAGCCTGCTTTACGGCACATTACAAGCCAATGGTCAGGTATGGCTGATCAACCCCAATGGCATCATGGTGGGACCCAGTGGCCGGATCGACACTCAAAGTTTTCTCGCTTCGACGCTGGATATCACCAATGAAGACTTTTTGAATGGTGGAAGCGCCTCATTTTTAGGATCATCCGATGCCGGTATCGAAAATCAGGGGAATATTTCCGCCAGTGGCGGTGATATTCTCCTTTTTGCACGCACGGTGGAAAACAACGGAATCCTTTCCGCGCCAGTAGGTTCCGTTGGACTTGCCGCAGGCACCGAAATCCTGCTGATGGAAACCGGTGAAGAACGCATCATGGTGCAAGCCGGATCAGAAACTCCCGACCAAACGGGCGTACTCAACCAGGGGACGATCCAAGCGGTTACGGCAGAACTCAAAGCGGAAGGTGGTAACCTGTATGGTC
Source organism: Verrucomicrobiota bacterium (assembly GCA_038748025.1). Lineage (GTDB taxonomy): Bacteria > Verrucomicrobiota > Verrucomicrobiia > Methylacidiphilales > JBCBYL01 > JBCDJI01. The sequence continues at coordinate 61,419 of JBCDJI010000005.1, forward strand.
TTGCTGTGAATAATGCCGGCGTCATTCAGGCCACTGGCGTGGAAACCCGTAATGGTCAAGTGTGGCTCACTGCCAGCGGAAACGGAATTACCAATACCGGAACCATCACCGCACGTGATGCAAATGGAAATGGTGGCCGGATTGAAATCGGAGCCGGACTGGGCGACGAGGCACAAGTGAGTCAGGCCGGAATTCTGGATACAGATGGACAAGGGTTTCTGGCTCAGGGTGGAGAAATCGAAATTACTGGTGACCGAATCATCCTGAAATCCGGCAGTGAAATTCGTGCTTCAGGTGAAGCAGGTGGCGGCGAAGTGCTTGTCGGTGGAGATTATCTCGGCGCCAACCCTGAGGTGCAAAATGCTCAGGATACTGAAATGGAAGCAGGAGCGAAGATTTTTGCGAATGCCATTGCGGACGGTTATGGCGGTAAGGTCATTCTATGGTCTGATAAAGATTTGCGCTTTCATGGAGACATTGAAGCCCGTGGCGGTGCTTTAGGCGGAGACGGAGGATTTGTAGAAACGTCCGGTGCCGAAACGGCTTTAACTTATGGCTCGGTATTGGCTGATGCTCCGCTAGGTGAAGCGGGAACCTGGCTCACGGATCCGGCGATTGATACCATTGATGGCCCCACTGCAGCCACAATTGTAGCCTCATTGAATGCCGGCACCAATGTGACCCGGACCGCTACGGATGACATTCTCATCCAAAGCAGCATCCTGGTCAATCCGATCGCAGCCGTCACGCTGAGTTTTGATGCAGACCGGGATATTATTCATTCCAGCGGTAACGACATTGTCTCGACCGGTCCCGCACTCACGATCAACTACAATGCCGATTTCAACAATGATAACATCGGAGGAATCTCCATCGACGATGATGTCAGTCTGATCACCAACGGCGGTGATATCAACATGACAGGTCGTGGCTATACCGTATCGGGAAACGGGATTGATCTCGCTGGATTCACCACTGGCATCCTGTTGGATGCGGGCGGAGGTAATATTACACTGGATGGACTAGGCACCGCTGCCGCCAGCACTCACGGACTGCAAATTTACAACACCAGCATGAATACCACCACCGGTATCATCGACCTGACCGGACAGGGTAATACGGGTGGCACCGGTACCAACTTCGGCATGCTGATCAACGGCTCGGACTTCAACACCACGACCGGAGACATCATGGTAGACGGCAACGGCGGGGGCACAGGTGCCGGCGATGGTATTATCCTGGAAAATGATACCGACATCACCTCGATTTCAGGCAATATTCTTATCAATGCGGATGCGGCAACCACGTCGACCTCAGCAGGAGCCGTGGGCCTGACACTCACAGGAACGGGATCTCAGGTCACCACTGGCGGCAACATTACTATAATCGCCAATGGTGGCGGAACTGGAGCCGTCTCGCACGGAGTTCAAATGACTGCAGCCAGCACGATTGATGCCACGGGTAATGGCACCGTAAACATTACTGCCACCGCAAGTCCGGCTTCATCATCTGCGGCTCAAGGCCTGTTTACCAGCGGGAATGGTACAAAAATTACTTCCGCCAACGGGGATATCAATATAACCGGAAACAGCGCTGCCACCGGGGCAGGATCCATTGGTATTTCCATGCAGGCTGATTCCCTTATCGAATCGACCGGCAGTGGCAATATCAGCCTGACCGGAAACAGTGCGGTCACCGCAGGAGTACAAGCATCTGGGGGTGCCGGAGTAACCACCAGAAGTGGCACATTAACTGTCAATGGTTCCAGCACCGCCGGGGATGATATCAGCGTCACTGGCGTGAACAGCTTTATCGGGGATGGCTTTTTACAAACCGGGGATATCATCCTCAATGGAGAACAGCTTAACATTACTGATGCGCTCGCCATGATATCCACCCAGGGCGACCTCACAGTTACCGGCACCAATAGCCTGACCATCACGCAGAATGCGGGATTCATGTTTGAAGTGGAAAATGCCACCTTCCAATCCGATGGCGGCATTATCCTCAACAGTAATGTCCAGTTTGCCAACCCATTCGGAGTGACAGGCGGAGATATCAGCTTTATCGCGGACGCCGATGGTAACAATACTGGCAGTTTTATTGGAACCACCAGTGACATCATGGCCAACAACCGCAACGTTTCCATCCAGGGAGTCCAGATTGCCATCCAGGATATTAATGCATCCGAGGTCGTGCCTCTGGGTGCAGGAAATATTAACTTGAATGCCACCGGCGGAACGGTCATTTTTCAGGATCTCAGCACCGGCGCTGAATCCGATTCCGGTAATGATTCCGGCAGCATATTCGTTAACGCACAGACCGGCATCACTGGAAATACGGCCATCAGTCGTTCGCTGTTATCCACCACAGGCAGCACCTCATCCAATGCCGGAAACGTTACCCTGGGAACGACCACGGGTGACATTACCATGACAGGAGTCATTGATGCCCGGAGCCAGGAAGACACCTCTTTCGGAACACCACTTATGACTGGTAATGGTGGAGATGTAAGCATCAGCACAGGCGGGGGCAATATAGCATTGAACGGGATCGACACCTTCAGTTTAGTCACTATGAACGACATCGATGCCGGTGACGCAGGCAACGTCACCGTTACTGCAACAGGAGGATCCATTGCCATCAATCCAGGCGGCATTACCAGCAGCAGCTCCACTGGAGTTACCAATGGAACTGCCGGTAATGGAGGCAACGTGCAACTGACTGCTGATACCACCATCAATGTCTCCGGCACCATCGATGCTTCGAGTCGCAACACAGGAATATCCGGCACCGGATCCGCACAGAACGGTGGAGACATTACCATAACGGGTGGCGGTCTCGTCAGTACATTCGTGCTTAGATCTCATTCTGAAACCAGCGGATTAACCGCTACTTCAGGCAATGGAGGTAACATAGCGGTTAATGGAAGTGGCGTCATCACTGACGGAATCGAAACCTACTCGGCTTCAATATCCACTACGAACGCCGGTGACGCGGGAGACGGCGGCAACGTCAGCATATCAGCGGGCGGCGGTGCTATCAACATTGGCGGGACTGTAGATACCGGTTCGATTTCAGCTAGTGGAGGAGCGAATAGCGGAAACGCGGGCAATGTGATGCTTACCACGACTTCGGGCGGAGATATCAATATGAGTCTGAACATTTTCGCTGATAATAGCGTCGCCAACGGGACGGGAGGAAACGCGGGGCAGGTTAATATCAATGCATCCGGTAATGTCATGCTGAATGATATTTTCACCCGGACAGAGAGCACCGGCGTCGGGACCGCCGGCCTGGCAGGCAGTGTGATCATCAACACTCCGACGGGTATGTTGGATTTTACGAATATCGATACCTCTACGAGTGGATTTCAAACATCCGGACCCGGGGCAGACGTCACCCTGATTGCTTCCGGGGCTGTTAACGGTGCCACGGTCACAACGGATCATGCCCCCGGCTTTGTCGCAGGCGGCGATGCGCGAGCTGGAAACATTGCCATCAACTCTCTCACGGCCAACATCAACATTGGCACCTTATCCGCAAGTTCCCTGTCCGGAACGGCACCTGGTGACGGCGGCTCCATCATCCTGGATGGCATGACCGGAATTAACTCAACCACGATCGATGTATTTTCCATGTCGGGAAATTCGGGTTCCCTCGCGGCTCGCGCTTTAGGTGGCAATGCCAATCTGGGAACCATTGATGGTACCGGTAACGGCGGTTCCTTAACCATATTTGCCAATAATTTTACTCAGACCGCTAACTTCACTCCCGGCACTGGAGCCAGCTTCAGTGCGGATCAGGCGGGTGTCATTAATCTTACTCCAGCTCTCATTGCCGGACTCACAGATTTTGATTCGGTCACCGCGGGAGCCGCTGGATTAAATACCGGCATTACCGTAGGGGGTGGTGCACTGGCTCCCGCATTTGATCTGATCCTGAACAGCATAGGTAATATCAATATTAATAGTGCACTAAACATGGGTCCCCATAGCCTGACCCTGTTTTCCCCCAGCCAGATCAATCAGACCGCTCCCATTACCGGATCCGGATTCTTCAACGTTTTAGGCGGGGTGGCGAACCTGATGAGTCCCGGTAACAATCTCACCGGTCCGATGCTGTTCAGCGTACAGGATCTCTCCTTCTATAATAATGCTGACATTAAGGCAGGTGGCTTCGGAGTGCCATCCGTCATCCAGAATATTTCCAATCTTGCCAGCCTGCAGGGAAATATTGATATCATGAACATCGGCGACCTCTCTATCAGCGGACCCGTCATGGCGGCCGCTGATATCACTATCAGCACCACTTCAGGTGAACTGGACCTGGAGACGGGAGCCACCATGCAGGGTAACGAGCTCACGCTGCATTCCGACACAGCGATCACCAACGAGGCCGGGCAGGCTCTCGTAGATGGAGTCAGCCGCTGGCTGTTTTTTGGCCCTTCCACTGAAACAGTGGATGTCGGATCCATCACGGATCCCTTCACCCAGCGGCAAGGTCTTTTCCCCTCAAATATTCCCGGTTCTGAAAATGTGGTAGTCACAGTAACTAACTCCGCAGATTCCATTATCCCGGATATCCTTTTTGGAACGGGGCCCGGGACTGGAACGGGCCCCGGCTCTGGAACGGGTCCCGGCTCTGGAACGGGGCCCGGGACTGGAACCGGTTTCGTCCCTGGCGGGGGAGAAGAGGATGGCAATGGACCACCACCTCCACCTAACGGGAACAATACAACAGAACCAGCTGGTGATGGAGAAGGTGGTAGTGAAGACAATGAAATTCCCAGGGAAACACCACCCACTAAGCCTGAAGAGGTCAACAATAAGAAGGACGATGAAAAAACAGTCGGTGCAGGCGAACTGGACGTGTTGGGAGGAAATGAGGCAAATACCGGTCCCATCACCATCCCGCGCGAACTTTCCGAAGCACTAGGCGAGGAAGCAGAAGCACAACTGCGCAGTGCCTTGAATGATGCGGCTCCTGAAGTTCCTGTCACTCCGCCACCCTCTACCAACTCGAATGATTGGGGCCCCAATATATTTAACAACACTTTCGGACCCGGAACGGGCATGACAGTAGGCGGCGGCACCTTCAACCCTCCTCCCAGTCTCAGCGAAAGCGTTGGTAACCAGGCCCAGCAGGAGCTGAACAATGCTCTTAGCAATGAGTTCTAATACTTAACTTCGCACCTTGCATGAAACTCTCCAGAACCATTTTTTTTATTTCGATTGCCACACTACTTGGTACTACGTCCGCTTGGGCTCAGGATTTTGAAAGGGTGAAACCCAAAGAGATCCAACAAAAAGAGGCTCAATTTGAACTCATCGAGGAAGATGACGATATGCCACCCGACTCGGAGGCACCCGTATTCGAAGACGCCGTGCTCGCGGAAGAACTGCTTGGGATCAAAGTGCTTTCCAACGCCGCAGACATCCGCCCGTATGGCAGCCCGGTTACAGGTTTAGATGTTGACCCTTCCCTGCCGCTCGCCAATGACCCCCGTTTCAGGGCTGCGCTGGACCCCTACTTCAGTCAACCTCTCACCCTGACCACGACGTTTGAAATCCGGCGCGACCTGGCGGATTTTTACCGGAAGCACGACTACCCGGTCACACGGATCATCGTGCCCGAACAGGATATTACTTCCGGCACACTGCAAGTCGTCGTACTGATTGGAAAGCGGGGAAACATTACCGTGGAAGGCAACAAATACTTCTCAGCTAAACCGTTTCGCAACACGATACGTCTGCGCATGGGCGAACCGATCCAAGCCAGGCAACTCCTGTCCGACTTGGAATGGATGAACCAGAATCCGTTCCGGAGTGCCAGCCTGGTCTACGGCAAGGGCGACGCCGAAGGCATGACTGATATCCACCTCAGAGTGCAGGATCGCTTTCCAGTCCGGGTTTTTGCGGGTTACGAAAACACCGGGAACGACATTACGGGTGATGAACGCTGGTTCATCGGCGGGAACTGGGGCAACGCGTTCAACCTCGACCATCAGTTCAGTTATCAGTTCTCCACCAGCAGCGACTTTGAACTCTCGCGATCTCATGCTGCCAGCTATCTAATCCCGCTACCATGGCGCCACACCCTGAATATCTATGGAAGCATCACGGAAACCAATGCTGACCTCCCCGCGCCGTTAGATCAGGAGGGAACCAGTTGGCAGACCAGTGCCATTTATGACATGCCACTCCCTCCCCTGGAAAAACTGAAACACAGCTTTTTCCTCGGCTTTGATTTTAAACAGACCGACAGTGTGATCGACACTTTGGGAGTGCCCACCAACGTAACGCTGACCGACGTGCTGCAATTCAGCATGGGATACCAGCTCAACTACCCGGACCCGTGGGGAAACACCTATTTGGGTGGCACTTTCTACATCGCACCAGGCGATTGGACAGATAACTCACGCACTCCAAAGTATCAGGCCTCCCGCGCCGGCTCCCAAACCGAATATCATTACACCCGCCTGAACCTGACCCGCTCCACGACCCTCCCGTGGGACTTCACCTGGATTTTGCGCGGGCAGGCCCAGTTTGCCAGTGACAACCTGCTGGCCAGCGAACAGCTAGGCCTGGGTGGCACCTACACTGTCCGCGGGTATGAGGAAAGGGAAGTAAACGGAGACGAAGGCTATTTCTTCAGCACTGAACTGCGCACTGCGTCTTTCCGACCTCTACAATGGGTAGGCGTCAAAAAGATTGAAGACAACCTGCAGCTGCTCGGCTTCTGGGACTGGGGCCAAGTCTCGAACATCGCCCTGCTGGCCGGTGAAGACGCTCACGCCATCGTTTCCAGTGTTGGAGTTGGAGCACGTTATACCATCAACCCATATCTCAGCTTCCGCTTTGACTATGGCTGGCAACTGACCGACTCTGGAATGTCAGACCGTGGCGAAAGCGGGCGCGGCCATATGGGCCTGACATTAAGTTACTAGGGCGCACCCTGATTACTTTTTATCTGCATCTCTAACGCTTGCCTGCAATTCTAGTGGTTTCCGCCTCAGCTGTCGGCCTGCTTGCAGGATACGGGCACCGGATGCACCACTTGATGCGCTATTATTGCAGATTTAGCTATGACTTCTGATGCAGTATTTTTCAGTTTATTTCACTGGCTGATTTTTTCGTATTCTTCGAAAAGAAATTTTGAGACAACATCATCGTAGTGTGGTCCTAGCACGAAGTCAGCAAAATCGCAGATTTCCACACAGGCGTTAGCAACCGCAATTTTCCGATCCGCCAGCTCCATCATGCCCAGATCATTCACCTGATCTCCAAATACGGTCAACTGATAATCACGCAGACCTTGCGTTTCCATCAGACTCCGGATGGCCTTGCCTTTGCAGGCATCCTGATGATGGATCATCAGCCAATGCCATCCTGTTGCATAGGCGTCCTCCCACAGATGCATAGTAAGTTCGCTGCCGAAGGCATCATACAACGCATGTCTAAGCTGAACCATCGGCTCCCGCTGATCTACTGCAGTAAAGCAAACAACACTTTCCCGATCTATTTCAGACCAGTCCGAAGTTGTTCTTAATCGGGGATCTCCCGCCTGTTCCCGCTCGGTCAGATAATAATCCATACCCCCATTGCGTTCCGAGGTATGATAGACATGATCCTCCAACCCGTCATGTGAAGAGACAAAATAGATCACTGATTGCTGATGCATAACTTCCTGAATACCGGAGACCATAGCTGGATTGATCATATGCGTTATCAGCTTGCGGCCAGTATGATAATCTGTGACATAAGCCCCATTGAACTCCACTACCGGAAGCGACAGGGGCAAATCACCCAGACGTTCTTTCATGGAGACCAGACTGCGGGCACTGGCCACCGTGAACGGTATCCCCTCCGCCAATAGTTCCAGCAATTGAGCCCGGCTACGATCTGAGAGATAACCGGACTTATCGAGTAGGGTCCCGTCCAGATCGCTGACATAAAGGACGGGAGAACTCATAATCAATAATTCCTATTTTGCCTTTTCGCCGTAGACATTACCGTACCCATCACCGGAGCTGTAATAATAGTAATACGGATCCGAGAGTAATCCGGAACGATTGGGCAAACGGTTCAAGACCATACCATGAGGTTTCCTCCCGGCTTTTTCCAGCATATCCCGCGCACGTTTGATGGCAGATTTAGAGGTCTTAGCTGCCTGCACGACCAGTAGTGTAATATCGGCGTATGGACTCATAACGAGCGAATCCGAAACTGCATTGACCGGCGCACTGTCGATGATGATGATATCATACTTACTGGACACCGATTTCATCAGTTCTTCCAAACCTGATCCCGAAAGCAGTTCAGCCGGATTAGGTGCCATCTGCAATACAGGAAGAATCTCCAAATTATCAATCTTGGGGTCATAGAGTTCCTTTTCCCACTCCGATAATCCGGCCAGACATGTAACGATTCCCCCCTGATCCGGATCGGCCTTAATGTTGAAAATTTTATCAATCATCGGACGCCTTAAATCTGCATCAATCAGCAGTGTGTTTTGGCCTTCCTGTGCGAACGCTAATGCCAGATTGGCAGAGACAAAACTCTTCCCCTCACCGGGCACGGCACTAGTCACCAGAATACTTTTTCGTTCCTCCGCTTTACCCAGAAGTTTCACCGAAGCACGGAGGCTCCGAATGGCTTCGGCTGTGGCACTACCTGAATCCGATAACAACACGAGTGGCTCGATCTTACCTTTATCAGATGTCTTGCCTGACTTCGCTGGTGCGGACTCGGAGTTCACAGAAGAACTTTGCAAAGTATCCAGTAAACGTTTTCCCTCCTGCTTCATCCAGTCCACATCCGGAATCCGTCCATCATCCGGAATCGCCGATAATACGGGTAATTCCGTTTCACGTTCTGCCTGATCCACAGTCTTCACCGTGTTGTCCAGCAGGTTCAACAGCACAATCAGCCCGAAACCGATACCGATACCGGCGACCCCCGAGATCAGAAGAATCAGCAATTTTTTAGGCTTGCTGGGTTCCAGCGGAAGTCGGGCTTTTTCCATGATTTCGACAGGATTGGATTCAATCCCGCTGGTCACGTCGGTTTCTTTCATCCGTGTCACAATAGAATCATACAGTACTCGATCTGTTTCCACTTCGCGGCTGAGCACATTGAACCGTGCTTCCAGTAATTTCAGCTCAGCATCAATCCGCTCCTGTCCTGTGAGTCCCTGCAGACTTTGGGACTGCTCTTGTTGGAACACTTCATCGGAGACCTGCCTGGAAATCGTCAACAACTCCTGGCGGAACTGATTCTCCAACTGCGCTTTCAGGCTGACGGCCTGAATCAGGCTGGGATGTTTCTCCCGATAACGCTGTTTTAACTGATTGATCTGATCATCCTGTACTTCGATTTTCTTGCGGATATCCACCGCTTTCTCGTAATCCTGCAAAGCACTTTCGGATTTTTGCAGTTTGGTACGAACCCGCTCTGCTTCTTCCAGCAGGAAAGTGAAAGCGGTCTGAGACGTCCCCGTTCGAGTAGCAATCATTTCCCGCACATATTCTGAAACAATGCTATTCGCCAACAAGCGTGCGACTTCTGGAACCTGATGCTCAACGGTCACTTCAATCAGTCGTGTTCCTCTACGCAAACGAACATTCGACCATCCTTCCAGCATGTCCGCTAATTCTTCTGGAGCTAAATCTGCATCACCTCTCAGATACGCCTTGAGTAGGGGATTTTCTTTCACCTCTGACAACTGCATCACACGGTCATACAGGCTGAGACGCTGGAGATTCTGCTCGATGGTTTTCATGATCTCCAGACTGCGGAAATCCTGATTAGTCACTTCTTCGATCGCCACCACCCGTTGCGCCTGTTGCGGCACTTCCAGCAATGCCGTGCTTTCATAAACCTTGGGTGTGATGGTGATGTAACTCAGTCCGCCCACAACGAAGACAGCCACCGCGACAACGATGATCCACAGGCGCTCGACAATAATGTTGAGTAACTGCCGGATATCGATATCAACTTCAAACTCTTCGTTCATAACGTATCCGGAGAATAGAATCGAAATGTGCAGACCGCCAGAGAGAAAACAGCAGCAGTTTAGAAAAGGCTTTCACCCACGTCGATAATGTCATTAGGCAGAACGTAAAAAGCCTTCGCATCCTTGTCTTTGGCCAGACGCTTGCCGTTGATTTTGTAGATTTTTTCCTTACCGCCGACGGTGCGCCGCAGCGTGATCTTGCCGGGATCAGCAATTTTAGTGTAGCCACCCGCCATGGCAATCGCCCCCAGGATATCCAACCGCCCTTCATCCGGAATTTCAATGGCACCCGGCTCCTGCACCTGACCCAGCACTGTCACACGCTCCTTCGCATATTCCAATACGGTAATCGTAACCTGCGGATTGATAATAAAGTCCTGATTCAGCTTTTCAGCAATTTCCTTTACTGCGGAGTCCACGCTTTTACCGGAGAGTTTTACCGATCCCAGTAAAGGAAAAACAATATGGCCGGACTTGGAGATACGGGTTTCGGTTTCCAGATCCGGCTCCTGAAACACTGTGATCTTGATCTCATCATTGGCACGTAGTACGTATCCGGACTGAGAAAAGCCTGATCCAGTCATCTGGATCAGGCTGATTAAAAAGAGTAAGACGGATAGTATCCGTGGAAACATGAATTTACTGATCCGGTGAGTTTACTTCGTCGAGTGAAATAACCTCTGCGGTAGCTGTGGTGGGATCCTCGATAATTAAATTACCGTCAACTGTTCTTGTGAGAATGATGCTAGTTGCACCTTGAACAGCATTAATAATATCATTTAAAACAGAATCCGGCAGCGTTGTAATCGTTCCCCCATCAGGTCCTGTTGTGGTGGTCGCTGACCCAGCTGGCACACTCACCGTTCTACCACCAAAGCTGAACTCAACATTTCCCTGAATTACCTGAATTACACTAGAAGTCGTTCTCCAAATCGTTCCCCGAGCCGCTGCAATTCCTGTAGTCGTTTTTATTTTAAAGTCACTGACCCCATCAAAAGACTTCAAAAATGAGACAGCCGCAGCATCATCATTTTTAAGATTGAGCATTACTTCCCGCTTCGTAAGTTTTTCGCCCTTCTTCTCCACCGAGAGTTTTTCAATCTCCATGGTAGTGTTTTCTTCTAAGATCGTCCCTGCACCCGGGGTAAGCCCAACCACAACTTCACTGCCTGCAGCCGTTTTAATTTCACTACCCTCTGGAATCAAAGCACCTGCTACTAGTGGCTGATTGCCTTTGCCAGGAATATTAACGGTAGCTTCACCATCTACTTTGAGCACCTTGGCCGGAATACTCTCGCCTTGAAGATTGGATACCCCGATCAGTGCGGTGAAAGCGATAAAAACTGAAATTTTAGCATTCATGGTCTTGCCTCGTTTGAGTGAATTAATACTCCAGATTAACCTGCACTCCAGTGACATGGCGAACAAAATCCGAACCCGCATTTAGAGTCGAATTGTCCTGATACTCGTAATAAATGCCGATAGATCCATACTTAAATGCCTTGTACTCAAGGGCATTCCGGACATTAAAGTAGAAATCTTCCCTGTTGTTTACCGTCCCGACCACCGTTGGACGATATTCTGCATAATTAAATCCACCACTTAAACTATAGAAAACTTTATTCAGTAACCGCTGCCGAATTTTGGAATTAAACCCTGTTGTAATCGAATTGGCACCAATGATACTAATGGAAGGGCTGATATTCCGGAAGACGGTCATCGTGTATTCAGTGCTGTCGAATGGCGTCCAACCCAGCCCGAGAGAAGCAGCTGGAGTCACCCGATCTTCCCAACCACGCGGATCCTGATACTGGCGGAATTCGGCACCTGCACTGGCCGTAAACTGTAATTTTTCAGAAGCCGCGTAGACCATTTTGATTAATGCCTGCTGATAGGTCTGATTAGGGCCTAAGCCAATATCGACAAAGCCGAATTTTGTACCCAAGCCCAACTGAATTTTGGGCGAAACTTCATAAAGAAAGAATCCCTGGCCATACCAGTCGTGATAATCTGCCAGAGTAGCCAGATCATAGTAGCGGAGCGACTGGCCTGCTTCTCCCTCAAAAACCAATTTTTCGGAATATTGATAATTGCCGAAAATTCGAGTCAGATGCTCGGTTCGAGAAACACGGGCGCCAACATCACTGTTCGCACCATCAACCTCAGCTGTAGAATGGCTAATTCCCAATACGGTTTTATCAGCCGTGTAGGTATACCGTCCGTAGCCTCCATTGTTGAATGCATTCTCGCTGGAATTGTCCGTGAAAATGAAAAAGGTCGGATTATAGCCTAGAACGAGATTGTGGGTGGAACCCGCTGAACCCAGCTCATAATAAACATCTGGCTGAATCTCCCAGACAAAGTCATCGGTCTTACCGGTATCTACGGTAAAAATATTACTGTCGTAGTAGCCTTCCAGTCGTAGTCTAGCTCGAATCGGAAATTTTTCCTCCGGTGTAAACCCGTAATAGTCAAAATCTTCTGCAGAGACCTCTTCGACAATACCATCCTGCAACAAAGACTGTGCCTCTGCAGCCGGATCCGTTGAATCTGTCTGAACCGTCTCAATAGCTAAAGCCTTGCCTGTCACAAAGATCAGACAAAACGCAAGCAGATTACAAAAAGTGAGTAGCTTTTTCATATCCTGACAAGTGTACTTCTCACTATTTTCCTCTGGAATCAAGGCTTATTTCATTGAATCCGAAGCTTTTAAGTCCTAATTGTAAGAATCATAACTGATGGATGGCGTTTGATGGAATAATCTGCCTGTAAATTAGAACTCGCCTACCCATTTTTGAAATATAGGTCACTGTGTTTCTGGAAGAAAATTTCCTCGGAAAAGGAGCCCATGGCAATTTTCCTATGATTTGGAAGCTGATATCTGTTATCAAACCACTCCCCGAGTGCGGCAAATATCGAATCATCATTCTCTGAAGTCCCGAAATAGATTCGATTTAACCCATTAGGATAATGATTAAAAAAGCAAAGTCCGGGCACGTCAGTTAATACCAATGGCAGATTCGATGCCATAGCTTCCAAAACAGTATACGGCATCCCCTCATATCGGCTCGTAAGACAAAAGACATCCATTATCCGGTAACACTGTTCTGTCGTTATCTGCTTTCTGATCGGCAAGAGTTTTCCATTATCTGGAAAGGTGTAGGCCAGACGGCATAATTGGCTGGATAAAATATCATCGCCTGCCCCCACATGAAGTAATGTAAACGTCTCTTCAGGCTTGCTGACACAGAGTTTCCTGAATGCATGATAGAGCAGCGCTGGATTTTTCTGATACGATATTCGACCTACAGATCCAATAATCCATGAATGCCTGTCAGCCCCCAGGCTGTTCAATATACTTTCTTTTTCTTCATTAGTAATAGCCGGACGGAATACATCAAAATTGACACAGTTATAGATTATAGTCGCTTCCCTGATGCGAACAACCTTCCTGGCAAAATGCTCTTCATCTGTTGACAAGCAAACCGTTGCTGCAAATGGCGCCATAATCCTTTCGAGAAAATTAAATAGCACCTCTTTTATTCCACCTCGAAGCCCCATTCCGTAGTAGGCATGGGGGGTGTAGATTCGTCTGGCACCAGGGATCAATCGTATCAGGAAACCTGCCTTGGAAGCATGCCCATGGACCACATCAGGTTTGGTTTTAAAATAAAAGAAAACAAGCCTCAGGAATGCCGTCAAATCTCTCCAACTCGCTCCATTGGAGATATTTAGATCAATCGTTTTTCCTCCTGCCTCCTTAATGCTATCGGTTAATGATTCCAGTCTATCACTGCGGCGGCGGGAAGAATAAGCGTAATGAACTTTTATATCATGTTTTATCAACAGGGCTGCAAGCTGTTCGATATGCCGAAAAACGCCGTCTACATTCGGTTCCGAGGCCAGTAATACCGATTTACGACTGATTCTTTCTTTATTCATCAAAGTTCTGCTATTTTTCGTGCAACCGTTTCCCCCGCATCTTTCCAGGTAAATTTCCTGCTCCGCTCAAAACCTTTTTGAATGAAATCATCTCTAACCTTAGCATCCCGGATAATCGATAATACTGCAGATGCCATTTCATCATGATCATGTGGATCAACTAAGGCAGCAGCATCACCCGCTATTTCAGGCAAACATGAACATTTCGATGTGACAACAGGACATCCGGCATAAAAGGCTTCAACTATGGGCAGGCCAAACCCCTCTTCAAAAGAAGGAAACAGCAAAACCTCTGCATTACGATACAACTCAGCCAGCATCTCGTCCGTCAGGTATCCTGTAAATTCCACATTTGATCCAGTGATGAACTTATCTATACCATCCACAGAGTTAAAATAGCTCTGCTTTTTACCCACAATAAGTAATCGCATATCTGGTTGCGAAGCCGAAATTTTTTTGAAAGTCTTCAGTATACCGATAAGGTTTTTATGTGGCTGCAATGAGCCTACGCATAAAATGTATGGCTTATCTTTTATACGGCTTTCCGTGCCAGATGACAGCAGATCGGGATTGATTCCCGGCCCCGGATAGAATACAGAGATTTTCTCCTCAGGAACACCAAACTCGGCCAGTATTTGTTTTGAATAATTTGAAATCGTAAACACATGCCTGGCTTTTCTGGCCGCCATGAGAATAGCGAACTGGAACCACAACCTGAGTTTCCAGTTAAAAGACTCCTTTATTAATATAAAATTAAGATCATAAACCACCATGATGTTTCGAGAGGCCCCAAAAAGCACCTGCCCAGTTCCCATCAAATTTAATATCACCTCTTTTTTCGAAATCCACGGGAGATAAAACTGCTCCCAGAGCTGATGGTGGAATGTGCATAAAAAATGGTTTAACACATGAACTTTGTAGTCATGTGCATGATCAAATTGATCAGATCGAATGTCAGGTGAAACAATTTTAGCACGACTAAAATAAGCTGCCAGCTCCCTTAATAGCCGATCGGAGGCTCGATGGGTGCCTGTCGGGTTGCCCGAAATAAGGTGGCGTGCATTTATATACATAGTCCGTACTCCATCACAAATAACGAGGTCATTCACGAGGCGGTAGATGAGAAATCCGGGAGCGATTCCTTTTGGCTTCCACCACCTCCGCCAGACAACACCCTATAATAACGAAAAAATGCCGCCAGTGTAATGAATCGATTACGATGCTATTTACCCCCTGTGCAACCAATCCAGAGAATATCGCTACCTTTAAGTATATGTAACCCGTTCTTTTAAGAAGCACTATTTTAAATAACCAGAATAGCGGAAGAAAGAGAATTCCCGCGAAAGACACAAATCCAATATAACCATTCTCTACCGCTACTTTAATGTAAACGTTATGCGTACATGTCAAAAAATCACTCTCAGCAAAATGTGATACGCCGACATAATGTCCCGGACCTATACCCAACGGGGTAACAAAAGCCAGCAAGGCAGCATCCCACTGATTTTCAAAGCGCACATAATCATAATTCTGTAGATTCAGAAAATTAAAGCGCATCAATAGAATGTCGTAACTCTCCGGACTACTCAGATAATAAATACTTAAACATGTGTAGAAAATCACTCCAACTACAAGTAGGTATAGAAAGAGCTTGATTGCTTGAGCCCGTGCAGGTGTCAATAACAGCAGACATAAAAAGACTATCAGCGAGCCGAATAAACATCCCATCGCAGCTCTAGAGCCGGAAGCCATGACACCAAAAGCAGATCCTAACAGGATAAGCAATAAAATAAGCTTTACCCTCCTGGATACAGTATCCTCACATAAAAATCCGAGTGCGAGCACTGCCCCCCAGCCTAAATAGGGGCCGAATACATTTGGATCCTTGAATAAAGGCGATAAGCGTCCACTGATATGATAATATAAATCCTCTCCACCCACTGTTAAACCCAACGAGCCCATAAGTCCCAGACAGGATGAAATTCCAACGCCGGCCAGAATACTGTAATAGACTACCAATAATGCCCGCCTCCCATTCTTGATGGCTATCATAGGAATCGAGAGTGCAATACAGATCATATAAACATTAACGGCATAGTTAAACATTCCCTGTCCGAAACTGTTGACCCAGAACATCGAAATGGTGTTGGCCAAAACAAACAAGAAGCACATCACTAGGAATGTGGCTGGAATCTGCCTCCATGTGCGCAGATGACTGAACACCAAAAAAGCAAACCCCACTGCAAATACCAGATCTGCAGGAGCAGGCTCTATAACCACACAAAACTGCACCAGCAATGCCAGAGCAATCATTAATGTTGGTATATTTATCTTTGGAAAAGCAATTTTCACTACACTGCTGACTTTAAAACGATGGTGAAACCCGATGTCACTTTTTGTTGTGCTTTTCTAGCTCAGTCGTCAAGGATCGACTGCACTGGGGATTATTCATTTAGATACGTATAACTCCTTTTAAACCCAGTCAGAAGGATTCGCCGCAGATAGCGCAAACCATTCATTCCATAAAACAGGCAGAGGGCATGTATACTGCGTAATTTTGATGGTTTTGTCAGTCTGCTCCGAATTTCATTAATCTCGGAGTTAAAATGAGTACGATGACTGGATAGTTGTCCACCAGTTGCCCTGAAAGCAGCAACACTTTTATTCTCAAAGTAATATGTAGGATTCATCTGACAGGCACGACACCAGAAATCCATGTCCCCTGCATACTTAAAGGCGTCATCGAAGCACTCCAATTTCTCATACAGGCTCCGCCCGACGACTGTTCCTTGTTGTGTAAACGGTGATATACCTAATGAATACAAATCGATAATGTGATTGGGATTTCTCACGATTGGAATTGGATAAATGAGATTTCCATCATCACCTACAAGATCCACCAGGCCATATGAAAAGTCAGCCTTTTTATGATATAGGTTTGCCAATAAGAGACCGAAATCCGGCAACAAAAAATCGTCATCATTGATATAAGTAAAATGCGTCCAAGGTAAATCACTCGACTTCACTGCCATATTAATTGCGCTATACATCGACCTGCAGTCTGGTCCTTCGCCCAGAATCGTTGCGCTGGGGGCCTGCAAAGCCATTTCTCGTATTTTTGATTCTGGGCAGACAACAACATGAGTTAAATTCAGATCTTTCAGCACCCTAAACCGATTAACTGAATCGACAGTTTGAGTAAAAAATTCAGATTCCCCCAGTGTCGGAGTCACAACTAATAGGTGTAACATAGTTAAAACAAAATCTAGCCCCCGCTATTTCTGGATTTGCATAGGGAATCCCGAAAGCAATTCAACCGCAAGATCAAGCTGGGCACAATCCTCCGAACATCTCTCATATAGAAGTTACTGCGGACACCTAATTGGTTGTGCGCAGCCTGACACATCAACACATTCAAAGCAATTTGAGATCCGACAAACAGTAGTGTAAGAGTAAAAATATCTCCAGGTCTTAGGATGACTATAAATAGAACCAGAAAAATCGAAATACACAGGGTTCTGGTCATTAATTGGCTATAACACTTATTGGCGATCAGGATCAATCCGGCAGGCCCGGAATATGCGTTGATAAATTGTCCCACAGAGAATATGACGAACACACCGAGCAGATATTCTATACCTAGTTGGAAAAGGCACCCGATAAATACCAGTGCGATTGCACCACATGCAACGAATACAAAAGTAAATACCGTAGTAATGAATGAAAGTTCTGTGGCTTGGTCCACAATACTCTCTTTACTCACTTTCGGCGCGCCCAGTACATATGATGTCAGTGACACTGTAAAAAAAGAGGCGTTAAACAATGTTGCAATCATAATAACGCGAGATGCCATCGTATAATGCTTTTGTTCTATTGGATCCAAAAAAAAACTCGCATACCAGATATCGCTTTTATTGATACAAAAGACCATTGAGGTTACTAAAAAAATAATCCAGGCGCCTTTTAAATCCATCCATACACTACCCTCGAAAGATATAACCCTGCTTGTAGCCATCAAACATAGCCCGAGAGCCAGCAATAGATTTAAATAGATAGCCAGTGAGAATCCGTGGATTAAGAACATAACTGATAATTCACGGCTATTTATGTAAGCCCATAACAGAACCAAGGTGGACAGCACCTGCACAAATGGTCCGGATAATACTGAATAAAAATACATTTTATTCAGTGCCCTGAAGATTTCTGATAAGTGCAAGGAAAATGCAAATGCCGCTAGCGTGACACTCAAGTAGACGGAATGTTTACTGAATAAACCTAAATCGAAGATCTGCCCCAAAATAAAGATCACCAGACCGAAGGTCAGGCTCCAGGCAATGGGATATACTAGAAGTGATAGCTGGAATTTATCAAAGCCAGTCCTTTTAACCGATTCTACTGGTATCGTATATTGAAACGGCCCCTGTAATAACAGCCCGGAGAACATCACCAGAGTATTCAATGCCACATAAGGAGCAACCAGGTCGCCTTGATTTAGCCCCATCAACAGAAGCGGCCCAATGACATTGCTGCCGGAGGCAAGACCTCTAACAATAAAAAAAATAAAAGCTTTTTTTAACATCAACGCATTTTAATTAGAGGCAAGCTTATCACAGAATTTCTACTTACTGCTTTCGATCCATTATATTCGGATCCGGAAACAACAGATTTCTTGTGTTGTATAAACTGAATTATTGGCAGAAAAGAATCACTCTTATAATTCTTGTTTGACTGCTGCCATATGAGCAGGCGATATCGCACCCCACAACCCAAATCAGAGCACTTACATGAGCGACTGGACTTTGTCGTACTGCTCACGAGGGTAGCAAAGAATATCACTAAACGCCTGACTCTTAGGCTTTGTCGCTGGCTTGAGTGGATTAACGACCACATAGTCAAAACTTTCAATAAAACGGATAACCTCGATCCAGGAAGACCCATTGGCATTCAATAATTGATCACTCAATTCTGATAATATAATAGGCCGGTGCTTATGGAGAACATTTTCAGCCCCTCGAAAAACTAAATGCTCCGCTCCCTCCACATCAATTTTAATAAATCCGGGGTTAATCGAACGTTCTTCAACCAGAGTATCCAGTGTCACACTTTTCACTGTTTCCACGTGCAACTCCTTACCCATGGTTTGGGGATGCGTCATCATACCGATGGAAGAATATTCTTCCTTGCCCTCAATGGTATTGATCTTCAGAGCCCCCCCTTTGTCAGATATGATTTTCTGAATAATTTCCACTTTGCCGCTCAGATCATTTAGCTCGACGTTTCGGCGTAATCTTTGAGACGCATTGACCGTTGGTTCTATCGCAAACATCCTTCCCTTGCCCATCACTCTGGAAAGTTTAACACTGTAAAAACCTACATTGGCACCTATATCAATAACGTCACGTTCTCTATCCACAGATTTGGCGGCTATTTCGGGTAACTCTCTCTCGTAGAGTCCTTCCAGCACGATTCGCCAAAATAAGTCACTCCTGGCATCCAGCGCAAATTTTCCATCAAACTCACTCAAATACAGTACGGGATCTTCATGAAGTAGTTCATTCAGCGTATCAATTACTTCCATCTGAATAGCTACTTTCTGCCTCAAAATACTGCGCCGGATAAATATCACCGGAAAACTCAGCAGATACAGAATCGGGCTGTTTTTTATGACTTTCTTCAATTGACTTAGTTTCATAACTGTATGCACTGACCCGAATAACTGACTTCAAAATCAAAGCAGTGAGAGATTTGCAGGATCATCACGTGTTGTAGAGCTTAGCATTCGATCTGGAAGCTAATTCATCTATGAATTGAATTTCTTTTTCAGAGATATTCCCCTTCCATGCACCCGATGCTCCCTTACTCTCTGATATGTGATTGACGTGTATCAGAGACTTCCCGTCGTAGTCCTTATTGCCAAGATACCTTTTCACCAGAGTGCATATCAGGTCAGACCGTTTAAAAAAATGAATGATGCCGGGAGGAAGTGATTTGGCAGAATTTCTAAGCTTAACTCTCAAGCTCGGCCACGTACCCATTTGGCCTTGTGATGCAACCACTAAATTGACATCCTGGGAGCGGGCAATCTCGTTTACCTGCTGATCCGAAAGCTCGATATTGAGAAAACGGGCTATTTCCAGAGTGCTACTAGGCATATCTGCCATCAGGTCTTCATACCGCTGCACCAGCGTATCTGCGCCAGTCTCTCTCAATAAGCTGAAGCTAGTTAAATTTAGATCGATCGATTCTGAAAAATCATCCAAGTCCCAGCCTTCTTTTCTCTTGCCAGAATAATACACATCCTTGAGTTCGCGGCTGATATAAAAAAAGGACGCATGATCAGAAGTCAGCAATTGAACCATCTCTTCCGGAAGCCAGTGCGCTTTAGCAAGAATCAGCTTTTCTTTCGAAGATAAAACCAAATCTCTAAACGAATCAAAGCTGTCCGGTTCCAGCGCACCAAATACTACTATATCCGATTGATGAATCTTACCTTCGATAATTTTACGCCCGATATTGTACTGCAAAGTCGAACCGGAACGCTGCATTCCCAGAAAGATAAGAACTCGATTTTTCACTACTAAGATTATCCCAAAGTCTTAACCACACAATTTCTTAAGTTTATGAAGCATTTTTATACCTATAGAAAGTCATCATCATAATCTGAATATCCATCCAGATAGACCAGTTTTCCATGTAGTATAAGTCATGGCGAATACGCTCAGTCAAATCCGTATCTCCACGCCATCCATTGACCTGAGCCCACCCGGTTAAACCTGGTTTCACGCCATGCCTCACGTTGTATAGTTTGATTTTGTACTTAAAATCATCGATAAGCTCCGGACGCTCCGGACGCGGCCCGACAAGCGACATTTCCCCCTTGAGAACATTCCAAAACTGTGGAAGTTCATCGATATTCCATCGCCGCATAAAACTGCCAATTTTAAGGCGACGTGTATCACCCGGCTCACTCCAGCCTACCCCATTTTTCTCAGCATCCAGTTTCATACTTCTAATTTTTAAAATTTGAAACGGAACACCCCAGCGCCCTAAACGCACTTGCCTGTAAATCACGTAACCCGGTGATTCACGATATACCAGGACTGCAAAGATGAAAATAACCGGAGCAAATAACACTAATCCAAGTAGTGCACCAACAACATCGACCATACGTTTTACTAAACGATTATACCATTTTTCGATTGCCAACTCTACAACTCCCAGCAGGGGAACACCACTTATGGTTTGAATTCTCAGGCCGGAGGTGAAAACAGGAAATACGCTGCTGCCCAATTTGAATCCCACGCCTTCCTGACCACAAAGATGGATCAGGGAATCCATATTTTCATTCCCAATATCTTTACTACCAAGAATTATAATATCGGGACTCTGCTCATGAATAATCGATTCAAGATCCGAATAACTCCCCAAGCGAGGCAAAGCGTGCTCACAGCGTTCATCTCCCTGGACAGGACTCTCAACCCATCCCTCAATATAATAAGGATGATTAACCTCTTCTCTCACAGCCGTAACCAACGGGTCGATTTCTCCCGACCATCCCACAAAAATAATCCTCTGTTTTAACTGATGTATCCAGGGCGTGGATCGCATGAAATTGGCAAACAGGACTCGTCCCCCCATAAGAAGCGGAAAGGAAAAGACCGCAGCTAATCCAACATATAAGCGGGAGATAGGAGGGTCGAATTTAAATACCAGACTGATAAAAAGATAAATTATAAACCAGTAAACACTGACCTTCAACATCTCGAGAAAAATATTACGCATCCGAAATAACTGCTCATCCAGAAACAAACCGCGATAAGTTGCCAGAATCACATAAAGCACAACTCCAAAACAAAAATGGCTCAGATAATCGGTATAGTGGAACTCGGAAGTAATCAACCATGTATCAAACCAGCCCGAGCCAATACGCACATAATAGGCCAAGACTTGGGCTATCGTGAAAAAACAAATATCCAATATAATTACGATCGCAATGGAACAGTCTCTTATCCGATTTCTGTTTTGATCGAACCTCTTCATACTAATGGATTGAACGCTAAAAAATGGAGAGTTTAGCGCTTGTCAATGGGCGATAACCACCAAATTCCTATAATCATCTCTAAGGTACATGTTTTCAGAAAATCAGCTTCAGGTTTACAGCAACCATATCAGAATGTTCTATGCTAAACAGCAGGATTGTAACAATATAACCACGCATTTTACAAATGAATCAATCCCGCCATGGCTCACGTCTCTGTTTCTATGCAACTTGCATTTTGATCGGACTTACTCCTTTTTTGTATGGAGCAACTCCATTTCATATCGCCTCCAGATTATCCTTGTGTGTGATTGCACTTTCTTTGTTGAACCTGTTGTTTTTTGTGCTTCAGCAGAGGAACCATGGCCTTCATTTTTTCCCGGTGATGATCGTCACTGCACTGGCGATCCATGGCTGGTTTATGGTACTCAACGCCAGAGGAGTCTTCGATTCCGGCTTTTGGGAGATCATGCCGTTAACGCAATGGTTTCCAGGATTACCGGGAACGGTTGACCGGGGATTCTCTCAGGAAATAATGACGCGCTATACATCATTCTTCCTGGTCTTCCTATGCTCGATTCAATGGGCCAGCAATCCTCGGAGATTAAAAATACTACTCTATTCCGTAGGAATTTCGGCATGCCTGCTGGCGGTATTGGGTATTATTCAGCGTGCAGCTCTTGCCCCCTCCATCTATTGGGCAAATCGTGAAATTGGATCCTACTTTTTTGCAACCTTTCGCTATCATGCCAACGCGGGTGCTTTTTTTAATCTGGTCTGGCCGGTGATAGCAGCCGCTTTTTTACTTTCGTGGCATAACTGGAATCTCAGCACTCGAAACAGACTCATTCTGCAGTTTTGGTCGCTAGCATTACTCGCAGGCACCATCGCCATGCTGATTCATGGATCCCGTGCTGCTACCGCCATTAGTATACTACTGGTTCTGGTCTGGCTGTGGATACATCGCCTGCGCATGAAGAGCTTGTTCAGCATTTCTAAAATGACGGCCATAAGTGTCATTCTTGTGATCGGTCTAAGCCTGGCTGCTCTATCGATTTCAATTCTGGGACATACCAGCGGCCGTTGGGCTGCTATATGGGATAATTCTCAGTCCGTGGAAATGCGGTTAAATGCCTATAAAACATCCTTACCCATGCTTCCAGATGCCGGTGTCATGGGATTTGGGCCCGGTTCCTTTAAATGGATGTTCCCGTTTTATGGTGGTGGAATTGAGGAGGGGATACCTGGATTCTGGCGTTATTTACATCAGGACTATCTGCAAACCGTGATCGAGTGGGGATGGTTGGGTGCAAGCCTGTGGTTTACTTTGATCATCGCCACAATCAGTCGTGCCATCTGGCTGCTCTCAAAACCACGTAAGCAGTTATCGGAAAATGCCCGGCTCTTGCTGCGTGGAATGCTTCTAGGCATTATTGCAGTTGGCCTGCATGGTATCGTTGATTTTCCGTTCCAGATCTTTTCCATCCAGATACTAATATTTATCTATCTCGGATGTATTTGGGGTATTCAATTAAACACCCGTCACAATTCCACATAACTACAAAACCGGCAGCTCGTGTTGAGCCGATTGGACCGCTTTTCGGCGTAGCACGACAACTGCAAACGAGCTCTGATAATACCAGTTCCTGCGACAACACAGGCGCGACCACACAGCAGCCATTTCGCGGATCAGTGGAATTCGGCGATAGTAATCGTGCCCGAATCCTGCGAAATAATGGATCGGTTCATAATCCAGCGATTCCAGAAAACTCAACTGGGAAGCGATCGGCCCATAACACTTGCTGTAATACGCCGGAAACTTTCCGTGTTGCACCAGATCCCGCGGGTTAAACAGCATCAGCATGCGCTGACTTAACCACTCCGGCATCATCACATTTGCCACATAAGGCAACGTAAACAGCGTCGGGAAAAAGTGTATGGCAACTCCGCCCGGTTTAAGCAGGCGATATACATTACGGTGGAACGCTTCCCCATCTTGGATATGTTCCGCCACCATTCTGGAAAAACAAAGATCGAATGATGCCTCCGGCAAATCAGCCTGCGGATCACCGATGTCCGCTTGAATTTTATTATACCCTGCTGGTGCTGCATCCAGCTCGGCTTTAGAGATATCCAGCAGTGAATATTGGATACTGCCTTTACGGATAAAATCCTCATGGATACCGGGATTCCGCCCTCCTCCAATATCACAAATCATTCGCGCATCCACGGAGGATATAAGTTCTCTCAGATAGTCCTCATATCTCTCCCACAATACGTTGTAATAATAAGATTGGATCACGCCTGAAGAAAACACGAGATCTTGAATCCGACAATCATTACTCGTCATAAAAAACCCCCGCAGGAAAGTCCCACGGGGGTTTTGAATATCTGGTTTTTGGGTATTTTACTCGCGATTTAGTTATCGGAGTTGAGCTTTGATGCTTATCCCGGAGGGATAATTACATCATGCCGCCCATGCCACCCATACCGCCCATGCCACCCATATCAGGTGGATGTCCGCCACCGGCAGGCTCATCTTCCGGTGCTTCGGTGATGATGGCTTCGGTGGTCAGCAGCAGGCTTGCGATGGATGCCGCGTTCTGCAGAGCAGAGCGTGTCACCTTGGTCGGATCGACCACACCAGCTGCGACCAGATCGGTCACTTCCGCTGCAGCAACGTTGTATCCGTTGTTACCTTTTTTCGCTTTGACTTCCTGCACAATCACGCTGCCTTCGACGCCGGCATTATCTGCCAGGGTGCGCAGTGGCTGCTCAACCGCACGACGGATGATGTCGGCACCGATGGCCTGATCACCTTCGAGTTCGAGTCCATCCAACGCACGCTGGGCGCGCAGCAGAGCGGTTCCTCCACCCGGGACGATACCTTCTTCGACGGCAGCACGGGTTGCGTGCAGCGCATCTTCCACGCGTGCCTTCTTTTCCTTCATTTCAGTCTCGGTCGCAGCACCGACATTGATCACGGCCACACCGCCGGCGAGTTTCGCCAGACGCTCCTGGAGCTTCTCGCGATCGTAATCGCTGGAGGTTTCCTCGATCTGACGACGGATGAGATCCACGCGACCCTTGATGTCGGCATTCTTGCCGGCACCTTCGATGATGGTGGTGTTCTCTTTGTCGATGCGGACGCTCTTGGCGGATCCGAGGTCATCGATGGTCAGTTTTTCGAGTTTGATACCGAGGTCTTCGCTGATCATCTTACCACCGGTCAGGATGGCGATGTCTTCCAGCATAGCCTTGCGGCGGTCACCGAAGCCAGGCGCCTTGACCGCACAGACCTGCAGGGTTCCGCGCAGCTTGTTCACCACCAGAGTGGCGAGTGCTTCACCTTCGACATCTTCAGCAATAATCAGGAACGGCTTACCGCTCTTGGCAACCTGCTCCAACAGCGGCAGCAGATCTTTCATGTTGGAGATCTTCTTCTCGAAAATCAGGATGTATGGCTGTTCGAAAACCACTTCCTGGGTTTCAGCGCTGGTGACGAAGTAAGGCGAGAGGTATCCCTTGTCAAACTGCATCCCTTCCACCACTTCGAGGGTGGTTTCGATGGACTTGGCTTCTTCGACAGTAACGGTTCCGTCCTGACCGACTGAGTCCAGTGCGTCTGCGATGATTTCGCCGACCATGGTGTCCCAGTTGGCCGATACGGTAGCCACCTGCTTGATCTCTTCCTTTTCCTTAACCTTCTTACTGATCTTCGCCAATTCGGTTACGATGGCGTCTACAGCTTTGTCGATCCCGCGCTTGAGGTCAGTCGGGTTGGCACCTGCGGTGACATATTTCAAACCAGCCTTGTAGACTGCTTCGGCCAGCACAGTAGCAGTGGTGGTTCCGTCACCGGCGATGTCGCTGGTCTTGGAAGCCACTTCACGCACCAGCTGGGCACCGATGTTTTCGTAAGGATCTTCGAGTTCAATTTCCTTGGCAACGGTCACACCATCTTTGGTGATGGTCGGTGAGCCGAATTTCTTGTCGAGCACGACATTGCGTCCGGAGGGCCCCATGGTAGCTTTCACTGCTTTCGCGAGCTTCTCGACACCAACGAGCAAGGACTGACGTGCGGATTCGTCAAACTTAAGTTGTTTTGCTGACATTGTTTTTTCCTTTCAGTTTTCTTGATTTAAATTCGGGTTTAAAGAAATACTGGTTAACCGATGACGCCGAGGATATCGTCCTCACGCATGATCAGGTAGCTTTCGCCATCGACTTTCACTTCCGTTCCACCGTATTTGCTGTATAGCACGGTGTCGCCGGATTTGACTTCGAACGGCAGCACTTTACCTGCATCGTCTTTTTTACCGGTTCCGAGGGCAACGACTTTGCCTTCGGAGGGTTTTTCTTTAGCGGAATCAGGAATGATGATTCCACCCTTTACCTGTTCTGCTTCTTCGATCGGCTGCACCAATACTCGGTCGCCCATCGGTTTGAACTTAATATTAGCCATTAGTTCTTTCCTTTTGTTGTTTGGTTTCTTGTTGTTCGGGTTAAAAAAGCTGCGGCTGGTGAATACCAACCGCAGCAAAGAGGTTGCGTTTTATTTCTTATCTGCTTTTTCAGATTTCTCCTCGTCGACCACTTCGGCATCGATCACATCGGCATCCGCCTGCTTCTCGCCGGCTTCACCTGCCGGTGCTCCAGCTCCAGCAGCCGCTCCACCCTGCTCAGCAGCCTCAGCGGCAGCCTGGTAGAGTTCTTCTGATGCTCCCTGCAGTTTTTCCTGCAGCTGCTCGGTTGCCGACTTGATCTTGTCCAGTTCGTCTTCCTTGACGGCTTCGCGGACATTCTCGATTTCGGTTTCAATCGCCTTCTTGTTGTCGTCTGAAATCTTATCGGCGTTATCCTTGATCATCTTCTCCGCCTGATACGCCAGGTTGTCGGCGTTGTTCTTGGCTTCGACTTTTGCTTTGACCTTCTTGTCCTCCTCAGCATGCGCCTCGGCTTCCTGAGTCATTTTTTCGACTTCGTCGCTGTCCAGGTTGGAGGATCCGGTGATGGAGATGTTCTGCTCCTTGCCGGTACCCTTGTCCTGTGCAGTGACATTGAGAATCCCGTTAGCATCAATGTCGAAAGTGACTTCGATCTGCGGCACACCGCGCGGTGCCGGTGGAATCCCGTCCAGCTTGAAAGTGCCAAGCACCTTGTTGTCCTTGGACATCGGACGCTCACCCTGCAGCACGACGATCTCTACGCCTGGCTGATTGTCTGCCGCAGTAGAAAAAGTCTGTGACTTTTTGGTCGGGATGGTCGTATTGCGCGGAATCATTGGCGTGGCCTGATTTCCCATCGTTTCGATTGCCAGCGTCAGCGGCGTCACGTCCAGCAGCAGCACGTCATCGACGTCACCTTTCAACACGCCACCTTGCACGGCAGCACCGATCGCCACCACTTCATCCGGATTGACACCCTGATGCGGATCTTTACCGACAAATTCCTTGGCGGTTTCGACAATCTTGGGCATACGGGTCATTCCGCCCACCAGCACCAGCTCATTGATGTCAGATGCGTTCAGGTCGGCATCTTTGAGGCAGGCTTTTACCGGCTCAATGGTGCGCTGGCACAGCTCTTCCGTAAGCTGCTCGAGCTTGGCACGAGTAATGGTCAGCTGGATGTGTTTCGGCCCGCTGGCGTCTGCGGTTACGAATGGCAGGTTAACTTCGTAATCCTGGGAGGAGGACAGTGCAATCTTTGCTTTCTCCGCTTCCTCCTTGATGCGCTGCATCGCATCAGACTGACCTTTCAGGTCGATATCGTTGTCCTGCTTGAATTCAGCTACGATGTAATCGATCAGCGCATTATCCCAGTCGTCCCCGCCCAGATGCGTGTCCCCGTTGGTGGACAAAACTTCAAAGACGCCTTCATCAATACTTAGGATTGAGATATCAAAGGTTCCGCCTCCAAGATCATACACCGCAATCTTCTCTTCCGCCTTCTTCTCGATTCCGTAAGCCAGCGATGCGGCAGTTGGTTCGTTAACGATACGCAAAACTTCCAGCCCGGCAATCTTGCCGGCATCCTTAGTGGCATGACGCTGGCTGTCGTTGAAATAAGCCGGCACAGTGATCACCGCCTGAGTGATTTTTTCACCTAACTTGGCTTCCGCATCCGCTTTGAGCTTGGAAAGGATAAAGGAGGAAATCTCTTCCGGAGTAAATACTTTGATTTCCCCTTTAACTTCCACTTCAACACAGGCAGCCCCGCCCTTGCCTTCCACTACCTTGTAGGGCAGCCGCTTGATTTCTTCCTGAATTTCTGAAAACTTGCGCCCGATTAAACGCTTGACCGAGAAGACCGTGTTTTTCGAGTTGGTAACCGCCTGACGTTTGGCGGCCTGCCCGACCAGACGCTCGCCGTTTTTACTGAAAGCCACTACGGAAGGAGTCGTGCGCGAACCTTCCGAGTTTTCCAGCACAACCGCTTTTCCTGCCTCCATCACAGCCATGCAGGAGTTGGTCGTTCCTAAATCGATACCTAATACTTTTGACATAGTTCTAAATCTCCACAGTTAATGTTATATCCCTTATGTGCATGTTGGATGCCAACTGGCTACTTTTGTAAGTCATTAATAATCAACATGTCTTTCGAATATAGCGCTATGGATATGTGCCACTTTGTCACATACGAACATCCGGGTTGTGACAGAATGGCATTACTAGATGCATCCCGAGTGTATTCCATCCCGCAAATCGTCGATCTTAGTGCTTTAATTTTTACCTTTCTGACTATAATTAAGGCATGTATTTTCGATTCCCCTGTGCTGTTGTGCTGGTTTTCATGAGCTGCTGGATTCCGGTCCAGGCCAAGACTTACGATTCGATTCCGCAGGGACGCAGCGGGGCCAACTATCTGCAAGCGGCCTTTCGCTGTTGGGTGCCTGAAACTGAAGAACCGCTACGCGGAGCACTGGTTATGCTGGACGGACAGAATGGCGACGGCCGTGTTTATACCGATGACAAAACCCTGCGCGAGCGTTGCGAGGAGTGGAATTTTGCGCTGGTCGGCTGCTACTTTACCGGGGATGCCGATCACTTTTACAGTGAAGCTCGCCGCGGTTCGGGATTAGCGCTGGAGAATGCCCTGCGCGACTTTGCAGACCAGTCGGGAAAACGTGAAATGGATAATCTCCCGCTGGCACTGATCGGATTCTCTACCGGGGCCCAGTTTGCCTTCGGCATGACCTGCTTCAAATCCAATGATGTGATTGCCTTTGTTGCCGACAAAGGTGCCTTTTTTATATCCCGTCCGGATGCCGGCACCTTTGAGACACCGGGACTCTTTCTGGTCGGAGAAAGAGATGAAGCAACCAAGAGCTTTGAAAATACATTCAAGATCTTCAAGCGCGGCAAAGAACGCCGTGCCCTCTGGGCTATGCATACAGAAAAACGCCAGAAACACGAGCCCGCTGAGCGTCAGGTACAGGAACTCTATCTGGATTTCATCCATTCCGTCATTGCCACCCGGATGGACCCCACCCGCCCGTTTGCCAAACCCCGACAGATCCGGGCGGACTCGGGCGTCTACCTGAACCGCAAGACCGGAGAAATCACACCCCGCGATAATCGCAAAGCTGAAGAAGCTCCGGACTGGAGTTGGCTGCCGGATCAGGAGCTGGCTTTAAAGTTCATCGACTCCAGCAGTTTGACCCCGGAAGAGAAGCGTTAGCCTGCAGCCGGGTGGGCAGGTCGCGCTTTCCAGAAGAATGCCAGCACCACAGCCAGATAGCAGACCATACTGACCCAGAGGTGCCGCATCATGCCGAGGGTGCCACTCTGCTCGATCATTCCGATCTGTTCCTCCGGAAATTCCAATGCCTGGTAGAATTCCCGCATGTCCCCCACATAAAAGGCCAGGCCGTAATTGAGGCTGAGCAGTAGCACACCAACCAGACCCACCCACCAGCCGGCCGTCTGCTGGTGATACAGCCCCCAGGTTGCGTATCCAAAAAGGCCCGCCAGCACGATCAGGGTCAGGATTGCAGGCATGCCGGTAATGACCTGATTCCATACCATGACCACTGGCATGAACAGCGGCAAAAAAAGGGCATATACGAAAATCAGCGAGCAGATCAGCACACAGACCAGTTGCGGAATAGACAGATGAGTGGTCCAGCCGCTATTGCCGGAATTGCGATGGCAGGTATGCAGCACGGGCTCGCCACGATACAGCAATACAAGGCCCAGCGGCACTGCTATGAACAGCACGACATAAAAGGCCATAGTAAACAGAATAGTGGTCGTCACAAATACTGAGGAAACCTCCGCCCCGGTCGCACCCATACTGCCAGGCAAGGTCTGGGTAATCACCACCGAGGAAAAAACACATCCGGGGATTCCCAGTGCCAGCCAGAACGAGGCTCCCGCCAGGATAAGATCCCGCGCCCAGCGGCGGCAGCGGATTGAGCCGACCCCCAGTGCAATGCAGATCATTCCCAGCAAACTGTAGAAAACCACTGCCATCCATATCGAATTACCGTGCACCTGCTCCGGTGCCAGCTGCAATGCCAGCCACATCAGCGGCACCAGCGCCAGCAGTCCCACTCCGGCCATCACGATCAGGATTCCACACACCAGTAAGCGGGTGCTGCGATCTGTCTGCGGCAGACCCGGCTCAGTAACCTCACTCATGGCATCATCTCCTCAAATTGCGAGTAGTCCAGCGAAGCGGTTTCGGTGATGATCTGGTATTGCCCGGTGATCTCGCCTTTGACTTCTCCGAGTCGCTCCACAATCTGCGCTTTGACGTCAATCCCCTGATGTAACACGGCATCGGCATGAATGGTCACAATCTGCCCGCGAAAGGTTACCGGCTCATGAAACTCACCCCGCAATTCCGCCATCTGGCACAAAAACCCGATCGGCACGTCACTGCCGTTCCGTATCATGATCACCTGCCCTTTGTAATAGGTTGGACTGGTCACCGTTTCTTCCACTTTGATAAACTGGCCTGACTGCTTCTCCAGCCCCAGCGCGATCAGTTCCTGCTCCAGATCGTCCACAAAAGACAGCGCAAACCATACTGCGGTTGCGGTGGCCAGTATCCCGATCACTATCAGCCCCAGACAACCGATTCCGCATCCCCACAGCCATTTATTCTTATTCTGCTCCGGCGCTACCTCTGCCGCCAATGGTGGAACTCCCTCTTCACTCATCATGCGAACACCCTGACAGATCCGCCTCGAAAACTCAATTATGGACTAGGGTGAATATTATAACGGGAAGTATTTGCACCGCTGAGGCACAGAGGTCGCAGAGTATTATTGTTTTTTTAAATACTCTGCGCTCTTCGCGTCTCTGCGGTGAAATAAAGGTTCCCGTTTTCCGACTCCAAGGTAATCTTCCAACGTGTCCAAAGTTCTCTATCTCCTCGACGGCATGGCCCTGATCTACCGGGCCCACTTCGTGTTCATCAACAACCCCATCCGCAACTCCCAAGGCACCAATACCTCCGCCGCCTACGGCTTCACCAATACCCTGATCGATCTGCTGAACAACCGCAAACCCACCCATCTCGCCGTGGTCTGGGACACCGATGCCCCCACCGCCCGCCACAAGGCTTATCCGGAATACAAGGCCCAGCGCGAGGAAATGCCGGAAGACCTCTCCGCTGCCATCCCCGTCGTCAAAGAGTTAGTCAAAGCCTTCAACCTCCCCTGTCTGGAACTCGACGGCTATGAGGCCGACGACATCATCGGGACGCTGGCCAAACAGGCCGAGACCCAGGGCTTCGATACTTTCATGGTCACACCGGACAAGGACTTCGGCCAGCTGGTGGACGAACACACCTTCATGTATCGCCCCGGCCGCCAAGGCGGGGAAGTGGAAATTATGGGCGTGCCGGAAGTCTGTGAAAAATGGGGCATCGAGCGACCCGACCAGGTCATCGACTGCCTCGGCATGATCGGCGACAGCGTCGACAACATCCCCGGCATCCCCGGCATCGGCCCCAAGACCGCCCAGAAACTCATCGCCCAGTTCGACAGTCTGGAGAACCTGCTGGAGAACACCGACCAGCTCAAAGGCAAACAGAAGGAAAAAGTCGAGACCAACGCCGACCAGGCCCGCCTCTCCAAACAACTGGCCACGATTAATGTGAGCGTGCCGCTCACCCAGCAGCCGGAAGATCTGAAAATCGGGGATGTCAACGAGGAGGCCCTGAAAAAGCTCTTCACTGAACTGGAGTTTAATACGCTCGGGAAACGTGTTTTCGGTGATGGCTTTGTCGCCGGACACGGGGCCAGCAGCACAGCTGCTGGAAATTCGAAATCAAAATCTCGAAATCCGAAAGGTGACGGCAACCCGGATCTCTTTGGTGTTGAAGGCCCGGCCGCGCAGCAAAGCAGAGTCCCGACCCCGCAGGGTGTCGGGGAAAGCCCGGAAATCCTATCCGACCTCAAAACCATTGATAGTGTCGAAACAGATTATCAGGTGGCGGACACCGGTACAAAGGTGAAACAGTTGCTAACCGAACTCAAAAAGCAGAAGCTGTTTGCGTTCGATACCGAAACGACCGGACTCAACCCCCGCGAGTCCGGCCTCGTCGGCATCTCACTCTCATGGAAAGCCCACACCGGATGGTGGGTGCCGGAAGCGACCGTCACGAAGCATCAGAAAGACTTTCTGTCCGTATTCTCCAGCCCGGACGTGACCGCGATCGCACATAACGCAAAGTTTGATGTTGCTGTCCTGCGTTCTTGCGGGATCTGGGGAACTCAGGCCTGCGGCCTGTTCGACACCATGATCGCGCATACGCTGATCGATCCCACCGGCAAACACGGCATGGACGCTCTCAGCGAATCCCTGCTCGGCTACCGTCCCATTTCCATCGAGACCGTCATCGGTCCGAAAGGGAAAGACCAGCTCACCATGGACCAGGCGGATCCGGCAGCGCTGGCGCAATACGCTATCGAAGATGCCGACGTCACCTGGCAGCTGTATGCAAAGCTAGAACCGCAGCTGAAAGAAACCGACCAGGAATCTGTTTTCTACGATATCGAAATGCCCGCCCTGCCCGCCATCGAAGCAATGGAAGCCGAAGGCGTCGCACTGGATCTGTTTGCACTG
This sequence comes from Verrucomicrobiota bacterium, assembly GCA_038748025.1. Classification (GTDB taxonomy): domain Bacteria; phylum Verrucomicrobiota; class Verrucomicrobiia; order Methylacidiphilales; family JBCBYL01; genus JBCDJI01. The sequence goes on from JBCDJI010000005.1 coordinate 94,494, forward strand.
GAGGAATTCTCGCAGGATCTGGCACAGAAGATCGAACTGGCGCAACAGAAGATCGAAGGAGAAGCCGGACACGAGTTTAACCTGAACTCCCCCAAGCAACTCGGCGTGGTCCTGTTTGACGAACTCAAGCTGGTCGACAAGCCCAAGAAAACCAAGACCGGACAATACAAGACCGACGAGCAGACGCTGACCGCTTTGGCCAACGACCACCCCATCATCGCGGAAATTCTGAACTACCGGATGATGACGAAGCTCAAGTCCACCTACGTCGATGCCCTGCCGAATACCGTATCGCCCAAGACCGGCCGCATCCACACCACCTACCACCAGGCCGCGACCACGACAGGCCGTCTCGCCTCCAGCGATCCCAACCTGCAGAACATTCCCATCCGCACCGACCTCGGTCGCGAGATCCGCAAAGCGTTTGTACCGGATCAGGGCAAAGTGATCCTCGCCGCCGACTACTCCCAGATCGAGCTGCGCATTCTGGCCGCCGTGAGTGAAGACCCCGGCATGATTGAAGCGTTTAAGAACGGCATCGACATCCACGCCGCGACTGCCGCCAAAGTCTATGGCGTCCATCCGGAAGACGTGGAATCGGAGATGAGACGGAAAGCCAAGATGGTCAACTTCGGCATCAGCTACGGCATTTCCGCGTTTGGACTGTCGCAGCGACTCGGTATCCCGCGCAGGGAGGCTGCCGAGATCATCAACAACTACTTCGCCCAGTTCCCGGGGATTAAGCAGTATATTGAAGACACGATTGCGTTCTGTAAGGAAAACGGATACGTGGAAACGTTAAGCGGTCGCCGCCGCTTCCTGCCGGATATTAATTCCAGCAACAAGACCGTGGCCAGTGCCGCCGAACGCAACGCCATCAACATGCCCATCCAGGGCACCGCCGCCGACCTCATCAAAATCGCCATGGCGAATATTCATCAAGCGATTATCGAGCAGGGTCTAGAAAGCCGCATGCTCTTGCAGGTTCACGATGAACTGGTGTTTGAGTGTGTTCCGAAAGAGGAGAAGCAGTTGCGTTCTTTGCTTGAAAAGTTGATGAGCAATGCGCTGCCCAGTTTAAATGAGAAGGTGCCCGTAGAAATTGAAATTGGAACGGGAAAGAACTGGCTAGAGGCGCATTAATTGAATGAATTGGATTTAAACGAGACCTTGTCATCCAAAGCTATTTTCCATTCTTGATTTAACAAATCCGTTACGAAGAGCTCAATAATTCCCACCAATCTGGGAGCTGACAATGACACTCTTGTCCGAATATCTACGCTCAAAATCAGCCGTACTGACAGAAACAAACTCGTTTTTGTTTAACAGTCCTCTTTTACGAAGGCTTTTAACTTTTTCTTGAAGCTCGTTTAACTTCTGTAGTTTCTCAGCGCTTAAGCTACTTGAACTATCAGAAATAGCTTTTTCGAGCCTCTGCTTAACATCAGAAGTAGCATCGACTGTGGAGAAAGAATTTTGCGTCATGTCTAGTTATATAATCTATCAGAAAATCGTTGTATGCACGAATTTTTATACGCAAATCGTCATCTTTAGAATAATCCTCAATTTTTAATCTTATTACCTTAGAAAGAGTAGTAGCGCTAATTTTACGTCCATGGGAATGCCATAACTTATTATCTGACAATTGTTTAGCAATCTCTGAAGCTCTTTCTTCTTTTTCAACTCTGGTAACTTTTTCTCCTGATTTCTCTGGATTGCTTTGATGTTTTTTCCAATCCTTGAATTTATACTCTACCAGCCACCTCTTTAGCAAAGTTATAGTTAAATTCTTTGCTTGTTCAAACTGACTCAGTAATGCCAAATCTTGATTCTGCAAGATAATCAACTCAGCTTCTGTGAGTTCGTTTTTTGATGACTTTTCAATCAATTTTTCAACTTGATCAAGATATCCAAGTGCTGGAACCCAATCCTTACCGTTGAAAACTTGAGGATCTATGGGGCCGAGAGAGGAACTATAGTCCATATATATACGATCTCCGGCCATACAAAATATTGTTCCAGCCGACATCGCTTCATCAGGAACCACAAAAAATACCTCTTTGTAATGATGCCTTATCATCTCAACAAGTTTCTCAACTGTTTCTGCACTTCCGCCTGGAGAATTCAGAAAAACAACCAATCTGCTGTTTGGCTTTCCGTTATTCTTTAATAGCTCAATGAATTCGCGAAACCTTTTCTCTATGGATGGAAATATTGGGCCATAATAAAATATGCAGTCGGAGCAAAAATGAGCCTCCAAGTCTGCCAACCGCTTAGCAAGCGCTTCTTTCACATAATCATCTAGTTCTCTCATCAGTCTTGTGTATACCACTTAGCAACACATATTAACAATTATATTCGGTATCTACTAAAAAGGGGGCAAAAAGGGTCAGAAAAAAGTGATCAGTTGATAATTCTTATCCCGACACGCTGTGTGGTCGGGATAACTAAGTGAATTTGAAATAATTTTGGAGTATCGCTTCCGCGAGCCGTTTGCCTGACATGGTCAATATGCGCTCCATTGTTGACAATATTTGCCAATATATAATCATTAAGCATGGGTAAAACACTTAACATCTCCTTAACCGAAGAACTTCGTTCGTTTGTGGAGAGCAACTGCGGGGATCACGCACTTTATGCGACACCCAGCGAATTTTTGAGAGAGCTCCTGCGGGAAAAAAAATCCCGCCAGGAAGCGGCTGCGCTGAGGGATGGTGTTCTGGAAGGTTATCGTGATCTCAAGCAAGGCCAGACGCTGGAATTTACCGGTGATTTATCCGCATTACTGAAGATTGCTCAGAAGAAAGAAAAGCAGGGCTGGTAAATCCATGGCCTATCTTGCATTAACCCGCCGCGCCCTGCGGGATATTCAAGAGATCAAAGACTATTCCTGTGAGCAATGGGGCAATCAAGTAGCGGACGAATATCTGAGCAGCATCGAAGATGCCCTGAATCTGCTACGACAGAACCCCGCTCTGCTCAGAGAGAAACCGAACGTTTCCAACAGCCTGTGCTTCTACCGGGTACGGCAGCATTTTCTGGTCTGCACCATCATCCATGAAAAAGTCCTTGTGCTGACCGTAAAACACGGCGCGATGGATCTGCCTGAACGGATTTATGAACTGGAACCGCTCCTGATCCAAGAAGCAGAGTTTCTACACCAGGCGATAACAACTAAACGATGAGCACTCGAGCATTTTACATGTGCACGCATGCACTGGGTAGCGCGTCGACGAGAAGTCCGGTTATACCGGACATTCTCATCCTACAGATTTCCCGTGCAGGGTGAGAATGTTCCTCCCGACACCATGGTGTGGTCGGGAGGAATTTCTTGCCACGCATGGATATGAAAGTGCCAATTAAAATACAAGGTGCTCTAGAATAATCCTGTAGCCCATCCCTCCGAGTCCCCTCAGGGCCTGAGCCTGCCGAACGGCTACGAAATCTTCACCTTTGGTGAACTAAACAATTTAGAAATCATTTTGGACGTCCTGACCTAGATGTGTCGGGACTGTAGTTTTCTGTGGTTAAACCTGTTCCTCTACACCACCCCTTGACAGAACATAGAGCGAAAAATTCATTTTTTCTAACTGCCCCCTTACACGAATCATTTTCTGATATATAATCTACCCACAAAATATCCCTCACTCATGGCACTATTTAATCACTTATCCCAAGCTATAAACGTCAGTAAACGAGAATATCAATATCACTTCGCTCTAATCCTGCTTCTGTGCAGCCACATGGTATTCGCGGACGAACCGGTAAATCTGCTGGTCAACGGAAGTTTTGAAATGACCAGCCATCCCGACTATGCTTCAGCTAAGGCGCTGATTGAGGCGGAAGGTCGTGCGAATGCAACGGGACACTTTGTGGATGCGTATCAGGACAGCACGTTTCCCGGTTGGTATACCACCGGAGGGATTGCCCTGCAGCAGGGCGGCTTCTCCCAGGGCGGAACGCTGGAACTGGGCACCAGCGGATTCCTGCGGGTTGATGCTGCGGAGGGGGATGTCTTTGTGGAAATGGACGGCAATCACCACCACCAGCAAGTAACGGTCAAACCGGGGCAGCGCTTGGTCTGGGAACTGCAACACCGGGGCCGCAAGGGAGTGGACACTTTCATCGTGTCGATCGGACCGGAAGGCGCACAGAAACAGCAAGGCCAGTTCTCATCCGATAACACCGAATGGAAAACACACCAGGGTGAATACCAGGTGCCGGAGGGGGTGAATACCATTATCTTCACCATCACCCCATACAAAGCTTCCAACGGAGACATCGATTCCTCCCATTTCCTGGATGATGTGAAGCTCTACGTCAAAGAGTAGGAACTACAGACTATTTACTTCTTCAGGAAGTGCCGGTCTCTTGCTGTGTTCTAGGCAGATTGATTAAAACAAGAATCTCGCCTTGGATTATGAATCTTTTTTTGTCAATCTAGCCCAACATGCTCGGGCTGAAGGATTGAAATACCTGATTGTCGGAGGAAATGCCGTAAACTTGCATCAGTATTACCGCACGACCTTTGATATTGATATTCTGATTCCTGAAACATCGCTGGACAATTGGAGAGCATACTTTGCGGAGCATGAGAACTATGAGATGTCTTTTAAGACACACTCCTTCGCAGGTCTCGAATCCAGCGAAAAACGGATTCCATTGGATTTGATGCTGGTGGATCAGCAAACGTTTGAAAAACTTTCCCGCGACTCCATTCGAATCGGTATGGGTGATGTGGAGTTACCCATTCCTGAAGCAGTTTATCTCATCGCCATGAAGCCGCACGCTTTGAAGAATACGAGTCGCGCAGATCGAAAACATGATTTCCAGGATATTATCCACTTGATTGATCTCTATCAACTCGACGTGAACGATATGCCTCAGCCGAATCCAAAGAACGACTCCTGCAACACCTCAAAGGGGGGTGAACCTGCTGTGGAATATGGTGCCACTGAAATGGAAGATAACTTTTTGGATTTTCCGGATTGGCCGGATGTACCTTTGCCTGAATAGTCCGTGGAAGAGGTCTTTTTGCTCAGCCTGCAACATGCACAAGCACTACTTCCTGTGACAGGACTTTAACCCTGGCGGGATCGCGTGAAATCCATGAACCCAGATCGGTTCATTTTGTAATTACTTACTGAAAATGAATTCGCCAAGGGACAGTAAGAAATCGGAAACCCCGAAGCGTCAGGCGATGTCGGATCTACTGGATCTAGATTTACCGAAGTCCGCTCAGGACGATACCCTACCAGATGTCCCCTTCGATCCGGATCTGAATTACGAACATTCTCTGGTCTTAAAGGAAATGTATCCTTATCGTAAAGAACTCCCCCGCAATCCAGAACCATTTGTATATCGAAAGCACCTAAAGGGATATCGAAGATTGATTAACCTGTATCGGTTTTAGTCCGCAGATTGCGCGAATTGGCTACAGGATTACTGAAAACAATAATAAAATCTGTGTCGATCTGCGTAATCTGCGGATAAAAAAGCTAATTATCACCCCGCTTTGGCGATGAGGTTAAGGCACAGACCGATAGAGCTATCATTATTTCGCCAATTCACGGTAGGCCTTTAAATGTTCTGGAACGACTACTTTCCAGTCCAAATAACGGACAGAAAAGTCTCTTATATCTTTTGAAATCCGGGAGCATAGATCGGTGCCGTCCAGATATCTGTCAAGTAATGCCTGGTGAGAATCCACACACCCTGGAGCAGCTAACTCGTAGATGCTCCCACCACCATAATCGCGTATCCCTCCTACGTCCGTAGTGACAATCGGCAAACCACAACTCATCGCTTCTACGACAGCATTATTTGCACCACTGTGAACCAGAGGCAGAAACATGAGCCGTGACCGCTGATAGATACTCAGGAGTTGTTGGTCTGTGATTCGCGAGTGCACCTTGATCTGCTTATGTTCACGCACCCATGGCATCTTTCTGATCAATTTTCTAAGCGGAATGATAAAATTAAAAATAGTCTCGCTGTCCGTCTCCAGGCGGTTCATTAAGACTTGCTGCACCACTTTCCAATCCCTGTGAAACTGCCCCACAATAACTACTTCTCGGCGTCTTTCTTCCATTTTGGCAGGAATAAAAAAATCTACATCAACACCATGCCGAACAAATGCGATACGATCTCTTCCGATATACTTCTCAAAAAAAGGAATGTCTTTCTGATAAAGCATGATTGCAGAAGAATAGCGCGACAATAAATGGAGGGATCTTTTATTCCAGGTTGATGCTGGATAATGGATCGTCGCAATCACATTCCGTGGTAGCTTCATTCCATTCCAAAGCTCTTTAATTTCCAGACGCTCTTCAATATCAAGAATGATATTCAGCTGATCCGATCCAGACCGATGGACCTGATAGATAAATTGTATATCTTCTAATGTTACACCCAAAAAGATGCGTATTAACTTATGAAGGTGCAGTTTTAGAGGTGTGCTACAAAATAAAATCAATCTGCAGTCACTTACATACTTTTTTACCAGTAGTGGCAGATAAAGATAATAGCCTGAATGTTTACCATACCATTCATTGATATGTGATAAAAAAACATATTTCACCAAAAGGATCTTATAATTTCAGACACTGTGAGTCGATGCCTGACTCCTGAAAGGGATCTAAGGGGCCAACTCTTTTCATCCACCCTATGTTTTAGTCTACAAAAGAGTCCCGGCATCGTAATGCCGGGACTAAGTATCGCAACTAAACCTCATCCCGCTTTAGCGATGAGGTTCAGCTTGATGGCGACTTTGTTTTTGATGAGATTGTCCGCCATTCCCTTGTAGCTGATACCAAATTCCTTGCGATTGATCTCAAACTCGGCGGTGATCGTCACGGCATCCCCTTCCTGCTTCACCATGGTCGGGAAGGTGATGTTTTTGGTCACGCCGCGCAGGGTAAAGTCGCCGGAGAGATGGTAGACCCCGTCGGATTTTTTCTCAAACCTGGTGGCGACGAATTTGCTTTCGGGATGCTGCTCCACTTCAAAGAAATCGGGCGAGAGCAGATGGCCGGTTAACTTGTCGTTATCCGACCAGGTAGATTTCATATCAATCACAAACTGACCGGACTTGGGTTCCCCATCCACCAGATCGAAGCTGCCGGAAAACTTCTTGAAGCCTCCGTCATGACTGCCAATCAACTTGGAGCCCACAAATCCGATGGTGGATTTCTCATCAAAGGTATAGGTCTGTGCCACACTGGTCTGTGAGACGGTGAAAACGCTCAGGAGAGCGGCGGATATAACAGCAGGGAAATGATTTCTGGTTTTCATAACCCTCACACTATCACTCTTCCTGCTCTACCTGCAAATACCTTGTTTTTCTTAGCTTATGCGTTTTAGTTATACCTTAGTGGAACTGAGACACCTGAATTACTTTGTGATGACTGCCGAAGAGGGGAGCGTGAACCGCGCCTCCAAGCGGCTGTTTGTCTCGCAACCTGCCGTTTCCCGCCAAATCAGGGACTTGGAAGACGAACTCGGGGTGCTGCTATTTTTCCGGGAACCTACCGGCCTGAGTCTGACTCCGGCCGGTGAAATCGCGCTGCTGCACGCCCGCGACATCCTGATGAAGGCGGAGGGCCTGCAGACCACACTGCAAACGTTTGCCAGCAGCCATGCCCGGCACAGGCTGAAAGTCGGGTATCTGCCCACGGCCTTGCCCGGTTTTCTGGCCACCGGCATGCGACGATTCAAGCAGCAGGTCACCGGCGTGGAACTGCAGATCAGTGAGATGTCGCCGGTGGAACAGGAGCAGGCGTTGCGCAACGGTGAGATCGATCTCGGCCTGATCGGGGACCCTGAGGACCACTTGCGACGGGAATTTCAGGTCGAGCACATCCTGAAAACCGAAATGGCCATGCTGGTGCCCGAAGACCATCCCCTGGCCACTCGTAAAACCGTCTCGCTCGCCGCATTTGGAAACGACCATTTTGCCACCCTCAGCGAGAAGAAATTCCCGGGCCGCTCCGCGATGATGCAGAAGTTCTTCGCCAAAGCGGGCATTGCCCCCGAAATTGTCTGCGCGGCCGAGGGCTTATCCGAACTGCTGGGTCTGATCGGCGCCGGTGATCTGGTGGCACTGGCCCCGGCAGATCTGAAACAGCTGCCACACCGGGGGGTCTGCTTCCTGCCGCTTAAACAGCCGCGCCAAACGCTCTATTTCTCCGCCATGTGGCGCACGGGAGATGAATCCCAGGGTCTGCGCGAGCTGGTCGCACTCATGAAACCATCCGTTGCAGACTAAGGCAGCGCAAGCTCCGTCGCCCCAGCAGGCACACTGAAATCGGCTTCGCTGTGTTTCAGGTAAGTGATGCTCCGGACCACTCCCGTTCCTTTCGGGGAATCACCGACTTGCTGGCGCGTGTCCGGATCCCACAACCAGAATTCATACTGCTGCGCAATGCGGGGCTCTTCTCCTGTCGTATAGTCGGAGTAGTAGATAATCGAAGGTTGCTGATTGGCGGTTTCCGCGTCTTTGCCATAAGTCACGATATAAGACATCTTATCGATCAAACCGGTCTCAGGATGAATAAAGAAGCGATACCAGTCGTCAGGAGTATCACCTGCATCCGCGGCGAAGGTCTGATAGACCGTGTCATAGTTCGTCCCGTCGACCTGCAGCATATCCGGTTGCGACAGGGTAATCCCGTCTCCCTGCATGCGGAATGGAGCCATGACGAACCACGGCCAGGTCAGCACGTGGAACCGCCCCATCGGAGCCTCGGCAGTGCCGGGAGAAACCCAGGCGGTTGTTCCATCATAGATGATGTTGACTCCGTCCTTCCGGTCATACCGCGCACGCCCTCCGTGCGCTTCAAAGGTAAACGTGCCATCCACCATGACTGCACCAGCGAAGAGAACGCTCACCTCAGCTCGCACGATTTCCTTTTCGGCCCAGGCCTGGATATGATGCGCCTGCTGGGCGGCATCCGCAATCTCCCTGGCGGACGGGTGTGCCGGTGCAGCAGTGGTCATGGCCAGCAGAACGAATGGCGTCAGCTTCAGAAAGAATAGTGTGCGTTTTGTCATGATCACTGATCATAGCCGGAACTGACAAAGGAGCAACTCGGGGATCCTGCTAATCTGACACCTCAGCCAACTGGATTGGGCATGACATTGTTGAATTGACCTGATCTCCCTGTCTGGTTCAGGTTGTGTTGCCATGAAACAGCACCTCCTTTTTGCCATCAGCGGGCTGATCCTGAACGGATTCGGACTCTCACTGCTGGGTGAGGCCGTCATCTGTAAAGCACAGGGGGCTTCCTGGTTCTGGATGGGAACACTGGCACTGGTTAGTATCAACGCCGGTATCTGCCTGGTGATCGAAGCAGCCAAGAGGCGCTAGCAACCTGGCCAGTGCCCCGTCTGAAAGACTCGTCCGCTAAGTATGATCTTGGTAGGTATCCCTATCTGGTGATCCTGATCATACGTATTATCATGTCCGAACCGAACTGTGGAGCACCTGTTTCACAGCCCGAATCCTTTTGACTCCTCGAAACGATTGGGCATGAATAGAACTTTTACCAGAACGTCTATATCCTGAATGAAACGTATCAAAGTCACGTCCGGCCTTTTTGCACTGTTGCTGATCCTGACCGCTGCCCAGGCTCAGACACGGGATGACCTTGCGCTGGTCGGTGAAAAATTCCGGGAAGTGCATAACCAGATTCATGAAATCCAGATGCAGGCGACTCAATCCGATGCCGTTAAAAAAGCTCAGGATCAGTTTTCGGAAACCATGAACAAGGCCATGCTCCAGGCGGACCCGGAAATCGAGGAGGACCTGAAAAAGAGTAATGCCCTGCTGGAACAAATCCGCAACCATCCTGAAATTGACGACCCCCGCGCCCGTGAGATGAATCTGGAACTCAAGAAAATGCTGCTGGACTACCGCTTTCTGGAACGAAAACTGACTCCGGCGCGCAAAGAAGCATCCGAGGCACCGGAATGTAAAAAGGAACTCGAAAATCTGGAAAAAGTAACGCTGGCTGAAATGAAGAAAATCCATCCTGAGATTGAGGATCTGATGAACCGGAAAGAAGAACTGGCGGCCCGCTACCGGGAACTGCGTAGAGTCGTCAACTGACCCCGAACGAAATTCAACTTCAAACCGCTGACGGTGGCTATGGCTTCCGTGATGCCGTTTACGGGGAATAAAGCCTGTCCAGAAATCCGCCAATCACACAGATAGGCTGACACCGGCAGCGATACCGGTTACTGCTGCAGGAAAACTCCCATGTCGCACAGCATGCGAGCTATACCAGTTCGCGGATGTACTTCTCTCTCAGCAAGCGCCAGAATACGACTAGGAAGGCCGTCAGCGGAATTCCGAGAATCATTCCCAGAATTCCATCCAGCGCAGTCCCCCAGAACAGAATCGCCACGATAATAGCCACCGGATGCAGTCCGGTTTTATCCCCCATGATTTTCGGGGTGAGGATCATGCCTTCCACTACCTGCACCACAATAAAAACCAGTATGGTTAATGCAAGCAGTTCCCAGCCGCCACCGGGCTGGAAGTAGGCGGTCGGTAACGCTACAGCCAGACCCACAATGTTTCCCAGGTAAGGAATGATATTCAACAGTCCCAGTGCAAAACCGATGGCCAGTCCGAATTCCAGACCTATCGCCCAGAAGCCGAAGGCGTAAAGAACGCCCTGGGCCAGTGCCACGACAAGTTGACCACGGAAAAAGGTTACCAATATGGCAAAAAACTCCGTGAACAAATACACCACATTTTTCCTTGTCTGCGGTTTAAAGAACGGCAGGCCGGACTCAAGATCCGAAGCCTTGAACGTTGGCAACGTCAGGAAAAAGACCAGGTAGATCGGAACCATCAACCATCCCAGCAGCCCTCCAACCCAACTGGTGGCACTGACTCCCGCCTTGAAGGTCGAACCGGCGATAGCCTGTACCCGGGCGATAATCTCAGCCGTATTGGTTTCCATGAAATCCGTCAGGCGGGGGCCCACCTCATATTCATACCAGAGGCTCTGCACCTGCGGGAAATAGTTCACTCCAACCGCAACCAGCTTCTGATACCAGCCGGGAACTTTTTCGATCAATTCCACCAGTTGAGTAAAAATAACAAAGCCGGCAAAGCCCATTATGAACAGCAGCGGTAAGACAATAGACAGAACAATAACGGCCACCGCCCAGAAAGGCTTAAGCTTTCGTTTTTCATGCAGCCAGTTATAGAAAGGCTTGAGCAGCAGCGTCAAAACCGCTGCCACAACGATCGGCATCAGCACACCTGAAAAGGCAGAACAGAACACAACAATGACCCAAAGCACCACAGCACAGAACGCCAATACCACAGATGTTGCCAGCAGCGTCAGCGACGAGGCAATCGTCTTAGCCTGACCCGGAGTGAACCGAATCTGCTGTAGCCCTGACCCGGACTGTTGAGAGTCTTCTGCGTCATTCATCCGCACATCATCTCGATAACCGCGTTTTTATCAACGCTGGAGTGGCCTGAAACGGTTGGTTACACGCAGAATACAGCATCCTCCTGAAACTGATACTATCTGTCATGCGGATAGGGAATCTTGAAGAAGATGGTATACAGCGTGGGCACGACAATCAGCGTCAGCACGGTCGCGAACCCGAGACCAAACATGATGGCGACGGACATGGAGACAAAGAAGGTGTCACCCAGCAGCGGCAGCATTCCCAGGATGGTGGTCAATGCTGCCATGGCCACCGGACGCATACGGCTGACGCCGGAGTCCACCACCGCATCAAAGGGTTCTTTCCCGTTCGAGAGTTCCAGGTTGATCTGATCGATCAGCACGATGGCGTTTTTGATCAGCATGCCGGACAAACTCAGGGTGCCGAGAATCGCCATGAAGCCCATCGGCTGTCCCATCAGCAGCAGGCCGAACACTACCCCGATGATCGAAAGCGGCACCACCGACCAGATGATCAACGGGGTTCTCAGCGCATCAAACAGCATGATCACAATCAGTACCATCAGCACGATGAACAACGGCATGGACGCGGCAATGCCTCCCTGGGCATCGGCCGAGTTTTCATACTCGCCACCCCACTCCAGAAAATAGCCGGGCTGCAGCGGAATGGATTCAATGGCTGCACGCACCCGTTCAAAGTAAACACTGGGAACCCCTGCTCTCCGGTCCGCATGGATGGTGATGGTCCGTATCTTGTCATCCCGCGCAATCTTGGAATCGACGTATTCCGTCTTGAAGCCGTTGACCACCTGGCGCATCGGCACCATGGCTCCGGCGGTGGGGCTGTAAATCTGCAGATCATTGATGGCATTGACATCCGCCCGTTCTGCCGCCGGCGCACGGAATACGATGTCGATCAGGTCATCATTCTCACGGTAAATACCCGCCTTCAGACCTTCGAAGGAACTCTTCAACTCGTTTGCAATGTCCTGGCGGGTGATCCCCAAAATCCGCGACTGCTGCTCCAGCACTTGCGGTCTGAGGATCTTCACTTGCTGCCGCCAGTCGCTGCGGATGCCCCAGCCGGCAGGTGACCCGTCCCGCTCGGTATCCAAACTCAAAATCGTCATGGTTTCGTCGGCCAGCCGCCGCAATTCCGCCGCGTCCGGACCACTGAAACGCGCCTGGATCTTGCCGCCGTCGCCCGGACCCAGCTGCAACTTCTTGCCGATAGTCAGCGCATCCGGGATATTCAGTGTGATCCATTCATGTATCCTGGGGATCATATCGTCGATTTTGCGGAAGTCTTCCACTTCGATCAGGAACTGCCCGTAGGAATCATCGGGATCATCCGGGCTGTAGGTCAACTGGAAGCGGGGATGTGCCGAGCCGACGGCGGTGGTGACAAACTTCACGTTGTCCTGTTGCAGCAACCACTGCTCCACCTTGGCCATCTCCTGACGCGTCTGCCGGATATCGGTTCCCGAAGGCATCCAGAAATCCTGGTAAAACCGCAGTGTCGAGGAACTGGGAAAAAAACTGGATTCTATGAAGCGAAATCCCAGGATGGACATGAAGAAGAGGCCTACCGTGACACCGACCGTGATCCACCGGTTCTTGAGCGCCAGCAAGAGAAAGCGCTTATACAGCTGGTAAAACTTGCCGCCATACGGGTCGTCACTCTCACGCTGCGCATCCGGCTTACTGCGGGACAGCCAGGGAATCCGGTCTTTGGCCGCATCGATCAATGGCTGAAGCCTGGATGGGTTCGCCGCGGCCTCACGCTCCTGTTCCGGCGTTTTTAGAAAAATGGTACAGAGTAGTGGCGTGACGGTCACCGCCGTCACCCAGCTCAGCCCGAGCGAAATATACAGCACCACAAACAGCGAATTACAGAACTCTCCGGTGGAATCATCCGACAGCCCGATCGGGCCAAAAGCCAGGATCGCCACCAGCGTGGCCCCCGCCAGCGGCACTGCATTCTGTCCGACGACATCCTTGGCGGTCTGCAGTTTGTTCTTGCCTGAGTTGATCCCCTGAATCATCCCTTCGACCACCACAATGGCATTGTCGACCAGCATCCCTAACGCGATCACCAGCGCTCCCAGTGAGATCCGCTGCAGGATCACCTCCTGCGCGTTCATGACAATCATGGAAGCCACGATGGTCAGGAAGAGGACGAAGCCGATCATCAGGCCGCTTTTGAGGCCCATGAACACAAACAGCACCACGATCACAATCAGGACGGCGATGACCAGATTCTCGATAAAACCGTTGACCGACTGGGTCACCGCTTCGTACTGCAGCACGACCGGATTGATTTCGATGCCGACCGGAATGGTCGATTGCAGTTCCCGCAGGCGCTGGACCAGCGCTTCGCCCATCTGCACCACGTTACCTCCTTCGACCGTCGAGAAGGACATACCGATGGCACGCATGCCATTATAATAAAGCATATCGCCCGGCGGCTCTTCATACCCGCGTTTGATTTCGGCGACATCCTTGAGGTAGATTAACCGGTCGCCTTCCCCACTGATCAACAGCTCGGCAAACTCTTCCTGCGAATCAAATTCTCCGGTCGGCACCAGCTCAACCCAGTCGCGCCCGACCCGGGCGGAGCCTGCATCGTATACCAGGTTCTTGGCTTCCAGGGCCGCATAGATCTGTTCCTTGGTGATGCCCAGATTTGCAAACTGGTCGCGCTTCATCTCAATATAGATGACTTCCTTCTGCTCGCCGGTAATCGAGATCCGCTTGACCCCCTCGACCAGCAGCAGTTCAGACTGTAAGCGATCGACTGTTTCCCAGATTTCCCGGTACTCGTAGCCCTCGCCGGTGATGGCAAAATAAACTCCGTAGACATCGCCGAAGTCATCATTGATGAAGATGTCACTGGATCCCGGCGGCAGTGCCACATCGGTCAGTTTCCGCCGCATCTCATCCCAGATTGCCGGCAATTCATCCCGGCCATACTGATCTTTGATTTCCGGGGTGATGACTGCCATACCCCGGCTGCTGACCGAACTGACTTCTTTCAGCTGACCCAGCTGCTGTAATGCCTCCTCGATCGGTTTCGTCACTTCCTCTTCCACCTCCGCGGCAGAGGCACCGGGATAAACGACGGAAACCTTGGCCGATTTGATGGTAAACTCGGGGTCCTCCAACTGGGACAACTGGGTATAGGAAATCATGCCCGCCACAATGGCCAGCACCACCAGCACCCAGGTCGTGGTGCTGCGTTGAATGGAGATTTCCGCGATGTTCATTGTATCCGTCCGGCTATAATTTAATTTTCGCTGGGATCCGGCATGCGGCTCACTTTCTGGCCTGCCCGCAAGTAATGGACTCCGGCGGTCACCACGGTCATTCCGGGAGCCAAACCACTGAGCACCTGGATTTGATCATCGAACACTTCACCGGTTTGAATATCCTGGCGACTGACCTGCATGCTGGCGGCATCCACCACCCAGACATACTGTTTGCCATCCGGATCTGCCACCACCGCAGTCGAGGGGATCAGGTAGACGGGTTTGATTTGTGCCAGTTGCCGCTGCATCATCTCGGTGGGTTGGACTTCCACCACCGCCGTCATGCCCGGCAGGATATTGGCCTGCCCGGGCGGCTTCAACGCAAACGTGGCCTGATAGGTGCGGGTGGCCGGGTCCGCCTCGGTCTCCACATCCTTGAGGTAGACCGCATACTGTGCCGCTTCATTGGTGGTCAGGCGCATGCTGGCATCCAGACGCTGATTGAGCTGCTCTACGGTCAGACGTGCCTCGTTCCCGCTACTCACCACCGCTTCCGGAACGCTGACCTTGATCAGCAACAGGGTAAGATCCTGCAGGCGGGCAATTTCCTGACCGGCGGTCACGTTTTCAAAGTTATCGGCCACTTTGCGTGCCACCACACCACTGAAGGGGGCGCGTAACACCGTATCATTCAGATCACGCTTGGCATTTTTGAGCTCGGCCTGGGCCACGTCACGGGATCGGAGAAACGTATCCAGCTCGGATGCGGCGATGGCACCGTTTTCATACAGGGTCCGGTTGCGCTGATAGTCCTTTTCCGCCTGGTTGTAATCCGCCTGGGCCTTGAGGTAGGTGTTCTTGTACCGTTCCGGATCAATCCGTGCAATCAGGTCCCCCTTGGCCACATCCTGACCTTCGCTGACGACAAACTCGATCAGCTTGCCGCTGGCCTCGAAGGTGAGTGCCACGTCCTGGTTGGCTTCCACCTGACCAGGATACTGGCGCCCTCCCTCGGCTCCGATTCCCTCGATGGTAAACATCTTGACCGGGCGAATCACTTCCGTTGGCTCAGGGTCTCCGCCACCGCATCCGCTCCAAAGGCCGAGTGCCGCTACCAGCCCTGCTGCTGTTATGTATCTTTTTATTTTCATGGTTTATGGGTTACCGCCTGTTTGAGTCCGTCTGACTTCCAGAAACTGTTTGAGTTGATTGACAAATTCCTGTTGCTGCTGCGGGGACTGTTCGACCTCGAACCAGGAAATCGCCCGTTGATAGTCGTAAAGATCACCCAGAAACACATAAACCGCTTCAACAGCCGCACGCTCGGAATTCAGGGTATTCTCCTGGGCATCGATGAGATCGGTCACCCCGACTTTACCTTCGACATACTTATCCCGCACCAGATCCAGATTTTTGCGGGAACTTTCCAGCGCGATACGAGACAACTCGATATTCGGAAAGGAACTCTCCATACTGAATATCGCATTACGGGTATTCTGTTCGATGAGCTGGCTGGCTTCAATCTGGAGCTGGATCAGGCGCTCGAGCTCCGAGCGTTCCTGATTCACCTCACTGGGGCGGCGCCAGCCCTGAAAGACGGGCAGTTCGGCGACCAGTAAAGCCTGCCATTCATCTTCATCCAGATTAGCCGGACGCCCGAACTGATAGTCCCCATCCAGTTCCCGGTCATACGTCAATTCCATGGAAAGCTCCGGCAGGTAAAAGCTGCGCCGGCGCTCACCCAGCGTAATCTGCTGGCCGGCAATCTGGTGATCAATCGACTTGAGCGTCGGCGACAGTTCCAGCGCCTTCCGGACGGAAAATTCCCGCAGATCCTTGAGCAACCTTTCATTGGTGATGATGTCCCTGATCTGGTTATCCAGGAAATACATATCGCCCGTTTCCAGCCTAATATCCTCCGGCATCCACTCGGTGGACTGGTCTTCGTTCAAAATCTGGTTCAAGGCCACCAGGGCTGCCTTGGTCAGTGCCTCCGCATCCAGCACCTGACCACGGCCGGTTGCCACTTCGGATCTCCAGCGCAAAACCTCTTCCGGTCCGGACACACCCGCCATCTCCCGCAGTTTGGCCAGTTGCAGGTTACTCTGGGTCAGCTTCAGATTGGCCACCTCCACTTTCAAGAGGGCACGTGCCAGCAGGAGATCCAGGTAGCTCTGAGCTCCGTCATTAGCCGCATCCAACCGGACGGATGCTTCAAACGCCTGTTGACTTAAAAAATTCTTGATTGAGCTGCGGAAATCAGAAATCAACGCGTCACTGAAGAGCGATTGGGAAGCGGTAAATCCGGCACGATGGCGCCAGCGGGCGGAGCCCCCTGCATCAGCACGATCCCGGTCCGTGCGGGTATAATTGGTGCGGATCGACGCCTGAGGCAACAGATTACTCCGGCTCACATTTTTACTCGCCTCGGTCCGGCGGGTGGTAGCGGTTTCGATCAGCACCGCCACATTATTATCGCGGGCGCGCCGGATGGCAGTTACCAGTTGCAGTTCTCTCCCGTCAAACAGTTCATCCTGAAACAGAAAATCGGCCGAGTTGGCCGTGGAGAAATCCGGATAGAAATCGATCTGTTTGGCGGTCCGTGCATTGATGACCAGCCGGCTGTCGATCGAAATAATCACATTGAGCTCTTCCGGCCGGGAACCCCGCTCAATGGAGTAAATGTTCAGTGCCACTCGGCGAGCCAGTGACTCCGGGTTGAAGACCGATTGCCCTGCCAATGCCCCTTTTTCCACCATGAAGTGACCAAGCATGGAAAACGTCGGGATCTTGAGCCTGTTGATTTCAGCGATCAGAGATTCCTGCTCTTCCAGCGAATAGCGAGTCAAGGGGGTGAGATAAATGGCCTCCGGACTGATCGCCTGAATGGTCCGGATGGTCTCCGCAATGGTCGGACTGGCCAGGATGGCACCTATTTCGAAATCCAACTGCTGTTCCATTTCACGAACAGCCACTTGCAGGCGCTGCTGGGAACCCACTTCGGACTGATCCACCAGCGCATAGACCTTGTTAAACCGGGTCAGATCCTGAAACGTCTGAAGATCCTGGACCGCACCATTCGGGAGCATGTTGAAAACCAGGTTCTCTTTTTCAGAGCGACCATCCGGACCGTATTCCAGTCCCCAGACGCTGCTGCGCAGCACGTTGGCACCGATGACCGGCTTGTTAAGCACCCGTGAGGCATCCGCAGCGGCAGCCACCGTATTCAGCCCGATAGCCAGCACCATATCAATTTCCGGATCATTCAAAGCCTGATCCAGCGCTACCGGTGCCTGGTCATAGTCCCAGCTGGCATCAAATTCGTCCGAATCACGGAGTTCGTAGCGTCCGGCACCCAGCAGTTCATCCAACTCCCGGGTCAGTAACGGTGCCAGCATTTCAGAAAGCGGCATGGGTCCATCCCGCACCACCGCAATGACGGTCTGCACATCCGGTCCCAGCCCCACCTCATTGAACAGCGCGGGATCCAGTCCCTCCGTGCTTTCCAGGATGTTACCCAGTGCAGGATCCAGCCCTTCCATCAGTTCCTGCTTTAACAACGGATCCAGCCCGGTGGCACCACTGAGATCAATTACCTCCATCACAGGCTCAGAAACCGTATCCGCGTCCTGAGCCCGAAGCCCGTCCACGGAAAAAGCGAAAACTGCCACTATCAAAAGAAGTCTCATTAGAAAAACTTAACTATTGGTTTACTACTAAGTAAGCTTGCAGCGTGCCGAAATCAATAGATTTATCCAATCAAGACGACTTTTGCAGGGAAACGGCACGTGCTACCATGGTAGCCAGAAAAGTTACACCCAGGACGCCCTCCAAAATACTCAAGCCGCGAGCATAGGCCGAGACCGGTATCAAGTCCCCATAACCTACAGTGGACAGGGTGATGAAACTGAAATAAAAGACGTCGCCAATCCGAATCTGGCTGAAATGTACATTCAAGGTGTCTGCCGGCTCCAGCACCAGCAACATCAGATAAGCATCCGTAAAGGCGAGCCCAATCAGCAGATAGACAGCCAGGGCCGCGAAAATGTCATCCGCCCCCAAAATCTGCTTGCCCAGCTGACAGGCTAGCAGTTGCCAAATGACCAAGAATGTGAACGCCATCCGGAATAAGAGTGCAACCAGCGGCAGCACCGTGGCATCCGGCCCGCTGAAGTAGGCAACCCGAGAGAAAACCACTACTATCAGGAAAGCAGCAATCCATAACACTTTCGGTATCTTACCTGAAAACAATTCCCATCCAATTAGCCCCACCATGAAGGCATGCAGGACTGATATCAAAATCCTTTCATTCTGAATGGAAGCCGCACGCGGATCTGACAACTGCACTAGCATAAAAACAAACAATGAAATGCAGAACAGGAAGTATTTATGACGGATGCACCAGTTCATGATATCAACAAATCAAATTAACCGGAGTCATGCTAAACGAACGGCGCAGGACTGGTAAATCAAAGAATCATGACCCGACTCACGACCACAGCAGGAATGGCGCGGGATGCCATGGAAAGGTTGGTTTAAATGGCGTCAGGAAAAAATCAGCCTGCAAGCTGAGAATACCTAACGCCACGCCTAAACATTAAAAATAGAAATCACGATCCAATGACATCCCGAAACTTCAATAAAAATCAACCGATGCACGAAGAATACCCCTGAATGCTGCCAAGCATCCTTCGTTGATGACCACGCCATCCAGCCAAGGTATTTTGAATGAAAAAAAATCGCTTATTCAGATTGACGAGCTTAGATTTCGACACGCGCCATGAGACAGGACTCGGAAAAGCCAGCCCAAAAAATGAAATATCCCTTGTGGCTACTGATGCTATATTTCATTTGCCCTGTGGTCTATGGGCAGTTTCAAGCTTCGAATTTAGTAGATTCAAAATCAACGACAGCGGATAACTACTTTGATCCGGCTTCCGTTCCTGAATCGGTCGAAGTGGTCAAAGAAAAACGTTCTGCCTTTCGAGAGCTCTACACCTTTCCTCCGGAGGAAGTTGACACAGATCCCGTTTCCATACGCGTCTCCCGGCTTATCTACGAACTGGATGCGATCTATGAGAATCAGATTACCGCACTGATTCAACTCACAGAAACACAGCAAGAACTGGAAACGCTGGGAGATCCGGAAACGTGGACTCCGGTTACAGCCGTCGGGGATTTAGGCGAATCGATCACCTTTTCACAGTATCGGCAATTGCTGGCGGTCGAATATCAGCTCAGGCGCAGCCAAGTGCTGGCTCACAAAGAAGTATCCCGGTCAGACAGCAACTTGAGTGTTGCCTTGGACGCCTTTCAAGCCATTCAAACCCAGGTGACTCGCCCGATACGCGGCAAAAATCTCAGCTTAAAGCAGAAAGACCATGAACTGACTCTCTGGACCAAGGTTGAGCAATATGCGCTACGCCGCCTGCAATCCCGCCTTTCAAGAGATCGGCAAAAACTGACCAATAAAAAACTAAACCTCTTCGAGCCTTTTCTCGAAACCAGCCGGGATTTGCTGATCGTTACAGAAGAAGATAACCAGACTATGATGGAACAGTTCTCCAAGAGGGAAAATGAACTGGATCGCGAGATGACAGCAGCACAGCGCAGGCTGGCGCAAGCCGAATCACAATGGGAAAAGCTCAACCGTGCGCTGCCGGAAGAACTCAGTCCACTCCAGGCCGCCCGAATGGTTTCACTGGACTATCAAAGACAAGCCACCCTGGCGGAAGTGGCCAAGCTCCAGCGCTCGCTCAGTTACCTCAGTATTCAAAAAGAAAGTGTAAAAGCGATTCTGCTCTATTTCCAGCGGCAGCTTTCCGATAAAGAGGTGCTGGCCTGGCAGGATCAGATCACACAACACATTAAACATCTTGGTTCGGAACTGGAATTTAAAGAAACTGAACTGGAACAGGCCCGTGAAGTTCTCGCCAGCCGGCAGCAGCAACTCACTGTCGACGAACCGGATAAAATCCCTTTCTTTCAAGAAGCCTACGAAGCCGCTAAGGAACTTGTGCAGCATAAGCAGGATGAAGTAGCCCACATTAGTCAGATGATGATTGATGCGGAAAATTTCAAGCGACAGCTGCAAAAAGGTACCCGGCAATGGGATTTTGGAATGATCTCCAGTCGTATCGGTTTTTCGATAGAACAGATCTGGGGCTTTGAATTTTTCCGACTGAATGACAAACCTTTCACCGTCGGCACGCTGGTATGGATCTCTCTTGCCCTGATCGGAATTGTGGTTGCGTCGTGGACTTTAGCATGGGCTGTCAGTCTGTTACTGAGGCTCAAAATGAATCTCGATTCCCGGGTATCTGCAGCATCTCGAAAACTGCTTTTCTATCTGAATCTGGTTATTGGAGTAGTCATTGTATTCTGGCTCTTTGACTTCCCGCTCTCTTCTCTGGCCATTCCGACCAGTATCCTCGCCCTGGCAGTCGGTTTTGCTTCCCAGGAAATTCTGAAAAATTTCATGAGTGGTATTATTCTGCTTTTGGAACGACCCATTGCTCCGGGGGATATTATTGAAATGTCCGGAAGAGTCGGAACGGTGCAATCCATTGGTGCACGAAGCACTCGTCTCAGGGACTTCGATGCCTCAGAAAAAATTATTCCCAACTCCACCTTATTAGAAAATGCCATTATCAACCGGACATTAAGTGACCGCATGTTCCGTGCCACGATAGATGTCGGTGTCAGCTATGGCAGCCCCACCCGTAAGACTGAGCAGATCCTGCTGGAAGCAGCGGCGGCAAACAGTGGAATCTTTCCCGACCCAAAACCGTTTGTCATCTTCGACAGTTTTGGTGATAACGCGCTTGGATTTCGTCTGTATTTCTGGTGTGCTGCCGACAATCGAATGGCTACCAGCAGTGAGTTACGCCACCTGATCGACGAAAAGTTGAAAGAAGCAGGCATCGTTATTGCCTTTCCTCAGCGTGATATTCATCTGGATACGAACGGTCCACTCGAGGTGCAACTGACTGAAAGACCTAAGCCGTAGCATGTGCAGAATATATGGATGTAAGGCATACAAAAACCTCCTGACCGTTCCAGGCTTACCTAACAGAATTGGATTTTTTAAAATTACGAAGAACAGACAGTAATCTCATCTACCTTTCGGTTGGTCCGAGAGCAGTTTCAGGGCTTTAGCAATCACCGGCAAGGACCCGCTCAACCGGTAAAAGATGTCTATTCAGAACCGGCACTCCAGTCATTGCCATAGTATCCACCAGGCCAGCATGAAGGCATTTCTGCTTTATCCATTGACGATCATCCGGAGTCTGGTGTATTGACAAATCTCAGCATAAATTTGGGAATGACGATTGATCTTTACGAACTGTTTGCAGGCTCAACTGCACTGACACTGTTTCTGACCGTTTTTCTGGGATATCTGGTGGGAAAGATCCACTACCGGCAGTTTGCCTTAGGTTCCACGGCTGGAGTGCTTATGATCTCGCTCACCATGGGCCACTTTGGTTTTTCAGCACCGGCAGCCATCAAAGATCTGGGATTTATCGTTTTCATTTTCTCGGTCGGCATGGTAGCCGGACCCCGCTTTTTTTCCGTGCTGCTGGAAAATGGCGTCAAATACATCGGTCTGGCCCTCTTTACTGCAGTGACCGCTCTCACGCTGACCAAGATCCTGGCGGGAATATTCCAGTTTGAGTATGGTTACTCTGCGGGGCTGATGGCAGGTGCTCTGACCAGCACCCCTACACTGGCCGCAGCTCAGGACGCAGTGACCAGCGGTGCCGTGACCACTCCAGCTGGAATCTCCAGCGAAGAAGCCGCTGCACATGTAACTGAAGCCTACGCGATCACCTACATTTTTGGCACGATAGGGCTGATGCTATTGGTTAAATTTGTTCCTCGTCTTTTCCGCGATAACTTGGTCGCTTCGGCCAAAAAAGCTGAAGCAGCCATGAACATGAGTGGTAGTGATGCCAGGATACCTAATGCCGCGATTCGAGCCTACGAGGTCAGCAATGCAGTGATGACCGGAAAACCGATTACCCAGATCCCCGAACTGCATCAGTGGGAGATCGGGATACTTAAAATCAAGCGTCACGGTGAATGGATCGATTTACATCAGGACTGCACGCTGGAATCAGGCGACCGGATCACTGTCGGGTTTAATGCGAAAAATCTGGCTTACGTCCATCCGCTCTTTGGTCCGGAAATTACGGACGGGGATCTGGTTGATGTTGAAATTAGTGAAGAGGAGCTGGTGGTTTCCTCCCAGCAGGCTGCCGGAAAAAAAATCTCTTCGCTGAGTCTGATCACCCGTTTTCAGGCGACGATTGTGCGCGTGGTCCGATCCCGGATTGAACTGGAACCTTCTCCGGATCTGGTTCTTTTGAAGGGGGATACCATCACCATTAAGGGTGTGTCTGAGAACATGACAGCACTAAAGGAGTTCATGGGTATTGAAGAAGATGCCCTGGAAAAAACCGATCTGGTTACATTTTCTCTGGGTATCATTGCAGGTTTGCTGATCGCGCAGATCACGATCCAGCTGGGAGAAATCAATATTGGCCTGGGCCTTTCCGGCGGGCTGTTGATCAGTGGAATTTTGATTGGTTATCTGCGAACCAGTTACCCGGTATTTGGAGGGCTTCCGCGAGCCGCACGATGGCTGCTGATGGAATTGGGATTACTGTTCTTCATGGCGGGGGTCGGACTGAATGCAGGAGCCGGCATCTGGGAAGCTCTCCAGTCCGTCGGACCACAACTCTTTGTTTGCGGGATTACAGTGACAGTGCTGCCTGTTCTGCTGGCATATGCCTTTGGGAAATGGGCGTTGAGGTTGGAACCGGCCATTCTTTTAGGAGGTATCACAGGTTCGATGACCAGCACACCCGCCCTCAGTATGGTCAATGAAGAGGCTAAAAGCAGTGTGCCTTCTCTGGGCTATGCAGGGACCTACGCTTTTGCCAATGTCATTCTGACACTCTGCGGCAGCCTGATCATGCGCCTCTGAATCCATCCGGGACGGAAGGGAAATAACCGGGCGGTTCCTGCACTAGCCCAGCGACTGTTTTACAGCAGGCCGGTAAAAAACTACTGGGATGACGGACCAGATGACCAGTATCAGGCTGTATACATACTCTGGATACCATTTCAGCCCATTGGCTCCGATCAGGCCTGCCACCATGATGATGTGAGCCATGATTCCCCAGACCAGACTGAGAACAATCAGTCCCGGAGTCGCCAGCTTCGCCTTCCAGGCGTTCCGATAAATCAAAAGAGAGATTGGAATGAAAAGCACCACCGCGGTCAGCAAGCCCGGGTTATAGACCTGTTGTGTGACTGTAGTCAGCACGTGAGCCAACGCGTTCACCAGCAGAATGGAATTGAAACACAGCGCAGGAAATCGATATGAGCAGGCGGTCAGGAATGCCAGAAAACCCAGCAACCAGACCAATGACGTATTGATCATGAAAATGGCATGGGGAGTCAGCACCTCAAAATTAGCTGCATCATTATCCAAGACCGAAGCGATCCAATGATTTACAAATCCATGGAACGCGTAAGAGTTGCCCCAAAGATCAATCCAGTGCTCTTCAAACTGGTGCGCGATATAAAATACCAGCATGACTAATGACATTAATCTGAAGTCTGACAAGGACCATTGTATCGCTCCGGAATGATGGCAGACAAAGGTAAAAACCATGACTGGCGCCAGATAAACACCAAGCTTCATCCAGTGATCTAGCAGAAAAGCCTGTTGCCCGAGCGGCAGCCAGAGCAGGCCGAAGAAGACCGTCAAGCTGACATATGGCAGTATCTTGATGCTTGGATGTTGCTGGCTCACGTCGATCCGGCTACTGGACGGATTGGGGACTAACGCTGATCTTGGGTTTCCAGCGAAGCCAGGATTTTTCCGGTTTTTCCGCAACGGTGAAAACCAGGCCGTCGCGAGCAGCGACTCCCATTCCTGTGCCCTCCGGCGTTGCAAAGGCGATAGCACCTTCCAGCACCCCATCAAATGAAGTCGTTTCCATCCGCAGCCCTCCCAGAAGACTGATGCTGGTTTCAATGCCACTGGCGTTCCAGAAGCGTGTTTGCTCAGAGACCAAAGGTGCATACGGGGTATAAATGACCGTATCCAGTTCAACGGAGGTTGCATCATCCGCCAGGCGGGTTTCTTCAATCTGTCCCACCTGAATCCCACGATAATAGACAGGAGAACCGACAGACACTTTCCCCAGGCGACTCATCTGCAGCACCAGCCGCAGGCCCTGAGCAGGCCGATACGACTCATGGCCGGTATATTCCAGTATAAATTCATCATGGAATTGGCCCGAACCTGCGACCAGATCGATGTAAGGCCCTTTGAACACATCCGAAGACATATGAATGGTACTGAGTCCTTTGATTTTGATCTCCGGATAAATCAGGAAAAAGCGTGTCTTCTCGCGCAGCAAGTCGCCATAAGCCTTGTCAACAGTGCACAAGGCCTCGATCCGGTTGGATTCCGACTCCCAGAGCAGCGTGCGCACTTCCCCGATGGTGAGCCCGCGGAACTGGACAGGGCTTCCAGGGCCTACTCCATCGGCTTTTTTGACATCGAGTGAAAAAGAATGCCCGAAGCTGGCTTTATCTTCCTTAATGGCTTTGGATGTTGCTTCACGGTTATCCTGAATCACGCTTTCGAGTGAACTGTACAGCTTGAAACGATCCCCGTGCGACGCAGGCTCCGCCTGATGCATATCAGATCGACGGGATCCAATCGTAATGGAACCGACCAGACTTGAGATCAGAGCTCCGGTTTCAATTTTAGATTCATTTAAGTCAAAGCGAATGTCCATACCGCTGGAGTTCCAGAAGACAGAGTTTTTGTGCACCAGGTATCTGGATTCCTCACGCATGCTGATCTCTACAACAGCCAGAAATTTTTCATGATCGAATCCGGTCTTGATTACCTGGCCGACAACCGCCCCCCGATGGAGGATCGGCGAGCCTTCAACCACAGGAGGCATTTCCTGACCTTCCAGAATAATGTAGAGCTCCGGTGAGTTGGGGTCGAAAGGGGGTTTGGATTCCAATCCTTTAAAAAATGTGGTCGGTTCACCATCTCCGGCGGTAACACTGATAAAGTTTCCGCTGATGAGTGTCTCGATTCCGGAAACCCCTCCGAGACTAAAGGTAGGACGGACAATCCAAAACTCAGCACCTTCGCGTGTAATGTTGACGGCACTTTGGTGAACGTCCGCTTTAACGATGACACCCGTCAGGTCTTTTTTGATTTCCAGATCCCGAACGGTGCCGACTTTCACACCATTGTATCGAATATCTGTTTTCCCGGGCTGCAGCCCCGAGGCATCCTCAAATACGATTTGGATGCTCAGCCCGCTTTTAGACTTGGCACTGTAAATCAGCCAGCCACTGATCGCCAAAGCTAATAAGGGCACCAGCCAGAAAACCGGAAAACCGGATTTTTTCTCAGCGGGAGCCGTAGCGATCTCTTCATTCTGTTTCATACGGTCTGTTCCTGATGAATTCTAGCATTTTTTACGCCTGAATCTCTCCAAAAGACCCGGGTGTCAAAAGAATTTGCTGCAAAAATAGTCAGGACCACAACGATACAGAAAGGCAGCGCGGCCGGCCCCACTGTAACGGTAGCAGCCACCCCTAATTGCCCAAGAGCCGCCAAAATGGAAACCACACAAATATCAACCATCGACCAGCGCCCGATCGATTGCACGATCTGGTACAGTCTGGTCTGTTTTGCGGGGCTGGCCGGTCGCTCCATGGTCATCAGGATATAGAACAGAATAAGAATCTTTGAAATCGGAATTACAATACTGAAAGCAAAGATGATGATTGCCGGGATAATGTCACCATGATACCACAAATATTCGACTCCCCCCATGACCGTCAGAATATCTTTTTGCCCGATCATGGTAATCGTCATGACCGGGAGAAAGTTGGCCGGAATCCAGAAAAGAGCCGAAGCAATTAACAGGCACAGGATTTTTGATTTCATAGCGGGAATGTCGACCGGATGAGAGGAGTGGCCCTGATCAACGGACTTTGTCTGAGGCACTTTTTGCCGTAATAACTGCCGAACGGCGGCAGGCCGTATGACGCTGGTGGTCAGAGTGGTGGTGAAGATGAAGCCAAAGACAAACCAAAGACCCGGGCGCGTGGCCACTTCTCCCATCCCGAGGAGTTTAATGGCGGAGACTCCCAACCCGATTAAGTATACATCAAGCATGCTCCATTCCCCCAGCTCGTGGATGATGGCCCAGCTGCGCCGCGCTAAACGATGGAACTTCTGTGTGGCGGTTGCCACGCATGCCACTATGACCAGCAGATTAAAGCCCAACGGGACCAGGAAGCCGATAAACGCCACCGCCAGCCCGACAATAGGATCCCCCTGCTGCCACAGAACAAATGCACCCGTAAGCACAATATTTTCTGTCCATTGTCCGGAAAAATTGAAATGGAGCAGACTGAGAAACTGGGCGGGAACAAAAAGAATCAACGAGGCAGTGGCGTAAGCCAGCGCTTTCTGAATCATGGCGGGCGTCTGTTCCAGCAACGGACTGGAACACCGCTGACAAACCGCACGCTCTCCGTTTTCAAGACGACCCACATGATACAACTTTCCGCAAGTCGGACAGCTTATCGTTTCTTTGATCATACAAGTGGAGTTCTGATTACGATATTCGATCTGGGAATCGATACTCATACTGCAGTATCAAAAACTTACCTGCATGTAAATAAATGATTGACAGATGATTAACAAATTAATAACGCATTAAGAATGAAAAGCAGCCGACTCCAACATCTAAGTATCATTTTTCTGGTCTTTGTGCTCTTCACAGTACCACTCACCGCTTCAGTGGAAACTGAAGCAACAACACCAGACAGCTCTCTCGAAGAAAAAGCCGCCGAACCCACGCTCCTGTTCGTTCAGAATGCAAAACGCATGACATTTGCTGGAGAAACGCTGACCTTATTCGAAGTAGATCCGGATATTCTGTATTTTTCTGATCGCCCGTTCCGTATTGCGGGTGAAATCGGACCTGAAGAGATGAAGGAAATGGTGACTGAATCCTTCCAGAAGTCCCCGCCCAATGCAGCACTGGTGATTTTCACTGAGCAGGGTGTTGATGACTGTGTCATTACCCTGACTTTGCCACCCTCGCTGGAAGGGAACACGCTTACTATCCCGGGGGTAAAGATCGTTCACGGAACCCCGCCTTCCGAAGGGGGAATATGTTCTCTGTTTATTGACACTATCAGGATGCGCCCGCCACCTCCGCGTCCGGGAGGACCCAGACCTCCCATGCCTCCTCCGCGACCCTAGCCTCACCGGGTTTGGAACGGATTTTCCCTTAACCCGGGTGTCCGGCAGGACGGGCAGCACACACTGATTACTTCTGAATTAATCAAAAAACTGAAATTTATCAAACATCAGGCTTGGCAGTTGGGGTAAAGTGGAATACCTCTTGGGTACCTCAGGTCTTGTTAAGACAGACGAAACAACCGCGGAAACAAAAATGAGCATAAAGACTATGCATACGGCAGTAATTACCGGATCAACCGGTGGTATCGGAATGGAAATTTCCAAACTCCTGGCAGCACAGGGCTGGAATCTTGTCTTATTAAACCGATCGCTGGACAAGACTGAAAAGCAAACGGCTGCACTGAGCGAATGGTACCCGGATCAATCATTCTATTCCTACCAGGCCAATATGATGGATTTGTCGGAGGTCGATCATGCCATTAACTTGATCGGCAATAACCACCCGGAACTTTCCGCACTCTACAACGTTGCAGGTTTATTAACAGACAGCCGGATGACGAGTATGCAAGGCGTCGAAGCACACTTTGCTGTCAATACCCTGGCACCTTACCTGATGATTCAGCGACTGCGCAGTCAGTTGAGTGCCGGATCCAGCTCCGAGCAAAAAGCTATCGTGGTCAATTTTTCCAGTTCGGCAATCAAATCGGTTAAAAAACTGGACATTTCCAGTCTCATCAATCCTAAGGAAATCGGTGGGCTCATGGGTGCCTACGCGAAATCAAAAGTAGCTACTACCATGATATCCGAGTTGCTGCAGGAACAATTATCCGCTCAGGGAATACTCATCTGCTCAGTTGACCCGGGACCCACCAAAACTCCCATGACAGACAGTGGTGACGGCATGCCCTGGTTTCTCAGCCTTTTACAGCCTTTGATATTCAAATCCGCTGAAGCTCAGGCCGGGAAAGTAGTCGACGCTGTCGGTGCGGTTGTTCATGAAGGCGTCTCCGGAGTTTTTATATCGGAAGGAAAACGCAAACCAGCTCCTGCTATCGTGTCCGACACTGAATTACAGTCCAGCCTGAGAGCGCTTTTAGAAGCTCAGGTGGAGAGGTTTCTTTAAGTTCAGAATACAGAAATCACTCCTTCGATTTCCAACCGTCGGCTCAGTGCCGGCCTGTTGAGAAAATCCACACTTCGAAGTGATGAAATCCGGCAGTCAGCTGACGCGATCTATGATGGCATCCAGATTTTTGCGGGCCTCTTTCTTCTCGGGATTCAGCTTTAAAGACTCGCGGTAGGCATCAACCGCCGCATCCATATCCTCCTGCTGCTCACATACACAGCCCAGTGCAAACCATCCGCTCGAACTATCCGGATGTCGTTCAACCATCTGGTCCATCAATGTGCGGGCCTCTTTTACTTCCCCGCGATGAATCATGATGAGTGCCAGATTGGTATGCGCACCCATATGATCTGGATCCAGTGAAATCGCACGACGGTAAGCTTCTTGGGCTTTGTCCATATTTTCCAGTTTTTCCCAGGTCACGGCAGCATTGAACGCCCATTCCACCACTGCCGAATCCAGATCGGCCGCGCGCTGGAATTTATCAGCGGCATTGATGTAGTCTCCCCGGCTGTAAAAAATCATGGCTGATTCCGCCCAGGCACGTGCCAAAAACGGAGCATGCGTATTGACCTGCTCAAAGGCTTTCAAGGCCTGGTCGGTATTACCTTGACGTTTCAATATCAAACCTTTGCGCAACCAGGCTCCTGCATTGGCCTCATCATGCTGCAAGGTTTTTTCCAGTAATGACATGGCCCGTTCCTGACGGCTGTCTTTTTCTAACGCAAAGGCCGTTTTTTCCCATGCCGTGGTAACCAGTGAGAGGTTATCCTCATTCGGTTCCAGATCGCAGACCAGATCATAGGCGGAACCGCTCTGCGACTGATACGCAAAACACATTGCCAGGTAGGCTATGCCTTCAATGTCCTTACCCATGATTTCCATTCGTTTCTCCAGCAGGCGCTGAGCAGTCTGAAAGTTACTCATCTGGTAGAGCACCAGCGCATAGTGCAGCAGTAGATCGGTGTCCTCCGGATGAAAATCGACCTGTGCCGCCAGCAGGTCAGCCGCTTCAAACGTCTTGCCATTTTTGAACAGAACAGCGGCATAATTCCTTTGATAAAACAGCTCATCCGGACGCAGTGAAGTGGCTTTTTCAGCTGCTTCCTCCGCCTTAACATGGTCATCCAACCCCTGATAGACCATGGAAAGATTATGCCAGGCAGCATGATGATCCGGGATTTCCTTAATTACCGCCTCATACAGACTGGCCGCTTCATCCAGCATCCACAATTCGTGATAGGTGCTAGCCTGGTAGAAGACCAGGGCACTGGCTGAAGGTAAATGCTTTAATGCCTGCTGATAGAATTGTGCTGCCTCGTTCTGGCGGGACACACGATGCATGGCGAGACCTGCGATCAAATACAGCAGACTAAAAGCCGGGTCATTCCCTCCGTGTTCCTCCTTATCGTTTTCCTCAAGTAAATCTGATATCTCTGAATACGATTCCTGCTGCAATGCCAGTAATAGCTGGTTTAATGCCTCGCCCCAGACTGGGCCGTCCGAGCCCTCAGATTCCGGCAGCACCTCATCAATCCGGGGCATACGCGAGGACTTGCTAACATCCAAATCCTGCTCTCCGATCAACTCAGGACTCAGGCGAATCGACTCCATCATCAGCTCTTTCAATTCAGAGATCTCACGCGGCTTATTCGGACGAATCAGTGTGCTCTGCGCTTCAGCGGGATCAAATTCTGCCTGACTGACCTCAATTCTTGAATTATTCGCATCCTGGCATTCTTCAATAAGCTGATTCCACTCGGCTTTATCGGGTTGCATTTTCGAAGCGTGCAGCGCC
The DNA here is from genome assembly GCA_038748025.1 of Verrucomicrobiota bacterium. Classification (GTDB taxonomy): domain Bacteria; phylum Verrucomicrobiota; class Verrucomicrobiia; order Methylacidiphilales; family JBCBYL01; genus JBCDJI01. The sequence continues at coordinate 125,365 of JBCDJI010000005.1, forward strand.
AGCCGGCGCGCCGGTGCGGGCAGTTGGGCATCTTCCAGAAACAACCTGGCCAGCGCAGCTAAGTTGGATGCACTCTTAGGATCCTTTACACAGTCCATGATCAGCTGCCGGTGACTGGTTCCCAACCTTGGCGGATCTGTGACGGGGCCAAATATCGTGTCGTTCGAACGCTGATTCTCCAGTTGCTCCAATGCATCTGCCATCAGATGGTATGAGCGGAATGCGTCCGTCTCTTTCTGGTCAAAAGCGACCATGGTCAAATCCCGCCAAGCATCCTTGTCCAGCGGGTTGTCCTGGATATGCGCGATTATCTTACTCGCTGTTGTGCTTTGTAACTGCATATTTTCGAAGAGATTACATGAAACTTACCAAAATTGAAATCAACTAAATGTAGGTTTTATGCGCTTCGAGCCACTAAATCAATAGCGCGTTTGCCTGATAATGCCATTCCTACGCAGCCACTCGCCCGCCGCCAGTGTCTTTTTTATACGCAACTATTGACCATGGGCAGCTGGATCAACATTCCGCTCGTTTCAAGGCTTACAGGCGCTTGGGAACCGCCTTGAATCCAACCCTCAGATTAGACTACCCCGCATCAGGAATGCTTTCCATAGCAGATCCAATACGCTAAGCTCTTCGGATGATGAAGGACATGGGAGATGGAATTTATCAGATCCGGGGCATATTGGTTACTTCCTACCTGCTGGTGGATTCACAAGGAGTCACCCTAATCGATTCAGGGTTCATTCGGCATTTTAAGCTTATTGATAACGCACTGAAACAGGTACACCGCAGCTGGGACGACATTCAGGCTATTCTGCTGACTCATGGCCACCTGGATCATACTCTGAATTTATCGCGCATCCGCGAGAAGACCGATGCTCCTATCTATGCTCACCCACTGGAGAAAAAACACATTGCCGGCACTTATCCCTATCGGGGATTCAGTCGCCTCTGTGGATTTTCAGAATGGATTGGACGACAGGTGCTGCAATATCAGCCCGTTCTGGCAGACCGCACGCTGACCGATTATCAGGATCTGGATCTATTTGGCGGGATACGAGTGTACCGACTCCCCGGCCATACCGAAGGACACTGCGGTTTTTACTCCAAGCAGGCTGATGTTCTTTTCACCGGTGATCTGTTTGCAATCGGGAAAGTGCACCGAGGTCTGCCCTGGTTCTGGTTCAACAGCAGCTCTTCTAAATTCGATTACAGTATTAACAAAGTGCTCGAGCTTAATCCAATCGGTCTACTCTCGAATCATTGCGATCAAAGCTCGGAGACTGATCAGATGGAATGGTTTGCCCGCAAGTTCCAGTGACCTGTTCTGATCTTTCACCATACTGACGAGTTGCGCAACAAAGTGAACCCACTAGTTTCAACCCATGGATTCAATCACACAGGCCACACTGGGTGCCGCCGTTGCAGAAGCAGGCCTGGGAAAATCACTCGGACGTAAGGCGGCATTATGGGGGCTGTTGTTGGGCACGCTGCCGGATCTAGACATTCTGGTCTACCCTCTGCTGGATCCTGCAGCGCAACTCAGCTGGCACCGCGGTCTCTCACACTCACTATTGGCGATGCTGGTAATATCGCCGCTATGCGGATGGCTATTGCACAAAATTCACAAAACCAAAGCGCCCATACGTAGCTCGTCCTGGACCTGTTTCTGGATTTTCTTCACGCATGTCCTGATAGACTGTTTTACAGTCTATGGAACACAGGTATTCGAACCGTTTTCCAGCATGCGGGTCGGATTTAATAATTTTTTCATCATCGATCCGCTTTTTACTCTACCTATTCTGTTCGGTGTCCTACTAGCCGTCATTTTGCACCGGCATCCTCTCTGGCGTTTCCGGGCGAATGCGCTCGGTTTGGCGATCAGCTGTGTCTATGTCGCGTGGAGCTTCTCAGCCAAGTCGATTATTACCATTCGTTTCAGTGCTGAACTCGAACGGCAGGGAATTGAAGTAACCCGTCAGATGACACACCCGACTGCATTTAATACCTTGCTATGGCGATCACTCAGTGAAAGCGCGGAAGGTTATTGGGTCGGGTACGCTTCGCTGCTGGATAAGTCCCCTGATGTGACATTTGAATTTATCCCGCGCAAAACCGCACTCATCGCTCCCCTCAAAGATACTCGCAGTGTAGAGCGGCTGCTATGGTTTTCAGAAGGTTTCTATATGGCTGCAGAGCAGGGCGGCAAGCTAACCTTTTCCGATTTACGTTTTGGTGAATTCCGGCTGCCCGATGGAACCATCACCACTTTCTTTACATGGATACTTGAGCCTGCCGGTCAAAACATTCACATCCGCCAGGTGCGGGCAGATCGTCCGGAAGGCGCACTGAAAAAAATATGGGATCGCATGCTGGGAAAACGACCGGAAGATTCCGGACCTGAATAATGGTCCTGCTTACTCCTTGATAGAACCCATGATCCCGACCCCGTAAGTGATTAAACAGGTAAGTGGAAACATCCAAGCGTAGTTGATCGACATTTTCCATCCTCCTTTTCCATCATCTGTAATCCATGGAATGGTTCGTAGATCCGCTACAGAGCACCATTCAAAGTTAAGCGCTACCTGATAGGGGTCAGACCGAAATGTCAAAGTCATTAATACGGAAGCTATAACACCCAGTGCAAGTGCCCCCCAATGAACCCGCCGGTTCCTCAAAGCCAAAAACAGAATACCTAATAACGGTCCATATGTATACGCCACCATTCCGAAAGCCAGATTCACCATATTAATATCACCACGCATGGTATTTAACCCGATTGCAAAGGCGGCCAGAATAATTCCCCACACCAGGACCAGTAATCGTGAACGTTTTATATCATCAACTTGTGTCCTGGTCCCCGTATCTCTTCGAAACAGTGACAAGGTAGTCTGAGATAGCGCCGTCAGAATCGAATCGAGACTCGAAATAGCAGCTGCAAACGCACCTGCCAATACCAGGCCGGATAAACCGACCGGTAGTACGGTGGTAATCCATGCCGGGAAAATCGTATCGGCATCTTCCTCAAACAGAACGATCAGTCCTGCCGAAGGCGGGAAGGCCTGGTAGTAGGCAAAGAGTGCTGTTCCTACCAGCAGCATCAACAGCGTCACTACCTGACTGACGCTGCTCCAGATGATCGCCTTGCGCGCATCGGAGACATTCCGGCAGCACAACATCCGTTGTGCATTGAGTTGATCCGTGCCAAAAGCAGCCAGATTCTGGAACGGCATTGCCAAAATCCCGACCCACAAGGTAAAGCCTACCGCTGGATCTGTAGTCAAATCGATCAGTTTGAACTTTCCCGCGGCAGCGGAAACTTCCATCCATTCAGGAATACCACCCGGCAATACAGCTAGCATCCACACCAGCGCCATTACCCCGCCGGATACAAACAGAAAAAACTGAACCACATCGGTCCAGATCACCGTCGCCATCCCTCCCATCAACGTCCACCCCACCGCAAAGAGAGCGATGAACACGATACACCATTCAAAATCTACACCCGTAACCGTCCGTAAGATCAGTGCGGTTACCAAAACCCGGACACTCTGACCCAACACCGACCCCAGAAAAAACAGCATGGTTGTCATCTGCTTGGCTCCCTCGCCCAATTGTCCTCCAATAAAATCGTAAGGGCTGAAAATTTCTTCCTGATAATAACGAGGAACTAGAAAAATACCCACCAGCACCCGTGCAACAATGGATCCGACCGCCCACTGCAAATAGGTAAAATCTCCTGATGCCGCATACACCATGGCCGGCACCCCGATGAAGGTCAGTGCACTGATTTCGGTGGCTATGATCGATCCCGAAACCGCCGGCCACGGCAGGGATCGCCCTGCCCGGAAAAAATCATGAATACTGGACTGCTTGCCCCGCAAACGATGCCCAATCCAGGTAGTAAAAATCAAATACAGGACAACCACCCCCCAGTCGATCCAAGTAAATGAGTCAGCCACCGAATCCATGAGCGCATACTAATCGCCGCCAAACTTTAGGCAATCACACGATCCCCTTCTTTTTTACTTCTTAATTCTTCCTTCTTACTTCTAACTTTCCAGATGAATTCCATTAATAAATTGCGCGATATCGTCGCCAAACTCCGCTCACCCGAAGGCTGCCCCTGGGACATCGAACAAACCCACCAGTCCATCCGGATGCTCATGCTGGAAGAATGCTATGAAACCATCGAAGCCATCGACGAACAAAACGACGACCTACTGCGGGAAGAATTAGGAGATGTGCTGCTGCACATTGTTTTCCACGCACAGATCGCTGAAGAGCGTGAAGTATTCTCACTCGATGATGTCGCCCAATCCATTAATGAAAAACTGATTCGTCGCCACCCGCACGTCTTCGGAGAAGATCAGTGTGCCGACGCAGCCGAAGTGCTGCAAAAGTGGGATGAACTCAAAAAACAGGAAAAACCGGAACGTGAAAGCCTGCTCGACGGCGTGCCGCCTATTCTACCCGCACTGATGCAGGCCAGGGAATATCAGAAGAAAGCCGCCAAAGCCGGATTCGATTGGGATGACCCCCAAGGTGTGCTGCACAAAACACGGGAAGAACTGGACGAGCTGGAAGAAGCCTTAACTTCCGATAATTCGGATCATGCACACATCCGCGAAGAAATAGGCGACTTGATCTTTTGTCTGGTCAACCTGTCTCGTCACCTGGAAGTCGATGCCGAAGACGCCTGCCGCCATACCAATAAAAAGTTTCGTGCTCGTTTCACATATGTGGAACAGAAACTCAACGAGCAAGGTAAGAATGTGGGAACCGCCAGCCTGGCTGAAATGGAGGCACTATGGCAGGAAGCCAAGACAGCAGTTGGAATCTAGCTTATTTGACCAGGCGTAACGTCCAGGGATACTGGTAAAAACCTCCCTCATTGGCTCTTACTCCCGCCAGGATGACCAGCACGATCCACGCAATGGATGCAGCGACCAACAGCAGCCCGATGATCGGTAAGATGATAAACCCAATGAGCACCATGGTCAGCAGCGCACCCGTAATCAAACCCAGCATAAGCAGCGTGAAAACAATAGTCGCCGTAATCTGAAAATTGAGGGATTCTTTACCATGTTCGATCACTTCGGGATGCTCGTCCTTCTTGATCTGCCAGACCAGCAGTGGCGCAATGACGTTGAGAAAAGGAATTCCGATCAAGACCAGTAATGGTGATAAGTGGCATAGCATGCACCACAGATTCCGATCCGATGCATTTGCAGAAGATGGGGCCTCCGGTGCAGGAGCGCTGTCAGGGTTCGTTTCCATAGCGTTTTCTAGCGTCTTACCATCACAATGACAATTATGATTCACTGCTGTATTTATAATCAGCAGTGGACACAAAATTCCCTCGACGCAGTGAGCCGGTAGTGGCGTACTGGCGGTATATGGCTGCAGCAGTAAATCGTGACTACTTTGAGGTAACGGGCAGGACGCCCCTGTGCGGAACCATCCAGCCACAGGGAAATAAGAACGAAGCCATGCCGGTGCTGGCCGCATGCTGCCTGACCGATGAGCCGATGTTCATCGAGAATGTGCCGCCGATTGAAGACGTTCGCAAAGTAGAGGAAATGCTGCAACACCTCGGCGTTTCCATTGCCGCCCGGGAAGGAGATCTGCGTCAGACCTTGACTATCCACGCAGAGAAAGACCCGGGCACCGACCTGGCTGCAGAAATAGCCGGGAAACTGCGTGGCTCACTGACGTTCGCTGGTCCACTGCTGGCACGCTGTGGTCGGGTGCTCCTGCGCCGCCCCGGTGGTGATAAAATCGGAAGGCGACGCCTCGATACCCACTTTATGGCACTGGAAGCACTAGGTGTGCGCATCCGCGAACTGGATGACGGACTGGAACTTAAAGCCAGAAAAATGAAGGGCGCTGACATCCTGCTGGATGAAGCGTCCGTCACTGCCACTGAAAACACCGTCATGGCTGCCGTGCTGGCTGAAGGGAAGACTACCATCCGTAATGCCGCCAGTGAACCTCACGTGCAGGGATTGTGCCGCCTGTTGATCAAAATGGGCGCTAAAATCCAGGGTGTTGGTTCCAACATCCTGGAAATTCAGGGCGTCAAAAAACTCAAAGGCTGCCGCTATCGCATCGGGCCCGACTATCTGGAAGTCGGCAGCTTCATCTCGCTGGCTGCCTGTACCAAGGGTGAAATCCTGATCAAAGATGCCGACCTTGCCAGCCTGCGCATGATCCGAATGAACTTCGAGCGATTGGGTATCAAGACCGTCCCGCAAGGACGTGATTTGCTGGTGCCTGCCAAGCAAAGTCGGAAAATTCAAACGGACCTGGGAGGCGCGATACCCAAAATCGACGACTCCCCATGGCCGGGCTTTCCGGCGGATATGACATCTGTCGCGCTGGTGACTGCCACCCAATGCCGTGGTACCGTTTTGATCCACGAGAAGATGTTTGAATCACGCCTGTATTTTACGGATCCGCTAATTAATATGGGTGCTGCCATCGTGTTGTGTGATCCGCATCGCGCAGTGGTGATCGGCCCGGAAAAACTGCGCAAAGCCCGCCTCGTCAGTCCGGACATCCGCGCCGGTATGGCTATGCTGATCGCTGCTTTATGTGCTGAAGGCACCTCCACCATTGAAAATGTGCAACAGATTGATCGCGGATTTGCAGATATCGATACCCGCCTGCAAAAGCTCGGGGCCAGGATTGAACGTCACTCCTACGTAGCAGAATCATGAGTATGGATGTAGAGGTTTATACCGGCGGCCTGGCCCAGACAAACGCCTTTCTACTGAAAACGGATCAAGGGCACTGGCTGATTGATGCTCCCGAAGGGACACGGGAGTTCCTGGCCGATGCAGGGGCCCGCTTGGACGGCCTGATTCTCACCCATGGTCACTGGGATCACCTGTGGGATGCCGGCCCCATTCTGCAGCAGGAAAACTGCGTAAGCTACGGCCATCGGGACGATCAAAGACTGTTTGACCACCCTAACCTGATGTCCAGCTTCGGAATGGATGCTGATCTTCATCCGGTTTCCATCAGGCATTACTTGTCACATAGGGAATTATTGCAGCTCGGGCCGTATCAGTTTGAGATTCTGCATCTGCCGGGACACTGCCCGGGCTCGATTGGACTCTATGAAAAATCGGAAGGCGTGCTCTTCGGTGGTGATGTGCTGTTTGCCGGAGGGGTCGGTCGCTGGGATCTGCCAGGTGGCGACTTCGATGTGCTGATGAAATCGATTAAAGATCACGTGCTGACTCTGCCGGAAGACACCGTGGTCTTCTCCGGACACGGTCCGACCACCACCATTAAGGATGAAAAAGCGACCAATCCGTTTCTAAATCGCTAAACTCTCTGTTATGCCCTCTTCTGGTGATGCAGCAGCAGCCTACTTTCCCGATCCAGCATATGAAAAATATCAGACCGGTTTGAGACGCTTTGCTGCGGGGATCATTGACTCGCTAGTTTTCATGCCCGTTGGGGTCATGACGATTTTCGCTATTCAATCTGCCCCTGCCATACTCACTCTGATCTGGCTCATTCTGCTGGCACAGCTGTATTGGGCGTATTCCATCTTTTTTCACAAACAGTGGGGACAGACGCTGGGCAAGATGGTTATGCGCGTTAAGGTTTATCAGATCAATGAATCCTCAAACTTGACCTGGAAGCACGCCATCTTGCGTGACTGTGTTTACCTCGGTATCGGCATACTTTCCGTTCCGCTCTACATTTGGGAATACTCTCAAGGTATCCTGACAGAAATACACTCAACCTCAGCACCTGAACTGGCTTTAAACATACTATCGTTTCTCTGGTTCGGATTAGAGTTTGCAACGCTGCTATGCAACCGCAAGCGACGTGCGCTTCATGATTTTATCGCAGGAACGGTAGTTATTAAAACTGATGTGAAACCGTGACCATTAGTTGAGCCAGTGCTCAAACTGTGCCTGCACCTTACCAGACTTGATCAACTCTAGCGCTTTAGATTCACCATCACTGATGGAACCCACTATGCCGTTCACCAGCATCCCTACCCCGGCATTGATCGCCAGCAGCTCCCTTAAAGGGCCTGCATCCTCTCCAGTAAACGCAGCCTTCAAACGCCGGGCACTCTCAGCAGCTCCAATTACCAGAAATTCATCCAGGGACTGAGAGGTCATGCCGTAAATCTCACGATCGACAGCTTCGCCATCCAAGGTACCCACCAGGCGTGTTGGACCAATACTGCTGACTTCACCCATGGGACGGCCGTTCCCATCTTCTCCGTAAATTACCAGATAGCGCTTGCGTCCCAGCAAGGCCAGACATTCGGAGAAGAGACTTAGATACTCTTTACGGAATACCCCAATCATCTGGGTATCCGGCGCACAGGGATTGAGCAGTGGTCCCAGGAAATTGAAAATGGTTCGACGACCTTCTGCTCCCAGTTTCTGGCGCACGGGAGCAATGTGCTTGAAGGCCGGATGAAAAGCGGGAGCAAAACAAAAGGCCATATGCGCGCGCTTCAATTCCACCACAACCCCTGCCGGATCGGCATCTAAATCACGGCCCAGCGTTTCCAGCACATCTGCACTGCCGGATTTTTTAGTGATGCCACGGTTGCCGTGTTTGACCACCGGCACACCTGCCGCGGATAAGATAAACATAAGTGCTGTCGAGACATTGATCAGGTCCAGCTTACCCCCGCCCGTGCCGCAACAATCAAACAACGCTGCTCCATCAAAGCTTCCCCGGATTCCAGGATCGCAGGCACGCGGTAGTAACACCTTTACAAAACCAGCTAACTCTGTTGGCGTCTCTCCCTTGTCCGCCAGGGCTTTCAGGAAATCTGCTTTAACCGCCTCACTGGCTTCCGGATCAAGCAGTTGTTCTACCGCTTGTCGGCATTGCATGGCATCCAGGTCATGGCCGGAATGACAGTGTTGTGTAAGAGTCTCCAGCACAGGCAGTTTATTTATTACCTTCCAGATAAGGCAGGAAGCGCTGCTTGTCGATCGACTTCATATAGGCTTCGCGACCGTCTACAATTCCCTGTTGCAAAAATTGGTGAATCGAGTCATCCATCTGTTGCATCCCATCGGCCTTCCCGGACTTAATCACATCACCCAGTTTGATGGTGGCCCCTTCACGGATGATTGCGGCCACCGCATCGTTTGCCACCAGGATCTCGTTGACTGCAACCCTTCCCCCGTTATCACAACGCTTGAGCAGCAACTGCGCCACTACTCCACGTAGTGATGTGGAAAGCATGGTGCGAATCAGTTCCTGCTGGTCTGCCGGAAAGGCATCAATCACACGATCCACCGTTTTCATCGCACTGTTGGTATGCAGCGTTCCAAAAACCAGCAACCCTGTTTCTGCAGCAGTCAGTGCAAGCGAAATTGTTTCCAAATCACGCATTTCTCCGACCAGTACCACATCGGCATCCTGACGCAGTGCAGCCTTTAATCCCTTGGGAAAGTCGGGACTGTCAGTTGGCACTTCACGCTGAGTGATGATGCTCTTTAAGTTTTCGTGCACAAACTCAATCGGCTCCTCAATCGTGATGATATGTTTGGAGGTAGTGCGATTAATGTAATTCACAATAGCCGCCAGCGTGGTGGACTTACCAGAACCGGTCGGACCGGTGACCAGCACCAGCCCGGAACGCAGATCCCCGAAGGTTTCAATTCTGGGTGGAACACCCAGCTCGGCAATCGTTTTAATCTTGGTTGGAATCAGACGAAAGATGGCACCATAGCCGTTGGTGTGTTTGTGGTAGTTGCAGCGGAAACGGGAAGCAGCATTCATCTCATATGCAAAATCCAGGTCCCCCGTTTCCTGGAACTTATCCCACATCTGCGGTCGGCAGATTTCACTGAGAATCTCATCCATTTCCTGACGCGTCAGCACTTCGTCCCGTAAAGGTGTCATGTCGCCATGCTTCCTGTACTTGGGCGGTTGTCCCTCGGAGACGTGCAAATCTGAACCGCCTTCAGCAACCATGACTTCAAAAAACTGATCAATCTTGTTAGCCATAGTGAGCGTTTAGTGAATTCCCTGGGCCGCAATCGCGGCTGCAAAGAGTTTCTTATTCTGGCTGCGTGCGTAGGCCTCATCACTGGAGATGATATTTGCTTCGTAGAGCTCCATCAGTGAGTCATCCATCAGTCGCATACCGTCCTTTTTACCGGTTTGCATGACACCGGGAAGCATATGGTTATCTCCTTCCCGGATTAAGTTCGCAACAGCCGGTGTGTTGGTCATGATTTCCAGGGCCAGCACACGTCCGGTACCGTCCGCTTTAGGCACCAGCTGCTGACAGATGACTCCGCGAATAGATTCACTTACCATCGTGCGTATCTGTGCCTGCTGATTCACCGGGAAGACATCCAGCAGACGTTGCATGGTGCGGGAGGCATTCGAGGTGTGCAACGAACCAAGCACCAGGTGCCCCGTCTCGGAAGCGGTAATCGCCAGTGAGATCGTTTCCAGATCGCGCATCTCGCCGATCATGATAATATCCGGATCCTGTCGCAGGGAACCGCGTAAGGCTGTTGCAAAAGATTCGGTATGCGTTCGGATCTCACGCTGCGTTACCTGACATCCGGAAGGATTAAAAACATATTCAATCGGTTCCTCCAACGTGATGATGTGATCTAACCGGTCCTGATTGATCTGGTCCACCAGAGCTGCCAGCGTGGTCGTCTTACCTGACCCTACCGCGCCGGTAACGAGGATCAGGCCATTATGGTACTTGATCAATTTATACATTACCTCAGGCAATCCAAGTTCCTCCATACTTCTCAAACGGTCCGAGATCACACGGAAGACAGATTCCCAGCCACGGCGTTGACGCACCACACTACTGCGGAAGCGGCCAAGCTCCTGATGCTCATAACAGAAATCATACGCTCCCATCTCCTCAACCACCTCTACCTGTTCCTCCGTCAGGAATTCCTTAGCCAATGCTTCACTTTGCTGCGGGGAGAGTGCTCCATACCCTTCTGCGATGGGCTGCAGCTGACCGTTAAATCGCATCATAGGAGGTGCATCGGGGCCCAGATGGAGATCAGACGCACCGGATTCCACTGCCATTTTTAAAAATTCATGGATGTGGATCTCTCCCTGATGGACTTCCAGATGAGGCACGGCGCCAAGCTCATCTTCCACAGCAGGTTCATTCTCTGCTGATTGAGCCTGGATTGCTTCCGCGATCAGTGCTTTAAGCTGATCATGTTGCTCACTGTTCAGTAATTCCTGTTCAACCAGAAAGTCCAGAGCAGGAGCGCCTGGTATCCGATCCAGGGCAGCTTGTGCTGTTTGTTGCTGATCCTCAGTGATCCACCCCGCCTGCCGGGATGCGTCTAAAACATAGTGATTATAGGCGCTCGTATCCATGTGTTTCTTTAGTTATATCGCAACGCTTCCACTGGACTCAAGGACGAGGCTTTCAGCGCAGGATACAAGCCCGCAATAAAACCAGTTATCAATGAAAAAGAGAAGCTGAAAGTCACAGCTCGTAACGTCAAAATGGGCTGATTCGGGATTTGTGCCACATGATCCAGAAATAGGATCATGCCGTATCCGAGTCCTATTCCCACCAGTCCCCCGATAACCGCTAGCAGCAGGGCTTCCATCATCACCTGCAGAAAAATATCGATGCCACGGGCACCAACTGCCAGACGGATACCAATTTCCCGAATCCGCTCCGCGATACTGGCCAGCATGATGTTTGCAATACCTACCCCGCCTACCACCAGCCCGATACCTGCAATCATGCTGCCGCTTAAGCGCGCAGCGCCCACTTGCTGATCCACCTCATTCATCCGATCCAGCCGGTGAGTAATTTCAAAATCTTCAATTCCCTGGTGCGTAATCAATAACAGACTGCGAACCTGATCAATCAAATCATCCATCCGCTCCGAATCTTTGCTGCCGACAAAGATTTTATCGATGGGCATGTCTTCTCCAATGACTTGGGTGTCCTGCGCGTCATTTTTGAAGACCTCCTGAAACGTCGTAATCGGAATGGCAATAATGTCATTTTTGTCCGGAAACGCATCATGCACCAGAAAGCGCTTACTGCCACGCCGGCTTTCCAACCGCTCCTGCTGTTCCTGATATTTACCGGATTCCACATCGCGCTGCTGCTTAAGTGACAGGTAAAAAGGGAAGATACCTATCACCTCAAAAGCTACCCCGTTTACCCGGATAGTAGACCCGATCGCCGCTTCGTAATTGTCCGGAAATAACTTTTCGTAAATCCGCCCGCCCAGCACACATACACGGTTTCGGTTTTCCATATCCAAGTCCGAAAAAAATCTGCCGACGGGAGGATCATGTCTGTCCTGCATCAGAATACCCTGCGTTACTCCCCGCACATTGGTGCGGTCGAGTTTATTTTCAAAGGTTGCTGTAACCCTTTTTTTGAGTTCCGGTGATACCCAGTCGACCAGACTGATTTTCTGTTGAATAGCCTCCGCGTCACTCAGTGTCAGCCCCGGGCTGGTATCTGCCAAAGTCGTTTGCTCGGATGGCGGCGCAGCACGGCGCACCTCAATTTTCATATGATCCCCCGTCATCAGCATCTGGCTGCGCATCCCAAGCGCTATCCCTTCCGTAATAGAACTCATGGTCAAAAGTGCCGACGCCCCCAGCACAACACCCAGAATCGTAAGCGCAGACCGGAACTTGTGAGACGAAAGGTCACGAAGCCCTTCTACAATGGCATATAGGATTCCCACAGTTTTATTCGAATCTCAATGCCTCGATAGGGTTCATTTTGGATGCATTAAATGCCGGAACAATGCCAGCCAGAAAGCCAATGACTACTGCAGTCACGAAACTAAAGAGAATTCCCTGAAAATCAATCACCGGCACAGAAATCTCCGCCATCAGTTCCGTAACCAGCCCGATCAGCAAAAAGCCGGCACCCAAACCCAGCAAACCACCCAGCATGGCCAGCACCAGTGATTCCAGACAGATCTGCATAAATACATCCGTGCGATCTGCTCCCAGTGCACGTCTCACCCCTATCTCCCGAGTTCTTTCCTTGATACTAGCCATCATGATATTGGTGATCCCCACTCCTGCCGCAATAAGCGTGACTCCCGACACAATAAATCCGCTCAGCCTGATACCCGTCACCGATCGTTCAATGTTCTCAAACCAGTCTTCCCGTGTCCGAAATGCGAAGTCTTCCACCCCGTTGTGTGTCTGCAGCAGGACATTGCGCATCTGTTCGATGGCTTCATCCATTACATCCATACTGCGCACTCTGACGACAATCCTGTCGACTTTCCGGTTTGGCCCCAGATCTTCCCCTTTGATGACTTGGGCGGAAAAGAAAAGCTCCTGCATCGTAGAAAAAGGTACCACAACAACCCGGTCTTTATAACGGTGGCCATACTCTTCGAAAAATCCAATCACTGAAAATTTGATGTTATTGAGCAAAACCGCCTCACCGAGCAATTCCTGATCCGGCCGATTTCCAAACAACTCGCGCTTGGTTTTTTGGCCCATCACCATCACCCGATTCCGGTTCCGTTGCTCCACATCCGTAAAAAAACGTCCTGAACGCAACTGGTGATTTTCGATTTCGAGAAAGGTGTCATCCACACCGCGAATCCAGTCGGATCGAAATACCCGCCCTTCCCGCTCTACGGCACCACCTTGCATCCTTAGCTGGGGTGAAACCAGATCCAGCAGCGGCACGCGCCTGAGCGCCACGACATCGGCATATGTTCTTCCCGGACTCATGTCTTTGATGGATTCCTGTTCTTCCGGCACAGGCCGGTCTATCAGACCGACATGGGTTGCCGCTCCCCACATTTCAAAGGCCTCGCGAAACTGAATCGCCTGTCCGTTGGTGATCGCAAACATCGACATCAGTGATGCCACCCCCATGATCACACCCAGACCCGTCAGCAAAGAACGAAATTTATGACTCCAGATCTCACGAAAACCCTCCTGGATCCCCAGCATTGGATTCATGCCGTAGCTCCTTTCGCGGTCACTTTGTTCCGATCCTGATCCTGCACAATCTTACCGTCTTTGATCATGATTTTACGGGGCGTTTCTTCCGCAATTTCCGGATCATGCGTCACCAGCACGACCGTATGACCCGAGGAATTCACTTCGCGAAACAGTTCCAGAATACGCTCACCCGTCTGTGAATCCAACGAACCTGTCGGCTCATCCGCCAGAATCAACTGCGGTTCGTTCACCAGCGCACGTGCAATGGCAACACGCTGATTTTGCCCCCCGGATAATTCGTTGGATTTATGTCTTGCACGGTCAGCCAGCCCCACCGCTTCCAGTGCCTTTTCAACCCGCATGTGCCGCTCCTTACGGCTGATTCCTGAATAAACCAGCGGAAGTTCTACATTTTCAAAAATATTGAGCTTCGGCAGCAGATTAAAACTCTGAAAAACAAAGCCGATCTTCTGGCCGCGAATTTTAGACAGTTTCCCCACAGAAGACTCAGTCACGGTAACATTATCAATTTTAATCGTTCCAGAGGTCGGAACGTCCAGACAACCCAGCAGGTGCATTAAGGTAGATTTGCCGCTGCCCGACGGTCCAATGATTGAAACATATTCACCCTTTTCGATATCCAGTGAAACTTTGTCCAGCGCATGCACCTCGTTTTCCCCCATCCGGTAGATGCGGCAGACATCACAAACTTCAATAAGCGCCATATCAGGAACGTGAGACGGGTTGAAACACCACTACTCACCCTCTTTCGTTACGTGGGCGAGTCAACATCACTATTTCATTTTCAGTCAGACCAGACTCGATTTCGACAAAATCCAGATTGGCCACACCGATTTCCACCAATCGTTTTTCCGGTTCGGCTCCCTCACTACTGTGCACATAAACCACTTTGGTCCGATCCGGTTCCGAAAATACAGCGGCTAGCGGCACGCATAGCACATCCTCACGCACTTCGATAGGAATGACGACATTTGCGGTCATTCCCGGTCTGAGTCTTAGATCCGGTTCGGGAATGACCATCTCTACCAGAAAGCCTTTCACGTTTTGCTTGATGGTTGCTGTCGGCGCAATGCTGTAAATCTGTCCTGAAAAAGTTTCATCCGGTAATGGATCAACAAAGAAATCTACCTTCATTCTGCTATCCAGCTTGGCTACGTCGATCTGATTGATGTGTGTCGTAATGATCAGATTGCTCAAATCTGCCAGTTTCATCAGCAACGTTCCTGAATTTACCGAAGCAGCAGCCACGATAATCTGTCCCTCAACTACCGGCATCTCCAGAATCATCCCGGAAATCGGTGCGATCACCTTCGTCTTATCCAGTTTATCTTTGACATTTTGCAGGCGCTTTTGTGCCCGTTCCACCGAATTCTCAGCTAACTCCTTATCGGTTAACGAGTCCGCTACATCACGGGCAGGAATCAATTCCTTTTCAAATAAACGCTGATTACGCTGATAATCACTCAGCGTTTTTTCCAGCGCCAGACGCGCACTTTCAATTTCAAGTTCGGCAGATTCCAGATCTGTTAACAGCTCTTGATCATCCAGTTCAAATAACAACTGCCCTCGCTCAACCGACGTGCCGAGTTCCACATGAATTTTTTTCAGCTTTGCACTGACTTCTGCTTTGACCTCCACCTGTTCCAGCGGCTCAATATCACCGGACACCTCGACGTTCAGCTCAATCGTCTCACGAGTCACCTCGGCCGTCAGTGTTTCCGCGTTTTCGCCCCTGGCAACTGCCTTCTGTTTTTCAAGGTGCTGAAAACCGAAAAATCCAGCCACACCCAGCAGAACGGTGACGCCTAATATGGTAAGACCTGTTTTCATTGCTTAAAGATTGTGAGAAAAATCATGATGATCAAGATTTGAAGGTTAGTTTCGATCCGGCAAGACACGACAAACGCGCGTATTCACAGAAATACATCAGTGAAGAGAAATCCCGACACCCCACGTAGTCGGAAGCATCTACCGCAAAAGACGGATGATTGAGGATTTTTTTCACGATCTCTAAATAGTAATAGAGGCATTCTGCACAAGGTGCAACCGCAGAGCCAAAATTTACATTCCCATCAGGTGCCAACTCTATCTATACTCCCTGCTTCACAAATGATGGAATTTAACCAACAACAACTCCGCTCACTCGAAGCACACCTGGAACAACACGACCCGAAGACCCGCTTTGAGGCCTTTGATTATGCTAATCTGCGTCGGATCCAGTCGCTGACCTTCAGCGGTAGAACGCTCACGGCTAAAATTAAAGGCAGCACTCCGGAGCCCTACACCGTTCATCTTTTTTACGATGCAGATACCAATTCCTGGGACAGCGACAGCTCCTGCTCACTTGGGTATTTGAGTAAATATACCGCAGCACTGACTTCCTTTATTATCAAAACCGGCAAGCAACACATTCAGTTTACTGAAACCGTCACGGATACCACCTCCCCCAGTGAAAGCCGGGAATTTGAACTCGTGCGCGAACTGGAAGCTGCCTGTCAAAAACGCAGCAAGCCCGGCACCCGCCTGCGTGAAAACTCCAAAACCGCGCTGACCCGGATTGCTCAACTCTATCAGGATTGGACCGACGGAAGCTCCACTTTCGATGCGATCGACCTGAAAACACTGTTTAAATCGGCTGGCGACGCCACCACCCCGCTGCGGATCCCTGAGAACACCTTCGAATCCACCGACCCGCTCAGCTTCTGGCATCTCCTGATTCATTGTGCTAAACAAAATGAAAAAAAGCTCCGGGTCCCCGCCCAGCTCGTTCCACTCTGCGACACCGCTGAGAGTGAAGTCTTGATCCATACAGCCATGGAGGAGCTCTCGCGTCAGAACTGGAACCAGTGGATGGCTCAGTTCTCAGACACCGAAACCGCCCAGCCCCTACCCGCTTCCGTCCGTCTGGTTATTGATCAGGATAAATTCTCCGTGCATGGAGATGAAACCGGTCTGGGCAATTTTAAACGCATGACGCTGCGCCAGATGACCGAATGGATGCATGGCGACCGCCCGATCCGCGGCAGCCAGCGCCTGTTGCTTTCGGAACTTGACCCCTACGGGTCCGACCAGACCAAATTTTCATTAACTGCTCAGGATGGACGGCGGATTCTGCGCCGGATCCTGACCCAGCCGGAACTGCGCCCGCTCATCTACCTCAAGAATCAATCCCATCCACTGACCTTTCTGGAAGACCCGGTTGAGTGGCACCTCGACGCTACCGGCACCAAAGATCGTTTCACCTTGCATGCCGGTGGCCGTGAGTTGGAGGGATTAAAACTTACCGTGCTGGAGGGCCAGCCGGGCATCGTCCTGATTGAGGATGCTGCCTACAGCGTGGATTTCATCCCGAGCGGTTGGGGCCTGGAACTGGAAGAATCCGGTGCCGTTGAAATCCCCCGTGGCTCACTGCTCTCCAGCGGTGGCGTCAAACTGGCGCGCAAACTCAATGTCAACCTGCAGCAGGAATACGAAACCTCCATCTTCCGCCGCACCTGGCAGGTCAGCATATTTGCCGAGGTCAGCCATACCCGGGGCGAAGACCTGATTAACTTCAAGCTTCAATCCGAATCTGAAGATAAGAAAGGCACCGTCCTCCATTACAGTAAGGACGGCTGGCAGCAACCCCCTGCCCCGAAAGCGGAAGCCAGTGTCATCGAAGAAATCTGGCTCGGTGCGGACGATACCCGCCTGCTGATGGAAAGTCTGGAACCTTACTGGAATCCGAAAACAGAAACGTTCCAGATCGACTGTACCCAGAAAAACATCACCACTCTGGCCGAATGGAGTGCTCTGCGCCAGGAAGCACAGTTCCATGCCCGGGGCGAGCTCACCGCTATTATGCGCCCGCGCTCCAGGAGTCAGGCCCAGCTCAGCATCTCGGTCGAACCGAGCGGGCAGGACTGGTTCGATGTCGTTGCCAAAATCGACACCGGCGAGGAAAACTTCAGTGCCGAAGAAATGGCACTGCTCATGAAGTCCTCCGGCCAGTGGATTAAGCTTCCCAAGAAAGGCTGGCATCGCATCGACATGCCGGACGAGGCCGACGTGCTGACTCATCTCTCGGATCTCGGCATGTCGCCCGGCAAAACCGGCACCGCAAAAACCAAACTGCATGCGCTCCAGCTCGCTCGCGCCGAATCCACTGGCGTCCTCGACATCGAAAGCTCCCGCCAGATCCGCTCGCGCCTGACCGAACTCGAAACCGGGCTGGAAGTGGACCAACCGAAAACGATTCAGGCGGAGCTACGACCCTATCAGAGAGAAGGTGTTAATTTTCTGGCCTATCTCAGCCACAACCGCTTTGGCGGCATCCTTGCCGATGATATGGGTCTGGGTAAAACGCTTCAGACCTTGACCTGGCTGGCATGGCTGCACCAGCGCGTCGGTGCAGAAGCGCAACCATCGCTAGTCATCTGCCCGAAATCTGTCGTGTCCAACTGGGCCGCTGAAGCCCAACGCTTTTACCCGACCCTGCCGGTTCACATCATCGAACCTGGCACGGCCTCCAAAGTCATCGAAAAAGCCTCCGACGCATGTCTCGTGGTGATGAACTATGCCCAGATGCGTCTGCGCCGGGAAGAGCTGGCTGGAAAAACATGGCTGGCGGCTGTATTGGACGAAGGCCAGTTCATTAAAAATCCCGGCTCCCAGACGGCCAAAGCCGCCTTCGCGCTGAATGCCAAACACCGCATCGTGCTGACCGGCACTCCGATTGAAAACCGTCTGAGCGATCTCTGGAGTCTGATGCGATTTGCTATGCCCGCCGCGCTCGGCACCGAAGCCGCCTTCAAACAACTCTCATCCGACCGTGGCGACGGACTTGCCTCCAAGCGCGTGGGCGTCCGGCTCAAGCCGTTCTTCCTGCGCCGCACCAAGAAAGCCGTCGCACCGGAACTGCCGGAACGGATCGAAGAAGACGTCACCTGTGCACTGGAAGGAAAACAGCAGACACTCTACGAAGCCGAACTCAAGAAAGCCCGCCAGTTGCTCAAAGGCGCCAAGAATCCCGGCGACTTCAACGAAGCCCGCTTCAACATCCTCGCCAGCCTGATGAAGCTGCGACAGATTTGCTGCCACCCGGCCCTGCTCCAGAACGAAGCAGCATCCCAAGCTCCGTCCGCTAAACTCGAAGCGCTCGACGAACTGCTCGATCCGTTGCGGCGCGAAAACGAAAAAGTGCTGGTCTTCAGCCAGTTTACCTCCTTCCTCGACCTGATCGAAGATCACCTCACGCAGGAAGACACCCCCGTTTTCAAGCTCACCGGTAAAACCAACAAGCGCGAGCAGCTCATCCACCGCTTCCGCCAGACCGAAGGTCATGCCGTGTTCCTGATCTCGCTCAAAGCCGGCGGCTCCGGTCTCAACCTGACCGAAGCCTCCTACGTGGTGATGATGGATCCCTGGTGGAACCCGGCCGTGGAAAATCAGGCCATCGACCGCGCCCATCGCATCGGCCAGAAGAAAACCGTCATCGCCTACCGCATGCTGGCGCAGAACAGCCTGGAAGAAAAAATCCGCTCGCTGCAAAAAGACAAGAAAGACCTCGCCGACAGCGTCCTCGGCGAAACCTCCCAGGAAAACGTCCCGCTCACCATGGAAGACTTCCAGTTCCTGTTGGAGAGATAAATTCAAAACGAAAAATGCAAAAGTCAAAATGAGAAGACTTCTCATGCCAACCTACCAATGAGTTTGATTATTTGAAATTTTGCATTCTGTATTTTGACTTTTTAATTTAGCCATATGACCAACGAAGAAATTTCTGACATCCTTCGCAACATCGGCCTGCTGCTGGAACTCAAAGGCGAGAACCCGTTCAAGACCCGCGCCTACCAGAACGGTGCCCGCGCCATCGATGGTATGTCGGAACCAGTGGCTCAACTGGTGGCAGCCGGCACCCTTGCGGATGTCGATGGTTTCGGTAAAGCGCTGGTCGAAAAAATCACAACGCTGGTGGAGGCCGGCAGCCTGCCCTACTACGAAAACCTGAAAGCCGAATTTCCCGACGGCATCCTCGACCTGCTTTCGCTCAACGGCCTCGGTCCCAAGAAAGCCAAGACGCTTTATCAGAAATTGAAGATCGGATCACTGGAAGAACTGCAGACCGCGTGTGAATCCGGCAAAGTCGCGGAACTCGATGGCTTTGGTAAAAAGACGGCGGAAAAACTGCTGGAAGCCATCCAGCAGCAGCAACTCTACGCCGGACGCTTTCGCTATGCTGAGGTGATCCAGCAGGCCGAAGACCTGGTCGACATGATGCGCACCCACCCGGACATCACCCGCATCTCCATCGCTGGCAGCCTGCGTCGCGGTAAGGAAGTGGTGAAGGATATCGATCTCGTTGCCTCATCCAATAACCCGCAGCAGGTCATGCAGGACTTTGTGTCTCTGCCGGAAGTGCAATCCATCACCAACCACGGGGAGACTAAATCCAGCGTCCGCGTTGAAAACGGCCTGCAAGTCGATCTGCGCGTGGTAGACGACGCCACCTTTCCGACTGCACTGCACCACTTTACCGGCAGCATGGAGCATAACGTCGCACTGCGCAGCCGCGCCAGGAAACGGAAAATGAAAATCAGCGAGTGGGGGCTCTTCGACACCTCCGGCCAGGAAGAGAAACTCATCCCCTGCCGTGATGAAGCGGAATTTTTCTCACATCTGGATTTAGACTACATCCCACCGGAACTGCGTGAGAACATGGGCGAAGTCGAAGCGGCCGAGAAACAAACCTTACCGCGACTGGTGGATTGGGGTGAGTTCCACGGCTGCTTTCACAATCACACCACCGCCAGCGACGGCAAAAACACGCTCCGCGAAATGGCCGAAGCCGCTGCCTCCATCGGACTCGACTACCTCGGGATTGCCGACCACTCCAAATCCTCCGTCCAAGCCAACGGCCTCTCCACCGATCGCCTGCTGGCGCAAGTTGAAGAAATCCGGCAACTCAATCAGGAAATGGAAGGCGAGATCCACCTCTTCGCCGGCGTCGAGTGCGACATCCTCAAAGACGGCAGCCTCGACTATCCGGACAAGATTCTGGAACAACTCGACTACGTCGTCGCCTCCGTCCACTCCTCTTTCACCCAGAGCGAAAAAGACCAGACCCAACGCATCTGCCAAGCCATGGCCAATTCGCACGTCACCATGCTCGGCCACGTCACCGGACGCCTGCTGCTGGAACGCGAAGCCTACGCGGTGAATGTTCAGGAGATCATCCAGCAAGCCGCTAAGACCGAAACCTGGATCGAACTCAATGCCAGCCCGTATCGGCTCGACATGGACTGGCGTCACTGGAAAGCCGCCCGTGATACCGGCGTCAAATGCGTCATCAACCCCGACGCCCACCGCGTCCAGCAACTCGGCCACCTCAAACCCGCCGCCATGATCGCCCGCAAAGGCTGGCTCCGCAAAGAAGACGTCATGAACTGCCTGACACTTGATCAGATGAAACGCATCCTGAAGAAATAGTGTTCCCGATCACACGTGTGTATCGGGAGTCCTCAGCCGCTTGTTCCCGATAATCTAAAGAAACGGCTCTACCCACTTGGGAAGCTGATGTTCCCCTCTTGAATATATTTTACCTTCCCTAAACTCCGCCAAAAACCGATACGGTTCTTTCGAGCGACTATTGTCGTAAATCACCACGTGAGGCAATTGTTCGATGGCAAGTTGTAGATTCTTCAGCGTTCTATCATACCGTGCCATCAACTTTTCTTCGGGCACATCATGACCACCGGCCTCGACTCTGGCTTTGACGCGACGTGCAGATAGCTGTGGATTTTCCAGACCGATAAAGAACAAAGAAACTGCATATCCGGATTCCGCAGCATGCTTAAGTATTCCAACTTTTTCGCCAACGGGATCAGATAAAACCGTTTCGGTGATAAAACCTGTTTTGCGCTGCATTAGATTCTCACGCATCTCTGCAGCAATCTTTGCAGCCTTGTATGGATCAATATCAAAATCACGGGCAATAATGTCCGCATTGATAAAAGGAAGTTTTTTATCCGACAAAAACCGCTGATAAAACGTGCTCTTCCCGGCACCGTTCGGACCGGCCAGCATGAAGAGTCTGGGCGCAGCGCTCATTTACTGAATCTGGAATTAAGCATCCGAAGCCGCGATGAACCCACTCGTCTCTCGAATCAGTTTTTTCGTTTTCGCACGACCTGATTTTGATTCCACATCCGCCATTAACTGACTGATATCATCTTCACTCCCCCATTGGGTGATATTCTCCTGAACCTCGTAGGCCAAAGCAGGCTCCAGAATCTTACCAATCGCCGCCCAATGCTCGATCTGCTGCGGGGGAGAACGATGAAACAGCTTCGCTTTCTCCTTCGCATCATTCACCAGCTCATCACTTAAACGCACCGATTGACTCATACCGACATTTTGTCGCAATTTACCACAAAAGTCAAAATTCAATGAAATGCTCCCTTTCCCAGTTCTTAATTTTTACTTCTGCCTTCTTCCTTTAGATGCTCTAATCCCCGCCGCATATGTTGACGCTGACAGAAATTTCGAAAGGCTATGGCGGGCGCGATCTCTTCGCGGACGTCAGCCTGCAGATCAACCGGGGCGATCGCGTCGGACTGGTCGGTGCCAACGGTGCAGGGAAATCCACCCTCTTTTCCATCATCCTCGATCACAATTCCCCGGACGAAGGATCCGTCACCCGCGAGCGCAATATGTCACTGGGCTTCCTGCCGCAGGAGACGGCACCCAAAGGCGACGAAACCGTGCTGGAAACCGCGACGGAGCTCACCTCCGAGGTGCAAAAACACCGCAAGATGATTAAAGCTCACGATGCCGATGAAAGTGTCGATGACGACGCCTACCACACCGCGCTGGCACGCATGGATGAACTCGGCGTCTATCTGGCGGAACCCAAAGCCAAGACTATCCTGCGCGGTCTGGCCTTCCGCGAAGAAGATTTCCATAAACCGCTGAAGTCCTTGAGCGGCGGCTGGTGCATGCGCGCCCACCTCGCCCGCCTGCTGGTGATGGAGCCCGACCTGCTGATGCTGGATGAGCCGACCAACCACCTCGATCTGGAATCGGTCATCTGGTTTCAGGACTACCTGCAGAACTTTCCCGGCGCCATCCTGACCATCTCGCACGACCGCGAATTCCTCAACTGCCTGGTCCACCAGATCTTCGAGCTACGCCACCGCAAGCTGAACAAATATAACGGCGACTTCGACCACTATCTGGTCGAACGGGAAGAGCGTCACCGCAAACACGTGCAGGCCTATGAAAACCAGCAGAAACAGATCGAGCAGATGCGCCGCTCCGCAGATAAATTCCGCGCCAGTGCCCGCCGTTCGTCGCAGGCTCAGAATAAACTCAAACAGATTGACCGGATGGAACTGATCGAAGCACCCGAGAGCGATGAAGGCACCGTCAGCTTCCGCTTCCCGCAGCCGGAACGAGTCGGGCAGCATCCGGTGCGACTCCACGGCATCCACCAGTCCTATGGTGATCACGTGGTGTATCGAGGTATCGACTTTGAATGCACCCGCGCTCAGCGGATGGTGCTGGTCGGACCCAACGGCGCCGGTAAATCCACCCTGCTTAAAATCATCGGCGACATCATCCCGTTTCAGGAGGGTGAGCGACAACTCGGTCACAACGTCAAGATCGGTTACTATGCCCAGAACCGCACCGACATGTTGCGCCCATCCCGCACCGTGCTGGAGGAAGTTATGGCAATGGAAAAGCCGGTGCCGGAACAACTGGCCCGCACCATCCTCGGCTCCTTCCTGTTCCGCGGCGACGACGTCTTCAAACCGATCAGCGTCCTTAGTGGTGGTGAGAAAAGTCGGTTGGCGCTGGTCAAACAACTGCTGGATCCACCCAACGTATTACTGATGGACGAGCCCACCACCCACCTCGACATCCCCAGCATCGAAGCGCTGATCTACGCGCTGAAACAGTACGAGGGCACGCTGATCCTGATCAGTCACGACGTTTACTTCATCCGTTCCATCGCCGAAAACGTGCTGCACATTTCCGGTGGCGAACTCACCTTCTACCCCGGCAACTACGATTACTATCTGGAGAAAACCAAGTCCGGTGCCCGCGCTGGATTGACCGCTGGCACTAGAGAGTTAACCAACGCCCGCCCGGAAGATGCGGCAGCCACTCAAGCCAAAGTCGACAAGCCGCGTTCCGGTCGCAAGACCAAGGAACAGAAACGCAAGGAAGCTGAAGAACGGCAAGCCCGTTCCCGCAAAAAGAAGGAAAGCACCCAGGGCATCGCATCCGCCGAAAAACGCATCGCTGAACTGGAAACCCGGCAGGAGGAACTGGTGCAATTCCTACAGGACGAAGCTCACATGACCGACGGTGCCAAAGCGGCAGCCACTCAACAGGAAATCGGCGAAGTCGCCCGCAAACTCCAGACCGCTTACTCCGACTGGGATCGCTGGAGTCAGATCGCAGAATCCATTGGATAAGCGTCCGCTAGAGCCTGCATGGCATTGAGAAGCCCTATTGGCTGCCCATAAACTACCTTGGATCCATCAAAAGTAAGGAAATATCTGGAATACTTCCCTGCGAATGGCGTCCTATAGATGTATGAAAACACTATACTCAATCCTCTGTTTAACAGTCCTGGCTGCACTTTCGGTACAAGCCGGGGATATGAAGAAAATGGAAGTGGGCAATATTGAACATGAAGCGCTCAAAAAAGCCATTGCCGAAGAATCCGTTACCTTGATCGACGTAAATGGCACCAAGTCTTTTAAGACTGGGCACATTCCGGGTGCAATTGACTTTATTGCCGAAAAGGAGAGCCTGGCTGCGAAACTTCCCGCTGATAAAAATGCTCTGATTGTCGCCTACTGTTCAAATGAAAATTGTGGTGCCTATATGAAAGGTGCTAAAGCGGCTCAGAAACTGGGCTATACCAACGTAAAACACTACTCAGCCGGAATCATGGGCTGGAAGGAAAAAGAAGAAGTCGAAAAAGGATAACGCTATTATTTGATCATGACATCAACCGGTCGCCTCTGGCAGGTGACTGGTTATTTCATGACCAGCGACGAATTTTTCCGGTGGCTGTTTTATCCAGCTGTTCCACCTTAGAAAACCGCACCGGAATTTTGTAGCGGGTCAGTTTCGATTGACAAAACTGCTGCAATGCCTCGGTATCCAGACTCTCCCCATTGGAAGTCACGACGTCGGCAACGATAGCAACCACGCCATTCACTTTTTCACTGCGGACACGGGACTCGCGGATGTCTGTATAGCCATTCAATACCGCTTCCACTTCCTCACAGAAAAATTTTCGCCCGCCAATATTAATCCGGTTCTGACGGCGTCCCAGCAGATACAAATCATGATCCTCATCAAAGTATCCCAGATCACCGGTCCGGAACCCTTCTTCACTGACCACTTCGGTGGCAGGGATCCATGGCGAAAGATACGCATCAAATAATCCAGGCCCCTGGATGCAGACTTCCCCCACCCCGGAATCGCTGCCAAGCCGGGAAATTTCATCTCCCTCGTGGGTTTGCAAAGTCACGGTAAAGTCCGGCTGCACCTGACCGAGTGCCAGCGGCTTGCTCACCGCCTGATTCAGATTCACCACCGGCAAGCCCACTTCAATGATCCCCAACGCCTGCGTCAGGTGGACGTTGAATCTGCGTGCAAAATCATTCACCAGCGCCTCACTCAGTCCCATCGAGGTCGACAACGACAACCGCAAACTAGCCGGCAGTTCCCCTTGCCCGGTTTCAAGTAAATGCTGGTAATGGTCCGGTGAGGCATAAATCACCGTCGCCTGCTGCCGGTCTGCAAAACGGATCACTTCCTCGGCCGCTTCTCCAGCCGGCAGCAGAATCGTCGCGCCATGCCGCAGGTAAAGTAGAATTGAAACCACAAAATGATGTGCCATCGGCAACAGCCATAAAATGCGATCCTCCGGCCCGATCTGCAGCCCCCGATTTCCGGCTTCCACCCGGTCCAGCACGGACTGGCGGCCAATGACGACGCCTTTACGCTGGTTCGTCGTCCCTGAGGTAAAGCGGATGAAAGAAGGTTCCAGTGCACGAAATGCGGCATCCTGCTGGTCATCCACCGCACCGGGATTTTCAAACGACTGAAAAGTCGCATCTGCACCGCAATTGATTAAGCCATGCAACTTGCAACGGGAAACAAACGATTCGAGCGCTTCCGCATCGTAATCCTCGGCGATCGGCACCAGACACCAACGGGAATTCAGCACCGCCAGCGCCTGCACGATGAACTTGACACTGTTGCGCCCCTGCACACCGCAGCGATCATAGTCGTTAAGAGATCCGCTCAATGCCTTTGTCGCCTGATTCACCCGTTCCATCAGTTCAGCATAAGTAACAGATTTGGCACGGCCATCAGGTAGGGATTGAACCAGCGCCGGATGGCTCGGCTGCGATCGCGCCATTTCGCGGATACGGTCTACAATCGTCGGCACCGGTTCGGACATGTGAATTAAAGCTTCGACCACATACAGGACTTGTCAATCATGCCGACCGCAGATTGCCATTGCCGAGCCCGGCAAATTGGACTTCAATCATACGTATGAAATTTCTCCCGCTGCTTATGTTATTTCTACTGACAGCTGGCTTCCTGCAAGCGGAAGAAGAAAAATCAGCATTTGCCCCACTTCCCTTTGATCTCAAACCGGAAGAAACCCTGTCAGCATCCAACAACTGGATGTCTCTCAATGAGGCTGCAGGCATTCAGGCCGCCAGAGTGGAGAAACAGACCGTGCTAATGATGACAAACAATGCCCGTTTCCGTTCCAGTGATGTGGCCGCCTATCCGGAAGTCATGACGCTCAAAGCCGCCTGGCAGATCACGAATGGCAAAGGTGCGATGGGATTCGGGTGGATCGATTTCAGCACCTCGCAATATTACTACCTCTACGAAGACCTCGCTACCCATGAACTGATCCTGCAACGCGGTGATGGAGTCAGCACCAAACAGCTTGCCCTCTACCCCTTGCCCGCCGCCACTGGACCGCGCGATTTCACCATCACCCGTAAGTCACAGAGTGCGGCGGAAATCGTCATCACCGTGCTGGTTAACGGCACCGCGGTCGGTGAGCCTGTCACCGACCGGCCGGATCAGGAAATGGGGTCTACCTTTCAGATTTACGTCGGCTCCGGTAACGATGCCGAAGTGACACTTTATTCCATTTCCACCATACCTGCCACTTCCCGTCAACGCACTGGTGGCAGCTGGTTCTGGTAAGTCCCAGCAATGAATGACAACAAACCACCTCACGATGCGAGAGATGGTTTTTCAGAAACTGAAATGAACCGGTTACAGTTTCAGTTTGTGCTTACTTTCCGGCGTCAGATCCTTAACGGCAACTTCGCGATTAGCCTGCACAGAATCCGCCACCACGATCTTTGACTTACTTACCTGAAGTACACTGACTTTTCTTAAGACGGTTCCATCTTTGAGGCTGAGATCACCGGGATATTTCACCTCAGGTTCTTTCAGAGTGTCCGACTTGGTTTTAACCGTATTCTTGGTCTCATTGGCGGGTGATGCAGCTTGCGTCTGTTTTAACGCTTTCTGTTTTGTCTTTATCTCCGCACTGATCTTTTTCAACTTGGCTTCGAGGTCCGTCCGATCCACATCCGGTGATTCTTTTTTCAACTTTCGTATTTCATTAGCTACAGCCTTACGTTCTTTACGGATTTCAGCAATCTCCTTTCTAAGCGCATCCACATCCCGTTGTGCTTCAGCCTGAACAGAGCTTGCTCCTGTCAACAGAACAGCAGCTAAAATAAGTGTGATTATAATATTTTTCATGTATGCATTAATTACACAACACCGCCATTTGTCACCTGGTTTTCGGAAGAATCTTTTTGTGACTGGAGCTGAAAGCCAAATCCAGCTACTTTTCTGCAATGCAACTCCATGACCTCAAACAGCTGGGCTCAGCAGCGACGACAGCCACCTTGCCGGTCCAACTCTCTCAAATCATCACCCGCCAGACTGCTTCCGGCAAACCCTTCATTGATCTGGAGGTCGCAGATGCCACCGACTGCATCCGGCTTAAAGTCTGGTCGGACACGGATGCCTTTGAATTTTGCCAAACCGCTCAGGCAGGCGAAATCTGCGCCCTGGATGGCGAGTTCTACATCAACGACTTCGGCGTTAATATCACCCGTCCGTCACTCAGCTATCTGGACGATTCCGAGATCGAATCATTTCTCCAAGGCAGCCCGGAACGTTCCAGAGAATTGGAAGCTCACTGGAACTATATTACCGATCTGTTCGAAAATCTGTCCGACCCCCGTCTGAAATTACTCACCACCACGGTCCTCATTGATCTGGCGGATAAATGGAAGCGCGCCGGTGCTGCCCGCAGCTATCACCATGCACGGCGCGGCGGACTACTGGAACATACCGCTCAGATGCTGAAAGTGTCTCAAGTGCTGGCACCGCAATATCCGGAAGTCTGGCCCGACCTGCTGCATACCGGCGTCCTCTTTCACGATATCGGTAAATGCTGGGAAAACGACTACCCGGCCAGCGGTTTCACTGCCCGGGCGACACGTATGGGAGAACTGCTCGGTCACATCACAATTGGTGTCGAAGTCGTAAATAAATACTGGAACCAGTTGCGCGAATCTGATCCGGAAGTATTTGAAACCGCCAAGCCACCCAGTGAACTACTGAAAGAACATCTGCTGCACCTGATTCTCTCGCACCATGGGCAATTCGACTTCGGATCACCCGTCACTCCGAAAATTCCTGAAGCGTGGATGTTGCATTACATTGATAACCTGGATGCCCGAATGGAAATGCTGCGCGGCAGCTATGCCGGCAACCCGGAACTGGAGCCCAACCTCTACCAAGCCAACCGCCCCTTAAGCGGCTATCTGGCACGACCCATCTCCAAATCTTTTCACCGCAGAGACGCAGAGGACACAGAGCGGGAACCTGAATAAATTTTTCTCCCGACCACAATTTGAGTGTCAGGAAACTCTGCGTCTCTGCGGTGAAAATTAATTTAACGCCTGTTGAACAAGTCCACTGAGCAGCTTGCCGTCGGCGCGGCCCTGAGCCTTCGCCATGGCGGCTTTCATCACCAGTCCCATTTCCTTCTTCGAAGTAGCACCCGTTTCTGCAACGGCGTCCACGACGATCTGCTTAATTTCATCTTCGGTCAAGGCAGCCGGCAGATAGGTTTCCAGAATCTCTTTTTCATTGCGCTCTTTGGCGGCGGCATCCTCGCGTCCGGCTTTTTCAAAACTTTCGATTGAATCGTTACGCTTCTTCACTTCCTTGCGGATGGCGGCCTGTACATCTTCGTCAGTCGGTTGACCGTCTTGGCCATATTTTTCGATGACGGCATAGCTAATAGCGGATTTGAGCAGGCGCAGCGTATTGAGCTTTTCAGCGTCCTTCGCCTTCATCGCCGTTTTGAGGTCGGTATTGATCTGTTCCTGAAGTGACATAATTACCTTCTTAGTTCTTCCCTTGAATATTTCAAGTCGCAGTCAAAACGGAAGCACGAAAATCCCATGCATACCCCCCTGAACCCAAAGCTACCAGAGCAACCCAACCACATCATGACGCACCTATGCCGCGCAAACATTTATTGTAAAACGGGAAAGCGGCTGGGGACTGCCGCTGCTACAAAATAACAATACACTCGATATATGCTTTGCGTTGTAGCAGTAGCTGCCCTGAATGGCATGAACTTAAGGATTCTCCTGGAACGCGACCATCTTGGTCGCTGACTTGGGCATCCTGCCCAAGTCTTTTCATGGGAAGCAGTTCGGCAAGATGCCGAACGGTGCGACCGAGACGGTCGCATTCCAAGTTGACGCCTAAAACACCCTAAATCGCACGATCAATGACTTGTAATTTTTTTGGCATATGCCAGTATATATCAAATGAGACTGGCAAAAGTATTCAACAATGGCAGAAGCCGCGCCGTGCGTTTGCCCAAGGGGTGGATCGGGGATGCCGATGAGGTGGAAATGTCGCGCTCGGGCGATTTGATCGTCATTCGTCCTGCTCACGCCACCCTAAACTCTCTACACCGGGTATTTAAGTCAAATCCCGTTGATTTGAAACGAATGAAGCAGTCAAAGACAAAACCCCGGCAATTAGGGTAGACACTGTATATGATCATGCTGGATACCTCTGCGGTGATCCAATTGCTGCGCGGTTCAGATATTCCTAATGCATGGGAAGATGAGAGTATTGGCATTTCTGTGGTGGTAGAAATGGAATTACACCTTGGAGCCCTACACGGTGGAGGACGGCGGGAACAAAAACGTGTCGATGATTTTTTGACCGCAGTAAAAATCTTCGATTTCGATCGTGCGGCTGCATTGGAAACGGCACGTGTGCTGGCTAAACTTTGGAGTAAAGGAACGCCCATTGGAGATTTCGATGCTCAAATCGCTGGTCATGCGCTCCAACTCAGATTACCGCTACTCACCACTAACCCGAAGCATTTCAGGCGAGTTGACGGGCTTCAGGTCGAGATCTGGTAGTTATTTGGCGTCGAATTCTGATTCGATGACGAGCACCAGATTTCCCTGATCGTAGAACGGGCCGCGGATGATCAGCGGAACTTCCTTCTTTGGAACGTATTTGCCTTTGACCAGCGATTCATCATTCTGGATCAATTCAAAGTCATAACAGTTCAATTTTTCCGGGGTGCGGGAAAGCTTGATGAAGAACAGCGGATGCGGTTGGAAGGTGACCGGC
This sequence comes from Verrucomicrobiota bacterium, assembly GCA_038748025.1. Classification (GTDB taxonomy): domain Bacteria; phylum Verrucomicrobiota; class Verrucomicrobiia; order Methylacidiphilales; family JBCBYL01; genus JBCDJI01. The sequence continues at coordinate 156,067 of JBCDJI010000005.1, forward strand.
TTGCCTTGCGGTAGCTCGGAACGGGCTTCTCCTAAAATACGGTATTTATCGTAACCGAACAGGGTCTCGAGGCTTTTGCGGAGCTTGGGTGCCACCGGCATGGTTTCCTCAATACGCTCGCTCTGGGCATGGATCAGAGAGAACTTGACCTCCCTGAGTTTCTTTCCTTCTTCTGCGTGGGCGGAGGTAAACAGCAGCAGTGCGATCAGGCAGGTGAGTAAGCCGGTCTTCATCATGGAGAATATGGATTAGTAGGTGTAGTTAGCTGGAATGTATTCGTATCCCTCGGCCCAGATCACATCGGCTTCGGCATCTTCAGAATAAAACGGCGTCGCATAAATACCCGGCTGGGCCTTACTGATCTCCGGCAGCCCCTGTCCGGATCCACCCGTCGACATCAGTACCATGGTGACGACCACCGCAGCGGCAGCGGTCACACAATACGACAGAATCCGACCCAGCGACATCCCCGGCTTCACTTCAACCATGCGGGCTTCAAGTCGAGTCCAGGCTGCGGATTGATGGAAATCACTACGGTCCTGATTGAGCTCCACCGCATCTTTCAAATCCTCCCGCAGTCGCAGCAGGGCAGACTCACGCTGCTCCGGTATCGGGGCAGGGATCCGGTCGGTTTCTTCCAGCATCTTTTCGAATTCATCATAGTTCTTCATATCGGTCTCCTAAAAGTTCTTTGAGTTTCTGGCAGCTGTAATACAGCCGGGAAAGCACGGTTCCTTTCTTGCAACCCAGAATTTTAGCCGTCTCCTCCGTGCTAAAACCCTGAATCAGGCGAAGTTCGACGACACCGCGCTGCTCTGGATTCAAATCATCCAGCGCACTTCGAATCGCATCATGCAGGTCTCCTTCCTGGGCTGCATCTGCTCCGGTTCGCTCATCGACCGCTTCAATTTCCGTCTCTTCTTCACGGTTCTGAATGGGAAAGAGCCCCAGCCGCTTGACACGTCGCTGTGTTTTCCGGATGGTATCATAGGCTTGATTCATGGTAATGCGATACATCCAGGTGCTGAATTTGGAGTTGCCCTTGAACGACTTAATCTTTTTATAAGCCTTCAGGAACGCCTCCTGGACCACGTCTTCTGCTATGGTCTCATCATGCACCACCTGGTATGCGGTCGACCATAACGCTTTATAATACTGCTGATGCAACATTTCCCATCCTTCCGAGCGACCCGCACGAACCAGCTTCAGCGCTTTCGTTTCGTCAAATGTCGATTCTGAATCTTGGACGCTCATCGGGGAAGATATATTCAAAAATAGATACTTAACTTGTTGATTATCAGAAACCAAAGAAATTTTTCACAGATTTTTACTAATTTCATTAGCATGCACCATTCAAATATTCAGTTCCAGAAGATTCTCCCCTTCTGTTCTTGATCTGCAAGGGAGTCTTGGCCTTAATCATAGCCGCTGTTCGCGTTCCGCATTTTGAAAATTCTCTATAAACATCTCACGCTCCAAATTCTCCTGACCAGTCTGGCGGCGATTGGGGTGCTGACCTCTATCCTGGTGCTGGGAAATGCCTTTCAGCGCGTCTTCGATCTACTGGTCAACCACGATGTCCCGCTGCTGCTCATTCTCAAAATGCTGTTTCTGCTGATCCCCGCCGCCCTAACATTCACCATCCCCTGGGGCATGCTGATTGGAATTCTGATTGTCTTCGGCCGTATGTGTCACGATCAGGAAATGACTGCCATCCGCGCCGCCGGGATCGGGCTGGTGCCCTTTGCCGCACCGGTCATCCTGTTCAGCCTGTTCCTGACCGGCGTCAGCTTTTACAACAACGCCTTCCTTGCCCCCAGCGCCATGACCAACTTCAAGCTGACCTTGGTCGACCTTGGGCGCAACAACCCCACGATGTTCATCCGGGCTCAGGAGCCGATCAAACAATTCGGCAACATGCGCATCTTCATCGACCACAAACAGGGCAGCCGCGTCAACGGCATCCACATCTGGGAAGTGGACGAAAAAGGCGTGCCGATGCGCAGCATCCGCGCCGATAGCGGTCTCATTTCTGCCAACCTGACCGACAAGTCGATGACCATTACGCTGGACAACGCCCGGCAGGAAGAACGCGGCAGCGACCCGACGGAAATCCATAGGATCCAGTCCGGTATGCGCGCCTCGCAGCTCCCCATCAAAATCTCACTGGCTGACATGCTCGATACTTCGCGCGTGGAACGCAACATTACCGTCTGGACGTTAGGACAGATCGGCACCGAACTCTTTTCCAATGATCAGGGCTTCCAGCTCATGTCGGTGCTGACCGAATTCCAACGCAGGCTCGCAATGTCATGCGCGTGCTTTACCTTTGCGCTGGTCGGCATCCCGATTGCGATCAGCAGCGGCCGCAAGGAAACCTCCATCAGCTTTGTCATCAGTCTGGGGATTGCCGTCAGTTACTACATTCTGGTGATCGTCGCGCTGGCGCTGAAAGAAAAGGCCTCTGCCTATCCGGAACTCATCATCTGGACACCCAACCTGATCTTCCAGATCGCCGGATTCCTGCTGCTCTGGAAAGTGAACAAGTCACCTTTCTGAAGAGCGTGGCAAGATCGTCCGCTTTTGGCGGAAGAATCTCACCCTACATTTTCCAAATCACGCTTCGTGTTGTAGGCTGAGAATTCCCGGAGGGTTCTCGGCATACGTTAAACTAACAACTCGCCCAGTTCACCCACGCGCTGTTTAAACAGATCCAAAGCAGCCACTACCGGGGCAGTATCACTCAAATCCACGCCCGCCAGCTGCATGGTCTCCAGCGGATACCGATAGCCGCCGGATTTCAGGAATCCGAGATATGCCTCCAGATCTTCTGCTCCGCCACTCAAGACTTTTTGTGACAGCGCAATCGCGGCAGAAATTCCGGTCGCATATTTATAAACGTAGAACGCGTGATAGAAGTGCGGGATCCGCAGGCATTCCAGATCCAGCATCGGATCCAACGTCAGCTCCGGTCCGTGATAGGCCTCTAACAGCTCACGATAGATGCCAGTAAAGGTATCCAGCGTCAGCGCATCCCCGCTCTCTTCCGCCTGATGGATCTTCAACTCAAACTCGGCAAACATCGTCTGCCGGATTAGCGTCGCGCGAATGTCCTCAATCTGACGATTAATAACGTAAGCCTTCATCTTAGGATCATCGGTGGTTTCCAGCAGGTGATGGGTCAGCAGCTCTTCATTAAAGGTGGACGCCACCTCCGCCAGGAAGATCGGATACTGGTAATACTGATACGGCTGATGCTGCTGGGAATACCAGGAATGCATCGAGTGCCCCGCTTCATGTGCCAGCGTATAGACGTCCGAAAAGACATCTTCCTTATAATTCATCAGCATATACGGCGGATTGCCATAGCTGCTGCTGGAAAACGCTCCACTGCGCTTGCCCTTGGTTTCGTAACGATCCACCCAGCGGTCCGCAAAGCCATCGCGCAGCACTGTCACATATTCCTCACCCAATGGCTGACAGCCTTGCAGCACCAGCTCCACCGCCTCATCAAAGCTGGTGGTGAGTTTGAAGTCCTTCACCATCGGCACATACGTATCATAGGCGTGTAATTCCTCCACCCCCAGCACCTCACGGCGCAGGACGTAATACTCGCTCACCGCATCGGCATACCCACGCACAGTGGCAATCAGATTCTCATATACCGAGAGCGGCATATTGTCCGAGAAGAGCGATTTCTCCACCGCCGACGGATGATTCCGCACCCGCGCATTAAAGACATCTGCCTTCACCGAATTGGAAAGTGTGGACGCAATCGTAAACCGATGTTCATGAAACTCCTGATAATACTGATCAAATGCCGCCTGACGCAGCTTCTGCTCTGGCTTTACCAGAAAGGAAGAATATGCTCCGTGTGATAGCTCGATGGTTTTTCCGTTCTCGTCTTCAAGCGTCCCGAATTTCAGATCCACATTATTCAGCTGGGAAAACGCATCTTCCGCCGCCCCCAGCGGCAGTGATGCCATTGCCAGAATGCGTTCCTCCTTGGTGCTCAGCACATGCGGACGGTAACGCCGCAGTTTCTTCAGACTGACATGCCATTCCGCCAGCAACTCATCCGCCAGCCAGGCCTCAAAGGTCTCATCCGATACTGCCTGTAGCTCCGGAGTCAGAAACGCGGCCACCTCCGCCGATTTGGATAATGCCTGCTGCAAACGACCTTCCCGCTTGAGATGATCATTGTCCGAGGAATCCTCCGAGGTGCGCAGCGAGGCGTAGTGATACAACCGCTCCACCAGGATATCGCACTCGCGATCAAACTCCAAGCACTCCAGCAATACACCGGGTTCTTCCAGTCGCCCCTGAAATCCGGAATATTTCGGATACAGCTCCTGATACTGTAGGAAGGCCGTTTCCCACGCTTCGTTGGACGGATACAACCGATCCAAATCCCACGTATCTGCCGGATCCAGTTCCGACCGCAACCTCACCTTCCCCGACGCCTCATCTGAATACAAAAATCTCATGCCGGAAACCTAGCCGTGATCCGCAGAAAACCAAAACCAAAAACGGGGAGATTTTAACCCCGACACTCTTTGTGGTCGGGGCAAAGTGCGCGGAGCAGAAACCATTTTATTTAAACAAATTATTTCCCCGCTCTGCGTTCTCTGCGCCTCTGCGGTAAATAAAGGTTCCCGTCGCTCCCGCTCTGTGTTTCCATCTGCGGATGCAGGATTACTCCGCCTTTGCAGCCAAGCTCAACGACGTCCACGACTGGCCGTGCACCTACATCTTCAAATGCATCGTTCCGAGCACTGAGGCGGAGGCCTTCCGCAGCGCTTTTCCCGAACACACCCTCTCCGACCGCACTTCTAAAGCCGGAAAATACATTTCCTTCACACTGGAGTTTACTGCCGAGTCCAGCAAAGACGTTGTCGCCGTCTACCAGACCGCTGCCACCATACCGGGCGCTATGCCACTCTGAGTCACACGAAAGACACTTGCCTTTTTACCCCGACATTCTCATGGTAAGCGCCCGATGACAGCTCCCAGAAAAAACTCGACACGCGTCGATCGCGGATTTGAAAAAATCGACAGCGACCTCGAATTTCTGATCGATTGTTTCAGCGAAGTGCTGACCGACCTCGGGGAGAATGAAATCGCCGAAGCCCTGCCTTTTATCACGCTGTTTGGCCGACCCCGTAAACCTATCCCGCAACGGGTGGAACCACGTCTGGCACAGGCCTACTCGATCGCGTTCCAGTTGCTTAACATGGTAGAGGAGAATGCCGCCTCCCAGTTCCGTCGACAGCGTGCCAGCGAAATTCCCAAAATAGACGAGCCCGGCCTTTGGTCCTATAATCTAAAGAAACTCAAAAAAGCCGGACTGTCCGAAGAAGAGATCGCCCGTTCCCTGCCGGAAATTTGTGTGGAACCGGTATTGACCGCCCACCCCACCGAGGCCAAGCGTGCCACTGTGCTGGAACAGCACCGCGAGCTGTACCTGTTGCTGGTCGAACGTGAAAACAAGATGTGGACACCCGCCGAACTGCAGGCCAATCGTTTCCATATTAAAGTGCTGCTGGAGCGCCTCTGGCGCACCGGTGAATTCCGCATGAGCAAACCGGACGTCGCCAGTGAGCGCGACACCATCATGCATTACCTCAAGAATATTTTCCCCGAGGTTCTGCCCAGGCTGGATCTGCGCCTGTATCAGGCCTGGGAAGGTGCTGGCTTCGATCCCGCCCGCTTCAAGGACTATCGCGTGCACCCTAACTTGAGCTTTGGAACCTGGGTGGGTGGCGACCGTGATGGCCATCCGCTCGTGACGGCGGAAGTCACCCAAAAAACCCTGTCCGAACTCCGCCTCAACGCACTGGCATCCCTCTACGACCGCCTGGCCGGGCTACCCACCAAGCTTTCCCTGAGCAACCTGCTCAATCCCACCCCCAGACGCATCCGTAAAGCCATTCAGCGGATGGAGCGCGAGCTCGGACCCATCGGCGAACTGGCGGTGGAGCGTAATCCGGACGAAGCCTGGCGTCAGTTTTCCAGTCTGATTCTGGCCAAACTACCGATTCATAAATCCACCAGCCGGGGTTACGAATTCAATACGAATCAAGCCATCTACCAGCGACCACAGGAACTGCTGCAGGATCTGGTGCTGTTACGGGACTCCCTAATCGACATCGGAGCGGGCCGAATTGCCGAACAGGACATCAACCCGATCATCCGTAACATTGATGTCTTCGGCTTCCACCTCGCCTGCCTTGACGTGCGCCAGAACAGCACTTTCCATGATAAGGCCGTTTCACAACTGCTTTGTGCCGCCGGCTACGATGGTGAAGACTTCGCACAGTGGACTGAAAAAGAGCGGCTCTCCTTCCTGGGCAAGGAACTGCGCTCACCCCGCCCGTTCCTGCATTCTGCCATGCGCGTTGGCAAGGAAGCCGACGCTGTGCTGGACTGCTACCGGGTGCTGGCGGATTACGCCGGCAAATACGGCCGACAGGGGCTGGGTGCCCTGATTGTCAGCATGACCCGCGGCGCCTCGGATCTTTTTGTGGTTTATCTGCTGGCACGTGAAGCCGGACTGGCCAGCTACACCTCCCGGGGACTCAAATGCCTGATGCCGGTGGTGCCGCTGTTTGAAACCATTGAAGACCTGAAAAACAGCCCGGCCATTATGGATCATTTTCTGCAGCATCCAGTCAGTCGCCGCAGCCTGAGATCGCGGTTGGTATGGCAGGCAGCCACGCGACGCCACAAGAAAATGCCGATTCAGCAGGTCATGGTCGGCTACTCGGACAGCAACAAGGACGGTGGCATTCTCTCCAGCCAGTGGCAACTGCAGGAAGCACAGGAAGCACTGGCCGCTGCGGGTACCAGCAATGGCGTTGAAATCCGTTTCTTTCATGGACGGGGCGGCACCATCAGTCGCGGTGCCGGACCGACCCACCGTTTTCTCGAAGCTCTACCGCACGGATCACTACATGGCGATCTGCGAATGACCGAACAGGGGGAAACCATCGCCCAAAAATACGCCAACCAGATCACTGCCACCTACAATCTCGAGCTGCTGCTGGCTGGCGTGACCGGTGTTACCATGACCAACCGCAACGGTAAATTGTCCAAAGACCGCCGCAAAATCGCAGCAGAACTCACGGATTACAGTAAAGTTGCCTATCGGAAATTTCTGGAACGTGACGGCTTTATCGATTTCTACCGCCAGGCCACTCCGATCGATGCCCTGGAACGGAGCAGCATCGGTTCCCGCCCATCCCGCCGTACCGGAACCAAGTCGCTGGACGACCTGCGCGCTATTCCATGGGTCTTCAGCTGGAATCAATCGCGCTTCTACCTGCCCGGCTGGTATGGCGTCGGATCCGCCCTGCGCCAGTTACGTGACAGCAGTCCGGAATCGTTCGACCGCCTGCGCAGCCAGATCGGCAGCTGGTCGTTCATGTATTACGTGCTGACCAATGTCGAAACCAATATTGCCAGTGCCGATGCTAGTATCTTCCACGATTACGCTGCACTGGTGCAGGACCGGAAACTGCGATCCGTTTTTTCGCGTGAAATTACCAGCGAGTTCAACCTCACACAAAAAATGCTTAACGAAGTCTTCGGGGGAGACGAACTTCCTCTACGTCGTCCGCGCATGGTCAAAACGTTAAAAGTGCGTGAAAACGGATTGCGCCTGCTGCACCGTCAGCAGCTCAGCTTGCTCCAGCGCTGGCGACGTCAGCATCAGCGTGGCAATACCAAAGCCGCCAACGCCATGCTGCCCGACCTGCGCCTCTCGATTAATGCGATTGCATCCGGTCTGCGAACGACAGGATAATTTCAAACTGTAGGGTAAGATTGTATCTGTCGCGGACAGATGCATCTTGCCGGCGCCAACCTGACAAGATCTTCTTCGAAGAATCTTCAGTCCTGTTACCTGAATTGAACTAAACACGTTTGAAATTGGTTATGAACGCGCTGTTGCGCTGTGGTTTTCTCGTCCTACAGCACATCATCAGGACTTATCGACGACTTCCTGACAGGCTTTCAGATCCAGCTTACCACTCGCCAACGCCGGCAGGGACTCGACCTGGATGAATTTCTTCGGCCAGTAGAGGTTCGGTAATCCTTTTTGCTGGAAGAGTGTGCGCAGCGCATTGGTATCGATTTCGGTATCCACCAGCGCTACCAGCGACTCGCCTTTGGCTTCGTCTGCCTTACCGAAGATCGCCACATGCACTTCCTGCCCCAGCTGTTGCTGCAGTAGCTCGGTCAGTTGATTCTCCACCGTGCCATGCGGCACCATCTCGCCACCAATCTTGGAAAAACGGGAAACACGCCCCTCAATGTGCAGAAATCCGTTCGAATCCAGCCGCCCCACATCTCCGCTGACATACCAGCCGTCCTGCAGTACCTCCGCATTTTTCTCAGGATTATTCAGATAACCGCGAAAGACATTGGCTCCACCAAACCACAGCATGCCGCTTTCATTCAAATCCAGCGCCTGGCCGGTTTCCACCGATTTCACCCGCACATCCACCCCCGGCAGCAACGGTCCAACGCTGCCGGTGACACGACCCGGCACAAAGCTCGCTTTATTCTCCAGGCGATTCACCGAAATCACCGGAGTCGTTTCAGTCATACCGTAACCTTCACATACCGGGATTCCAAATTTTTCTTCAAACTCATCCTTCACCGCCGGCGGCAGCTTCTCGGCTCCCGTTACCGCCATGCGCAAACCGCGCAGCTGAGATTTCTTCGCTTTCTTCATCACTGAGCGAAGAAAAGTCGGAGTCGTAACATAGAGTGCAATTTCATAGGTCTCAATCGCATCCAGCAACTTGGCAAAGTCCAGTGGAGACGGATAGGTCACCACCTTTGGCCCACTGATCAGCGGCCACCACAACCCGACTGTAAATCCAAAGCTGTGAAAGACCGGCAGGCACCCTAGCAGGGTCGGAAAATCCTCCAGTCGCAGCGCCGCACTGATCTGTGCAGTATTGGCCAGAATGTTACGATGTGACAACGGCACACCTTTCGGTTCACCTGAACTGCCACTGGTAAACAGCAGTCCGGCCTCTTCGTGATCCCCCCGCTGTGGCAGACCCATGGTATCCGCTAGTGCAGAGGCTGAACTCCACAGAATCGTCCAACGCTTCTGTAAAACGCCGATCTTATCCATGGATTTCAGCACGTCGGCGATATCGATCATCTGCTCCGGCCAGGGGAAGTCCTTCAACCGGCTTTTCAATTGACTTGCAGAAATAATCTGCTGGATCTCACCCGTCCGCATCGCAGACTCCACGGAAGCACGCCCGACCGTGAAGTTCAGGTTCACAGGAATCTTTCCTGCCAGCAGGCAAGCCAGGTTGGCTATGGCGGCAGCAATTCCGGGCGGCAGCACAATTCCCACCCGCTGCTCACGAATCCTCTTCAGATCCACCGAGACCTGCCATGCCACTGCCAGCAACATGCCCCCTTTCAGTACTTTACCATCTTGTGCCGCATCAACTATGATCTCCTTGAATTGACGCCGTTTCAGACCCTCGATGCAGGCACGGGGCAGAGTTCCTTTCAGCGCCGGATGATCATCCAGGGCTCGCGACATAAGCCGCAGTTGCCACTGCTGCACACTTTTCCGGGAATACTCCGCCGCAGTAATCACATCTGAAAAATAAAACCGGACAGATCTGGCAAATGGTTTCAGCGAAAACAGCGCGTGATATTTGGACAGATCCAGCTTATCATCGTAACTACTGACCATCACCCGCATAGGCACCCGGGCCTTGATCATGATTTCATCCAGTGCCTCCACCGAAAACCCGTGCTCAACCAGCACGACCGGCACCTCCCGGTGTAAGGAATCCGAAATCCAGTCCCTGGCCGACTGCACCCCGTCAGACGGAATGCACTCGACTCTCAGGCCACCTAACGGACCACAAGCTACTGAAGCTGCCGCACTCTCATGACAAACCACTAAAAAAGGTTTAGGAAACAGCTGATCCAATGCCAGCAGGTCCCCGTAACTGGCATGCTGTATCAGATAAAGTTGTTTTTGCCCCTCTTTCCACTCCGGTTCAGCAAAAGCACGGCTTTGAATAAAAGGGGAAAGTAGCTTCTTGAGAATCATGCGAGCTAGAGGAATTGACCTACCCAGCTTGCGTTAAGCTGCACTGCTTGCCTAGGCAAAAAAACACAAATCCCGCACTGCAGACACTTTTCTAATAAAAAAGTTGACGTTGGTACAGTCGATCCTCTAGAAAACACCTCCGTTCACATTTCATTCACAGAACCGGTAAGGGTGTGTTTTCGATGTGAAAAGAAATACAAACCAGTTAACTATCAGGAGTAAATAAACACATGGCCATGAATCGTGCTCAACTTGTAGAAAAAATTCAAAAAGAACTCGGTAAAGATACCAGCAAAGCCGCTGCAGAGCGTGCTCTTTCTGCCGTTCTTACCAGCATTAAAGCTGGCGTTAAAAAAGAGAAGGCGGTTCAGTTAGTCGGCTTCGGAACCTTTACGGTAAAAGCACGCAAGGCACGAAAAGGAATCAATCCGAAAACGGGTGAATCCATCAAGATTAAGGCGTCCAAGTCGGTAGGCTTCAAACCGGGAGCAGACTTCAAAAACAGCCTGTAGCTTCCAGCGGTTTTTTTCTGGATCAAATGGTTTTTTCTTCAGGACCTTCCAACCACTTTACAAAAAAAGGGAGCCCGGTCCGGCGAAGCCGCACCGGGCTTTACTTGAGAACAGGGGAGAGAGCATGGGGAAGGCAGCTGATTCTCAAGTATCCCTTATTAATTAAGACGTCCGAGTCGGTCCGACGATTCACATTTTCTTTAGCATTTCTTTTATTTCGCCTAGACTACAGGCCGTGAGTATCCTGCCTGCAGCTACTGGAACCGCCCAATGGGAACCCGCAGTTGACCCGCAAGAATTCGAGACTTCGATTTCGAATCTGCTGGATACACCGAAGCTCGTTAAAACCATGGCTCTCCATACCTGCATCGCGCTGCAGGCAGTAGCCACGGCAGTCCCAGAATTTTCCTGTCCTCCCGAAAGACGGGGTCTGATTGTATGCCTGGGAGGAGACCGGATTGATTATTCTGAGGTCGTCCCGCACCTACCCGGAACGAACGAAAATGAACTTTGCTATAACCATGCCTCACGCCGGATACCGCCATTGTGGCTGCTCCAGCAACTGCCCAACATGACTGCCGCTCACATTGCGCGGGAATGGGATATTCGCGGTAGCACCCACAGCTTTAACCAATCAACCCTGCCGCTGGATCAGGGACACCTCACTGCCCGAATGCTGTTTCATCAGAAAGAAATCAATGAACTGTTGCTGGTCGCAGTCGATGCTGGCGACATTCCCCGTGCAAAGGTATGGCATCTGACCGGACCTGCTGAACTTCAGACCCTGAGCACATGAATTCCAACTTCCCACTCGTCTGGCTCGATGGCGCTACCGGAACACTGGGACAAGCCGTTCAAAAAAAGCTGGCAACATCCGGCTATCGAGTCCGGGCATTGACGCGTGATTCGATGGAGGTGGCTGGCTGGATTGAAGAGTCTGGTGTGCCGGCCGGACTGGTTTGCATGTCCGGTGCAAATTTTAACCGACTCCTGGTCCGGACTGAAGCTGTCGACTGGTTACAACTGCTGGAGGCCAATCTCCTCCACCAGTCCCGCCTGGTGCAAGCCTTGCTGCCGGAGTGGATGGCGCAGGGTGTCGGATCCATTGTGTTGTGTTCCTCATTGGCTGCACGCCACCCGCGGACGGGTCAGGTGGCGTATGCGGCATCTAAAGGAGCCGTCGAATCCTACGTGCGTGGTCTGGCCCGTGAAGTCGGTGGGAAAAACATCCGGGTCAATGCGATCGCCCCCGGTTTTATCGACTCCGCGATGTTTGGGAAATTACCGGAAAAAGAGCAGGCCTCCATTCTTCCCAAGATTCCACTTGGACGCACCGGAAGTCCGACAGACGTTGCCGCTGCTGTAGAATTCCTGCTGTCGGATCGATCCGCTTACGTCACTGGACAAACCCTGCGCATCGACGGCGGCGCTTCTTAAAACTAGGGACGGAGGTAAGTCAGCCTGAATATATTCAGGCTGACTTACCTCCGTCCCTAGTTTTTGACATCTGTGGCAAGAAAGCGTTATGATCCATCGCGTGCAAGAAAGTGAGATTTACCAGGTCGTTACCACAGAAATTTCGAGCGCACTGAAAGTCGACGAAGCCAACATCGATCCGGAGTCATTTCTGATTGGAGATCTGGGAGCCGAATCCCTGGATCTGGTGGACCTGACTTTCCGGATGGAAAAAGCGTTTGATATCGAGATTCCCGAAGGCCAGCTGTTCGAAGGATCTGACCCCCCGCCGGAGAATCTCAAAATTAAAGATGTGGTGGCCTATCTTTCCCAGCGGCTTGCCTGAAGCCTTGTGAAGAGTGCAAATCAACGAGTCGTCGTTACCGGCATGGGTGCGGTGACGGCCTATGGCGTCGGCACCCATGCTCTGATCAACGGTGCACTAGCTGGCGTCAACACCATCCAGCCAATTCAAGGGTTCACTACAGATGGTCTACCCGCCATGATCGCCTCGGAAGTGGATTCAGCTACACTGCCATCCGCCCCACCGTGTTTACACAGCAAAGCCGCAGGCATGGCCTGGTTGGCAGCGAATGAAGCACTTTCCCAGTCTGGCGGCAATCCAGAGGCGCTGTGTGCCGCCATCGGCTGGTCCGCACCACCGGATGGCTCCGCCCACGAATCTCAACCGGGCGCCAGTGCGCGAGATCTTCAAAATGAACTCCATTGCTCCGGCCCGCTGCTCACCGATCATGCTGCCTGCTCGGCTGGACTGCATGCCTTTGCCCATGCAGCACGGCTGATCCGCTGTGGTGAGGTATCCGCGTGTTTAGCAGGTGCTGCGGATTCGCGGGTTCACCCCGTGGGTATTATCAGTTACGCCCGGCTTGGGGTATTGAATACAACCGACAATGACAACGCCACGCGAGCCAGCCGGCCATTCAACTGGAACCGGGCCGGTTTCGTGGTTGGCGAGGGTGCCGGATTCCTGATGCTGGAATCGCTGGAACATGCACAACAGCGGAAAGCCGACATCCTGGGTGAACTGGCGGGATGGGCTCTCTCCAATGATGCAGACCACCTGACGGATCCGAAACTGGATGGGTCGGGCGCGGTTCAATGTATCCAATGCTGCCTGAAACACTCAGGCTGCCGTCTGGAGGAAATCGATTATCTTAACGCTCATGGCACCTCTACACTCCATAATGACCAGATGGAATCCTCTGCCTACCGTAGCCTGTGGCCGGATAACGATGGACCATGGATTTCATCCAGTAAATCGATGACTGGCCACCTGAGTATGGCTTCCGGGGCGGTTGAATCGATCATCACGCTGGGCGCACTTCAGCGGAGTATCCTGCCGCCCACCTTGAATTTAAACCATCCGGACCCTGTCACCAGCGGATTGAATCTTATTGGACCTCAACCTCTCAAGCACCCCGCCCGAACCGCACTCAAAACCTCTTACGGGCTGGGTGGCCAGAACGCAGCGATAGTCTGGAAAAAGTGGTCTGTGTCAGGGTTGTGAGTTGTTTCACGGGATAAAACTCGGTAGGTTCCAACATTTATGGTTCAGAAGACAAGTATCCCATGGTCGTTCCTGATCCGAATCGTGGTAGCGGTTCTGATCTGCTACTATCTGTATACCCAGATTGACTGGAATAGTTTCTTCCGACTGGTCAGTGACGCGGAGGTGAGCTGGATATTGATTGCAGCCGGCTGTTACGGAATGACTACCGCGCTGGGGATGACCCGCTGGCATTTGCTGTTAAAGACCTGCCACGCGGAGATGAGGTTCACTCGCACTGCACAACTTACCATGATCGGACTGTTTGCCAACCTGTTCCTGCCCAGCTCGATGGGTGGTGATTTGTTTAAGGGTTATTATGCCAGCCGGGAAATCCCGCACATCAAGCCTACGGTAATCATGTCGATCATCATGGAGCGTTTGCTCGGATTCATCGCTATGTTTCTGATCTCCACGACGCTGATTCTGTTCCGCTTTGACGCACTGACGGCAGAACCGGCTACTAAAATAGCGGTTTATTTTTATTTCGGCCTCTTCGGGTTGATCCTCGGTATTATTGTGCTGGGGAGCTGGAAGAAATTCGGTCAGTATATCCCTCTATGGAAGCGACTGCCTATTGAAGAGCAGCTCAGGGAAGCAGGTAACGCCTACCGATTCTTCCTGCACCATCAGTCCTGCTTCTGGGGTGGACTGGCCTTGTCCTGCATGGCTCATTTTACCCTGATGGGCACCTTTTACTTTGTCTCGGTGGGACTTAACATGCATCTCAATTTCTGGGATCTAGCGGCGGTGCTGCCACTGATCATGGTAGTCAGCATGATTCCCGTAACCCCGGGTGGGGTAGGACTGCGGGAGGTAGCCTTCACCCACTTCCTGCAGTTTGCTCACATGACCGAAGAAGCCTCCGTGGCTTTATCCCTGGGCGGAACTGCTGTCATTTATACCTGGGCTTTATCCGGCGGGCTAGTGCTCTTACAGTTCCGGTCTAAAAAACAACCTCTGCCAGTCGAAAAATAATCGCAGATTGGCATTCCTCAATGAGTCACTTTTTAGTAGCTTCCCACGCTTATGTCTCATGACCAAATTCAAGACCTGAATGTTCATTCGACGGATCGCCTTATTTCACCGAACGAATTGAAGGAACAGCTGCCCTCGTCAGGCCATCATTTGGATACTGTGCGCAGCGGGCGCCAGGTCATTCAGGATATCATGTTGAAGAAAGATCACCGCTTACTGGTCATTACCGGTCCATGCTCTATTCACGATTCCCGCGCTGCACTGGAATACGCCGACCGGCTAAAGCAGTTACATGAGGAATTTAAGGATCGTATGTATCTGGTGATGCGCACGTATTTTGAAAAACCGCGCACGACTGTCGGCTGGAAAGGACTGATCTACGATCCGGATCTGGATAATAGCGGGAACATTGCCAAGGGATTACACGCTGCCCGGAAACTTTTGTTGGAGATTACCGGTAATGGACTGCCAACAGCTACGGAGTTTCTTGATCCGATTGTGCCACAGTATATCGGCGGGCTGGTCTGCTGGGCAGCCATCGGGGCTCGCACCACTGAATCCCAGACCCACCGTCAGATGGCGAGCGGATTAAGCATGCCCGTCGGATTTAAGAATGCTACGGATGGCGGTCTGCAGGTCGCCATTGATGCCATGGCTGCCTCTATGAACAGCCACTACTTTCTGGGTATTGATACCGCCGGCCAGTCTGCGGTGGTCCGCACCCAGGGTAACGCCTTTGGCCATGTGGTGCTGCGCGGCGGCAACAAGCGCACCAATTATGATAAAGACAGTATCCAATCTGCCCGGGCACGCCTGGCAGCGGCGGATTTGAATCCGATTATCATGGTGGATTGCAGTCATGCCAATTCCGGCAAAAAAGCCGTCAATCAACCGGATGTCTGGCATCAGGTGCTGAAGCAACGCCACACCGGTGATGACTCTATCATTGGGCTGATGCTGGAAAGCCATCTATCTGCAGGCAACCAGAAGCTGAACGATTCACTGTCTGAACTTAAGTATGGAGTTTCGGTCACTGATGAGTGTCTGGACTGGGACAACACGGAGTCCCTGCTACGCGAAACTTACCGCAGACTCAGATGATTATCTCTATTAGCATGTGTAATTATCAGCCTTCTCAGGGGTTAGCTTGACTTTTTTCCTTCCCTCAAGGACACTCATCCGCACATGGACGCCAAATCAGTAATGCAGGATTTAATCCGCCTCAATGAACTGCAGGACACCATTGACAGCTTTAAAACTCCGCGCGGGAAAAAGCGCAAGGAAGCCGAGGCGGAGGCTGAATCTATCCGACCCAATATTCCTGCCTTCATTCTCTCCCACCATGATCGTATCCGTAAACTGGGTCGCAAGAGTACCTCAAACGTTGTCAACTGGGTCTGCCAATCCTGCTTTATTGCCGTTCCCGTCGGCAGCCGAAGCCGCATCATGAAAGGAGACGATCTTAATATCTGTGAAAATTGCGGTGCCTACCTTTACTACAGTCCGCAAGATGGGGTAACCAGTCCGTAGGGCGCACACCAGACCACACAGCAATCTATTGCCATTTTTTCCGGCTGAGTTACCCTAAAAAGGTGAAGTTCGTGTTAACATTTGCCATGTTGCTGCTGCTTAATAGCGCCATGCAGGCCAGTCCGCCGGGCAACGAATGGATGCAGCTCGAACTCAAGAATGGGCGTTTGCTGAATGGCTATGTTCTTCAGGTGACCGAAAAAAACGTTCATCTGGTCAGTTCTTCAATCAACCAGCGGATTCCAGTTGAACAACTCAAGGAGGAATCACAAAAACAGCTGTTTGCAGTTTTCCCTGTTACTGCTGCGCCGGAACCTGCCGCATCCACGACGGCTGCCACACTGAAAGCGGATCTTCGATATCAAAGAGAGCAGTTGTATGAAAGTGTTTCAGATTTGCACTCTCCACGCTCTTATCGTTACCGGACCTATACTCATGGAGGCTATTATCTGCCATGGGGATGCTCATTCAGCTATCCGATCTTTCATTCTTATCGCTCATCACCAAGTTTCAGCATAAAGATCGATCTGTAAGACCAAACATCGATCCCATGCCAGCGACTTCCGAAGTCACTTTTGTCATTCCGGCCTATAATGAAGCACAGGAATTATCGCTCACACTTTCGTGCTTACATCACGCAGCAGCATGTCAGGCAGACTTTCGCTATGACATCGTGGTTTGTGATAATCAATCAACAGATGACACTGCTTCCATCGCGCGTTCCTGTCATGCTCGAGTGGTGCATGAACCAGTGCAGCAAATTGCACGTGCACGCAATACCGGTGCCGCCGCTGCCAGCTGCCGTTGGCTCATCTTTCTCGATGCTGACACGCGGATCAACCGCATGCTGATGGCATCCGTTCTGGAGAAGATACGCAGCGGACGTTACGGCCTGATTGGCAGTCTGGTGGAATTTGATATCGAAGAGCTTGACTGGTTCCCATTACTGGTTATCAACACCTGGAATCAGGTATCCCTACTTAGTAGATGTGCCGCCGGGTCATTTATTGCCTGTCCAACGTCAGCATTCAGGGAAATAGGAGGATTTCATCCCGACCTCTTTGCCGGAGAAGAAATTGATTTTTCTCTGCGCATGTTGCGATGGTGTCGAAATCATACTGTGCAAGCCCATATTGAAGCGGTGGCTCCTGTCATTACCTCTGGTAGGAAAATCCGCGGCAAATCTACCTGGGAGATGGTGAAACAGCTGGCTATCCTTTTTCCCGGGTCCCTGAGATCCAGAACTGCTTGTGATTTCTGGTATAATGACCAATGGCGGGATTGACCGAAACCCGGCATGATCATGACGTGTGCCGTTGTTGTCACACCAAACCCTATTTCAGCACCAGCGGGCGGGATGTCCGCACCACCTGATTCTTTTGCTGCGTGACAAAACTGTCCCACAACCGTTTCGGAATTGCACCGATAGCCATGATCATCAGCATGAAAAATGCGAAAGCGATTAACCAGAAAAAGGCTTGATCCATAAAACCATACGTATGCAGACCAACCCCCAGCATGTTGGTTCCAAACCAGGACCAGGTAGTTACAATATTTCCAAATACAGCAGCAATCATAATCCCCCGAGCCCCCATGAACTTGCCCCAGCGGGCATGCAGGATGATCGCATTCCAGAGCACGATCAGAAGTGCACCGTTTTCCTTGGGATCCCAGCCCCAGAATCGTCCCCAGGATTGATCTGCCCAGATCCCGCCCAGCACGGTTCCTACAAAACTGAATAGAAGCGCAAAACACAGAATTCCATAGACCATGCTTTCCAATGCTTTAGCCCGCTCAGCGGTCAGAAGCTTGGTAAAGAAACCAAATAAAATATACATTATGGCCAGAAATCCAGCAAAGTAAGTGGCTGAGTATCCTTTAGTGATCACGACCACATGCGTTGCCAACCAGAAATTGGTATCCAATACGGCCTGCATCATGGTCATCGTATCCCCATCATTCCCCAAATGATGGGCTACGATCAGAGTCATGAAACCGACTGCTGAAGCTGCTGCTGCTCCAATGCCGTTTTTGAAGAGTCGCTCCATGACAAGTCCCAAAACCACAGC
This sequence comes from Verrucomicrobiota bacterium, assembly GCA_038748025.1. Lineage (GTDB taxonomy): Bacteria > Verrucomicrobiota > Verrucomicrobiia > Methylacidiphilales > JBCBYL01 > JBCDJI01. The sequence goes on from JBCDJI010000005.1 coordinate 174,274, forward strand.
CCCCCAGCCGACAAAAAGCGCGGATGAATAGAGATTGGTTACAGGAGGGCGGTCCTGAATGACCATCCGTAAAATAAGTCCTGCCGTATGCAGAACCAGTGCCAGCGCTAGCAACCAGCAAGCCAACCGGCCCAGCGGAGCCTGCCATTTTAGCTTTACCCAGGAAGCCATCACGAGCAGGAAGATCAGCACATAGAGCACCGAGGTCCGGTAAAAGATTTCACTTCGGTTGAATCGGGTTTCCAGGGAAGCCGAACTTACGGCATCAGGTTTTATGTTTGCCAAAGTTGCTTTGAGTTCTTCACCATTTTCCTTAAATCCGGCCCACTCAGCATTTTGATACGCCTGTGACAAATCCGCATACAAGCGGATCACCGGTGTAACTTCCGTAACGGGTGCCGACTTTACCAGAATACTCCACAGGCTCATCCAGTCATCATCCTCCGTTGCATCAGACTCTGGAATCGGAATCGGGTGAGTCGTGGTCATTTCATCCAGCCGCTTGTAGACCGACGCTGTCTGGAAAAAATGTTGAAGTGCCTCCGGATCTGCCTCCTGACCACGCTGGTGCTTTACAAAGGCATGGAAAGGTTCACCGGCCCAATACTGAAAGTTAGCAATCTCATCCTGTAACGTATCCCTACCCGGCGGGCTTAGCGTGTGTTTCAGACTCTGGTAGAGTGTCAAGTTACGACTCAACTTGACTACTGCCCGCTGATAAGGACTACGCAGCTGCGCCTCTAACTGGCTGGCCTGCTCCGCGTGTTCCGCCAACTGCGGCATGTATTTGAATATTTCGTTAAAGCTGTAGAACTTCTGCTGTTCATCTTCATTCCCCAGCAAGACCCGCACATCCGGGTGCATGACCCGGAAAACCTGCCGTTCATCCGCTTTTCGTCCGTCAAAAAGCAGTTCTCCCAACCACTCGATCGCGGAAAGTTTGCCTTCTTCCGTTCTAATTTCCTGGCGTTCATACAGCATAAGCAGGGAATTACGTGCCACTGAGTCCCATGGCTTATAGCGCCCCAGTTCCAATACCGGAACCTCAGCAAACGCTTGCAGTGCCTGCTTACGTGATACTTCATTTTCAGCACAGGCGGGGCTCACCAGGGCACACGCCAGCAGGATCGCTATGAATATACGAGTCATGCAGTCCTCCGCTTATTGACGTGTTTCATCAGATGAATAGTGAAATGCCACAACAGTCCCAGTGATACCAAAATACAGGAAATGTAGGGGATCAGCCAGCCTGGATTCTCCACTACCTGCAGGATCGAAGTCGTATCTTTATTATCAAAACCGGCCTGATAAAAGGTCTTACCCTCATAACGCAGTGGATGATTCATGTAGATGAGAAACTCGCGGTCCTCCTTCAGATCCGAGTTGACCAGCCGCACATCACTGGAGAAGTTCATGGGAATATCCGTTCCTGAGTAGCGGTCATGTTTGAAATCCAGCAGTGTCAACTCAAATGGCATGTAGTGACGTGTTCGCCTCAGACTGAGTGCAAACTTACGACCCTCGACCTCGAACCATTGCGGATCAGTGATGGCATTGGTAGCCAGCCATGTTCCAATCGGTTGCCCATTCCATACCGGCTGCACAAAAGCGCTCAACAGATTCTGTTCATCCGGCTTGAAGGTCTGTCCGACCGATTCCACATTGATCCGCTGACCCCAACCGCGATTGACCTTAGACTCCTGGTTTCCTTGCATCCCTCGAAGTAGGGTCATACGGCTGTTTTTATAAAAATCAGTAATCTTCAGCGAAAAAGGCAGATACTTGCCTTGCAGTTTGGCACCTTCAGTCATTAATTCGACCGGAAATACCGTTTCGCGAACTTGGCCCCGAGGCAGGCGCTCGCTAATCACCAGTTCACGTTGCTGGAAGCTTTCATAGTAATGTTTCGTTTGTCCCTCATCAAAAATCAACTGACCTTCATGTGACAGCCAGTGCGTTACAAAGCCTCCACCCAGCAGCACTAATATCCCCAAGTGAATCTGCAACAGGCCCAGTTTGTTCCACTTCAAGCTGAAGCGTTTCCAGTGAGCACAAAGCAGATTGAGAATCAGCACTCCACCCGCCAGATAGCCACCCGGCAGGAACGGCAACTTAAACCCGTTATCACCAATCTCCGCCCAGACAAACCACGTTGCAAAATAGCGGTTTTGCGCTTCATATATCCCCAGATTAACCTGCGCCAGCGTATTAAGCAGCACCAGCACCATCGAAACCGACAAACAGATGATGGTCAGCTTCAATGACGCCAGTAGTGTCAGAGTCTGGTGCAGTAAGGAGCGGGGCGTGACGCTAGTGGGCATGACGAATCTCCAGGTTCTTTACAAAAAAGTTCCATGCGTCGAGTTGTGACTTCATCATGGCTGGCGGACCTGAAAACTTGATAAACGTCCGCTTCGTATCTTTTTCCATGATAATACCGTAAATCGTCTGCCCGTCAGCCTCTGGTGACACAAACTCCATCCGGTAGGCAGGCCAGTCTGTGATCGTGATGGGTGTCAGGAGTGATTGCACCGCGTCGTCTTCCCATGGTTGGAGACCGGCCTGCACTCGCCATCGATTTACGTTGCCAGCTAAAGACCCTCCTTGGATCGGCAAGCTACTGATTGAGACCTCGGCCTCGGTTCCGACAGGACCGATCACTCGAAAGCTGGCATCCCGCATTCCAAACACCGGCTCAATAATCCATCCGGCAGGTAACTTGACCTGCCAATGGTTGTCACTCCACTCCCGAGCCAACTCTAAACCAACCGTATCCTCGGGATAAATGTGAGAACTGTGCTCAGGAGCACAGGAAACCATCAGCACGACGGTGCACGCAACAGCAGAATGCTTAACCTGCAGGGTTTTTATGAATGCATCATATTTCATGGTTTTACCAGTTTAAGCCGCATGAACATGCAGACTGTCAGTAACACGGTGATCACTATACCGCCTGCCTGATGCAATGCTCCGAAAGAAACCGGAATATGTCCCATCGAATTGATGACCGTGATAACACCCAGCAGGAACTGCAGCCAGGTGGCACCTAACAAAAAGGCAAAAACCACTTTCCAGCGGTGTGCTACCATGCGATAACCCAGTATTCCAACCCAGCTGGCCAGTAACAGCAGCAGCGTGCCTACTGAGCGATGAACAAAGTGCACAAAAGCACTGTTCTCAAAAAAGTTGTGCCAGCCGGAACCCTCAATCCAGAGGGTTTGCGGTATCCAGCTGCCATTCATCGTTGGAAACGTTGGAAAATCCATAGCTGCTTTCATTCCAGCCATGACACCGCCGAAGGAGAACTGAATGACAAACAAAACCGCCACTATCGGCAACCCCCACCGGATCCATGCCGAATGATTTTCTTTCAGCAAAAACTGCTTTTCTCCAGCAGAAATTTCCAGACGGTTCCAGGTAAGTAAAGCCAGTAAAAACAGGGCCATCAGAAAATGTACGGTCAGACGGACCGGACTGACCCACGGCTGGTCTTCCAGACCACTTTGCACCATAAACCAACCTAGCAAACCTTGACCGCCACCCAGAATAAACGCGATCAGCAGCATTTTAATCCTTCTCGCATCAAAACATTTTTTGAACACAAAAAATGCAAATGGCAGAAAAAACAGGAATCCCAGCATCCGCCCCCACATGCGGTGAATATATTCCCACCAGAAAATTCCCTTGAATTCTTCCACCGTCATATTGGGATGGATGATTACGTGCTGCGGGGTTCCCTGATAGAGTTCGAACTTTTCCTGCCAGGATGCTTCGGTTACCGGGGGAATGATACCACCGATCAGCCGCCAGTCCGTCATGGAAAGACCGGATCCTGTAAGCCGCGTCACTCCGCCAATGAGAACCATCACGGAAACCGCAACAATCATGACATCCAACCACCGAAGGATGTATTTCTGATAAGGCTTGTCGACTCGTTCCTGCTCAGGCATAGGAGGTTAAGATAGCTTCCAATGACCGAATTTTCAAACGGCACAGACCAGTTTTAAGCTGAAGTTATGAACCGCTAGTCGAACTTATTGCCACGGCGGAACCTTCTGCCTCGACGGGAGTAACTTCCGGTTCTGTTGGGGGATCCGCTGGTGCTTCAGGTTCGACAGCTTGCGGCTTTTTAGGAGCCTGCGATTCTGCCCATGCCTGAAACTCAGCCTGGGTCTGAATATTAAGAATCCCTTTCATGGAGTAATGCCCGGCTCCGCAGAGCTGCGCGCAGATAATTTCAAATTCTCCGGTCCGAATTGGAGTAAACCAGATAGGAACCCGCATCCCGGGAATCGCATCCTGACTGACACGCATGTGGGCCACAGCATAATTGTGAATGACATCGCGCGAGGTCACATCAACAATTACAGGGGTATTAACCGGTGCCCGCATTACGGTAAGTGTGACAATATCATCAGCTGCAAATGGATCCGAGCGATCCAACCCTACCTGTGACTTAGGATCTCCGCCGGAAATAAAAATAGGGTTCTTGCGTCCCAACACACCGTCTTCTCCAGGATAGTGAAAAAACCAGCCAAACTGATAGGCAATCGCATGCACTTTAAGCACATTTTCCCCTTCCGGCGGAATCTTATTAACCTGTTTGGCCCAGAGCGGAAAGGCAAATCCCAGCAGCAATACCGCTTCAATCAGAATGACATAGATTTCAATGTGTGAAGATGCATGGTTTTGCACCCCGTTGTAATCCGCCTTAGGACTGCGACGTTGCCAAAAACGATAAATTGTATAGAGGAAAAATGTGGTCCAGCCTACGAATAAGACCAGCATGAACCAGTGAGCTGCTTCCAGAAAGAAATCAATCTGGGTGCCGTGCTCAGAAGCATTCTGCGTAATCTGGAGTAAATTGTTAAGCATTCGCTATTTCCCGCCTTCTGCCAGATTCGGGTCCTGTCCCCACTCTGCCGTGCCTTCCTGGAGTTGCTGTTCGTATTTTTTAGTGCGTTTGGCCACGTTCATGAAGAAAGCGATGATGCCGCCAAGTGTGCCCATGATGACGACGAGCAGAAACATGATGGCCATTCCGATGGACTCGGATATCGGGTCCCCCGGAGCACCAAAGCAGTTGGGACAGGCATGCAACCCATGCATGGACATGGTGAAACAGAACACGATCAGTGATCCTTTTTTTATTTTCATTTGTAGATTTCCAGTTTCTTCATCTTTTTGTAAAAAGCGACACCATATGCGGGCAGGACAACCGTTGCCGCCAGCGTTATCAGTCCTAAAAACATCCAGAAGGCAAGACTCGTCTCTCTATAATTAGCAAAAAATACGATGGTTAACAACACATTGAGCAATGCTGAAAAGACAATAAACAGGATGTGAACGTGTTTTATCGACATGGCTTTACCATTCATATGACAGGGTGTGATCCCAATATGCCAATGCGGTCAGAATAAAAAGTGAAATTGCGCCAAAAACAGACAGAACAATCATCCAGTAAATCAGTTTTTTCTCGGCATTCAGGTGCATGAAAAAAAGGCATACCAGACTTGCTTTGGCTGTTGCAATCGCCAGACCCAAAATCACATTGTATATATGGTTTTCAAAATGGATTAAATACGGAACTCCGACAGTTAGGATAGTTCCCACAATCAGTGCCCAGAAAATAATCCAATAAGTTTTGATGTGGGCCTGAAGATGTTCTATTTCATGTGCATCTTCATGCCCGTGTTCAGTATGTGATACGTCTTGACTCATTTTTTATTCTCCTACAACAGGTAAAGAATTGGGAACAGGAAAATCCAGACCAAGTCCACAAAATGCCAGAATAACCCCGCAACTTCAATCCGGTTTCCAAAGTGTTTGCGGTTGGTAAAAAACCGTTTGTGGTCAATGAAGCAAAAATAAGCCAAAACCACGGCTCCCCCGATAACATGCAGCGCATGTAATCCGGTCATGGTAAAATAAATGGCAAAGTAGGCATTGTATCCCGGGGTAAACATGGAATGCCGAAAAATCTGATCTTTCATGACCTTGAACACATCATGTTCTTTGTGCTTTTCCTTGCCGATAGCAACCTTGATTTTGTGTTCCAGCGACTTGGGTTTGTATTTATCACCGGTAGGAATGATACCCGGGTGATTAAACACCGGTCCATGGTGGACAGCATCATGTTCGGATGCCAGTTTCTGATGTGCCGGAGACTGTTTTTTAAGCTCACGTGCACTGAGCCAGTCAATCGGTTGCCGTGAGTCGGCAGCCACCAGGAAGAAATCCTCATTTTCCCCGATAACGTGTCCGGTAATCTGCTCCCCGTATCCCTGCGGTTTACTGGTGTCCTTCATGAAGGCGCCGAAGTGATGAAATTTTCCATTATACTCAAAGGATTTAATCCCCATGAACAATCCGGCACAAACCAGCGTTATGATCATACAGACACGGAACATCATGAAGTTATTCAACTTCACATAGATGTAGGAGAGCACCACCGTTACACTGGACAGGATCAGAATCGCGGTATTAATCAGCCCTGGCAGATCCCACAACACATGATCCGGCCAGGAACCTTCCGGAGCACCGAGACGCAGGAAAATGTAGGCAGAGAATAAGCCGCCAAAGAGCATGATCTCGGAGGCCAAAAACAGCCAGATGCCGAGTTTGGCATTGTATACGCCAGTATCCGGCCTTTCTTCGACTTCATAAGGAATTTGCATAACGCTGGGATCTCAGGCTTTCACTTCCTTTGTTTCCTTTTCAGGGATGACATCCGGTTCATTTTGCGGGGTATAGTCCTTATCCGCTCCAGGCACACTGTATTCATAGGGCCCGCGATAAACAGTGACTGGCCCGGCGAAGTTACCATGAGGCGCCGGAAATGGGGTCTGCCAGTCCAGCGTCGTAGCATTCCATGGATTGGTGCCTACTTTTTGGCCGTTGAACCAGGCGGTAAAGAAATTCCAGATAAAAGGTATTTGCGCAACAAACATAATGAAGGCTGCCCAGGTCATCACAATATTCCAGTGCAGGACCGGCTCGGACAGTTCATAGGTCGCCCCTCCGTCATACCAGCGACGATGCATCCCGGCCATCCCCTGAATGAACATCGGGGCAAAAATCAAATTCATACAGATGAGTGTTGGCCAGAAATGTAATTTGCCCAGAAATTCATTCATTTTACGTCCCGTCACTTTCGGATACCAGTGATAGACACCGGCAAACAACCCGAAGATCACGCCTGGCGCCACCACGTAATGGAAGTGGCCGATAACATAGTAGCTGTCGTGCAGGTAGGATCCGATGCTGCTGAAAGCCAACGGGATTCCGGTCAATCCACCGATGCCGAACATCGGCAGGAATGCGATCGCAAACAGCATCGGTGTATTAAAGCGGATGGAGCCGCCCCACAGCGAGATCAGCAGTGCGGTCAGGATAATCACGGAAGGAATGGATATGATGGTCGTGGTAGTCTGGAAAAAAGCGCTGACTTTGGCCCCCATCCCCGTCATGTACATATGATGAGCCCACACAATGAAAGAAAGCAATCCTAACGCAATACTGCCAAACACCAGGGATTTGTAGCCCCACAGCGGTTTACGGGTATTACATGCGATCACCTCTGCAACAATTCCAACCGCAGGCAGCAGCATGACATACACTTCCGGATGACCCAGGAACCAGAACAAGTGTTGCCACAACAACGGACTGCCCCCGCCTGCGTAACTGTTGAGTACCTCGCCTCCAACGTATAACCCGGCCGGCATAAAGAAGGAAGTATGAGCCACACGGTCCATCAGCTGCATGATCCCGGCTGCTTCCAGCGGAGGAAACGCCAACAGCAACAGAAATGCCGTCACCAGAATGGCCCACACAAAATAGGGCATCCGCATCCAGCTCATTCCCTTGGCTCGTAACTGGACGGTGGTCACGATGACATTAACAGATCCTAGTAGCGAAGAACTAATCAAAAACACCATGGCAATTAACCAGAGAGACTGCCCGTTGAAGATTGAGGCCATGAAGAGTGCTCCTTCATCTGATAAAAACTTACTGAAGAACTCGATGGTCGGCCCCTGAGGTTGGTCTGCTGTAGCTGCCAGTGGAGAGTAGGAAGTCCAGCCAGACTTGGCTGCCCCGCCCGGCACCAGGAAACTTAAAAACATAATGAGTGCACCTGGCAGAAACGTCCAGAAACTTGCCATGTTCAAGCGGGGAAAAGCCATATCCGGCGCACCTATCTGCAACGGCATGACATAATTGCCAAAAGCGGCGAATCCGAGTGGCACCACTCCCAGAAAAACCATAATGGTTCCGTGCATGGCACCCAGTGCATTATAAAACTGCGGCTGCATGACGCCATTGACTACCATACCTCCTTGAGCTCCTCCGGTGACATTTTCCAATAAATTTCCCACAAACGGTATCGATTCACCAGGGTAGGCCAACTGCCAGCGCATCAGCATCATCATAATGAAGCCACCCATCAAGCTTAATAAGGCCGTAATCGCATATTGAATACCAATGACTTTATGGTCGGTAGAAAAAACGTATTTCGACCAGAACGAAAGCGGTTCGTGGTCGTGATGATCGTGCGAATGATCACCGTGGCTGGCGGTTGCGGTGGCTTCTTGCATGGTGAAATATATTTTAGTTTATGGGCTTCTCAATCGTTTAGGTAAATAATAATGACAGCGGTCTTGTATTTCAGTTCCTTAATTTCCATTGAATACCTCGTTCAATTCCGCTGCGGTCCACGCTTCAATCCGGTCGGCATGGTAGTCCGCACGCACTTGTGCCACCGTATCCTCGGAAACCGGAGGGCCGTCATTGCCCCATTCCTGCCGGATGAACGCGGTAATCTCTGCAATTTTCTTATCAGACAGTGTGCCCCCCCAAGCGGCCATATTACCATTGTAATTGTTTCCCTTGACTTCAATGGGTCCCTGCAAACCTCCCAAAATGATAGCAGCCAGCCGTTCATCATTCTCCATCACCCAGCGTGAAGCTACCAACGGCGGATACTGTCCGGTAACACCCATACCGGTCGCCTGATGGCAGGACTGACAATAGGTTTTGTAGCTGCGGCCACCATTCTTAACCATGATTACTTCGGGAGGCAGTTCCTCGGCTGCACCACCGTCTTTTTTAGACGCTGCTGATCCGCCGCGCTCATCGTAACCATCCCCCTGGAACCCCGCACTGAACATTCCGAAATACATAAACCCTACAGCAAGCACCACCATCACAAAGCCGATACCCCAAAGCGGAATAGGCTCTGCACCCTGATCCGGATCTTCCTGCTCACGGCTGATCTGCTCATGGATTTCGATTACGTTGTTGGATTCATCATAATCGACACCACGTTGCGGATCCGACTGCTGGACTGGAGTAGTTTCTTTCATTTTTTCACTCATGGTGATGCCTCCGGTAATGCATAACCTTGGTCAAGTGACATTAAGTAGGCAATTAGCGCCTCGGCTTCCGGGCCGGGCACCGCTTGAAAACCTGCTTTAACCTGATCGGTTTCTACCGCATGAACCGAGGGCATACCTACCACTGGAATCTCTTTAAACAGAGATTTATACGATGGCATTAAAGACCATTCATGCAAACCCCGTGGAGCATAAAGTCGTTGTAACAGATATTTTTCGTATTCGTTTTCAACGATCTTCCACTCCTGATCACTATATTCCTCACGCAACGCCGCAGAATTTTTAATCCGTTCTTCCGCTGTCTCCCATTTCCAGTCTTTATCCGCAAAACGTTCCAGTTCGTAGAGTTTCATTTTTTTAATAATACGCTGGGCACTGCCGATATTAGAGAGATCCGGGCCCAGGCGCATGTAGCCCAGTGTGGCAGAGGATTTAAACATGTAATCGCGTGCCACACTGCGGCGCCCACCCCAGCCGCGTAATAGATCTGACCCCTGATGTAGATCACGCACTTGCTGAGAATGGCAATAAACACACCCCTGTGCCAGATAGACATCCTCTCCCGCAATCGCTTCACCTGTGGGGGCAGGCGGCAATGACAGATCCGTATCCGGATCAATAAAGACTTCCTGTTGGCCGAACTGAAAAAAAGGAATCAGAATCACACCCAGCCAGCCAAAGATGGTGAGACCCAGAATGCCGAAAAAGAGAGGAGTCATCCGCTGCATTTAATGTGCCCCTCCGCCACCGTCTTCCGGCAATAACGTTGGTCCACCTGTCAGACGCCCCAGTCGAAACAGCATGAGCAGATAGTGGACAATAAACAGAAACTGTGAACCTGCCAGCACCCACAATGGGATCACCAGCACAGATATGCTGGTCTTGGGCAGCAGGTCAAAGATCATGAATACGGTATACATGATCCAGAGAGTAATAACGCTAGCCAGCATGGGAAAAAACAGGCGTTTGCTTGAAAAGCCGATGATCATCAGCACGACACTCATCAGTGCCCACAGTAAAAACATGATTGGTAAAGGGGAGCGCACTAGCAGGTTCACACTTTCGATCACGGACTTGTAACCGGAAAAATAAGCAGATACCGCCGTGGAATCAATCGCACCTCCATGTATAAATCCTCCGACCAGCCACATCATAATCACAATAATGATGGCATAGGCGGTCAGCATGAAATGCCATTTGATCAACCGCGATGAGATCCACTCACACCCCACCATCCGCGGCGTAATGTAATAAACGGCTCCGAACATAATGAAGCTGAAAAACGCATAGAACATGAGATTAAAACTGCCGTAGGAGAAGATAGTCGACTGCGCAATTTGGCTCACCCCCCTGAAGGCGGTCAGGGCCAGCAGCACCTGGCTAAAAATATAGGCGATCAGTCCGAACACCACAAACTTCAGGGTGGGACTGCTACCTGCCTTGCTGTAATTACCCTCCATGGTCTTGTGGAAGTTAAAGCCCACCACCCACACCGGAATCAGCATCAGGAAGCTCGTTGCGATTCCTGTGGTGATAATCCATGCCGGCACCGGCGCGCCCACCAGTTGCGCACCTGCATTCCATGGGCTGAAAAACGCCAGACTCCAGAATCCGAATGCAGCTAAATAATAGCTGTATATAGGACGCCCGACCACTTTCGGCACCAGAAAATAAGCCAGGCCCAGCCCGACCGGCACAAACCAGAGACCAACAATCCCCTGTTTCACCCAGACGTTAATCAGTGTTCCCATGATACCTTCCAAAGGAAACCAAACCAGTAACAGATTCCCGGTAAAGTAAATCGCCGGGAACCACAGCGCTGCTCCGATCAGATACCACAATGAAATATAGAGGTCTCCCGGCTGGCGTCGGCGCAGCATATCCACGCAACCAAACGCAAAGATTCCGAAAGCCAGCAGCATAGGCACAGTTGCCAGCGTCGGAAATTCCAGCCATTCATAGCCGGTATTAAAACCGGCCAGAATGCAGACAACACCCAACGTCACCGCAGCATTCCACAACACGGAAGAAACCTGCACGATCAGCGAATACTTTAACTCTGCCCGGGTCAAACGTCCCAGCAGCCAGAGCACGGCACCGAAGGAAGCCTGAAAACACCAGCCGTAAATCCACATGTGCGTAAAAGCAGGATAGATCTTGCCGTAATTCAGAAAGTCCAGCGGGTAGCCCAGAATGGAACTCAGATGATCCGGATTCTTCAACTTGTAAACCACCAGACCTCCAAAAAGTGTTCCGAAGAACAACCACAGCATAGCATTGCCAAAAAAGAGCAAAACTGCCCTGCTGACGCTGGCATCGACCCGCGCACGCTGTTCCGCCTCAGCGTGAGAGGATGTAGCTGTCATGATTGATTCGTCTGCCATATGAAACCTTTTTTCTGCTTACTCTGCAGCCTCCTCCGCTGCACTTTCATCATCGGCTGCATCACTACCCGCGGTTGATGCCGTGCCTGCATCAACAGGCTCAACCGCAGCAGGCGCTGGAAGTGCAGGATTGACCGGAACCTGGCTTGGTCGCGGTGTGCTCTGCTGCAAATCCTGCAGCGTTAACTCCATAGCAAGGTTGACCGGCAGTTGCACCGTGCCTTTGTCTTTGGAAATAAGCCGGTAACTGGTCATTTCTTCAGCCATCCCGCTGCGAGTATCCGCCAGTTTCTCTTCCCGCTCCTTGGCAATCCCGGGAACCGGGTCATTCTGCCTTTCTGTACCTTTAATGATCAAAAGCGTCAACAGTCCAATCATGCATACCGCCGTCAACGCGATCAGAATCGCTGACTTCAAGGATATGACATTTTCTCGGGTCTGACTCATCCTCAATTCTTCAAAGTTACAGATTCATATAAACGCGGGTCGCGCAGTGGAAACAGGTTGGCCGTAGGTAAACGCCGCCAGATAAAAAGTCCGGCCAACAGGGAGAGGATTCCGATAAACAGGGTCAGGTCCAGCCAGTGCAACGGGAATTTCTCCAGATACTGAAGATGATAGTCATCCTCGATTCCCGCCTTGATGGATTTACGGATATAAAATTCCGGTATGATCATCCAGTAGAGATCTACCAGATGCATTAGTATATAAATCACTGCTGCCGTGCAGAGACGTAATGGATTCCGTTTAGCCGGTTGTGTCAGGAGTAGGATAAAAGGCAGAAAGAAGTGACCGAAAACCAACAGGATAGCCACACCGCCCCACCAGCCCGTATTCCGGTGGGCAAACCAGATCGTTTCCTCCGGAATATTCGCATAGTAATACAACATGTACTGGGAGAAAGCGATGTAGGCCCAGAATATGGTAAATGCGAACAACAGCTTACCCATAATATGGTTGTGCTCAACGGTGAATACCTGGCGCAGGTAACCCAGTTTATGCAGGCCATTTGCCAGCAGGATGGTGAAGGCCATGCTAGATCCCGCCGCTCCCGCGAAGATATACACCCCGAACATGGTGGAAAACCAGTGGTAGTTCAACGCCATCAGCCAGTCGATGCCGGCAAAGCTGATCGCCAGCCCGAAGAGAATCATTGCTCCATTGCCGAATTTGCGCAGCAACAATGACGTATTGGGATCACCTGTTTCGTCCTGATCCACCGACCATTTGCGCATGATGAATCCCACACCTCCAAAAAATGCGAAGTAAATGACCTGGCGGATCCAGAACTGGGTATTGTTGAGAAACCAGGTCTTGGCCTGCAACACCACATCATCCGCAGGATCCACCTGCATCCACTTGAGAACATAGAAAACATGTTGGGGATCCCAGAAGATATAGGCCAGTGGCAGAAACAGTATGAACAGCCAGGGCCAGAACATACTAGCCACATTTTCCATCAGCCGCCGCACGACAGTTGTCCAGTTGGCATTGACAATATGGTGCAGAATGACCCAGAACAGACAACCGGCTGCAATCGTGAAAACAAAGCTGTAGACCCACAACCACGAGAAGGCAAAACGCATGGTGTCCTTGGTCAGGAAACCGATACAACTGAGCAGGATAACAGCTAATCCAACCCCGATCAGGACAAAAGGAATCACTCCGGTTCTCGTCAGATTAAACCGTTCCGCATCCGGGCGTTTGATGTTTCCATGTTCGCTCATCTCAAATTATTTCACCTGATCCTTATCTTCTTCCGGCACATCTTCCATGGTGGCGTTCTTGGAACGCTGGAGCACCCGAATGTAGGCCACGATGGCCCATGCATCTTCCGGCTGGATATGTGGCAGGCCGATCATCAGGCCCTTACCGTTGATGATCGTGTTGTAAATCTGACCTTCCGGCATTTCCCGAAAAACACTGGAGTGATAGTTCGCAACCCCCGCCACACCGTATTGGGTGGCAATTCCGTTGCCGGCACCGGTCTCGCCATGGCAGACCGTGCAGTTGATGTTGTATCGTTCCTGTCCCCGTTCCAGCACCGCCTGAGTTATCTCGATCGGGAATCCAGCTCCCCATACGCCATCCATCTGGCCAGTCAGCAGATATTCGTTTTCGATCTCACGGTTGAAGGGAATCGTGCCTGCCACCGGCTTGCGATCCACCCGACCATCTGCAAACAGAAATGAGGTGTTCTGGGACTTGTATTTCGGCTGGTGATCCATGTCATCGAAAACCTCAAAAGGCGGCTTCTTGAACTCGGTGCCTCGAAATCCGAAGACACAAACGGTCAGAACCAGCGCAATCACATAGCCGAAGAAAAAGATTCGGATCATGACGACTCTTCCTCCTGGTCCTCATGGATGAGGGTGATCATTGTCCCCCCGGCTTTTTCCATCAGGGCTTTGGTTTCGATTTCAGTAAAGAGTGGATCAGCCGCCTCTACCGCCAGAAAAAAACCGTCATCGGTCACCCGGGCGAAACGATCCCAATTGAACAACGGGTGGTTCAGGCGCGGTAACAGATTCATCCCCAGCAATGCCCCGATGGTGGCAAAAGCCGTCAACAGAATCGTAAGTTCAAAGAATACCGGGAAAGTCGGCTCAAAGGCAAAGTAGGGTTTGCCTTGTACCACCAGCGGATAATCCAGATAGCTGGTATAAAAGACCAGCACCATCGCCGAGCTCAATCCGGTAATGCCCCCGCAGAGTGAGAAGAAGGACAGTTTGGAACGGCCCAGGCCCATCGCCTCATCCATACCGTGGATCGGAAATGGAGAATAGACATCCCAACGCTTGTAGCCGGCATCGCGGAAAATCTCTGCCGCATGGTAGAGTTCCTTGGCACTCTTGAATTCGGCCCCCATGCCGAAAAGTTTCGCTGGAGCTGCCTCAGGCATGAAACCCTCCCTCTTTCGGGTTGCCCATTTCTTCGGTGACGTCCTGGTGCGGGTCTGCCTGCGGCATGATCGCTTTCACCTCGAAAATGGTAATGGCCGGCAGAAAACGGATGAACAGCAGGAACAGGAACATGAAGAGCCCTATGGTTCCGACAAACAACAGAATATCATTGATGGAAGGCGAGAAATATCCCCAGGCTCCCGGAATGAAATCACGATGCACCGAAGTCACAATGATGACAAAACGCTCGAACCACATTCCCACGTTGGGGCCGATCATGCAGATAAACCAGACAGCTACCACATTCTGGCGGATTTTCTTGAACCAGAACAGCTGCGGAATGAATACGTTACCGGCAAACATGATGTAGTAGGACCACCAGTATGGCGCATCCAGACTGAGACGATTGTTGGC
This sequence comes from Verrucomicrobiota bacterium, assembly GCA_038748025.1. Lineage (GTDB taxonomy): Bacteria > Verrucomicrobiota > Verrucomicrobiia > Methylacidiphilales > JBCBYL01 > JBCDJI01. The sequence continues at coordinate 189,367 of JBCDJI010000005.1, forward strand.
AAACACCCACGCTTCATAGGGATTTCCGCTGTAGGCGGAGATGAAGAACTCCATACAGTAGGCGTAACCGACAATGGTTCCGGTCAACAAGGTGATCTTGGCCATGTTGTCGATATGCTTAATGGTGATCATGTCGTGCAGCTTGAAGATCGCCCGGCAGGGGATCATCAGACTCAATACCATCGCAAATCCACCGAAAACTGCTCCGGCCACAAAGTAGGGCGGGAAAATGGTGGTATGCCAGCCGGGCACCACCGAAGTCGCAAAGTCAAAGGAAACCACCGAGTGCACCGACAGCACCAGCGGGGTCGAGATCCCTGCCAGAATCAGGTAGGCTTTCTCGTAATGGCGCCAGTGCCGGTTCGCACCGCGCCAGCCTAATGCCAGAATACCATAAACATATTTACGGAACTTATTCTTGGCACGATCTCTAATCGTCGCCAGATCCGGCACCAGTCCGGTATACCAGAAAAGCAGTGACACCGTGAAATAGGTCGAAACCGCAAAAACGTCCCACAACAGTGGACTCTTAAAGTTCTGCCAGATGACGTTGGAGTTCGGGATAGGAAACAGATACCAGGCATACCAGACGCGACCCACGTGAAAGGCAGGGAAAATCCCTGCACAACAGACCGCAATGATGGTCATCGCTTCTGCGGCGCGGTTGATGGAAGTGCGCCAGTTCTGACGCGTGAGGAAGAGAATCGCCGAAATCAGCGTTCCGGCATGCCCGATCCCGATCCAGAACACGAAATTGGTAATGTCCCATGCCCAGTAAACCGGTGTATTCAAACCCCAGACCCCGACCCCATGGGTGACCTGATAAAACAGCTGAATGGGCACCAGCGCAGCCACCGCACCAAAAAACAACGTCAATATCAGCCAGACGATATTTACCGGCGCTTCAATCATGGCAGAGACATGATTGGTAATCCATCCCAGACTGCGGTTGTTAAGCACCAGCGGCTTACGCTCAAGCTTATTGCCTTTGGTCGGGCCAAAATAATCGTCCGTTGTGATCGAATCAGACATCAGTGACTCCCTCCATTGCTGTAACTGGCGCCGTGCGCCTGTTCCTGGTATTCATCATGCTCATGCTGGCCGCCGGCATGCTTTTCATGCACCGCATTGATCAGCGACATCCCGACATTTTCCGCTCCCGGCATTTTAGGATTCGGATTACGTAACTTGGCCAGATAGGTCACCCGGGGCTGCACGTTGAGGTATTCCAGCAGCCGGTAGCTCTGCTGCCGCATCCGCACCTTGTTGACCTTGCTCTTGGGATCAGAGAGATCCCCAAAGACGATCGCATCGGTCGCACAGACTTGCTGGCAGGCAACCTGGATGCTGTCTGTCGGCAGCTTCTTATCCTTCTCGGTAATGACTTGCCCATCTTTACGCAGGTTCTTCTTGTGATTCATCTTGGCCATTTCCAGCCGCTGCACACAGAACGTACATTTCTCGATCACCCCGCGCATGCGGACAGTGACGTTGGGATTTTTAGCCATCTTGATCAGATCATCTGCTCCTTTCGGCCCGAAAGGCTGCTCGAGATTCTCCTGGATGCTCATGCTCTTCACCCGGTCCGTGAAGTAGAGTTTGTCCAGCTGACGCTGGTTGTAATCAAACCAGTTGAAGCGGCGTACTTTATACGGACAGTTGTTGGCGCAGTAGCGGGTGCCGATGCAACGGTTATAGGCCATCACGTTGAGTCCTTCTTCATTATGAACCGTCGCATTCACCGGACAAACGGTCTCACATGGCGCATTTTCACAATGCTGGCAGGAAACCGGCATCATGACCATTTCGGGTTCATTCGGAATCTCTTCCTTACCACCGTCCGTCTTGAACTTGGACGCACCGGTGAAGTAGCGGTCCAGGCGCATCCAGTGCATTTCACGACCTTTCATCACCTGGTCCTTGCCGACAATCGGAATATTGTTTTCCGCCTGGCAGGCAATCATACATGCGTTACAACCGATGCAGTTGGTAAGGTCGATCGCCATGCCCCACTGGTGGTAGCGTTCGTAATCAAACTCGGGTGGTTTATAGAAACTCTGATCGATATGCTTGCCGTCCGGCCCCTTCTTCTCCGGGGTATGGCTTTCCATTCCCAGATGCTCCACGAAATCCCGGTGCTGGCGGAAGTATTCGATCGGTCCCTCACGCACGATACCGCGACCTTCCATGCTCCAGTGCTCCTGCGTCAGAGCGAACTCATAATGGCGTCCCAACGGCTTGATCTTGGCTCCGGTTGCAAAATACGGCTGCTGGCTGGAACGGGCCGGGTAGACATCGAACCCGACATCTGCTGCCACGCGGCCTCCGACTTTTCTGCCATAACCCAGAGGCAGGGTAATGGTATTGTCTGTGTGGCCGGGCACCATCAGGATGGCAATTTCAATCGTTCGGCCGGCGACATCAATTTCAACCACGTCCGTCGTCTCGACTCCCTTGATCGTCTTGAAAAAGAGGCCCAGATCTTTGGCAGTTTTAGGACTGACGATGGCCGCGTTATCCCATGTCATCTTGGTCACCGGATCCGGAGCTTCCTGCAGCCAACCGTTGTTGGCGAAGCGACCATCGTCCACGGAACCATCTGCGACAAAGACGACTTCCAGGTTGTCGGGACTCAGCGGTTCCGGTGCTGGAATATCAACCGGTAATGTAGCCGGTTCCGTGGTCCGGTAGCCGTTCTCATTTTCTAAAAATCCGTCTCGAATGAATACTTTCCAGTCTTTTTCGTCGCTGCTGCCGGAAATCAGCGAGAAAGTCTTCTTAACTGCCTCCGGGCTGTGTGCCACGGATTCCCCGTTCAGTGCCGAGAGGAACTGAATTTCACTCCAGCCCCCGAATAAAGGTAAAATCAACGGCTGGCAGGAACAATAAGTGCCATCCGCGGCTACGCCGTCACCCCATGATTCCAGAAAATGAGCGGCAGGTATATTCCACTGACTTAGCTGTGAAGTCTCATCCGGATGATATCCATAGCGGACCACGGTCTCGACCGATTCCTGCAGTTCCTTCCAGTTCAGATCTGCCGGAGCATCATAAACCGGATTGCCGTTGAGGAGGATTAATCCTTTGATCGAACCTGATTTAATGGTTTCCGCCAGTTCGGATATTTCAAGACCACGCCCCTGCTTCCAGTCCATGACTTCAATGGTCTTGCCATACGCCCCTAGTTTCTGATTGATGGCAGCGACGAGTTCATGCACCTCAACCGGCTGGTTGTCGCCCACTAAAACCAGTGCTTCTCCCTGCTGATCCTTGAGATCCCGGGCACATTCCCGGATCCACTTGGGATCCACCCCCGGAACATCGTAAGCGCTTGTTTCGACCCCGAGCTCGGCAGCGATAGCAGCTGCCAGGGCACCCACATGGCTGGCGGGCAACCGCAGACGGTGATCCGACATGCCGCCGGTCGGTGTGTAACGCGGCTCGACAACGTACAGCCGGTTCATTTCGGATTCCGGCTTTTCCACGTCGCGATTGGCACAGAATTCACGGATATCATCGATGTTGCCATGTTCACCACTGAGAAAATCACTGTCCAGACTCAGGATGACCTGAGCCTTGGCAACCCGCGCCCGCTGACGCGTGTTCGCACCAAACAACCTGGCGCAGGCTTTCAGCTCGTTTGCCGGGTAGGCCGCCTCATACGTAGACCAGACAACTCCGGGATAGCGGGCCTGAAATTCCTCCTTGAGACGCAAGGCGGTAGGCGAGTTGAGATCTGAGGACAGCACCGCCCACCCTGCACCCTGGGTTGTGTCCCACTCGGTTCTCCATTGACTCAACTGGTCCAGAAAAGCCTGCTCGTTCTTCAGATCCTTTCCCTGCATGAAAAATTTCGCGCGATCCGGGTCATACATGTCCAGCAGCGAAGACTGCGCATAGGTTCCGGTTTTGCCATTGGTGAGCGGATGGGAAGGATTTCCCTCAATCTTGATGGGACGACCATTGAAACTGACCCCCATGATCGGTTGAGCACCCTTGCGACCGGGTAGCAACGTGGCGTAGTGTTCAAACTGTCCGGGAATCTGCCATTCCGGAGTCTTGGAAAATGCCACCAGATGCGCTTCCGGCCGGCGACAACCGGACATACCCAGCCCGGCCAGCGCCAGCGAAGCACCCATCAGTTGCAGGAAGTTACGACGCGAAACCCCATCACCCCAGAATTCAGCGGCGCCAGCCGGGAATTCACGCTGCAACCAGTCCTGAAATCCTTCGGATTCGCTATATTCACCGAGGGACTTCCAGTAGACGCGACCGCCTTGCTGGTCGCGGGCCGGTTCTGGATGTTGGACGATATTCTTCACAAAAAATTCTGCCTTCTTAATTCTTACTTCTACCTTTTCCTATCGGTGGCATCCGGCACAGTTTTCCGGCGGATTAATTTTCCAGTCGGCGACCAACGCAGCCCCCATCTCTTCCTGACTGATCCCTTCATGCGCTGCCTGCCATTCCATATCGTAAACTTTATCCAGGGGTCGTATAAATTTCTCAGGCTCGCGATGACACTCCAGGCAGAAGCCCATACTGTGGGACTTGGCATGGCTGACTTCTTCCATCTGATTCACCTGTCCATGACACTCGACACAACTGATCCCGCTGTTGACGTGGATCTGGTGGTTGAAATACACATAATCCGGTGACTTATGCACCCGCACCCACTGAATCGGCTCGCCGGTCTCCCAGCTCTGCCGCACCGGTTCCAGCTTGTTGCTGCCCTGCTTGACTTGCGAGTGACAGGTCATGCAGACCTGGGTTGAGGGAACATTCGAGTGTGCTCCCTGATCCACCCCGAAGTGACAATAACGACAATCCATCCCCAACTGCTGAACGTGAATGGTATGATCAAAGGAGACCGGCTGAGTCGGCGTATAGCCTACCCGGGTGTATTTCGGGGTGGCATAATACGCAATACCTAACGTCACTGTAGAACCGATACATGCTGCTGCAACAATCAGCTTTACCGGAATCCAGTTCGCCTCTTTTGGAAATAGATTTGCCATTCAGTACTCTATGTTTTTACCCTGAATCTATGGGGTTCTTGACAGTCAGGTAAGGCTGTTTTGACCTTCAGAGTGATAATGGAAATGCCACTTAAGTTTCGTCCCGTCAACTGTTTAGTCCTTTTTTTGCAAATCTCCTATTGAGAACGAGTTGCAACAAGAAGAGGATCACCGGAATGACGGATCTACAGCATGATAACAAGCTATTAGCGTAGGTTTTTAAGTATATAAAAGTAACTACTGATTTACTCTGCAGAGGGGTGCTGTGAGGCGGAATCCGGCAGCTCAATGACCAGCGGATCATGCTGAATAGGTCCGCTCGTCGAATGAGATGCAGGGGTCGGTTCCCCAATCGTAAAACTCACGCTGAAGGCCTTAAATTTCCCGACCATCAAATCCAGCACATAGCGCTCACCCCGGGCGGTATCACGGGAAGCCATCAGCTCGACCAGCAACCTGTTACTCTCATATGTGAATGGAAGTTTGCCCTGTTTTCCACGATACCTGGGAGGCTGATCCGCTTTGCGAACCCGAACATCATCAATAGTTTCCAGACGCCTGCCCATCAATTGAACGATTTTGCCTTCCCCGTCCGGTGCCACCATTAAAGGTGAGGGAACCGTCCGCAGCACTTGCGGTGCCTGATCCGAAGTGACCACAATTTGAGAGGTCTCTGCCTGTGCCACCACCTGACGGAGGTCCTGTGTCGCAGCAGCAGGGCGACCCGTATTTTTCGCTTCACCCGGATTGACTACTCGAATCTTGAGTGGCAGCGGCTGGCTTCCGGCCGCCAACACATAGATGCGATCCCGTGGCGTATCCTCACGTGCATGAATCACGACCGTAATCTGCCCCGCCGCTTTCCCGGCGCCCCGTGCCAGCAGATACGACGTTCGTTTCCCGTTGGCCAGAATATTGAATTGCCCGATTTTATCCGCCCCGGCTCCCCGAACAAGCACTTGAGAACTTCCCCCGCCTGCTTCCACATCCACCACCGCCGGAATCACTTCAAACGCCTGTGCCAGGGCATTCATAGCTGAAAGGAATCCACAGACCAGCAGACCTGCCCATACAGTTCGCATAACATGAAACATTAAAAACTCTGACGCAAATTTCGAGCTTTTTAAATCATTCCCTGACATACCATCTGCGCCACCTAGATATCTTTGAGCACCTGAGACCAGTCTGCCTTGAGCTTTTTCTTGATCTCAACGATCAGCGGAAATGAAGGACATACCTCACCACCTTCAATTTTCTGGAAATGACGATCGTGAATATCGGTAAGCTCAGCCACTTTTTCCTGAGTCAGTCCGGCATCATACCGAAGTCGTGCTATGTTGCGTCCCAGTTTTTTGGCAAGTTTGCGCCGTGCAGCATCTCTTCTCACCAGGACAATCTGAACTTAACACAGCAACACGTTACGCCAATAATAGGCGTATTATTTTTCTTGTCAGCTTCAGAATTCATGCTTACTTCGAACCGTCAGCAAAACCTCGGCAGAAAATCGCTATTGGCTGCTTTTGGATGGTCATTCAATAATTAATATGCTGATCTATGTAAGCGTAAAACTTGTTAGCCTATGAGAAAATTATTACTTTCCAGCGCTATACTCTTTTTGATGTTCAGTGCCTCCGTGCTGATCTCGCAGACGGCTGACGAACCCAATGAAGGGGTGCAGGTGGAGCAGGATGCCGTCAGTGGAGACTGGCAACTCAAATGGTGGGGCAAGCTGGGTCGCACCTATTTCATCCAGCACACCAACGATCTGCGCAGTGACTGGTCGTGGGTGCCGCTGGTGGAGTCCGGCGGGGATGCGGTCCGGGAATGGGGCTTTACCAGCACCAGTGACAGGTTCTTCCTGCGGCTGGCCTACAGCGAC
>JBCDJI010000006.1:0-194460 GCA_038748025.1 Verrucomicrobiota bacterium
TGGATTTTTGCGCCTATTTTGATCAGGTCTGATTCTGCATGTGCGGATACGACAGCAAATACTGCCACGATGATTATGATTAGTGGTTTCATTTTATTTTCCTTTCTTATATCGAACGTTACATATACAACATGACGGAATTTCTGCAGTAAATCAACGGATTTATTTTTTATAATTGTAATATTAAAACAATATACATATATATGGAATATCTAGATATCCTAAAAACAACGTTTATATGTATAATGTTGCGCCAGAATCTGCTTCAGGAATGTCGAAGGAATTGCTTAGCGCTCTAGCCGGATATAAGTCATTTTCGGAAAGCAGCTTAAAATATCGTGTGAACTGGGTTGAGAAGTTCTGTGCAGGTCGCTCCATAGAGGCTATGGCGGATCTCTCCGCCGCTGAATACTACTTGTTTATAGATTCGGTGGAGGCAGCGGACCGGTATGAGGACTGGCAGATCCATCAGATCAAAGAAACCCTTTATTGGTTTGTCTGTCGCTATTTAAAATTACCGCATCCGGAACGCTTTGACGGACGGCATATACCGCAAGCTTTCCACGACTGGCAACAGATCTACCAGAGCATGCAGGAAGCGTTGCGGGTGAAGCACTATGCCTATCGAACTGAGGTGAGCTACATGGCCTGGATCCGCCGGTTTGCCCGGTTTGCAGGGGAACGTGATCTGAATCTGATCAACGACGCGCTGGTGCGGGATTTTCTCAGTCACTTGGCCTTAGATGCAAAAGTCACGGCGGGCACCCAGAATCAGGCAGTGAGTGCGTTGCTGTTTTTATTCAGGCATGTGCTCAAACGGGAAACCATACAGTTGGCGGGAACGTTACGTGCCCGGGAATCTCGTCGTTTGCCAGTGGTCTTGACCCGTAACGAAGTAGTGCGATTATTGGATCAACTCAAACGCACGGAATTGTTGATGGCGCAGCTGATGTATGGCACAGGGATACGGATTACCGAGTGTTTGCGCTTGCGGGTGAAGGATGTCGGTTTTGAGGAGCGGGTGATCACGATTCATGCCGGTAAAGGGGATAAGGATCGGCGCACGGTATGTCCGGCCAGGTTAGTGGAGCCGCTGAAGCTGCATCTGGAGCGGGTAAAAAAACTGCATCAGGAGGATTTAGCCAAGGGGTATGGGGAAACGTATCTACCGGAATCGCTGATGCGTAAATATCCGAAAGCCGGAAAAGAGTGGATCTGGCAGTATGTGTTTCCGTCGTCGCGACTGGGGGTAGATCCACGCTCTGGTGTCGTAAGACGGCATCATGTGATCGACCAAGTAGTGCAGCGTAAAATCAAAAAAGCCGCACAGGATGCGGGAATCGATAAAAAAGTCTCTCCGCATACGCTCAGGCACAGCTTTGCGACGCATTTACTGGAAGCAGGTAAGGACATACGGGTGATACAGGAACTACTCGGGCACAGTAATGTATCTACGACGATGATTTATACCCATGTGCTTAATAAAGGCGGAGTCTCGGTCAATAGCCCACTGGATGATCTTTAGAGCTTATATGACGTGTTCCAAGGCGAGAGTGAAGCTGCTGTCTGCTAGGACTGGTGGCGTAGGTTGAGGAAGTAGGCCACACTATCCGTCAACGCCAGCCAGCTGGCTTCGATGACGTTGTCGGAGACGCCGACGGTGCCCCATTCGTGTTCACCATCGGTGGACTCGATCAGCACGCGGATGCGGGAGGCAGTACCGGTGGCGGAATTGACGATGCGCACTTTGTAGTCGACCAGGCGCATTTCCGAGATTTCCGGAAATTTCTGCTTCAGTGCCTGGCGCATGCTGTTGTCGAGCGCATTGACCGGGCCGTCGCCGTTGGCAACGGTATGGATCACATCACCGTCGACCTTGATCTTTACCGTCGCTTCACAATTGGTGAAGCCGTGGATATTGTTTTTGCGCATGGACACATGATACTCGTCCAGTTCAAACCATGGCTGGTATTTGCCGAGCTCGCGCTGGATCAGCAGTTCCAATGAGGCGTCGGCCGCTTCAAATTCGTAGCCGCTGCTTTCGAGTTGCTTGATACGATCCAGGATGGCGCGGGCTGCCGGTGACTTATCGTGCACGGAAAGTCCGAATTCCTCAGCTTTGAGCATGATGTTGCTACGGCTGGCCAGTTCTCCCACCAGCACGCGGCGCTGGTTACCAACCAGGGCAGGTTCGATGTGCTCGTAGCTGTTGCTGGACTTGGTCACCGCATTGGCATGCATCCCGCCTTTGTGCGCGAATGAGGTTGGTCCGACGAACGGGGCACGCATGTCATGAGCCTGATTGGCGACTTCATCCACAAAGCGCGAAACTTCACTCAGCTGGGCCAGATGTCCATCCGGCAGCACCTGGCGGCCGGATTTCAGCTCGAGGATCGGAATAACCGTGGTGAGGTTGCAGTTGCCGGTGCGCTCGCCATAGCCGTTGATGGTTCCCTGCACCTGCGCGGCACCCGCATCGAGAGCAGCCAGTGCATTGGCAACGCCGAGGCCGCAGTCGTTGTGGGTATGGATGCCGACTTTACAGTGGCTGCCGGTCACGGCATCGACTGCGGCGCGGGTGGCATCCGCTATTTCCTGTGGCAGGCGTCCGCCATTGGTATCGCACAGCACCACGTAATCGGCACCGGCATCCAAGGCGGCTTTCAGGCAGGAGAGGGTGTATGCGCGATGGGCATAGAAACCGTCGAAGAAGTGCTCTGCATCGTAGATGACCTCGCGGTCGTTTTTTTTCAGGAATGCGGCCGTGTCTTCGATCATGTGCAGGTTTTCGTCAGGTGTGGTTCGCAGCACATCGGTGACGTGATCGTAAGAGGATTTGCCGACAAACGTGACTGCGGGTGTTTCCGCCTTGAGCAGGGATACAACGTTCGGGTCTGATTCGACCGGGGCCTCCGGAAAGCGGGTGCTGCCGAAGGCGGTGATTTTACAGCTGCCCCAGTTTACGTGACGGGCCTGCTGAAAGAACTCCATGTCCTTGAGATTCGAACCGGGGAAGCCGCCTTCGATGTAATCCATACCGAAGGCTGCCAGTTTTTCAGCGATATGGAGCTTGTCCGACGCCGAAAAATGGATGCCTTCTGCCTGCGAGCCATCCCGCAGGGTGGTATCATAGAGTGTCAAGTCCTGGTTCATGCACGATGATTTTACCCAAACCCTAAGGGGTGTGCTTTTAAATTGCAACGATTGTGATCCGGCGGGGACCAGGGCCGGGAGAAACGTCCCGCGTATTTGCTGCGGTCCTGCACCGCTGATTCAGCAGCCTTGCTAGATCAGGTGCAAGCCTTATAGTAACATTCGAATGAAATATAAGGTATTTCTTATCTTCGGTGCCCCGGGGTCAGGTAAGGGAACACTGGGACGCATTATTGGCAATATTCCCGGATTTTATCACATGGCATGCGGGGATGTATTCCGCGGATTAGATGTTTCCTCAGAGTTAGGGCAGAACTTCCTCAGGTATTCCAGCAAAGGCGAGCTGGTCCCGGACGGGATCACGATTGACCTGTGGAAACAGCACATGGAAAAAATGGGTGGTCTCGGACGCTACAAGCCGGACATCGACCACCTGGTGCTGGACGGCATCCCCCGCAATGTGCATCAGGCTGAAATGTTGCGGGATGAACTGGATGTGAAGAAGATATTTTATCTGACGGTCGGGGACATGGAGGTGCTGATTGAACGAATGAAGCGCCGGGCGCTGAAAGACAATCGTCTGGATGATGCCAACGAAGAGGTGATTCGCCAGCGGCTGGAAATCTACGAAGAGGAGTCCAAGGAGGTGCTGTCGTTTTATGGTCCGAAGCTTTCGGTGCCGATTGATGCCAAGCAGTATCCCTATGAAGTGCTGCGGGATGTGCTGCTGGCGATCCGCACTTAAATGCAGAATGTAAAAGGTAAAAGTAAACTGCCGCATTTTGTGCTCGCTGAAAACTGAAGACCGATTACTGAATACTGAATTTGATGCGCATCGTTTATCTGGGAACGGGGGAGATCGGGATTCCGGCGCTGGCTTGGCTGATGGACTCACCGCAGGTGGAACTGGCAGGTGTGGTAACGCAGCCGGACCGTCCGGCCGGTCGTGGTGAAAAACTGCGGGCAGGGCCGGTGAAAGTCTGGGCGCAGGAACGCGGGCTGGCCATTCAGCAACCCGCTTCAGTCAATAAGCCGGATGCGCTGGCGGAGCTGGCGGCCTGGCAGCCGGATCTGATCGTAGTGTGTGCCTTCGGCCAGATCCTTAAGCAGCCGCTACTGGAATTGCCGCCGCAGGGTTGCATCAATATTCACGCATCATTATTGCCGCGGCATCGAGGTGCCAGCTGCATTCAGGCGGCTTTGCTGGCGGGGGATGAGTGCAGTGGTATTACCATTATCCAGATGGATGCCGGACTGGATACGGGTGACATGCTGGCAAAACGCCTGGAAGCGATCGAAGAACATGATACCGCTGCGGTATTACATGATCGTCTGGCGGAGCTGGCGCCTGCGGCGCTGGAGCAGGCGGTCTCGCAAATCATCAACGGCACCGTGCAGCCGGAGGTGCAGATTGAAGCGGAAGCTACCTATGCGCCCAAGCTGGCGCGGCAGGATGGAGAGATTGACTGGTCGCAGCCGGTGCGGGAGATCGCAACGAAGATGCGGGCACTCTACTCCTGGCCGGGAAGTTATACGTTTTACCAGAACGCCAGGGGCGAGCGGAAGCGTGTCAAGCTGTTGCCGCCGGTACGTGTTGATCCGGCATCCACTGATGAGGTGCCGGCAGGTGCACTGCGCGAGGATGAGTCCGGTGATATTCGAGTGGCAGCCGGTAACGGTGAGCTGGTGCTGGGGCAAGTGCAGCCGGAAGGCTCCAAGGTGATGACGGCTGCGGCATGGGCGAGAGGGGTGGATTTATCCCAGAAGCTGGGATAAATTTAAAGCTCGAAAAGCGAAGTTCGAAATCCGAAACCAAAACGCAGAATCTAAAATCTAAAATCCGCAATCAGTGGAGTGGCAGATCGATGTAGACCGGGTAGTGGTCGCTGGCCAGACCGGCCTCATCGCCGCCGTAGACGTCTTTCCGTCTGGATGCCCCTTGCTGCAGGACATGAGCAGTGGAATCGTTCAATTTCCAACCGGATGACAGGAAGATATAATCGAAGGTGCTGCTGGGCCAGGGTTCACCCTGCTTGGCCGGAATAGTGATGCGTTCCTCTGCGGAGGCCAGCGTGAAGGTCTGCCTGAATCCAAGATCTTTCAGATCTTCAAACAGGTCTTCATCCGCAAAGGCCCGGGAGAAAAAGTCCGAATTAAAGTCGCCGACCAAAATTATTTTGTCACGATAAGGATCCAGGTTGAGACGGTCCAGGTCTGCCGCCAGTTCCCTGATGGCAGCGGTGCGTTTGGCAATGTTGCTGCGACGTTCTTGCGGATCATCGGCTCCGAAGTTACTTTTCAGATGCCCGTTGTAGATATGGATGGTGTGGTCGCCGATTTCAAATTGCGCGTGGAGCCAGCCACGCGCCGGACGTGTGCGGCCCTCGAAAGTGCCGAAATCAATCTCCCGGACGGAGGACCACGGGTAGCGTGAGAGCAATGCACACTCCTGCCCGCCCCGCCTGACTTTTTCCTGCTCTTCTGCGGTGTTTGCCCGGTAGAAAAAGGAGATTGCCAGGTGCGACATGCCGGGAGGGTTTAAGTTGCGGTTGAGCAGTCGCAGGGCAGGCAGATTGCGGATTTCCTGAGCCAGTATGATGTCCGGCTGGATCTGGTTCAGCATACCGGCAACTGCGGCCACCTGATAGTTGACGTTGAGCTCCCGCATATCACGGCGTCCCGCGGGAAACCACTCGATATTCCAGCTGCAGATGCGAATAGACTCCGGGTCCTGCGGCGGTTTTTCCATTTCACTACTGAAGGTAAATGGAGTTTCAATACGAGGGCTGCCGGTATATCCGGCAGCAGCGTTTTTACCGGAAAACAGCACCGGCGCGACCAGCAGTATGAATAACGGAAGTTTCATATAAACATCACCCGGCCTTACTGGAATGGCCAGAATACAGGAATTAAACAGGAGGCAATCAGCCAGTAAAGCAAGTTAAGCGGCAGCCCAACGCGAACAAAGTCAGAAAAACGGTAGCCTCCGGCGTTATAGACCATGGTATTGGTCTGGTAACCGATGGGGGTGGAAAAAGCCAGCGATGCCGCCAGCATGACGCCAATCGTAAACGGGCGTGCATCCAGTGCCAGACTGGTTGCCAGGTTGTAACCGACCGGTGCCATAACCGCGGCGGTAGCATTGTTGGAAAGCAGTTCGGTCAACACACTGGTGAGCAAAATCAGCAAGCTCAGGGCGATGTAAGGCAGCCACGCTTCCGGCACCACATGCCCGGCAGCACCGATGACGGAGTCGGCAATCAGCTTGGCTGCGCCGGTGGTTTCCATTGCCAGCCCAACTCCCAACATTCCAAAGATTAGGAAAAGGATCGACCAGTCCACTGCTTTGATGGCGTCTTCAGGTGAAATGAGCCGCATCAGCAGGAGGAACACAGCCCCCATGATGGCAGCACCTACAATCGGCACCACGTTGAAAGTCGCCAGCAGAACTACGGCAGCAATCGTTATCCATGCCCACACCGGCTGCTGATTCAGGGACTTTGGTTTTTCCGGTTCTGATATTTCATCCAGCAGCATCAGGTCTCCCTTGCTGCGCATTTCATCAAAGCGCCATTCCGGTCCCAGCAAAAGGAGTGTGTCCCCGAACTTAAGTCGGATGCCGGAAAAGTTTCTGGTCAGGTTTCTTCCTTTACGGTGTACCGCCAGCACCAGCAAGCCTTGCCGTTGACGGAAATTGACTGCTTCGATCGTTTTGCCCACCAGGCTGGAATGTCGCGTGATGACACCTTCCATGATGCCTCCTTGCAGCGTGGAAAGTGCATTGACACCCCATGCTTCTGTTAATTCCTGCTTCAGGTGCATACCGTCGTCTCCAGTCTCCAGAGACTGAAATGCGGCAGAGATGAGAATACGGTCGTAGGGTTCCACTTTGATCTGGGGCAGTGGCAGCATCAGCGTGGCACCCTGGCGACGGACTTCAATGATTCGGAATTCGTTCTGGTTTTGGCCGATTGCAATATTCAGCAACGGCTTTCCCACCCAGGTGGAATGGGGCTTAACCAGCAGTTGGCAGAAAAAAGTCCGGCGTTCTTCCTCACTCAGGGTCGCAGTAATATTGGAACGGTCCGGAATCAGTTTGGGTGATACGAAGGAAATATAAACAGTGCCGATCAGCAGCATTGGCACCCCGATTTTGGCCAACTCAAACATGGAGAGCGCTGGCATGCCATAATCGACCATGATACCGGAGACAATAATATTGGTGGAGGTGCCGATCAGGGTGCAGCACCCGCCCATGATCGAGGCGTAGGAAAGTGGAATCAGCAGTTTGGAGGGGGCGATGTTGCGTGCCCGGGCCAGTCCCAGCAGTAGCGGCAGGAAGAGTGCCACGATGGGGGTATTATTGACAAAAGCGGAGGCAACAGCGACCAGGGAGGATACGGTAAACAGGGTCGAGTTGAGTGAACTGGGCAGGTGATCACGAATCAGTCTGGTCAGCGAGTTCAGCCCCCCGGATTTATCCAATGCGAACGTGATAATGAACAGTGCACCAATGGTGATCGGGGCCGGATTACTGAAGACTGCCATGGCCTGTTCCACGGAGAGTATACCGCAGGCGATCAGCAGCGAAAAGGCGGTCATTGCCGCGATTTCGGGAGCCACCCACTCCTGAGCCAGACAGATAACAGTCGCTGGCAGCAGGATGAGCACGAAAATGATCTCAAAGGTCATCACAGAAGAAGATTACAGCAGAAATAAACCCTTCCCGTCTATGCGAGAATGTTCCGGGTTAAAAGCTCAAAATACGACCGCTGTCGCCGGTAAGCGCAGCATCCGGATGATGCGTTGAGCGGTTCTGGTCCAGTTCAATGACCGAGCTGCGGACCACAATTTCGGTGGGTGTTAAAATCTTGACCGGCAATTGAGCGGCCTGCATTTCGTTGAGCAGGTAATTGGCAGCGATCTGACCCATATTGGGGGCGTAGATGTCCACGGTCGTCATCGCAGGGTCCAGCAGGGTTCCGAAATAGTTATTATCAAAACCCATCACGCTGATCTCTTCCGGTACTTTGATGTCCAGATGATTCAACTCAGAGACGAGTTCAAAAGCTTCGCGGTCCGAAGCGCACAGGACGGCAGTCGGGCGGTGTTTCATACGCAGGATAACATCTGCGGCCCGGCGTGCTGTCAGGTCGTTATGGGCTTCGGAAAAGGCAAGTTCACTGTGTGCCGCCAGATGGTGCTGGCGCATAGCGCGCTGGTAGGCATTGTAGCGTTCATCGTATCCGTCATGGATGGAAAGTCCGGTGGCATACATGGAGATGTGGCGGTGATGACGCTCAATCAGGAACTCAATGGCCTTATAGATGCCGGCACAGTCATCAATACTGATGGTGCCGAGTTCTTCTTCATACATGGTTGCGTTGCCCAGGATGAGCGCGGGAATCTCGGAATCAATCACATAGCGCCGGACGGCAGGTTCCGTGCGGCTGACCAGCACGCAGCCCATGCCGCCATCGTTACGGAATTTGGATATGGCCTGAATTTTGTCTTCTACCGAGGTAAACCCGTATAGAATCTGCACCTCGTAGCATTCCTGAAACATGATTTCTTCAAATCCGATCAGCCAATCCTGAAACAGACTTTGCCAGCCGGTGAGCGCATCGGTATTGACCACGAAAGCGACCGTTCCCATCTTGTTGACAGTGGCCTGCTTGATGATATCCCAGCCTTTTTGTATTTTGCCGGGTTTGATAATATTCTGTGCAGCGAGCGTATTGATGGCCAATAGCAGAGATGAGCGGGGGATACGCAACAGGCGACTGAGTGCGGCATCATCCGGGATGTGATCTCCAAAATAGTTGCTGCGTATCAGCGCTCTCAGGAGAACCAGTGCTCTTTCTTTGCGGTCGAACGATAGTTTAACGGTTTCTTTTTTTCGCATATCGCTCATCAGAATCTGATTCTACCCTGCTACAAAACTGATGACAAGCGCTTTGGCTAAAAGTATCGCAATTAAAACTTTAGGGTTGATGCAGGCCGGAGAGCGGGGAATCCGGAGCATTACTGAAACTTTTGCCAGTATAGGGATGCTTTATCGCGGATAAATTCAATCGGATCGGGAGAGGGAGTGTCCCGATAGATATTCATCCGCTCGGAAATGTCCAAAATATACTGCCGGGTGGTCGGGTAATCCATGACTTGCATGAAAGCCTCTGCCTGGAGTGAATCGATCTGTCGGGACCAGCGCCGGGCGTGAACCGGGCCCGCATTGTATTCCGCCAGCGCAAAAGGGATGGGATTATCGGCGTCCTGCCAGCGTTTCAGCGCACGGGAAAGGTACCAGGTGCCGGCGCGGATGTTGGTCCGGGGATTGAACAGGCTGTCGGGATTGAAATGTTCCTTCTTTTCATGCCTGGCCCAGTCCATACCGGCAGCGGGGGTAACCTGCATTAAACCGCGTTCGTCCGCCGCGCCGTGGGCATCATAGCGGAACCGGCTTTCGCGCCAGATAACGGCTTTGATCAGCTCCTTCGGCACGTCATAGCGGCGAGCCGAAGAGAGGATGATGGAATTATACTGTCCCTGTTCTTCCAGCTCAATTTCCCACCAGAAAAGCGTGGCAGCCACCAGCAAAATAGGCAGGATGGACACGGCAATCAGGATGCCGGCGTCGCGAAGTCGGATGCGTTTGTTCATGAGCGTCAGAACTAAAGCATAAGCCCCTTGCCCATGGGAAGCGAATAGAAGATGCAACTAAACGGAATGCTTGAATTCACTCAAACTGGACGGTTGGTCCGAGTGGTGCCGGAGTGTGCCTGGGAGCGATGTCTGGACTACATCCTGCCACCGGAGTTGGCGGAAGCGGTGGAGCTGGGTCATCGGCTGCGGGTGCCGTGGGGACGCCAAGACACCTTTGCCTATGCGGTGGCTTTTCCGGACGAGCCGGAGGTCGAGAAATGCCGCAATGTGCTGGAAGTGGTCGATCCTGATCCTCTGATTCCACCGGTGCTGATCCGGATGGCACACTGGATGGCATCGTATTACTGCTGTGAGATCACCCAGGTGCTCAAGAGCATGATTCCGGACCTGCTGCGTTCGCGGGAGCGTGGATTCAAAGAGCAGCTGTGGGTGGATGCTGTCGTGGAATCGGTTGAACGGGCCGGTCTTCCCTCATCTGCCAAGGCGCAGCAGCGGGCGTTACATGCAGTGCTGGCGCAGGGCGGTGGCTGGCTGGCGGTATTATGCCGGGATAGCGAAACTACTCAGGCGACCTGGCGTGCGCTGGAGAAGAAGGGTTTGGTCACACTGACTGCGAAAGCCAGGGAGCGTGATCCCTTCCAGGCCGGGGCGGGCGTAGAGGAGGCTGAACTGGTCCTGACGGAACAGCAGCAACAGGTGCTGGACGAGATTCAAGTGGAGCGACAAGCAGAGTCGTCCCGTCCCATTCTGCTGCACGGAGTAACCGGCAGTGGCAAAACGGAAATCTACCTGCGGCTGATTAATGAAGTCATTCAGGAAGGGCGCCAGGCGCTGGTGCTGGTGCCGGAAATTTCACTGACTCCTCAGACGGTGGAACGGTTCCGGCGCCGTTTCGAACACACCGGAGTCCAGCTGGCCGTGCTGCACAGCCATCTCTCCTCCGGCGAACGGCATGACCAGTGGCAGCGCATCCGTAAGGGGGAGGCGTCGATTGTCATCGGAGTGCGGTCCGCGATCTTTGCCCCGTTAACCCGCACCGGGGTGATCATCGTCGACGAAGAACACGATCCGAGTTTTAAACAGGAAGATGCCCCGCGGTATCACGCGCGGGATCTGGCAGTGCTGCGGGCCGGGTGGGAACAGGCGACGGTCGTGCTGGGTTCCGCTACGCCATCCTTGGAGTCGGTGCAGAATGCCCGCACTCAGAAATACCGGCTCACGCAGCTGACCCGGCGCACGGACCAGCGGAAATTACCGGTGATTCATGTGGTGGATTTACGCAGTGAAAAGCATTCCGGTCCGGATGCCTTGATGCTGTCAGAACCGCTGCGGCAGGCGATTCGTAAACGGTTGGAGAATCAGGAGCAGTCGATTCTGTTTCTGAATCGCCGTGGCTTTTCCACCAGCCTGCAATGTCCCAAGTGCGGCTATGTGGCGGAGTGTCCGGAATGCTCGGTGCCGATGACCTATCACCGGACAAGTGGAGAATTACGCTGCCATTTATGCGATCACTTTGACGATGTGCCGCAGGATTGCCCGGACTGTGATTTTGCCGGTTTCAAATACAGTGGCACCGGCACTCAGCGAATTGAGGAAGTGGTGGCGCGCTTGTTTCCTGAGGCACGCTGGCAGCGGATGGATTCGGATAGCATGCGTGCCAAGGGAGCCTACCAGGAAGCACTCACCCGGTTCCGGCGAGGGGAGCTGGATCTGCTGATTGGCACCCAGATGATCACCAAGGGGCTGGACTTTCCCAATGTGACTTGCGTTGGAATCATTAATGTGGACGGTGCATTGCAGCTGCCGGATTTCCGGGCTGCAGAGCGGGTATTTGATCAACTGGTGCAGGTGGCGGGTCGGGCAGGACGTGGCGAACGTCCGGGTGAAGTCTTTTTGCAGACCTTTACCCCGTTTCATCCGGCAATCCAGTTTGCACGGCATCACGATGTCACCGGATTTATTGATCACGAACTGGAATTTCGCCAGGCACAGCAGTTTCCGCCGTATCGTCGCTGTGCGGTGGTCATGATCCGGGCACGGGATGAAGATAAAGCGCGGTTTTGCGCGGAACAGGTCAGCAAGCGGCTCGAGCGTTTTCAGTCGCAGGAAATTCAAATTTCAGCGGCGGGTCCGGCGCCTATTGAACGGATCCGCAATCAATACCGTTACCAGGTGATGTGCTTTACCTCTAATATGCCCGCGCTCAGCCGTCGTATCACGCGTGTCTTGCTGGGAGAGCGCTGGCCGGAAGGGGTCGTTGTGACGGTGGATATTGATGCGATAAAGTTGATGTAGATATCTTATGGACGGATACTTATGATACTATTTTATCTTACTTATTACAGGCAGACAGCGGTCCGCAGTGCTGAAACGCAATTCGCTCTGACGATAAGTTTGCAGGAATAGGACACATGATCCATGCTTCTTGTGTTCAAGGTATGAGCGTGATTTCTCAAATTCCACCAGTAGCCTGGATTCTTTCCTATACACATTGGCTGCACGGCAAGTGGCCGGCGGGAAAAGTGGAAAAACTGCCGGAAGTGCAACCGGATGGATCAACCAATGTGCCCGGCATTTATGTGGTGGGAGACCTGACCGGGATTCCGTTGCTGAAATTTTCTTCGGATACCGGAGCGCGCGTCATTGAGACCATCGCTGAGGATTCCTCGTTTCAATCGACGGGGACTGCCACTGACTCCGGTGATCTGGTTGACGTGGCCGTCATTGGTTCAGGAGTTTCCGGAATGTCGGCAGCGATCGCTGCGAAACAGCAGGGCTGGAGCTATGTGCTTTTTGAAGCGCAGCAGCCGTTTTCTACCATTGCGAATTTTCCGAAAGGTAAGCCGATCTATACCTACCCTACCGACATGACCCCGGCTGGAGATGTGCAATTTTCTACCGAGGTCAAAGAAGATCTGCTGGATGAACTGGAGGGTTATCGCTCGAAACACGAGATCGAGATTACCAATGCCCGGATCGATAAAATCGAAAAGTCAGACGGCTTGTTTGTGCTTATCAATGAAAAAAAAGAGGCAGCCATCCGTGCCAAGCGGGTGGTGATTGCGATCGGCCGCAGCGGGAACTTCCGTAAACTGGGGGTGCCGGGAGAGGAACTGGATAAAGTGTATAACCGCTTACACGATCCCAAGGAATACTGCAGCAAGGATGTGCTGGTGGTTGGTGGAGGAGATTCAGCCATGGAGGCGGCAATTGCCCTGGGAGCGTGCGGTGCACGGGTCACTCTGAGTTATCGCAAGCCGGAGTTTTCGCGGCCCAAGCCCGAGAACATTGAAAAGCTGCAGTCACTGGCTGCCGACCCGGAAGCCCGCGTGGCAGTTGACAGTCCAACTTCCGAGCGGGTAACCACCGCTGCCAGCTCCGAAATGCGCGGGGATAAACCGGCAGGTTGGGTCATGCTGGAGATGGCATCCGGGGTAAAGGAAATCCGTGAGGGTGAAGTGACCCTGAAACTGGCGGACGGAAGTGAATCGACGATTCCGAATGATGCCGTCTTCCCGATGATCGGGCGCGAGGCACCGCTGGATTTTTTCCGCCGCTCCGGAATCAATATCAATGGAGAGTGGCGGATGCCACAATGGATCGGGCTGGTGGCAATGTCGCTCTTTGTTTTCTGGATCTATCACTGGAAAGGGGATTACAACATTCCATTCGGTCTGAAGGATCACTTTAACCAGTTCCTGGGGCTCAATCCGTCCAGTTGGATGAGCCAGTTAAAAGGCTGGTGGGATGAGCCCGGCACGCTGGGGCATACGCTGAAAATCTCGATGACGGGTCGCAGTTTCTATTATACCATGGGCTATGCCATTCTGGTAACGGTATTCGGGATTCGACGGATCCGCCGCAGAAAGACGCCTTACATTACATTGCAGACCAGCAGTCTGATGGC
The DNA here is from genome assembly GCA_038748025.1 of Verrucomicrobiota bacterium. Taxonomy (GTDB): domain Bacteria; phylum Verrucomicrobiota; class Verrucomicrobiia; order Methylacidiphilales; family JBCBYL01; genus JBCDJI01. The sequence continues at coordinate 13,724 of JBCDJI010000006.1, forward strand.
GATCCAGGTGGTTCCTTTGTTTATCCTGCCGGAAATTATCTTACCGTTGATGGGACATAACGGATGGTTCGGCAGTGGTATCGGTCAGTGGTTTGCGGATACGTTTTTTCCGGAAGTGACCTATGGGCATGGTCGCGAATACTGGCGGGCTTACGGCTTTATTCTGGCCTGGCCGCTGATGGCGTGGAACTGGTTTACCGGCGACCCTCTGCACGGCTGGCTGGTGCTCGGATTCCTGCAGACGTTTGTAGCGATTCCACTGCTGATACGTTACTGGGGTAAGGGATCGTACTGTGGCTGGATCTGCTCGTGTGGTGCACTGGCAGAAACCTTGGGCGATCAGCATCGGCACAAGATGCCGCATGGCCCGGTCTGGAACCGATTGAATATGATCGGCCAGGTGTTTTTGTGGTTTGCGGTGGTATTGATGCTGCTTCGCATTGCGGGCTGGCTGGGAGCAGCATGGGCTAATACGGTTTTCGAGTTTGGATCTAAAAATCTGGACTTCATCAACTACGCCTATTTTGTGGACCTGCTGTTTGCCGGGGTGATCGGGGTGGCGTTTTATTTCCATTATTCCGGTCGCATCTGGTGCCGCTTTGCCTGCCCGCTGGCAGCGTTGATGCACATCTACGCGCGTTTCACCAAGTTCCGCATTTTCCCGCAGAAGAGCAAATGCATCTCCTGTAATGTCTGTACCTCGGTTTGTCACCAGGGAATCGATATCATGAACTTTGCCAACAAAGGAGTGCCGATGGAAGATCCGGAATGCGTCCGCTGCTCGGCATGCGTGCAGAGCTGCCCGACCGGCGTGTTGAAATTCGGTCGCTACGGTGCGGATCGTTCCGATGCCAATATCATCTACGATGGTCTGGCCGCATCACCGGTGCAGATGGCGGAACTCAGTAAAAAGTAACGGCTAAATAGTGCCAATCATTTTGGCAGGGTCGACCCATTCGTCAAATTCAGCTTCGGTCAGTAAGCCCAGATCCAGTGCTGCTTCCTTCAGCGACGTATTCTCGGCATGAGCTTTTTTGGCAATTTTGGCCGCGTTTTCGTAACCGATATGGGTGTTGAGGGCTGTCACCAGCATCAGTGAATTCTGCAGGTGGGACTGGATACGTGAGCCGTTGGGTTCGATCCCCTGAGCACAGTGGGCGTTGAAGGCGGCACAGGCGTCCGCCAGCAAGTTGGCGGACTGCAGGAAGGCTTCGATCATGACCGGTTTGTAGACATTGAGTTCGAAGTGACCATTGGATCCAGCGACGCTGATGACAGTGTCATTACCCATGACCCGGCAGCAGACCATGGTGAGCGCTTCGACCTGGGTCGGGTTGACTTTACCCGGCATGATGGAAGATCCCGGTTCGTTGGCCGGGATGGTGATTTCTCCAATACCCGAGCGTGGACCGGATGCCAGCAGGCGGATGTCGTTGGCAATTTTATTCAGGCTGACAGCCAGCTGTTTGAGTGCGCCGTGGGATGCTACGATCGCATCGTGGGCTGCGAGGGATTCAAACTTATTTTCAGCAGTGATAAACGGGTAGCCGGTCAGCTCCGCGATGGTTTTGGCGACGGCTTCGGCATAACCTTCGGGGGCGTTCAGGCCGGTGCCTACGGCAGTGCCGCCCAGTGCCAGTTCGGTCAAATGCGGCAAGGTATTCCGCAGTGACTTGAGTCCGTGATCAAGCTGGGAGACGTAGCCGGAAAATTCCTGCCCGAGGGTCAGCGGGGTGGCATCCATCCAGTGAGTGCGGCCGATCTTCACGACATCCCGCATCAACCGGGATTTTTCGGCGAGCGTTTCTTTCAGCGCTTCAATCTTAGGGATGGTCTGTTCGACCAGAACCGTGTAGGCAGCAATGTGCATGGCGGTCGGAAAGGTGTCATTGGAAGACTGGGACTTGTTGACGTCATCATTCGGGTGAATCAGGCGGTCGCCTTCCCCCAGGCGGTGACCCTGGATGACATGGGCACGGTTGGCAATAACTTCGTTGCAGTTCATGTTAGACTGGGTGCCGGATCCGGTCTGCCAGACCACCAGCGGAAAGTGGTCATCCAGTTCACCGGCAATGATTTCGTCGCAGGCCTGGCTGATGAGTTGGCACTTTTCTGTGGGCAGAACACCGACTTGTGTGTTGGTCAGTGCGGCAGCTTTCTTGAGGTAGCCGAAGGCGTAAATGATCTCTTTCGGCATGGAAGCGGCAGGACCGATGGGGAAATTGTGAATGGAGCGCTGAGTCTGGGCACCCCAGTATTTGTCTGCAGGAACTTCGACGGTACCCATGGTGTCTTTTTCGATACGTAACATAGTGATAGAGCATAATCAGGGCGTGATAAGGTGGTCAACGTTCGATTCTTCAGAGAACGTTTTTCGGCAAAGATATAAGAATTTCACGGCTGGATACCAGTATTGCTTATCTGTTCCGGGCGGATTGGATTTGAATTCAGATGCTTGCTGTATGGCGGAAATTACGATAGCCTTTTTACATGTCTTACCGTAGCTGGCCTCCGTCCCAGGGTTCCTATGCACCGCTGACTTATGTGGGCAGGTTTCCGGTCGATGCTACCACGATCATCGTCGTGGCACACATTGTGACCATGATCCTCAGCACCATTGCCTTGACGACGATGTCGGGGAACATGCTGGAGAGTTGGGCGGTGCTTAATAAGTGGTTCGGATTTAACGGAATCAGCATGCTGCAGGGCAAGTTCTGGACGATCGCATCCTATCCGTTTCTGCACAATATTGCATTTTCACACGTGTTTTTTGCGGTTGAGCTGTTCTTTTTCTTTTTATTCGGACGTGAAGTCGAGCGATACATTGGCCGGAATGCATATCTCTGGTTTTATGGTCTGCTGATCCTGGTGCCGGCTATTGTAGTTGGTTTGATGTCAGTAGTGCTGGGGCCGAGTCAGTTGGCGGGTGCACGGGCCATTCATTTTGCGGTCTTCATTGGTTTCGTGACGATTTATCCGAATGTGCAGTTTTTCTTCGGGCTGGTTGCCAAGTGGCTGGCATGGGGCTTCTTTGCGATCTATTCATTGATGTATCTGGCGACGCGTAACTGGCAGGGATTGATTTATTTCTGGAGCACCTGCAGCCTGGCCTATTTTCTGCTGAGGTCTGCAGGCGTGGGCGGTGGCTTTTCCTGGTTCCAGACACTGGAGGGCTGGAAGGAGCAGCGGCATGAGCGTCGGGTGCAGCAACGGATTGAAGCCTACGAGCGCGAAGAAGCAGAGAAGGAACAGACGGTGGATGCCATCCTGGAGAAAATCTCCAATGAAGGAATCGACAGCCTGACTCCGCACGAGCGTAATTTGCTCAACCGCGCCAGTAATGATCTGCATCAGAAAGATCAGTAACCTTTGTCGTCTGTCCGCTTGCGGACCATAGCATCAGCGGCTACGCTCCCGGCATGCTATCTGTGGAAACATTATCAAATTTCTCTTTTCAGGACTGGGTGCCGAATCAAAAAACGGTTTTGTGTTTTGTATTTGAGCAGGAGGCAGTCCTGCTGATTGAAAAGAAACGGGGACTGGGTGCCGGTAAGGTGAATGGACCAGGCGGCAAGATTGATCCAGGTGAAACCTCGCTGCAGGCAACGATCCGGGAGTGCCAGGAGGAGATCGGGATCACCCCGCTGAATCCCGAGCCATGCGGAGAGTTGTGCTTTCAGTTTGCAGACGGTTTAGCGCAGCATTGCGAGGTGTTTCGGAGTGAAAAAGCTCAAGGGCAGCTGATGGAAACCGATGAAGCGAAAGCCTTCTGGCAACCGGTATCAGAGATACCCTACCACCGCATGTGGCAGGATGATGAGTTCTGGTTCCCGCACCTGATCGAGCGGCGATACTTTAAAGGCTATTTTACGTTTGATGGCGACCGGATGCTGAGTAGGAAAGTGGTTATTCATGATGCAGGGTAAGATGCTGTTTCCCGACCAAATGGCGTGTCGGGAAACCGATCTTGCTGATCCATCTGGCAAGATCATCCGGCATTCGCCGGAAGAATCTCATCCTACATTTCACCAGCAGGCTCAATCCTTATGTTAACTTGTATGCGAAAGTATTCGGGGATGCTCACCCTACACGGGAAAATGTAGGATGAGACGTGCCCCGCTCTGCGGGGTGGTAGCCGCCATGGGTGGATCCATCCTGTCATCGCACCACTCGATGCGCCCGAATAAATACCATGTGCTCTAGTGCACGGCTCTGGCCAGCAGGAAGATGGCGACCATCCAGGCAAGGGTGACATTGGCTTGCCATACCGGGACGGCCTTTTTGGGTTTAGGAATGGCCCCGACCGCATTGAGCATAATCGAGAATATGGCAGACAGTGCAAACCACGATGCGTAATTGAGCATCGGAATGCTGCCCTGGTGCCAGATCCAATATCCTTTAATCTGCCAGGCGTAGGGCTCCATCACCCAGTCGAACAGCGTAGCAGCTGCTCCTACCAGTAATCCTGTCGACCACGGTCCGAGTGTATTCCAGTAGGTTCGAAAAATGAGATGAAATCCACCTACAACTGACCACCATGCCAAGGGAATAGCCCATGGCAGCTGCCCTGCGATCATCGGGCCCATGTTGGCGGTATAATGGTAATCTCCAAAAGGGAAGCCAGTTTTGGTTCCGACCCATTCAGCCATGGCTCCGCAGAATCCTACGAAAAACAAACCCGCCAGTGCACGTCCCCAACCGATCCATTGACTATAAAGTAACAGCACGACCAGGGCAGCCAGCGCATTAAAAATGAAATCACCCAGCAACAGGCATTGCAGAAAAAACTTTTTCAGTAATTCGGGTAGTTACCAGCTCTCGACCGTAAGGATCGAAATATCCAGGCCGGTAATGACCAGGCCAACGGTTGCCCAGATGACAAATATGCGGAAACACATGTCGTGAACTCCGTTGCCCAGTAAGATGACCCGATACTTCATGTGAGCAGAGGTTATGACCCGGAGGATTGGTTAAAATCAAATTTCCGTTGGATGGCTTCGGTAACCATCTGAGCACTGAGCAGCACCAGTGGAATGCCGCCACCGGGATGGGTGCTGCCGCCGACAAAAAAGAGTTTGGGATCGATGGGGGACTGGAGTGGTGGACGGAACAAAGCGGACTTGATGCTGTTGGATGCCGCACCATACAGGGCGCCCTGTGTGCTCAGGTCGCGCTGTGCGAAGTCGGCAGGAGTGATGTGGTGATGTGTGACGATATGGTTGCTCAAGTCTTCCAGCCCCATTCGTTCCAGTTTAGAAATGATGCACTGGTCATAGACGTGGCGATGGGAGTGCCAGTCGATTCTCTCGGTCTCGGCGGGTGCGTTCACGAGAATGAAAAAGTTGTCATGTCCCGCTGGTGCATCTTCCGGGGTGGTCGCGGAGGAGAGGTTGACGTAAATAGTCGGATCGGACGGGAACTGCTGATGCTCAAAAAGCTCTGCGAATTCATGGTCATAGTCGTCGCTGAAAAAGATATTGTGATGGCGCAGCTGGCGGTATTGCCTGGAGACACCGAGCAGCAGCACGTAGCCGGAAAGGGAAAGTTCCTCAGGCTCGATACGGGATTGCTCCTGACGATACTTAGGGGCGCGAATCCAGCGTTCATGGGCACCGAAAGCCTCACCGTTGCATATCACAGCATCCGGTTCCCAGACCGCACCCTGATTGGTTTGGACCCGGTGGCCATCGAATTGAGTAACCAGTGTGTCCGTATGAATTTCAACCCCCAGGTCACGCAGAATCTGTTCCAGCCAAAGTGCCAGTGACCGCATCCCGCCCACCGGATACCAGGCTCCAAAAGCGTTTTCAACGTAGGGGATGATATTGAAAGTCGCCGGGGTCTGATGCGGATTGCTTCCGTTGTAGGTGGCAAAGCGTTCGAAAAGTTGGATCAGGTAAGGATCTTGAAAGTGCCGGTGCAGTTCCTGGCTCATGGTGCGGAAATTGGCAATCTTGGGCAGGTGGACCAGCTTTGGCCAGTTCCGGGCAGAAAAGGCACGCCAGAACTCTTCCGGAGGATGACGCAGATAAGCCTCGCCGGAAAGTTCATAGATACCGCGGGCATAATCTAAAAAGGCAGCCACCTCGGGTCGCTGACAGAAGGCTTCGTCTGCATCGATCTGGTGACCGTCGGACCAGAAATAACGGCAGACGTTGTCCAAACGCTTAAGCTCCGGTGGAGCGACTTCCAGGTCATTTGCCAGATCGTGAATGACCTCCGGCATGGTAAGCAGCGAAGGACCGATGTCCCAGCGGAAGCCGTCCTGCCTGAGTTCCGCCACTTTGCCGCCAAGCGCAGCATTCTTTTCGATCAGAGTAACACGCGCACCAAGCCGGGCCAGACGGGCAGCGCTGGCCATTCCACCCAGACCGGCACCAACGACAACGGCATGAAAGGCTGCCGGCGCAGAAACAGTGCTTTTATCGGGACGGTTCATGATGCATGTGTAACGTAGCAATCTTTCATATGGAGACAAGAATGCGAACGCTTTTATACCGGATTTGCCGGGGGATCTGTCGACTCATTTTTCTGCCGTGTCACGTGCGGGTGGTGGGCCAACTGGAATTGGAGCGTGGCTCCTTACTGCTGGTCGGAAATCACATCAGCCATTTTGATCCGCCCGCATTGGGAATCTGTGTGCGGCCGGTCGTGGATTTCATGGCGATGAAGGATCTCTTCGCAGCAGGATGGTCTGACTGGTTGTTTACAAACATCTTTGCCATTCCGGTGGACCGGGAGGGATCCGGCACCGAGGCCTTGCGGATTGCGTTACAGCGGCTGAATGAGGGACGGATCGTCGGTGTGTTCCCTGAAGGGGGATTACGCACCGGGGATGAGTCGATGCTGGAAACAGTGCCGTTGCCGCCGGGAGCAGCGTTGCTGTCGTTGAAAGCGGAGTGTCCGGTGGTGCCGGTATTGGTCCTGGGAACGGATCAACTGTATGCCAGACAGGCGTGGTGGCGGCGACCAGAGCTGCGCATTGAATTTTTACCGGCGATTTATCCGGTGCGAGATGGCAAGCGAGTCGGGCGATCGGAGTTGAATCAGGAAATCGATCAGGCGATTAAAGGGGCGTATCAGCGGTGGAAAGCCAGTGAAGAGTTTCTGAAGGAGCTCGTGCCGGTAAGCGCGCAGGAACGCTGGGCCGATGAAGCTTAAAACTCATAAAGTGCGCCAGCGGTGCCACCATGGGACTGGTAGCCTTCACTACCGGTGGATCCCTGATAGGCAAAATGGAAGGCCCAGCCGGTCAGTTCATCCAGACCGACGGTGACACCCAGGCTGTAGACGGCACGATCCCGGTTGGTGTTGGAGCTTTCCACCGTAAAGCTGTTGAGCAGCCCGGGTGTTGCCAGCGACATGGCGAAGGTATTGGATTCCTCCAGGGCGTGCCACCAGGACGCTCCCATTTGCGGGCGAATAAACCCGAAAAAGGTTTCGTAGTGGCGGGTGGCATTGAAGCCGATGGTGGTCTGTAGCGAGTCCATCGCGCCGTCGTCAAAACGTAGCGCAGCGCCCGGCGTGCCACTGGTTTCCGTGTAGCCATTGGTGTGGAGGGTGCTGTAGGATATTCCGACGTAGGGGGTCAGGCGCGCAGTGCCTGCGGAGTTGACCCAGTGATAACCGAGCTGACTCATGACCATACCCTGGTAACCGTCGGTTTCGCCGTTGAACTGCTGATTAGCCACGTTCCAGCGGGTGGTGTAGATGCCATGATATCCAAGACCCGCAATGACATTGGCAAACCAGTCATTCCAACGGTAGGAGGCGCTCATTCCGGCCTGAGCCGAATGGGTCGTCAGGCTGGAATTGAAAATATCAATGCGTGCATCACTCTTGGTGTAACCGGCAAAGCCGCCCAGGTAGAGATTTTCCGTTAACCAGGACCCGCTACCAAGCAGCACACTGCCACGGATGGAAGAGGACTTGGAGCGGTCGCCGGTGGCGGACTGGTGACCGGTTTCGGCATAGCCGGCCAGGTAGGCGCTGGATACCAGGTCATTGGCGTTGATGGGTTGGATGGTGGCTTGCTCGAGTGGGGGCAGGTCGGGTGTGCCTTGAGCATCTAGAGCAATCAGGTTCTGTTTTAATTGCCGCATGGAAGCGGAGTCCAGGGAATCGAGCGAAGCGAAGCTGAAGGAACTGGAAGAAAACGGCACGGAACCCAGTTGATGCATCATCTGATTAAACAGGCTGACATCCAGGTTTTGCTGCAGATCCTGCAGTGCATTCCAGAAAGACAGACCAGTGCTGCTACGCAAGGCGTCTTCCAGCAGCAGCAGATCGATATTGTTCAGTGCCTTCAGGAAATCACGGAAGTCATCGTTCAAGCCAGTGACATTATCCAGCGCATTGGTAAAGGTGGAGAATGTTGGATCGGTGATCAGATCGGAGTAAGCCAGGATGGAATTTGCATCGAATTGAATATCTTCAAAATTAATCCAGGCAATGGACTCACCGAAGAGGGTGATGGTGCCATCGACATCCGCTGCGGCCAAGGCAGCCAGCTCAGCTTTCCTGGCTGCGTTGATACCGCGCATATTCTCGAAACGCAGCACGTCGTTAGTGCCGGCTCCTCCGTTCATGGTGCCGATAATATGGGAAGGACCGGAAAGAACCACTGTGGCATTACCTGCTCCGAGCCGCATGGCGGCGGTTCCGCCCTGGATACGACCGCCTTCATTGCGGATCGTTCCGGTGGTGCCGGTGAAAGCAAATATACCCCGATCACCTCCTTCAATGATGCCGCTATTTACAATCGTTCCAAATAAATCATCCACATCGATACCTTCATCTCCGCCGGTAATCGTGCCTGAATTGAAGATGCCGGCACTGGGGATGAGTTCATCAAAGACATAAATTCCAGATTCGGTTCGGCCGGCGATGGTACCTGAGTTGGTAATGGTACCTTCCAGGTCATTCTCAATAGAAATGCCGTCTCCATTACTGGTGATACTTCCGGTATTGGTCACAGATCCGCGCAAGTCATCATTAACGAAGATCCCATCCACTCCGCCAAAGATGGTGCCTGAGTTGGTGATGTTTCCAGATTCCAGAAGATCATCATTGATTTCAATTCCACCATCCCCCCCTGAGATGGCTCCTGCATTGATTATGCTGCCAATGAGATCACCCAGTATATCAATCCCGTCATCTCCTCCGGTTACTGTTGCGCCAGAGAAGATATTAAAGTTACCAGTCAGACTGCCATCGACATCAATACCTTCACCTGCCCCGGCCCCGGAGACAGTTCCCCACACGCTGAGGGTGCCATCAAAAGTGGAGTTAATGTCAATGCCTTCAGAAGTGCCTGTGATGGATGAAACCGTAGCACCCGCCAACACATTCAAAGTGATATTGGATAGCACCGGCGTCAGATCAAAACCGTCACCGGAGGTGCTGATAATAATGCCGGTGAAGTTAATGGTATCGCCTGCTGTCAAACCTGCAGGATTACCCACTTCAGAGCTGGCGTCCTCGATGATAAAGGTGGCAGCAGGACTTAATGATGTCATCAGCCCGCAGCAACAAAACAGAATAAGCCTCTTCCATTTCATCCATTCCTTCCGCTGGCAGAGTATAAAGTGCGGGGAACGGGTCAAGCATCACTTACCGGATAAAAGGTTTCCAATGCAGTCGAAGTCGCTAGAACAAGTACATGTCAGGAAGGCGATTTATCGATGATATCCGGGCACAGGTGATAGATGGAGTGTCCTTCGGGTTCATCAATACGGTCCAGCTTCGCCAACGGGCCGGGGTGCATAGTGCTGAGGAAATGGAGGACTATATCCTCCAATGGGAAGGAAAGTCATTGGAGGATTTTTACCGTATTCCTGATGAATTTTCTGGAGCTTGCCTGCCCGATACGGGTGCGTTCACGTGCCCCGGTCCTGTAGCCACCGATTGCGAGGAAAATAATCATATGCATCTGGATATCTGGCTGGGCCCGCAGGGTTGGAAGTCTCCAACGATGTTCATGCTGCATGGTGTCATGTCAGTCAGTGATGTGGGCTACCGCATGTGGGCTAAGAAATTGAATACGCTAGGGTGGAGTGCGATTTTTTTTCATCTGCCGTATCACTATGGTCGTAAACCGAAAAAAGCACTGAGTGGGGAAATGGCGCTGACTTCCAATTTAATCAGGACCTCGGAAGGCATCCGGCAGGCAGTGATTGAACTGCGCTGGGTGTGTAGTGAACTCAAAAAACGTGGTACGCAGAACATCGGACTCTGGGGAACCAGTTACGGTGGATGGATTTCATCACTGCTTTGTGTGCTCGAACCTATGGTAAGCACGGCCTGGCTGCTGGAGCCGATTGTCGATGTGGATCTGGCGATCTGGGAATCGCCCGCCAGCCGTACCATTCAGCGCCAGTTGAAAAAACGCGGCATTTCCCGGGAACTGGTGCAGCGACATATGCGGATGGTTTGTCCCACCCACCACCAGCCGGCAGTGGACCCTGCCAGGATCATGCTGGTGGCGGGAACCTTTGACCGGATTGCCCCGCCGCACAGTATCCGTGCCCTGCAGGACGTCTGGCCGGGGTGCTATTATGATGAATTCCGGCAGGGACATGTCGGCTACCAGTTGATGCCGGAGAGCCTCCGGCTGGCACAAGAGCGCTTTCCCGCGATGTTTATCAAATAGGTTTCAGTGGGCAGTCTCAGAATTTTCAGTGTTTCTTTTGATGTTTACGGCTGCCGGGGCAGCTGGCTTCGGGTCGCAGTGGATCGAAGATGGCGTTACCGCATTCGGCCTTGGCATCGGCAATCGCCCGCATCAGATCACCTAACTTTCCTTTCGGGTATCCTCTCTGTTCAAACCACAGCAGGTAATCAAGCGGCAGATCGTAAAGTGGCCGTCCCTTGTATTTACCAAAGGGCATGACCATGGTACTAATCGCTTCGGTGAATTCTTCCGGGGTCACAGCTACTTTTTTAACCAAACAGACAGCGAGTTCACAGAGAAGTTTTAATTACTTTTTTGCTCGGTGTCTGCAGTGATCATGCGGTTAATGGTTTTAACGCCGGCACATAGCTGCTACGTTCTGATTCATGGCAAATGTGACTGTTGTAGGATTGGGGATTATCGGATCAATCTGGGCGAAACACTACGCGGATGACGGACATACCGTTCTGACCTGGAACCGGACACCGCAGGCGGAATTTCCGGGATTCGTTCCAGATTTAGTTCAGTCAGTTGAGTGTGCCGATATGATTCACCTCTGTGTTGCAGATCCGGCGGCGGTTCAGTCGGTGCTGAAGGTCATCCTTGCGGAACTGGATGAGTCCATGCTGGTGATTCAATCCAGCACGATTTCTCCATCAGCTGCGGAATCGTTTGCCGGCATGGTGACGGCAACCGGTGCTCGCTATCTGGAGGCACCGTTCACGGGCAGTAAACCTGCGGCGGAGTCGCGGGATCTGGTTTTTTTTCAAGGCGGTTCTTCTGTAGCAGTCGAGAAGGCAGCTCCTTTTCTGGAACCACTAAGTCGCAAACGGTTTGTGCTGGGCAGTCCGCAGCAGGCGGCGGCTATTAAGCTGTCCATGAATCTGCAGATTGCAGCAGTATCGCAGGCACTGACAGAAGGCTATCATCTGGCACATCAGTTCGGGCTCTCGCACGAGCAGTTCTATGAGGTGCTGCAGGAAAATGTTGCGTATTCAGGTTTGGCAAAACTCAAAGAGCCCAAACTGAAAGCCAGCGACTATTCACCGCAGTTTTCGGTCAAACATATGCGCAAGGATCTGGGACTGGCGCTGGATGCGGCGGCCGAGCTTTCGCTGCAGCTCACTCAGCGGACGAAAGAGATTTATGACGCAGGTGCAGATGCCGGACTGGGGAATAAGGACTTCATTGCTTTAGAGCAGTTGATTCAAGGATAAGCGGTATGCTGGTATCCGTAAAACAGTGGGCATGGAGAGGATCGTTAGGAATGGCAGCCCTGCTGCTGTTATTGATACCTGCTTTGTTGCTCACTTACTGGATAGCTTATGGAGATTTTAAAAACTGGGCTGAGAGTGAAGGCTTCCGTGCCATGCTGTCGCATCAGGTTTCCCGGGCACTCAAGGTGCAGGGGGATTTTGGAAGGATCTCACTGGTCGAGGATCTGACTGCTGAGGTGACCTCGTTTGAAAGTGTCGGGCGTGCCGGCGAGGCGATTGGATCCATGAATGCCTATGACGTGCGGGGAACGTTTAATCCGTGGGCGATTTTCAGGAGTGTCTGGGAGATTAAGCGGGTGGATATTGCGCGGGGATCATTCAGACTCAGGCTGCCGGATGATGCGCTCAAGCAACCGCTGCCACAGGGTAAGAAACCCTGGTATAATTTTCTGATGCCGCGGCGCTTCTACTGTGGAGAGATTGTCTGTTCCCATGCGGATGTGATTTTTCCGTTCCAGGGAACGGAAGGGCGCTTAAGCGGGTTGCACCTGAGTGCAACGATGATCGGGCAGGATTTCAAGTACGACTGCCGCGATGGACTGCTGGAATTCCCTTATTTCCCGACGATGCACGTGGATGAACTCAAGATGTTCATTACGCGGGACAAAGCTGAAATTGAGCAAGCCCGTTTACGTGGAGTCGATGGCGATCCTGCCACTGCTGAAATCGAGGCTCGCATTGGAATGCGGCAGGATAAGAGTATCCGCGCTAGAGTAAAAACCGGCCAGATGCCGCTTGCCGGGATTTTACCTCCGGAGCTGCAGGGCAAACTCAGTGGACGATTGAATGGAGATGTTTTCTGGCACACGGATGAAACGGGGAAAAACATCCATGCTGGCGGTCAGGTCCGGTTGAAAGAATCGCTGATGCAGCGCTGGTCCTGGCTGGATGAGTTAGCCCGAGTGCATGGGAATCAGGAACTGAGATCCTTTGAATTTGAGGAAGTATTCTGTGATTTTGAAATTAAAGACAGTCGTTTTGAGGCAAAGCAACTCAAGGTGGAGGCGCCGGAGAGTTTTTCGCTGACGGGGACAGCTGTCTATGACTGGGACCGGAAACGGGGAAAGATCCAGTTGGAGATTTTGGAGCTGCCGCTGCGCAAATGGCTGCCGGCAGAAGTAAAAGCCCGGGTGGAGGGACATGCGAATGCCAAGTTGGAGTGGGAAGGTCATGTGGAACATTCTGAAAAGATGAAAGCCCGTGGGCAGATTGATCTGGTGGATGCGGTGTTTCATAATCCAGTGCGTTTTGAGGCGGTCCTGGCACCCTATGGCATTCAGGTGCCCAAGATGCTGGATCTGCAAAACGGGGAATTCGATTTTATTTATGACCGGGGTGCCTTCAAGGTGCAGCAGGCATCTTTTGAAACTGTCGACACAGGACGACTTAACTTTCAGGCAAACTGGAACGGACAGGATCGGTTGACGCTCAATGGTGTGGTGGATCAAATTGACCTGCATCAATGGATGCAGGAAGAAGCAGGCAGTGACATCCACGGGATTCTGAGTATTTCCGGAGACTGGAGTTGCCCGGGATGGGATCTGGAAAAAGGTAGCGGAGCCGGCACGCTCAAACTTACCAGAGCCTGTTTCCGGGGGTGGGGAATCCAGCGGACGCTGGTGCGTTTCTTGAAGGATGAGTCCTGGCTCACGATGGATGTGGAACCTGTTACGGTCCATTGGCAGGCAAACCACGGGCAGTTTGAATTTTCATCCATTGATATATTAGCTCCCGGTAAAATGGGTATCCGCGGCACCTTAAAGCAGGGGCTGAATGATGAACTGTCCGGGGTGATCTGGTTGGGAATGCCGGGCAAAAATCTGACCTGGCTGCCCGGAGCAACCGACCGGGTCTTCATTAAAGAGCAAGATGGGCTGCACTGGATGAAAGTGACGATGTCCGGCACAGTCGAGGCACCGGAGCATGATCTGGATGACCAGATACTCAGGCAGCTGCTGCGACATCCGCTGGCACTGCTTGGGCTGGGGCTACGCGGGGTCAGTTGGTGGGCTGGTGATCTGCTAGGCACTTATAAAGCACCGCAAGTGCTACCTGCCTGCCAGAAGTGATATCTCATGTCGACGAATGCCTCCAGACAGGCATGGTAGGGTGCTGTGTTACCGATTTACGACATCCAGAATCAACTGCTTGTCGCCTTTGAAGGTGATTCGAGTCGAGTGGTGATTGAAGCGCCAACCGGTTCGGGTAAGTCGACGCAAGTGCCGCAGATGTTACTGGATGCCGGGTTGGCTGGTGAGGGGCAGATTGTGGTGCTACAACCGCGGCGACTGGCTGCTCGCGTGCTGGCGAACCGGGTGGCCGAGGAGCGGGAGGAACGCACCGGGCAGACGGTGGGTTATGAAGTGCGATTCGAACGGTGTGTCAGTAAATCCACTCGCATCCGTTACATTACCGAAGGGGTATTATTACGGGCGATGCTGGAGGATCCCCGGCTCTCGAACATCTCAGTGATTCTCTTTGATGAGTTTCATGAACGCCACCTCTATGGTGACCTGTCTTTGGCGATGGTGAAGCAACTGCAGCAGGAGTCGCGACCGGACCTCAAAATCGGTGTGATGTCGGCGACGTTGCAGAGTGACTTACTTAACGACTATCTGGCTCCCTGTGTTGAGGTGAATTCGGAAGGGCGCATGTTCCCAGTCGAGGTGGAGTATTTGTCCAAAGCTCCACGTGGTGATGTCTGGGATGAGGCTGCTGCGGCCTGGAAGAAGTGTGCGCAGCAAGGACTGGAAGGCGATGTGCTGATTTTCATGCCCGGCAGCTATGAGATCGACCGGACGTTGCGGGCGATTGAGAACTGGCAGGAATCGCGTAACTGGGAACAGCATGCGCTGCATGCAGAACTACCGCCGGAACGACAGGATGCCGCATTGAAATCCTACGACCGCCAAAAGGTGATTGTTTCGACCAATGTAGCCGAGACCTCACTGACGATTAACGGGATCCGGACGGTTATCGATTCCGGGCTGGTGCGGCAGGCGCGGTTTGATCCGAATCGTGGATTCGATGCCTTAACGATCGATAAGATCAGTCATGCGTCGGCCGAGCAACGCCAAGGGCGGGCGGGCCGGACAGCACCGGGGCGTTGCATCCGGCTGTGGACTGAAGCGGATCATCGGTCGCATCCGGCCGCCACGGCGCCGGAGATCAAGCGGGTGGATCTGGCGGAAGTGTTACTGACTCTGCATGGACTGGGCGTGGAGGATCCCCGAGCATTCGACTGGGTAGAAGCTCCTTTAGAGAAATCGCTCGCCCGGGCAGAACAATTGCTTAGTGACCTCGGTGCAATTACTGAAGTAAGCAGTGGGCAGCGAGTAGTGAGTCGTCTTACAGAAACAGGTAAGCGGATGTTACGTTTTCCGGTTCATCCTCGTTTTTCCCGCATGCTGATTGAGGCGGGAGAGCGGAAGTGTGTGCAGCCGGTGGCGATCATTGCAGCACTGTGTCAGGGGAAACCGCTGATGATTCGCAAGGTGGATAAACGAGTGGTGGAGCGACGTGATGACGTGCTGGGGGAAGAAACGCTTTCGGACTTTTCCCGGGAGTTGCGGGCGTTTGAGTATGTGCGAAATAAAAAGTTCCACGCACCAACCTGTCGAGAGCTGGGGATTCATATTGCAACGGCTCGGCAGACCGAACGACTGGCAGTGCGGTTGATCCGGCAGGCGGAGTCGGCAGGGCTTTCGCTTGAGGATACTTCCGTGAGTGAGGCCGACATTCGAAAGTGTATGCTGGTGGGTTTTGCCGACCAGGTGGCGCGGCGTAAGGACGGCGGAACGTTGCGCTGTGAGCTGGTGCATCGAAGGCGCGGGGAGATTGAACGGGGCAGTCTGGTGCGGGATGCAACCTTTGTGGTGGCGGCCGAAATCACGGAAGTCGAAAAGACCAAGGGCAATCTGGATGTGTTACTGCGGCGACTGACGGCAGTCGATCCCGCATGGCTGACGGAATTGTTCCCTGGCGAGTGTGTATCTCAGGATCAGATGTTCTTTGATGCGTCGACCCGGCGTGTTTTAGCCACGCGTGGTACGGTATTCCGGGAACTGGTGGTGGAAAGCTCCGGTGCAGCCGATCCGGATCCGTCCGAGGCAGCGCGACTGCTGGCCGAACAGGTGCTCGCCGGTAAACTGGTCTTGAAGCAATGGACCGATGCAGTAGATCAGTGGATTGTGCGGTTGAACTGTCTGGCCGAGTGGTATCCGGAAGCTGAGCTGACTGCAATAGATACGGATGCCAAACAGAGTCTGGTGGAGCAGATCTGTTTCGGTGCATTTTCCTATAAGGAAATCAAAGACCGGCAGGTGATGCCGGTGGTGAAGAGCTGGCTCTCGGAACCGCAGCAAATACTGTTGGAGCAAATGGTGCCTGAACGCTATCGCACGCCGGATGGGAAGCATTTGAAGCTGCGTTATCAGGAAGGTAAGCCGCCGGTTCTGGCAGCCAAAATCCAGAACCTTTACGATATGCAAGCACATCCGGTCTTAGTCAACGGGAACATATCCGTAGTGCTTGAGATTCTGGCGCCTAATTTCCGTCCGATTCAGGTAACTCAGGACCTGCCGGGTTTTTGGCAGGATACCTATCACAAGATTAAACCTGAACTGGCACGGCGTTATCCAAAGCATGAGTGGCGCTAGCAGATGGAACCACCCTTTCCTGCCGCTCTTGAACGCAAGGCACAACACGATCGGTCAGCACTTTTTCAGTCTGGAAATGAGGTGAGCAGGCAGGTCTATTTTCAGAAGCCTTTACCTTTACCTTTAAACCACCGGCAATTCATAACCTTCGCGACGTTGCCGATCCTGCATTTTTCTGGCCTCATCACTACCAATGATTTCCTCTTTTTCAGGATCCCAACGGACAGGCTTACCCAGTCTTTCTGCAATAGCAGCCAAATGACATATCGTCGCAGTGCGGTGTCCGACAGATGCCGGACAGACCGGTTCTTTTCTGGACAGGACACAATCAATGAAATTATTACGATGATTAGTAGAGGTATAAACGATTTCCTCGTCCGGGGAAAAGCGGTGATTCTTGTATTTTTCCGGAATAACACTGATCTTACCGCCACGACTGACTCCAAGTTTCCCTTCATCTCCGAAAAACCAGATCATATGAGAAATCTTTTTTCCATTCTTGGGATCATCCATGCTGTCTGCCCCTTCCGGATTACGATCACGGAAAACCGTAATGCCGTCCTGGTATCGATAATGGTGGTGTTCAGCACCCTGATAACCTTGCGGAATGAATTCCACCGGCCCCGTGTTGTCTCTGTTCAGTGCCCATTGGGTAATATCGAAATGATGTGCGCCCCAATCCCCGAACTTCCGACTGCCATAGTCCCAGTAACAACGCCAGCCTCCGGAGTAATCGCCCAGAACACGATGTGCACTGTATTCATAGTAGGGAGTCGGTCCCAGCCATCGATCATAATCAATGCCCGATGGAACCGGTTCAAAAACTTCATTCGCAGGGGGCTGGGGGAAATTACCCAGCTTGCAGTAGACCTTTTCTACATTACCGATCCAGCCATTGCGAATGATATTGGCGGCGTTACGGAAGTGACGGTCTGAACGTTGCTGTGAACCTACCTGCAAAATCCGACCGTATTTTTTTTCTGCTGCGACCAGAAACTTGCCTTCATCAATGGTCAAGGTTGCCGGTTTCTCCAGATATACGTCCTTTCCCGCCTTCATGGCAGCAATAGCGATAGATGCATGCCAGTGATCAGGGGTGCCGATTACCACCACATCCACATCCTGACTGCTCAGGACTTCTTCATGCTCTTTTGTTGTCTGCACTTCGATCTTGTGCTTATTTTTTAGAAGCTTTACGGCATTTTTAAGGGCCTCGTCCTTAACATCACACACCATGATCGACTGTGTCTGCTTGTGAGGTGTGAACGCATTAAGATGCCCTTTCATGATATTGCCGGTGCCGATGTAAGCGACCCCGATGCGCGAATTAGCCCCGACTTTGCTGGTGTTACCCAGCACCTCGGAAGGAAGAATCATGGGAGCAGTAAACGCACTGCCTGCAGCCAGTGCTCCGGTTTTCAGAAAAGAGCGCCGGCTGTGGTTCGTTGAAGTCTTTTTATGGTGTGTAGTCATTAACTTAAATCGATGATTAAATTTTCAAAAGCTTCATAAATTATATTGATCTCTTCGTCAATGCCAACCGATAAGTGTCATATCCGTCCGCTGGTTCAGATGCCGCTGGGCAACGGTGAGCTTGATTAAAAAAAGATTTTTTTGCCATTTCCTGTCTTAGCGCGGGGAATAGCGCGCTGAAACTGGACTGTCTATAAGCACCAGAGGCCCATGGTTTGCTCCAAGGCCTACACCGGTCATCACCGCAGATCTGCCCGTGCAAGGACAAGGCGCGGGAAAGTATCAGTGGAGCGTAAAATTTCACTTGAGCCTGATGGCGTAGAGCTTAGTTTCTTAGCTACGCGTTGCCTCCCTAGCTCAGTTGGTTAGAGCAGAAGACTCTTAATCTTTTGGTCCTCGGTTCGAATCCGAGGGGGGGTATCCCTCCGAGGGTTCGAACTCGGTTCGATAGGTCTGCGAGCAGAGCGAGCAATTTCAGAAATAGCAACCTGACTCCTATAACGATGACGCAGTCATCGGTCATCCAAGGCGGGGGTTATCCGTTGCAGGTGTTCGGGCCCGGGTCAGTTTTTTGCTATCCCCTGACGACTTCAACCAGCACTTGCCATGCAATGAAGAAGGTGCCGCGCCAGCTGTAGCGGATTTCTTCCTGATTGTCCGGCTCCTGATGCAGGACGCCGACACTCAGGTTATGCTGCATGGTGTCCTGAAAAAGTTGGTCGAAGCACTGGCCCGCATCGGAGAGAGAGGCATTCCGGGTTGTAACAGATACTTCGTTAATTCTGAGAAATTCACAGTGCTGATCATGGAGTTCGCTGACAGTTTCGGCCTCCAGACAGCGGTGCACTTTGAAATGTGGTGGCATTTTAAGTCCATAGGCCAGCGGGTAGTCCCAGGTGATCCAGTAGGCACCGTCCTGGTCTTTGGTGGCAAAGATCAGGTAAGACAGTGAGACGGCGCCCTGCCGAACGACCGCCAGTGCGGACGAAATGTTGTCTTCGGCATGGTGAAAAATCCGAAAGCCCTGGTCCAGTGGCGACGGTTTGAGCCATTGATCAGAGTCGCGCAGGAATCCGAGGTCGCGGAGCTCGCTGGACACCGGATGGATTTCCGGAAATTCATCCGGATCCAATGGGCCGGGGGTGAGCTTGCGTTTCAAGGAAAAGCGCAGCTTGCGGGCGGTGAGTGCCGCTTGCATGACGGGAATGATAAACCAGGAGGCCAGCGCCAGTGCCACCAGATACCACAATCCGGTCCAGAACCAGATGGCCAGCCCGATCATGCTAAAGATGATCCACACGCCCGTTCGTCGCACCCACAGGTTGCGGGCACGGAAGCAGGCAATCGCCAGAACCAAAAGGCCGGCGAGGATCAATAATTCACTCATCCATGTCGGGATTTCCATGATTGAAGTATGAATGAAGAATGAAGAAGTAAGAAGGAAGAAATGGCCCTTAAGCTCCTGGATACAGGACCAGGCATTTGGAGGCTTGCGAGGACAGTCCCAAGTAACTCGGGGTTGCACACATTTATCGGACGCAATGTTAAGTTGGTTGCGGGGACAGGATTTGAACCTGTGACCTTCAGGTTATGAGCCTGACGAGCTACCGGGCTGCTCCACCCCGCGATCAAAGAGCAAAGATAAAACCACATCCTACAAGGCAGCACAACTCTTTTATTCAGTTATTTCGATAGAACCTGCTCGCAGTAGACGGTAGTTGCCCTTCACGAAACAACTTGGCCGGAAGCATCGATCTGGTATTCACCGGTTTCGGAAAATTCATATATTTTTGCGCCTTTATTCTGGATGCGGTAGCCACGGATGCGGAGATATTCCGGGGTGTCCGGGTGTTTCAGTTCATCTTCGGTCAAAGGAACGATAACAAATCCGTCATTTTCAACCTGCAGATCTTTGACGGTAACACGTGCGTCCGGACCAGCTTTGATTACCAGGCCCGCACCGTCGGCAATCGATACATTTTCGAGTCGAATCCCAGGACCGTCCAGGATCAGAGTTCCGGTGCCGTGAATTGAACCAGCCATGATTTTACTGCGCACTTCTGCCAGCGTCATCGCAAAAGAGGGACGCAGCAGCACGCGGGGCCCCGGAGTTAACGGGATTTCCAGCATTTTTTCTTCGCTGGATGCTTCGACGGTGACGCCCGCAGCGGAAAGCCTTCTGCGACCTGCCTGATAAAAGTCGGATTCCGCAGTAACGGCCGACTCCGGCGGACCACCGGCAGCATGCTTGGCGGCGGCATCCGATACGTTGTTTTTATTAGCAGAGAAGGCCCATGAGCGGTCAAAGACGGAGACGCCGATACGGTGTTTGGAATCATAGAGCTTTGCCAGATCCTGCATCATGGTTTCAAGTCGGGTCGGCTTTCTGAAGGTGGTGCGAGTCTGGTCAGCATACTTTGGATTAACGAATTCTGCTATGATACCCTGGGTTCGTTCGAGGATTTCAAGGTAAGAGGACAGCTTGATCAGAAGTACGTTAATGTTGCCGGGAAAGATGGAATTTCCCTGCTCATTGGGCACGTCACCCTCGGGGCTGACGGTGGCACGCAGTAGCGGGTCGAGCTGATTGTATTCGACATTGATGGTCATTTCTCGTTCATCGGAAACGAGTTTTGCCAGAGCGCCACAGGCTTCACCCGGGATGCGGTTGACAGCGATGGAATTGAAATCATAATCATGTTCCACCGATGCACCGAGTGCGGCTGGCACGGCATTAAAGACTTGTCCATTGGTGTCCTGGATGAAAATCAGATGCTGGATACCCTGCTGCGCCAGCTGGGAGGCAATACCGCTGCTATGCAGCAGCATGTGAATATCTCCGTGACCATGTGGCTTGAGAATCAACTCGTCGTGTGCGTTCAATGCCAGTTTTCCGTCGTTATCGGAGATCGCAGGTACCAGCTCCTGTTTGAGGATATGAACCTGTTCGGGGTGGAGGCCGAAATACCTGTTGGATTCGAGTGATGCGAGCGTCTTGGCATTGGTATCCTCGGAGGTCATGACAATGAAAGGGACGGGGTGGGGGTCTTCCATGCGGTCTTCCATTGCCTTCAGGCAGGAGGCATAATGTGCCAGGTAGGAAGTGTTTTCCGTGACCTCAACCGGGATGTCGAGTTTGATGCCGGAATACCCCAGACGTTCCCCCAGTCCACCTGCAACCAGCACGATGGCGGTTCTATCAAAATGGGTCATACCGATGCTTTCATACTGATCGTAGTCGGCATTGAATCGTGTCAGATCAATTTGTTCCGGCTGATGCGGAGTAAATCCGGCAAAGGGGTTCGTGCCGGCTTTGGCATCGGCCAGCAGTTTGCGAGCGTTCGTTATGTATCCATGGAGACCGCCGGGATAAGAATCATTAATCCGTCCCAGTGAAGCCAGCAAGCCGGCTTTACGGCTATTCTCAGTGCCAGGTTCATCCCATTGCGAGAAGAGATGTGTCTGGTCGTTTTCCAGCAGTTGTCGGATTATATTCTGTTCGGCGGGGTTGCTGCTGAATTGCCGCGGGTCCGGATCGTCGCTCATAAGTTCGGTTGTTACAATTTTGGGTGATTTTTTGATATCGTGACCAGTCTATTGCCGGGAGTCACTTCTAAAATGCATCCTGCATATGCTGAATACAAACCTGACACGGTATGTTGAACACTAACAGGCTGATTGTATGGGTTTAACGTCTATTATTGCGGGAATGCGAGTGCGCAATTATCTTGGGACTGTGTCAAGCATCAGCTTGTCAGAAGCATATCACCGAACCGGTAAAATTGAGATGTGGTGTGCTTGCAATACAAAAAAAGAGCCCCGGACGTTTCCGCCACGGGGCTCTGAAATTTGGGGGTGGGAGTTCGCCACGCTCTCTTTCCCGATCGGCTGACATTGGGCGCTCTTCCATGTGGAAGGCTGCCAGCTCCCCGACGCTATTCTCCACGGCAAGCGGAGTGTCCGGTCTCATAGCAGGACCGTTCGGACGGTTACCCATCACGAATTTTTGAGTGAGGCCTCTCGGCTTGGTTCGGTGGCCACCTGCCGGTGGCTCGCTCGCCAAACTGGGAGCAGACGCGCTGTAAAGTGACACGCCTCTGCACCTTTTTTGATCAGGTCGGCTACCGCTTGTGGCGGAACGTTGGCCTGATCGGACGGGTCTGGCCTCTTACCTCTCAGGTTGCCCTTGGCTTCACATCAGGCGATCCGGTTTTTCGGACCCCCCGCACGAGGAGGTTTTGTTCGTCCAGCCTGGGACGAACCCGCTCCCCGATAACCGCTCTCCATTACGTATTTCACCGCGAGGTGAAACCTTCGAAGTCTATTCAACTTCAGAGATCGGTTACCGTGCTGGTCGCAGTGGCAACCGCTACCCTCATTCGGGTAACTGCGTATCTTCCGAATTCGAAACAGATCCGGAAATATGACTCAGACAGCCGCTGTTTCTAGTCGAAAGATCTTACCTTATCGACGCGGCCGACTGCCGAGCCCCTACTTTCGCAGATTGGACGGGTGCGATCCCATCCAGAGGGACTGGTGAAACATGCCACGCTCAGAAGTTTGACCTTCTCAACGGGAGCCGGGCACCCAGCTTGGCCCGACTATTCCCCGGTCACCCGGGATTATCCCAGCAATGCTATTCGTTTCCGAATCCACATCACTGTTCTTTCAAAGAACTAGCAAGAATCTATTACCTGGATCAGGTTTTGGCAAGCAATATTTTTTGTAACTCTATCAGCGACATATATTTAAGTCAAATATGTGAATAAGTTTTCTGTCTTGGAAACTGATCGACATAAGCGACTTAGCATGACAATTCAAAAGATATTCACCAAGTTATTCACCGTTGAAAAAAATTAAGTTTTTTTAGTTTTCATGGCTTGAGCTGGACTGATTCAGCAGAGATTTTCGTGATTTGGAGCGTTCCCATCCGATTTGCATTAGGGAGCAATGGTCTGCGCGTGTCGGCAAGCCCATATTTGGGCTTTAGTCGATATACGGCTCTGCTAGGCTGTCTCAGGATGAATTCGGGATCAGTGAAAGCTTGCAGGGTGCTTTGGGTGATGCTGGTCCTCAACGGGCTTTTGGCTTATGGAGTGACCGCAGCATCACCTTTGCTTCGGATAGAGGAGGTTCGCAGCCTGCCGCCGGAAGAAGCGCGCAAAGGGTTTCCGGTTCGGATCAATGCCCAGATTTTGCACGTATTTGCCAATCAGCAGAGATTGCACATCCATGATGGGAACTACGGTAGTCATGTGATGAAGCTGCCGGGCGGGAAAAAATTTACGGAGTTTCGGCCAGGCGATCTGGTGCGGGTTATCGGCAAAACCGGGCAAGGGCAGTATTTTCCGATTATTCAACCCACCAGGTTGGTGAAGACTGGAGAGGCGCCACTGCCAGTGGCCAGCAAGTTTACACGGGATCAGTTTTATGATGTGACGCTGGACGCTGAATGGGTTTCATTACGCGGATTATTGGTCGCCGTTTGGACAGATGCAGGAAGCCGTTCCATTATTATGAGAGTGGACTGGGACGGCACTTGGATTCATGCGCAAACGCCATTTTCTGAAGCAGCACTTCAGCGGATAAGGCAGTTTCTGTTCCGTCGCATCTGGATCAATGCCGTGGTGGGAAGTCTATTCAATCAGCAGCGGCAGTTGACCGGACGATCCTTCTTTGTGCCCAACGTGGAAAACATCCAGCAAGAGCGCAATTTTGTTGAAGGTGAGAATGTCATCTCGCGCCCTATCCATGAATTAATGCGGGCAGATATTGGACAAGAACAGATGGTCGAAACGTGGGGTGAAGTTATCCATCAACGGAATAATATATTTTATATCCGGGGTGAGGAGGCCGCGTTGCGGGTCATGACCAACAAGCAGGTTGATTTGCAGCGGGGTGATTCGGTTGTGATTCAAGGATTATCCTGGCCGCAGCCTGTCAGTCCGGCATTCAGAGCGGTGCAGGTTAATGTGG
This sequence comes from Verrucomicrobiota bacterium, assembly GCA_038748025.1. Classification (GTDB taxonomy): domain Bacteria; phylum Verrucomicrobiota; class Verrucomicrobiia; order Methylacidiphilales; family JBCBYL01; genus JBCDJI01. Next base: position 37,780 of record JBCDJI010000006.1, read on the forward strand.
TCAGCCCAAGTGACGAACCGGAACCGCTGGTGGTTAAACTCAAGAAGACCATTGATTCACGTTTGAACTACGAGCTGATTCAGCTGGATGCGGTGTTGGTGGATGCTGGCAAGACCTTCGGCTTTTCACCCCAATTTAATGTCGGCGACGAGCGGCTGACCTTTTTACTGCGGTCCGGGCCGAATCTGCTCCGGGCCTATCTGCCCGCCAGCGAGCTGGACAATGCGATTGTTCCCGGTGCCAAACTGCGGGTGACGGGCATCTGTCATCTGATTGCCAGCCCGCAAGCGCAGGGAAAGGTCTCGATTCGCGGATTGACACTGAATCTGCGTGATGCCTCGGATATTCAGGTGCTGGTTCCTGTGCCATGGTGGACGCCCAAGAAAATGCTAGCCATCTTAAGTCTGCTTATCGTTGTGCTGTTGTTGTCACTTACCTGGATGGCGTCCTTGCGGCGGCGTGTCAGGGAGCAGACCAGTGTGATCGGTCGGCAGATTGAACGCCAGACCGTAATGGATGAGCGACAGCGCATTGCCCGCGAATTGCATGATAATCTGGAGCAGGGTCTGGCCGGCATGGCAATCCAGCTTCGCGGTGCCCTGAAACTGTTGCAGCGTCAAGTGGAGCGTCGTTGTCATGCCATGGAGCAGACGCTGGATTTAGCGGGTGATCCCGGAAGCGGTTTGAGGAAACATCTGCAGCAGGAGCGTAAAATCATGGCGGATGAAGCGGAACAGAGTCAGAAGGCGCTGAAAACGGTCCAGGGAATGTTGACGCACTGCAGCGAGGAATCACGGGTGTCTATTATGGACTTGCGCGGAGGTTTGCTGGAAAAGATGAGTCTGCCGGAGGCATTGAAAACAGCGCTGACACCGCTGGCGGAAGAGTGCGGTGCGGTGCTGGAGATTATCATTGATGGAGAGGTCAGGAAACTGGACAAGCGAGTGGAGCGTAATCTCTTGCTCGTAGCGCGGGAAGCTGCGACTAATGCGGCACGTCATGCCATGCCAAAGCATTTGCAGGTCCGGCTGAGTTATCAGCCGGATTCCTTGCGGCTGGAGATTACGGATGACGGCAGTGGATTCAATCCGAAGCAGGCCGGGGAATATGGGCATTTTGGACTGTTAGGTATGCAGGAACGGGTTAATACGCTGAAGGGCAGGATAAAGATTGAAAGTGATCGAAAAAGCGGCACAACGATACGGGTGGAGCTACCGGACCCGGGAAAACGAAAAGACAAGGCATGAAAGCAAATATACGAGTAATGGTGGTTGATGACAATGCGATCATGCGGCTGGGGCTGACTGAAACGATTTCGATGGAACCTGGAATGGAAATGGTAGGGGATGCATCCAATGCGGAAGATGCAATTGAGCTGGTTCGTGAGCTACAGCCGGACGTGGTTACCATGGATTACCAGATGCCGGGTGCCAGCGGAGTGGAGTGCACTGCACAGATCATGCAGGAATTTCCTCAAACCCATGTAATCCTGCTCTCTGTATTTGATTGTGAGGAAGACATCTTTAAAGCGAAGGAAGCCGGGGTGAAGGGCTACCTTACCAAAAAAGCCGGGGAGGTAGAGGAAGTGATTGAAGCCATCCAGGAAGTGGCTCACGGCGGGAACTATTTTCCGGGATCGATTGCCCAGAAACTGGAAAAACGTGAATCACAGAAAAGCCTCACCGAGCGGGAAATGGCTGTACTGAAATTGTTAGCCGGCGGTCGCAGCAACAAAGAAATCGAGGACGAGCTCAGCATCTCACTGGCAACCGTGAAATTTCATATTATTAACCTGCGCGAAAAGCTGGATGCGGCAGACAGAACGCAAGCCGTGGTGCATGCCTTCAAACGCGGTATTTTGCACCTGGATGGGTAATAGCATGTTTCGGCTGGGATATGGTGGGCTCCTCCTTCTGCTTCGCGCTGGTGCTAACCGGTATTAATCGTTAAAATGACTACTTGGTGTCTGATTCGCCGGGCTGAGCGACTGTTGTTGAACGCACCTGTTTGTCCTGCAGATCCGCCCCTGATCCTTAGCTGTAAACCGGTCAAGTCATCGGTCTGTGAGCAGAGCGGTCAACGGTTTAATCGAGAACAGGTGTGGCAGCATCTTTACCCGTTATTTTTTTCTGACCAGGATCAGCCAGTCCTGTTCCGGCGTGGCGGGTGCGTTTCCCAGTGATACGCGAGCACCGCCCGTCACTTTAGAGACAGAACCCGACTTTAGTGGCCCGCCCTGACGTGGATTAAACCATTGCACCGTGAAATCACCAGCAGCGGATTGCAGATTGATGTCCGTGCTACCCCCTCGAGTCAGGTAAACCAGATACAGTTCATTGGCTTTTGCGAAGCAAAATTTATTATTTTGTTTTTTATTGGTGCTGATCAGGGCATTCGCATTGTCCATTTCCCAGAACGGGATCTGGTGCTCGCGAAAGAATCGCAAAGCAATGTTGCTGTATTCCCAAGTCTGGTCACGGCTACGCCAGTTTTCTGCGTTGAGATCATTTTCCGGCAGTTTGTATCCAAAATAGTATTCCGTGCCGGTGCCGCCAGCCAGCAGGGTTCCCCAAAGAACGTAACTGCGCACTTCATCAATGTTCGGTATGGAAATAGGTTTTTTGGCCTTGGCATTTTTTTGAATGGCCTCAGCCACGCCCGGCCAGTCGGGATCAGGTGGACTGCCAGCGCCGGCATTGCCTGCTTCATCCATGGATACGATCCACTGGTGCCCAGAGCTTTCGGAGCGGGTGATCCACTCCAGCACATTTTTGTGGGAATCAACAACGTCACTGTTCTGAATCGAGACTCCGGTGAGGGTCTTAGGATTTCCCAGGTGCGGAGTATAGCGTTTTTCGTACTCGTTGGGATAGGTGTGTAAGACGACCGGGTGGCCGTAGGGATCTATTTCCCGCAGATAGTGCGCCATGGTACTGATCTGCTCCAGTGATTGGGTATTCTCCTCTCCCAGATTCCAGTTCAATGCCAGATGATAGCCGAAACGTGCCACCATTTCCCTCAGGTAGGCTTTGCGCTGTGGTCCGAGTTCGCCTCCGTCCAGGGCATGTCTTTTGCCGGCCTCTTTCTTTCCATTGAGATCATCATTTTCGGTTTCCTGCAGTTTGAAGTGCAGGAACATACCCTGGGCGGCTGCATGATCAAAAACCACGCCCCACTGATCCAGTTTGGAACAATCAAAGTGCAGCTTCTTATCCCGGCTGATGTGCGGCCAGACGTTATCGCCGTCGCCACCGGCATTGTAGGGGATAAATGAAAAGACGTTGGCACCTTTAGCTGCCAGATAGTTGATCGCACCAATCATCCCTTTGCCTTTACCACTTTGCCATGTCGGGTCTCCGTTCTGCCAGTCCGGCACATGAGGAGCCCATGTTTTGAGTGGTGTGCCGTCAGTGACAGTTCCGTCAAAATCGGCATAGGCCAGAAAAGTTTCCGGAGAATCGGCACCGGCTTTCAGAAAATATTCCCCATTTCCTGCAAATTGCAGATAACGGGTTCCAGTGTATTGCAGCCGACCCTTTGCACGCAGGTCGCGACCGGTCTTATCACTGGCTGCGATCTCAAAGCTGCCGGTTATTCCGTTCAAGTCGGTATGCTTAAAATCCACCACATAGTTCCACTTGCCTGTTTTGTCGGGTGACAGGTGCGCGCGCCACTGGTTACCTGCAGTAGCAGAAGTTTCCCCGGCATTACCATCGGCTGCAAAGTAAGCCGGAACGGTATAACTGGGGGCACCGGATTCGTGCGTGAACTGCACATTCATCTCAAGATCAGTGAAGGGATTGGGATTCGTATCGGTTTCCGCAGCATATCGACCGTTAAAAGTGAGGGTAATTTTGTGCCATTCCTTCATCTCTCCGCCGATCGTAACCGCGTCACTGGGCGGAGGATCACCCAGACCATTCAGGATGAGAGTTGCACTGAGGCACAGAACTCCGAAAAAAGTCGTCAATGGTCTCATTGAAGCCATAGGTTATAGGATAAAAGTATTCTATCAATAGAGAATCATCTATGATCTTAGCAGCAATTCTTGCCTGATGGCTGTGGATTCGCTGAGATAAATCATGGTGCGGATCAAAGACATGCATGAAGGCGAGCGGCCGCGGGAGCGGCTGCTGTCGAAGGGGGCGGGGGCACTGTCCGTGCCGGAGTTGATTGCAATTATTCTCCGGGTCGGAGTGACCGGGAAGTCTGCAGTGAGTCTCGGTAGCGAGCTGCTCAAAAAAGCTGGTGGCCTGGACGGGCTCTGCCGGCTCTCGATAGAAGACATCACCAGTGTGAAAGGACTGGGTAAAGCTAAAGCGTGCCAGTTGAAGGCGGCGTTTGAACTCGGGGCGCGGCTCGCCACCGAACGGGTCAAGGCGTTTCCGGTGGAAACGCCGCAGCAGGTCATGGGACTGCTGGGAGATGAGATGCGGTTACTGGATGTGGAAAGCTTGCGGGTAGTCGCGGTGAACTCGCGACTGCATGTAAAAATTGTCGAGGAAGTCAGTCGCGGCACAGTTAATGAAACGGTGGCGCATCCGAGAGATGTGGTGCGGGTCGGGCTGATGCATAAGGCCTACGGTTTCCTGCTGGTGCATAATCATCCCACCGGTGATCCAAGACCCAGTTCAGCGGATCTGGACTTTACATTGCAGGTGCGGGATGCGGCAAGGCTGTTGCAGATTGAGTTTCTGGATCACGTGATCCTGGGTGTACCCGGCGACGGACGGGAGCCGTATTACTCCTTCAAAGAAGCTGGGTATCTCTAAAAAAGAGTGTTAACTGTTTCCCATGAATATTCACGAACGGGCGATAGTTCATCCGACTGCATCAATCGGTGATGGTACGGTCGTCGGACCGGATGCGATCATTGATGAGCATGTCACTATCGGTGCACAATGTGAAATTCGGGCACGCGCCATCATCACCGGGCATACGACGATGGGTGATCGCAATCAGATAGGCTACCATGCAGTCATTGGTGCCGAGCCGCAGGATCTCGCTTACGATAACTCAGTCAGTTATGTCCGGATAGGCAATGATAATATCATCCGGGAAAACACGACGATTCATCGCGGCACGAAATCCGAATCCGCAACCGTGCTGGGAGACCGGAACTATCTGATGAGCGGGGTTCATGTGGCGCACAACTGTCAAATCGGGAACGAAGTCATTCTGGTGAACAACGTCCTGCTGGGCGGCTATGTGGAGATTCGCGACTATGCCTTTCTCGGTGGCGACGTGGTGGTGCATCAGTTTGTGCGGATCGGGGAATATGTAATGGTACGGGGTCAGACCCGGGTCGGGATGGATATCCCACCCTATTGCATGGCGGCTTACACCAACGCCGTTGTCGGGCTGAACCGGGTCGGGCTCAAACGTCGCGGCTTTGATGCTGAGCAGCGTAAAACCATTCAACGCGCCTTTGATGTCGTTTTCAGGCAGGGCAATAACCGTGAGCAGGCAATGAGTGCGATGCGTGTCTTCAAAGGCCTGCAGACGGATGAAGTTAAACTGCTGATGTCATTCCTGGAGGGAACTCAGCGCGGGATATGTGATTTCAAGGAAGACCGGGAAGAGGATTGAAGTCAGAAAGAAGAGTTAATAATTAAGAAATGACCGGTTCCTGAACTTCTTCCTTCTGCATTCTTAATTCTCAGTTTAATTGGGTTTCCTCCCCTTCGCTGCGGGCGATCAGCACGGCACCGCAGGAATCGCCGAAGACGTTGACGGCAGTGCGGCACATGTCAAGGATACGGTCGGTAAACTGAAGCAGGGCGACACCGATGCCGATGAATTCTTCCGGCATTCCGACCGCGTTGAGAATGATCAGGATGGCCACCAGGCTGGCGGAGGGAATTCCTGCGACGCCGATGGAAGTTAATAACGCCAGTGCAACGACCGTAAACTGGGCTCCGAAGGAAATTTCCAGGCCAAAGAACTGCATCAGGAAAATAACTGCAATGCATTCATAGAGTGCCGTGCCATCCATATTGACGGTTGCACCCAACGGGGTCGTAAAGCTGGTGACGCGTTTACTGACACCGGCTTTATCGGTTAGGCATTCCATCGTCAGTGGTAGCGTCGCAGCAGATGAGGCAGTCGAAAACGCTGTCAGCAAGGCTGAGACCATGGCCCGAAAATGTTTGAGAGGCTGCACCCGGGCAACCAGCTTGAGCAGCAGTGGCATCGTGATCAACAGGTGCGCCCCCAGTGCCAGCACCACCGTAACCGGGAACCAGACCAGCTTCACCACTTCGGTGATGTCGGTCTTCATGCAGATCGAGGCAATCAACGCAAACACACCAACCGGTGAAAAGGCCATAATCAGTTCGGTGATCCTGAGCATGACTTCATAGACCGCCTGCCAGAATTTTTCCATCGTTTCCCGCAGGTCGCCGGGAATGCGGGTAATGAAAAAGCCGAAGATGATCGAGAATACGATCAGTCCGAGAATCTGCCCCTCGGCAGCGGCTTTGATCACGTTAGGCGGCAGCATGCGTTTGAAGATGGCTACGACATCACTGCTGTCCTTGCCGGCTGCTTTGGCCAGGGTTTCATTATCGGGATCCGGCAGCTCGAAGGCTTCATAACCGGGCTTACCGTTAATTATACCGGGTTGGAACAGGTTGACCAGAGCCAGACCGATCAGGATGGCGATGGTGCTGGTGATGAGATAATACGACAATGTCTTTCCTGCCAGACGTCCAAAACCGGTTTCCGCTCCAATGGCAGCCATGGAGGAAATCACGGCAGAGACAATCAGCGGCACAATCAGCATTTTGAGAGCCTGAATGAAGAGTGATCCGACAAAGTCGAAGGTGCTGACTGCAGCACCGGATATGGGTTCCGAAGCAAAGGCCTGCAGACAGCTGCCGGTCAGGATGGCCAGCAGGATGGCAGCCAGAATTTGCAGGTAAAGCGGGAGTTTGAGTAATTTCATGAGAGGATTTCCAGACTGAAGTCGAGGGCGCGGACAGTGTGGGTGAGCGCACCGACAGAAATGAAGTCGACGCCGGTGGCAGCCACCTCGGGAATGCGTTCCAGTGTCATATTGCCGGAGGCTTCCAGCGGAATCCGGCCTCCGGCACGCTCCACGGCCTCCCGCATCTCGTGGCATCTCATGTTGTCCAGCAGGATGCGGTCCACCTCCAGCTTTAGAAATTCATCGACCTGTTCCAGTGTATCTGCTTCCGCAATCAGCGGTGCATCTGGATCCAATGCCCGCGCCGCCTTCACTGCATCGGCAAATCCGGCGGTTCCGTTCATTCGTGCCACATGATTGTCTTTAATCATGAAGGCATCATAGAGCCCCATCCGGTGATTGAGACCGCCGCCGCAAGTAACGGCATACTTCTGCAATATTCTCAGGCCGGGGATGGTTTTGCGGGTATCCAGGATTTTGCATTTTGTACCGGCTGTGGCATCAACGAAGCGGTGGGCCTCGGTAGCAATACCGGACAGGTGTTGCAGAAAATTCAGAGCAGGTCGTTCACCGGTCAGTATGGCAGCTATCGGTCCTTTCAGTTCGATCACCGTCTGTTCGGGCTCGACAGGCGAACCGTCGGCGGTGGTAACAGTAATGTTCAGCGCTGGATTGAGTTCACCGAAAACAGTCTCCGCCAGGGGGGTGCCGGCCAGGACACCCGCTTCCCTGCAAAAGATACGTGCGCTACCCGTAGCGGAATCCGGGATCAATGCTTGTGTGGTGAGATCCATCGGGCCCCTGTCCTCACGGATTGCCTGCCGGGCTGCTTCGTGCAGGATCGCAGGGTCTGGTACTGAGATGGACATGGTCAGATCATTTCAGGAAAACGGACAAAGGGGAATATTTTTAACGCAGCGGCGCGGAATTCGCAGAGCAGAAACCCATTTTATTATGTTTTCTCTGTGGTTAAAATTCCTGAGTGATTGAGGCGGTAACAGCAGAGAGTCTAGCCAAGGCCGTAAAGGCTTTGCAGGCAGGTGAATGTATTGGGCTGCCGACCGAGACGGTATATGGGCTGGCGGCGGACGGACTGAATCCGGAAGCGGTGGCAAAGATATTTCAGATCAAGCAGCGCCCCAGCTTTGACCCGCTGATCTATCATCTGGCTGCGGATATGGAATTGTCGACGGTGGCCTCCGATATTCCTGAAGAGGCACAGCAACTGGTCAAAACATTCTGGCCGGGACCGCTGACCCTGGTATTGCCCAAGCAGTTGACAGTTCCGGATGTGGCCACGTCCGGTTTACCTACCGTTGCGGCACGCTGTCCGGATCATGATGCAGCCCAAACGCTGTTGCAAGCGTATGGAAAACCGCTCGCAGCACCTAGCGCAAACCGCTTTGGTCGGATCAGCCCGACCACCGCCCAGGCGGTGCAGGAAGAGTTAGGTGAGAGCATCACATTGATTTTAGATGGAGGGTCTTGCCGTCGCGGAATTGAATCCACCATCATCGACTGCACGGGAGAGACTGTTAAGCTGGCGCGGCCGGGTTCATTGGCATTGGAAGAGATCGAGCAAATTACCGGGCCGCTGGAAGTGTTATCGCACGATGGCCCGCCCAGTGCACCCGGCATGCTCAAAAGTCACTATGCGCCACGCACGGTGCTGTATCTCTCACGCGAAACCTATCAGCCGGGGATGCGGGCCGGTGGCAACCACGGCTATCTGGTGCTGACCAATACCGGTCATCCTGCCAGAGACGTGCTAGAGTTATCGGGAAGCGGCGACCTGGTGGAAGCCGGCGTGCGACTCTTTGGAGCCATGCGTGAACTGGATGCGCGCAATTACCAATCCATCATCGCCTTTCCGGTGCCTGATCATGGCATGGGCCGCGCTATTAATGATCGCCTGCAGAAAGCCGCCAGTGGTTACGTTGTCTGGCGGGAGGGGAATTGGATTTTAAAGTAAAAATGCAAAAAGTAGATTGCAAAATTACGGAAACCGCGAGTGTGTGATGCCGAGACTTTTTACTTCTGCATTTTGACTTTTGAATTTACTCCACCCGCTTCCAGCCTTGATTACAGGCTTCTAGAATGCGGATTTGCGGCGGGTGCTGACCGGCGGCAACCAGTGCTTCAGACATAGATGCAGCGATTTCGTCCCAGTGCTTCAGTGTCAGAGCCATCACGGCGGGGCCGGCGCCACTGATGAAGGCACCCAGCGCTCCAGCCTCTACGGCAACATCCAGTGCTTGCGCAGCACCCGGGATCATATCCAGCCGATACGGCTGGTGCAGTGTATCCATAAAGGCACCGTCCAGCGTTTCATAACTTTCCGATGCAAACGCCGCGGTGATGAGAGCAGTATTCTGGATGTTGGTCACGCAGTCTTTGAATCTGATCTGCTGCGGCAGGACTTTGCGCGCATCGGAGGTTTCCAGCACAAAGTCGGGAATCAGAGTGACAAATTTGAGCTCATCCTTGACGGAAAAGCGATGGTGGTGAAGCGGTGAACCGGCCACGAATCCACCAAAACAGGCAGGAGCAGCATTGTCCGGGTGCCCTTCCAGTTCAGTGACCAGCCGGAACAGCGTTTCTTCTTCCAGGGGACGATCAAATTTTTCATTCAGTCCGGCGATAATACCCAGCCGGACGGTTACACTGCTGCCGAGTCCGCGTGAGCGCGGAACGTCACCGCTGATTCCGGTCTGGAACGCCTGGGATGCCTGGCCGGCGGTTTGATAGAAGATGTCCGCCGCAGCTTCGAAAAAAGGATCGTTCCAGCTTGCATCGGGTTCACCCAGCGTGATCCGGTTGTAAAGATTAAGCGCGACACCCAGCGCATCGAACCCCGGACCGAGATTGGCGGTGGTAGCGGGGACTTGGATGGTAACCGGATGATGCAACATGATATACGATTTGCAGAATAACCTGAGCGGCAAAAGCGCTCAGGGAAAGCGAAAAAATGCCTCTGCCGTTGCAGTGGTTTCAGCAGCCAGCGCAGCCAGCGATTGTTTACGCGTCTGAGCCAGCACACGGGCGGTATCCGCCACCATGGCCGGTTCACAACGTTTGCCCCGGTGGGGAACCGGAGCCAGATAGGGCGCATCGGTTTCCACCATGAAGGATCGGGCCGGCAACTGACAGACTGTCTGGCGCAGGTCGTCGAGCTTTTTGAAAGTGGCGATGCCGGTGAAGGAAACGAGGTGGTTGTGTTCGATCAGGTATCGGGCCCGTTCGGCGGATTCGGAAAAACAATGGAAGACCGCCTGCAGTTTACCGTGGTAGGGGGCGAGTGCGGAAATACAGTCGTCCCAGCTGTCGCGCTGGTGCACCACTACATTGAGGCGTTCGCGCACAGCCAGCTCCAGTTGCTCGGTCAAGATATGCTGCTGCCGTGTTTTGATTCGCTGAATCTCTGCATTGAAGTCAGCAGTCGTGTCAAAGTCACTGGATTTCGGCAGATGATGGTAATCCAGCCCGCACTCACCGATAGCGACGACTTTCGGATGGTGGCATAATTTCGCCAGTTCTGCGATTTCCCCATCGAAGAAACTATCATAGTTACAGGGATGGTGCCCGACGACTGCAAAAACGGAGTCATAGGTTTCCGCCAGTGCAATAGCTTGTTGGCTGGATTCCAGCGTGGTTCCGATCGAGATCATGCGGATGACACCTGCCGCAATGGATTGTTCCACGATGGAGTCTAGGTCATCCTGAAAGTCCGAAAAGTCCAGATGGCAGTGGGTGTCGATAAGCATGGATAAAGTTATACATGTGACAGGCATCGTTGACACGCTTTCGTATCCGGCTATTCCGGTAGCTGTGAAACGCGAAGAAATTTCTACTGATCAGGCACCCGCGGCGATTGGGCCTTACTCGCTGGCGGTCTCCACGGAAGGCATGGTGTATACCTCCGGACAGATTCCACTGGTTCCCGACACCGGAGAATTGGTTACAGGCGGTATCGAAGCCCAGGCCAGCCAAGTGCTCTCCAATCTCAAAGCCGTACTGGAATCCAGCGGCGCGGATTTTTCAACCGTGGTCAAAACAACGGTCTTCCTTACTGATCTGGGGAATTTTGCGACGGTGAATGCGCTGTATGCAGCAGCTTTTGGTGAGACCAAGCCGGCACGCTCGACCATTGAAGTCTCGGCCCTGCCCAAAGGGGCTCTGGTGGAAATTGAAGCGGTGGCGCTGGTCAAAGAAGCATGACGATGGAAGGCGAGGTTTTATTACAAAAATTTCGCGATCTGGGGGCACTGCTGGAAGGCCACTTCCTGTTACGATCCGGCTTGCACAGCCGTCAGTTTTTCCAATGTGCCCAGATGTTGAAGCATCCGCAACTCTGTTCGGAGATCTGTGCCTCCCTGGCGGAAAAGTGTCAGGACATCGAGGCGGATGCGGTGATCTCACCCGCACTGGGCGGGATTCTGGTCGGGCATGAAGTGGCACGTCATCTGGGGAAACCTCACATTTTTGCGGAAAAGAAAGCAGGGGTGCTCAGCGTCCGTCGTTTTCAGATTGATGAGTTCAGCCGGTATTTAATCGCCGAAGATGTGGTGACAACGGGCAGCGCGGTCAAGGAGGTCTGCCAGATTGTACGTGAGGGCGGGGCCAAGGTAGCGGGTGTTGCATGCATTGTCGACCGCAGCGGGGATAACCCGCCCGATTTCGGAGCGCCGTTCATCCGTCTGTTGAAACTGCAGGTCGAGACGTTTGCAGCAGATGCCATTCCGGATGATTTGAAAGACATGCCGGCGCTGAAACCGGGAAGTTGACTGTGAAGATTTTAATATCAGGGTTGCTCAAAAACTAGGGACGGAGGTAAGTCTACTTAAGACTTACCTCCGTCCCTAGTTTTTGAGCAATATCATTCTAACTGGAATAGACTTTATTGAATTTTTCACGCTGGGCATTGGTGCCGAGCATGACCAGCCGGGTGCCTGCCTCCAGCCGGGTTTTGGCCGGCGGGTTGGTGATGGTGGTGTCACCGTCTTCGATGGCAATCACCACCATTCCGGTTTCTTTCCCAATACCGCTGTCTAACAGCATTTTACCCTTCAGGTCTTTAGGCAGCTTGACGGAAAAGAAGTCGGCGCCCTCTCCCACCATGACTGGCTCGCGATTGAGCAGGTAGGCATTTACAAACTCGCAGCCCAGTGAAGCGTAACTCAGGACAAAGTCGGAACCCGCCCGGTAGATGGCTTCGATATTGCGCACGCGTGTCAGGCGGCTGACGATACTCAGTTGCGGATGCATACGTCGGAAAAAAACGGAAAGGTGGATGTTTTGTGCGTCGTCGTGAGTCGTCAGGGCAATGGCACTGACTTCATTGATTCCCGCTTCGGCGAGAGTCTTGGCATCAGTTGCTTTTCCGATGATAACCTGGTCGCAGTACTGTTCGAGTTCTTCGCGTAGTGCGGGGTTGTGGTCAAGGATGCGTACATGGACGCCACGCATCTTCAGTTTGCGGGCCGTGGAACAGCCGACTTTTCCGCCTCCGATCACCAGCACCTGGTGCTCCCGGTTGTCACGCTGGCCCAGCAGTTGATTGAGCTGTTGGACCTGCTCGCGGTTGCCAATGGCGACCGGTACCGTTGTGTCACTCAGTGGTTTGTTGGGATCAACGGAAACGAGGTGGCCGCATTCCCACATGCCGACCACGTTCATGCCGGTCGTTTCACGAATTTTAGCCTCGCGCAGGGTCATGCCTGCCAGCGGTGTGTCGTGGACCAGAAATTCAACAATGACCAGGTCTTTGAATCGCCCGACCTCATGGGCCGTTCCAACGCCGGCGCTGATACGGGTGGCGAGGGATTCTCCCAGTTTCAGTTTCAACGGCAGCAGATAGGTAGCTCCACTCAGGGCGAAAATATCAATAGAATCCATTTCCTCGGCGATGGCAATAATCGGCACTTTTTCGTTCAGTGAGCGGACGGTGAGGATAATGCCGGTATTACGGGTATCTTCGGCATTGGCCAGCACTGCTCTTGCCTGGGTGATGTTAACCGCTTCAAAGGTGGCAGGGTCAATAATATCTCCGGCGACTACCTTTAAACCCTCTTCACGCATCTGAGCGGCCAGCGCAGGATCTTCTTCGATGATACAGTAGGGGATCTGGTTGAGTTCGAGTTTCTGGATCAGCCGGTTGGTAATGGAATCGCGCTGACAGATGATGACGTGATCGGTGACCTCATCCGGCAGTTTACGGGAGACCTTGGCGCGGATCTGCGCTTCCAGCCAAGGGGCGTAGAAAAAGCGGATAAATGCAAAAGGCAGCATGACCAGTAACAGAACAATCCCGGATGCCAGCACCAGAACGCTGAAAAGACGGCCCAGATCACTGGTAAAGGTGATATCGCCAAAGCCCAGGGTGCTCATTACGGTCAGCGTCCAGTAGAGACCGGTAAGCCACGAGTGGTCCTGTCCCTCATAGACCATCAGCAAATGAAAGATAATGGAGTACAGAGTTATAATCCCGATCAGCAGGTAGAGATACTTTTTGAGGGCATCCAGGTTACGCCTGGTGGTTGGGTCCTGAACGAAGTAGGAAAATTCAGAGGCAATAAATTTCATGCAGAATAGACTTTGGAAAGTTTAACCACAGGGATGACGGCGGGCACAGAGTTATTTTGATTAAAATTGAGTGATGCCTGCTATCCGGGCAGATAAAAAAAGCTGCTCCGGTCGGGAGCAGCTTTTTATGCAAAGGACGGATCAAAGTTCAGTTCTTGGCACCAGCGACAATAATCTGGCGGCCCATATATTCAGTGCGGTGGTATTTTTCCGATGCGGTTTGTGCAGTTTCCACCGAGTTCATTTCCACAAAGCCGAAGCCCTTGGAACGTTCACTGCGATCGCGCACGATCTCTGCGCTTTTGACCTGTCCGACGGTTCCGAAGTGATCAAAGAGGTCACTTTCGGCGGTATCGTAGGACAGGTTACCAACGTAAAGACGTGCGGAGGTGACCTGTGGTTGTTCATCAGCAGGTTTGGGGCTGCGCTCTTTCCTCTTAGAGGAAGAACGCTCTTTGCGTTGAGTGTTTTTTTTCTGAGGCTTCGAACTGATACCAAAGAGGTTGGAGAAGAAGGCCAGAATCGGGTTCTGAGTTTTCTTCGGTGCGGCATTGCGGGAGCGGTTACGACTACGCCCGCGGTTGCGGTTTCTATTACGATTGCGGTTGTTGTTCCGACCGCGTCGGTTGTTGGAGGATCGGTTTCCGGATCCTTGTGTTGCATTATCCATGTATTGCTCAGCAGACCAGCAGGTCGGCATGGCGTGGTGAGGATTTCAGCGTGCGGCAGTCGAACGGCTCTTCGAAATTACAGGTGCTGACCGGATCATGTGATGTCCTGATCTGCGTGTTGCGATTCCCTGTAAAAACGTGATCCATATCAAAATTTACTCTGGTTGCTTTTGATTTGCCGCAAAGCTGTCCGTTGCTCTCGCCTTGCTCTCCAATGTTAAATAAGTTCTTATTCGTTCAGGCTGAGAGACTTGTCATTCTATTTCGTCGCGATAACGACCCTGATCGGTATTCTCTCAGCAAAATGATCAAGGTCGGAGAACTGGTCTGCTCTCCTTTCCAGGAACATAAGATATGGTTGTAGCAAAGAAATGGCAATTAATATTTAGCAGGTGTCGGGCAGGGGGTAATAACCGGCCAGTCGGACTAAACCATCTGTTCCGCAATAAAGGGAGGCAGCGGGCAATCCAGAGTGTCCGCGATAGCTCGTATCAATTCTACCTCCTCCTCGCTGCAACCCCTGAATTTCAAGATAACCTGCGAGCACGCAAAGAGGAGGTTGCGTTTATACATAGGTGTAAGTCCCCCGCAGGCGTTAAGGGCGGCGTCAACCTGAGCCAGTCCGACTTCCTCTTGAGGCAGTAATTCTGCTTTTCGATGGCCCAGATTGAGTTGAGAGGCACCGGCCTCAAAAGCAGCCTGCGCTTCCTGATACGTCTCACTATCCAGATAGGCCAGAGCACCGAGTAATTGCATGCATTCCTGCCAGACGGGGATCAGGCTGCGAACCGAAGGCCGCCGGGCATTGACCGGGTTAAAGGCAGGATCCAGATGCCGCAGTAAGACTTTTTCCAGACAATACTCAAACAGACTGATGCCCTGATCCGCTGCAGCCAGATCACTGACTATGGTGCGAAATACCTGATACTGTTCCGGGCTGAGTTGGCGCAGAGCCGGAATGGTCAGGTCCAGCAGAACCAGCCGTTGTCTGGGTCGGAGTTGTTGAGATTCCGGTTTCAGTTTCTGCATTTCCGCCAGCACGGCAGGATCGGCGTGTTGCTGTAAGAGATTCTGCTGGTATTGCAGCACCGCTGGATCCTGCGAAAGCAGCAGACTGTAGGCCACGGCACACGCACCAAATGGTTCGTGCGAGGCTTGGTAGAGAGGGCGTGGCAAGGCTCCGGTCAACTGGCTGGCAGCGACGATGGCGGCAGGAGTCAGGTGTCCGGCACTGGCGACCAGACCTGCCACCCGGGTATCACCGCTGTCTTCCGTGAATATTCCTTCACGTTCGCGTTGTTTTTTATGATAGGAACCGTCTTGATCTATCGGCTCCGGGCGTAACGCGCTGACTTGCGGAAAGGTACCGTCAAAAGATGGATCCAGGATGGAAATCCGCTCAATCAGCGGTGGATGGCTGGCAAAGAGCTCGAACCAGGAGGAAGCCAGTCCATTGGCAAAGAAAAAGTGGCTGGCTTCGGCATTCTGGGAGGAAAGAATCGCACTTCCGTTGGAAAGGCCGCCGATTTTTTTTAGCGCCATGCCGATGCCTTCGGGGTTACGCGTGAATTGAACGGCAGCGGCATCTGCCAGAAACTCACGTTGGCGGGAAACGGCGCTTTTGATCAGTTGAGCAAAGAAATAACCGATGGATCCGACCAATGCCATTATCACACCCGCGGCGAGCATTCCCAGAATAAGCTGGAACGGCATACCGCTTTTTTTTGAACTGCGCGAGCTGCCGGCATAAAAGGCGACCCGGAATGGAAGGCGGATGAGCATGATCCCGGCTTCTGCAATAAAAAGGATACCGTGAGTCAGGCAGGTCATCTGCATGTTCAGGCGCATGTCTCCGTTGAGAATATGACTGAATTCGTGGGCGATGACCCCCTGAAGCTCATCCCGCTGCAAGAGCTCCATCGTCCCCCGCGTGACGCCGATGGTGGCGTCTGCTGTCGTAAATCCGGCAGCAAAGGCATTGATACCGCGCTCCTGTTTCAGCAGATAAACCTCGGGAACCGGGCAACCGGAGGCAATGGACATCTCCTCCACAATATTGAGCAGCTGCCGCTCCTGCGGGCTGTCGGTATTCGGCTGTACCCTTTGCCCGCCCAGCATGATGGCAATGGCTTTCCCGCCTTGAGCAAGTTGATAGGTCTTCATACTGCTGCCGAGGAAAATAATCGCTCCGGTCACCGTGAAGACGATCAGTATCAGGTCCGGATCGAGCGGAAGCTGATCCGTCAGCGGGTCCAGCCATCTCAGATCCAGGCTTTCCTTGGTGAGGCGGAACGTGTCATCCGGTGAGGTAGATGCCGCATACCCCAGCGATAAAGCGCAGAGTGCATACACCGCCAGTATGGTCAGGATGACGGAGATGCAGAAATAGATGACGAGCTTACGCGTTCTTTTGCGGGCCTGATCCTGATGTTCAAAAAAATCCATGGGCAAATTCCTGAACCGCTAATGAATGCGAATAAACACGAATTTGCCGGAGCAGGAACTAAGATTGTCCAGACCAGCAATGGAGCGGGTTCATTTTAACTGAAAGAGACTTTGGGTGCTTCCTTTTCCTGCTCATCTTCGATTTCGAAGTAAGCGGCTTCCTGGAAATTGGCAAAGTTGGCTACGATATTATTGGGGAACTGTTCGCGCTCGTTATTAAATACCATGACCGAGTCATTGTAGGCCTGCCGGGCGAAGGAAATTTTGTTTTCGGTGGATGTCAGCTCCTCGCTGAGCTGCATCATGTTCTGATTGGCTTTGAGGTCGGGATAGGCCTCCACGACCGCAAAAAGCCGTCCGAGTGCACCGGCCAGGCCGGCTTCCGCACCTGCCAGGCTCTGCATGGATTTGGCATCTCCGGGGTTCTCCGCGGCCTTGGCACCGGCTCCGGCGGCCTGGTTGCGGGCTGCGATAACCGCCTCCAGAGTTTCACGCTCGTGATCGAGATAGCCCTTGGCAGTCTCGACCAGATTGGGAATCAGGTCGTAGCGGCGTTTGAGCTGCACATCGATTTGCGCGAAAGCGTTTTCAAAGCGGTTGCGCAGGGTAACCAGCCGGTTGTAGATTCCGATACCGAACGCGGCAATAGCCACTGCCAACAGCACAATAAATGCCAGAATAATGAGCAAAACTAGAGCGATAATGGACATAACATGGCCAGTAATAGCATGAACAGCGGACTTAATCCATTATTATCCGTGCTTCCGTTTATAACGGGAGTGGGGAGGACATAAGAGTGAGTCGATGGCAGCCTGCTGTTTTCGGGCATTCGTTTTAGGGTTGGTTTCCACGCTCATCAGTTGCGCGGGTGCATGTCGAGCCATCAAACGGTTTAAGGCCAGATGTGCCAGTTGCGGATCCCGGTCGAAGGATTCCAGTGTCTGCCACAGAAGTGGGGTGGATTCCTCAGCCGCCGGTTCGTGCAACAAAGCAAGCTGCTGCCAGTGCTGTTGAGTCTTGACCGGGAACATGCCGGGACATTGCCCGGACCGTGTTTCCAGACGGTCGAGTATTTTTTCCAGCCGGATCTGATGTTCCGATTGATGCATCATTTTCAGGATATCACGATTTATGCGCATGGCGACCCCAACCTGGCAGGGAATCTCTTTCCAGCTGCAGGATACCGCAGCTTTCCAGCGTCACGCAAGCCGTTGTAAAAGTCTGGCGTTGAAACAAGCAAGCCACTGGTGCCGTGACAGGGGATCGATCTGCACTAAGGCTTTTCCTGCTGACGCGCCAGCAGGTATCGGACTTCCGTGTCCAGCTCTTCCGGCAGAGCGACTCCGGTGTAGCGGTTGACAATCATCCCATCCGGATCCACCACAAAAGTGCTGGGAATGGCATCAATGCCTCTAAACTGATGATGAAAGCTGCGGTCAGCGATACCGATGGGATAGTCGAGTTTCTCGTGGGCGATGAACGATTTGATATCTTCGGAGGATTCATCCGCTGAGACGGCAATACCAATGACCTGGATGCCGGAGTCTTTGTAACGCTCGCGTAATGCGAGCAGTTCATTGGCCTGGCGAATTGATGCCGGCGACCAGGTAGTCCAGAAATTGATCAGTGTAATTTGACCTTTGGCCAGGCTGCTGGATAGTTTATCACCATCCGGCGTAGGCAGCTCAAAGTCTGGCATCACAAACGGATTAATGGTTCGGGGAGGGGGTTGATCCGGGCCCTTGCTGCATGCCGCCAGAAACGTGAGACCAACCATCAGGAGTCCTGTCAGCGCATAAGCGGTTTGCGGTTTATCTGCCATGGCATTACAGCGTGCGCTTATCCGGATAAAAACCCAATAAAATTTTTTGATTCCTACGGGGAATCTGTTCAAATGATTTACTTATGGCAGCAAACAAAAGAACCGCATTAAGCACAAAATCCAAGCAATCTCCGGCACACCGGCAATTTTCCGGTCCCATGGTGGACGGACCGGAGCGTGCGCCCAGCCGCGCCATGTTGTATCCGGTTGGATTTAAAAAAAGTGACTTTAAGAAGTCACAGATTGGGATTGCCTCCACCTGGAGCATGGTAACCCCTTGCAACATGCACATTGATGAACTGGCCCGAGAAGCCTCGCAAGGAGCGGACAAGGCTGGCGGCAAGTCTGTTATTTTTAATACCATCACTATTTCAGATGGAATCTCTATGGGAACGGAAGGGATGAAATACTCCCTGGTTTCCCGGGAAGTGATTGCGGACTCCATCGAGACCGTGATGGGGTGTGAAAACTTGGATGGGGTTGTCGCGATTGGAGGATGCGATAAGAATATGCCGGGATGTATGATTGCATTAGCGCGGCTCAACCGCCCGGCAGTATTCGTCTATGGGGGAACCATTCTGCCCGGATGCCTCACGGGTCAGCCGGAGAAAAAGCTGGATGTGGTTTCGGTATTTGAGGCTGTGGGTAAACATGCCAAGGGGGAATATACGGATAAGCAACTGGATGCTGTGGAGTCTTGCGCCATTCCCGGACCCGGTTCCTGCGGGGGAATGTACACCGCCAATACCATGGCTTCCGCCATTGAGGCAATGGGGATGAGTCTGCCTCACAGCTCAGCACAAAATGCGGTTTCTCCCGCCAAGAGAAAGGATGCCCGTGCGGCTGGAGCCGCCGTGATGAAGCTGATGGATCAGAGTATCCGTCCGCGTGACATCATGACACGTCAGGCGTTTGAAAATGCAATAACGGTTGTGATGGCGTTAGGGGGTTCAACGAATGCGGTATTGCATCTGCTGGCCATTGCACATGCGGCAAAGGTGAAGCTGACCATTGATGATTTCACGCGGATTGCCAGGAAGACTCCGGTACTGGCTGACTTGAAGCCCAGCGGCAAGTATCTGATGTCTGAACTGATTGCGATCGGGGGGATGGTGCCATTGATGAAGACGCTGTTGGATGCCGGTATGCTGCATGGAGAGTGCATGACCGTCACAGGTAAGACGGTTGCAGAGAATTTGCGGAATACCAAGCCGTATCCGAAATGGCAGAAGATCATCCGTCCCCTAAATGACCCGATCAAGAAGGACGGGCATCTAGTCATACTCTACGGAAATCTGGCACCTGAGGGTTCGGTAGCCAAGATTTCAGGCAAAGAGGGGCTGGTTTTTACGGGCAAGGCGCGCGTTTACAATTCCGAGCCCAAAGCGATGGCGGCTATCCTGGCCGGAAAAATTAAAAAAGGTGATGTTATCGTGATTCGATATGAAGGGCCTAAAGGCGGACCCGGCATGCGTGAAATGCTCTCGCCTACCTCAGCGATCATGGGTCTGGGTCTGGGTAATGATGTGGCACTGGTAACGGATGGCCGTTTTTCAGGTGGAACACACGGTTTTGTCGTGGGACACATTTCTCCAGAGGCTTATGTCGGCGGGCCACTGGCTCTCGTCAAGAGTGGTGATACGATCACAATCGATGCAGAACAGCGCCAGATGAACCTGCATGTCGGCGCAGCCGAGCTGAAGGAACGTCGGGCGGCATGGAAGAAGCCGAAACCCAACTATACTTCGGGAATGCTCGCCAAGTTTGCGCATTTGGCCAGCAGCGCATCGAAAGGTGCGATCACGGACGGAAATCTGGATTTGTAAGGGTGAACGATTCAACGATGCCACCTCCCCCTCCCAGAAGCGGCATTCCCTCGTGGGTGATTTTTATTGCGGTGGTTCTGGCGGTCTCGTTTGCGGCGAAACTGGTGCTGGATTCAGCCAGCCGTGCACCAGCCCGCGCCATGGAATCCACAGTGGATGCGGCTCGTTCCGTAGCGCTGCGTGCAGCAGGCGTTATCCGGGACGTTTTTCAGGTAGAACCGCAGATTCAGATCCAATCTGAAGTCATACAGTTGCAGAGTTCACCGATTCTGGAATTGGCGTTGATGGAACGGGATTTTCACTTAAGCAACACGTGGAAAGGGCGCTGGCTGCACAGCGAGAAAGAGCTGACGGTATCCGGATCCTATACTGCCAAGGCGGGCTTTGATCTGGAAAAGAAATTTGAAGTGAAGGTCTATGAAACAGAACAGCAAGTGTATCTGTATTTACCCGCTCCGGAAGTCTTATCGCTAGATCTTAGTGATGACCTGAAACTTGCAGGCAAGAGCGGGTTATGGAATCGGATCACCGATGAAGACCGCACCCTGGTCATGAATGATTTCCGGCGGGATGCGGAAGCTCATGTCGTGGCGTCTGATTTGCTGTCAGAGACGCAGCGGCAAGTCGAAAAGCGGATACGCGAGGCACTACCGAGCGAAGAGTGGGAACTGCTTATATTATTTCAGTCAGTGGAGTCCGGTTCCGAATAAAAAAGCGGCCCGGATATTTCCGGGCCGCCCGTTGATAAAACAACAAACTGGATCGAATCAATCGGCCATGTTTTTAATGCCTTCTTTGCGGGCTTTTACCGCAAGTCTTTTGGCCTTGTCTTCTCCATATTTGGTGATGGAGTAAACTTTCTTTTCAATAACACCGGTGCGCGGACTCCAGGTAGCTTGCCAGAAATCGTAATTTTTACCTTTTACTTTCTTGGTCAAACGAGTCACCCCAACAATGCCGGACTTGGTTTTGCGACGCTGCACACGGGCAAATTCCTTACGTGACATGGGAGGGTATTTGGCGCGGAGTTTTTCCAGGCCGACTTTAGCGGCTGCCAGCGCTTTGCCCTTTCCGCCGTGCTTCTTATCGGTGAAGAACGCGGAGTAGGTCTTGCCCTTGCGGGTGACGCGGACAAACCAACCGTGGTTGTGTTTCTCTTCCTGATCAATGCGGGAAATTCCCTTCAATCCGGTGCGGCGACGACGTCCTGCTTTTTTGGTCGCTTTTTTGGTTACTTTTTTCTTTGAAGCAGCTTTTTTGGCTACTTTTTTGACGGGTTTCTTGGCAACTTTTTTAACCACTTTTTTGGCAGTTTTCTTTTTGCCAGTTTTCTTTTTGTTAGTTTTGCGTATTGGCATAGCGCTGAAGTATCCTATATGTTTTTAATTTGTCTAGTGATTTGTTACGGTTTTATTGCAAAAGATAACAGTGTATATTACACCAATTAACTATTAACAATTAGTAACTGATAAGGTGTTATGCAAAAAGAGTAGGGTGCATACTTCACTTTCACCCTAAAATGTTTACCTGCGCATTAAGCCGGCGCTAACAGATACCTGTGAACGGGCATTCAGCGCAGGTCGGTGCTGCCTGCTGCTGCGGGAGTCAATCATACGGGCCAGGCAAGTAACAGCGGGATCCCGGCTAACCTGCTATCCCAGCAGGGTATGCGTTGCAGTGAGTAAAATCTCTCCCATTTGAAGAACTTGTTCCCCGGACGTGGAATAAGGTGGCATCAGGACAAGCACGTCGCCGACGGGGCGGGTAAGCAGGCCGTGCCGGGAGGCTTCCAGGCAGATTGCTGCTCCGATACGCTGCTCATACGGGAAGGACTCTCGTGTGGCGGTATGGGCTACAAGTTCGATGGCAAGTATACAGCCCTCCTGGCGCACGTCCCCGACATGCGGGTGTTGCCAGAAGGTTGCTCCCACTGCTCTTAATGAATTTTCGATCTCACGGCGTGCCGACTGGCATTCCGGTGTATGAAGTTCTTCCCAGCTGGCGATGGCTGCGGCGCAGCCCAGCGGGTTGCCGGAGTAGCTGTGGCCATGATAGAAAGTTTTACTCAAGTCGCCGGAGAATCCCTGGAACAAGGCTTCCCGGCAGAGCGTGGCCGCCAGCGGCAGGGTACCGCTGGTGATTCCTTTGGCTAGTGCAATCACATCGGGTTGGACATTCTCGTGCTGGAATGCAAAATCTTTGCCGGTTCTGCCGAAGCCGGTCATGACTTCATCTAAAATCAGTCGGGCGCCATGTTGATGCGCGATCGCAGCTGCTTCTTTCAGGTAGCCATGCGGGTGCATCAGGAATCCTGCTGCACCCTGCACCCGGGGTTCCAGCACCAGTGCGGCAACCTTGCCGCTACCAGCCTGTTGAAAAGCCTGTTCGAGTTCCCGCAAGCATTCGCCCTGAGTTTCCGCATAGCTGCGGGCGTCGGCAGGCCGGGGTTTAGCCCGATTATAGGGGCTGCGGTAGCTGGCGGGCGAGCTGACCTCGATGGCAGGGAATAACAGCGATCCGTATGCTTTGTGAAAGACTTTACTGTGTCCCATACTCATTGCACCCACCGTGTCACCATGGTAGCCGTCGGCCAGTGAGATAATGGTAGTGCGATCCGGTTCTCCGTTCTGCTGGAAATACTGGATGACCATCTTGAGGGCAGTTTCCATCGCAGTGGACCCGTCGTCAGACAGGAAGCACCGGTCCAGACCGGTGGCATGGCATAATTTTTCTGCCAGCACGGGTGCCTGGGTATTGGTCAACCCCAGAGAGGAGACGTGGGCGATCTGATCCAGTTGATCCCTAATGGCCTGATGGATCCGGGGATGGCGGTGGCCATGCAGGTTGGTCCAGATGGAGGAGTTACCGTCCAGATACGTTTTCCCGTTGGTATCGGTCAGCAGTGAGCCGGAACCGCTCTCAACGACGATGGGAGTGAATAAATCATCGAGCCAGATATCGTTTGGGGTGAACGGATGCCACAGGTGTTTTTTGTCGAGTGCGATAAGGTGATCGGTGTTCACTGGTAAAAGACTAAGCGTCCAGTATCCAAATTCCAACTCTAACGTCCAGTGTTCCTAGTGGTAAGGGGCGAGCAGTTTGAGGAGCTTTAACACCGTTTCCAGCTCTGCGGTGGTGTGGGTGGCATTCAGGGAAAGGCGCAGCCGGGACTCGCCACGCGGAACCGTAGGGAACCGTATAGCGGGCAGAAATATTTTCTTACTCCAGAGTTCACCGGCAATCTTCAGGGCTTTTTCTTCGTTACCGATGCGGATGGGAATGATCTGACTGTCGACATGCAACGGGAAGATATCGTTGTTAGCGGCATGGCCGACAAGTCGGGCCAGCAGTTTTCTTGTTTCGGCACCCTCGTTGGATGAGATCAGCTTCAGCCCTGCCAAAGCAGCGGCTGCCAATGCCGGTGGAGCAGCTGTGGTAAAAATGAAGCTGCGGGCACGGTGCCGCAACAGCCTGATCAATGCTTTGGAGCCGGCTGCAAAGCCACCGAGTGAACCAACGGATTTGCCTAGCGTTCCCATTTGAACTTCGATCTGGCATGCCATTTTACGGGTCTCCACAAATCCCTGACCACCACTTCCGAAGACGCCAAAGGCGTGCGCTTCATCCAGCATCAGCCAGGCATTCCATTGCTGCTTTAGCTGAATGATGTCAGCCAGTGGTGACCGGTCCCCATCCATCGAATAGAGCGATTCAGCAATGACCAGGATACGGGAATCTGCATTGCGTTCGCGTTCCAGCTTGAGGATTTCCTGCAGATGCTGGAGGTCATTGTGGCGCATGACGCGGACTCTGGCTCCGGAAAGACGTGCTCCATCCCACAGGCAGGCATGGCATTTTTCATCCAGAATGACGGTGGCGGAACGATCAACCAGTGTCGGGATAACGCCGACAGCGGTGGTGTAGCCGTTGGGAAAGGTAAGCGCATCTTCGGTCAGCTTGAGATATGCCAGTCGGGATTCAAGTTGCTGGTGGATTTCGGTGTGACCGGAGAGAAGTCGTGCGGAGCGCGAGCCGAGGCCGACCTGATTCAGAGATGCAGTTGCCGCTTCAACTACCTGCGGGTGGCGTGAAAACCCCATGTAATCATTGCTGCCCAGGTTAAGCATTCCGTCGGGAATGGCAGTGCAAGTCCGGCCGAGGTGCTCACGGCGGTCAGCTTCCAGCTGTTGGTCAAGAAAGTCTTTCCAGTTCATAGATGGATGCCGTTGATTAAAGTGAAGTGAGGTGCATGCGTCGATTCGATTATCCAGTCGTAGGGGTCGGGAACGTGTTCGGCACCCGGAGTTTCAAAAGCGACCAGATCTGCCAGTGCACCAGGCTTCAAAACACCGAGTTCATCCGCTTTTCCGATGGCAGCGGCAGGTATGGTAGTGACTTTTTGCAGCCATGTCTTGGCATCATGGCGAGGAAAGTTTTTCCGGGCGCAACGCAGTTCGGCACGCAGATCCAGCCGGTCCTGAGTATTGCTGGCCAGGCTGTCAGTGCCGATGGCGACCTGGCTGCCCGTGGCTTCGATTTCTTCCAGCGGGAATTTCTCGTGTCCAAAGTAGTCGTGGCACAGCGGACAGTGAATGACAGTGAGCGGTTGTTCTTCCAGATGCTGGAGATCGTTGTCCTGCAGGTAGTTCAGATGGGTGGCGAGGCAACGATCGTTAAGCAGACCAAATTCCATCAGATGGGAGAGGGGGGAACCGTGACCGCAGTCGCTCATATCACGCCCCATGGAGGCAAGAAAATCATAGAGCTCACCATCACCGGAGTGGAACATCTCGTTTTCGTCCAGTGACTCGGCGATGTGGGTGGTGAAGGGCATGCCGAGTTTTTCACTGCAGTGGCGGGCCAGGCGGAACAGTTCGATGCTGGCGGTATAAGGAGCATGCGGTGCAAGGCCGAAGCCGCCCAGCCATTCGGGATGCCGTTCAAAGAAATCTAGCGCACCCATCAGCATTTCATCGCTCTCGAGCCGAGTTCTCACATCAATGAGTTCCAGAAACCACCAGACCCGCATCGGAGGTCGGGGGAGTTTAAGCAACAGCTCCGGGAAGGATTCCAGGTTAAACACGGTCGTGCAGCCGCTTTTGAGCAGCATCCGGTATCCCGCCTGAATCGCCTGCAGGTAATCTTCCGGGCCGAGCGACTGCTTCAGAGCATTGATCTGTTTGATCCAGGCCGTGAAGGATTTACCTGGAAAAATGGAACCGTGGAGACCGGTATAGTCGAGGTGGCAGTGGGCATTGATCATGCCGGGCATCAGGATGTGACGGTTTAACACGACAACTTCCTCGCCGGAATCAGGTTCCAGATCAGGCCCGATTTCCTTAACACGGTTACTTTCTACACGTATCGCTCCTGCTAATGGCGGGTTTTCGCCATCCATTGTTAGAATAACCGGAGACTGGATTAACATGGTGTAATCAGTCTAACACGCGGGCGCGGATGTGGGGAGGAGATAAGGTTGAAATAGTATATTAAAAACCATTTTTTCTGGAAACTACCGGGTTCCGGGATGCCGGTAATTCCGCCTTGCTTCAGTCTTTCTGTAGCAGGCCTTGTGCCCGCACGTCTTCGATGGCTTCACGCAGGGAGCGTTTTTCTTCCGGGATCATGTGATCGGTGAAGAGTATGCCGTTGAGGTGGTCGACCTCATGCTGCACGGCACGCCCGAGCAGACCGTCCGCTTCGAATTTGAGTGGCTTACCTTCGATGTCCAGACAGGCACAGGCGACACGGTTGGGGCGGGTGATCTCGGCGTTGATACCAGGGAAGCTAAGACAACCTTCTTCGGCGCTGTCCTTTTTCTTGATGGTCTTGAGTTCGGGATTGATCAGCACCATCGGCATGTAATCGGCTTTTTCGACGGGCTTCCCGTCGATCCACATCCTGCTAGGCGTTTCGATTTCCTCCGGGATGTCGATGACTGCGATTTGCAGTGCTTTGCCGACCTGCTGCGCTGCCAGCCCGATTCCGGCAGCTGCATACATGGTTTCCAGCATGTCATTCGCGAGCTGTTGAATTTCCGGGGTGATGGATTCGATTCGACTGCCTGGCTGACGCAGGATGGGGTTACCGAAAAGCGTGATATCTAAAATCATGGAGTTTCCTCCGGCTTGCGAGTGTTGAGAGAAAGGTCGTTCAATCCGGCTGCATTGGCTGCATCCATGATCTTAACAAAAAATCCCAGCTGAATCCCCTCATCCGCTTCGAGTGCAAATCTGGTTTCCGGCTTTTGGCTGAGCAGTGCTTCCACTTCACGGGGCAGCTGTTCGAGGGTAGTTTCACGGTCACCGATAAAGATCTGGTTATCCGCGGTAATGAAGATCACCACCGGATCTTCAATGGTGCTCTCTTCCTTGCCCTGGGTGGATTCCGGCAGGCTGATCTCCACCCGGGGCTCCGCTTTTTTGAAGGTCGTGGTAACGATAAAAAAGATCAGCAGGATCGACAGAATATCGATCATCGAAACAATGTTGATGCTGAGTGGGCGCTTCGGGCGGGAGTAGAACTGCATCTTCGGATAAATTTACTATTGGCTGGAAAGGTAACACTTGGCCAGAAAGTCCATACACAGGCTTTCCATCTCCACGGCCATGGCTTCGATCTTCTTGGTATAATAGCTGTGAGCGATCAGCGAGGGAATAGCGATGACCAGTCCGGTGACGGTTGTATTGAGCGCTTCTGAAATTCCTTTGGCAATCGCCATGCCCTGTCCGCTGTCCAGACCGGTCTCTCCGATATTGGAAAAAACGGTAATCAGACCGGCAGCAGTTCCCAGCAGTCCGAGCAGCGGTGCAACGCCAGTGGTAATCTCCAGCACCACCAGTCCCCGTTCGAGTTTAGAAATTTCATTTCGTGCCTGTGTTTGAACGGCCTCCACGTTTTCTGCCTTGCTCCAGGGCAGGTGTTCCAGACAGATACGCACCAGACGAGCCAGCGTTGTGGTGCCGGGTGCGGCCAACTGCTGAATCTCAGTTGTAGCCCCTCCCATCTTCAGGTAGGTAATCGCGCGAAAGAGGGATTTAGGAATCACTTTTTCTCGCTTCAGAGCCAATCCCCGCTCAATGATGAAGGCTACTGAAACAATCGAACAGATCGCCAATGGAACCATGAAAATCCCACCACTGGCAAAGAAATTAAACAATCCTGAAATCATAAGGGGCATATCTTGACCAAGAATCAGGAGAGCGAAAGTGAAAACTAGGGACGGAGGTAAGTTTGACAGAACTTACCTCCGTCCCTAGTTTTTTGCCATGCCACGTAAAGCTAGAATTGTGATACCCGGCCAACCGCATCATGTTGTGCAGCGCGGGGTGCGTGGTATGAATGTTTTTCAGTCGGATGCAGACCGGTTGTATTATATTCAATTGTGTCGTGACGGTGCAGAGAAAACGGGGGTACACTTTCTTGCGTGGTGTCTGATGAGCAACCATATTCACTTGCTGGTAGTTCCGGAGCATCAGGCATCGCTAGGAACGTTTTTCAGAGAAGTTCATGGCAAATACACGCGTTACTTTAACAAGAAGTCCAAAGCGAAGGGGTATCTTTGGGAGGATAGATATTATTCCGTTCTCGTAGGTGGCAGCCATTTTGCGAATGCCCTTCGTTATATTTTATACAATCCTGTCCAAGCAGGCTTAGTCGCAAAGAGCACGGAATACCGCTGGTCTTCAGCCAAATTCAATATGGGTATGGCAGGAAAAGACTACCTGGTTCTTGAGCGACCTACCGAAGCATTGCTTAACAAATTACACAAATTGTCGTATCTGGGTATGCAGGAGGACGCACAATCTATTGAGAGAGCATTACGTAATCAGTGGGCATATGCTTCTGATAAGGAAATCAAGCACTTTGAGCGAATTACGGATACGATTCTCCAGCCACAGCAGAAACAGCATCAAAATTATCCTGCGTGGTCGATGGGTGCATAATTTAAAACTAGGGACGGAGGTAAGTTGCCGAAACTTACCTCCGTCCCTAGTTTTAGCGGATCGTGAATGAAATCTCTTCCCAGTAGCCGTCACCGAGCTGGGTGCGCATGGATTCGGAAAACGGCTCGAGCTGGCCGCTGTTTACCATGATGGCGCGGCGGGAGATGGCGTGGAGCTGGGAAGAGTTATTGCCTTCGATGACCTGAAGTTTTTCGAAGACGCCATCTGCACGCACATAAAAGCGTATCTTGACCATGCCAATTGAGATGAGGCCGCTGGATTCCTCCACATAAACATACCAGCGTGATCCGATGGCGCGGTAGAGTTTTTCCTTGTAACGCCCCAGTTCAGTCTGTTCCGCACCAAACGAATTCTGAGATCCCACGGCAGCTCCGCCGGGGAGAAAAGCCTGGCGCTTTTCGGCAGAAAAAGCCATGGGAGCACTGGCTTGCTGAGCGTCCTGAGCCTGAAGTTCTTGGCGTTTTTCTTCCAGCAGTTTGCTGCGCCGCTGCTGTTCTTCACGAGTCAGGAACGTGGCATCCGGAGTTTTGAGCAAGTCCCGGCCAGTATCGGTTTGGTCGGTCTGATCCGTCTCCTGTTTCTCCTGTTCCTCCCGTTTTTCCTGGGAGGTTTCCTGTTGCTGCTGAGCCGGTGAAAGCTGCTCTTGGATTTGCGGGCTGTAATTTCTATCGGTCAGGTTCAGGGCACTGGTTTCCTTACCGGTCAGATTAGGGAGCGATGATGCATTGTTGCCTGCTTCGGCAGACATGGCCACGGTGTTCTCTGCGCCTTGAAAGACGCTATTCGAGTCGGGTTCGTTCATTTTGACAGATTCAGTGGTGTCGACAAACGGGCGCTCCCGGCGCAGTGGTTCAGGCAGTGGAGCGGGTGGGTTCTGCGCCAGCGTCAAGCGGACGGTATTCTTTTTCTCAGGGGGATCCGGCTCCCATTCCATCGCCATCAGCCAGCCATAGGCCAGGAGCAACAGCATGATGAGATGCAGCAGGAACGAGATTCCGATAAAAATTCCGAATTTTCTGGGCGTCATGTGGCTGGTGTGATTCAGGCAGCTTTGCTGTTATCTTGCATTAACCGATGATGAGGCGCAAGTATCACAGTCTGTGACTGCATCTGACGTTTGTACAGTGGAATTTATTAGAACCAGCCCTTATTTTCCACTTGGGAAACAGATTCGGAATTGGCTAGAGTATCTACATGACCCGTCAACGGAAGCTGGCAGTTGACCAGCAAAACGATTTCTTTCAGCAGAACGTTGTTCAGTCCTATGCCTTTGATGTACCGTCGTTACTGCTTGGGACGGCTATGCTTGAAGCGCAACCCGTCGCTTCCGCACCAGTACACCTGCCGCTAAAAATGCTCAACCGGCATGGTCTGATCGCCGGAGCTACTGGCACCGGCAAAACCAAGACATTACAAGTCATGGCAGAGCGACTTTCCGCCGTTGGAGTACCAAGTCTGCTGATGGATCTCAAAGGGGACTTAAGCGGTTTAGCCGCCGCCGGTGAAGAGAAGTCTTTCATTACTGAGCGGCAACGTCTGATTGGCGAGGAATATCAACCCACCGGCTGCCCGGTGGAATTGCTGACACTGACTACAGGAAAAGGGGTAAAACTGCGCGCGACCGTTTCTGAGTTTGGACCATTATTGTTTTCCAAAATGCTGCGACTGAACGAAACCCAGACAGGGATTGTTTCCATTATCTTCAAATACTGTGATGACCATCGTCTGCCTTTGCTGGATCTACAGGACTTCCGCGCAGTGATCAATCATCTGACAGGGCCGGAAAAGCAGGAAGTGGAAGCGCATTACGGACGGTTAGCCAGTGCTTCGGTCGGGACAATTCTGCGGCGATTACTGGAATTGGAACAGCAGAAGGCGGATCGTTTTTTTGGGGAGCGTTCGTTTGATGTAGCAGATCTGTGTCGGACAACGACGGATGGTAAAGGGATGCTTTCTATTCTGCGGTTAATGGACATCCAGGACAAACCGCAGTTGTTTTCAACCTTCATGCTGGGACTGCTGGCTGAGATTTTCCAGACTTTCCCGGAGGTGGGGGACGCGGAACAGCCGAAGCTGGTATTGTTCATCGATGAGGCTCATCTGATTTTCGATGAGGCCAGTGATGAACTGCTCTCTCAGCTGGAATCCATCATCAAACTGATCCGTTCCAAAGGTGTGGGAATTTATTTCTGCACGCAGAAGCCAGACGATGTGCCCGAGGCGATACTGAGTCAACTGGGTCTCAAAGTGCAGCATGCGATGCGCGCTTTCACGGCGCGCGATCGAAAAGGGATCAAGCTGGCCGCTGAAAACTATCCGCTGAGTGATTTCTATCAGACGGCAGAGGAACTGACCTCGCTGGGAATTGGTGAGGCATTGGTGACCGGACTGGGACCCGAGGGGCGACCAACCCCACTGGTTCGGACGCTGCTGTGTGCGCCGCGATCGCGGATGGGGGTGCTGAAGAAAGCGGAGCAAGCACAGTTGATCGGACAGTCGCTGCTGGTTGGGAAATATGCTGAGGTGGTGAATCGTGAGAGTGCCTATGAAATGTTGCAGGGCAAAATACAGGCTGCGGCAGAGGATACTCCGATGACCACGGTGCCACCGCCGCTGCCGTTAGATCCGGAACTGAGTGAAGCGCTCGGGCGAAAACCCAAGCCGCGCAGCACCCGAACCCTCAAAAACAAAACCATGCTGGAGCAGGTTTTGGGCAGTTCCGCGGCGCGTCAGCTAGCACGCACTGCGGGACGCGAGATTACCAGAGGGTTACTGGGGGCTTTGGGGATCAAGAGTTCCAGTCGTTCATAACAGGCTGGAGTATTTTCGAATCACGTTTTAACATTTGCAGGTGAGGTCGGTGACCTCGCTCCCTTTTAGACCTCCGAGGTCACCGACCTCGGCTACAGTTCCAAAGTGTTCACACTTAATTTGAAAATACTCTAGATTGTGAGGACAGCCTCTGCTGTGATTGTCGTTATTCCCAAACCAACCCGTGATCATCGAGCAGGAGTCCCTGGGAGCGGCGCAGATCGATCAGGGAGCGATAATAAACCACTTGTGAATTCAGTTCGCGGGTGCGGGCCGTGACGACGTCGCGTTGCAACTGCAACACGGTATAGCTAGTTGAGATGCCTTCGCTAAGTTTTTCCTCTTCAGCTTCAGCTGTCCGCTCCGAAATGATGCGGGCCTGGCGGTTGTTCAGGTGGCGCAGACGTGCGTTTTCAGCTTCCTGCCAGGCTTCAGTAATTTCCTGGATGATGTCGTGTTCTTTTTGCTTGATGCGCAACATGAGCTGGTCTTTCTGCAGTTCGGAGCGTTGCAGCCGAGCCTTCTCAGCCCGCAGTCCCCAGGGAAAGGTAACGGACATACCGACCCCCCAGGTCTCGTCGCGGGTTTCAATGATGTTCTGGACGGTGGTATCGAAGTCGTTGTCACGCCCCTGCAGGCCGATCCGTCCTGTGAGATCGAGTTGAGGATAGAGCTGGTTTTTGCGGAATTTGATTTCCATACCGGCGCGTTCGGCATCGGTGAGTAAGGCTTGCAAGTCTTTGCGCTGCTGCAGTCCGGCGGAAATGTTATAGTCGGCGGGCGGCAGGGTTTCGGGATCCGGCAGGATATCGGCAAGTTTTACCGGCTGTTTGAGCTGGTTGCCGAAATCACTGAAGATCAGTCGCTTCAACCGGTTCTGGTTCTTTTGGATTTCAAGTTCAGCCAGCAGCAGTCCACTCATGCGCTGAGAGACTTCGCTACGGGCCTGACCGACGTCCAGCGGGGTCATCGTACCGAGTTCATAGCGGTTCTGATTATCCACCATCAGGCGCTCCGCAGTTTTGAGTGCCTTCTCTTTTGACTGGTAATCTTCGTAAGCGAAGAGCAGATCATAGTAGGCAAAGTGGACGTCACGAATGGTGCTTTCCACCTGATCTTTGAATTCGGCCTGATCGGATTCTAACTGTTTTTGTGCAGAACGGATCTGAAAGCGCTGTGCGTTGACACCGGAATTCTTGAGCAGAGGATGCCGGAATGTGAGTCCGGCAAAGGTGTCATATTCATCCTCAAACTGATTGAAGGTGGACTGGCTGTTGCGGGTCGTGCCGGTTAGGCCGACTTCGGTGCCGGTGCTGAGTTTCTTATTGACTCCCACTTCAGCATTCATCCGGCGGGCCTCGGTGGAGGCCCGGCCGTCCGCTGCCTGCTGCTCGGAAGAGCGGGGTGTGCTGGTTTCAGTATAAGCGATCTCAGCATTGGAGGTCGCGTCAAAAGCAGCTTTGGCTTCCAGTTCTGAAGTGGCGGTGATGGCCGGATTGATCCGCTGAATGGCGATATTGATGTTTTGTAAGAGTGCCTGCCGGACGGCTTGCTCCAGAGTAATCGGTGCCGCCGGGGCGACCTGCACCTCCTCTGGCGGACTGACAACCGCAGCGGCCGAAGCAGGCTCCTGCCCGTGTCCGCCTGATACCGCTAAGGCTAGGAATAATGCTGCCACCCATTCGTCCGAACGCTGGTAAGGAAACTGAATCATGAGGTGATTTCTCCGGCTGTCCGCCTGGCAGCTTCGACAGCTGTAGCGGCAGCCTGATTTTTTTCAAGATGGCAAAAGAGTTCTTCGATTAATGCATCGATGCCTTCGCGGGTCTCGGCAGAGATCTTTAGCACAGGAATCCGTTGCATGCTCCGAAAACGATCCAGATGTTCCAGACTTTCCTTCAGATCCAGTTTGTTCCCGACGACGAGATAGTCGC
This sequence comes from Verrucomicrobiota bacterium, assembly GCA_038748025.1. Classification (GTDB taxonomy): domain Bacteria; phylum Verrucomicrobiota; class Verrucomicrobiia; order Methylacidiphilales; family JBCBYL01; genus JBCDJI01. Next base: position 70,766 of record JBCDJI010000006.1, read on the forward strand.
GTTTGGCCAGATCGGCATTGTAGTTTTTGATTTCCTTGCGCAGCTGGATGAAATCCTGAATCGGATCGCGCTGTTCTAATCCGCTCATGTCGATAACAAAAACCAGCAGGGAGCAGCGTTCGATATGACGCAGGAAATCGTGTCCCAGGCCCACACCCTGGCTGGCACCATCGATCAGTCCGGGGATATCTGCCATGGTAAAACGCTTTTTGCCGTCGGAGCTGTCAATAACACCGATTTGCGGGGTCATGGTCGTGAACGGGTAGGGAGCCACCTTCGGAGTGGCGGCAGAAACGCAGCGCAGCAGGCTGGACTTACCTGCATTCGGAAAACCAACCAGTCCCACATCGGCAATGGATTTCAGCTCAAAGGCGAACTGACCGTATTCACCTTCGCCACCGACTTCGCATTCGGTTGGTGCTTTGTTGGTGGGAGATTTGAAATGCAAGTTGCCACGGCCTCCTTTACCGCCCTGTGCGAGGATGAATGTTTCTCCAGCTTGTTTCAGATCGGCAACCACTTCTCCGCTTTCAAACGGAACCGAGCGTTCGATGGCATCCTGAGGAGCAGGCAGACGACTGATCACCGTGCCGGGTGGCACTTCTATAGTAAGGGGTTTGCCTTTACGACCGGTGCGTTGCGCCCCTTTTCCATGGGCACCTTTCTCGGCGAAGTGGTGCGGTTTGTAACGCAAGTGTGTCAGGTTGTTGAGGTGCGGGTTGACTGTGAGAAGGACATGGCCACCGTCACCGCCGTCACCGCCGTCTGGACCTCCCCGGGGCACAAAGGCTTCCCGCCGGAAACTGCTGCAACCACTGCCGCCTTTTCCTCCACGAGCCCAGACACGAACACGATCGACAAACATCAGCTTTGCAGCCTATTTCGATTTTTCAGTAAATACAGGTAAAAAGTAAAATTATGCATGACCAAACTCATGTAAACGATGGCTAGCTCAGATGGATGCTGAGAGCTACCTAGTCAAACGAACAGTAGGATACCTGAGATGGAATCCAGATACGATCTGCGGTCCGGTCTGACCGTATTTCTCAAGTCCAGTATTGTTTACCGCCGCGCTGGATGGCGAATGTCATTGATACAGATACCACTCAGCAAAGTTTCTGCTTCCCGAGTTCGCAGCAAAGGTCCGAAGTGCCCGGGACGTTTTACTCAGCTGGAGTTCATTTATCAGCTTTTAGAGTTCCCATGTAAAAATCGCGATCGAAGATGGATGGCTAATTTTTTAATGATAGCAGACGTTGTATTCACAGGACATCTGGCGTTATAGTATTACTCAGAAATTATAGTTACATGATCGTTGATTTTGAGCCACGTTGTTGGAGTGCCTATCCCAGTTTAACCAATTGATTCAAAGGATGTTGAACCGTTTACTTTTTATCCGCTTTACCGGCATTACGGTGATCATGGCATTGCTGTCGGCTGCAGCGCATGATGCAACAGGTCAGGAGTTGACCAAAGAGATAGCAGCTCGGTATGAAAGCATGCTGCTGCGTTCTCCGGTAGAAGGCACGGCGTTTGACAAGATCATCCAGTATTATCAGACGGAAGAAGGATTAGAAGTTCTGGAGCAGCGGTGGCGCTCACAATCTGAAGTGGCAGGCGAGCAGCGGACGGCATATCTGCAGCTGCTGGCGCTATTGGCTGAACAGCGTAACCGGCTGGAAGAAGCGGAAGCATACTTCCGTCGGGCGGCTCAGCAGGATACGGAAAATTTCCAACCGTGGTTTTCACTTGGGAATCTGCAGCTGCGCGTCGGAAAAGTAGACGATGCGGTGAAGTCTTTCGAGACAGCGCTTGCCCTGAACCCCGGTGAACGTCATAAAGCAGATATTCTGCGGCGTCTCGGATATGCGCACCAACGGAATCTGGACAGTGATGGTGCGTTAAGAGTCTGGCAGCAGATGGCGGCTGACTTTCCGGAAGACAGCTTTGCGCTGCAGGAAGCCGGGGATGCCTTGCTGGCAGTGGAGCAGTTTGATGAGGCACGTAAAATTTATGACCGGTTAGTCGAGCTTTCTCCTGCGGGAACCAGTGAACAGATTCAGGCAATGATCCGGGTTGGAACGCTGGAAGAGCGCCGGGGCAAGCGGGAGGTAGCGCTGCAGCAGTATGAGCAGCTGCTGGACCTGACGCGCAGTGGGAGCTGGTTGAATCGTGAAATTCGCAGCCGCATTGAGCAAGTCTATCGTGCACAGGATGATGTGCCGGGACTGGTGGTATACTACAACCAGTGGATGGAAGCGCATCCGAAGGACATTGAAGCAATCCTGCGGCTGAGTGATGCGCTGAATGAAATCAGCCGCTTTAAAGAATCGGTAGAATGGCTGGAACAAGCAGTATCAATGGCCCCGGATCGAGTGGACATCGCGTATGCCCTGGCCAAAGCACTGGAAAAGACCGACCAGTATGACCGGGCGGTATTGGTTGCCAGGAACCTGACGGTCAAACAGCCTAACGATACACGTTACTGGGAGCTTTTAGCGGAACTGCTGCTGAAACGGAATTTACCTGTGAGCGAGCAGGATCGTCAGCAAGCATTAGCGGCATTGAGTGAGATCGCACCGGAGGGGAGTCGAGATGTCAGCCGGATTCTGCAGCTGGCAGAGATGTTATATGCGCGTGATTTCGGCGAGGAAGCCGTGGTCCAATTCAGCCGAGCTCTGGCGTTGTCGCCTGCTGCGAGTGATATCCGGTTGCGGCAGGCGGAAATACTGATGGCACTTGAGCAGCAGGATCAGGCCTATACGTTACTGGAAGGTTTGGTCGCCGGTGATCAGGCGCAGCCGGAAAACTATCAGCGACTCGCCTCCGTCTGGACAAGATATGGGGAAAACGAGCGAGCTTACCAGGCCATTGCAGCCGGGTTGGAAATCAATGCGGAGTACTTTGATCTGCTGTGGCTGAAATGGAACTTACTGACTGAGGAGCAGCGGTGGAGCGAAGCACTGGATCTGTATCCATCTCTGCAGAAAGCAGTATCCAGTGAGTATTTGCTGGAACAGTTGGAAATGAGATATCTGCAGGTGCTGCATGCCTCGGAACAGTCAGATCAGGTGTGGAGGAACCTGAATCAAAGAGTGGCTGATGCCGGTGCATCGGGTCTTTCTGTTCCTGAATTCAGAGTGCTGCTGCGGATGGCGCTGCAAAAACAGTCTGCGCTGGAAGAGGAATCTTTTGATGCGCTGATGAAACAGGCAATCGAAGCACATCCGGAATCGGAGAGTCTATTACGGATGGCGCTGGCACAGCAAAGGCGTGACATGCGTTACGATGAGGCAGTGGCTACTGCTTATCAGCTTGCGAAGGTAAATCCCAAATTAAAAACAGACTGGCTGGCTCAGATCGCACGTATTCGCATGCAGCAGGGAGAGTTGGAGCAGGCGCTGGGTGAGGCCCGGAAAGTGATTGAACTTTCACCGGCTGCCACGGAGGGATATCTGCTTTTTGCGAATCTGGCAGTGGAAGGAGGGCAGTGGGAGCAGGCTGAAGAGCGGCTCCGGCAGGCGATTCGATTGAGCGATCAACCCAACCAGGTCAGAGTGAAGCTGGGTGGCATGCTGCAAGATGCGGGTGAGTTGAAGAAAGCACAGAATGTTTTCAATGACGCATTCACTGCGGCAGACAGCGCGCGTGAACGACTGAATTTGATGCGTCCGTTAAGTGAAGTGTATTTTCAGATGGGGCAGATCGAAGAGCTGATCCGCAAGATGGAGCAACGTCAGCAGGCGGAAGGTGAAGGTGGTGGCTGGCGCTATGGATTATATCTGGCGGAGATTTACCAGCAGCTGCAGGATTACGGATCAGCACGGGATCAGCTGGCTAAATCGCTCAGCCAGCGTCCGGACGATATCCAGTTGATTCAGCAGCTGATTGCACTGGCAGAGCGTGAGCGCAATGTGCGGGAAGTAATATTCTATCGGGAAAAGCTGCTGGAGCATGACCCGGCAGTGGATCATGCGATTGTTCTGGCTCAGGACTATCTCAGCCTGTCACAACAGGAAGATGCCTGGTTGTTGATCCAGCGCTTTAAAAAGGAATTTTTGCAGGATCCGATGGCGTGGGAGGAGGTGCTGGGGCAACTTGATGAGGGAAAATACAAAGAACCCGTGCGTGGATTACTGCAGGAGTCCATGCGCGTCCGTCCGAATGCACTGGAAACAGAACTGGCGCTTGCCAAATATCATGTTCGCAGGGCGAATTACCAGGTTGCGGAAGAGGCGCTGTGGAACATTTATCTGCGACCGGTTCCTGCAGAAACGGAGGCGGAAAAGAAAAAGCGTGAGTCGGAGGCGGCTAAAGCGAAAGCTAACATAAATAGCGGATATGCTTACCATGGCATGCAGCAGCAGAATTCACTGGTAATGCGCATGCAGAATGGATTCCGCTTTATGAACGAGTTCCAGATGCTGTTGCGGCAGCAAAACTCCAGATATTCCTCATATTCGAGATATGCGCGTCAAATCGGATATCTTCCCGCGGTTGCAAATGTTTCTAACGCGCAGCTGACTCAGGACAAAGCGCTGGTTTTCCTGGCAATGGTATCCGTGCAACTGAAAAAAGAGGATGCCTTTCTGGAACGGCTTGAAGCGGAATTGAATCAGCCGGGCTATACCCGGGAACAGCGGGTGATGGGGTATGTGCTCAGTCAGGCACGGGAGCTTTTATGGGAAGAGCTGGTGCAGAGTGCAGAAGAGGAGATAAAAAATACGGAATTATTAGGATTGCTGCAGAACTCTCTCAACTACTACTCACAACCGGGCCGTACTGCTGAAGAACGGATAGCGCGATCAGGTGAAATCCGTGGAAAACTCCAGGAGCAGCTGGCCAAATATGATCCGCAGACAGCCCGGTTCATGAAATTTCAGGAGGCACTGGGCCAGTTGCGCCAGCCGGATCTTTCAGATGAAGAAAAGTTCAAGCAGGTTGAAGCGTTGAAGCGTCTGGCACGAAAGGACGTTTTGCATGAGCAACAGGCCATGCTCTGGGGCTTTATTCATGTTAAGCTATGGGACGAGGCCGAGCAAGTCGTGAAACGACTGTATACGGACAAGCAGTTACAGGCCAACCTCCAGCATCGTTCCAGCCGTTGGAGTCTGTTGAACCTGCCAGTCACGATCATGCAGCAGTTGCAGAATCCGTCGCAGGAGCAGGCGGAAAAGAGTCATTCGCAAGTGGTCAGCCTGGCGTTGAAAACGCTGGAACATTTCTACCCGGAGCAGAAGCCCCGGTCGTCCATGACCGGGTATTACGGTCATTCCGGTGGAGGTCGTACGCTTTACCAGATGGTTCAATCCGGTCAGCAGTTCCCGACGCCGAATCGGTTTTTTGGTCAGATGGAATTACAGATGCTGACACAATTGAATTCTACTCTGGCGGTGCCAGGCGTGCGTGATCTTGTGGTTCAGGGTTTGGAGCAGCAGGAGCAGGCGCGAGTCGGTTGGCGGAAAATGCATCCGAAACTGATACGCTGTTATATCAAGTGGTGGGCGGGCGAAAAAAAGCCGGCGATTTCTCTGATGCAGGAAATCGTCAAGGATCAGCCGGAAGATGATTTAAGGCTGACTCTGGCAGCCATGCTGCAACAAAACAAAGAACATGCTGCAGCGATCCAGGTGCTTGAACAGGTTCAGAGCCGATACGGCAACATCTATATCCTCAGCCAGTTCAGATTATTGGATGCTGCGGAAAAGGCAAAAAATGAGGAAGTCAGCCAGCGTGTGGCGTTGCGAATGGCATCCGCCCGGCTTTCTTATGATTTACGCCGTCATCTAGTGGCCAGCTTAAAGCGGCTCAAACTGAATGAAGCAGCCGGCAAGCTGGAACAGCAGATGACGGCCAGCCGCTCTCAAAACAGAAATCAGAGCGAATCAGACCGGCTACGCAATTTGCTGAATCAGTATGCCAAGCAGAAGGAAAAAGATAAGGAATTATCGATTGCACGTCAAATCCTCTCGCGTTCTCCCGATCCCCGTCAGCGCAACCAGAGCTATGCCAGAGACCAGGCGATCCGAACTTTGGATAAGTATGATCAGCTGGATCAGGTAGCCGCAGAAAAAGAAAAAGAGTTGCAGTCCAACCCCGATTCGATCGCGCTTAACTATACGCTGGCATCCTTGAATGCGAAACGGAAAACCAGGAAGTCGACCCGGGTCAAATACCAATTTCCGATCTGGTTGAAATTAGAGCGCAAGCAGAAGCAGTTTTTATCGTATTACAGCATGGACGGTAAGGACTGGGTGCGTATTTCCGGCAGCAGTGGAGATATGCTGCCCATGCCTGAAACGGTCTATGCCGGCCTGGTTGCTATTGGTAATCCGAGTGCCGGGGAAGAACCACTTGCCTTTGAATCCTTTCAGTTCAGTCCAGCAGTAACAGATTCGGAACCGGAGTCGGCGGATAACGGCTCCGTTAATGACGGCAACGAACCCGCAGTTTCCGGATCCCGGGGGTTTGAGACCGGTTCGGCAGCTGAATTTCCGGCAGCTGCAGCATGGAAGAGTGCGGACATAGGAAAATTTAACCAACCTGGAGAGTTGGAAGATCACGGCGGACGGCTGCACATCATCTCGGAGGGAGGCAACTTGTCCTCCAAGAAAGACCGGTGTCATTTTGCCTATCAGGAAATTACCGGTGACGGAACCTGGGTGGTGAAGTTAAGCGGACTGACTACCCGGAGTATGGCTGAGGTGGAAGCCGGCCTGATGATCCGAACCAGTCTGGAGCCCTCGGCCAAGACCATAGCTTTACTACACAAGGCCGATCGGGGCGTTTATCTGCAGCGCCGGACAAAAGCAAACCACGGTTACTCCAATCGAACTGCTGGAGCGGTCTTCCAGGCACCGGTCTGGCTGCAGCTGGAGCGGGCAGGCGACCGGCTGATTGCTTCCTGTTCCATGGATGGAGAGGAATGGATGGAATTATCCAATCAGCCGAGCCCGGTCCGTGATTCCGGCACCATGCGAATCGGTTTTTATGCGGCAACCGGTAGCTCGAAAGGAGACTTTCGTGCCGAGTTGGATCAGATTGAAGTGACGGGAACAGATCCGTCCGTGGAATGGCAGGTGCAGGAAAGTGGAAAGATTGCAGCGCCGGCCCGGCTGGAGACAGCGGCTGACGGATCTGTGGTCATACATGGTCCGCTCAGTGGCGGTAACGATGCGGAAGCCTTATTCTATCGGACGCTCCCAGGGGACGGCAGGATACGGGCACGCATGATCAGACCTGAAAAAAAAGGTTCCTTTCGGGCGGGTGTCATGATTGCGGCGGCAGCTGAGGAGGCATATCCGGGAATGGGACTTTTTTATCACCAGTCAGGTGAACATCTGACCGTAGACGTGACCAATGATGCCAGGCAGCGTGCGTTGGCTTATTATCGTAAAACAATGGAACTGAGTCCGGGCAACTATTCATTTATTAGTGAAATGTTAGAAATTCTGAATAATGCGGGCTTTTATGAGTTGAGTAAGGAGAGTATTCGCCAGGCATTCCAAGCTACCAGCAATGTGGAGGACCTGATACAAAATCTAAGTAGTAGAATGGTAGAGACCTACCAGGAATCAGATTCGATTGACGAGCTGGCGGATCTGTTATCAGAGCTACCGGTTCTTGAAAGAAAACCATCCTTCATGCACGGGCAACGGTCGAATCTGGGAAATTTGCTGCTGAATATGGCAACACGCCTGCTTGATCGCAAGATGAGCGAAGCCGGCGTCCGGATATTGTATCAGGCGCTTGAAATGGCCAATGCGCATGAGCGCGTTCATATCAGTATCACGTTGACTGATCATCTGATCCGAGTGGGGCGTGAGGAGGAGGCGGTGAAGATTCTGTTAGATAGTCTGGAGCCTCCTGACCTCAAAGGAGAAAGTCGTTCTGCGATCGGCTTCCAGCAGGTTGTGTTTCACCAACCCATCCACATGCATATCAGACATCACAGTGGAGGTAGTATCAGCACCATGCTGATGGCTGTAGTGAAGAAAGCCCGATATCTGGGAGTGCAGGAGGAACTGCTAGCACGCCTCAGCAAACGGTCCGAATCAGACCATTCCATGAAAAGTGCTCTTGAGCAGGCCCGGGCACTGCTGGCGGTTTACGACCGGGATGAGTCGTTCAAGGATTTCGTGACAGAAAGTTTGAAACATAACGATTATCAGCGAATGATCAATGTGCTGTTAGTTGCCAATGAGTTGACCGCCTGGCCCGAGCAGCATGACTATGCCATTGAGCTGGCCCGGCAGTTGGTTGAAAAGAACAGCGTTCCGAACCATAATCTATACCAGCAGTCACGTGCACTTCAGCAGCAACTGGTTTCGCTGGCGGATATCACATCAGCCGGCGAGCAAGTGGTTTCCATCATCGACAATCAGCAGCAGTCGATCATAGACAATCTGAGCCTCAACCGGCACGAGTCATTTGAGCGGGTGAGAAACTGTTATCTGCAAATGGTGCAGTGCGGACTGTTTGAGCAAGCAGGCGAGTTTCTGGCAAGCGTTCTTCTCAACCAATATTATTCAAATAACTCCAGCTACAAGAAGTTGCTGGATCAGATGGGAGAGCGTTCCGCTTTTCTCATGTCAGGCCAGGGGCGGCCCTATGTTGTCATGGAGGTGGTTTCTGAGCCGGCAGACCGGACCACGCTGGTCTGGGAAGTCATTCCTTCTCCGCTTAAGGAAGGTGGTAAAACAAATCTCTACAGCTCTGACCACCTGGCGCTTTGGGGAGTGCATTCTGATGTGTTTCTCGGTGACTATGAATTGCAGATCTGGCACGGTTTGCATGATAGCCAGATGCAGCAGGTGAATGTGATACCTGAAGTAAGAGTTACTGGCTCCCTGGAACTGCAGGCAGCACTAAAGGCCGGCTTGGTTCAGGCGCGGTTGGTTAACAAAGAGGATCAGGCAGTGGTGGCGGTATCGCCACTGACGTTTGTCGCGGCTGGTAAAAATCTGGTAGCTAATTCTTCCTTGCAGTCAGGCGAGGGAGATGCAGTGAAAATACCGCACTGGAGTGGTTTGGGGACACATGATGTGATTCAATTGCCGGAGCACTCGGTTCCGTTACCCGGCGTGAGCGGAATCCGGATTTCCGGATCCGGGCATTTTTCAGGAGGTCTTTACTCAGAGGGGAAACGGGTGCCGATAGCCGAGAATCAGCTCTATCTGCTTTCCTGCTGGAATCGCCATCTGGTTCAGCATGGCTCTTCCAGAATAGGGGTTCGCTTTCTGGACCGGGAAGGCCGGAAAATCCGCGAAACCTGGCTTAATAACGGATCTCGCAATCAGGGGGGCTGGGTCAAAAACCAGCGCTTCTTCAAATCAGGCCAGGTAAATGATTTTTCCGGTTCATCGAGCTCCATACCCGGTAATGCCACAGAGATGCAGGTCATCATGAAAATTAGTGGAGTGATGGAGTTAGCAGACCTGAAACTAATGACAGTTCCTCTGGTCAAGGAAAAAGACCCTGCTGTAGTAGCGAAATGAGTCTGTTGAAGATACAAGGTGAGCCATGAGCGATGCATTAGAATTATTGAAGCAGCAGGAGCAGCGGGCGATACGCAGGTATGGTCTGGAGCGCCTGATACGAAGTATCCCCTACATTTTTACAGGAATGTGTGTACTGATGGGGATCTTTGTGCTGACTGTCATCATGCGGCAGGGATTGGCAGCTTATACCTATCCGGTAATCGGAGTGGTTCTGCTATCGGGATTAGTGGCTGCAGGTGTCGTCTATCGGGCCCGTGTTCCGCTACGTCAGATTCGCCTGCAGATGGATGCCAAGTTGGGGCTGCCGGATTCGATCCTGACCTCTGGTGAGTGGGCAGAACTAAAAAACATGGATGATCCCTGGTATCAGGCACAGGTGCAGCAAACCGCGCAGGTGATGAAAGGTGTGGAGTGGAACACAGTCTGGCCGGTCCGGATAGACAAAAAATTCTGGATCAGCCTGAGCAGCTGGATAGTGGCCGTCGGCGTAGCGCTGGTCTTGCTGGCATCGTGGCAGCGGACAGAGGCTGCCCGCATGGCAGAGGTCCAGCAGCGTAAAGAAAATCCCCCGGCACAGGTGCAGATGATGGAAGAAGTCTTTGAGGATTGGGAGCAGGCGCTGGAGATCCAACCGGATGAAGAGTTGGCAGAACTGTTGCAGGAGCTGCAGCCGCTGCGGGAAAAGATGGCAGAGGGTGAGCTGAATGAACGTGCGCTGATGGTCGAGATCAATCGCATTCAGGACAAACTGGCGCAACGGATGAATCAGCTGGAGTCCGAATCAATGGCCGCAGATTCCGCTGAATTGGCAGAGGCATTTGAACAGATGGACGGAGCAGGCAGATTGGCGGCTTCTCTGCGGCGTCAGGACTTTGAGGCCGCAGCACTGGAAGCGCTCAAACAGGAGAAGCAGCTTGCGCAGGGATTGCAGAATATGCCGCCCGGGCCGTCGGCGGAGCGGCAGGCCCAACAGATGGGTAAAACGGCGCAGGCGCTGCAGCAACGCAACCAGCCGTTATCCGAAAATCTGCAGCGCATGTCTAGCAGCTTGCGAAACCGCGATTCCAAATCGATGCAGCAGGCCTGGAATCAACTGAGTAAACAGCTGCAGAACGAATCCCAAAAACAGGGTAAGTGTAACAGTTTATCCCTGCAGCTGGCACAGATGGGAATGTGCAAGAATCCGGGTCAAGGTCAGAATATTTCAACGGGAATGTCGAAGTTAAGTCTGGCTCAATCGCTGCAGGAACAAAAGGGTGCAGGCACCGGTGTGGATCCTAACCGTTTCGGGCAGCAGACAGAACTGGATGCGGAACGGAACAGTGAAACTCTGACCGGGATGAGTGGAGCAGGCGACAGTCAGGTTATGCTGGAACAAAGCCTGGATCCGACGCTGGAAAGCGCGACTACTGCAGAAGTGCAGCAACGCTTTGCTGTGTATGAAGAACTGTCACAGCAGGCGATTGAGGATGAAAGCCTGCCGCTACCCTACCGCCAGTCCATCAAGCAGTATTTTGAAGGAATACGACCCCGAAAGGAAAATCCATGAATGAAGAGAACCTTAATGAGCAAGCGGTGATGACTGCTGATGCTGAAAGTAGTGCTACTCAAACTCCGGAGCAGGTGGAAGAGTCTGCCAGACATTTCAGGATCTGCTTTGACATGCTTAAATCAGAAGTTCAGCGCATCATAGTCGGTCAGGATGATATTATCACACACTGTATCACAGCCATGATTGCAGGAGGACATGTTTTGCTGGAAGGCGTTCCCGGATTGGGAAAAACCATGCTGGTGCGGTCCATTTCAGAAGCACTGGAGCTGACCTTCCAGCGGATTCAGTTCACACCGGATCTGATGCCGGCTGACTTGATCGGAACCAACATCCTGGTGGACGGGCCGGACGGAAGCAGTAGTTTCCAGTTTAATCCGGGCCCGATTTTCTGTAATTTGCTGCTGGGGGATGAGATCAACCGCGCTACGCCCAAAACCCAATCCGCACTGCTGGAAGCCATGCAGGAAAAGACGGTAACCGTAGCCGGAGCAACACGCGAGCTGGATCAGCCTTTTTTCGTGCTGGCCACGCAGAACCCGCTGGAAATGGAAGGTACCTACCCGTTGCCGGAAGCGCAGCTGGACCGCTTCTTCTTCAAGCTCAAAGTTCCGTATCCGACAGCGACGCAATTCGAGCAGATTCTGGATCGAACGACTGAAACGGAACCGGACCCTATCCAGATGGTCTTCTCCGGGCATGATCTGGTGAATATGGGAGCCTTTGCACGTGCTGTGCCCGTGGCTCCGCCGATCCGTGAGCGGGCAGTTCAGATTATCATGGCGACGCATCCGGAAACCGAACGTGCCACCGAAAAGGTCAAAAAATACGTGCGCTACGGAGCCAGTCCGCGGGCAGGTCAGGCATTGCTGCTGGCGGCTAAAATTCATGCCTTGCGGGAAGGACGCTTTCATGTCGCTACTGAAGATCTGCTTGCCTACGTATATGCCACACTGCGGCATCGGGTGATGATGAGCTTTGAAGCGCAGGCGGATGGCATTGAAATTGAAGAAATTCTGGATGATGCGGTGGGGCACTTGAAGTCCGGTTGGGGAGATTAGACTCATGGGTTCCGGAACGGAAGTTGCATGGCAATAGACCTGACAGGATGCCAGTTAGCAAGAACATTGATGAACTCTTCAGCCCCGGGTATCTCCGTCAACTGGAAGCACTGAGCCTGGCGGCACGCCAGCTGGTGCGGGGTCGAATGCGGGCAGAGCGCAAGAGCCACCAGCGTGGCGCCAGCGTGGAGTTTGCCGAGTATCGTCCGTTTGCGGAAGGAGATGATCTGCGGAATGTCGACTGGCATGCCTATGCCCGCTGGCGTCAGCTGGTAATCAAGCTGTATGTCGAGGAAGAGGATCTGCATGTGCATATCCTGCTGGATCATTCGATGTCAATGGACTGGGGGGAAGTCAACAAATTTGATTATGCCCGACAGCTGGCTGGCGGACTGGCATATCTGGCATTGGGAAATATGGATCGTGTCGGAGTCACGCTGACCGGTGACCGGTCCGCATCGCATTGGCCGGTCAGCCGGGGTAAGGGGCACCTGCTGCCGCTACTACGGTTTCTGACTGCTGCGGATGTCACCGGTCAGGCACTCCCAATGGAAAAGGCAGTGCAGCGCTGGATGATCAGCAAACCACGCCGGGGGCTGGTGCTGGTTTTAAGTGATTTCTGGGGACAGGATCCGCAGGATGCCCGGCAGGCACTCAACCGGATCCGTTATGGCGGGCATGAAGTGGCGCTGATCCAGATCATCTCACCGGATGAATTGGAGGCAGGCAGTTACGGTGAGTATGAAATACGTGAGAGTGACTACGGTCAACAGATGAAGGTGGTGGTGGATGCCGCAATGGTACGGAATTATCACAAGCAGCTGGAAGACTACCAGCAGCAGTTGCAGGCTTATTGCAAGCGATATCAGATTCCGTTTTTACAGGCGAACACGCGGGAGCCCGTGGAGGAGCTACTACTGACCTCGCTGAGGCACGGAGGATATATCCGGTGAATTTTTTGTGGCCACTAGGCTGGGGGCTGGCTGCACTGGCACTGCCGGTCATCGCATTATATCTGATTCGCCAGAAAACCCGCCTGAGGCCGGTTTCGACCTTACTATTCTGGCAGTTGCAGGAAAACAGGATCCACCATATGCCCTTCTGGCGGAAGTTGCGGCGACTGATTTCATTGTTACTGCAGATTTTGTTTTTGCTGTTACTGGTGGCGGCGTTGAGCCGGCCGCTATGGCCGGGACAGGATGCCCGGCAACGTTCGGTGATTATTGTGCTGGATACGGGCCCGACGCTGGCGGCGGGTCTGGGGCACGCCAGTCGCTGGAAGAAGTTGCAGGAACAAGCGGAACGTGAGATTGATCAGCTGCGTTTTCTGGATGAGGCGATGATTATTCGCAGCGGTGAATTTCCTGAAATTCTGTGCACCTGGACCAATCGTGCCAAGGTGTTAAAGCAGGCAGTACGGCGTTGTACCTTATCGGAAAATTTTACCAATATTCGGGAATCTCTTGTGCTGGCACGCAATCTGGTCGAGAGCCGTGGAAACGGAAAAGTGGTCCTGTTGAGCGACGGGGTCTGGCCGCAAGTGCCTGGCGATCGGCTGATGGACGACGTGGAACTGGTGCTGATCCATCAGGAAGAGCTGAATGCCGGGATAACGCTTTTTTCTGCGCGGCGCTCACCCGTTGTTCCCGGGCGCTTTCAGCTGGATCTGGCACTGGCTCAAAATTCAGACCAGGAAATGAGCGGGCAGCTCTCCCTGTTCCAGGGAGAAAGGCTGATGGATGCGATTGAGGTGACGATACCCGTAGGGCAGCCCTGGTACAAACGCTGGGACATGCAGGGCGAAGAAGCACAGCGTTTTCGGGCGGAGTTTGTGCCGGCTCAGGCAGATGCATGGGCAGCGGATGACCGCGCGGAGGCAGCTATCGCCCGGCTCAATCCCATCCGGATCGGCATGGTTTCAGATGAAAGCAGCTACGTCGAAGCAGCGTTGCGCTCAATCCCGATGGCCGAGGTGCAGCGTATGTCTGTGGTTCCTGCTGCGGCCAGTTCTGCCCGGGAGGCGATCGATCTGTGGGTCTTCAACCAGCATCCGGTTCCGGAGGGATTTAATGGAGAAGCAGTTATTCTGATCCGACCGGAAGGCCAGGGCAAGTGGGGACAATGGATCGGGTCGATCGACCGGCCTGTTCTGAGTGAGGTGCTAGTCAATCGGTCGATGATGCGATTTGTCGAACTATATGAGGTGCAGCTGCGTGAGGCAGGGCAGTATCAACCGGCAGACGGCGCGATCACCTATGCCCGGGCACTGGAATATCCGCTGATCTTCGGAAACTGGGAAAGGGCTCCGCGTTGGCTGGTTATCGGATTTCGTCCGAATGATTCGGATCTGATTTTCCGCACTGCCTTTCCGATTCTGCTGAGTAATCTGGCTGAGTTGACGCGGGAAGAAGCATCCCCCGGGGTACGCAGTCCATTGGGGGTGGTGGCAACCGAGTTACAGCCTACCGTGAAACCGGCACTGCAGGCGGACGGCAATACGGAGTCGCTGGGCGGCTCATGGATGTTTTGGAAGATGTGGCCGCTGTGGGCCTGGGCACTGTTAGCCGGGCTGCTCTGGCTGTTAGCTGAGTGGTTTCTATTTACCCGGAGGATTACCGAATAACGGTAGCAGTCTCTATGCCGCTGGAAATTCTCAGGCCGTGGGTGCTGCTGACGTTGGCGGGTCTTTTGTGGATCTGGTATCTCAATCGTGATGCGGTTGCGCTTTTTACTGTATCGCGCCGGCGAATGGCGCTTTGGATTCGTGGTTTTCTACTCGTGTTAGTGGCACTCTCACTGAGTGACCCGCGCTGGAGGATGGAGATGAGTCGTGAGCATGTGGTGTGGCTGGTGGATGCCAGCCGGAGTATGGACGAAGAGGCCGTCAAACGCTATCAGCAGCTGGTAGAGGATGAGGACTGGCAACGAGCGGCCATAGATCAGAGTGTCATTCTCTTTGGAGGTAAAGCGCAGGTTGTCCCCCATTCCGGCGAGATCGATCAGTTTGTGCGTGCTGAACTTGAGGACACCCGGACATCACTCAGTGGTGCGCTGGATTTTGCCAACGCCAATTTTCCCGCAGGTTATAATCGCACCGTAGTGATGCTGACGGATGGCCTGGAGACGGAAGGGGATGTAACCGCAAAAATAACCGCCTTGCGCCAGCGGGATGATTTGAAAGTTCATGTGGTTCCAGTTGAGCCACCGGATCGTCCGGAAGTGCTGGTGCGGCAGATAAAAGCTCCGCGGATGGTGGCTCAGCGGGAGCCGGTGGGAATTATCGCGGAAGTATTCAGTAATCGCAAAGGGCAGGGCACTTTGAAATTTTTCCGTAATGGTATCCGGATTGCCTTTGAGCAGGTGGAGTTGCAGTCGGGCTTAAACCGCTTCAGCATCAATCATGCATCCGGGGATGATAAATTATCTGAGTTTACGGCGTCCATTGAGGCTGATTTCGATACTATCATGGACAATAACCAGGCTTCGGCGGTGGTGCAGACCGCAGGGCAGTCACGGGTATTATTGTTAAGTGATAAGCCGGAGAGATCACGCTATCTGGGACAGGCACTTAAACAGGAAGGCATTCGGCTGGAAATCCGGCCTCCAGCGGGTGCGCCGGCAGATCTGGCGGATCTGCAGAATTACGACCTCTTGATACTGGATAATGTGGCTGCAACCGATATGGATCCGCTGCAGCTCAATATGATAGCCAGTTTTACCCGTGACATGGGTGGGGGCTTTATGATGCTGGGCGGAGATCAGTCATTCGGACTGGGAGGATATTACCGGACACCGATCGAAGACATCCTGCCGGTACGCTGTGATTTTGAAAAAGAAAAGGAAGCTCCGTCGCTGGGACTGGCACTGGTGATCGACCGCAGCGGGAGTATGAGCGGCATGAAAATGGAGATGGCCAAGGATGCGGCCAAGGCTGCGGTTGAATTGCTGGGTCCACGTGATTTTACAGGCGTCGTGGCTTTTGACCATGAAGGCTTCTGGGTAGCGGATTTTCAGTCGGCATCCGATACCGCAGGGATTCAGCAGCGGATCGCATCGCTGGATGCAGGTGGCGGGACCAATATTGCAGCGGGAATGGAACTGGCATATGCCAAACTGGGGCAGTCTCCGGCTAAGATTAAGCATATGATTGTTTTGACGGATGGGGTTTCGACTCCCGGGCCGTTTCAGCAGCTCACGGTGCAGATGGCCTCGGAGAGCATCACCGTCAGCACGGTAGCACTCGGCAGCGGGGCGGATCAGGAACTGCTGAAGCGGATATCAGAATGGGGAAATGGAAGATATTACTTCACTGACACACCTAACAATATACCACAGATTTTTGCGAAGGAAACCATGACGGCTTCCAAGTCTGCTTTGCAGGAAACGCCTTTTGTTGCGATGCCGGTAAAATCCGCTGACTTTTTGGAGGGTGTAGACTTTGCTTCTTCGCCATTCCTGCTGGGCTACGTTATCACGCGGCTTAAGCCCACCGCAGAGCACTGGCTTGCTACCGAGCGGGGAGACCCGTTGCTGGTGTCGTGGAGATACGGTTTAGGGCAGTCGGCGGCATTCACCTCAGATGCCCGGAATCGCTGGGGAGTGGAATGGCTGAAATGGGAAGCATTCAGCCGTTTCTGGGCACAGACGGTCAGACGGATGGCTCGCCCGGATTCACTCAAATCCTACCCGGTTCAAGTGATACCGGTTACCGGCGGCTTTGAGGTAGTGGTGGATGTTCCGGATTTGGAAGGTGGGTTTCTCGCTGGCCTTTCGGGAGAAATGATTCTAGCCGATGCAGAGGGCGGTGGGGCGCGCACCAGACTGGAGAATCGAAAGACGGGTCAACTGGTCGGCTACATCCCGGCACAAGTATCGGGTCATTATCATGCACAACTGATGCTCCAGCAAAATGGTAAGGCATTGGATCATACCTATGTGGTGGCCACGCTGCCTTATCCGGCGGAATTCCTGATGCAGCAGCCTGACCCGGACGCATTACGAGGAATGGCTTCAGTAGCGGGTGGCTTTTATGACCCGACTATTTCCGAGTTACTGCGGAAGGACGAGCGGAAATCTGTCATGATGTTGGAACTGTGGCCCTGGCTGACGGGCCTGGCACTGATTGTTTTCATCGCTGATGTGGCCTTCCGACGCTGGCCGGAGAAGACGGCTGCTGCTTAAGGGCAGTCTTTTGAATGTCGCGTGAACCATGCTTCAGCGGATAGTGCGGGTCTGCTCAACAACCGGCATATATTTTTCATTCAGATAAGGGGTGAAGCTGCGACCAGCGATCCATCCCAGTGTGGTAGCCAGCAGGATGGCAGTGGGGTCCGCCCAGTAGCTCCTAGAGTAGAAGAACATGGCAATCATGGCAGTGATATAGAAGATGCACGCGATGTAGCCAGACAGGCTGATCAGTGTCTTTCTCCACTGTGCCAGCAGGATTCCTGCGGCCAGTGCCAGATAGATTGCAACGGCCATCCATGTTGGGTGCAGGCTTTTAACATAGGTCCGGTTGAGCAGGTTGGCCATTGCCTGTAGCTGCAGCTTGGCAGTAGAAGTCAGACCAAAAGGGGTCATAACCGTTTCAGTGATGTCAGGATGTTCCTTGCCCAGCATGACCAGGCTGTTGCGGAAGATGCCCAGATCAAATGGTGGTGTGGCTCCCTGCTGTGCCTCTTCTGAGGCCAGAATAACACTGTAAAATTCAACCTCTTTACGCAGAGGCAGTTCCGGATAGTAGCGCAGGGTTATTTCACCCTGAGTATTGATGGGAATATGCTCGATAACGTCACCTTGTTTGTCCTTGAGAATAATCGAGTTCCCTATAACAGCACCGGAACTGGTGAGATCGGCACCACGGTAGGCGGCATAGGTGTGGAGCACTTGGGAGGCAACGGGTTTCCCCTGATAATTAATGATGAGCGGCAGGCGGCGGATACGTCCGTCGGGGTCGGTCGGAAATGTCTGCGGGCTGGCCTGGGAGACTTCACTGACTTCATGGATAGGCCAGAGGCCATACGCATACACCGGAAGCTCAGGGTGCTCGGGAACGGTTGCCAGGGGGCGCAGTGCAGTCGCAGTTCCCAGGTGGCGACCGGAGGAAGTGAGTGGGACAGTGACAAAACTCTGATTGAGGCGTTTGAGCTGGCTGCGAAGTTGCGAATCATAGACGGTGGGTCCGTCACCGGTTCGATAGAAGGGGGCATCCATGGTCATGGCCTGCGGGAAGTAGCGGAGGATGGAATGGGTCAGAATGGCATAATCCAGGCTTTGCCATGGCCAGGGCTGATCGCTGATATCACCAATTTTGATATATACCAGGGGCGAGTCCTCAACAGGCTCGGGGGGCAGATAGTTTTGAGTCAGATCGAGCAGGGCATGATCCATCCTGTGAAAGCTCCCCGTCATCCAGATACTCCACAGCAGTGCCGTTCCCAGCAGGGAGACCAGTGCGGTTGTTAACAGCATGATGAAGTGGTGATGTTTCACAATCGGGTGAATACCAAATTATGTAATCCGGCCTGGAAATGCAATGTCTGGGACCAGGTGCTTGACTGCATTTTCTAATAGTGTGAAAAGTGCGGCTTATACTGTTTATTTTTTATCCTATTAGAGGAACTTTTGCTTGCTATATATGCGTGTGCCGATTTACTTACGACCCGTTTTTAAGGTATGTTTTTCTTTGGCAAAGTTAACCCGCACGCAGAAGAGGTTTTCGGTTTTTTCAATAACTCGATGCTTTATGCAGCGATCATTACGGTCATCATCATTGCTGCAGTTCAGATTGGCTTGAAAACGGTGCATCTGATCCCCTCGGGATTTCAAAACTTTTGCGAGTGGATGGTTGAATTTCTCTATGATTTTATCGGGGGCATTGTGGGGCCGCATCTAGTCAAGAAAACGTTTCCGTTGCTGGCCAGTCTGTTTATTTTCATTCTAGCAACCAACTGGTCAGCGTTGCTGCCTGGGGTTGGATCCATCGGGATGGGGGTGCCTACTGAATCGGGATTTTATGTAACCACACCGTTCTTACGCCCTGCGATGGCGGATTTGAACATGACTCTGGCTTTAGCGCTGATGTTTATGCTGGTCTGGATCGTATGGACCTGGCAGGAAGCGGGGCCCATTGGCTTTTTAAAACATACCTTCCTGCCCAAGGGAGTAACCGGTTTCCTGTATTATCTTTTGCTTCCGGTATTTCTGTTTGTTGGTGTCATTGAGGTTGTTTCGATCGCCTTGCGGGGCATCTCCTTGCCGTTACGTCTCTATGGTAATATCTTTGGCGGGAAAAATCTGGTGCATGCCATGGGCCAGCTGGGTGAAAATCAGGGTCTTGAGGGTGTCGTAGCCAAAATAGTTTCGATTTTGGCGTCCATTCCTTTTTACGGGCTGGAGCTGTTGATTGGTATCGTGCAAGCGCTGGTGTTTACCATGCTTTGTGCCGTTTATATTAAATTATCAGCCAGCCACGAGGAGGAAGCTCACTGACGGGAAAAATTTACGGGTATGACCATGTCCATGAACGTGGGTGCCCGTGACACAATAAAACACAAACGAAAGAAATAAGATGACTGAATTACTACTATTCGCAGCGGCAGAAGGCGAAGCTGTTGTGACCGCAAACTGGACTGTAGCCATAGCCGCTCTGGGTTCTGCTCTGGGCGTGGGATGGATCGGTTCCAAATCCGCTGAGGCGGTTGGACGTAACCCGGGTGCATTCGGACAGATCCTGATTATCGGGATTTTGGGAATGGCACTGGCTGAAGCGATTGTCTTCTACGCGATCTTCCTGGCGTAATTTGGCCGGTTTTAGAAGCGTTCAAGGAATTAATTTTCCGACCACCCTGCGGGGGAGGGTCTAATCCCCCGATTTTTTTTTAAGATTATGAGCACATTGACTTCAATATTTAACAGTAACTGGCTTTGGGCGGTTTCCATGGAGGATCTGGCCGGAAAGGCGGAAACGTTTGGCTTGGACTGGGCGAAACTGATCGCGCAGGTTATTATCTTCGGGATCTTATTCTTTGCCCTGAAGAAATTCGCTTTTGGGCCCATTCTGGATGTTCTGGAAGATCGTAAAAAACGCATCGCCGAGAGCATTGAAAATGCAGAGAAGATGAAAGAAGAGCTAGCAGCTGCCGAGGCGAAGCGCGACGAGCTGCTTAAGCAGGCCAACGCCGATGCTGCCAAGTTTATTGAAGAAGCTCGGGCCAGTGCGGATGCGGTCGGTGCCAGGAAAATTCAGGAAGCGACCGCACAGGCCGAGTCAGTCCTGGCGAAGGCCAAAGAGGCTGCAGAACGTGACCGCGAACAGATGATGAACCAGCTTCGCTCGGAAATGGGACGGCTGGTCGTCGATACCACCGCCAAAGTGGTGGGTAAAACGCTGACTCCGGAAGACCAGAAACGATTACAGCAAGAGGCGGTCGCTCATCTCTCCTGATGATTGAGACGAAAGAGACGGAATGAAAATCAGCCGCGAAGCCCGCAATACTGCTAAGAAACTCTGCGACATCTGCCGCAGCCCGAAAGGTGGCGTGGATGAAAGCAAGGTACGGCAGGTGATTTCTTATGTCGAAAAGTCAAAAGCACGTAATGCAGTCGGTATCCTGACCCACCTGCATAAACTGATTTCGCTGGAAATCGAAGAAAATTCCGCATTAGTGGAGAGCCCGGTAGCCTTAAGCGCAGCCGAAAAAAAGTCTATCAAAAGCAAACTGACTGGCATCTTCGGGGAGTCCACCTCCATCGAGTTTTCCGAGCGGACTGAACTGCTGGGCGGCATCCGGATTAGAAAAGGCAGCTCGGTCTGGGATGGATCCATTCTTGGTCGCCTTAACGAGTTACAAAAACAATTTTAAATTAACCCTCGCAACAGAAATAAAGCTATGAGCAACGTATTGGAAGAAATTGAAGCATCCATCAAAGGACTGAAAACAGAGGTCTCGAAAACGAACGTCGGCACCGTCCGGGAAATCAGTGACGGTGTCGCTAAAATCGAAGGATTGTCCGAAATCGCATATAATGAAATGATTGAATTCTCCACCGGTGCTACCGGACTGGCGTTGAATCTGGAAGAGACGGAAGTCGGCGCGATCGTGCTGGGTGATTATGCTGACATCAGGGAGGGCGACGAAGTCAAGGCGACCGGTAAGCTGCTGCAGGTTCCGGTCGGGAAAGCACTTTGTGGTCGCGTGGTCGATGCACTGGGTAATCCGATTGATGAAAAAGGTCCGATCTCCACGGACACATTCAATCTGGTGGAAAAACTAGCTCCGGGAATCATCGCCCGTAAATCGGTCGACCAGCCGGTTCAGACCGGAATCATGGCGGTCGATGCGATGATTCCGGTGGGTCGTGGTCAGCGTGAGTTGATTATTGGTGATCGCTCCACGGGTAAGACCACAGTAGCGATCGATACCATTATCAATCAGGCCAAGCTGAACAAAGCAGCCGAAACTTCCGGTGAAGAAGGCTTCCGTCCGATTTATTCCATCTATGTTGTGGTAGGTCAGAAACGTGCGAACCTTGCCCGTATCGTGGCAACACTGGAAGAAACCGGAGCGCTGGAATACACCACCGTGGTAGCTGCGACTGCCTCGGATTCCGCAACTGCGCAATACCTGGCGCCATTCGCGGGTGCTGCCATGGGTGAATACTTCATGGAAAACGGCATGGATGCCCTGATCGTTTATGATGATCTCTCCAAGCACGCTGCTGCATATCGTCAGATTTCACTGGTTCTGAAGCGACCTTCCGGGCGTGAGGCTTATCCGGGTGATGTGTTCTATCTGCATTCACGTCTACTGGAGCGTTCTGCTCGTGTCAGCGAGGATGCCGGTGGAGGATCGCTGACCGCTTTTCCGATCATTGAAACCCAGGCTGGTGATGTTTCGGCTTATATTCCGACCAATGTGATTTCGATTACCGACGGCCAGATCTTCCTGGAAGGGGATCTGTTTTATCAAGGGATCCGCCCGGCGATCAACGTGGGTATCTCTGTTTCCCGTGTCGGGTCTGCGGCACAGACCAAGGCGGCTAAGAAAGTGGCTGGCAAGGTGAAACTGGAGCTGGCGCAGTTTCGTGAATTACAGGCTTTTGCCCAGTTTGCTTCGGATCTGGATGCGGAAACCAAGGCACGTATTGATCGTGGTGCGCGCATCGTGGAAGTATTTAAGCAGCCACAGTATAATCCGATCCCGCTGGAACAGCAGGTTGTCGTCATGTGGTCGGTCCAGAATGGCTACTTTGATGATGTGGATGTGGATAAGGTCAAGGACTTCCAGAACGCACTGGTTGAGTTCATGACCACCCGTAAGGAAGCCCTGCTGAAAGAAATCGCGGACAAGAAAGCCCTGGACGATGAAACCATCGATCAGATGAAATCCGCCATGGAAGAATTCAAATCCACTCAGAGCTAAACCAATCGACGATCGTCAATTGACAATAGACTATTTGAAAGATGCCCAGCACACGTGACATTCGCCGCCGGATTAAGTCGGTAAAGAATACCTCGCAAATTACCAAAGCGATGCAGATGGTAGCAGCCTCCAAGATGCGTCATGCACAGGAAGCGGCGATCAAGGGTCGCCCCTATGCGGAGGGTATGAATAAGTTACTGAATTCTCTGGTGCATCGTGCTGAGGGAATCAGTCATCCGCTGTGGGCACACCCGGATGCGGAAACCGATATACATTGTGTGCTGGTGATCAGTACCGACAAGGGATTATGTGGTGGCCTCAATACTAATCTGTTCCGTGAAGTCAGCAAACTGCCGAAAGAAACCAAATTTGTGACGATTGGTCGCCGTGCCAAGCAATTTATTGCCAAGATGGGACTCAATCTGGTAGCGGATTTCCCGCTGGTCGAAAAACCGACATTCCAGCAGAGTAAGGCCGTCTCGAAGTTTCTGATCGACCAGTTTGAAGCTGGTGAGATTGATCATGTTGCTGTGCTTTACAATGAGTTTGTGAACGCACTGGTGCAGCGTCCGAAAAATTGTCAGCTACTCCCGATCCATGAACTGAAAGAGTTCCAGGTTGGCATCGGGGAAGATGCGAAATCCGATTCGTCCAGTAATCCGTCTAAAGACCTGACGGCAGATTTAGACTACATCTATGAACCGAATGCAGACGCGGTGCTGAGCGAGTTGTTTCCAACATACGTGCATTTTCAAACCTATCACATGCTGCTGGAAGCCCAGGCGTCCGAGCACAGCGCGCGTATGGTTGCGATGAAGAATGCGACTGAAAACGCGAAGACACTGGTGGAAGATTTAACCCTGGAATACAACAAAGCCCGCCAGACGGCGATTACCAACGAGATTCTGGAAATCTCTGCTGCCCAATTGGCAATGCAGTAGTGTTAAATACAAAAGTAAAAATTTAAGACGCAGAATTAAGCAGGAATATTAAATCATTTAAGAAAACATCATTTGTCGGCTGTGCATTCTGCATTTTGCATTTTGCGCTCATCGACGAAACGTAGTTGAGGAGAAAGATATGAGTAATAAAGGAAAAGTTGCCCAAGTCATCGGTCCGGTGGTTGATGCGGAATTCAGTGCCGGTGAGGTGCCGGAACTGCTACAAGCGTTGACTATTGACGTGGAAAGAAACAACATCACTGAAACGGTGACCCTGGAAGTGCAGCAGCACCTCGGAGACGGACGTGTCCGTGCGGTGGCAATGAGTTCGACCGATGGGATTCGTCGCGGAATGGATATTACGGACTCCGGTGAGCCGATTACGGTTCCGGTCGGTGATGGGATCCTCGGGCGAATCTTTAATGTCACGGGTGATCCGGTAGACGAAAAAGGGGAAGTCAAATACGAGAAACGTTATCCGATCCACCGTCCGGCTCCTGCGCTGTCTGACCAGGACACCAAGCAGTCGATCCTGGAAACCGGGATTAAAGTCATCGATTTGATCTGCCCGTTCACCAAGGGTGGTAAAGCCGGTGCCTTCGGGGGTGCTGGCGTGGGTAAAACGGTGGTCATTCTCGAGCTGATCAACAACATTGCGAAAGCACACGGGGGTTACTCTGTTTTTGCGGGTGTTGGTGAGCGTTCCCGTGAGGGGAATGACCTCTACCACGAAATGTCCGATGCAAAGGTCATCGATCAGGACGATATTTCCAAATCCAAAGTGGCCTTGTGCTACGGTCAGATGAACGAGCCTCCCGGAGCACGTATGCGTGTGGCGCTGTCTGCACTAGCCATGGCGGAATATTTCCGTGATGAGCAGAATCAGGATGTGCTGCTGTTTGTAGATAACGTCTTCCGGTTCTCTCAGGCCGGTTCCGAGGTATCTGCGTTGCTGGGGCGTTCTCCGTCCGCCGTGGGTTATCAGCCCACACTCTCGACTGAAATGGGCGAACTGCAGGAACGAATTACCTCTACCAAGAACGGGTCGATTACTTCGGTGCAGGCGGTTTATGTTCCGGCAGATGATTTGACGGATCCGGCTCCCGCCAACACGTTTGCTCACCTGGATTCCACTATCGTGTTGGAGCGTTCGATAGCTGAATTGGGAATTTATCCGGCGGTGGATCCGCTGGCATCCGTTTCCAACGCACTGAGTCCCGAGGTGGTAGGTCAGGAGCACTATGAAGTCGCTCGCGGGGTGCAGGTGGTCTTGCAGAAATATAAGGACCTGCAGGACATCATCGCGATTCTGGGTATGGATGAGCTGTCTGATGAAGATAAGCTGACCGTGCATCGCGCACGTAAGATCCAGCGTTTCCTGTCCCAGCCATTCCATGTGGCAGAAGTCTTTACCGGTGTGGCAGGTGAGTATTGTACCATTCCGGAAACCGTCAGCGGATTTAAGGAAATCCTGGAGGGCAAGCATGATGATCGTCCGGAAAATGATTTTTATATGAAGGGAACGATGGAAACGGTCATCGCTGGTTCCAAGCAGTGATCCGGTGACAGATAGATCCATGCATCAGCTTTGATAACGGAATTTGTAGATTGGAAATTACGCACTCATGTCGATTCAACTTGAAATCGTAACTCCGGAAAAACTGGCTTATTCAGAAACGGTCGATGCTGTGGTGCTGCCCGGCGTAGAGGGGGAGATGGGGGCGTTAACCGGTCACGAACCATTGATGACTATGATTCAGCCTGGCGATTTGCAGGTGCAGCAGTCTGGAGAAACGCATCACCTGGCCGTGGGCGAAGGTTTTGTTGAAGTCACTGGATCCAAAGTAACCGTTCTGACGGACATGGCGCTGGAGGAAAAAGAGATCGATGTGGATCATGTCGAGAAAGCGCTGGAAAGTGCCCGTAAGGCGCTGGAAGGAAAAGATGAGCACAGTGAAGAGGCTGCCATGCTGAGAGCAACCATCCAGAAGCAGTTGGCCCAGTTGAATGTGAAACGCCGCCGTCGCTAAGTCTTGCATTAAGTATCCGCATGTTTAAGCCCGGTCCGGGCGGGGTTTTTCCTTGCAGCAGAGATGGTCTTTTTGACTTTAGGCAGACTTTTGTCATGATGTGCGACATGAAATACATACTGCCGCTGGTATCCTCATTATTCTTTAATCTCATCATTTATGCCGATGTCACCATTTCCATGGTGCATGATACCAACGGTAAAGTCGTGGACACGACCTTGTCGTTTGCTGGCGAGCGGGTGCGGATGGATTCACCTCAAGGAGGCGTGATTATCACCCCATCACAGGACCAAGTGATTATGCTGATGCATCCGCAGCAGCAGTATATGCAGCGTTCCTTGAAGCAGATGGCAGCAATGAATCAAAGTCATGCGGATGTGCTCGAGAAAATCACTTTTGAGCAGACGGGCCAGCAGGAGCTGATTAATGGATATGCCTGTGAACAGGTGATTGGCACCGGAGCAGATGGAGATGTTACAGAATTCTGGGTCAGTAAAGACAGTATCCATACCGATAAATTCCTGGATTCCATGCAAGCCTTCAACCAGCTTCAGCATAACGGTCAAAGTAATCATCAGATGGATGCCTGGAATCAGTTTTTCAAAAGTAACCCGGAACTTTCCACATTTCCTATTCGCACCATCCACAAAAATACTGCAGGGGTGGTGCAGTCGATGACAACGGTCCAGTCCATGTCGGAAGACAGGATTCCGGAAAGCCGCTTTGAAGTGCCGGCCGGATATAAAAAATTAACAATACCTGATGGGGGAACCGGGGCGGTGGTGACACCTCAGCCGGGTGAAGCCAAGCCAGCCGCACCCAACCCGTCTCATACTGAGGTGCTCAAAGAATTGCAGGCCCTGCAGCAGGAAATTCAGCAAAGTGGGGGTCGCCCGACCCCGGAGCAGATGCAGCGCCTACAGGAACTGGCCACACGTTATCAGGTTCAATAACCCTGAAAAAAGCCCGGAAAGCCGTAAATTTCTGTATTTGCTTACAATAATGTGAAGCGTCAGCGGGTTATGTCTTGGTATGATAAAGACATGGATCGTGACTGTATTTTTAGCGGGAGTGCTGGGCGCTGGCCTGTGCGCAGCTCCAATCTCGGAAGCGGAAGCCAGTCGCTTTCTGACCCAGGCGACACTAGGCCCGAATCTGGAAATGATCCGGCATGTGGCGCGCACGGGACCGGAATCCTGGCTGGAGTCGCAATTTGCGGCCGCACCCACTTTGCATACGCCCCGCTGCCTTGACATTGGCGTGACGGTGCGGGAGGAAGAAGCTGAAGTAGAGCGGTTTCATTCTCCTCAGATCTGGGCCTGGTGGGATGTAAATATGTCTGCGGAGGATCAGCTCCGCCAGCGGGTGGCTTATGCGCTCAGTCAGATTCTGGTGGTATCCAGTGTCGGCTCCGACCTGCTTGAGGATCTTCCCTGGGGCTTAACCGGATATTATGACATTCTGGTCGAAGAGGCGTTTGGAAATTACCGCGATCTGCTGTATCGGGTCTCAACCAATCCGGCGATGGGCATCTATCTTAGTCATGCCAGAAATCGCAAGCCGGATCCCGATGCTAATCGTTTCCCG
Organism: Verrucomicrobiota bacterium; assembly: GCA_038748025.1. Classification (GTDB taxonomy): domain Bacteria; phylum Verrucomicrobiota; class Verrucomicrobiia; order Methylacidiphilales; family JBCBYL01; genus JBCDJI01. The sequence goes on from JBCDJI010000006.1 coordinate 97,858, forward strand.
GATGAAAATTATGCACGTGAGGTCATGCAGTTGTTTACGCTTGGTCAGTATATGCTCAATCAGGACGGGAGCCGTAAATTGGATGCTGAGGGTCAACCCATTCCGACCTATACCAATCAGGACATTCGTGCACTGGCTCGGGTTTTTACTGGCATGACGTTTGATCCACAGCCGAATCCCGGATTTCCCCTGCAGGAAGAGGAACACGATGAGTGGGTAGTGGATGTTGCAAGTTTTCTGCATGTGGCAGACCACTATGTCAACCGGCCCATGTTCTTTTATGAGGATGAGCATGATCGTGGACCGAAGCAGTTGCTGACTTATACCGATTTAGACGGCAAGCGCGTCAGCGGCAGACTGCCCGGTCGTCAATCCATCGCAGAAGATCTGGATGCCGCCATTGATAATCTCTTTCATCATCCCAACGTGGGCCCTTTTGTCAGTTATCGGCTGATCCAGCGGCTGGTAACCTCCAATCCCAGTCCGGAATATATCTCGCGAGTGGCTACCATTTTCCATGATAACGGGGAAGGGGTTCGGGGGGATATGCGTTCAGTAGTGCGCGCCATTCTGTTGGATCCGGAGGCGCGTGATCCGCGGCAAACCTACCGCCAAGATCCTGCATATGGAAAACTGCGTGAACCTTATGTACGTTATATCCATTTAGCACGTGCGCTTGGACTACAGACCAATTCCGGTCTTTATCGTCCGGAAGGCTGGGATATACGAAATATATCCGGCCAACAGCCCATGGCAGCACCCAGTGTCTTTAATTTTTATCAACCCGACTACGGACCGGTGGGGGCCATCCGTGACCAAAAACTGGTGGCGCCCGAATTTCAAATTGCCACCGCCTCCAGCATCGTTGGAATGATGAATCACCTGTTGTATGCCACCAGTGAGGATGCACTGCTTGAATTTGACCGGGAACTGCCTGGATTTGGTTCGGAGGAGTCACGCATAGACCGTGAGCACCTATTAGATTTAAGTGAACGCCCCGAGGCACTGATCAATCATCTTGCTCTGGTCTTAACCCGCGGAGCACTTTCAAATTCGACCCGCCGTACCATCCGGTCTGCTCTTAATGAGGCGAGCAGGGAGCGGGCCGATTCTCAGGAAATTTTAACACTAGCCATTTATTTATTCGCGAACTCACCGGACTTTGTCGTCCTCCAATAGAAAAGAAAATGATGAAAGAGCTATCACGCAGACAGTTTTTGGGACAGGTGTCCTGCGCGGGGGTCAGTGCCACTCCTGTAATCTCGACACTACTCAATCTGGGGATCACCAATTCGGTTGCGGCAGCCAGTCCGTCTGACGACGATTATAAGGCGCTGGTTTGCGTCTTTTTATCCGGGGGTAACGATTCCTTTAACATGCTTGTTCCGAACTCTGAATCAGAATATCGGGATTATGCTGAAACTCGATCCAATCTGGCAATATCGCGAAAAGAACTGTTGGAACTTGAGCGTTCTGCCTCAGGTCGCCGCTTCGGATTGCATCCGGCCATGCCGGAACTGTCAGTATTGTTTCAGCAGGGAAATGCCGCTTTTGTGGCTAATGTGGGAACATTGATCGAACCCACGACATTGCAGGACTTCGAACGTCAGTCGGTGCGATTGCCGCAAGGGCTGTTTTCTCACTCCGATCAGATCATGCACTGGCAGACGGGAATTCCGGATGGTCCTTCAGCGACCGGTTGGGCAGGTCGAGTTTCCGATTTACTGCATGCGGTAAATGACAACGATAAGGTATCCATGAATGTTTCATTGGCAGGAACCAACATGTTCCAGACCGGGCGCCAGACCTTTTCCTATGAAATCAGCCCTGAACTGGGTGGTAGTGTGACTCCGTTGATGCATGAGGACGAAGTGGGTCTGGTAGGAAGAATTGCCCGGACGAGTGTTAAGAATATGATGGACGTGACTTATCAGAATCTCTTCCAGCAGGCTTATACCGATACAGTGAATCAAGCCGTGGATGCCGGACGCGAATTTGCGGAGGCACTGGAGCCGGTCAGAATCCGCACGGAATTTTCTCATGCACAGCTTTCGGAAGCGTTGCAGCTGGTGGCACGCACCATTGCAGCGCGTGACACACTGGGTATGAAACGCCAGACGTTTTTTGTGCTGATGGATGGATATGACCATCACGACGAACTGCTGGAAAGTCACGGTGAAATGATGCAGGTCCTGAGTCGTGCTCTTTCGGAATTTGACCAGGCCATGCAGGAACTCAAAGTGCACGATCAGGTAACGACTTTTACGGCGTCCGATTTTGCACGTACCTTGACCAGCAACGGCCGCGGGTCCGACCATGCCTGGGGTGGAAACCAGATTGTGATGGGAGGTGCAGTGCGTGGTGGACTTATTTACGGGGAATACCCGGAACTCGCAGCTGGGAGTAAGCTGGATACCGGTCGGGGGCGGTTGATTCCCACGCTCTCCACCGACCAGTATTTTGCTGAGCTGGCCCGCTGGTTTGGTATTGCCGATTCGGATCTGGGAGAAGTCTTCCCCAACCTGGGTCGCTTCCATAACCCGAGCTCCGGCGCTCCTGTAGGATTCATGCAAAACTGAGCATACATGTATGATTTTGGAATTTCGAACGGTGAATGCGTTCTGTAGACTGAATGCAGCTGTGATGGATGAACCAGCCCTAATTCAAGCGGCCCGCGCGGGTGATGTGAATGCAATGGATGTTCTGCTGCGCCGGTATCAAATACTGCTTTTTCATGTGGTATACAGTTATCTGCACCATCAACAGGATACAGAAGACACCGCTCAACTGGTGATGGTAAAGGCGTTGCAAAACCTCGATCATTATGAAGAACAGGGAAAATTCAAAGCCTGGCTGATGACGATTGCCAGACGGGAAGCGTTGCGTTGCCTGGAGCAACGCCGCCGAAGGGCCAGTAGTTCACCTTTAGACGAACTTGAACAGATGGCATCCGGTCAAACGGATGAATCCAGTCATCCCGCAGTTCGGATGGAAAGGCAGGAAAGGCGGGAACAACTGCAGCACTGGATTAAGCAGTTGGCGCTTGCAGAACAGGAGGTGGTGCGCCTGCGGTTGGGAACCGGGCTCACTTTTCGGGAGATAGCCGAGTTGACCGGGGTGCCGCTGAATACGGTGCTGGGTCGGATGCATCAGGCAACGATTAAACTTAAGAAACTTAAAATGATCAACGAAACGGGAAAAAGTGATGAAACATGATGATCAGCAATTATTGCTCTACTGGAGTGGAGAACTCGAACCGCAACAACGGGCTGAATTTGAGCAGCGGTTGAAGTGCAGTCCGGAGCTGCAACTGCGACTTTCAGAACTGGAGCAACTTCCATTACTCAAGCCGGATGCGCCATCGCCAGAGCTGGTGACAGATGCGATTACCGCCTATCTGCTCGAAAAACCTGTAGAGACCGCTACGGATCGCACACGTAAAAAAACGACTCAGGCAGCTGTCACAGCGATGCTGACGGCATTGATTCTAGCAGGGATGATGCTTATTCTGATGGAACGTCGTTCAGACAGCCCTTCTCAGCAGATGATCACCAGCGCCACGCAAGAGCTAAAATCCAGATTGGAAGAGTCACCGGACTGGGCAAAAACCTTCAACCAGCGCACTCAAACTCAAGAGGCGAAGCCAAGCTATCATCTGGGTGCCTCGGCATCGATTAGTGACTTGCGCGAACGGATGAGCGCAGTGCGTCAACGGATTCAGACCGATCCGATTTAACCCCGAACTAAAGGAAATGATGAAAACAAAAATAATGAGTCTATGCATGCTAAGCCTGGGTGTAATCCTGCCTCTGCATGCAGAGGAACCTCCGGAAGAAGCGGATGCACAGCTGGTCTTGACGTTCATTGAAAAATACCTCCCGTCGATTCAGCAAGATCTTAAAACGGTAGCGTCCACCGATGGAGAGTTTTACGAGGAGATAATTGAGCGTCTGTTCGAACCTGCCAGCGATCAGGACGTTGCCAGGCAACATTATCCGCAGCAATTTGCTCAGGAGGCTAAGATTCTGGAAGGTGAGGTGCAGTGTGAAATTCTGGCATGGAAATACCAGTTGGCACCAACCACTGAAGAAAAGCTGGCAATTCAGAAATCCATAGAAGAACTGGTGGCCAGCCAGTTCGAGCGTAAATTAAAACGTGATCAGTCCGAGGTGCAGGAACTGGATGTGGAACTCACGCGCTTGAAGGAACTTATCCAGCAACGTCAGGCGAATCGGGATGTGATCATTCAGCGGAGAATTAAGGATCTCACCGGTGAGAGAGATGGCCTGGAATGGTAGGTTCTCAGCCTCCTTTTGCAGATTTTCATACATCGATTACGTCGTAAATGTAATCTACATGCTGATCGAAAAGATTCTCGAGCGGCAGCGGGAGCAAGCAGAGGCGGAACGACGTTACAAAAAGTTCTGAATTTTACTCGTTTCCATTGCACAACCTGCATTGTGGGTTAATTTTTTTCCATGGAATTACGTTACCGTATCATGAACGAGTACGTGAATCATTTGCGGAATCACGGCAAAGCGCCGGATTCTGTGATTCAGCTTTGCAACACATTGGATATCAATGAGAAAGATTTCTTTTCTCAATTCCCGTCGTTTCCATCGGTAGAAAAAGCTTTCTGGGCAGACCGCTTACTGGAAGTGATCTATTCGGTGACTGAAGGAGAGGAATATCAGTCATTTTCCGCTAAGCAGCGCTTCCAGACGGTGATTTTTGCTTTTTTGGAAAAATCCCTGGAATACCGCAGTTTAATGCTGATCCGTTTCAAGGGAGGACCCATGAAGAAAAATCGCGAATTGGAAAGATTTGAAAAAGAGTTCAAATCTTTTTGTAAGGAAGTTTTGAAGCATGGGCGTCAGAGTGGTGAAGTGGCGGAACGCGGGCGCCTGGATGCACTTGTGCCGGAGGGGCTGTATGTAACCTTCCGTTCCGCTATCGAATATCATCTTCATGATGAAAGCGAAGGATTTGAAAGAACGGATGCCTATGTGGAAAAATCTACCACGCTGGCCTTCGACCTCATCCGCACTCAGGCGGTGGACTCCGCTTTTGATCTGGCTCGCTTTCTCATTCCATCTCCTGCCCAATCTTCCTGACCGGCTATGTCTGAATCTTCCTCATCTATGGAATTTTCTGCACCGCAGCGTCAGGACAGCATCCAAAGTTCGAGAACCGGCAGAACGGCTTCCTTATTGGGAACCGGCGCCAAAGTGGGAATCAACTATCTCAGGCATTACGGAAAAAAATCCGTAGGAGGAGCATCTACCAAGGCAGATCTGGACCGCCAGAACGCAGAAGATGTCTATGATACGTTCAGCAAGCTGAAAGGCGGTCCGCTGAAAATGGCCCAGATGTTGAGTATTGATCAGAGCCTGTTGCCGGAAGCTTACGCTAAGGAATTCTCCAAAGCTCAGTATTCAGCCCCGCCGCTTTCCTATCCACTCGTAGTCCGTACCTTCCGGCGCGAATTCAATCAGGCACCGACCGAGCTGTTCGATACCTTCCAGCACGATGCTTCGCATGGAGCCTCAATCGGACAGGTGCATCAGGCTTTACAGGGCGATAAGAAATTCGCGGTTAAGGTTCAATATCCGGGCGTGGCAGAATCCCTCAAAAGTGACCTGGCTATTGTAAAGCCGATTGCTCTCCAGATCATGGGTATGCGTGAAGAGGATGTGGACATGTACTTTCAGGAAGTGCGTGAACGACTGTTGGAAGAAACCGATTACGCACTTGAGTTGGAGCGCTCGATGGATCTCTCGGATCGTTCCCGCGATGTCGCCAACCTGCGTTTCCCCCAATACTATCCGAAGCTTTCTTCCCGGCGGGTGCTGACCATGGACTGGATCGACGGGTTGCCATTGGATCAGTTTGCGGAGACGGATGCAGCACCGGTTGCACGTGACAAAGTCGGGCAGGCGTTATGGGATTTTTATCATCGACAGATCCATGAATTGCGGCTGTTTCATGCCGATCCGCATCCGGGTAATTTTCTCGTGGATGCTGACGGATGTCTGGTGGCATTGGACTTTGGTTGTACCAAGCGGCTGAGCGACGATTTCTACTACAAGAATTTCATTTTTCTGGATCCGTCTGTGACGCAAGACCGGAAGCGCCTGGTGGAGTGTCTGGAAGAACTGGACATCTTGTTACCTACTGATTCCGCAGAACAGCGAAACGAATTTCTGGATGTCTGCATTCCGAGTATTGAGCTGCTGGCGCGTCCTTTCCGCTCCCCCGAGTTCGACTTTTCGGATCGGGATTTCCTCAATGCCATCTACGAAATGGGTCAGAACAATCGTCAGAATGAAGTATTGAAATCCATGCGTGGTGCCCGCGGGTCAGCGCATTCGATTTATGTCAATCGCACGTATTTTGGTCTTTACAGCCTGCTGGCACGGCTGGGTTGCCGGATTCAAACCTATCTTCCGGAGTGGGTGCTGGCCTCTCCGCCATCTGAAAGCCGCGCAAGTGAACCTGTTTCACTGGGTTAGGCACAGGAATTGCTCACTTAAGCTGTGAGCACGACAGTAAAGAAAAAGTCTACAAAAAAGCCGGCCTCCAAAGTCAAAAGCTCTAAAAAGTCCTCCAGCGCACTACAAGAGGCCTTTCCGATGACAGGGGTGATTGATGAACAGGTCAGATCCAGCGTGCCGTCTGAGATTGTGGAGCGGGTTAAAAGTGTCAAAAGCAAGAAACAGCTGATCAGTGCTTCCTATCCTTACCAGCGCACGATGAAGGGCTCTGAATACGATAAGGTGATCCAGTTACTCCAGATCGAGTTGGTCAAAATGCAGTCCTGGGTCATTCACAGTGGCGAGAAAATTGTGGCAGTGTTTGAGGGTCGGGACGCGGCTGGAAAAGGTGGCACCATCAAACGTTTCACGGAGAATCTCAATCCCAGAGGTGCACATATCGTAGCATTGGCTAAACCATCTGAAACGGAGCGTGGTCAATGGTATTTCCAACGTTATGTCAGCCAGATGCCCACAACCGGTGAGATCGCTTTTTTTGACCGCTCCTGGTACAACCGTGCCGGGGTAGAACATGTGATGGGGTTTTGCACGCCGCATGAGTATTTGGAATTCATGCGACAAACGCCCGAATTCGAGCGGATGCTTGTTCGTAGCGGGATTCGGCTGTTCAAGTTCTGGTTTTCAGTCAGTCGTGAAGAACAGCTGCGCCGGTTCATGTGGCGTGCCAAGGATCCGCTCAAGCAGTGGAAACTGAGTCCCATGGACGTGGAATCGCTGGGAAGATGGGATCAATATACGAAGGCTAAGGAATCCATGCTGTTCCACACGGATACAGCTGACTGCCCCTGGACGGTCATCCGTTCCGACGACAAGAAGCGGGCCAGGCTGAATGCGATCAAGTATCTGCTGAACCAGATTCCTTACATTGGAAAAGACGAAGGATTGGTATCTGATGTGAATCCCAAGATTGTGGGCTCGGCCAAGGACATTTACGAGCTGGGCGAAAAATCGGTTACTTCCGAGCCGGATAAAGAAAAGTAAGGCCATAACGCACATAACGCATCGCAGCGAACTTGCTGGAAACACTGCGCTTCACTGGCTGAATGAGATCCCTGTGCGACTGCTGCGATAAAACGGTTTAAAGTGGTTTTTGACGCATTGACAGTCAACTTGCATGTAAGTCAGTTGTGCTGAACCGAAAATGGTTGTTGTGGCCGCATCTGCGGCATCATGCCCGTGTGCAATAGCAACCAGTCCGTTGACAGGTGCCATTCGGGTAGGGTCAAATATTAACCATCGTTCGCCGATATAGGCCTCAAAACATGCATGAAAATCTTGAGGGTTCAGCAGATAGGAGTAACCCACGAAATATCGTGCCGGGATCGAAAGAGCCCGGCAGAGCGCTATTCCCAGATGAGCAAAATCACGACATACTCCGGCCTGTTCGGTGATCGTATCGTATGCTGAAGTTTGCGGGGTCGTCGTTCCCGGCAGGTATTCAATCGTCTCATAAATCCAGTTTGAAATGGCTTGCACCTGGGAAAAAGTATTTCGGTAGCGACCGAACTTCTTCATCGCAAAGCGACCCAGTTTATCGGATTGGCAGTATCGGCTGGGAAATAAATAGGGTGTCACTTCAGCCGGGATTTTGACCAGTGAAGTTTGCCGGATATCCTGATACGAATGACGTCTGTGAACGGTCTCCACGGTTGCCTCGTAGGAAATGGAAAGTTGCGGGACGTTACCGGTTTCCAATCGATAGATTCGATTGAGTTTCGGCTTGGTGAGCATTTCTGCGAAAGGAATCTCAGGGGTAATTGAAAAGTCTTCAGAGATAATTTTCTGGTCAGGTGACTTAAGTGCATGAACATTGACCAGTAAAGTTGATTTGTATTCGACGTCGTACTCCAGATAGGAAGAAATACGAAAGCGTGTTCTGGACGGGCGCGAAGACAGTGACATACCAGTTACTAATCAAACACAAGCTATACCCCAGAGGCAAAGAATAACGTGCGTCATTGTATAATCCGGAGTGACGGTTAAAGTTTTCACATGGAATCAGGCATGACATCTACGTCCGGACGTATGGATCAGGAGCTGGACTCCGCCTCGGAATTCAGAGCCAGCGATCATCGGCTGGAATCCAAACTCAACTTACAGCCGATTTCGCTGGAAACTGATCTGACAGGAGAGCAGGCACAATGCTTACAGCGGGCTGGCGAGTGTTTCCGCAAACAGCAATGGAGAAATGCCATCGAAGAGTATACGACGCTGATTCGTAAGCGGGAACTGTCCCCGGAACATCAGGCTCAGGTATTGAACAACCGGGGGTTGACCCATCGGCACGTCGGCGAAATGGACAATGCGATTAACGATTACTCAGCCGTGATCCATCTGGCGGATGCTCCTCCGGACCAGCTTGCGTATGCATTGGTGCAGCGCGGGCAGGCATACCAGAAACTACAAAACCTGGAACGGGCACAGGAGGATTATACCCGGGTGATTGAGGCAAATAGTTATCCTCTGAAAATGGTTGCGGAAGCGTTGATTCAAAGGGCCCGTCTGCTGGGAAGTGCCGGAAAAATAGAGGAGGAGGCACGGGATTATGCTTCCGTCGTGGCTTTGGAAGATCCCCCGCCAGCGTTACTATCACGCGCGCTTTTTGAGCAAGCCGCACTTTATTTCAAGGCCGGACGGTGGGATCATGTCATCAATTGCAGCACTCGCGTCATTGAGATGGAGGAGGCACCCCTGGATCATGTGGCGCAAATGCTCACTTACCGGGGTGGAGCCTATGCCCGAAAATGGAAATGGGAGCAGGCTATTGAGCAATACTCCATCGTGATTGGAATGGGGGATTTGCTGCCGGATCGAGTTTCCCGCGCCTATTATTATCGCGCGGTGACTCATCGCGAGATGGGAAATACGGAGGCGGAAATCCGGGATCATACCGCTGCGATTGAAATAGAGGAGACGCCTCCTGACCGTCTCGCGAAATGCCTGAATAATCGCGGTGTTGCCCACGCCCGCCTGGGAAACAGTCCGCAAGCGATTGAAGACTACACCCGGGTGATCGGTCTGACCGGGGCGCCGAACAACCAGCGGGCACTGGCGTTTAATAACCGCGGTTTTGAATTCGGAAAAACAGGTGACTATCACAAAGCCCTGGAGGATTACACGGCTTTGATCGAGATGGGTGACAGCAAGCGAGAGAATGTAGCTAAAGCGTATAACAACCGTGGTGTAACCTATGCCAGACTGCAGCATTTTGACAAAGCGATCCGCGATCACACTGCAGTGATTGAAATGGAAGGAATTGAAGCGGGCCCGATGATCAGGGCGCTCAATAACCGTGGTGTGGCTTACGTGCAGACCGGTGAATACATCCGAGCCGTTCAGGACTATACCACGTTGATCCAGATGGACATGGTGCCGGTGGAGGAACTGTATGTGGGATACCTCAACCGTGCCCGCACTTATCGGCGCATGAATGAAGCTGAAAACGCGATCAGTGATTATGAACAGATTCTCAAAAAGGCAGGTGCCTCTGATCTGGTGCATGAATCTGCGCAGTCAGAACTGAACGAGATGACGGATGAACTGGGCATGCCGCGTCGGGAGTATTGATGCAGGCAGGATCTTTCCTCGATGTATCGCTAAAGGCACTTCAACCCGTTGATCTTACAACAGTGCTAAAATCTTGTTCAGAGTCGCACTCGGGCGCATTGCCCTGGAAGCAAGAGCATCATCCGGCTGATAGTAGCCGCCAATTTCCACCGGACTGCCCTGGACGGCGAGGAGTTCCCGGACAATCTGTTCTTCGCTGGAAGCGAGTGCCTCTGCAATGGGTGTGAACGTGGACTTCAGTGCTGTATCCTGATCCTGAGCAGCCAGCTGCTGAGCCCAGTACAAGCTGAGGTAAAAGTGGCTGCCGCGGTTGTCGATGCCACCGAGCCGTCGGGTTGGAGACTTGTTTTCTTCCAGAAATTTACCGGTAGCTGCATCCAGTGTTTCGCTTAGCACTTTGGCTTTAGGCTGGTCAAAGGCACCGGCCAGATGTTCAAAGCTGACAGCCAGCGCCAGAAATTCTCCCAATGAATCCCAGCGGAGGTAGTTTTCCGCCACAAACTGCTGCACATGTTTGGGAGCAGAACCGCCCGCACCGGTTTCAAACAGACCACCGCCATTCATCAGTGGAACGATAGATAGCATTTTAGCACTGGTTCCCAGCTCCAGAATCGGGAACAGATCAGTCAGGTAGTCGCGTAGCACATTGCCGGTGACGGAAATGGTATCGTGCCCGTCCTTGATACGTTCCAGACTGAGTTTGCAGGCATCAGCAGGCGCCAGAATACGGATGTCCAGACCATCCGTGTCGTGATCCTGGAGGTATTCATTCACTTTGCAGATGAGCTGTGCGTCATGACCACGATTTTCATTCAACCAGAATACAGCCGGAGATCCGGTGGCTCTTGCACGCTTGACAGCCAGTTTGACCCAGTCGCGAACCGGTGCATCTTTGGTCTGGCAGGCACGCCAGATGTCACCGGCTTCCACTTCATGTTCGATCAGGACATGGCCACCGGCATCCATGATCCGGATCCTGCCATCTGCCGGGGCTTCGAAGGTTTTATCATGAGATCCGTATTCTTCAGCCTTTTGTGCCATCAGACCCACGTTCGGAACAGATCCCATGGTGGTCGGATCCAGTGCGCCGTGCGCTTTACAGAAATCAATCACAGCCTGGTAGATACCGGCATAGGAACTGTCTGGGATCACGGCCAGAGTATCCTGCGTTTTGCCTGCGGCATTCCACATCTTACCGCCATCGCGGATCATGGCCGGCATCGATGCATCGACAATCACGTCGCTGGGCACATGCAGATTGGTGATGCCTTTGTCCGAATTCACCTGCGCCAGATCCGGACCATTCTCGTAAACCGTCTGGATATCCTTATCGATTTCCGCTTTTTTATAAGCGGGGAGGGATTCGATTTTGGAGAGCAGATCGCCGAAGCCGTTGTTGAAGTTCACGTTGAGGGATTCGATGGTGTCCGCATGTTTTGCGATCAGGTCCGCGAAAAACACTTGGACGCAGTGGCCGAAGATGATCGGGTCGGAGACCTTCATCATGGTCGCTTTCATGTGCAGTGAGAAGAGCACACCGTCCGCTTTAGCAACTTCGATCTGTTTCTGCAGGAATTTGACCAGTGCTTTTTTGCTCATGCGGGTGGCATCGAGGATTTCTCCCGCTTTCAGCGGGGTGGAGGTTTTCAGTGTCGTGGCGGAACCATTTGCGTCAACGAACTCGATCTTCACATCTGTGGCATCCTGGACCGTGACAGATTTCTCGTTGGAAAAGAAGTCATCCTTTCCCATCGTGGCGACACGTGTGCGGGAATCGGCAATCCAGTCGCCCATGCGGTGCGGATGGTTGCGAGCATAGGCTTTGACGGCTCCGGGAGCGCGACGGTCTGAATTTCCTTCACGTAATACTGGATTCACAGCGCTGCCTTTGACTTTATCGTAGCGGGCCTGAAAATCTTTTTCTTCATCCGTGGTCGGATGGTCCGGGTAATCCGGCAGCGCGTAGCCTTGGTCCTGCAGTTCTTTAATGGCGGCCTTCATTTGCGGCATGGAAGCAGAGATATTCGGGAGTTTGATGATGTTGGCTTCCGGCGTGGTGGCCAGTTGTCCGAGCTCCGCCAGGTGGTCGTCGATTTTCTGGTCGTCGTTGAGGAATTCCGGGAACTGGGAAATGATGCGTCCGGCCAGCGAGATGTCGCGGGTTTCGACGTTGATACCACAGGGTCTGGCAAAGGCTTCCACGATGGGTAGGAAGGAATAAGTGGCCAGTGCCGGGGCTTCGTCGGTTTTGGTATATATAATCGTTGGTTGCATAGCAGGGTTCTTATCTTCTGGCTCTAGTTTATCAGGCGAGATGATATTCAAGGGAAATCAGCTGGGCGAGTCAATACAAGGGGAATCCGTTCGGAAGAATTCCGGCGTTGGCATCTGTTGAAAGATCAATATATATAGGAGTGATGGAGCTTGTTCTGCCCCCGTGGATGGGTCTTCGACTCAATGACATCCAGCAGCGATCCTACTCTTCTCCAGCGGCGCTGATGCATGAGGCTGTTGAACTGTCTCGGGAAAGCGTCCGGCACGGCGGAGGACCGTTTGGTGCGCTGATTTATGATCCCGGGCCGGCACACGTCATTGCGGTGGGAGCCAATCTGGTTTTACCTGAGCAGTGCTCTCTCTGGCATGCGGAAGTGGTTGCTATTTATCAGGCACAAAAGATGATAAGCTCATACTCGCTGCGTTCCAATGACTCTGACGGACTGGAACTGTATGCGAGCTGTGAGCCCTGTATGATGTGTCAGGGTGCCGTGTTCTGGTCCGGCATCCGTCACTTGTATTACGCTGCCCGTGATGAGGATGCACGCAGGATCGGTTTTGATGAAGGGATCAAGCATCCTGACTGGCAAGGGTATTTCCAAAAGCGGGGTATTCAGGTCACCGCAGACTTGTTGCGTCATGAAGCGCAGGAAGTGTTAGATGACTATGTGGAGCAGGGTGGCCCCCTGTATAATGAATAAATTCGTAATGCGTACAAAAATGAGATCACGCAAACGCAAAATGTTCCGGAAAGCCTCTTGGCTGGAAGAGTCACGCGTATGATTATTGGTCGATTATCATTATGTGTCCGTTCATCGGACGGTGACCATAAAGACTCCTACGGTATGGAGATTGATCAGATCATTTCGTTCGAATTCGCCAATGCTCAACCGCAGATTGTTTCCGGGCTGCTGGAATACGATCAGGTCATGATCTCGCATCAGCTGAAAAGGTTTGCAGACGATACAAAATGTGATCTGATTATTACCACCGGAGGCACCGGTTCCGATCGCAGAGATGTGACGCCGGAAGCGACACGTGCGGTGATCGATAAAGAACTACCCGGGTTTGGAGAGGTGATGCGGGTGAAATCGTATGTGAACACTCCCACCACAATTCTGTCCCGTGCGACTGCCGGTATTCGCGGAAAAACCTTGATGATCAACCTGCCGGGTAGTCCGCATGCAATCCGCGAGTGCCTGCCGTTGTTAAGTCCGGCCATTCGGGAGTGTCTTGAGCACCTCAAGCCATAGCAATCGCGGACGACCTGCCCTGCCTCAGATTACCGGCTGCAGCACACGTTTTTGAGGCCTATCTGAAAGTCACCGAAATACTTCCTAACCAGCGAAGACAGGCGATAGGTCATACGCTATACACCTATCTGCATGATTATCTCCGGGAGCGGAATGAGGCAGAAAGATCCGTTGAAGAGGTTCTGAAAGAAGAGCATGAACAGAATCCTGAATGGTTTCTGCAACTGATTCAGAAACGTGTGGCGGCAGGAGGATGGTGGGTCCTGCATCAGGGGGCACTGGCGGTGCGATGGAAACGCTGGTGGAATCTCAAGCCTACTCAGAGAATTCCTGCGCTACTTGCAGCAGGTATTGGCTGGGGAATGGATCTGGTAGTCTACTGCTGGGCCAACTGGACTTTAAAACAAGGGCAGCTCAAAGGAATCTGGAAGGATACCCATACCCATGATTTGGGATAAATCTGCTAAAAACAAGCTCTGGAGGTAGGTTTCGAATCCCGATTAATCGCGGACTTTCAGCCTAGGCCCAAGTGGTTAATCCCGACTGGTCGGGACTCTACCACTTAAGAGGTTTTCTCGTATCCACTTACTTGATTTCATGGCTTTGATTCGTTTCTCTTCTTCGATGGGCTGTGATCTGGTGGGGTAAGGCTTTTTCCGGACCAGTTGCCACGGTCCGTTTTTACGCGTGTATTTACCACGAATGATCTTTGTTTGATGTGACTATCCAGACGGTAATCAAGATTTTCGGTATGTCTGATGTAGAACAGGCCTTTAGGATTCTGGAGGATATAGCAGTAAAACATAGCTGCCGAATAAAATTGGCTCCGGAGGTAGGGATCGAACCTACGACAAAGTGGTTAACAGCCACCTGCTCTACCGCTGAGCTACTCCGGACTCATTTTGGAGTAAGTAGTGGTTAATCCCGACCTGTCGGGACTCTACCGCTGAGCTACTCCGGACTCGTTTTGGACTGTTAGTGGTTCATCCCGATTTATCGGGACTAGATCACTAAGCTGCTCCAAAGTAGTATCCAGGTAAGTGGACCTAAGTCCGCTAGAAGCGGCGAGAATTGAACGGGAATCCGCTCTAAAGTGCAATACTTTTTTAGGTAAATTCCTCAGGTCAGAGGATTCAGCCATTTCAGTTCGGAAAAGCGGTCGAAGTCGCGGTCGTTGGAGTAGATCGTAGCACCTGCCTCCAATGCGTGTGCCGCGATAACGGCATCGGTGGTGAGGTTGCCACCGGCCTGGGTGGATTCGAGTAGATCCCAAGCCAATTTGAGTGTGCCTGATCGGCCTGAGATAAATTGCACGACGGGAACCGCTTCCCAGCTGTCAATAATTTCGCGAGCGGAAGACACAGACATCGGGTTCTGATTGATCATGGGGTGAGTAACCAGACGCATAAACGCCATGAGCACCACAAACGGAATGCTGACGGGCTCCCGCCCGGAGAGGGTGGCTTCCCACCAGTCACGAGCTACATCATGCTGCGGAGATGTGGAATCGTGCGCATAGATGAGCAGATTGGTGTCTGGAATCATCACTTGGCGCTATCCTCAGCTTCCAGCTGATCGTAGAGTTGATTCATGCTCTGACCACGGAAGGCCGGTTTCAGACCGAGAGGGTGCGACTTGACGCGATAGGGCTTAGAGGTTTTGGCTTGATCCAGTAGGCCTAATCCAGCTTGCAACACTTCATTGACGACACGTTTGAAAGGGGTGCCACTTTGGCCCGAACGCTGTCTTAGTTCCTGCAAAAGTGCATCATTGATGTCAATTGTGGTCCTCATGTATGCATCATAATGCCAAAATATGACTGCGTCAATCCTTCGAGGGGTGCGAATCAGTTCACCGAGAGGGATTTGCCGTTGTCGCTGGGGCCGAGATTAAGAATAAAAGGTGCGGCTTTTTGGACCCAATGCTCCGGAGTTTCAAAGCCGGCGGCCGATTCCTCCCAGCAGCTACGCAGCATGTCCGTGTCGATGATGCCGGGGTTGAGAGGGATCGCAGCCAGTCCGGCTGGAAGTTCCTGCGCCAGGGCCTGAGTCAAACCTTCAATCGCAAATTTACTGGCGCAGTAGGGAGCCACTTCAGGTGAGGTGCTACGCCCCCAACCGGAACTGAGGTTAACAATGATGCCGGAACCATGCTGTATCATAGCGGGTAGAAAGCTGCGGATAACATGAAAGACACCTTTGATGTTTACATCGGTGAGTTGGCTGAATTCGTCGACATCAACTTCCCACAGCGGAGCGGTTCGGTTCATCAGGGCGGCATTATTAATCAGTATGTCAGGTGGACCCTGAGACTGGATGACGGTTGGTGCCCATGCATTGACAGCGGCATAGTCGGCAACGTCAATAGCCTGAAACTGATGGTCGGGATAGGCGGATTGCAGCGATTCAATCTGCTCTGCACTTCTCCCACAGCCGGAGATCTGATGGCCTTGCCGGATGTAAATATCCACCAGTGCCCGGCCTAAACCACGGGTGCAACCAGTGATGAGGATGTGTCGGCCATCTGTCATCAATCCAATCTATCCAAACGCCAGGTAGCGTCAACCAGCAGAAGCGGTTGTGAATAACTTCTGCTCCAATTCATTCAAATTTTTGTATAACATACAGATAATGTGTGAGTTAGATATCTTGGCATGACAATTGCTCGGTCAGGTCAGCTAAAAGATACTTAACTCATACCAAAGGATATCACATGAACATTGCACCGCGCTTTAATCTGGAACGAAAAGACATTGCTGGCGACCCACTCAAGAACCTGATCATTATTGTTCGGGCAGACCCTATTATCTGCGGACACTCCACCGAGGCGCGGAATCTTGCGGAGGCAGCCAAAGATGCCGGTTATGAAAATGTGCACATTGTCAGTTATCCGATCGATATTCTGGAAAACAGTGGATTACCTCTGAAACCGCTGGATTCCATCCAACCGTATACTCGGGGCATCCAGGTCGATCGTCCCAATGAAGTCGGCGGATACAAAGTGCTCGATGGCAGGCTGAGCTACGCCATCAGTGGTCACATCGTTGATCTATTGCATCGCTTTTCCGGGCGCACGGCGCTGATGGATCTTTATCTGGTGCCGCACGGGCAGATGGCTATGAATGCGGTTCAGAGTTTCGCACAGACAGATATTTTTCGGGATGTGCTTACCATCGGAGAAGCCGTAGGTTCAGATATCACTAATGTAGTGAAGAATGCGGTGCATGAAAATTGCTTCGGTGCCGCCCAACTGGTCTTGAGCAACTACCTGGATCACGATATTCCGGTGGCGGTCAGCCAATATACGAAGGATCTGATTCTGGAAGCAGGACGGGATGTGGATTCCGCCCTGGGAACCAACTTTGAGCAACGGCTGACAGAAAAAGTCGGGATCAGTTTCCCGGCCATCAATACCATTGACTACACCTCGCTGGACGACCGTGCAGGTGAAGTCGAGGAGGTTTTGAATACGCGCAACCTGACACGTGATGGTTACGTGCTTTTTCTGTCCCGGCTGGCACGTGCCAAGGGAGTAGACGACCTGATTCATGCGTATCGCGGCAGCGAACTGTATCAGCAGCAGAAGCTGGTCATCTGCGGTAACGGACCAGCTAATGAAGACCTCCAACAACTGGCCGGGGATGATCCCTGGATTGTGATCTACAACGATGTGAGTGATCGCGAAAAAGGGGCGCTCATGCACGGCTGCTTTGCCTATACCCTGCCGAGCAAGCCGTGTGTCGAGTTCGTGGAAACTTTCGGAATTGCGATTGCTGAGAAGATGTTGGCGGGCGGCCTGGGGCCGGTCATTACGACGCGCACCGGTGGTATTCCGGAAGCGACCGGGGGACAGTGTCTGGAGCATGAAGCCGGCGATATTGACGGATTGAAATATCAGCTCAATGTCGCGGCCTCGATGTCGCTTGAAGATCGTGCCGATCTGTCCAGACGTGCGCGCGAATACGCGATGCAGTTTGATAAGCAACAGGTGCTGGAAAAACTCACCCGCAGTTCTCTTTCTCTGACTGCCGCGTAACGGTTGGATTTACACTGGCCCGGGTGGAATGCTTGGGCTAGCGTGAAAAGGTTTAATGGAGCAAGGTCCTTTTTCATATGTAGATCCGTTTTTGGGGAACGGCACGGTGGATTTGCCGGAGCCGGAAGGAATTGCAGCAACCTGGTTCTGGCCTAAAGCACAGGTGGGAAACACCCACCCGGGTGCCTGTTATCCTTTTGGAATGGTCTCTGCCGTTGCCTACAGCGGTGCCTATCCTACCGGATACGGATGGTATGATCGCTCTACCGAAGGTCCGCCCCGAAAAATCTTTGAGGATTTAACGGCATCGGGATTCACACATTTCCAGCAGAGCGGAACGGGAGATATGCGGATCTTCTACAATCACGCTCGCGTGACACCCTTTTGTGGTGACCTGAGGGCAACGCTCAAAAGCCTGTCGCTGGGGCATCGGTGGAAGCTGGATCAGGAAGAAGCATCGCCGGGATATTATGCGGTGCATATGCCGGAGCCTGACATCCGGGCGGAACTGACCGTGGCGCCCAAATCCTGCTGTCACCGCTATACTTTTTCACACGAGGCCGATACCGGTATCATTCTGGATCTGGCCACCAACGGGGTTTTGTTCAAGGGTCGGGATACCAAACCGAACGCGGTTACGCTGGAAGCGCTTTCATCAACATCAGCGCGAGGTAAAGTCATCATCAACAGTATTCCGCTTTATGTATACCTTGAAATAGATACGAAAGCTGATGACTGGGGTGTCTGGAACGGGGCACGCAGGGTGATCCAGCCCACGCTTGAAATTCAGGCGATTGATCCTGAACAACCGTGTGCATTCGGTTTTTATTTTCATTTTGACCAGGCGCAGCAGGTAGAAGTCAAATTAGGCTTTTCCTATCGCAGTGAAACACAGGCGCAGGTCAATCTCAGTGAAACCAGGGATCAGAACTTTGATCAGATCCAAGCGGCAACACGTGCGGTGTGGGTGGATCATCTGGAGCGACTGCAGGTTTCCGGTGGCACAGAGGAACAGAATGAAATCTTTTATTCCGCCCTCTATCACAGCCTGATCAAACCGAGCGATATGGCCAATGAAAGCCCGTTCTGGCCGGAGCCGGGACCGTTTTTCAGTGATTTTTCAACGATGTGGGACATTTACAAAACGCAGCTTCCGCTGGTGCTCAGTGTGTATCCGGAAAAAGGCAGGGAGATTGTGAATGCGTTGCTGGAGGCGGCCGAACGGCACCGGAAATTTCCGATTGGTTATGTGATGGCCAAAGAGCCGATGATTTTTGACAAGCAGGCCAGTGCATTGGCGCATCTGACGATTGTGGATGCCTATTATCGCGGCTTGCAGGGCATTGACTGGAAGCGAGCGATGAATCTTATGTTGTATGAACTGGAACAGGGTAAAGGAGCCGTATACCGGTCGCAAGGCTCGGTCTATCCCTTTACCCACACACTGGATCTGGCATCCGCCTTTTTCGCTACGGCACAACTGGCGCAGCATTTCGGGAAAATCAAATTGTACAAACAGTTGATGAAGTTTTCCGGCTGGTGGCGGAATGTCTACAGCACAGAGACGGGTCGCCTTAAGGCTTCCGACTACTATGAAGGCGGGGCTTGGAATTATTCCTTCCGATTACTGCACGATATGGAACGCCGGATCTCATTGTGCGGCAGCCCGCAGCAATTTGTGGATATGCTCAATCAGTTCTTTGGTTTCGGCGAGACACCCTGTCAGCAACTGGAATATCCGCCGGATCCGGAGGTCGAAAAAGCTGGGTACGCCCTGCGACGGTTCACCGGCATGAACAATGAACCGGATATGGAAACGATGTATGCCTACATTTATGCGGGTCGGCATGACCGGACGGCGGAGGTGGTTCATTCCTTATTGAAATATGCGTATACCACCGGGCGCGGGGGGTTGCCGGGCAACGACGATTCCGGGGCATTGTCTTCCTGGTATGTCTGGAGTGCCATGGGAATCTTTCCGGTATCCGGACAGGATGTGTATCTGATCGGCAGTCCGCTTTTTGCGCGAAGTGAAATCAAGCTGCCGGGACATCCTTTTGTGGTCACAGCGTCCGGTGAGCTGGGGAAGGATATTTATGTGCAGTCGGCACAGTTGAACGGCAAGGAAATAGACCGGGCTTATCTGCGGGTGGATGAATTTGAGGACGGCGGCCAACTTCATCTGGAAATGGGATCTCAGCCTTCCAACTGGGCAAAAAAGAATCATCCACCATCGTGGAGAATTTAATGCCCCGGATGTTTGCGCTGCGGCTCGTCGGTAAAGATCGGACAGAATCCTGAAATGCCCTCTGGTCATCGGCGTAATCTTTGCTAAGGCTATGACCATGGAAAACAGCAATCAATGGGCCGACCACGTCAAGGTGGAAATCAGTAAAGCGGTGCTAGGCCAGCATCATGTGATTGAGCGACTGTTGGTGGCACTGCTGGCGGACGGGCATGTGCTGCTTGAGGGGATGCCGGGATTGGCTAAGACCCTGCTGGTTAAGTCATTAGGTGAGGCGCTGGGAGTGCAATGTGAGCGGATTCAGTTTACACCGGATCTGCTACCGAGTGATGTGGTGGGAACGATGATTTTCCAGCCTTCCGACGGGGCCTTCGTGGCACATCACGGACCGATCTTTGCCAATCTGGTGCTGGCGGACGAAATTAACCGTTCACCGGCAAAAGTGCAATCCGCACTGTTAGAAGCGATGCAGGAGCGGCAGGTCACGATTGGCGGAAATTCCAGCCCCCTGCCACACCCGTTTTTCGTGATGGCAACGCAGAATCCGGTCGAGCAGGAAGGAACGTATCCGCTGCCGGAAGCACAGACGGATCGTTTTTTGTTCAAACTGATGGTGGACTACCCGACTGCGATGGAAGAGCGCGACATGATGGAGTGCTGGGGCAGTATTACGCAGAAGCCGCAGATTGAGGCGGTCAGCAATGCGCAGGAGCTGCTGGCACTGCGGCAGGAAGTCGATGCGGTGCATCTCTCGCCGGCAGTGCAGGATTATATCTTAACCCTGGTGCGTTCCACTCGCGGAGAAGCCAGCATCCACTCTGTCAAAAAATATCTGCGCTTTGGGGCTTCGCCGCGAGCGTGCCTGGCATTAGCGCAGTCCGGACGGGCACTGGCCTGGTTGCGGGGTGACAGCTATGTGACTCCCGGACACGTTCAGGAACTGTTCTGTGATGCGCTACGCCATCGGGTGGGCCTGACCTATGAGGCGGAAGCGGAAGAAGTGACAACAGACACCGTGCTAGAAGAGATCCTGAATCACACGCAATTGCCGGACCATGTGGCGGAAGCGGCTTAATGGACGGTAGGCCGGAATTCTATTCCGGCATCTCATAAACTGCCGGGACAGAATCCCGGCCTGCTGTCTAAAAAATATGCTTACGATAGATTCCATTACAGATCCGAAGCGAATGGCTTTATTGAAAAAGCTGGAGTGGCGGGTGCGTCATGCCGCGGACAGCGTGCTGGGCGGAGAGTACCGCTCCACCTTTCGTGGTAAGGGGATGGAGTTTGATCAGGTGGTTCCCTATGAATTTGGCGATGACGTGCGGGATATCGACTGGAATGTAACGGCGCGCCTGGGTGAACCTTACCGGAAGAAGTATATCGAAGAACGGGAGGTGACCTTGCTGATTGTTTTTCAGGATTCGGTATCGTTACAATTCGGATCAGGCATAAAATCCAAGCGGGATGCGCTGCTGGAACTGGCGGTTTGTCTGATGTTACTCGGTGCAGTGAATCGCGACCGCACTGCGCTCTACTATGCCGGACCGCAGCAGGACTGGTATATTGAACCGGCGACGGGAAGAGGAAAGATCTATGCGGCTGCCAGTCAGTTACTGGCGCAGCGTGAACCGGGATTGGATGCCAGTGCAGATGTTCGGCTGCCATGGAAATTTTTATCGCGTGCGGTGCCGCGGCACAGTGTGTGTTTGTGGTTAGGTGATTTTCCTTACTCCGAAGAACGACCAACAGGCTGGCCCATTCTGGCAAAGCGTTATCAGATGATGGGCTTCCGGGTAGAAGATCCGTGGGAACGGAAACTGCCGGACGTGGGGGAACTCTCGGCTTACGATCCGGTATCGGGAGAAATGGCGGTAGTGCACCCGGGGGATACCTCTCAACGAAAGGAACATGCGCAGTGGGTGGAGCAGCGGGATCGCTATTTCAAATCGCTTTATCCGGATCCGCGTTCGTGCATGACGTTATCCAGTGGTGGCGATGTTTTTGACAGCCTGGTGTATTTTCTGGCGCAACGTGGTATGGGAGGGGCAATGTAATGCTGGCCGCATGGCGTTACGAAGACTGGCAACTGGCGGATCCGTGGTATCTCGGACTGTTTTTGTTGGTAATATTGATCTTTATCCTGCGTCGGTTTCGCGGCGGGCAGGCGGTGGTGCTGCCGTTCGTGGCACAGTGGGTGAGGCCGGTGGCGTTCCGGCGGTCCGGCTGGCCTTTATTCTTACTGGTCTGCGGGATGATTAGCCTGATCGTCGCCATGGCCCGACCACAGAAGGTGGAAGACAAGCAGCAGCGGCAGGTAGAAGGCTATGATATCATGCTGGCGATTGATTTATCCGAAAGTATGTTGGAACAGGATTATCAGGTACGAGGTCGTCAGGCAACCCGGTTGGATGCGGTGAAGCCAGTGATTGAAGCATTTATCAACCGCAGGCAAAGTGATCGGATCGGCATAGTAGTGTATGGTGAAGTGGCTTACACGCTGGCACCGTTGACATTTGATCATCAGTGGTTACGACGTCAGACCGGACGCCTCTTTGCGGGAGTTGCGGGACAGAAGACGGCGATTGGCGATGGACTGGGAGTTTCGCTGACACGATTGCAGCAGGTAGAGCGTATTGATGAGGGTAAACGGCAGGGGGCCTTCGTGGTACTGCTAACCGACGGGCGTAGCAACAGTGGTGCTTTGGATCCATTCAAAGCGGCTGAGATCGCCAGGTCGCTGGATATCCCGGTCTACACCATTGGAGCGGGGGGAGAGTCCAGAAGTTTTTTTGGAATGCAAATTCCAGGCCAGCACAGCCTGGATGAGCAAACTCTACAGCAAATCTCCCAGATGACCGGCGGGCAGTATTTCCGTGCGGCGGATTCTTCGACGATTGAAGATGCCTTTCGGGCAATTGATCAGGCGGAGAAGATTGAGTTTGAAGCGACTTCCTACCTGCTGACGCAGGATTATTTTAGACACTTTTTAATGGCGGGAATATTGTTGACCGGGATTTCAGGGTTGGGACATCTGTTTCAGCATCGCAACGGAAGTATGCAAAAATGACCTGGGGCATGCCAATGTGGTTGTTGGGAGTGCCGGTGTCACTGGTCGGGCTGATCTGGGGGCTGGTTTATCACTGGCGTCGCCGGGCGGGAGGAGCGTGGTCCGGTATGAAGGCGGTATCCGTAGATGGCGGACGTTTACGGGAAATGGCTCATGGAATGCGGCCGCCGGGCCGGTTGATTTTTTTCTGGTTAGGGATGGTTTTTCTGTCGGTTGCACTGGCACGGCCGCAAATCGGATGGGTGGAATTGCCCCGTTTTGAACAATCGCGTGAGGTGATCGTGGCACTGGACTTATCTAAGAGCATGTGGGCGGATGATGTGAAGCCGAGCCGGCTGGAACGCTCGCGGTTGCTGGTGGACAACCTGCTGGATTATTTGAAGGGCGAGCGGGTCGGGCTGGTATTGTTTGCCGGGACCGCCTTTACTCAAAGTCCCTTAAGTGCGGATTACGAGGTCTTGCGGGAATTTCTGCCGGAATTGTCGCCGGAGTATTTACCACAGGGGGGCACGAACTATGCGGCCATGCTGGATGTTGTTTTGGAATCGTTCAGTCAGGGACCGGGTTCGGCAGCGGATCGGTACCTGATTATTCTCAGCGATGGTGAGAGTCTGAGTGATGAATGGCAGTCCCGGCTGGAGGACCTGCAAGAAGCCGGGATAAAAGTTATCGGGCTGGGTGTGGGAACGCCCGCAGGAGCTGTGATTCAGGATCCGGCGGGAGGGGTGATTAAGGATCAGAGTGGTTCGGTGGTCCTGTCCCGGTTAAATGCAACAACGCTGCAGGCACTGGCCCGCGGCACCGGAGGGGAATACCGGCAGGCCGATCGCTGGCTGGATTTGCCGGAATTGCTGAGGATGACCATCGAAAAGGGACGCAAAGGGGAATTTACAGAGAACCGGGATCGTAAACCGATGGAACGTTATCAAGTGCCTTTGTTGATCGGATTGCTTTTTTTTGCACTGAGTTTCTGGCGGGAATATCCGGTGCGACCCAGGATGATCAAAGGCCGAAAAGGGGAGTATGCAAGAGAGATGGAAACCAAAGCTGCGACGAAGAAATCCACTGCCGTGCCGCCACCGTTGCCGGCAAGTCTAACGGCCTGCTGGTTGTGTGTATTGACCGCAAGTGGCCAGCTCCAGACGCCACAGAACAATCAGGCACCATTGGTCGGGAAATTGTCGGCTGCGGTCTCTCAGCTCAGTCAGCAGGACTCGTTGCTGGCAGGCGACTATGCGGCTTTGGCCCAGGTGACCGTGGCGACGGGCAATGAGCTGCTTGCCAACGGAACTTCATTACCCCGCGGTGCAGTGGAAGACGGCTTGGATGCGGTTTTTGCAGGAGAGCAACAGGATGCTGATGCAACGGACTGGGAGGCATTGCGTAAAGCCTTGGAGGAACTACTGGAGCAGACACCGGAGCAAAAGCAGGAACAGCAGCAAAAAGAACAACAGGAACCGCATCAAAATAACTCCCGCTCTGGTGATCCTTCTCAGAGTGGTCAGCAGGAACAACAGGAACAAGAGTCATCTGAGAATACTCAGGATTCTGAAAATGCTGCAGGTGGAAATCCGAACCAGCAGAATTCTGAGCAGCAGCAGGAAAGACAGCAAGACTCCCGGCAGGAAAATCAGTCAGGAGGAGAGGAGCAGTCCTCATCCGAGCGGAATCAGCAGAATGAACTCGGACCGTTGGATGGAGAGTCGCAAACGGAAGCTGAGAGCGGGAAAGAGGAAGAACAGCCGGGGAAGTCTCAGAAGTTGCAGACCGTGCAGGGAAGCAGTAACGAAGGGACCAAGACACAGTCCAAAGATCCGAAGGTAGTCGCAGCGATGAAAGAGCTCAGTCAGGTCAAAGACCGGGATGTGCCATCGGAATTGTTCCAGAGAATGCAGCAGACACCGCAGCCGCAGCAGCAGGGAAAGGACTGGTAGATGAAGTGGCTGTATCATTTTGTTTTGTTCGTATTCTTGCCATGGATGGCCTGGAGCCAGTCGGTAAACTGGTCGCCTTCCAAGGGAACGTTTGAGAAAGGAGTGCAGTCGCGATTGAACTTGGTGTTCAAGGACTGTGAACCTGCCGGTAATTTTGGTATTCCTGATGTGGACGGTTTAGAGATTGGTCAGTCGAATTCGCAACAAACCCATATCTCAAGCATATCGGGTATGCTTGGCGGAAAAGGAAAAGTGACAACGCTTGGATTTCCAGTGCTGGCAGGCCGGGAGGGAGAGGTGATCATACCGTCTTTCAGAATAGCGACTTCTAAGGGTGAGATTGAAGTGCCTGCCGCGCGCTTTCAGGTCGTGCCTGCTCAAATTGGTTCATCAAGCATGCCGAATCGGCAATCGTCTTTACCAGGTCCACGTTTATCCGTTGAAGATGTGGCGCAAGCGGAAATCGTATTGGAAAAACAGGAATTGTGGGCAGGCGAAGTGCAGCAGGCGCGCTTGGTTTTTCAGGGTATGACACGTTTTGTCCGCAATATACGGGGTTATGAATGGGATCCACAGCAACTGACTTTAGGCCCCTGGCAGCCCCATGATGAAGACCTGCGCGTTGTGGACGGTAATGAAGTAACGGTTTTTGAGTTTCCCGTGCAGGTGCAGGCGCCCCGAGTGGAGGGCGAGTATCAGGTGGATTCGGCGCGGGTTGGTATAACGATACGTGCTGCTTCGTCATCGCGTTCGGCATTTGATATGTTCCGCAACAGGGGGCAGCAGGTGACGCTTGAAGCGAAAGCCCCCGAGATTAAGGTCAAGCCGTTGCCGGCACCTCCAGAGAATTTCTCCGGCGCAGTAGGTGAGTTTGAACTTACCTCTCAGCTGTTGCCGGAAGTGACCTCAGTAGGAGAACCGATAACCTGGACCTTGGAAATGAGGGGAACAGGCAATTGGAACGACGTGATCCGGATGCCGAGCCGCAGGGTTCCAGAGGGTTTTGAGGTGATTCAGCCGAAGTCGAATATTGAAATGCAGGGAGACTCCCCCTTTACAGGTAAGATGATTGAAGATGTGGTGCTGATTCCAACCCGGGAGGGCACTTACACTATCCCTGGAGTTTCATTGATTTATTTTGATACCAATGCAGGAAAGTACCGCACGCTGACAACTGCGGATAAGAAGGTTCGGGTTGAGGCAAAAAAGACTTCTGCACTGGCTCCAGGCCAAGCTGCTGGTCCGCAAGCGGGTTTTATGCCTATGCCATCCACACAAGCAGCAGTTCCACCCTTTGACAGGCAGCCGCAACTACCGCGGGATCCATTGAATCAATCGATTTCATCCGGCCGTCCACTCAGCTTGCCGGCCTGGTCGGCGGGCTTGCTGCTGCCCTGGCTGGGAGTGTTATGCTATTGGTGCTGGCTAGCGTGGCAGCAGATGGTCTTACTGGATTCCGGCCGGTCTCAACGTGAGGCCAGACAACGACTGCTGAGCTGGCAGGCGGCCGTGGATGTATCCCGGCCTGCTCCATCACATCTGCGGGAATGGCAGCGACAGGTTGAATGTCTCTGGCAGGTAAGCCGTCCGGTTCCGAATGCCAGTCTTCTGCGCCAAGCGGTCAATGAAGCGGGTGGTGATGGGGACGAGTGGGTGTGGCTGTGGAGTTGTTGTGAAGCAATCTTGTTTGGTCGCGAGCAGACCTTGCCGCCGGAATGGAGTCCACGTTTTGCCGCAGCGATCACTGCGGTAAAAGTGCCGCGAGTAAGGTTGGCGGGTTGCCTGAAACCGCAGGTATGGCTGCCGGTCTTGACGGCTATGCTGCTGACGAGCTCGCTTTGGGCACAGGAAAATGGAACAGATAAGCTCATCGCCAATTCTGATACGGAGTATTATCAGTCTGGTGAATTTCAAAGGAGTGAGGCGGCGCTGAGACTAAGGCTGGCGGATGACTGGGGTGACAGCGGTGCACATCATGACCTGGCTCTGGCGCTATGGCAACAGGAGCGTTGGGACGAAGCAGCAGCGCATGCCTCAGTTGCGGCGATCCAGGCACCCGGCAATGAAAGTATTTTTTGGAATGTTCGTTTATTGACAAACCGCGCTGGCTGGGGAGCGACAACGACAGGTAAGTTTTTTGATTCGAGTCACATACTCAACCGCATGGTGGCCTGGCGGTCTGTGCATTTCTGGCAATGGCTGGGGATAGGGGCCAGTCTGCTACTGGCAGGATTAGCTTTATGGGGAATCCAGGCGACTTATCATCATGGGGGTCGAGGTCGACAGGTGCGTGGGTCGCTGGCCGTCCTGATGTTACTCCTGCTGGTCATCTCACTGTTCTGTGTGGAGCGCTGGGGAATGTTGCGGCATCCCTATACCGTGATTGTAATGGAGGAAGTGGATGGAAGATCCATTCCTTCCGAGGTTGATCAGCAAACCCGCCCGTTGCCGGTAGGAACAGTGGGCTTCTTCAAGGATGAGTTTCTCGGGTGGAGGAAGGTGATGCTACCTAACCAGGAAGAAGTCTGGGTGAGGGAGGAAGAAGTCTTACCAGTGTACCGGCATTAGGATATTTACGGTTCAGTAAGTATAAGCCGTAGCTAAAACAGGTAGTCGCTGCACGTAACATAACATGCATCCAACCGGTTGGGTTCCAAGTTTAGGAAACACTATCCAAAAGCGCTGGCCCGGAACACTTGAAAATCTCAGATCCTGAGTCGATGACGGCATAAGGCTTGCTCTTGCCAGATAAAGGATTGCTAATAAAATAAAAGGTGCAGTCAATACAGATGATACTGATTCTCAAGTAGTTACTCTTAAAATCTTCTTGAAAATCATCAGGTGTCCGCAGAAATTGAATGAGTCATAAATGAGTTTGTATTTAGATTATCTTCAGGAGATTGCCGAGCGACAGGAACAGGGTTTAAACCCGAAGCCTATCGATGGTGGCGAGCTCTTGACGGAAATCATTGAGCAGATCAAGGATCCTGATCATCAGTTCCGGAAAGATTCGCTGAAGTTTTTTATCTACAATACATTGCCAGGAACCACCAGTGCGGCCGGTGTGAAGGCGAAATTCCTGAAGGAGATTATCCTGGGGCAGGAATTGGTGGATGAAATTGGTGTCGATTTTGCATTTGAACTCCTGTCGCATATGAAAGGAGGACCGTCGATCAAGGTGCTGCTGGATCTGGCTTTAGGCGATGATGAGGTAATCGCACTGCAAGCGGCTGAAGTTTTAAAGACGCAGGTTTTTCTCTACGAAGCGGATACCGAGCGACTGCAAGTTGCACTCAAGACGGGCAATGCGATGGCGAAGAGTATTCTGGAAAGCTATGCCCAGGCCGAATTCTTTACCAAGCTGCCGGATGTGGACGAAGAGATTCAGGTGGTAACGTACATTGCGGCAGAAGGAGATATTTCAACGGATTTGCTTTCTCCCGGGAACCAGGCGCATTCACGTTCGGATCGCGAGTTACATGGGAAGTGCATGATTTCAGAGCAGGCGCAGAAGGAGATTCAAGCATTGCAAAAACTACACCCTGACAAGCGAGTCATGTTGATCGCGGAAAAAGGAACCATGGGGGTGGGCTCCTCTCGTATGTCCGGGGTGAACAATGTTGCGCTATGGACCGGTAAACCGGCCAGCCCGTATGTGCCATTTGTAAATTATGCTCCGATTGTGGCCGGAACGAATGGGATTTCACCGATCTTTCTCACCACGGTGGATGTGACCGGGGGTATTGGATTGGACCTCAAGAACTGGGTAAAAAAGAAGGATGCGGATGGCAACGTGGTGGAAGATGAGAATGGCGAGCCGGTGTTAGAACAGACTTACTCGGTGGATACCGGGACAGTCCTGACGATCAATACCAGGGAAAAGAAACTCTATCATGGTGCAGAGGAGCTCATGGACATCTCGAATGCTCTGACACCTCAGAAACTTGAATTTATTCGTGCAGGTGGATCCTATGCGATTGTCTTCGGGAAAAAACTTCAAACCTTTGCGGCCCAGGCATTGGGAGTGGAAGCCGCTGCAGTGTTTGCCCAGCCGAAAATCGTGACGCATGAAGGTCAAGGCCTCACCGCCGTGGAAAAGATTTTTAACCAGAATGCGGTTGGCGTGCCCGAAGGAGTCAAACTATATGCGGGCTCAGATGCGCGGGTTAAGGTAAATATCGTGGGGTCACAGGATACAACCGGTCTGATGACTTCGCAGGAACTGGAAGCCATGGCTGCCACGGTGATTTCGCCTATGGTGGATGCCGCCTACCAGTCCGGCTGTCACACTGCATCTGTCTGGGATAAGAAAGCGCAAGCCAACATTCCGCGTTTGATGACGTTCATGCAGAACTTCGGCCTGATCACGGGCCGTGATCCACAGGATCGTTACCATGCGATGACCGATGTGATCCACAAAGTACTCAATGACCTGACGGTCGACGAATGGGCGATTATCATCGGCGGAGATTCGCATACCCGCATGTCAAAAGGCGTGGCTTTCGGAGCAGATTCCGGCACGGTGGCGCTGGCTTTGGCGACCGGTGAAGCGTCTATGCCGATTCCGGAATCGGTTAAGGTGACGTTTAAAGGTGAACTGAAAGAACACATGGATTTTCGGGATGTAGTACATGCTACCCAGGCGCAAATGCTGGACAACTTTGGTGAGAATGTATTCCAGGGGCGGATTATTGAAGTGCACATCGGCACGCTACCGGCAGATCAGGCCTTCACGTTCACCGACTGGACGGCGGAAATGAAAGCCAAGGCATCCATTTGTATTTCCCAGGACAAGACACTGATCGAATCGCTGGAAATTGCCAAGAGCCGCATCCAGGTAATGATTGATAAAGGCATGGATAACAAGGCGAAGGTGCTCCAGGGACTGGTGGATCAGGCTGACAAGCGCATCGGAGAAATTCGTTTTGGTGAAAAACCGGCACTGACCCCGGATGAAGATGCCGAATATTTTGCCGAGTTTGTGGTGGATCTGGATGTGATTAATGAACCGATGATTGCTGATCCTGACGTGCATAACGAAGATGTCTCCAAGCGCTACACCCATGATACCATCCGCCCGGTTTCTTATTATGGTGGTGAGAAAAAAGTGGATCTGGGGTTTGTCGGTTCGTGTATGGTTCACAAAGGCGATCTGAAGGTGGTTTCCCAGATGCTCAAAAATCTGGAACAGCAGACTGGCAGAGTGGAATTCCATGCCCCACTGGTCGTAGCCGTGCCGACCTATAACATCATCGATGAACTCAAGGAAGAGGGCGACTGGGATATCCTGCAGAAGTACTCCGGATTCGAATTTAATGATAATGACCCGAAAGGCGAAGCACGCACCGAGTACGAGAACATGATGTATCTGGAACGTCCCGGTTGTAACCTATGCATGGGTAATCAGGAGAAGGCGGCTAAGGGAGACACGGTGATGGCCACGTCTACGCGACTGTTCCAGGGCCGTGTGGTAGAAGATTCCGAGCGCAAGAAAGGGGAGTCGCTATTGGCATCCACGCCGGTGGTCGTGCTGTCTGCGATTTTGGGGCGAATTCCGAATATGGATGAATACAAGGCAGCGGTGGAAGGCATCGAACTGACCAAGTTTGCACCACCGATCGAGAGTTTGATCAGCTAAGGCAGCTTCTTTAGAACTTACTAAAATATACTGTATCTTGACTATTTAAACTAGTTTAACTAGTTTAAATAGTTTAAATAGATGAAAGTCAAAGAAGTGGGAGCGTTTGAGGCGAAGACGCACCTGTCAAAATTGCTCAAGGAAGTGGAAGCCGGCGAGGTGATTTACATCACGCGCCATGGGAAACGGGTTGCGGAATTGAAATCGCCTGAAACTAAGCCGAAGAAGAGGCGCAAGCGCGGCTGTGCCAAAGGCCAGCCTTTTTACATGGCTCCAGATTTTGATGCGCCGTTGGAAGAGTTCAAAAAATATATGCCGTGAGCTTCTTACTTGATACCAACGGCTGGATAGAATTCTTCGATGATGCACATGATTTATCCACCAAAGCTGCAGATTTACTGGAGAGCACGGACAAGCCTGTGTATGTAAGCATCGCTAGTGTCTGGGAAGCTTCCATTAAAGCTGGACTCGGAAAACTGGAGCTCCCATATGATCTGAAGCGGGACTTGCCGGGATTGTTTGAGGAAAATGATTTTGAGCTGCTGCCTATTTCGGTGGAGCAAGCGACTGCGGTTAAAGATCTGGAATCTATACACGGTGATCCCTTTGATCGAATTCAGGTAGTTCAGGCACAACAGCTCGGACTGGATGTAATCACGCGGGATGTATTATTTGAACGCTATGGATTGAAGCGGATCTGGTAATGGGACTTCATGGGTAAGAATGTATACAACAAGTTAACACTAGCTATCAACTCGGTTCTATTTACTCTTTAAAAGTCCGTTCATGTCCAATATGTCTCGTTTATCACTGTCTTCCAGGGAGTCTTCAAAATTGTATGTAGTAGATTCTCCTGGAGGTTTTTGTAGACTTATTTCCACTAGGAAATTGAGCGCGGAATTTGACATTATTATTGCTGCAATTGTTGAAAGATCCTTTGATCCAAAATGAAATCCGACCTGAAAATCTTCTCCTCTGGCAAAGAAGTTCCCACATTTGGAGTAGGATAGTGTAAATTAATCCGGCAAACGCCATGCCCGGGAATAAAGAATTTATGAAACCTGAACTGTCAACCAGTGCGCCGAAGTCATCGACTCTATTTGCGGTGTAAATACCCCAGATCCAAAGGCAAAGAATCAAACAGATTAAGCGTATCACAGCTAACTTATCATTGGTATGCTCTTTTGAGTCGTCAGGTTCGCGCATACAGAGACTCTCCAGCCAGAAGAGTTCGGGCATCACTAAAAAGCCGTTCGGACAAACCGAACGGCTTTTTAGTTTAAATGTTTCTGTTGCCGCTTAGAGACCCTCAAGGGCTTCTTTGATCTTGTCGAAGTTGGGCAGGTCTTTCGGTGTGGGAGTTTCTTCGCTGTATTGGATAGTTCCCTCCTGATCAATGACAAATGCCGCACGTGCACTGACGGCGCCCAATCCAATCAGGTCAGAGAGCAGCACGTCATAGGACTTGGCAACTTCTTTGTTCAGATCACTCAGGATCGGGATGGAAATGTTTTCTTTTTCGGCCCAGGCTTCCTGTGCGAACGGGCTGTCAACGCTGATGGCGTACACTTCCGCATTCAGATTCTGATAGGCGCTGATGCCCTGGCTGACATCGCACATTTCTTCGGTACAGACGCCGGTGAAGGCGAGCGGGAAGAATAGGATGACGGTGTTCTTTTTGCCGAAGTTATCGCTGAGTTTCACGTCTTCAACGCCATCGGCAGTTTTACGTTTCAGGGTGAAGTCCGGTGCTTTAGATCCAGTTGCTAATGCCATAATAATATTTCCTAAGCTGAGTTAGTGTTTTTATTCAACAGTGCTCAAGAATTTATGCCTCTTGAGGCTGTTCCTCTTTATTTTGCTCCATGTCGCGCAAGGCGGCTTTTCGGGAAAGTTTGACACGACCTTTGTCGTCGATACCGATGCATTTGACCCAGCACTCTTCACCACGTTTGACGACGTCTTCGGTCTTCTCGACACGGGTTTCGGAGAGCTCGGAAATGTGAACGAGCCCTTCCGATCCCGGGAAGACTTCCACGAAGGCCCCAAAGTCCTTGGTGGAAACCACTTTACCACGGTAGGTCTTACCAACTTCGATTTCACCGGTAATCTGCTCAATCAGTTCCACGGCACGGGCCATGCCGTCGCCATTGTTACAGTAGATTTTGACGGTGCCGTCATCGTTGATGTCTATTTCCGCACCAGTCTCGGTGCGGATGCCTTTGACATTTTTGCCGCCAGGACCGATGAGGGCACCGATCTTGTCCGGATTGATGGTAATGACTTCAATGCGCGGTGCATAAGGAGAGAGTTCCGCCTTGGGCTGTGCCTGCACTTCGTTCATATAGTCGAGGATCTGGTGTCGAGTCTTGGTGGCACGGGCCACGGCTTCCTGCAGAATGTTCAATGGGACGCCGGCCAGTTTCAGGTCGAGCTGGAATCCGGTAACGCCTGCTTTTGTTCCGCAGAGTTTGAAGTCCATGTCACCGAAGTGATCTTCGCTACCCAGAATGTCGTCGAGCAGGGAGTAGTTGGTGATACTTCCGTTTTCATCGGCTTCAGAGACCAGACCAACAGAGATTCCGGCTACGGGCGCTTTCAGGGGCACACCGGCATCCAGCAACGATAACACGCCACCACAGACACTGGCCATGGAGGTAGAGCCGTTGGAGCTCATGATCTCCGAGCTCACGCGGATCGCATACGGGAAATCCTCTTCCGAAGGAATCACCGGCAGAATGGAACGCTCTGCCAGCGCACCATGACCGATTTCACGCCGGTTAAGTCCACCGACACGACCAGTTTCACCGACTGAGAACGGCGGGAAGTTGTAGTGCAGGATAAAACGCTTGCTGTCCGCACCGCCGGTGTAGGCATCGAGAATCTGAGCTTCATCAGCCGGTGCCAGTGCGGCAATACATACGGCCTGGGTCTCTCCGCGACTGAAGAGAGCGGAACCGTGAGTGCGCGGCAGCAGACCGGTCTCGGCGTGCAGCTGGCGGATCTGATCGATACCTCGACCATCCATGCGCTTACCGGTGTTCAGCAGAGAAGCACGAACGGTCTTCTTCTGCAGAAAGTCAAAGGCCTGGCTCATTTCAAACGGAGTCGCATCCGGGAAGGATTCCAGAATTTTGGCTTCCACTTCCTCACGCAAGGCGCCGACCGCTTTACCACGCTCGACTTTGCTCGGGTTGTAAATGGCGGCTTCGATGCGATCGCTGGCCACATCGTAAGCGATGTTGAGCAGGTCTTCACGCACGTGCATGGCATCCCACTGGCGATCCGGCTTGCCGGCTTTTTCCGCCAGTTCTTTCTGGGCCTGAACCAGGATAGCTACCTGGGATTGAGCATATTCCAGAGCCTGGTTGAAGTCTGCTTCCGGCATTTCTTCAGCAGCTCCTTCGATCATGATCGGCTCGGTTTCACTTCCGGCGTAAACCAGGTCGAGATCGCTCTCTTCCATCTGGACGTGAGTCGGGTTAGCGATGAACTCACCATTAATGCGGCCGATGCGAACGGCAGCAATCGGTCCCTTGAACGGGATATCGGAGACCATCAGCGCAGCTGAAGCGCCATTGATACTGAGAATATCCGGGTCATTCTCGCCGTCGGCTGACATCAGTGTCGAGATGATCTGAGTGTCGAACAAGTAGCCTTTGGGGAAGAGCGGACGGAGCGGGCGGTCCGTCATGCGACAGGTGAGGATTTCCTTTTCGGAAGGGCGACCTTCACGTTTAAAGTATCCGCCGGGAATCGCTCCGACGGCAGATGCACGTTCGCGGTATTCCACTGTGAGCGGGAAAAAGTCCTGCCCTTCTTTAGTGCGGGTAGCGGAAACGGCAGTAACGAGGATGACGGTTTCACCGCTGCGAACGGTCACGGCGCCATCGGCCAGTCCAGCCAGTTTTCCGGTTTCAATAAGGATTTCAGTTGAGCCAGTAGTGGCAGATACAGAGATAGGGTCCATGGTAATTTCTTCTTTCTTCTTGGTTTTCTGTGTTTTGAGTTACGAGTGAGGGGCGTCAGACCACAAAAAACGGGGAAAAAAGAAGATCAGAGGACAAATCAGATGTTGCTTGCGTAACAGCAATATCTGATTTGCTCTCTGTGACTTCATCCCTGCCCGTGATCATACTTGAACTGCGATCGGACTGTGTTGCCCCTGAAAAAGGGTGTTGAATTAATTTTTTTGTGATGCCGAGACTTGCTTGTTATTTTCGGATGCCAAGTCGCTTGATGAGCTCCTGGTAACGTTCATGGTCTTTACGTTTCACGTAATCCAGTAGCTTGCGGCGGCGACTGACCATCGTGATCAGTCCACGACGTGAGCTGTGATCTTTTTTAAATTGCTTAAGGTGCTCGGTGAGATGGTTGATCCGTTCGGTCAAAATTGCTACCTGCACGTCGGCGGAACCAGTGTCACCGTCGTGAACCTTGTTTGCGCCAATAATTGCTGCTTTGTCTAGTGTTGCCATAATTAGGGTCTGAAAATCTGTGGATAAGTGGCGAAATCGTCAAGGATATATTTGAAGCAATTTTCTACTAAACAACGTTGTGAAGTTTTTAGCGACTGCTACGTTTCCTGCCTGAACTTTACGCCCTCTGGCCGCGCAAGGCCTGCGGAAAGAGAATTTTGAGAATCAACCATGTTTAAAGTGAACAGAGCAGCGGCCAGTGGGCTGGAAAAGCTGGCGCGAGTCATCGAAGCCCATCCGTGGAAGGTAATCGGGATGGCCATGGCCGCCATAGCGGTCTTAGGCTGGCTGGCGGCAACACAACTCGGCGTTCAGAACAACGTTAACGACCTGGTTAAATCGGACGCGGTAATTCACAGCAATTACCTTCGCTATAAGAAAGAGTTCAATATTCGTGAAGAGATTGTGTTGGTTATCAAGTCGGGTGACTTTGAAGCCAATAAGGAAGTGGCCAATTTTCTGGGTGCCCGCTTCAAGCAGCGGCCGGAAGATTTCCAGCGTATTTATTACCGGCACGATTTCAGCAAGATGCGCAACCGCATGCTGCATTATGCACCGAAAGAAGAACTTGAGGGTATCGTCTCCAAACTGGGTGCCTATAAGGATATTTTCGATAAGGGGGATGCCGGTGCGGGTATGGATTTTAACAGTATGCTGGCCGAGGCTGTCGCTCGCTTTGACGAGCAGGAACTGCGTAGCAGAAGAGGCTGGCAGGAGTTCAAGCCATTCATTGATGAGTTCATTATTAATTTGAATGACCTTGCCCGGGAGCTGGGACAAGAGGTGGAACCGGACACCACAGCGCAAGAGATTGCTGTCAGTGAAGATCGGCTGGCTGAGATGGAACGTCAGCTGGCGGAAAACGAATATCTTACTGTCTATGGTGGTAAGATCGTCGTGATGCTGCTTTCCCCGACGGAAGGTGACGATGAGTCGTTTGCGCCATTTAAGCAGATCATCACGGCGGTGCGGGCAGACGTGGATGCTGCACGTGAGAAATTCCCGGACGTCAGCATAGGTGTAACGGGAGAGCCGGTGCTGTTGGACGACGAGTTAACGCAAAGCACCCAGGATTCAATTCAGGCAGCGATTATTACATTTATCCTGATCTCAATTCTTTTCTTTTTAGCCTATCGCGAGTTAGTAAGACCATCGCTGGCAATCATTGCACTGGTTTTCTCGATTGGCTGGACGATGGGGTTAACGACGATTACTATCGGCCACCTCAATATTATCTCGCAAGCATGTGTTATCATGCTGTTGGGGTTGGGGATTGATTTTGGCATTCAGATACTGGGCCGTTATGAGGAAGAGATGGCCAAGGGTAATTCTATCGACGATGCATTGGTCGAAACGCTACGGCACACTGGCGTGGCCATCCTGACAGGAGGAAGCACAACGGCAGTGGCCTTCTTCACCATGTGCTTTAACGAATTCATCGGTCTGGCTGAGCTGGGTATTATTTCAGGTTCCGGTATTCTGATGTCGGTTATCGCCAATCTGGTGTTTCTGCCGGCCATGCTGGTGGTTCGGGATAAACGTCGCCAGCGCCAGCTGGACCGACCCTTGAATCACACCGTGCCTGTATTCCGGCAGGTAATCGACCAGAAGCTGTTTTCACAACCGATGCTGGTGCTGGCAGTGGTAGTTCTCGCCACGGTTTACGCCGGCTGGTCAGCCCGCAACGTGGGCTTTGATTTTAATCTGCTTAATCTGCAAAACCCGAAAATGGAATCGGTACAGTATGAGCTGGATCTGGTGGAATCTTCATCCTCCGGAACAATCTTTGGCGTGATCATCGCTGATAACCGCAACGAAGCGCGAGAGTTAAGGCAGCAGCTTCTGCAAAAACCTACCGTCGATAGCGTTCGAACGCTGGAGGATCTGCTACCGGAGAATGCGGAAGCCAAGCGCGAGGTGCTCCGGCAGATCAAAGCCAAGCTGGATGATCTCGATTTCAAAATTGATTTTGGTAAGGGTATTGATGTAGCGGAAGCCCGTAAGCAGTTGAAAGCGTTGCTGGCAGCCTCAACGGAGGGCCTGGATATGGCAGAAAAACATCGGGTCAAAGCCAAGTTGGTAGGTAAAGGCGGTGAGGTGCAGGAGGCTATCGATCTCTTCGGCAAGTTGATCCCGCCGCTGCAGCGTGCTGTGGATCAACTCGAAGGGCTGGATGACGAGGATGCCGGACGCCGGCTCAACCGCTATCAGGCTGAGACTTTTGGCAAAATGCAGCAAGAACTCAACTGGCTGCGCAACCAGCAGTTTGAAGGAGGTGTTACGCTGAATGATCTGCCACCGGAGTTACGCACGCGCTACCTTTCCGAAAACGGGAAGGTCCTGCTGGAAGTCAACCCGAAGGAAAATGTCTGGGAAGAGGATGCCAACCGCGCTTTTGTAGCAGACTTGCGGTCGGTAGATCCAAAAGCAACCGGCACCCCGGTGCAGAATTTGGCTTATATCATGCTGTTGCGTGACAGCTATGTAGAGGCGGCGGGGCTGGCTGCTTTGGCGATCCTGATTTTAATCTTCATTCATTTTCGCAGCATCGTGAAAGTGATTCTGACTATGATTCCTCTAGCACTCGGCGTGATCTGGACAGGAGGTGTCATGGCATGGTTCCATATTGATTTCAACCCGGCAAATATTATTACGCTGCCGCTGGTGATCGGTATCGGTGTGGCTTTCGGGGTATACGTGGTTGATCGCCATCGCGAGGACGGAGCGGTGAAGTTGTTCAGCTCCAGCACCGGTAAAGCAATCCTGCTTTCTGCCATGACAACGATTATCGGCTTCAGTTCCATGATGACCGGCGACTACGTCGGCCTGCGTAGTCTGGGACTGGTGATGACTATCGGCATTTTCTTTTGCTTCCTTTCCAGCAGTCTGGTCTTGCCGCAGCTGCTCGTGCTGCTGGACAGACGTCGGGGTAAAAAACCCAGACACTCGTTGGCGCAGCCACCTGAAGAAGCTGGATGACTTACGCTTTATTATCAGCTACACAATGAGATTCAATTCAGGTTTAAGACTTAGCTGATAACCTATAATTGCTTGATTCCGGCAGCTTAAAGTAGATGATCCTGGCATGCGATTTTTGCCATGGGGTGTGTTTTTTCTTTCTGTGCAAAGCAGTCTTTTACTGGCTGAACTCATTCCATTGCGTCCCGACACGGATCCATTGAAGGAAAATGTATTCTCTCATCATTCAGCGGAAGCGCATTCTCTAGCCACCGCAATTGCGGATTGGATTAAGCTGAAATACAACCAATCGGAAAAAATGGAACCAAATGAGTGGCAGACGGTTTCAAAAGCACTGGCGGTTGCGAAGCTGCTGGCACCGGATAATGCAGAGATACTGGTGTTGGAATTTCAACTGAAACAAAAAGCGGATATCCAGACACCATCGACGCTTTCGGTAGCAGAACTGGGTAGTATTGTTTATGGCCTGGTGCGTCAGGTAGATATGAAGAACTCCACGCAACGTTCAGATAAGACACTTTATGCCTATGTGCTGGAAGTAGCCGCTCTCATGGATCCGAATAATTCAGAAATCGTTCTAGCCCACATGCAGGGCAGTGGTGGTAAAAACGACTGGAATCAGATACTGAGTTTTTCCGATCTGGCTCCGGAGGCTTCCATGCCGGGTCAGAATGAAGTGGCAGGCAATGCTGAGGAAGATAGCTCTGATCCTCAAAGCAGGGATCAGGATGAAAACGTGGTTCCTCTCAGAAATCAGTCCAAGATTAAGATACTGCTAGTTACTCAGGCTGCATCGGATTTGTGGGTGGGTTCTACGAACAATCTGATAGCTACAGTTAATCCGAACCAGCAGAAAACACTGATTGCACGCTTCAGAGATAAGATTGCAGAGCAAGGCAAAGACGAGGACGGAAACAGTCTGGGGCGCACGGGAGAGCAGATGAATATCGCGCTGGATGAGGCACTGAGATTAGTAAGAGCACGGTATTCTGAAGTTAAGGGTAGTATTGAGATTAGTTTTGAGGATAAGTATACCTCTAAAGACGGTGGTTCTTTGGGGTTGGCCTCTGCAATACTGTTATCCTCTGTTGTGGCAGATTTTGATATTGATCCCGAGTTGGCAGTGACTGGAGATATTAGTGCTGATGGCGGGGTGGTTAAAGTCGGTGCCATTGCAGCTAAGCTGGACGGGGCGCAGGATGCCGGATCGACAATTGCGATCATCCCGGAAGAGAATCTGGAAGCTATTACAACGATGCTGGTGGATAACAAGACTGAGATCTTTAAGAACGTGCAGGTTTTTTCCGTGTCTTCCTATGAGCAGGCTTTAGAAATCGCCAAACTGGTGAAATCAGAGAATGTTCGTCAGGCAATTGAACTTTTTGATCAGCTGAAACTAAATGGAATCAACCGCTCTGCGATAGAAGAGCTGGAAAGAATTCTGGTGCTTGCGCCTCATCATGTCTCGGCGAAAACGTTGAAAGATCTTTATACGGGAAAGGCACCACGCAGCTATACCATGAGGGAGTCGGTCAATAAGATCATGACAACCGGATCGCCCTTTGTAGGGATTTTGCTCAATGAGAAAAACCAGGCCATTCGTCTGACTGAAAGGGGCGGGTTTACGATACCGGATATTCCGGAGCGGCAGATTGATGAAACTCAGAGGAAGTTGAATCAGCTGGCTGCAAAATTACATCCCGATTCCAGTGATTTGCATACGGCTGTTAGAGACCTTATCTATGCTTGGAAAGATTTTCAGGAGCGAGGTGAGCGTTCCATGACCAGTCGTAAAAGTTTCATCGATGCAAGAGAGGAATTTCACGAAGAATTTGATGAGTTGCGCCTGGATGAAGACACCTACCAGGAATTGATTCGTCAGTAGATCGTTCTTTTCCTTAACCATCTCTGGTGCTTTGAAAATAGATTTCTTGAGCCGTCACTGCATCCCGCTAACTTGATCGCTTGAATCAGGATCAACTGACTGATTTATGTCTGCGTACTCCAAAGGTGGAACAGACGGTAGAACGTATGATTTCTACCCGGTCGGGACATCTTTCGGAAATGCCCCGTTCTGCCCAGGCGCTTTGTGCCAGCCTGCTGCTGCATCGGCTTCCCCAACAAAATGTCCTGCGGATTATTGCCTCCTCAGCCCGTGAAGCAGAACAGCTTTCCTGGGATCTGGAGTCTTTTGCGGAAGATGTGTTTATTTTTTGTGAGACGGGAATTCTGGAGGATGGAGAATTGTCGGAATCCTATGCACAGCGTCTGCGCTCTGAATTGGAACGCCTGCTGAGAGAAAAACCGCGAATTATCATTACAACCCGGGAATCAATGCAACTGGAATTACCGGATCCGGAGAATCTGCTAAAATCCCGCTTCAGTATTGAGCTCGGTCAGACCCATGCGCCGGAATCCCTAACTGAAAAACTCGTTAAAAACGGATATGTGGCAGAAGGCCTGGTCGTGGAACGCGGTCAGTACTGCCGCCGTGGAGGAATCGTTGACGTGTTTCCTATAAGTGCGGAATGGCCAGTTCGGATCGAGTGGTTTGGGAATGAAATCGACAGTATTCGTGAGTTTGATCCGGTTGAGCAGACGTCTGTCAATCCAGTCGAACGTGTCGTGCTTTCGCTTGAGCTGGATTCGGCAGACCATCCTTGCAGTCTGGATGACTACCTCGCTGGCGTTCCTGTCGACTGCAGTCTCGATGCGTCGGATACAGAGGACTTCCTGGATGGCTTCAGTATTTCGGTTCATTGTTTTTTAAAAGATTCCGGATACGACCAGATCCTACAGGAAAATAAACGGCAGCTGGTGCTTTCCGAATTAAAGGGCTGGGTAGAGTCCGGGGTGCGAGTGGTGCTGGTTAGTCAGAATGAGGGCGAGGAAAAACGCCTGTGGGAGTGGCTGGAATCCGATGAGCTAGCTGCGATCCGGCAGGAGCTGGTTTCCATGCAAGCTTCCTGGCCTAAAGGATTTTTCTGGCCAGAGGTGGGTCTGGCCGTTTTAACGGATGCTGAAATTTTCGGACGTTATCAGAATATTAACCGTCGGCACCGTCAGGTCCGTGATCGTCTGGAAAAATGGCGCCGCTCTTCCGCTGATCAGCAGTACCGGGATTTTCAGGACGGGGATCACGTGGTGCATGTGGAGTACGGAGTGGGGATTTATCTGGGAATCAAGGAGCTGCCGGATCTTTCCCGGGGCTCTTCCCGCAGTGTTATGGAGATTGAATTCTCTGAAGCAGCCCGCCTCTTTGTTCCGTTGGATCAGGCGTATATGGTTTCACGTTATGTGGGTGTGGGGAAAAAAATGCCAATTCTGGATGTGTTAGGTAACACGCGGTGGGAGAAAAAGAAGCAGCAGGCTGGTACCGCCGTAATGGACTACGCGGCCAAAGTGCTGCAGTTGCAGGCTGAACGGGAACTGGAATCCGGCTGCGCCTTGCCGCCGGATACCGATTGGCAACGTGAATTTGAAGAAGCGTTTCCTTATGAAGAAACTGCGGATCAGATTAAAGCCATCCAGGAGACCAAAGCGGATATGGAATCCTCCCGTCCGATGGATCGATTGATTTGTGGTGATGTCGGATTTGGAAAAACGGAAGTTGCCATCCGGGCGGCGTTCAAGGCGGTGATGTCCGACAAGCAGGTTGCGCTTCTGGTTCCGACTACTGTGCTGGCGCAGCAACACTTTGACAATTTCGTGGAACGCATGGCTGATTATCCGGTGCGAGTGGCTTTATTGTGCCGGCTGATTTCATCAGTAGAGCAGCGCAGGGTGATACAGCAGCTGGCTGCCGGAGAGATCGACATCGTCATTGGAACGCATCGCCTGCTTTCACGGGAAGTCACCTTTAAGGATCTTGGTCTGGTGATGGTGGATGAAGAGCAGCGCTTTGGGGTGGAACACAAAGATAAACTCAAGGAGAAATACCGTCAGATTGATCTGTTAACCCTGTCCGCGACACCGATACCGCGCACGCTTTATATGGCACTGATGGGAACGCGTGACATGAGCACTATTGATACGCCGCCACGTAACCGGATTCCGGTAGAGACCAGTATTCACGCGTATGACGAGCGATTGATCCGCTCAGCGGTGCAGCGGGAACTGGCTCGTGGCGGGCAGGTCTATTTCCTGCACAATCGGGTCAAGACGATACAGCAGGTTGCCAGACAGATTCGTTTTCTGGTGCCGGATGCTCGAGTTGAAGTCGGGCACGGACAAATGGATGAGCAAGACCTGGAAGAAGTGATGCATCGGTTTGTTGCCGGGGATACTGATGTATTGGTGGCTACAACGATTATCGAAAGTGGACTGGATATCCCGAATGCCAACACGATTGTTATCGACCGGGCAGATCGGTTGGGACTGGCGGACTTGTATCAGTTGCGTGGTAGAGTGGGCCGTTCCGATACACGGGCCTATGCGTTGCTGATGTTGCCGCGGGATTTGATTCAGGGAGATGCCGGCAAACGGGTAGAGACGATTAAGCAATACACACAGCTGGGAGCCGGATTCAAGGTAGCCATGCGAGATCTGGAGATTCGCGGAGCAGGAAACTTGCTGGGCACGGCTCAGAGCGGACATATTGCAGCCATCGGTTTCGAGCTGTATTGCCGACTGTTGAAACAGGCCATCGCCCAACTAAAGGGTGAAAGAGCCGCCCAGGTCAAAGATGTTGGTCTGAAGCTGGATTTTATTTCTCTCGGGCAGCAAGCCGGGACGGGAGCAGCATGCGCTTTTATTCCAGCTGAATATATTAATGATGAGACTTTGCGGATTCAGGCCTATCGTCATCTGGCCGAGCTGCAAGGTTTGGGGGGCCTGAAAGATCTGAGATCACGCTGGAAAGACTGCTATGGCCGCTGGCCGGAGCCGGTTGAGTTGCTACTCATATATAATCGTATGAGGATAGCAGCTTTAGCTGGTAATATTACGCAAATTGATGTAAAAGGTGAAAAATTGATGTTGTTACGCCATGGTGACTATATAGTGGTCAACGGCAAGTTTCCGCGATTATTAAAGCAAAAACCCAAGGCTAAGCTGCTCGAGATAGAAAAATGGATACAAGTTTTCAGCAAATAAAAGTCATACTGTTCACTACTTTGGCATTATCCGGGTTCAGTTCAATCCTGCACGGCCAGGTGATTGATGGCGTGGCAGCCGTGGTCAATGACAAGGTCATTACTTTCTCCGAAGTGCGTAAACAGGTGGATCCGATTGAACGTGAATACAAAGATCTCTTTTCCGGGATGGAACTGGTCGAGAAAGTCAAAGAAGCGCGTCTGAATTCCTTGAAGTCGCTGGTGGAACGGGAATTGATTATTCAGGAATTTAATGAAAAAGGTTTTTTTATTCCGGATAATATTATCGATGATCGTATAGCCAACATTGTTAAGGATCAGTATGAAGGAGATCGTCCGGCATTGATCCGCACCTTGCAGGCGAATGGGATTTCCATCAGCCAGTTCAAGGAACAGATCCGTGAACAGATTGTAGTGCAAGCTATGCGGTCCCGTAATGTTTCTTCAGCAGTCATTGTATCGCCGTTTCAGATTGAGCAGTATTATCAGGACAATGTGCGCCAGTTTGTGCAACCGGATCAGACTAAACTTCGGATGATCTTTCTGCGTAAAGGTTTATTTACGGAAGAGCGAACTCTTGCAGATGGAACTGTGGAACAGGTAGACCCCCAGCAGCTGATTATGGAAGAGATTTTACGGAAGGTCAGAACAGGGAGCGACTTTGCC
This sequence comes from Verrucomicrobiota bacterium, assembly GCA_038748025.1. Classification (GTDB taxonomy): domain Bacteria; phylum Verrucomicrobiota; class Verrucomicrobiia; order Methylacidiphilales; family JBCBYL01; genus JBCDJI01. The sequence goes on from JBCDJI010000006.1 coordinate 141,644, forward strand.
AGTCTGGCCCGCGGGTATTCAGAAAGCCCGCAACGTGCAAACGGAGGTGATATGGGTTGGGTGTCTGAAACGACTCTCAGACCAGAATTAGCTGCAGTTGCCTTCACCCTGCAGCCTGGTCAGAACAGCGATATTGTGACGACGAATGACGGATATTACCTGCTCTTAGCCGAAGACGTGCGGCGCTCCACGGTATTGGCGCTCTCGGATGTGCGCGACAGTATCGAAAGCACGCTATTGCAGCAGGAACGTGAGCGACTCCAGCAGGAGTGGCTGGACAGCTTACGCGCAAAAGCATTCATCAAAATGTTCTTTTAGTCTCAGGCTGACTTTATAAGTCGGTTTCTTGTGATGCTGAAAGACGATCACGGTCTATCATACAACCCACGATGAAAAAACCTATCGTAGTCACCCTTGGAGAAGCGGCAGGTATCGGTCCTGAGGTAGTAGAGCAAGCCTTACCTAGATTCAGAAAAAAGTATCCCAAAGTCATTGTGGATGTCCTGGGTGATCCGGATATTGCACTGCCAGGTAAGCCAACCAGAAAATCAGCACAGTCGGCGCTGGAAGCGTTAGAACTTTCCGCAGAAATGGCACGGGCTGGTGAAGCGGCCGCTATTGTGAATGGACCGGTTTCTAAAAAATGGCTGCAAAAAGCTGGCTTCGGGTATCCGGGACAAACCGAGTTTTACGCAGACGCTTTTGGACTCAATGAAGATCAGGTTACCATGACGATGACAGGAAAGTCGATGACGGTCGGATTGGTTTCTACACACTGTTCTCTGGTGTCTGCCCTGGAAAAGATAAGCGTTTCACGAATTGTTGAAACGGGTCTACGCTTGGAAGCACTGCTTCGGGCCAAAGGAATCCGTAAGCCCCGGCTAGCGGTAGCCGGATTGAATCCGCACGCTGGAGAAAGTGGTGCCTTTGGTCAGGAGGAGATTTCCATGATTACTCCGGCAGTAGCAGCACTTCAAAACAAGCTGCGGCGCTGTGTGGCGGGACCGGTTTCTCCGGATGCGGTATTCATGGCCTGTAGCAACAACAAATATGACGGAGTAGTTTCCATGTATCATGACCAGGGGTTGATTCCATTCAAGCTGGTCTCCTTTGACACCGGGGTCAACGTCACGGCAGGGCTTCCATTGTGGAGAATTTCACCGGATCACGGCACCGCTTTTGATATTGCCGGTCAAGGGAAAGCCCGTGCCAGCAGCATGTTTTGTGCTTTGGAACTGGCTTATCAGCTGAGCCAAAAATCAAAATGAAAGAACGTATCGAACAGATCAAAGCGGCCTTGCCCGAGCAAGGCTTGCTTTCCGGCAAGCAATGGCGGCTGAGTCCGAATGCGTTAGAACTTTCCCAAGCTGAAATTCGTCTGCTGGAGCGTCTGGGGGTCTGGCTTGCCAAGTTTCAGAAAACAGCTAACAGCCTGTACCGGAGAAGTGTCAACGGGACAGCTCCGGCCTGGGTGGCGGAATATCTGGATCGAGGCAAACCGCGACAACTCATTGTGGCTTCCCGGGAAGGGGAACAGGCGGATGCTTTGCCATCCATTATCCGGCCGGATCTGATTTTAACTGACAAGGGATTCGCACTTACTGAGATTGATGCGGTTCCAGGCGGGACAGGGTTAACCTCTTGGCTGCAGGATACCTACCGCTCGCTAGGTGAGCCCGTTATCGGGCATGCCAATATGCGGGAGGCCTTGCGCTCACATTTTTCCGGGTATGACATTGTGATTTCCGAGGAAGCTGCAGAATACCGCCCGGAACTGGATTGGCTTTACGGAAAAGAGAATGTGCATCCGGCAGAACACTATGTATTTAACGGTCAACCGGTATACCGGTTCTTTGAAGGATTTGACTGGCCGGGGCTGGACCGTCTGCGGGAGTCACACCGACCTGACAGTGTGGTAGATGCACCACTCAAGCCGTTTCTGGAAGAGAAGTTGTGGATGGCATTGTTCTGGATGAAACCGCTGGAGCGGTTCTGGCGGCAGGGACTGGGAGCCCGCTATTTTCAGGAACTCAGAACAATCATTCCATACACCTGGTTGGTCGAACCGATGGACCTTCCTCCTGGTGGAGTAGTGCCCAGACTTGAAATTCATGATTGGAATGAGCTGAAAGCCTATTCTCAGAAACAGCGGGATTTTATCCTGAAAATCTCCGGTTTTTCATCGCTGGCATGGGGATCACGCGGGGTGACAGCAGGAGCAGATGTCTCTGCCGAGCAGTGGGGTAATGCGATTGACCGGGCACTCGCCAGTTCTGGGGAACATCCCTATATTTTACAGCCGTTCCACAAGGGCAAACGGGTTGCACACCGTTACTGGGAAGAGAGCACAGAATCCGAGGTCATCATGCAGGGACGCGTGAGACTTTGTCCGTATTATTTGCAGGACGGCGGGCAAGTCAGCCTGCTCGGGGTGCAGGCAACCATCTGTCCAGCAGATAAAAAGCTCATCCACGGCATGAAAGATGCGATTATTGTTCCCGTAAAGCAGGCTAAATAAATTAATCCGGATCAGTGGTTGCCTGTTTCGGGATGCGTCTGATGGTCTTGTGGAGAAAAGAGACAAGTCTTAGCAGATCAAGTTTTTGATCACTGACGCTTACCATTAATGAATTGATATTTAAGCGTATTTGCTATGGTCAACAGATATGGAATTGATGCGTACTATTTTCACGCCGAAGAGTTTTCAAATTTTCATTCTCAGTTTTGTAGCGCTTTTCATTGAATTAGCGGTTATTCGCTGGCTCAGTTCTGAAATTCGTATTTTTGCCTATTTCAAAAATCTGCCACTCATCGCCGCTTTTTTGGGATTTGGGATCGGATTTTATCTGCATCAAAGCGGGCTTAAATATTTTAAATGGTTTCCGCGCCTATTTTTTGTGTTAACCGTTTTAATCTGTTTTGCGCAGTATCTGGGTTTAACCCACGTTATTTTCGTTGATCCAAGAGAATTTGTAATTTTTGGTGCCGGGTTCGGAGACCATATTGTGGATAGTGCACCGGGTATATTTTCTACCCTGAAAGCTGTTATCGTTATTGTGGGAATCTTTTTCCTGGTCGTTTTTTGCTTTGCCACACTCACTGTTCGATTAGGTGCAGCCATGAATGAGATTGAGTCACTCAGTTCCTACACGGCAAATGTGGCAGGAAGCTTGGCTGGAATTATCAGTTTTTCCTTAGCGGCGTTTCTCGAACTAAGTCCATATATGTGGATCTTGCCGATATTCCTATGCGTGCCGTATTTTATGGAATCAGAACGTCAAATGGCAAAAATTTACTTTACGGCGATTCTGTTAATTACCGTGTTTACAACAAGTATTGCAGCAAATGTAACCTGGTCACCGTATTATAAAGTGGATGTTCAGCGATTTGCGCAATGGAAACAAGTCTATCGGATTGCCGTAAATTCAGACGGATTCCAGGCTATTCAAAACCTTTCAGAAGATTTTCTGCAACAGTATTCCAATGAAGATCAGGCCTATTTAAGGCGGCATTATAACATACCTTATGAATTGGCAAACAAGCCACTCCAGCGAGTTTTGATTTTAGGGGGCGGAACCGGTAACGATGCTGCTGCTGCGCTAAGACATCGAGCGGAACATATTGATGTTGTGGAAATCGATCCCGCTATCGTTCGAATCGGGCATTTACTGCACCCCGAACACCCTTATGGAGATCCACGGGTTACGGTGCATGTTACCGATGCTCGTGCATTTCTGCAAAAGACACGAAAGACTTATGATCTTATCGTCTTTGGCACACTGGACAGTCATGCAGCTTTTTCCTCTTTATCATCATTGCGAATGGATAACTATGTATTTACGGAAGAAAGCTTGATAAGAGCCCGAGAGCTATTGAATCCTGGCGGGGGTATCAGCATTAATTATTTTGCAATCAACGATTGGCTCTCACAAAGGCATTTCGACATGCTTTCGCAGGCTGGCAAGTATTCCGTCCTGAGCTACAAAAGCACCAGCAACCAGGAAATACTGTTAATGTCAGGGCAGTTATTTGATGAGAGTCTTCCTCTGGGAGCTACTAACTATGTCAGAACAGATTATAAACACATACCTGGAAAGGTAACTCCCACGACAGACGACTGGCCGTTTCTTTTTTTGGAAAAGCCCGGTATCCCGTTTCATTATCTAATGCCAATGGGCTTCATCTTGATTGGAAGTTTTTTCATGATGAAGCGAATTGGTTTGAGTTTGTCCGGAATGAACTGGCACATGTTTTTTATGGGAGCTGCTTTTTTGTTGCTGCAAACAAAAGCGGTGGTTTCTCTGGCATTAGTCTTTGGATCGACCTGGCATGTCAATTCAATTGTGATCGGGTCCATACTATTTGCGATTATTTTGGCAAACATCGTTATCTCGGCCGGCTTTAACCCGGGGTTCAGGTTATTGCACATTCTGCTGTTTGGAGTGCTGCTGTTTAACTTCTTCTTTAACATAGATGTCATGAATACATTACCCCAGCTTGGTAAAATTCTAGCTTCCGCACTGATCATTGGTGCCCCAATGTTTTTTGCATCACTTATTTTTGCGAAAGCATTTAAGCTGACTCAGGTTGCAAGTGTTGCACTGGCCTCAAATCTGTTTGGAGCACTAGTGGGAGGCTTTATTGAATATTTAGACATGCTCACCGGTTTGCGCTGGCTGTATATTTTTGCCCTGGTGCTTTATGCTGTCTCTGCAGTCTTTCTAGCACGCCAGCTAAGAACAGTGGACCATAAGACTGCTTGAAATTCAAGCTGTCGGTTATCTCTTAGTCTCCAAAGCTTATTCCCACTTCACGGCAAGTTTGAACCAGCTGTGTTTCCCGCGAGACCAGCTTCAATTGGGACACTGCCTCTTCCATAGGCACATCACCTGCCAGATAATTTTGATAACTGACCATGTGCCCGTATTTTTTTTCGGCGATTAGATCAACGGCGTGAACGCCGAAGCGTGTGCCTAAAATACGGTCCAGTGAGGTCGGGTTGCCACCACGTTGCAGATGTCCAAGCACAACTGCACGGGTGTCTTTACCCGTATTTTCAGCTATTGCGTCGGCTACCACTTCACCAATCCCGCCTAAACGTGCTTCCCCGGCCGCCTTCTTAGCCTTGGTGACATAATCACCATCTCCCAGGCAAGCTCCTTCTGCGCAGACGACCATTGTGTTTTGTGCGCCTTTGGCCTCCCGTTCTCTGATGACATCGAAGACGTTTTCAAGATTGAAAGGAATTTCCGGGATTAAGATGATATCGGCCCCTCCTGCCAGTCCGCCATGCAAGGCTATCCAGCCTGCATAACGACCCATGACTTCCAGCACCATGACACGTTTGTGGCTTTTTGCCGTTGTATGTAAACGGTCAAGCGCATCGACAACACAAGTGACCGCAGAGTCAAAGCCGAAGGTCATGGAGGTGGCATCAATGTCGTTATCGATTGTTTTGGGAACGCCGATCGTATTAATACCAGCTTCCTGCAACTGGAGCGATGTGCTCAGGGATCCGTCTCCTCCGATAGTAATCAGGGCTTCCACACCCAGACCTTCCAGCGTTTCTTGGGCTTCTGCTATGATGTCCTGCGGCAGGAGAGCTTTACCGCCATGGCCCACTTTGGCTACAAAGCGGCCCTTATTCGTCGTTCCTAAAATGGTGCCGCCAAGATGCATGATGCCGGCCGTGCTGCGCTTGTCCAGAATACGATATTGAACCGGCGAAAGAAGTCCCTCATAACCATCAAGAAATCCGATCGTCTCCCAGTCACGGGCAGTGGCCGCATGCACCACTCCGCGTAGCACTGCATTTAGCCCGGGGCAGTCGCCCCCACTCGTTAATACGCCAATTCGCTTTGTCATAGGTAAACACTATGAATTCTGGCAACGGCATAAAGTCAATTTTACGCTTAATATATAGCGATTGCGAGATTACAGCATAAGCGACATCACTTCAGGACGCGGATCATCGGTAGTGGGCGGTATTGGTGATCCAGATCTAATCCATAGCCGATCACAAAAAGGTCTTCGATCTCAAATCCAACCCATTTTGGGTTCATATCCACGATACGTTCACGTTTTTTGGAAAGCAGCACGCACGACTCTACCGATGCGGCATTTAAGCTGTTGAGTTTTTCGGTGACTTTGGAAAGTGTTAACCCGGTATCAAAAATATCATCTACAATCAGTACGTGTCTGCCTGCATAATCGCCATGGATTGCATCCAGGCCTTTGAGGCTGCCGGTAGATTCCTTGCCGGCATAACTGGATATCCGCCAGCATTCCATTTGCGTCTGATACGGAAGGTGGCGCAACAGGTCTACCATGAAAAAAAGGCTGCCGTTCATCAAACCGACGACAGTTAACAACCTGTTTTGATATGTTTTAGTAATTGAAGATCCCAGTTCTTCGATACGCTTTTGAAGGTCCGTTTCAGAGAACAGAGTTTCACCCGGAAGAGACATAGCTCACTCAAATTGAAGACTTTACCAGTTAGGTGCGAACTGACTTATAAGTTAGCGAGTTCCTGACTGATTTTAAGGTTCAGGCGGGCGTCTGCCTTCAATGCCAGACCGGCCATCCATGTCATGCGCGCCTCACTCTCCCGATCAGTTTGCTTGAAGGCCAGTCCTGCAAAATAATGGATAGCCTGTATTGTCCGCTGGTCCAGTTTGCCTGGATCCGCATTAATCTGCTTCAGGAGAATTTCAAAATCCTTGCGGGCATTATCCCGGCGGTTGATAAAGGCGGGCAGATGGTAATTGTTGACCGCGCGAATGAAGCGAACACTGCAGTTTTGCGGATCCTTTTTTACAGCGGAATCCATACTTTTTAATCCATCTTTGAGAAAGCGAAGCTTGCTGGGTCCGGGAAAGACATCGCGACTTTTGAGCGTGTAGGCACTGCCCAGATAGACACGGTAGAGTTGATTTTCAGGCTCCAGTTGGATTAGCGCCTGGAGTTCACGGATCAGTTGATCCGTCTTGTCCTTATCACCAGCAGCTGACTGATCGTGCAGCAGCTGGATGGCAATGATATTGTCATTGAGGAATGGATCCGAAATCCGATAATCCATGCTGTATGCACTGATGGCCTGCAGCATCAAAAAAATAATCAGCAAGATTCCTCTCAAATTCATGCGATTGTACGTTTAAGGCGAATGGGCAAATTGTGAAGTAAATTCAGGCCTTAAATAACTGCCCCATCTTCTGACCCAATAGTTTTGACGCGATAAAGAGTGAAATACCCAGTAAAATCATTGCTAAAACGCCAAGGGCACAGGCAATGGACGGAGCAGTCGGCGTAATCCTCCCCATCAGAACATAGATCGCTTTGGTTACCGGGAAATCACTGGCTTCCTGTGCCAGGATCATACCGTTACTGACATCCAGCATGGCAAAGGAGAAGGTCAGTATGGTGCCGGCAATCAGGTTGGCACTGATCAGAGGCAGGCTTATTTTGAGCAGAGTCTTGAGTGGAGGAGCACCCAAATTGGCAGAAGCTTCCTCCAGTGAAACGGAGGTCTGCTGGAATCCGGCATAGGCAGCACGCACGATATAAGGTAATCGATGGATGGCATAGGCGATGACCAGCAGGATGGCAGGATTCTCGCGCGGATCAAATAACCACAGCCAGCCATAGTTGATAGCATCCGCAAAAATCCATCCTTCAGGCACGATTGCCTTGCTGAATGCGACGTAATAGGCAAACGCTAAAACCAGTCCAGGCAGGGCTAGCGGCAGCATGGCTAGCACGTCGAGGAGGTTTTTTCCTTTGAAGCTTTCGCGTGCCAACAGGTAAGCAATACCGAAACCGAGGCATAAATCAAAGATTGCTGAAGAAGTTGCGTAGATCAGTGAGTTGCGGATGCTGAGTGAGGTAAGATCCAGTGAGAAAACTTCCGCATAGTAAGCGGTAGAATACTCCGTAGGTAAGACACTGAAAAACCAGCGCGCGGAGAAGGACTGGATGATAACTCCCAAATGCGGCAGGAGGGAAAAGAGGATGAAGCCGCTGACCGCCAGTACCAGGCCCCAAGCTGCCAGAGGGCTGAGTTTGATGCTGTCATCATAACTGGCACTCCGGCCCATCATCGCATATTGGCCTTCGCCGATTTTTTTACCTAGCAAGAACAAGATACTGACCAGAACCAGCGTGATCACGACCAGCGCATACCCCATCGGATTATCTGCCTGGGTGACCAGATTAAAGATCTGGGTGGGAATTGTGGTCTGGAAGTCGAACATCAAGGGGACACCCAGATCGGTGAAGGCAGATACGAAAACAATTGTTGAACCGGCAAAAATGCCCGGCAGAGCCAGTGGCAGGGTTACAGTCCGGAAAATGTGACCGCCTTTGGCTCCTAGATTTTGAGCTGCATCCCGCAGGCTGGGATCCAGGTTAGCCAGAGCGGCTTGCACACTGAGGTACATGATCGGATAAAGGTGCAGGACCTCCAGCAAAATAATTCCGAAAAAGCCACCGTTTCCGAACCAGTCTGGCGGGTTTTGCATGTCAACTAGCCCCCAATCAGCCAGGAACAAGTTAATACTTCCGAAACGAGCAAAGAACTGTTTAAGTCCTATGGCTCCCACAAAGGGCGGCAGGATGAGTGGCAGCAACATTGCCATACCCAGAACGGCCTTCCCCGGAAACTGGTAACGTAGGAAGGCATAAGCCATTGGCATTGAGATCACAATACAAGCCACGGTCGTTACGACCGCAATGATCAGGCTGTTGCTAAAGCACTCCCGGTAAAAGGGATTGGAGAAAATAAGCTTAAAATACTCCAGTGTGAAAACGGTTTGTGCACCTTCTGCTGTGACTTCCTCTACAAAGAACGCTCCGCCCAGCAGGTTGCCGACCGGATAGATAAGGAAGACAGTAAAAAAGATCACCAGTAGCGGCAGCAGTATCTTTTTCATCAGGAGGAAAAGTTGAGAAGGTGTTCTGGATCCACCGCGAATTTCACGGCATCACCTACTTGGTGGTAGCTGTTGAGCCAGGCTTTGATTTCAGTTCCCTGAGTTGTTTTGAGACGCACTTCGTTTTTGCTGCCCAGGTAACTGGAATGGGTTACCTGAGCAGCAATACCCTGCTCGCAGGCACGGACGTGCTCAGGACGAAAACCGACTCTGCCAGAAGTTGGGCCATTTAATTGACGAATGATTTCTGAATCACAGTTGAGCATGTTGATTTCACCGATGAATGAAGCGACAAACTCATTCCTCGGTTGGGTATAAACTTGAGGAGGGGTACCGACTTGCTGAATGGTGCCGGCATTCATTACGGCCATTCGGTCGGCCATGGATAAGGCTTCTTCCTGATCATGGGTGACATAGACGGCGGTGATGCTGGTTTCCAGGTGGATTTTCTTGATCACATCACGCATTTCAATGCGCAGTTTTGCATCCAGATTGCAAAGCGGCTCGTCAAACAGCAACAGATCAGGGCGGACGACAATGGCTCTGGCCAGGGCGACACGTTGTTGCTGGCCGCCGGAAAGTGCTGCGGGTTTACGGCTGGCAAGGTGATCCATCTGGACTTGCGCGAGGGCCTCATTCACCCGCTTTGTGATTTCAGATGCAGGTAATTTACGCACCCGCATTCCATAAGCAACATTCTCGAAGACGGTCATATGTGGCCAGACCGCATAGTTCTGAAAAACTAGTGCTGTGTTGCGCTCGTGAGGCGCAGTGCCGTTGATGCGCTTTTCACCGAAGAGTATATCACCGGAATCCGGTTCATAAAAACCTGCCATCATACGCAGCAGGGTGGTTTTGCCACAGCCGGACGATCCTAATAGAAAGAAGAGTTCACCGGATTGTATCTCAATATCGACACTTTTAACGACTTCAGTCGAGCCGAAAGACTTTTTTATGTTTTTAAGTGTTACATTCATGAGTGAAATAGGTTTTCTGTCATTGATTTTCAGATTTTATTTTTCGTGCCTGTGCCTCAATTCGATTAAAGCGGGCTACGGCATCTGTCATGAGTCGGTTCGAGATCTGGCGGGCGCGAATTTTATCACTGCGCCAGATCTCTGTGTATTCCTCGGCCCTAGCTTCTGAAACAAAAGCGGCACCGAAATCTCGCATCAACGGAAATCGCTCCTTTTCAGGCAGATTACAAATAGCCTGCCAGGCTGCTCTCAGATGACTATGGACATCAATAATGGTCTGGCCAATCAGATCGTTGATCACCCCCCAACGTTTACTTCCCGTTTCACTGCTGTAGGTAAAGGGATAGTCCTGGGTAAACGGATTGAGTGGCACCAGTAAATCGGTCATATTCTCTGTATACATTTCGGGTATCACCCCCATGCGGGTAATTCCGAATTTAACTGCACCGGCAGGTTCACCTTGGGGTTTCATCCAGAGCGATTGACCCTGTTCCGACATTACGAAATCAACAAAGGCTTTCGCCTGCTCTAAATTCGGCGCTCCTTTCAGGATAGCGATGCCATCCGGATTGATCACAGAAACCCCTTTGGGGATCATAAAACGTACATTTGTTTTTCCGAGGAAAGCTTGTTGTGTCATTCCGTTGATATCAATTGATACTGCATAGGCTGCATCTCCGGTGGAGACTTCCTTAGTAGGTGCTGAGCTGGACTGCAGAAAGGAACGTACATTTCCTGACATCTGGTATATAATCTCCCAGCCCCGCTCCCAGCCGTAAGCCTGCAGAATGATTTCATAGATCATATGAACACTACCGCTTTTGCGGGGATCAGCAGAACTCACCCAGCTTAGGAGTTCAGGATGGGTCAGGTCTTCCCATTGATGAACCTCCGGCAGGCTGATGGATTCTATCACTTTTCGATTTTCCAGAATCCCAAAGGAAGACAGCGCAGCACCATAGAAAGTGTAATCGGGATCAATGATCGGGAAACCACCGATAGCCTGTGGAATCAAACGGAGCAGGGGCGCGGGAAGCCGGTAGGCATGCAACTGACCTTTTTCCTTCTGGCTCTCAAAGGGATCGATGCCACCACCGAAAAAGACGTCGATCTTGCATGATTTGGGGTCAGCCGCATAGCCGGCATCAATGGCTTTTTCAATTTGGGAAGTGCCTCCCAGGTCGCGCCAGCGGATGTTGATCTGCTGTCCAAACCTTTGCTGATAATAAGCCTTAAAGGCAAGACCGAATTCGTATTGAATACCCTCCCAGTGTGGTGAGACAATGACAAGCTCATCCTCCGCCTGACACCAGTCTGTCACAGAAAGCAGCATTGCCAGCGCCATACAGAAAAGAGAATATGCCCGGCTGGCAAAATGCATTTAATGGTTATTCTCAGCCAGCGCCAATAAGTAAAGTGTAAATCACGGTAGCCGCACAGAAAAAGCCCCATCTGCGACAGGCAAATGGGGCTTATTAATCTGAAGCAGCAGATTAAAATCAGCAGCTATCCCATCAGGTAGCGTCGAATTCGTTTGATACCTTCCTCAATCTGATCCATCGAAGTGGCATAGGAAATACGAACCGTTGTATCATCACCGAAGGCTATACCAGGCACAACGGCCACTTTTTCCTCTTCCAGCAGAGCGTCAGCAAACGCGACAGAGTCCTGTCCGGTTTTCGCAATATCCACTGTGATGTAGAATGCACCATCCGGGCGCACGTAACCGAGCGAGGGGATGCCGTCGAGCAGAGCACAAGTGGATTTAAGACGGCTTTCATATTCACCCCGCATTTCATCCACACAATCCTGTGGCCCCTTGTATGCAGCCCAAGCCCCTTTTTGCGCAAACGAGGTCGGGTTGGAAGTTGAATGGCTTTGCAGTGAGTTGATGGCTTTAGCTACGTTCTTGGGAGCAGCGGTGTAACCCAGACGCCACCCGGTCATTGAGTAGGCCTTACTGAATCCATTGACCGTGATGGTTTGCTCATATACTTCGTTGCTGAAGCTGGCGATGGAAGCATGTTTGCTATCGCCATAAACTAGTTTCTCGTAGATTTCATCGGAGAGGATCATAATTTCTTCATCCAGTGCAACCTCCGCCAGTGCAGCAAGTTCATTTTCGGAGTAGACAGCGCCGGTCGGGTTGCTGGGTGAATTGATAATGATCATTTTAGTCAGTGGGCTCATGTTCTCGAGGAACTGATCAGGAGTCAGCTTGTATCCGCTATCTGCCGTAGTGGGTACAACAATCGGCTCACCACCGGCCAGGCGCACCATTTCCGGGTAACTCAGCCAGTAGGGAGCCGGAATTAATACTTCATCACCGGGATTGATTGCAGCCAGCAGGGCATTGAACAGGGCGTGTTTGGCACCGCAACTGACGGTGATCTGTTCTGGCTCGTAGTCCAAACCGTTGTCTGCTTTGAGTTTTTCAGTAATCGCTTCACGCAATTCAGGAATACCGGAGCTGGGTGTATACTTGGTGAAACCCGCATCGAGCGATCCCATGGCAGCAACCTTGATATGCTCCGGAGTATCGAAATCGGGCTCGCCAGCTCCGAGGTTGACAACGTCAGCGCCTTCAGCCTTCAGTTTTTTCGCTTTGGCGGTGATGGCCAGCGTGAGTGAAGGGGTTAACTTTTCTACACGTTCTGAAATTTCCATAAGGGATTCGTTCTAGACATAGTCCAGACATTGACAAGTCCGAATGGTCAAAGAAAAGTCATTGAGTCGTTTTCAAAGCGTAGGCAGTCTCTGCGGCATGCATGCATATGCAGCTTTATTTGATTGGGACGGGGTGATAGTGGATTCTTCCGGGTCGCACGAAAAGAGCTGGGAAAGGCTGGCGGCGGAAGCAGCTTTGCCACTGCCGGATCATCATTTCAAACGCAGCTTCGGTATGAAGAATAAAGTGATTATTCCGGAATTGTTAAACTGGACACAGGATCCGGACGAGATTCGGCGGCTTTCCCTGCGTAAAGAAGAGCTGTACCGTGAAGTGATCCGGCAGGAGGGCATCAAGCCTCTACCGGGGGTGCAAGCTTTCTTGCAGTGCCTGCAGGCAGCTGGAATTCCGTGTGTGGTCGGAACTTCGACAGATCGAAAGAATGTGGAAACCATCTTCGGCATGACAGGCCTGGATACCTATTTTAAGGATGTAGTCTCTGCTGAAGATGTGGATCGTGGCAAACCGGATCCGGATGTCTTTCTGAAAGCGGCTGTCAAGGCAGGTAACGTTCCAACTCAGCATTGTGTGGTTTTCGAGGATGCTCAGGTGGGGGTGGACGCGGCTAAGGCAGCCGGGATGAAAGTCGTTGGAGTGACAACCACTCACCCAGCCAGCACGTTAAAAAATACAGACTGGTTGACGGAGCGGCTGGATCATTTAAAGGTCGCCACGCTGTTTCCTATATACTGAAGGTGCTCCAGATTCTTTGCTGGCAGGAGGAGTATGCCAGTCTTCAGGTGGCACGATGACCGGGTCATCCTTGTCCGCCATATAATGGGGAGACATGATCTGGACTCCATGAGCATTGAACTGATCCTGAATTTCAGCACGCAATCTGGCTAACAAAGCAATACGTTGCTCCGGTTCAGGTGCGCAGGCATTAATTTCGTATTCAACGTAGTGGTCGCAGAGAGCAGTCTGAAGCACAAAAGGCGGGGGACTATTGGCCAGTCCCGGAGTTTTACAGGCAGCTTCGATCAACATGGCATGAACTTGTCTCCATGGAGTATCATAGCCAACGGTAATGGTGGTTCTGAGAAACAGTGGTCCTTGAGAAGCTAGTCGGCTGAAATTTTTGATGGTAGTCCCCAGTATAACCAGATTGGGAACGTGAAATTCCTCATTCTTCGGGGACCTGATCTTAGTGGAGAGAAACCCTAGTGACTCTACTGTTCCTTCCTGTTCCCCAATACGGACATATTCGCCAGGCTTCAGCGCGCGGGAATACATCAGCACCAGTCCGCTGGTAAATTGACCAATCACACTGGATGATCCCAGCGAAAACAGCAATCCCACAAAGACACTCATTCCTTTGAAGGCATTACTGTCGCTGCCGGGGATGTAGGGGTAAATCATCACAATAGCGAAGAGCCAGAGCATAATATTGACAATGCGACGAGTAGCGCGAGCGGCTTCAATCGTCATCCAGTCTAATTCGACCTGGCCGGATTCGATACCACTGAAAAAACCCTTGGTCACACTGACTAGCAGTCTGGTGAAAATGAGAATCAATACGATGATCGCCAGATCCGGAATCGCAATAATGATAGAGTGGAAAAATCCTGCGATTAGATCTGCAATTTCATCATGAACGACGTTCCCCCAGGGGCGGGTATAGGGAAAACGAGTCAAACAATAGGAGAGCCACTGGGAGGCGATCATCAGTAGAACGAGAGCAAACGACAGCATAGTCAATCCTTTGACCGCCCGCATGATCTGGGAGGCCAGATAGTAGCCGCTCTCTTTGATCCATTTTTCAATCTTCTGCGTCCATCGCAATATGGGTGGCAGGATAAGCTGGTAAATTTTATAGAGTGCCAGTGCCAGCACGAAGAACACACACGTCGCGATCAGGCATTTGAAGGCGGCAGCAGCCAGATAAGGTGAGCTGGTTTGAAGTTTGGCCTCATTCAGAGCTTCTGTCAGTCGTTCAACCGTATATCCGACCGTGTCTTCAATGGTGGCATCTGAAAAACGGTCCACATCGCCATAACCCACGGTCAGTGCATACTCTCCGCCAATGAGGATCATTTCACCCTCTGTGCGGGGTTTGTGAGTCACTGGGCCAAAGTTACCTTTGTCAATGAAGCCCTCAATGCGATCAGTAATCCTGCGGGCACGCAGTTTGGGGCTATAGCCCATCATGTTTTCGCGCACCACCATAATAGAACGATTAAATACAGAAAGCACAGCAGGCTCTTCCCCCGGGGCATAATTCGGAGCTCGTTTATCCAGCGGTTTAGGTGCAGGGGCTACAGCCGGCGTTTCTTCTTCTGATCCGGGTGCGATGAGTGGAGAGTCCACTATGGGAACTGCCGGAGGTGCCGGTGCTTCGGACGTCTCTTGGGCGGCACCGCTGAATGCGGACAGTGTGACTGAAGCCGTCAGCAGAAGTAACCGAATCTGAAATTTCATAAGCCCGGTAGTTGTCATACTAGAACCTGTATGGAAATGCAGCTCTAAACTGTGCCGAACATGCGGTCACCGGCGTCACCCAGACCCGGCAGGATATAGCCTTTGTCGTTCAATTCACGGTCCAGACAGCCGATGATCAGTTGAGCTTCCGGAAAGCAGGTCTGAACTTCGCGCATTCCTTCCGGTGCCGCCAAAGCACAGGCAACCAGTATGTGCTGCGGGTGATAGGTTTCAACAATCTTCAGTGAGGCAACTAAACTATGACCTGTAGCTAGCATGGGATCAAGCACGACAGCAGTTGTCCCTTTTAGCGTTTCAGGCATTTTTTCCAGGTAGGTTTCAGCTGCTAAGGTATCTTCGTTGCGACGCATGCCAATTTGGCCCACACTGGCATCCGGATACAACTGATGAAACGGTTCCAGCAGTCCCAGTCCTGCGCGCAGGATGGGGATCAGACAAATCGGCTGCCAGATTCGGCCCGGTGTCACTTCCAACGGGGTTTCCACCTCACAGACATTTGTCGGCAGATGGGGGGCCGTGGCAACGGCAAGTGCTACTCCTAAACGGTGGCAGGCACGGCGAAAGGCAGTGGAATCCGTGGAATGATCTCGCATGGTGGTCAGCGAGACCTGAGCCAATGGATTTTCTAGAATGATAGGCTCGATGTTCAACGGTTGAAAATGGAGGTTTTATTCCTCGTCAGGCTTCTGGGCCGGCTTGGCATCTTCAACCGGATCCGTGTTCTTTTCTCCGAAGAGCGCTCCCTTGATATTGACTTCCTTGCCTCGCAAAACACTGATGGCCCATATAAGTAAAGCGGTGAATGTGGCTTCGTCCAGAGAACCGATACCCGGAATAGCGTCAGGAATAATCTCAAAGATTCCCGCACTAGGGTAGATTAAGTAAATGGCACTGAAAATAGCCGCTATGAGAGCCCATTTTTGTCGATCCATAGATCTTTATTAGGTGAAATAAAAAAAAACGGAAGACTGAACTTGCAGTGTTACTTGCTGCCTAGGTTGCGCTTTTCCCACTGATCCACCGCCACGACCTTGATCTTACTGAGCTTCTGATAGTCCTCCTCGACCTGTTGCTCTGTCCAATGCGGGTGGGAGTCGCGAATGAGGCGCTTGGTCCATTCCTTAGCCGTAAAAATATCGTGGCGATTGAGGCGAAACAGATCCTTTTTGTAGAGGAGCTGGTTGATACGATCCGGGATATCGAGAAAATTCACGACGGTACAAGTCTACGGCAGGACAGGGATGATTGCAACAGGAACGGGCAAGTGGAAGCCGGCCATACATTCATCATGATGACACGTGAATATCTTGCAGGGCATGCACTTCCAGTGATTCACTGCGCAGTGCAGCTATGGCTTTTACCGTAGCTTGAGCACCTGCCATGGTCGTAATCACTGGCACTTTCGCATACAATGCCGTGGTTCGGATTCGGATTTCATCAGCACGCGAAATCTGACCGGACGGCGTGTTAATGACCAGTGCCAGTTCCTCATTCATCAGCATGTCCAGCGCATTGGGGCGGCCTTCTGAGAGCTTATGTAGCTGCAATACATGCACACCTGCTTGCTGCATCAGCTTGGCCGTGCCACGGGTGCAAAAGACTTCAAATCCAAAATCTACCAGTGAGCGGGCAATATCAACAGCCTGCGGTTTATCCGCATCCCGCACACTCAGGAAAACCTTCCCTTCAGTCGGGACATTCGTCATGGTAGCCAGCTGAGACTTGGCAAAGGCCATCCCGAAGTCGGCACTGACACCCATGACCTCACCAGTCGATTTCATTTCCGGCGAGAGAATAATATCTTCACCGCGGAATTTGTTAAATGGGAAAACCGCTTCCTTGATGCAGTAAACCGGAGGTAACAATTCCTCCGTGAAACCGAGTTCTTTAAGCGTTTTGCCGGACATGACCAACGAGGCGAGTTTGGCAAGAGGTCGGCCAATGGCCTTACTGACAAAAGGCACCGTGCGCGAGGCACGCGGGTTAACTTCGATGATGTAGAGATGTTCGTTTTGAACGGCATATTGCACATTCATCAGTCCGCAAACATCTAGTTCTTTCGCCATGGCGTAGGTAGCTTCCCGGATCTGTTGTTTCATCTCTTCACTTAATGAGAAGGGGGGGATCACACAGGCGCTATCACCAGAATGAACCCCGGCACGTTCGATGTGCTCCATGATCGAACCAACTAATGTGGTTTCACCGTCAGAAATACAGTCCACGTCAACTTCGGTTGCATCATCTAGAAATTGATCCAGTAATACGGGTCGGTCCGGAGAAACCTCGATACTGTCGCGCATGTACTGCAGCAACTCCTCGTCATTATAAACGATCTGCATGGCACGACCGCCCAGGACAAAAGAAGGACGCATCAGCACTGGATAGCCCACTTCCGCCGCTCCGGCGAGGGCTTCATCCGTGGTGGTGGCAGTCGCGTTTTGCGGCTGACGCAGGCCGAGCTTTTTAAGCATAGACTGGAACAATTTACGGTCTTCGGCCATGTCTATAGAGGCAACTGAAGTTCCGATAATAGGCACTCCCGCCTTTTCTAAGTCGGATGCCAGATTAAGCGGAGTCTGACCGCCAAACTGGACAATCACTCCCTTTACCGTTCCCTGAGTGTTTAGTGCTTCATAAACATCGCGAACGTTTTCAACCGTCAGCGGCTCGAAGAAAAGCCTGCTGGAAATGTCATAGTCCGTAGAGACGGTTTCTGGATTCGAGTTGATCATGATGGTTTCGTAACCAGCGTCCCGCAGTGACAGGCTGGCGTGGACACAGCAATAATCAAATTCGATTCCCTGGCCAATCCGGTTCGGACCACCACCAAGAATGATAATTTTTTCGGTTTCGGTGGGGTCCGCTTCATTGTCGCCTTGATCAAAGGTGGAATAGTAGTACGGGGTATATGCTTCAAATTCCGCCGCACAGGTATCGACCAATCGGAAGGTAGGCGTGATGCCATGATGAGTTCGCCATTGGCGAATTTCCTCCGACTTGGCTTTTATTGCCATGCTGCTGAGAGGTTCATCCCGCAGCAGAATAGAGGCTAATTGCTTATCGGAAAATCCATATTCTTTGGCACGTCGTAACTGCGTCAATGCTGATTTATTTCCCAGCCAATCGGTGTCGGCCAGACTATCAGCCATATCCGAAAGCTGTTTGAGGTTCTCCAGAAACCAGATGTCGATATTGCTGAGTTCATGGATCTCTTCCACCGTGTAGCCACACTGCATGGCATGGGTGACCCACCAGAAGCGCTGGTGGTTTGGCTTGAGCAGGCGGCCTCGAATTTCATCGTCCGGCATGCGCGCTGCCAGTGGACAGGGACCCAGGGCCAGGCTGCCATCGCGGCCTTTGAGATCAAGTGACCGGATGGCCTTCTGGAAAGATTCCTTGAAAGTCCGACCAATAGCCATAGCTTCTCCAACACTCTTCATCTGAGTGGTGAGAGTCGGGTCTGTGCCGGCAAATTTTTCGAAGGTGAAACGCGGGATCTTGGTAACGACATAGTCTATGCTCGGTTCGAAGGATGCCGGAGTATCGCGGGTGATGTCGTTCTGCAATTCGTCCAGCAGATAGCCTACGGCCAGCTTGGCGGCGATCTTGGCAATCGGGAAGCCCGTGGCTTTTGAGGCCAGCGCCGACGAGCGGGAAACCCGCGGATTCATTTCGATGACTACCATGCGCCCGGTGTCCGGATCGATGGAAAACTGAATATTGGAACCACCTGTTTCCACCCCAATTTCACGGATAACAGCAAAGGAGGCATCGCGCATGCGCTGGTATTCTTTATCGCTCAGTGTTTGAGCCGGTGCGACGGTAATGGAATCGCCAGTATGAACGCCCATCGGATCGAAGTTTTCAATCGAGCAGATAATGATGCAGTTGTCCGCCTTGTCACGAATGACCTCCATCTCGTATTCCTTCCAGCCGAGCAGACATTCTTCTACCAGAATTTCAGATACCGGTGAGAGATCGATACCGCTTCTGGCCATTTCCTGAAACTCTTCCTTGTTGTAGGCGATCCCACCTCCGGTTCCTCCCAGGGTATAAGCGGGACGGATAATCAGCGGATAGGAGCCGATCTCTCTGGCTACGGCCATGGCCTCTTCCACGGTATGAGCGGTATTGGAGCGGGCGACATCGAGGCCGATTTTAAGCATCAGGTCTTTAAAAATCTGGCGGTCTTCGCCTTTTTCGATGGCATCTGCATTCGCTCCAATCATTTCCACCTGATATTTGGCAAGTATGCCGCTGTGGAACAGATCCATGGCGCAGTTCAGTGCCGTCTGGCCGCCCAGGGTTGGGAGTAGAGCGTCTGGTTTTTCTTTTTCGATAATTTTGGTAACGACGTCCGAAGTAATGGGTTCGATATAGGTGCGGTCTGCAAATTCCGGGTCGGTCATGATAGTGGCCGGATTACTGTTAATCAGAATAACCTCATAACCTTCCTGCTTCAGAGCCTTGCAGGCCTGAACCCCGGAGTAATCAAATTCACAGGCCTGGCCGATAATAATGGGACCGGAACCGATCAGGAGGATGCGTTGGATATCGTCTCGCTTGGGCATTGAGCGATGACAGTAGAGTAAAATATTTTCTGACGGAAGCGAAAATACGACTCCAGCAGATAAAGATCAACTGCTCTAAAAAACTTGGAGTTTTTCTGCAAAAAAGTGTCTAAAAGAACTCTGCTTCACCAGTTTCGACGTGGTAGAGACAGGGGACAAGTGAAAGTTCTCCAGCCTCTTCACGTTGTCGCAGCAGCGGACTGAAGTCGCGGATGCGCTGGATGTTGCGGGTGATATTGTCCCGGGCAACGACATTCACGAAATTGGGATTAGAACTCGTCGCCTCAAGTTCAGGATGATGATCCCGGCTGGCGGCAATGGATGGTTGAATCTGGGTCAGCAAGCCGGTAAAGGAGCCGAGTTGGATTTCATCAATTGCGCTACTGATGGCTTTGCAGTCCGTGTGCCCCATGACGATGATCAGACGGGTATTGGCAACCAAACAGGCTAGCTTCATACTGGCGATAATGTCCGGGTTGACAATGTTACCTGCAACGCGAGCGTCAAAGATTTCACCCAGATGCACATCGAAGATGAGTTCGGGAGCGATGCGGGAATCCATGCAGGTCAAGACCATCGCCTTGGGTTGAGCTTTTACCTCCTGTAAATGGCTGAATTCTTCTGGGAAATTGTGGTTTTCAATACAGCCTTTGCGATAGCGTTCATTACCGGCCTGGAATTGTCCGATAATGGTCTCCGCTTCACTGGTCATAAATGATTAAAATTACAGTAACTGATTCTGAGCTCCATCGGAAGGTTTTAATCCCAGTCGCTCATAGGTAAGCGGAAGTGCAATCCGACCCTGTTGGGTGCGTTGTAAATATCCCTGCATAATCAGAAACGGCTCATGGACTTCTTCAATGGTATTCGGGTCCTCGGCAACTGCAGTGGCCAGAGAGTTCAGTCCGACCGGGCCGCCTTTAAATTTCTCAATGAGCGTCCGGAGGAGCCGTTTATCCATTTCATTCAGACCCCACTGATCGATTTCTAACATTTCCAGCGCATCACGTGCGACCGTATCTGAGACTTTGCCATCGGTCTTGACGGTGGTGTAGTCCCGAACCCAGCGTAACAGGTTATTGGCGATGCGTGGGGTGCCGCGGGAGCGGAGTGCTACCACAGACGCCGCCTCAGCATCCATATTCAGCTTTAACAGATGACCCGAGCGCAGGACAATTTGTTCCAGTTCCACAGCATCATAGTACTCCAATCGATTATTAATACCGAAACGGGAACGTAGAGGAGCACTAAGCATGCCCGGGCGAGTAGTGGCACCCACAAGCGTAAAAGCAGGGAGGTTCAGCGTCACGCTGCGGGCATTAGGCCCCTGGTCGATGATGATATCGAGCCGGTAGTCCTCCATTGCCGGATAGAGATATTCCTCAATGGTTTTGTTCATCCGGTGGATTTCATCGATGAAGAGGATATCGCCTTTTTCGAGCGAGGTGAGCAGACCAGCCAGATCACCTGCTTTTTCCAATGCCGGACCGGAGGTGATCTTGATGTTCACATTCATGGCATGTGCCAGGATATGGGCGAGCGTGGTTTTCCCAAGACCTGGTGGGCCACTCAACAAGACGTGGTCCAGTGTGTCATCACGCTTGATGGCGGATTGGACCATGACGCCCAGGCGTTCTTTGGATTTCTGCTGACCGACAAAGTCTTTCAGTGATGTGGGCCGCAAAGAGCGTTCCAGTGCATCAGGAACGGGGGTGTTCACAACAAAATTGCTATTTTCTGAAGAACTCATGTCTTAGAGGTATTTCAGGGCATCGCGCACGATCACCTCGAGAGATTCGCGGCTTTCGGTTTTTTCGATCGCTTTGAGCGCATCGGGTTGTTTGTATCCTAGCGAAACCAAGGCCAGTACGGCGTCATTAATTGTTTGAGCAGAGGGATCTGCGGGAGAGTCGGCGGTGCTCACGGATGTCGGTGTCGTCCCGAGTCCCATCTTGTCTTGCAACTCGACAATAATTCGTTCTGCGGTTTTTTTACCGACGCCCTTGATTTTGGAGAGTGTGGTGACATCACGAGCGGCGACAGCAGCTTGAAAATTTGCCGGAGATGCCCCGCTGATGATGGAGAGGGCCATTTTAGGGCCGACACCAGTAACATGGTTGACCAGCAGGTGGTATAGATGGCGTTCCTGCCGGGTGTAGAAACCGTAGAGAGTATGTTCCGTTTCACGCACCGCCAAGACCGTGAATAGAGTAACCGCTTGCCCACTCAAGGGAAGCTTCTCAAAGGTAGTTGCTGGAATGCGAACCTCGTAACCGATATCCTGAACATCGATAACCGCCCGGTCCGGCCAACTTTCCACCAGTTCACCTTTTAAATATGAAATCACGTTATATGAGAATACGTGGTGTTATCAGGATGCGAAAGCATTATTGAGAGCCCAGGTCAGGAAACTGCTTTCAGACGGCGGGCATGGGTAATGGCGATTGCCAGCGCATCACCCTCATCGGGGTCCGGGGTGCGATCCATGCCCAGCAGCGCACGGATCATAAAGGCAACCTGATCTTTTTGCGCGCCACCCGTGCCGGTAACAGCACTTTTGATGGTTTTGGCAGGGTATTCTGTCACCGTTATTTTAAATTTACCCAATGCGGTAAGAGCTGCACCACGAGCAGAGCCCATGGTGATGGCGGTTCGGATGCTCTGGACATAGATGATTTTTTCGATGGCTGCCTCATCCGGCTGATGTTCCCGAATAAGCGTTTCGAGAGCGTTGGAAACTTGAGCCAAGGCTTGGGATTGCGGGATCTTTGCCGGAACTTTAATCGTTCCCGAGACGATAACAGAGCAGATATTCGTTTTTTTTAAATCGATGATTCCAAATCCGGTTCCCCGAATGGATGGATCGATACCTAAGATGCGCATCATAGGATGATGAGGTCGAACCGTGGGCTTGGCAATGGATTAACGGATGTTTGGCACCGACTCAAGATTGACTTTTATCTGAAAGGAGTAAACTTAACTATATATATGAAAACCTATCTGAAAACAGTAGCTATCATTTTGCTGATGAGCATGATTTCCAGCAGTTATGCTCAGCAGCAGTTTGAGGCGACGCAAGATGAACGGTCATCTTCTGCAATAGATCAGGAAAAGACCCGGGATGGCAAGATTGTTCAACCCAGCCAGCATTCGTCCGTTTTAGTCATGATGTCAGAGAATGGTTTGGAGGTTTTCAGTCCGGGTGCTGACAGTAAGCTGGGTGTTGGCGAAAAAATAGTGACCGAGCCGGTGGAACATGAACAACGTGTGGGTGAAGAGATTAATGATAAAAAATCCTACGGTGGTATCCGGTTATTCGGCTGGTTTTTCTGAGGCCGGAGCCAACAGCATAATCAGAGGCCATACTGGTCAAAATCAAGCGGCCAGTTCTGCATATTAACCAGATAGCAGGCCGCCAGATCAAACAGACCGATAAATATCAGAAATCGCGCTTTGCCCCGCTTATCAGGGCGCACACGTGCTTTGATCCGATAATAGACACCCCAGACCAGATAACCGATACCCACCAGCGCCAGGCAGAATTTCGTAACATAGGGATAAGGCAGGCTGTTGAATTCAATGTACGCTCCCCCAAAAATAAGAACAGCAGAGCCTGCAGCAGGGATCAGCGCGGACATATTCTTTATCATCACTGAAAAACACAGCCCAAACACAATCGTGAGATTGGCCATAACTACTAGAAATAGAAATAATTCCATATCCTGTTATTCATTCTTAACTCTAATCATCAACAGGCAATGAAAATTTTGACAATGCGGCTCTGCTATGGTTCTATTTCACTTTTATGCGGTCGTGGCGAAATGGCAGACGCGCTAGCTTCAGGTGCTAGTGGGGGCAACCCCGTGGAGGTTCGACTCCTCTCGACCGTATAATTTTTTCCCAGAATTTCCAGGCATCGAGTTAGCCACGAGGTTGCTTCCACTAGTTATAAAATGATCGGGGCTCCCGATACCCTCTGTGATCGGGACGACTTCTTTTGACCGGATTCATTCCGTTCCATTGGGTGCCATAGGAAAGAAGCACCGCTGGATTGCCCTACCAGGAGCATGCAAAGCTCCCTGCCCTAGACCGTCTATGAGCTTGCATGTCAATTCGTCATGCCTACTTTATTTTCTTCATGTCTGATGCGAAATTTAACTTAGCAGTGCTGGGGGCCACCGGAGCGGTAGGTCAGGAAATTCTTGCGGTGCTGGAACTTCGTAACTTTCCAGCTGCCTGTGTCAAATTATTGGCATCCGAGCGTTCGGCAGGGAAAACGCTGTCTTTCCGAGGTAAGGATTTACCGGTGGAAGCTGTCACTGCAGATTCATTTAAAGGGATCGATCTGGCTTTCTTCAGTGCGGGTGCGACCCGTTCTAAGGAATTCATTCCACATGCGCTAAGCGCAGGTGCAGTGGTGGTGGACAATTCTTCCGCATATCGCATGCAGGAGGATGTTCCACTCGTCGTGCCCGAGGTAAATGCTACGGATATTCAAGAACAGCATGGTCTCATTGCCAACCCCAACTGCTGCGCTGCCATATTAGCAGTTGCTGTGTGGCCGTTGCATCATAAATACAAGATCAAGCGAATCACGGTTTCCACATATCAGTCCGCAAGTGGGGCTGGAGCCAAAGCATTGAAAGAGCTGGAGCGTCAGATGCAGGAAATCGGGCAGGGGAAAAGTCCGACTCCTGAGGTCTTTCCCTATCCATTGGCCGGCAATGTATTCTCTCATAATACGCCAGTGGCACCAAACGGATATAATGATGAAGAAAACAAGCTGATGCAGGAGATACGCAAAATTTTTCATGAGCCAGAGATGGAAATCATTCCGACCTGCATCCGAGTGCCGGTTGCCCGGGCTCATTGCGAGTCCATTGTCATAGATACCGAGCATCCGATTCCTCTGCTGGAAGCCAAAGCAGTTCTGGCATCGGCACCAGGAGTTAAAATTGTGGATGATGATGAAACTGGACATTATCCGATGCCGCTGGAGGCGTCCGGAGATTTGGACGTGCATGTCGGTCGTATTCGTAGCAGCTGTTCTTACTCGCTGGCTTTGTTCGTGAGTGGCGACCAGTTACTGAAAGGGGCTGCATGGAATGCGGTTCAAATCGGAGAACATCTTGTTAATCAGTCCCGTCTGACAGTTGCCTGAAGCTCTGCTTGACTCTCAAATATCAAAGTTCGAATATCTGAACCAATTCAGATAATGAATCTCATGTTGCTGTCTTGAGAGCTTTATATATCCTTGGCCTAAACGCTGGACTGGCATTTGGGTGGTTTGGAAATCGCTTTTGGGGTGCTAAACTTTACTGAACGATACCGCCCAGAACGCCTTTACCTTCCCAGTCTGCCGGACGATTCCATGGAGTTTGAGAAATTTTTTCCCGGTTGGACTTTTTCTCTGAAGAGGCGCAGCCTGTGGTAAAAAGCACTCCAGCACATACAATCAAGGTTACTAATAAAAAGCGCATGGTGAAGACTTATCAGAATAAGACCTGATCGCCAACCTGAATTTCCGCTTTTGTCCACTCCGGCAGAATATCTGCAATGGCGGTTTCTGCATCAACCGAAACAGTGCGTACTTTGCCGACCAGCGAATCACCCCGGTAAACCGTCAAGTCGACGCCCTCAACTAGTTGATTCTGCTCGCCTACATCCAGCACGACAAAATTCCAGGCTTTATTCATGGCAACGACTTTACCGCTAAGCTCCAGTGGGGCGGCTTTGGCTTCGCGCAGACGATCCAGCTTTTTAAATTCATCAATCTTCGCGTTGCGATCCATCAGTGTGTCTTCGATCAGTTTCTTTTCGGACTCCAGCACCTCGAGCTTCTCTTTGACTTCTGAGGATTCTGCCAGCACAACGGCTAAATCACGACCTCCCAGTTGCTCTTTAACCTTAGCCAGTTCGTCAGAAGAATTTTTCAGTTCTGTTTCTGCCGCTGTGAGTGCAGCGGTTTTTTCATCCAGAGCTTTTTGGGCAGAGGCAACTTCTGTGGTCAGTTGAGTTACTTTGGCCTGAGAGTCGGAGAGGCCGGTTTTAGTTTCTTCCAGTTCAGTATTGGCAGTGTTGAGCTTTTCTACCGTATCACTGTATGCCTGGTTGGCACGAGCAATAGAAGCTGCGGGCTCTGCCGGATTGGTTTTGAAGTCACCCGCATATTTAATAGCAGAACCGGAAGAACTCAGCGCATTTTCGACACTAGCCAACTGACTCGCATAGCCTGATTTCTTCGTTGCTAACATGAATCCCCCCCCTGCGGAGACTAATGATCCCAAAATCGCTAAGATAATAAATACTTTACCGCTTCCTGACATACTTAAAAACCATTATGCAAGTATTTACACAATAACAAGGAAAATGTGACGTTCCTTTTGCAGAAAAATGAAATAATTACCATTGAGACTTCTTTTTGACCTGCTTCATGGTTTCGCGGAACTGGCTCTCGTTCATGTTAATTTGGTCATGCAACCAGTCCGGGGACAAGGAAAAGGCTCCCAGGGATTCAACGGTATGCTGTTCTGCCCGATCTGCAGTAACTACGGTAATTAATTCAGGGTGGCAGTGGCCAGCAACGATTTTTTCAATAATACTGTCGGCAGTGGTGTGTCGGCTGCTGTAGAGGATGGCCATTCGTCCGGGTTCAGGGTTTTGTGCTGTGCCTTGTTGACCATCGAAAACCAGCGTTACCAGCCAGTCGGAGGTATCCTGGAAAGCCTGCAGCCGCCGGCTGAAAGAATCTCGAGCTAATCTGGGATTGGAATCATGCAAGCGTCGCCACTTATCGACCTGGAAGAGAAAGCTGT
This sequence comes from Verrucomicrobiota bacterium, assembly GCA_038748025.1. Taxonomy (GTDB): domain Bacteria; phylum Verrucomicrobiota; class Verrucomicrobiia; order Methylacidiphilales; family JBCBYL01; genus JBCDJI01. The sequence goes on from JBCDJI010000006.1 coordinate 168,101, forward strand.
GTCCGTCTACCAACAGATATTTTTGTGATTGCGACATCCCAGTTACATCGATAGATCAGCAGATTTGGATGTCACGGAGAATTGATTACTCAGTCTTGATGATGAATGAGCGTGTTCTCTTCATGCGCTGATCTTTCAGCTATGGAAGCGCTGGCTGCAAGATGTGGTGACTTGGATGAGATTAGTCATCTGGGTGATGTCACTCCGCCGTTCATGTTCAAGTTGCTGCAAAGCCTTGGGAGCAGTGCAGCTCGTAGGTGCTACTTGTGGGTTCGGATGCGGCTAACATTCTTTGCGCACAGCTCGAATTTAGTCCAGGTATTGCTGATAAACCTCTTCAGTTGCTTCACACATTTGCCGTAGACTGTGACGGGACAGAGCAAATTTCAGCGCATTGGTGCCAAGATGGCTGCAAAGTTCGGAATTTCTGGCTAATTTGATGATCGCCTGCCCAAGGGCACTTGGATCCTTGGGTTCCACTAAAAGTCCGGTTGAGCCATGCCGGATGACTTCAGGGATGCCACCCACAGTTGTCCCAATGACCGGGGTTCCGGAGACCTGGGCCTGGAGAATGATTTGAGGTATGCCCTCGTGCGCGTAGGAGGGGAGCACGATAAGATCTAGTGCGACCAGCAAAGCGGGCACGTCATCGCGGTGGCCAATCAGCCGGACACAGTCCTGCAGTTCGAGTTCTTCGATCCAGGATTCAATCCGGTCACGCATCGGTCCTTTTCCGGCAATAATATAATGCACATTTGGAAGATCCTTCTTAATTTCTGCGATGGCCTCGAGAAAAATCCGATGCCCCTTCCAACTGCGCAGCACGGTGACCATTCCGATGAGCCATTCTGCGCCATCGGATAAAAATTCCTTTCGCAATTCCAGGTCCAAACCTCTAACAGATCCGTATTTAGCAAGGTCAATTCCAGTCGGAATACAGCTGACAGAATTTGGTGAAAGTGATAACTGGTGTATCAAACGTTCAGCGATCAGTTGACTGGTCGTTGTAATATGATGCGGTATCTTACCGAATGCAAAACGGCTGATGAATTTATTGGGATAATCTACATCAATGTGTCTGGTGCGTATGATGAGAGGAACTCCGGCTAGGCGTGCAGCAATCCCGGCGATGTATCCATCACGGGAGCTGTGCATATTTACGATATGCACTTTTTCTTTATAGAAAAAACGAGCGAGTTTAAATATCGAGATAGGATACTTCAGGCGGTTGGAACTCATAGGTTCGACCTGAAAGTCGGCTTTTTCTGCTTTTGGATATATCGCACTCTGCTCTGGTGCAGCGAGTATCATTCTGTATCCCCGATCACGCATGGCTTTCATTTCTTCCAGAATGCGTATTTCTTGCCCCCCCCACCCGAGAGAAGTTTCGGAATGTACCACAGTTTTACACATGCGAGTGGCAGCATAGTCATGAATCCGCTGGATACAATTGACAATTCCGTTGTTTTTTATGTATCACTTGGCAGCGCGGGAGGGATTCGAGCTTCACGAGTATTATATCTTATCAGGGTAACACATTACGGGTCATAGAATTTTAAATGCATTATGAATTTATACTTTCCTATTATAAGCAGTTGGGTGATTTAGTACTAACCCAGCCATTACTGACACGTTTGTCGGACCAATCTGGTTCTAAAGTGGGTGTGATCTGTCGCCCTAAATTTGCTCCTTTAATTCAGCTTATGAAGGGTGATTTGGATTTGATTCGATTAGGAGGTCCCTGGATTTCCTGCAATAAGCTGGTTTGTGCAGATCTTGGTAGTCGTGCTGCATCGCGATCCGTATTCGTACGTTCGAAGGAAAAATTTGCTCTTTGCCGCAAAAGAGAAAAGCTCGGCACCTGGCATAAGATTGGGGGATTTCGTCACCTGATTCCGGCAGGGCCTGATATGTATCGGGCGCACTGGTTGGAAAAGAGTATTACAGGAACCGTCAATGATCCTGATATGGGGCCCGGTTTAATCAAGCCACCACTTGATTGGCACAAATCGATGTTTGAAGGTGCTGATGTGATCCTCCATCTGACGGCAGCATGGAAACGAAAATACTGGCCCAATGAGCATTGGGTGAAGCTGATCCACTTATTGAAAGTTAATGGTTTTAGAAAAATATTGATATCAGGCGGGGCTTCTGAGTGCGAGCAATCCGTAGTTAAAGAGGTAGTAGGGATGGCGCGTAGTAGAGAAGTTTCTTCGGTTGGAGAGCTGAACTTAAAGCAATTTATCGCTTTAATGTCTCTGGACGTGCCCGTAATTACCGTTGATGGCGCAGCGGCACATTTGGGCAGGGCATTTGGGAATAAGGTCCTGGTGCTCTTCGGTGAAACCAATGCCAGGCAGTGGCATTTGCCTTCGCCCCAATCCATTGCTTTGTGTTCTGAGGATAAGCGTATGGAGTCATTACTGCCGGAAGGTGTTGCGGATTCATTTTTTAAGATGGCAGGAACCAGCTAGTGTTGACAGAACCTCGGCTACTGAAATATGTATGGAGGGAGATGACTGCATTTCCGTCTGTGAGGCGATTTCAGGACAAGATTAAATCTAAAAATACTCCGGATGCCATTTTCATTTGGATTCCGAAGACTGCAGGAACGAGCTTGGCGGCTCAATTTTGTTCTTCCGGATGCCGGAAGTTTAAATCAATAAAGCAAATTGAGAGAGGATTTTATCCCGGCGGGTTCACGACTTTTACTCATTTCTCAATTGCAGAACTGGTGGAACGTGAGTATTTACCAGTAAGTTATTACAATAAAGCAATTAGGTTTTCATTTGTTAGGCATCCGGTTAGCCGGGTAATATCTTTATATCGCTATCTGATCAAAAAAGGGATTGTTCGAAAAGAAGTTGCTTTCAGTGAATTTATTGGAGTCGTGGAGATAGCGCTCAGGGAGGAACTGCCGAGCAGGAACCTGATAAATAGCCATATTGCCTGGGAAGGTGATTGTCCAAAGTATCGGAGAGGAATCTCTCCTTCGCCTGGACTATTTAACAGTATCGCCTTGTCGCAGTGTCGTCCTCAAGTGGATTGGCTAAAAGTGCCTGCTGGTTTGCCTGTAGAAAAAGAAGGTTGGGGATGTGCTCAATTTATAGGTAAAGTTGAAAATCTGTCAGAAGACTTTCAAGCCCTATCAGAGAAGTTGGCATACAACTGGCCCTCGCTTCCTATGCTTAATGTTTCATCGTCTCCCAAACCTTCTCTGACTTTTGATGATCAGAAAAAGATAGAAAAAATTTACGCCAAGGATTTTGAGGCATTTGGATATAGCTAAAGGTCATTGGTAAATAGCCTGTTACCGGAAAATCTAATAAAAAACGGAAACTATTCTCCATCTGGTATGAGCAGAATAGTCATCAATTCTGCTTATTTGGGTCCTTCTTATTGCTCTTGGTTTAGCGAGGCTTCATAGAAAAAGCGGACGGAAGTTAGTTTAAAGTGATGGATTACATCGCTGATCGTCAGCGAAGAGCAGGTGGAGAATTCCTGTTAGTCTGCTCTGATGTGAGCTCTTGACGTCAAATTCTGCCGGTGGGAATCTTGTCCTTGTACTGTATGGAAAATTCGCCCGCAAACACACGAGTAAGAGATTCAATGACTTCGCTAGAGAGTGAGTTGCGCCCGGATGAATTGAAGGCGCTGAAAGCATGTATACAATCATTGGAGGAATGCCATCATATCGCTGAAATCGGAACAGCCGCTGGTGGCACCTTGGTCGAATTGCTGAAGTCGCTAAAGGCGCGGCCGGGTCCGATGAATGCTTCGGTCTCTGTCGTAGATACGTTTGGCTACTTTCAGGATCAATATCAGATCTGGTGCCGCAATCTGGGGCAAAATGGTTTTTCTCCGGGAAATATTCGAATTTACCAGTGCGACAGTCAAAGAGCGTTTGAGCAGGCTGTGGGTAAAAAGGTGTCTTTTTCATTGGTGCTGGTGGATGCCGGTCACAAGTTAAAAGACGTGATCCGGGACGTTCGCTGGCTCTCCTTATTGGAGGTTAACGGAGTGGGGGCGTTTCATGATTACAGCGGACGTTTTCCCGGGGTCAAAATAGCTGTGGATACCTACCTGAAGCGTAATCCTGAGTTCGAGCGGCTGGGTTTAACAGGATCTCTGTTGCTCGTGCGCAAGAAGTCTGTGACAAATGGCTATGGGATGCCAAACTGGCTGATTGCATGGATGACATTCCGGTCGCTGTTAATGCAATGGGGTAGCAGCCTGCGAAAGCGAATACCCTGCAGATAATACGTATTTACTGAAAAATCTGACAGTCAGATTTACGTCTTTTTAAAGACAGCCAGCACGGTTTGGGTGTAGCGGTTGGTATAGCACTCTTCTGAGTAAACCAGATGCCGGAAAGTGCGGCTCAAGGTGGAGCGAGGTTTCTCGATCAATAAGACTCGCTCTAAGGCACAGCTGGATGTGGAGGCGGCTTCGAAAAAGCTGATGATTTCCGAACAGTTAAAAAACCATTTATGACGGTCGGGTGGTCGCTCGTGCGGTAAGCCGTAATGGCTGATTTTTCCACGACCGCGTTCAATGTGTCGGCGGGCCACCGCCCAACAGTTTGGGAGTGAGACGATTACGTGAGATGAGGAGACTCGGCACAACTCTGAAAACATAGCATGCAAGTTATCCAGATGTTCGAGTACTTCGATGCAGATGACCGTTGGGTAAGCATTATCTTCGAAGGGAAGTCGTTCGGCTTTTTCCAAATCAATATGCTGGTCGGGATCACCTGCGAAATCGATCCCATGATAAAGGTCTTTGCCGACGAAGTGTCGTAGTGGCGCCTCATAACAACCGACATCTAGCACCCGTCGAGTCAGGAGGGGATGAAATGTTTCATAGATGAACCTGCTCCTATCCTTTCGTTCCGGAAAATGAGCATAGTGTTTCTCGGTATGCATGGCTTAGAAGACCAGCACATTATAGCTAGGCTGCCAACGGTAATTAGTGTTTCTGGTTGTATCATAAAACAGCCACTACTTACTGCTTAGCTATTAATTTTTCTTATTTTTTATCTTTCTCGTTGCCAATCATTTTGGTTTCTCTATGCCAATATTGATGGAAACTGAAATCCAGCAACTTACTGACAGTCAAACAATAACGCCCGAGACGGGGGAACGGTTAAAGAATTTAGCGCCAGGCAGCTGCTGCCGTCATAAAAGCTGGGGCGCAGGGGTCGTTAAAAGCTGGGATGCTCTGGCAGGTAAACTCATTATTGATTTTATTGACAAGCCTGGCCACGCCATGGAAATGGAATACGCTTCGCTCTCGTTACGTCCTCTTCCAGCAGACCATATTGAGAGTAAAATCCTGCTCGAAATGGATCATTTGAAAAATCAGAGCCGGGAAAATCCGGTCGACCTGATGGTCACTGTGATCAGCAGTCTGGGTAAGCTGGCTACTATCGAACGTATCGAAATGGTGCTCTCGGGCACGGTGATTGCGAATGACGACTGGAAGAAATGGTGGGACAGCACCAAAAAAGCGATGAAAAAAGATGGTCGCTTCGAAGTGCCGACCCGTCGCACTGTGCAGATTGTTATGCACGACGAAGCACCGGATCGATGTGAATTTGCCCTGGCTAACCTGAAGAGTGCATCAGGTCCCAAGGATGTGCTCAAAGCGCTGGACGAACTGAATAAACACTGGAAATCCGGTCACGAAAATGTGGATCTGGAATCCGTGCTGACAGAAGTGGATCGTATTCTTGATAAGTTGCCAGCATCTCAGAAGCATGCCGGGATCGAGCTGGTGCTGGCACGTCAGGAGTTCCTGGCCAAAGCCGATGGTGGTGACCCGCATGTGAGTCATGCACTGGATCGTTTTCTGCCGAAGAACCCGCGTGATTTTGTTGAAATTTTGGAAGGTCTTCCTTCTGCGAAACAGGGTAAAGCAGTCGAGTTTGCCCGCAAAGCCTGGCAGGACGACTGGGATGCGCTGGCGCCGAAGCTGCTATCTGTTGGAAACGCCAAGATCTGCGACGTTGTGATTCAGACGTACCGGGATGCCAGTAAGTTTGATGAGCTGATCGCCATTCTGGAACGACTGGTTAGCGAGCGCAAATTGCACTACGATTTCATTCACTGGTTGTGCAAGAATCGCAAGGACGAATTCCGTCCGCTGGTCAACCACAACCTGTTCACGGCGGTTTTATCGGTGCTGGAACTTGAGCAGCTGGGGGGTAGCCGCAAAGCCAGTAAGCTGGAGCGTATTCTTTTCACGGATAAGACTCTGGTGAAGGATTTGCTGGAATCCGCTACCGACGAACAGGTGCGGGATGTGACCCGGGCAATTCTATCCACGCCGGCGTTTGAAGAGTTAGACAAGCGTTCGCTGCTGGCCACTTTCGTGAAAATTTATCCTTTTGTGCAGGACATGATCACCAAATCAATGGCAGGCGGTGGCAAGATGGCCCAGGCCGAAGAGTCGGTGCCAGTGCTGATTGTCTCCTGGGAAAGCCTCAGACATCGTCAGGCCGAGTTGGAGGATCTGGTCACTAAGAAGATTCCCGAAAACAGTAAAGAAATTGCGGTGGCCCGTTCCTACGGTGACTTGAAGGAAAATCACGAATTTAAGTCTGCTAAGGAGATGCAAACCATACTGATGCGTCGTCAGGCCGAACTGGAAGCCGATCTGGCCAATGCACAAGGCACCGACTTCAAAGATGTCGATACCCGCGCGGTCAACGTGGGAACCGTGGTTACCATTGCTGATAAAGACAGTGGCGACAAGCAGAACTACAGCATCCTGGGTGCGTGGGACAGTGATCCCGAGAAGGGAATCATTTCCTACAATACGGGAGTCGCCCAGGCACTGATGCAGAAGAGTGTAGGAGATGAAGTTACGCTGAAACTGGAAGATGGCGGAAGCCGTCAGGTGAAAATTGAGAAAATCGCAGGATACAACAACTAACCTGTTGATTTAACGACTCAACCGGCGCTAAAAAATTTACAGATAAATCTGTACAAATAACTGAATAAAACCTAAAAGATTACGAGGAACAAAACGAAGATGAGTATGACCACAATTGCCGGAATTCACGCACTGGAGATCTTAGACTCTCGCGGAAACCCGACCATTGAAGCAGTAGTAGAACTGACAGACGGAACGATGGGACGTGCGATGGTGCCCTCCGGTGCCAGCACCGGAGAAAATGAAGCCGTCGAACTGCGCGACGGTGTCAAAACTCGTTACCTCGGCAAAGGCGTCGAAAAAGCCATCAAAAACATCGAAACCAAAATCACTCCGACACTGGTCGGACTGGATGCGGTCAATCAGGTAGAAGTGGATCGTGCCATGCTCGAGCTCGATGGCACACCAACGAAGAAAGCTCTGGGTGCCAATGCGATCCTGGCGGTGTCACTGGCCAATGCCCATGCAGCAGCCGCTGCTCTGGGGCTGCCACTCTATCAGTATCTGGGTGGTCCGAATGCCAAAGTGCTGCCGGTGCCGATGGCTAACATTCTGAATGGTGGTGCTCACTCTGATGCACCCATCGATTTCCAGGAATTCATGATCGTGCCGAAAGCGTTCCCGACCTTCAAGGAAGCGGTGCGAGCCGGGGTGGAAATCTTCCATGCCCTCAAAAGTATCCTGCATGACAAGCATCTCGGCACCGCTGTCGGTGATGAAGGTGGATTCGCGCCGAATCTGGATTCTACCGAGCATGCGCTGGAACTGATCGGGAGAGCTACCAAGAAAGCCGGCTACAAGTTCGGTAAGGATGTCTTCATCGCCCTCGATGTGGCTTCCAGTGAGTTCTACGACAAGAAGTCCCAAAAATACATCTTCAAGAAATCTGACAAGCGCAAGCTCAGTTCGGCCCAACTCACCGCGTTCTATCAGGAACTGCAGAAAAAATACCCGATCATTTCCATTGAAGATGGAAATGATGAAAACGACTGGGCGGGCTGGAAGAAGATGACCGAAGCCATGGGAGATAAAACCCAGCTGGTCGGGGATGATTTGTTTGTGACCAACGTGGACTTTCTCAAGAAAGGGATTAAGTCCGGCACGGCAAACTCGATTCTGGTCAAGGTGAACCAGATTGGCTCCTTGACCGAAACGCTTGACGCCATTGAAATGGCCAAGTGCGCTAACTATACCGCAGTCATCAGTCACCGCAGTGGCGAGACGGAAGATACGACTATCTCCGACATTGCCGTGGCGACCAATGCGGGTCAGATCAAAACAGGCTCCTTCTCACGCTCGGACCGCCTGGCGAAATACAATCGCCTGCTGCGGATCGAGGCCGAATTAGGCCCTGACGCCATCTATGCGGGGACGCTCTAAAGTCTTTGACCCCAGAAATGTTCAGACCACCGCTCGCCGGACTGAACAGGGGGAACTGTGGCAAAAATTACTGAGCTGGGCCACCATTGCCGTGATCGTCGCGATCATCGGCATCGCCGTGGCTCTCTTCTTACCGGTGATCAAACAACACCGGTCGCTGGTGGCAGAGAAGGAAGCAGTCCAGCAGCAGATTCAGGAGGAAAACAACCTCTCTGTCCAGTTGCAGAATGAAATCCAGCTGCTGGACAAAGATCCGGTTTACATCGAACGCACCGCCCGCGACGTATTGAATTACGGCCGTCAGGGTGAGACCGTCTTCCGTTTTCCTGCGTACGAGGAGTAGTTACTATTATGGTACCACGCTAATATATGTTAGCGCGATAAAATGAGCTACTTTGTATCTGCCTTAATATTCACTTTCGGCGTCCTCATCTTTTCCGGTGAAAGTAACGCTATTGATATACGACTTTTTAGCCCTATCGGTCTTATTCTACTTGGACTAACCCTTGCATATAGCTCTATTGGTTATATATTCCGTATTACTTTTTCATTCAGCGATCCAAGAATTACTCTTACATTTCTAAGTTTTCTCTAGGTGCTATCCTAGGCTTCGCTTGCCCCCTCGCGTTTATTACCTTCTTGATAGGGCCAGATCGCCCGATGTATGGATTTTCAGCTTCAGTCTTACTGTCCACTTTTGCCTGTCTTATTTTTTACATCTTACCATCATCGGCGAAGTCGAAAAACCGGGGACCATTAATGTTGCCCCGGAGCAGATGCCAGTTGATTTATTGAGTGCTGTCGCGCTGGCAGGCGGATTCACTGAAATGGCGGATCTCCAACAGGTCTTGCTTAAAAGAAATACGGGTGACGAAAGTCGTGTCTATTCCCTCAATGCCAGAGAAATGCTGGAAGATCCGGCCAGTAAGTCTTTTTTTCTGAAAACCGGTGATATTGTCACCGTCAATACTCGCAAGAAACAGATGACTACGGTCATGGGACAGGTCAAAGAACCTGGTGGTATTGAGTTACTGGTTAACCCCGAGCAACCCGTCGATCTGCTGCGGGCCATCGCCATGGCAGGTGGCTTCACCGACATTGCCGATCCGAAGCGAGTGCAGCTACGGCGCACCAATATCGCCGGTGACGTAAAAGTATATAAGATCAATATCAGGGAACTGGCTAAAAACCCGGACAGCAAGCCGGTGCTGATTCTGCCGGGAGATGTCGTCACGATTCCCGAGAGCCTCTTTTAGGTTACTTCCCACGTTAAGACTTCGAATCGCAAGTAAATGCTGAGTTCATACGTCACATTCGTATCCATTAGTATCTCTTTGCGGCCTGAAATGACCTTGATTGTCTAATTCTGACATCGTTAAGTATTCGTAAAACTTATGATTAAATGATTGTCAAGCAGGTGGAAACCGATACTGTGCTGAGAGTATGCCTGAACAACCTATTCGCGTCGCAGTGACCGGTGCTGCCGGACAAATTGGATATTCACTTTTGTTTCGGATTGCCTCCGGAGCGATGTTTGGTCCGGATCAGCCGGTAATCCTGCAGTTGCTGGAAATTCCGGTAGAAGCTGCTCAAAAGGCGCTGCAAGGGGTTAAAATGGAGCTGGATGATTGTGCTTTTCCTTTGCTGAAAGGAATGCAGACCAGCGATAATCCTCAAACTGGTTTCAAGGATGCAAATTGGGCCTTATTAGTTGGAGCCAAGCCGCGCGGTCCGGGCATGGAACGTGCGGATCTGCTCAAGGGCAATGGGGCAATCTTCACTGAGCAGGGAGCTGTTATTGACGCAGTAGCCGCTGAGGACTGCCGGGTGGTGGTGGTTGGCAATCCTGCTAACACCAACTGTATGATTGCCGCCAGCAAGGCGCAACGCCTGCCGGCTGAAAACTTCACGGCAATGGTACGTTTGGATCAGAACCGGGCGCAGACTCAGTTGGCCCAGAAGGCGGGGGTTGATCTGACGGAAGTTTCCGACATTTATATATACGGCAACCACAGCCCCAGCATGTTTCCGGCGTTCGCACAGGCAACGATCAGTGGTAAACCGGCTACCGAGGTGATCAGTGACGAAGCATATCTACAGGGAGATTTTTGTTCGACCGTGGGAAAGCGGGGAGCAGCGATTATTGCAGCTCGTGGCGCCTCGTCAGCCGCTTCGGCTGCCAATGCGCTGGTGGATCATGTGCGGGATCTGATGACACCGGGAGCTATACATTCCGTAGCAGTCAAGAGTCAGGGAGCCTACGGTTTTGATCCGGAAGTATGGGCCGGATTGCCAGTCAAGACCACCACTCCGGGTAGCTACGAGATCATTGAAGGCCATGAAATGGACGAATTTGCCCAGTCCAAGCTGGCATCTACCAACCAGGAACTGGTAGACGAGCGCGAGATGGTCAAAGACATGCTTAGCTGAGTTTGTTCGATCACTCATTTACGGTCACACGCTGCAGGTAAATTTTGCGCTCACAGAGCTCCGGTTCTTTCAGGAATGAGTTGCCCGATTCCAGGTTTAACTTCCTTTATTACCATTGCGGCCAGCTTCGCAAAAAATGAAGTAAGACTTATCTTCATATAAATTCAGTATAAGCACTGTTGATCACTTCACAGCAGAAAACAACAGGCAAGAAAAAAAAGCTAAAAAAAATTATAATTTGTTGACAGGCATTCCCAAAATACCTAGAAACCTCGTTCCCATTCACTCAAAAAGCGCCTAAGTGGGTTTTGTGTGTAGCGGGAAATCGGAGGCCTGTCCGGCGGTTGCCTGCCCACTTAGCTCAGTGGTAGAGCACTTCCTTGGTAAGGAAGAGGTCGGCGGTTCGAACCCGCTAGTGGGCTCGCGGAACCAGGTTAGTGAAGTAGTAAAGCAGTAATGGATAAAGAGATAAGAATTTAGTCTTAAATTTAAGATAAACAAAAGGAACCAAGGATAGGCTGGGAAAAAACAGCTAAAATAAGGAGTAGCACAGTTATGGCTAAAGAATCATTCACGCGGGATAAGCCGCACGTAAATATCGGAACTATCGGTCATGTGGACCACGGTAAAACCACTTTGACTGCGGCAATCACCAATGTGCTGTCCAAACAGGGATTTGCTGAGAAACGTGATTACGAAAACATTGATAACGCTCCCGAAGAAAAAGAGCGTGGGATTACCATCAACACCACCCACGTTGAGTATCAGACCGAATCCCGCCATTATGCACACGTGGATTGCCCGGGACACGCGGATTACGTTAAAAATATGATCACTGGCGCTGCCCAGATGGATGGAGCAATTCTGGTTTGTTCTGCTGCAGACGGACCGATGCCTCAGACTCGTGAGCACATCCTGCTTGCCCGTCAGGTGGGCGTTCCCAGCCTGGTTGTTTTCCTGAACAAAGTCGATATGGTGGACGATGAAGAGCTGCTGGAGCTGGTGGAACTGGAAGTTCGTGAACTGCTCTCCAAATATGAATTCCCCGGCGACGAAATTCCGATCGTTTCCGGTTCTGCTCTAAAAGCACTGGAAGGTGATGCTAAGTTTGAAGAGAAAATTCTCGAACTGATGAAGGCTGTGGATGACTATATACCGTTGCCTGAGCGTCCTAAAGATCAGGACTTCCTGATGGCCATCGAAGACGTGTTCAACATTGCGGGTCGTGGAACAGTCGCAACTGGTCGTGTTGAGCGCGGAGTGCTTAACCGTAACGATGAAGTGGAAGTGGTAGGTATCCGCCCCACCTCCAAGACAGTGGTTACCGACATCGAAATGTTCCGCAAGATCCTCGACAGCGCTGAAGCTGGCGATAATGTTGGTATTCTGCTGCGTGGCGTTAAAAAAGAGGACATTGAGCGTGGACAGGTGCTGGCTAAGCCGGGATCTATCACGCCGCATACCAAGTTTGAAGCAACCGTGTATGTTCTGAGTAAGGATGAAGGTGGACGTCATACGCCGTTCTTTACCGGATATCGCCCGCAGTTTTATTTCCGCACCACGGATGTAACTGGCGTAGCACACCTTGCAGATGGTGTTGAAATGGTGATGCCCGGTGACAATGTTGAAAAACTGAACATTGAGCTGATCACTCCGATCGCGATGCAGGAGTCGATGCGCTTTGCTATCCGTGAGGGTGGACGCACCGTTGGTGCAGGTCGTGTGACCAAGATTATTGAGTAGATAATCTTGTAACGGTCTGAACCGCGCGGTTCTGATTTATCGGGTGCCGGACTCTAAAAAGCAGGGTCCGGTTTTCCCATCAATACAAACCGAAGGGCAGTAGTTCAATTGGTAGAATCGCGGTCTCCAAAACCGTTGGTTGGGGGTTCGAGTCCCTCCTGCCCTGCGGAAAGAATGACAGAATAGTGGAAAGATTTTTAATTAACGATAGCTGGTGGATCAGCGGCATAGTTTACGGACTGGTGCTGTTGCTGCTGGCTTTGCTGGCAGTCTACCGCCAGGCTTGGACGAAGTTCCTGCATGAAGTGCGTGCCGAACTCGGTAAATGCTCCTGGCCGTGGGATCCGGAACAGACCGGACTGCGTAAATACAAGCAATTGATCGATTCTACTGTGGTGGTGATCGTTTCCACGATTCTGTTGGCAGGATATATCACTGGTTTTGACTATCTCATCAGCAATCTGGTTGGATTTTTGGTTAATTTTTAAATGAGCGACGAATTAGAGACAGAGACAAATCCTGTAGAGGAACCCAGTGCTGTAAAAGAAACGCAGGCTTCACCACCAGGTCAGTGGTTTGCTGTTCATGTGCTCTCCGGACAGGAAGAGAGTGTCCGCAAACATATGCTGAGCCGGATGAAGATGATGGAAGTCACTGAAGATGTCCATGAAATCGTCATTCCCAGCGAGCGTGTTTCTGAAGTAAAACGCGGCAAGAAAACCGAAGTCGAGCGCAAGCTCTACCCAGGCTACATTTTTGTAAATTTAAACCTGCTGGATGCAGAGAAGCAGCTCAATGAGCCATGCTGGTATTTCGTAAAGGAAACACCGGGTGTGATCGGTTTTGCGGACGGGGATCACCCCATCCCCATGCGCGAGAAGGAAGTGGAGGGTATGCTCTCCCAAATGCGTGAAACAGAAGACAAGGTCGTTCCGAAAGTGGCGTTCGAACTTAATGATACGGTGCGTGTCGGTGATGGTCCGTTTGAAGGACAGGAAGGCCAGATTGAGGAGATTGATGAGGAACGCGGACGTGTCCGGGTAGCCGTCAGTATCTTTGGTCGTTCCACTCCGGTAGATCTCGAATACTGGCAGGTGGAGAAGGTTTAAACACTGCAAAAATACGGATTTAGAATGAGGACAGAATTATGGCAAAAGAAGTAACGAACATTATCAAATTACAGATCCCCGCCGGGCAGGCGAATCCGTCCCCGCCGGTAGGTCCCGCTCTGGGTCAGGCTGGTGTCAATATCATGGCATTCTGTAAAGAGTTTAACGCCCAGACCCAGAAAGAAGCCGGTAATATTTTTCCGGTAGTGATTACGGTTTACAAGGATAAGTCTTTTACCTTCGTTACGAAATCACCACCTGCTTCTGTGCTGCTCAAGAAGGCTGCCAACATTGCTTCCGGATCCGGTGAGCCGAATCGTAAAAAGGTTGGTAAAGTGACCAGAAAACAGGTCATGGAGATCGTTGACATCAAGCGTAAGGATCTGACTGGAAATGACGATGAAGCCAACGCGCGTATCATTGAGGGAACTGCCCGTCAGTGTGGTATTGAAGTGGTGGATTAAGAGATAAAGGGTTTAGTTTTAATGAGACTCGGATAGTTGAGGCCGGGAAAAATCGTAGGAGCGTTCTTCCAACAGAACTCGTTAGCACTACTAAAGGAAAATAAATGGCTAAGAAACAAAGTAAGCGTTATCGCGCAGCTGCCGAAATGGTGGATGCCGACAAGAATTACAGTTTGGATGAAGCGATTTCTCTATTGAAGAAGTTTCCTCCGACCAAAGCAGATCAGACCGTGGATATCGCGTTCTCACTAGGAATCGACCCGCGGCACAGTGATCAGATGGTGCGTGGCACGGTCGGGCTCCCGAATGGATCCGGTAAGAATGTCCGGGTGCTGGTCTTTGCAAAAGGATCTGCTGCAGAAGCCGCTAAAGAAGCGGGTGCGGAATTTGTCGGTTTTGAAGATCTGATCAAGAAAGTATCGGATGGGTTCCAGGACTTTGATGTGGCTGTGGCGACTCCCGATGCTATGGCCGAAGTGCGCAAGCTGGGCCGGGTGCTGGGACCGCGAGGTCTGATGCCAAATCCGAAAACCGGCACTGTCACGGACGACACCGCTAGAGCAGTCAAGGAATGCAAGGCCGGACGCGTGGAATTTAAAGTGGATAAAGCATCCAATATTCATGTGGTCTGCGGCCGCCTGTCTTTCTCGGAGGATGAGCTGCAGGCTAATGTCAAGGAAGTGATCAATGTGATCCAGAAGGCGAAGCCTGCCAGTGCTAAAGGGCGTTATATGAAAGGGGCGGTCATCGCATCCACCTTTTCACCCGGACTGCGACTGGACGTTTCATCCTTAAATTAACCTCAGGCAAGAAAAATTTAAAAAAGGAATTTAAAATGCATCCAGCAAAAACAAGTATTGTTGATGAAATCAAAACCTGGCTTGATGAGTCGCCCTATGTAATTGTGACAGATTATACCGGAATGACGGTGGATCAGTTCACGGAGTTGCGTAATCGCCTGGGTGAGAACGACGCGGAGTGTCATGTGGTCAAAAACACTTTTCTGCGTCGAGCTTTGAGTGATGCCGGCCTCCCTGATCTCAATGGCGAGCTTAAGGGGCAGACAGCCATTGTGTATGGCCCGTCAGACATTTCTGCTGCAGCGAAAGCACTCAAAACATTTAACTCGGAATTCGAAAAGCCGGAAATCAAACTCGGTGTCCTGGATAAGAATGTTCTGGCTGCAGATGAAATTAAGGCCATTGCAGATCTTCCGGCACGGGAAGTTCTGCTGGCGAAATTGGTGGGACTGATCAATTCTCCTGCCACCAAACTGGCAACGGTTATCAATACGCCAGCGACCCAGTTGGCGCAGGTGATCAAAGCTAAAGGTGAGAAAGGCGAATAAACAAAGAAAAATAATTTGAAATCGGTAGGGTTGAGTGAAATGGTTTACATGCATGCCTAGCCGGTTTCCAAAATAAAAGGCAACGCGCCTTTTCTAGCCCGGAAGCCTTTCCGGGATAATTCGATAGCGGGTGCTGTCGGCTAGATCAGGCCAACAACCTGGAAATAAGAAACCATGGCTGACTTAGAAAAACTGACAGAAGACCTCAGCTCATTGACCGTTCTCGAAGCGGCTGAGCTGGTTAAAACCCTTGAAGAAAAATGGGGCGTTACTGCTGCGGCTCCCGTTGCAGTCGCTGCTGCCGGTGGCGGTGCTGCTGATGGCGGAGGAGAAGCTGCTGCTGAGAAGGATTCCTTTGATGTGATCCTGACCGGCGCAGGTAGCAATAAGATCGCCGTCATTAAAGAAGTCCGCGGCATTGTTGATGGACTGGGCTTGGCAGAAGCCAAAGCACTGGTCGAAGGTGCACCGAAACCTCTGAAGGAAGGTGTTTCCAAGGACGAAGCCGAAGAGATCAAGAAGAAGATCGAGGCAACTGGCGCTACTGCCGAAATTAAGTAACTTTCAAAGTTATGAGATGGGGTGAGATTGCTCCGGCTGAGGCCGGAGCAATCTCAAGGGGCCCCGGGGGCGGAGAATTTAGACTAAACAAACACACACACACAAAATATGGCCACAGCACAGAAACTTGAACGGAAAAACTTCGGGAAAATTAAGGACGCACTGGATATCCCGGATCTGATAGAAGTCCAAATGCGCTCATATCGCGAATTTTTGCAACAAGATATCGACCCATCCAAGCGTAAGGCTGAGGGGCTTCAGGCTGTTTTCTCGGAAGTGTTCCCGATTGAAAGTTACGACGAAAAAATCAAACTCGATTTCAAGGAATTCGAAATCGAAAAAGAATCTCAGACAGCACTGGAAGCCCTGCGTGAAGGTGAAACCTACGCTGCTCCGCTGTATGTCACCTTCCGGCTTGATAATGAAGGCAGTATTATGGAAGAGCGGGTCTACATGGGTGAACTCCCGATGATGACCGACCGCGGCACCTTCATTGTCAATGGCGCGGAGCGTGTGGTGGTCAGCCAGCTCCACCGTTCACCGGGGATCTGCTTTGAATCGAGTATTCATGCCAATGGAAAAACCCTTTATTCGTTTCGCATCATTCCGGATCGTGGTTCATGGCTGGAAGTGGCCTTCGATACCAGTGACCTGCTGTGGGTGCATCTGGATCGTCGCAAGCGTCGTCGCAAATTTCTGATCACGACGTTCCTGCGTGCGCTGGGATTCAGTTCCAATGAAGATATCGTATCGCAGTTCTATCAAATCGAAACATTGCCTTTACAGGACAACATGGATGAGAACGTCATCAGTACCAAAGTGCTCATCAACGAAATTCGCGACGATGCCAATGAAGATCTCGTGGTGGCTCGTGCCTACGAACCGTTGACTAAGACGGTCATTCGCCAGTTGCTGGATTTGGGTATCAACGAAGTGGACGTCGTCGATATTGAAAATGACGACACCATTATTCGCTGTTTGAAGAAAGATCCGACCCGTAATACCGAAGATGCACTGAAGGAAATCTACCGCAAGCTGCGCCCTGGAGATCCACCTACCGTTACCAACGCGAAGGCTCTGCTCAAGCGCCTGTTTTTTGATCCGAAGCGCTATGATATCGGCCGTGTAGGACGTTACAAGATCAACCAGAAACTGAACCTGGATATCGACATCGAGACCCGCACACTGGTCAACGATGACATTGTGGCATCTACCAGCTACGTCATTAACCTTCGTCAAGGTGAGGGAAGCACTGATGATATCGATCACCTCGGCAGCCGTCGTGTACGCGCAGTGGGTGAGCTGCTGGCAAACCAGTGCCGCACCGGTCTGGCTCGTACCGAGCGCCTGGTGAAAGAGCGCATGACACTCTTTGACGTAAACACTGAGGGGATGACTCCGCAGAAACTGATCAACCCGAAGGCACTGTCCGCGGTGATTCGCGACTTTTTCGGACGTAGTCAGCTGTCCCAGCTGATGGATCAGACCAATCCGCTTTCTGAAGTAACACACAAACGCCGTCTCTCTGCTCTCGGACCGGGAGGTCTGAGCCGGGACCGTGCTGGTTTCGAGGTGCGTGACGTTCATGCATCGCACTACGGCCGTATCTGTCCGATCGAGACACCGGAAGGGCCGAACATCGGTCTGATTTCCAGTATGTCCTCCTTCTCGCAGATCAACGAGTTTGGCTTTTTGGAAACACCATATCGTAAAGTGGCCAATGGTAAGGTATCCGGCAGTCTGGATTACCTCACGGATGATCAGGACGAACACTATGTGATCGCCCAGGCTAATGCTCCGATCAATGATAAGGGTAAGTTTATTAACCCGACGGTTTCTGTCCGTTACAAAGGAGAATTCATGGAAGTGGAAGCCGACCGCGTTCAATACATGGACGTTTCACCGAAACAGTTGGTTTCGGTGGCAGCTGGTCTGATTCCGTTCCTCGAACATGATGATGCCAACCGTGCGCTGATGGGATCGAATATGCAACGCCAAGGCGTTCCGCTGATTCAGACCGACTCCCCGTTGGTCGGAACCGGAATGGAGGCAGTTGTTGCCCGTGACTCAAAAGCTGTGGTGGTTTCTGAAGGTGCCGGCATTGCGGCATCCGTCACTGCTAACGAAATTATCATCACCAAAGACGGTCAGCTTCCGCCGGGCAAGCGCAAGATTGTGGATGATCCGGATAACGGCGTATATGTTCACAGCCTGCGTAAGTTCATGCGTTCCAATGCCGGAACCTGTGTCAATCAGAAGCCGATTGTCAGCAAAGGAGATAAAGTTTCCAAGGGCGATGTGATTGCAGACGGTCCCTGCACCGATAATGGTGAGCTGGCGTTGGGTAAGAACGTGCTGGTCGCATTCATGCCCTGGAACGGTTATAACTTCGAAGATGCAATCATCCTAAGCGAACGCATCGTCAAGGATGATGTTTACACCTCCATCCATATTGATGAATTTGAAATCTCTGCCCGTGATACCAAGCTGGGACCGGAAGAAATCACGCGTGACATCCCCAACGTCGGTGATGAAGCCCTGAAGAACCTGGGGCCGGACGGTGTTGTCCGAATTGGTGCCGAAGTGGGGCCAGGCGATATTCTGGTTGGTAAGATTACACCCAAAAGTGAAACGGAACTGGCACCGGAAGAACGATTGCTGCGTGCCATCTTCGGCGAAAAAGCTGCGGATGTTAAGGATTCCTCGCTGGTGGTTCCATCAGGAACCTATGGCATCGTTATGGATGTTAAGGTTACTGGTGGCAATTCCAGAGCAGATTCAGCCTCCAAACTCAGCCCGGCCGAAGCAAAGCGCCAGACTAAGCAAATCAATGACCGCTTTGACAAGCGCAGGAATGAGCTGACGGAAGAGCTGACTCAGTCACTTTCTAACATTCTGCTTAATGAAAAGATTCCGCTGGATGTAGTCAATGCTGAAACCGGTGAGATTATTATTCCAGCCAACCGCAAGATTACAAAGACCCTGCTGCGCAAGATGGCAGCTGTTTATGACCATATCGAAATTGATCCGAGTCCGATTCGAATTAAGATTCGTGAAATCATTGGGTCTTTTGAAAACAAGTTTCAACAGCTTGAGAATGAAAAGGCGATTGAAATGGATCGGGTGGAATCTGGTGATGATGTGGATCCCGGTATTATCAAGCAGGTAAAAGTATTTGTGGCATCCAAGCGTAAGATGCAGGTAGGTGACAAGATGGCTGGACGGCATGGAAACAAAGGTGTGGTTTCGGCTGTCGTTCCTGAAGCAGATATGCCGTTTATGCCGGATGGAACTCCGGTCGACATCATCCTGAACCCGCTAGGTGTGCCTTCCCGAATGAATGTCGGGCAGGTCCTGGAAACTCACCTTGGAATCGCGGCTCGCATGCTCGGCTTCAAAGTGGCAACTCCAGTCTTCGATGGAATTCCTGAATCACGTATCCGCGAATACCTGACCGAGGCAGGCCTGGAAAATGATGGTAAGTCGGTTCTCTATGACGGACGCACCGGTGACAAGTTTGACCAGCGTGTCGTCGTTGGACAGGTTTACATGCTTAAGCTGGGCCACATGGTGGCGGACAAGATCCACGCGCGTGCGGTAGGACCATACTCACTGGTGACACAGCAGCCCTTGGGCGGCAAAGCCCAATATGGTGGCCAGCGCTACGGGGAAATGGAGGTATGGGCGATGGAAGCGTATGGTGCGGCCTACACGCTGCAGGAATTGCTGACGGTAAAGTCGGACGATGTTCCGGGCAGAACCAAAATTTACGAGAGTATCGTGAAGGGAGATAACTCGCTTTCCGCGGGAACTCCTGAATCTTTCAACGTTTTAATCAAGGAAATGCAAAGTCTCTGCCTCGATGTAAAAGTAGGCGAGCGGCGTGGCGGAAGTAAACCGGCCTCGGATGACTCCGATGATACCGTAATCGAAGCTGCGTAACTTAATACGGAAATATAGATATGAGCACAGATACCCAAATGGCACGTGAAATCCTGGGAGCCGAAAAGTCAGTCGGTTTTGATCAGGTAGGCATTTCCATCGCATCACCGGATACCATCCTTTCGTGGTCACGCGGAGAGGTGAAGAATCCGGAAACCATCAATTACCGAACCTTCAAACCTGAATTTGGGGGCCTCTTCTGTCAGCGCATCTTCGGTCCGGTCAAGGACTACGAGTGTGCCTGTGGAAAGTATAAGCGGATTAAATACAAAGGTGTGATCTGCGACCGTTGTGGTGTGGAAGTCACTATTGCCCGCGTGCGCCGTGAGCGCATGGGCCACATCGAACTGGCCGTGCCGGTTTCCCATATCTGGTTCTACAAATGTATGCCGTCCCGTATTGGTCTGATGGTAGACATGACCGCGCGTGAACTGGAGCGTGTGATCTATTATGAAGATTATCTGGTGATTGATCCGGGCGACACTGCGTTGGAACCTCGCCAGCTGTTGAGCGAGGTCGAGTTCCGCGAAGCTCAGGATCAGTATGGAGAAGACGCTTTCATCGCCAAGATGGGAGCCGAAGCCGTGCGTGATTATCTCAAACGCCTGGATCTTTCTGAAACTATCGTTGAGCTGGAAGAGGCACTGGAAACCACCCGCAGTAAGCAGGTGAAAAAGAAGCTGGCGAAGCGTCTTAAGCTGGTGACCGGCTTCCTGACGTCCAATACCCGTCCTGAGTGGATGATTCTGGAAACCTTGCCAGTGATTCCGCCGGATCTGCGCCCGCTGGTTCCATTGGAAGGCGGTCGCTTTGCGACCTCCGACTTGAATGACCTCTATCGCCGTGTCATCAACCGGAACAATCGACTCAAGACCCTGTTGCAGTTGAAGACACCGGAAGTGATTATCCGCAATGAGAAACGCATGTTGCAGGAAGCAGTGGACGCCTTACTCGATAATGGGCGTCATGGCCGTGCCGTTACCGGCGCCGGAAACCGTCCGCTGAAGTCCCTCTCCGACATGCTGAAAGGGAAGACCGGTCGTTTCCGCATGAATCTGCTCGGTAAACGTGTGGATTATTCCGGTCGTTCCGTGATTGTGGTCGGTCCTGAGCTCAAACTCAACCAGTGCGGTCTGCCTAAGAAAATGGCATTAGTGCTGTTCGAGCCGTTCATCATTCGTCGCCTGAAAGAAATGGGTTACGTGCACACCGTGCGCAGTGCCAAGAAGATGATCGAACGCCGTGAGCCGATCGTCTGGGACATTCTGGAAGAAGTGACCGTCGGTCATCCAGTGCTGCTGAATCGCGCACCCACATTGCACCGTCTCTCAGTTCAGGCTTTCGAGCCGGTTTTGATCGAAGGGGCTGCTATTCGTGTGCATCCGCTGGTCTGTAAGGCGTATAACGCTGATTTCGATGGTGACCAGATGGCCGTTCACGTTCCGCTTTCGGTGGAAGCACAGCTGGAAGCGCGTGTCTTTATGCTGGCTCCGAATAATATTTTCGGTCCATCCGACGGCAAGCCGATCACCAAGCCCAGCCAGGATATTACTCTGGGATGTGCTTATATGACCCAGGACTCCCGCATGGCTGCTGATACCGATAAGCGTAAGCCGATTATGGGCAGTTCGGAAGAAGCCATCTTTGCCTACGAGGAAAAGGTTCTCTCCGTGCATGATCCGGTATTGCTCAGCAACCCCGACTACGGTCAGGATACCATCTTCGGTAACAAGGAAGATAAGCTGATCGAAACCACTCCGGGTCGCGTCATCTTCAATGAAATCTGGCCACAGGGCCTCGGCTTCTACAACAAGATGGCCGGGGACAAACAGCTGGGTGAAATCGTGCATCGGTGCTATCAGCACAGCGGACATGATCGCACCATCCAGGTGCTGGATGATCTGAAGCGTCTTGGCTTCCGTTTCGCCACCAAGTCTGGTGCTTCCATGGGAATTGATGACATGATCATCCCGGACGAAAAGAAGCATATCGTCGGCAGCGCTCGCGAGCAGGTGGGAACTGTTGAAAAACAGTATCGCATGGGTGCGATCACCGATGGTGAGCGCTACAACAAGATTGTCGATATCTGGACTCAGGCCACGGATGAAATTTCCGGTGTGATGTTCAGCACGCTGCGTCAGAACAAAGGTCGTGATGAAATTAATCCGGTTTACCTGATGGTGGACTCCGGTGCCCGTGGAAACAAAAATCAAGTGCGTCAGCTGGCTGGTATGCGTGGTCTGATGGCAAAACCTTCAGGTGAAATTATTGAACGCCCGATTCTGGCCAGCTTCCGTGAAGGCCTTTCAGTATTGGAATACTTCATCAGCTCCCACGGTGCCCGTAAAGGTCTGGCGGATACCGCGCTGAAAACCGCGGACTCCGGTTACATGACCCGTAAACTGGTCGACGTTGCACATGATGTGATTGTCACCGAGGAAGATTGCGGAACCGTTAAAGGGATCTGGATGAAAGCGGTTTACGAAGGCGAAGATGAAATCGTCAGCCTGGCGGCTCGTATCATGGGCCGCGTGTCCTGTGATGATGTGGTGGATCCTGTCAGCGGCAATGTGGTTATTGCGGCGAATGATGTCATCGACGAGGAAAAGGCATTGGCCGTCGAAGCTCTTGGACAGGAACGCGTACGGGTTCGCTCCGTGCTGACTTGTGAAACCAAGCGCGGTATTTGCGCCAAATGCTATGGAGTCAATCTGGCCACCAACAAATACGTGCAGTTCGGTGAATCCGTCGGGATCATTGCCGCGCAGAGTATTGGTGAGCCTGGCACCCAGCTGACGATGAGAACGTTCCACATTGGAGGAACCGCAGCCTCTGTCTTTAAACAGCCGCAGATCAAGTCCCGTAATGCAGGAACCGTCAAATACAATGAACTCCGCGTGGTGAAATCTCAGGAAGGTCATAACGTTGTGCTGAACAAGACTGGTCAGGTCAGCGTGCATGCCGCAGATGGTCGCGAACTGGAGAAATATAATGTAGTGATCGGCTCCACCATCACCGTCGAAGACGGTGGTTCGGTGAAAAAGGATCAGGTCTTTGTTGAATGGGATCCGTATAACGTATCCATCCTGACTGAGAAGAAAGGCAAGATCGAATTCCGGGATCTGATTGAAGGCGTTACCATGAAGCGTGAGATCGATGAAGCCACCAAACAGGTGGAAACGATCGTGATCGATCACAAGGAAGATCTGCATCCTCAGATTGTGATTGTATCGCCGGAAGGTGAGCCGCTGGCGGCTTACAGTATTCCTTCTGGTGCTCACATCGAAGTCAAGGAAGGCAAGAAAGTGGAAGCCGGTGAGCGTCTGGCCAAGACGCCGCGTAAGGTGTCCAAGACCAAGGATATTACCGGTGGTCTGCCGCGTGTGGCGGAACTCTTCGAAGCACGCCGTCCGAAGGATGCCGCTGAAATCGCTAAGATTGATGGTGAAATCAGCATTGGCGGAACCTCACGCGGTAAGCGTCTCGTCGTGATCAAAGACAAGGAAACTGGTCTGGAAGAAGAACACCAGATTCCGCTGTCCAAGCATTTGATCGTTTATCAGGGCGACAGTGTCAAGAAAGGGCAGCAGCTGACCGAAGGTCCGGTCGTTCCTCACGAAATTCTGGAAGTCTGCGGACCGCAGGAACTGCAGGAATACCTGGTGAATGAGATCCAGGAAGTGTATCGCCTCCAGGGGGTGGAAATTAATGACAAGCACGTGGAAACCATTGTGCGTCAGATGCTGCGCAAGGTGAAGATCACCGAGCCGGGTGACACCCAGTTCCTATGGGGCGAGCAGATTGATCGTCTGACCTTTGAGCAGGAAAATCGCAGTGTCGCTGAAAAAGGTGGTAAACCGGCCGAAGCGACACCGATCCTGCTGGGGATTACCAAGGCATCGCTGGAGACAGAAAGCTTCATTTCCGCGGCGTCCTTCCAGGACACCACTCGTGTGCTGACCGATGCGGCAACGCTGGGTAAGACCGACCACCTGCGTGGCTTCAAGGAGAACGTCATCATGGGTCATTTGATCCCGGCCGGCACCGGCTTCCCGATCTACAAGAACATCAAGCTGGTTCCGAAAGGCGAGCCAGTTGGTGAACCACTCGTTGGGCAGGAAACGGAAGGCAAAGAGGAGGGAAGCAGTGCTTCCACCGAGAAAGTTGCGCTTGAAATTCCGGATGCACTGGCTGGCTAAACGATACGCCTGTGACAGTAAAAGCGCTCTAAAATCAAGGTTCAGTATAAATTTGCTGAATGAGAGTTTTTTAGTGTGATTGGACACACTGGGAAAAGTGTTTGCCGAGAAGTCCGACATTTTCATTCTATATGTTCCCGATGGTAGGGTGAGAAAAAGTAGCATATTCGTGCGGCTTGGTTAGATTTCAAATTTCTCTGTATTTTGATCTTGTTTGCCAAGTCAAAGAATACACCGACAACTGGTGTTGTTGGTATTTCTTGCCGGTGTTTTTTCTGAAAATTGGGGCAAATAAATGAGGATGCGCTCTGGTTTATGATTCAGCATCTTCTTCAGGCAGTGTGTCTTCCTGACTCTTTTTCTTGAGGCTTTCGATGATTTCTATGCGGCGTTCGTCCAGGCCCAGTTGTGTTGCTGCATCCGAAATGAATTGAACCGAGGAGAGAAAGCCGATGCGCTCATCGAAACTGAGGGCACGACCTTTTTTCCATTCCACAGAAAGTAGATCACTAAGAAGTTCATTATAGGTTTCACTGAAGCATGAAAAAAGAATGTCTGCTTCGGTAAGAATCAGGCACTGCGCCGCCAGCATCATGGCCTCGGAGTCTGCGGGTTCTCCAGCTTCTTTGAGGTGTGTATAATTCTCACGCACAACGGGAACACCGTGCATGAAATCGGTTGCAAGGATCATCTGGCCAATTCGTTCGATCTGTTCCGGTGTCATGCCGGCTTTTACCATAACCGGATAGCCTATTTCATAGGATCGGGTTTCCAGCGCGTAAGGATGATCGTTGATGCCTCCAGTATGGCCCAGATCATGTGCTGCGGATGCAATAATCAATTCTGCCATTCTTTCGTTAGGTAAATGCTCTCTGAGTCCCAGACTGAATGCCGCTAAAATAACCTCTGTGATGTGCTGAGGGTTATGATAAGTAGGCTGATCTGCCAGTTCACCGGCTAAAATGCTGATGTCATTGGCTGCTTTACCGAAAATGGTATCGGGTTTGTATCCCAATTTGGACATTAAAATCGGCGTAATCATTTCTGGTTCAGCACCGCTTTGTCGCAGCAGATGTGCTTCTTCGACGATAGCGTCTAACAGTTGGCTTGGACTTGAGCCAACATCCAGATTTTTAGCTTTTTTCGGTGTTTCTCCACCCTTGGATTCATGGATGGAATGAACGACCTTTTTGAGGTCGATAATGCAAGTAGGACTGAATTCCGGATCAAAATCCATTTGCGGCACCGGCTTTGGAGCAGGGCGCTCAGAATCATCCTGTATTTTGGTCTCTGAAGATTTTTCAGAGATCGCATCAGATTTCTCGGAGTCATCCCCGGATTTTGATTTTTTGCCAAACATTATCTTAAATTATACAGTACTGTGACTTGTCTAGTCACACAGCATGCGACTAGACAGGCTATTTAAACGCAATTTTCAGTAAAAACCAGAAATTTGTCACCTACACATACTGTCTGTTTTAGTAGATACTTAATAGTAAAAAAAGTTTAAAAAAATTAGATTTCCCCTTGCATCCCAAAAGAAATTCTATAAAACACTTGTCCCTTTGTCGCCCTAGAGGAGACAAAAGGAAACGTAATAATAGCGTGTGACGGCACTGGAAAATCCGTTTTCAAGTGTCGTCCTCCATGCGACGAGGCCCTCTAAAACAGGGGATCAAGCACGTATGGACTCTATTCCTGCGTGCTTTTTTATTTTTAAAGAAAAAACGAGAACAGAATACAAATTATGCCAACAATTAACCAACTGGTAAAAAAGGGTCGCAAGCCGATCAAGAAGAAGACGAAGTCACCTGCGCTGGTGAACTGTCCGCAACGCCGCGGCGTTTGTGTTCAGGTCATGACCCGAACCCCGAAGAAGCCGAACTCCGCTTTGCGTAAAGTCGCTAAAGTGCGTCTGACCAACGGACAGGAAGTCATCGCCTACATCATGGGGGAAGGCCACAACCTGCAGGAGCACTCGATTGTTCTCGTCCGCGGTGGTCGTGTGAAAGATTTGCCGGGTGTTCGTTACCACATCGTTCGCGGTGCGCTCGACACCCTCGGAGCCAGCGGCCCCAGTAACACCAACAAACTGCCTCGTAACGTTTCCCGCTCCAAATACGGGGTTAAGAAGCCTAAGGGCGATAAGTAAAACATTTAAGGAATTATTATTATGGCACGTCGACGTCGCGCAGCAAAACGCACTATTGCATCGGACCCTATGTTCGAGAGCCATGTAGTGGCAAAA
>JBCDJI010000007.1:0-193062 GCA_038748025.1 Verrucomicrobiota bacterium
TGTTAATGGGTGTGCGAATGAATTCGGGGATTCGCATCCTTGCTACCTGTTCCTGATGGCACCGTCAGAAAAGGTCGCACGTCCGTGCGGCTCAGTCAGATTTCAAATTGTTTTAGTTTGAGCCTGCTTTGCCGCGTCAAAACATATACCGGCACCCGGTGAGGCTAGAAGTGGCCGGTGCTGTTCTAACCAGCACCGTAAATCCATCAGGCCGCACGCTAGCGTATAGTTAACGTTATTGATATGAGCAGGAAGACTTGAATCATTCTGACTGCTGATGATGGGGCCCGGCTGTTCCGCAAATCGCGCAAGCAGTAAACTACTGCCTGCCAGTGTCATATTCGGTAAAGCACTGTTGCTATCAATCCACAACATCCACCTTGCAGCAGCTCTACCGGTTGCCGGCAGGCTATGAACCGGTCCGAAGTGTCATTATTCAAAAACCCGGACTTTGATGTTTCTCCAGCTGGCAGAAAGTATTTCCCTGGCACCAGCCTCACGGTATTTACCTCGCGGATAACCATGAATCTGCAGTGCAATGACACCTTCAGAGTCGATTCTTTCATGTGTGGTATCCGCTACCGGGACATCATTGATCCAGGTCCTGATATTTTGACCCTTTACCAGAACCCGAAACTGGTTCCAATCATTGGACTTGAAAGCTTTATTGGCCGGTGAAATATCATCGCTCAGCCACATCCCCATGCCCTGACCGAAAATATAGCCTGTCTTGGGGGAATCATTTTCGATCTCCACCTGCGGCCCCTTCACAGCACCTGCTGCAGTGCTCCGAACCTGAACACCACTATTGAGTTCCTTATCCACTTTAACTTCAAAGATCAGTTCAAAATCCTTGAATGATTCTGTGGTAGCCATGAAGGCCGTCGGGTTGTATGGGATGACCGTTCGCCCCACGATCGCGCCCTCTTCGACAGTAAATCGGGGAGCACTCTCTCCCGCTTTACCCCGAAATTCCCAGCCTTCCAGATCCTTGCCATTGAACAGCATCCGCCAGTCTTTTTCCAATTCCTTCGCGTGGATGTTATAGCCTATATGCGCAAGGATAATCAGGATTGGAAAGACCAGTTTCAGGCAGGAGTCCAATAATTTCATAATCTCTCGTTTTAGCGAATTCGAAACATAAAAACCATTTTAAATTCAAATCACGATCATGGCAATGAAGCCAAGCGGATCGTGATAATTGCGTGGAATGCAGCTCATTCTTCTTTCTAATCGTCAAACTCTAAAGTCATACAGCTACCGGGTTCACCCGGATCAACAGGATGACTATTAACGGGTAAGTATGACATTCGACTCACGAGGCAGACCCTGTCCATTGATGACATTAAACCTGGCATCTATTGTGCCTTGAGCACCCAGATGAATGAACTCCTTCATTCCCTGACGGAAGTAGACCCCTTGGATCTTGGCCTGGGCATTTTCAATATGGATCATGTGCTCTTTTGCTCCAGTGACCATGTAGCCTCCTTCCATGATAAATTGCCCCCCGAAGATATCGAATCCGGTAATGGGAACGCCGAAGTTGATTGAATTGGAAAAGACTACCTTGTGATGGGGTTTGATCTCTTTACCCAGCGCAAGGTGATTTCCCTCTGTTCCCAGAGGATGACTCGAGGCATTAATGTTATAGAGCCCTTTCTCACCTACCGCATCCACGCGGAAAGCAATATCTCCCTCTAGTCCGTGATTGATCATCACCGCATTAGGACCGACTCCATCCTGGCTTCTGGCAATGACACCACCGTGAGCGTTGTTAAAAAAAGTGCCCATGACGACTTCCGACTGTGTCGCACCCAGAACCAGCGCAATCCGCGGTTTAAGCTCCTTATCCGGTTTTTTATAATCCGGATTGTTGTCCAGATTTCTCATTTCCTTTGAATTAAAGAGCTGGCCGGGATAATTGTAAAACGTCCGATAAACCGAGCCTTCCGGTTTTAAGGAAATCCAGTATTGAGGATTCGTCTGCATGTTCTCCACCCATCCATGCGACGATTTCCCCACTTCAACACACGTGTGCAGCGGATAGGAACCATACCAGTCGATGACATGCCCGTCAGTCTGGTAGGTAGCAAAGTCCAGACCGCGGTACGCATTGGCAGCCATACAATTGATCACGTAACAGTTAGGCCCCTTTGCCTGGACCGTGACCGGATAGGGTACAATATCGAGTAAGGTCTGCTCGGGATAGTAAATCGAGAAGCCTCTCAAACCGGCTCCTTTGATTTTACCTGTAGTATCCTTACTTCCCTCCAGAGTGATGAACGGCTGTCCTTCCATTTTCCCCCGGTCACCCTTGACGTAAGCCAACAGAACCGTCCGGGCAAAAAAACCGTAAACCGGCGTTTCGTGAATTCCGCGCAACTCCACCCCGGGCGGGACCTGCAAGTGGCCGTCGATTCGATACATGCCGGCCGGCAGAAAGACGGTTCCTCCTCCATCACGTCCTGCCTGATCCAGGGCTTGCTGAATGGATGCCGTGTCATCCACCTCTCCGTCTGCCTTGGCTCCGAATGACGGACTCTGCACATTGTACAGGGAAGCTGGATCTGTTTTTGCCGGAAACATCGCCGGGTAATATGGAAATTTCCGGAAAGGCAGCGGCTCCAGAACGACTTCCTCGGTGGTTATCTGAATCAGATCCGATGGATCCTGTCTCATCTTACCGGAAAGACTGCAACCATGAAGTGATGCACCTTTTGCATTAACCCCTAACATGACCGCCTGAGCCGGTTGTGAGGAATCCAGTTTGCAGTCCAGTAAGGATGCATACCCTTCCTCCACATGCACTGCAGCAGATCCCGGACCTCCCTCCATTTCAAATGTGGAATTCAAAAAGCCCACATGGCCGATTTTATTGAAAATCGGTTGGGGTCCCCGGAACACTATGTCGCGGAAGACCACGCCCAATCGCAATTTCCTTTCCAGCTCCATTCTGACCCCGACAGGATTGTCACCTTGATTAGCCTCAATGAGGCCGGAGGCAAATGTATAGCTCTGAACCTTGATGGTGCTGATATCAACACCCACGTGGGCCCTGCGGATACGCAGGTCAAATACCTTGCCGTTACTGGCCACCGGGCCTTCAGGATCGGCAGGCAACTTGCCAAAGAACATACCTGTGAAGAAACCATCTAACTCCAGATCCATGTAGATCCCGTTATCACTCTGGACAATCTGGAAACCAATAGACTGCTCACGTTGCATGGCCTGGAGGACGTCATTTTCCGGAGGAGCACCATCCAGCCCGGACTCCGTCCAGAAACGCGGGCTGAAATGAATCTCCTGAAAGCGGGGTACTGCAGGAGCCTTTTGCAGCTTGATTCCCAGCTTCAGGGGCGTGCCATAAACCCGCCGCGAAAACGCATGATTCGTTGTCTCCGGACCATATACAATACACTGATACGCATTGACAAAATTTACATCCATGACAACCGGCATTGTTCGTTTCGAGGGATTAAGAATCACTGAACTCCCGTTAACTTTACTTACCCCTTTGCGGGCAGGTCCAATGGTGGGCGGATAAGGGACCACCTGAGTCACTGACTGTCTGGGATAAAAAATGGAAAGACTCCGCACTCCGGATCCGCAGCCCAGCTGCATGAAAGCAGTTTCAGATTCTTCATTGTGCCCGGCATAAACCTCCAGAATCGTCCCCTCCACTTTAAGCTTATCGCCCACCGGTGCCCGGAAATCCCCACGTAAAGTGACTGTTTCAGGAATCACTATCGGTTTCTCCATCCGGTAGCGGCCCGTCGGCAGAAAAACAGCACCTCCGCCCAGATCATAACATCGTATCAATGCGTTCTGGATGGCCGTGCTGGCATCTGTCTTACCGCTGGCATCCGCTTTAAAAGGCGCCTCTGTGGCAACCACTGTAGCAATCAGAAGATCCGACTGCGGAAACTGCTTTTCAACAATTCTCGGCCCGGATGCTTCTGCCAAACCAGAAAGCACTGCCAGCACGATGCTAAAAGGTATAAAAAAGTATCTCATATTAACTCTCATTTTGATCTGAATTTGAATGATATTCCTGCGGAATGGCCTGATAAACTTCCATGATTTTTTGCAAGCGCTGAAGCTCAGCCGGCATCGACTGGTCTTCCACCACCTTCTCGCTGTAGCGCTCCTCGTTCGAAGAAACAGAAATATCAAAGAGTTCCTGTTTGACTTCTTTCTTACCTGCCTGACTGAGACGAAGGCGATGTTCGCGCACGAAATACTGTTCTCCTTTATAGGCCATAAAAACATGATCACGCACAGGACCATCTTCGCCGTAGAGCAGATGTGACAAGTTGATCCCGTCCACGTCTCGCTTAAGTTTTATCCCTGCCGCAGAACAGATCGTGGGAAGCACATCGGCAAGACAGAAGAGTTCATCCAGCACCGCAGGCTGAATGGTATCCGGCCACCATACGATGAGTGGCACCCGGACCCCTGACTCCATCATGCTGCCTTTCCCTCCTGTGACCTCCATTCCGGGTAACTTGCTGGTGATGGCTTTGTGAGTACCGTTGTCCGCCGTAAAAAGAACAAGGGTGTTCTTTGCGATTTCATGTTCCTCCAGCTTGGCACGAAGCTGTCCAATGATATCATCCATGTAGGTTATCATATGCCCGAAAGCCTGCGTGTTTTTATCCAGATCATCAGTAAATCTACTGCGGGCAAGTTCCTCCAACCTTGGCGGGTGGACAAAGGGCGAATGCACCAGTGCCATCGGAAAGTAGATCAGGAAGGGCTCACTCTGGTTGCGATCTATAAAATCGAGCAGGAAATTTGCATACGTATCAGGACCATAATCGGCTTCCTTGCCGATCGTCAGCCTACCGTTGGTGTAAATACCCGGACGGTAGTAGCGGGAGTATTTTTGATCCCCATAAAACCAGGTCCAGAGGCAGTATTCATCAAATCCATGCTCCACAGGCTGATCAGGAAACTCATCAAATTTTCCCAGTTGCCATTTTCCGGCAATAGCCGTTTTATAGCCAGCCTGCCTGAAATCATGTCCAAAGGTCCGGATCTCGGCAGACATGCGGGAGCCCGGCTTTTTCCCGATGAGCGCCAGGTGGCCTGTTCGGTTAGGATAGAGCCCGCTCATGATCATGACCCGGGTCGGCGTACAAAGCGGAGTAGCATAGGCATTGTTAAAGCGGACGCCTTCTTGAGCCATACGGTCAAGATGAGGGGTGGTGTAGATTGTGCTACCATAGCAATGTAGTCCCTCGGCACCCAGATCGTCCGCCATAATAACAATCACATTGGGCCGGCTTGCAGCATTGGCTGCAAGTGCGGTGCTGATAGAAATACCCGCTAGTGTTGCCGTCAAGGCCACCCGATACCATAAAAAAGCCATTGATTCGAGACTGCTATTTTTTCTTTTTTTCACTGACGATTTGAGCTGCCATGTCACCTCTTGCAGGAATACGTCCCCGCAGGTCTGTCAAGGTTGCCGCATATTCGGGGTTATCGATTTCATTATTCCACTCGTGCGGATCTTTTTTCGTATGGTAGAGCTCTTCCTCTCCCTCACGGTAGCGGATATAGCGAAAGTGCTCCGTCCGTATGCTGGTATAGCGGTCATAGAGATAGCTGATGGCAGTGCTCTCCCATTCGGCATCCGGATCTTTAAGTATGGGAACTACAGATTTTCCATCGACATGCTCCGGCCGGGGAATATGGCACAACTCCAGCAGTGTCGGGTAGAGATCCTGTAAAGAAATACAGCGGCTGGTGACTCCCCCCGGTTTGGTCATTCCCGGCACACGAACCATAAACATGGAGTTGGTGGCTTCCTCCCACAGAGTTCCCTTTTGCCAATGGTCTTTTTCGGCCAGATGGAAACCGTGGTCAGAAATGAAAACAACAATCGTGTTATCCGCATACGGACTTTTCGCTAATGCATCGAGGACCCGTCCGTGTTGGACATCGACATAAGCGGTCGTAGCTAGGTATGCCTGCACTGCAGATTTGTGGAGCCCTGCTGCGAGAACACTTTGGGTGAATTTACGTTTATTGCCGACCACTTCGTCAGCTATTTCAGGTATGTCATCAAAATCGTCCGGGTTGAGCGCCGGCGTCTGTACCTGGTCAAGCGGGAACATATCAAAGTATTTCTGAGGTACAAACCAGGCCATGTGAGGATTAAACGTCCCATAGACGAGAAAGAAGGGCTGGTCGTGATCCTTTTCAAGAATAGAGATGGTTTTGTCCGCACCTCCCGTGTCATTCATCTTTTCTTCCTCAATATGGATCACACCCCAGTCCTGTTCGCCTTTACCAACCGACTGGATCGGAGCTCCCGGAGGACGGGGGTCACGTTTGTGGCCCTGCTTCTCTAGCCATGCGTCACCACCGCTCCATCCATGAGTGATTTTTCCGTAGCCGTAGAGGTTGTATCCGGCTTCCTTGAAGCAATCAAAAAGTGAAACCGCCTTTTTCAAAGGCTCGCTGGCTGCGATATCTGTCTGATTGTGATAAATACCGGATTTGTGTGGACTGACTCCGGACCACATCGAGGAACGGGAAGGAACACAGAAGGGGGATGCCGAATACGCATGGGTAAAAACCACCCCGCTATCTCCAAGTTTTTGCAGGTTAGGAGCAATCACTTTACCGGCATAGCGCTGGGGTTTTTCCAGGATCCACGTATTCAGATCATCTGCAATCAGGAGCAGGACGTTCATCTGCTCTTTAGCCTGAATTACCGACGCGCTACTCCAGTAAAAAACAGACAGGGAAACGATAAGCGCCTTAACTATCATTTTCATAAAGCAATGGTGTTTTCAATATCTGGTCAAGGATCCCTATTTTTTCGACGGCGGATTCCAGTCCGGCTTGAGTTTCCGGAATGTTGAATAAAGCGTTTGATATTCCTGCATCTCCATCCAGGCGGTTCCTCGCTGGGGCTGAAGCACTCTGCCCTCAGGATAGTCACCGCCCTGAGCACTGCTCTGTATTGAAACATCCAGTTTTTCAGCATGCGCTTTTAACGCTTCAAATTTTTCAGGATATTCAGCAGATATGTCGTGCTCCTCGCTTGGATCTTTTACCAAATCAAATAAGACCCAGTGAGCCCTCTTGCCCTTGCCCTTTTGCATCAGTTTGAAGCCTCTATCGATCAGGGCCTTTCCGTTGGACCAAAAAGGAATCGGATGTGAACGCGAAGGAGTCTCCCCCCGGAACAGCGCGGCAATACTTTCTCCGTCAACCACGGATAGCATGCTGTCTTCCGGTAGATCGAGCAGATCCACAATGGTAGGAAAAATATCCATGGTAGATGCAGGAAAGTCCGTGATGGCGGGCTTAATCCGTCCGGGCCATTCGATAATGGCAGGAACACGAATTCCACCCTCGTAGAGACTACCCTTAAATCCCTGCAGATGACCAGTGGAATCAGGATCCGTTGAGAGACCGCCGTTGTCGCTGGTATACCAAATGAGCGTATTATTCTCAATACCCATGTCCCGAAGACCCCGGCGCAGCGTTCCCACGCTTCGATCCATGGCCACAATTTCCGCTAAATGGTCTCCATGCTTCCCTGCGGGCAGCCCCTCACGGTCTTTTGCCAGATATACAAAGGGAAAGTGTGGAGAGCCGTACCAGATCACCGTTAATGTCGGCCTGCTTTTGTTCGCTTCAATGAATTCGAGCGCTTCCTGCACCATAAGCTCCGAGGACTCACCTTCCAGATATTCAAAAGTGCCGTTGCGGCTCATCAGAGGATTCATCTCAAAAAAATTGGTCATCGACAACCAGACATCGAAGCCATAGTGCCCGGGATGGTTCGGGTCATCCGGCAATATCGGCATGCCCGGCCCTTTGACGCCGTTGAGATGCCATTTACCGAAGTGCGCCGTCACATATCCGGCATTTTTCAGTGCCTGTGAAATCGTTTTTTCCTGCAGGCAGAGTCGCTTGTGAAGACTGGGCGCTCCTGTCCGGGGTGGCGTGCGTCCTGTCATCACCGTCGCACGTGTCGGTGTGCAAACCGGGGCTCCGGCATAGAAGCGATTGAACCGGAGTCCGGCTCCCGCCATCTGATCCAAGTGAGGCATCTTATCCTTCAAATAAGGATGCTTCATATATCCCATCTGAGCCCAACCCTGATCATCCGCCATTACCAGAATAATATGAGGTTTTTCCGAGGCAGAAATCTCATTGAATGTAATGAAGAAGGTGAGCGCAAAAAAAGAGAAGACGGATCGTTTTATCATCATTTACTGTTAGTTTTTCTAAAAAGGCAGCTGATTCCAACCTGAATTTGAATGATCGATTCAAATTACCCCCTTTTCTTGAACTAAGAATAAATTAAATATGATCTGATCAGAAATTTTGAAAATAATAAAAAACTTAAATTCATGCTTTTGTGACTTTTTCGGTTAAGCAAAAATTGATACTTTAATGGATCAACCTTCCTGAAATCAAAGGGCATGCACAAGCGGTTGCGGGTAAGAGATGATCGTTTGCGAAATAGATTTTTCATCCATTGCCGGACTTTGAGCACCATGCAGAAAACGGTCAGAGATTTTATAAAGGCTCTGATGGTAGTGTGGTTGCTTACCTTTATTTGCCTCTTCTCACTGGAAGCCAAGCAACCTGATCTACCGAATATCATTATCTTTCTCGTTGATGATATGGGGCTGATGGATACTTCGGTGCCCATGCTGACAGATGATTCCGGGCAACCCGTGCTGCATCCGCTTCTCAGCTTTTTATGCTCCGCCTGTCTGCTGTCCTTCCCGCGTTTCGATCCTGACTGGACTAAACGCTACGCGACATGACACCAATATCAGAGGCATCTCAGAAGGCTCTCCGGATAGTTATCGTGGAATCGACTATTACATGAATCAAGGCAAGCAGCGAGCCTGAAGATTTAGCTGCCATGATGCAACATATGATCCGGCAGCCTGGAGCAGAGCAAGCACTCTATTGCGGAAAAGACGGCCAGGAAATAAGACCTCTCATGCCCTGAATCTGAGAATACTGCCCGTTACATTTTTCGTGACAGAACAGCCTGCAGACACCTCCATTTCAAATGACGTGATGCAGGTATTTATGCTCCAGCGGAACTTTGGTCTCAGCAATGATTCCATCAGAACCAGGTCATGAAATCATGCCTGAAACACAGAAACGGTTTGATCTACTAAAATAGCAACTGCATTTTGTTGCCTAAAATGCAGTTTTAGCTAGTTTGATATAAAGATCAGTATAACTATCTTAGCAAAAAGATCATGCAGTAACGAATGCCCATCAGCTCTATTATGAACAACAAACAAACCCGCCGCAACTTCCTCAAAACCGGCAGCCTGCTGACCGGATCAGCCCTGATCAGTAATCATTCCGTCTGGGCTCAGACCTCATCAAACGAAAAATTGAAAGTAGCTCTTATTGGAGGGGGAGGAATTGCTGAAACCGCTTTCGGCAACTGCGCCAAGGAGAATGTGGTAGCTGTGGCTGACGTGGATCAAAAGCAGGGAGCAGCCGGCTTCCAGAAATTCCCCGATGCCAAGCAATACAAAGACTTTCGCAAGATGCTTGACGCACATGAGAAAGAACTCGATGCCGTCATCGTCAGCACTCCGGATCACACTCACTTTGTAGCCACCTATGATGCCATGCAGCGCGGTATTGCAGTGCAAACCCAAAAACCACTCACGCATAATCTTTGGCAGGCACGCACCCTGCAGGCCGCTGCCAAAAAATTTAATGTACAAACCGTCATGGGCAACCAGGGGCACACGATGGAAGGAATGAAGCTGATTAAAGACTGGGTCAAAGCCGATCTGGCCGGCGAAATCACTGAAGTCCACGCCTGGACCAACCGCACCACCACCAATATTTCCAATTCTCAAAACACATCACCAAAATATATTGATCCCGTGCCCGACCACGTGGACTGGGATCTGTGGCAGGGACCAACAGGTCCCAGTAAAATGATTAATGGCATTTGTCCAAAAGGTTGGCGCTGGTGGTGGGCATACGGTCTGGGAGGATTGGGTGATATAGGCTGCCACACACTGGAAGTCCCGATTTTCAGCATGGATCTGGGCTACCCCAAATCCGTGGTTTGTGACAAAAGCATTAATTTCAGTTCCCAATATGGAAAAAAAGCAAAAGCAGATGCCATGACATACATTTATACCTTCGAGCGCCCGGGCAAACCGGATCTTCCGGTCTACTGGTATGAGGGCGGCCATCTGCCCGAAATGCCACCATCTCTAGTCGATGAAAAAGGCAAATTGAAAGAGAAGGTCGCAGGCGGCGGCTGTTACATGAAAGGTAAGAGCAATACCATCATTGCGCAAGGTATGCGCCCCACCAGTCCCAAAATGGATCAGGATTGGAATGAAATTCGCCGTAATCTGCCGCCGAAAGTGACTCCCAGGTCGATCGGCGGCGGTCCGATAGGCGAATTGTTTGCAGCCATCCGCGGTGAAATCGATCAACCCGGTTCCAACTTCGATCATGCGGTGCCGCTGACCGAATCAGTTATTTTGGGAACCATTGCCGTGCGTAGCGGCAAGACCGTCGAATACCTGCCCGAAACCATGACATTTAAAGATGCATCCCTGAACGAATACGTACAGGAACCCGTGCGCTCAGGATGGGAAATGGGAGAAGGCCTGATTAAAGTCGGTTAATGCTGTCGTCTGCAACGGACAGGTTCAGGCAAAGACAGTGGTTCCTTCAGAAAAAATGTGCCTACTCCCGGCTTAACGGTGCGTACTTGTAATCAAAGTAGCATCATGATGTTCAGCTGAATTGCAGGTGATACTTGGATAATCGGTTGCAGATCAGAGCATTTTTAAATGAAGTGTTAACACTTCGGAACTGCAGCCGAGGCCGTTGACCTCGGAGTTCTAATGAGAACGAGGTCACCGACCTCACCACAAATGTTAACCCATGACTCGAAAATGCACTAGCTGCGGCATACTCGAGCCCGGGAATGATGAATAACACCAGAATGTAAAAACCACGTTTCCCGTTATGGAACTTGAATATTGCGGCTGGCAGGACCCTGGCGGATCAAGTCTAACAGCTCCTTTCCCTGAAGAACCACGTCCGGATTGAGCTTGCTGACATCTTCAGTTTCGCCCGGATCAGATTCAAGATTGTAAAGTTCAAGAGACTTTTCCGAGCCATCGGGAAGCTGCGAATCAATCAGTTTCCATTTACCGAAATGAAGCGCCTGCCGTCCCGGTGCATCACGCAGAACCGCATGGGGACGTTTGGATGCGGCGGTCGGGTCAGCTAACAGATGAGCAAACGAAAAACTGTCTGGAGCCACCTCAATCGGCAGTTCCGAAACATCATGCAACTCAGCAACCGTTGCAAAAATGTCGGCCGTAGTGATGTAGGCGGAAGAGCGGACACCTCCCGGAAATTTGGCAGGATAGCTGACGATAAAGGGAACCCGGAAACCGCCTTCGTATATGGTGTGCTTATCACCACGCCAGTCGCCGTTGATTTCCAAGCCCGCTTCCAGAGCCTGATTTTCCGGCATTTTCATAGGCTCTTTACGCGGAATGTCGCCACCGTTATCACTGGTGAATATAAAAATGGTGTTTTCCAGTTGACCGGAATTTTCCAGCACTCGGATCAGCGCACCGACGGAGTCGTCCGTATCATGAATAAAGTCACCGTAGGCTCCAGCCGGACTGGAACCGAAGTTTTCCGGGGATGGCATGATAGGGTGATGAACGGAAACTGCAGCAAAATAAAGAAAGAACGGCCTGGTATCATCACGTTCCTGAATCCACTGAACGGCCCGTTCTGTCAGATCGGCCATCACCTCCGGCTCCTTGCGCTGCGGCGCATCATACCCTGAATACTGCCCGCCGTAAAAATTGATACCATAGGGTGAGATCCGATCGGAACGCAGTCCATGTATACCGCGATTCTCAATGTAAATTTTGTGAACATCATCCATATTGTTCGGCACTCCGAAATGGTAATCAAAACCGACATCGTTCGGTCCGGGAGAAATATCTCCCAGCAGGTTTTTAAAGGGCTTATCCTTGTATCCGAGGTGCCACTTGCCGATTTGTGCGGTTTGATAACCTCGCTTCTGCAGCCAGCCGCCGATGGTCGGCGTTGCCGGGTCGATCAGCAGCGGATCCTTGCTGTTGACGACACCCGACTTCAAATGGGTTCTCCATGAGTAACGACCTGTCAGCATGGTATAACGTGTCGGCGTGCAAACCGATGCGGTTGTTGAGGCATTGTCGAAGGCAATTCCCATTTCAGCTAGCCGATCAATCTGTGGCGTCTGCACCAATGCCGGGTCGGCTCCATACGAATTGACGCTTCCCCAGCCCATGTCGTCTACCATGTAAATGATAATATTCGGTCCTGCAGCTAACGGCGGAGAGGCATTTGCCTCGGCAGACGGTGCTTGCTCCGCACTGCATCCCAGCATGATGATAAAACAAAAAACAGTCAGACACAGCGGCTTCACATGTGAAAGACAAGCTGTCGGACGGGCCCGTATGCAGCCTTTTCTCAAAAAAGATATTATTTCGATCATTGCCATTTTATTAGCAGGCAAGCCGGGGCATTCAAGGAAGATTAGAGGTTTTTTATTGCTTGTATGCTTTGCACGCGCGCCTTAAACAGAAGAGCAGGATGGAATGGGATGCACAGGTTGTCAGACTGCATGGTTACCTCTGTTTGAGGTACTGCTTTCAGAATATCCAATGCTGGGTGGTTGCCCTGATTATGTCGTTCTTATCAGCCACAGCTGCAAATGCCGGCAGTCCGAATATCCTGATTTTGCTGACAGACGATCAGGGCTTTGGCGATCTGAGTTATTATGGAAATCCGCATCTTAAAACGCCAGCTATCGATTCCTTTGCACGTGAAAGCGTCGAGTTCAAACGCTTTTATGTAAGTCCGGTTTGTGCTCCCACGCGTGCCAGCTTGTTAACCGGACGCGACAGCTATCGGACCGGAGTGACGGATACCTGGAAGGGGATGGCTACGATGCATCAGGACGAGGTGACCTTGGCCGAAGTGCTGCGTCAAGAGGGTTACGCTACCGGACTCTTTGGAAAGTGGCATCTGGGGGATACCTACCCTTATCGTCCCCAGGATCAGGGATTCGATACCGTCTTAATGCATCGTGGAGGCGGAATCGGCCAGCCTTCCGACCCTCCTGGCAACTCCTACTTTGACCCTCAGCTACTCTGGCAGGGAAAAATGAAATCATTTAGTGGCTACTGCATGGATATCTATACCGACAAAACCATTGAATTTATCACAGCCCATCAGAATCAGCCTTTTTTCGCATTCCTCGCCACCAATACCCCCCACACCCCGTTGCAGGTTCCGGACTCCTATGCGGAGCCTTATCTGGAAGCTGGTTTACCCGAAGAAACCAGCAAAATCTATGGAATGGTAGCCAACATTGACCACAACTTTGCGCGGATTCTTGCCAAACTGGATGAGCTCGGGCTGGCTGAAAACACTATCACCATTTTTATGAGTGATAACGGTCCCAAAGTCTTCTCCGATATCCGTCATATGGCAGGCATGAACGGAGAAAAAACAGACGTGCTGGAGGCGGGGATTCGTTCGCCCTTTTTCCTGCGCTGGCCAGCTGGTTTGAAAGCCCCGCAAGTCATCGAGACCATCGCCGCCCATATTGATCTCATGCCTACTTTGCTGGACGCCTGTAAAATCGAGGGCACCGACTATGCCTTTGACGGTCAGAGTCTGATGCCCCTGATGACCGGAGTATCGACCGCATGGCCGGAGCGGACGATCTTCATTCAATGGCACCGCGGTAAACCGCCGAAACCTTACAGAAATTTCGCCGCTATCGAGACGCGCTGGAAGCTACTTCAGCGCAATGACAAATTCAGTGAAACCAAGCCGCAAAATTTCGAGCTGTATGACTTGGAGAAAGATCCCGGGGAAACGCGTAACCTGGCAGATACGCATCCAGATATTGTGGAACGTCTACGCAGCCGTTATGACCAGTGGCTCGCCGATGTTTCTTCCACTCGCGGCTATGCTGATCTTCCTTCCGGAATCGGTTCGCTACAGGAAAATCCAGTCCTGCTGACTCACCAGGACCGTCTTGGAGGCAAGAAATGGGGCACGGATGATTTTTATCCGGATGCATATTGGCCGGTCGATCTGCTACAGGATGGAGTCTACACCGTTACCTTTGATCTGTATAAGAAAGTTTCTGAATCTGCTACTGCGGTATTCACTCTCGGTAATCAGACGTTTCAGACCCGGATCCCAGCAGGCAGCCAACAAGCTGTTTTTAAAGATCTCACCTTGCGTAAAGGATCCGGAAAAGTGACCGCCCGGATCAACGTTTCCGAAGCATTGCTCGGACCGCGCTTTGTTCAAATTAAGTGGACTCCTGCAAAGTCAAAGTAACCACCTATTCTTCAACGAACTGGACCGACCCGAACTGCTGATAGTCATGAAAACGCCGGTGAAACGGTTTCCATGACCAGATCGCTCTTTTGCCACTGTCGAAATCGGCACGGTAAAGATTAATCCGCCAGCGGCTACCAGCCACAGGAGGAACGTTTTGCAGTGGCTTCAGGAGAGCAAAAGGAATGAAAAATTCCGCCTGCCACCCGACCACCTTTCCATGCTCACTGTTAATTTTTGTCTGATGCCGCGTCTTCCGCTCTCCTGCATAACGCCATGGCTGCCAGCCATGAAAAAATCCATCGTAATTCGGAACCAGCAAGGCCAGTTCAAAATTGTGCGGTGAAATCCCGTATTCAAAATAAATGGTGCTGCCTTGATCCGGCCAGATGAAGATGTCCACAATGTCCTCACGAAAGATTTCTCCGAAATCCTCACGGATGGTAGACGTGATTTTCTCATCCTGGCAGTCGAAGAGAATGTAAAGACCCTTGGGCGAGTAAAGAAGCTTACAACGGGTGCTGCCGTCATGGCCGACATCATTCCGCTTCGTCAGATGAATCCATTCCGCCTTTTCCCAGGCAGCAGAACTGCCGCTGCCATCAATCAAAAAGTCATCTGTCGGCAGAATCCGCGTCGGTTCAGCGCTGCCTGAAAAGAAGAACGCCACGCTGAGCATCAATACACAAAATAATCCCCAGGTCATGTATCTCATGACCGGATTTCCAATGAACTGAAATAATCTCACCGGGTTCGGTCTTTCAGGATAAAGGTTTTTCCCTTTTTCTTCATACGACACCCTTCATTTTGAATCCAACCCGCAGTGCGAGATTCCGATATGGAAGGATCTGATGCCAGGTCCCGGTGGTTCACGCAACCCATGGGATGCCATGCAACCGTGATATCAGCACAGATACAGATGTGAAGTGGATACAACATCAAAGCCTTTTACATGTTGCCCAATTGCTGCAGCATTTCAACTCTTCGGAGAAGGCTTGATTCAAGCGGTATGCTAAACATAATATCTTATGGTGATTCCAATGATTGCTCAACTTCGTTCCACACACTCCAGATCCAGGCAGCTGATAACCCATTGCTGCAAACCTGCGGTGTTGCCAGTCTTCATCATCATCACCCTCGGCGCCTTTATCGCCTGCCGTCCACCGGAGCTGGAAACAGCAGTGCAACAAACCACTTACCCTGCTGCGGATGGGCTGCAGGGTAAGGTGTTTACAGGCTATCAGGGTTGGTACCGCACGCCGACTGATGGTACCGGTCTGGGATGGGAGCACTACGAAACCATTCAGGAAACTTTTGTCCCGGGCGAGGTTGGAATCGATTACTGGCCCAATGTCAGTGAACTCGGTGATGCCATTCTGTACGATACCCCCTTCCAGCATGCGGATGGCAGCGTGGCCCGGGTCTTCAGTTCCGTGGATCCGGTCGTGGCGGATACTCACGTGCGATGGATGAAAGAATACGGAATTGATGGTCTCTTTCTGCAACGTTTTGCAGTGGATGTCGTCGGTTTTCACCACCAGTCCGATTTGCTGCTGCCTTCCAACAACCGGATTCTGGAAAACATCCAGGCAGCAGCCAACCGCCACCAACGTGCCTTCGCGGTCATGTATGACTTAAGCGGAATGCCCACCGGAGAAATGCAGCGGGTTATGGATGACTGGAAAGATCTCAACGATCAGGATGATCTGCTGCATGATCCGGCGTATCTCAAGCAGTCAGGCCGGCCAGTCGTGGCCATCTGGGGAGTAGGCTTCAGTGATGGGCGAAAATATACCCTGGAGGAAGTTTCCGAGTTGATTGCGTTCTTCAAGCACGATCCTAAGTATGGAGGATGCGCCATTGTGCTGGGAGTTCCAACCTACTGGCGCTCCCTTGATCGCGATGCTGTTTCCGATCCTGCATTTCACGATTTGCTGCGCGAGGCGGATGTCGTTCTGCCCTGGTATGTAGGTCGATTTGGTGGTGCCGAACGCGCGCTGGAACTAGAAGCTGAGTTGTATGGACCGGATGCTACCTGGTGCCGTGAAAATAATGTCGATTATTTGCCGGTCATTTTTCCGGGATTCAGTTGGGCCAACCGCTACGCTCATAAAAATATGCCCTTTGACCATATTCCACGCGAAGGCGGTCAGTTTCTGTGGTCACAAGCCGTTGCGGCCAAACGTGGCGGAGCTGAAATGCTCTACATCGCGATGTTTGATGAAATGGATGAAGGAACCCAGATCTTTAAAATCAGTAATGACCCGCCTGTCGGCGAGTCCCGTTTCCTGACCTATCTTCCACACCCACCTGACTTCTATCTCAGGCTTTCAGGCAAAATCGGTGAACTCATGCGGAATGAAATTCCAGCCACCAACCCGCTGCCCCTGCTGGATGAGTCAACTACCGATGAAAAGTAGGATTTTATTTACATTGTCCGGGCTTCTCGGACTGATGGGATCTGTCCTGATCAGCGGATGCAGTTCGTCCGAAGGCGTGGCGGAATCGGAATCCACTCTTGTGGGTGCCTACTACTACGCCTGGTACAGCCGCCCCCGGTCCGAGCAAGACCTGGGCCGGTGGAATCAGTCCATTCGAGTTCGTTTACAGCATCGGCAGCTTCCCGCAGCCGGCCTCTACAGTTCGGAAGATCCTGAGGTCATCCGCACTCACATTCGGCAGAGTATTCAGGCAGGCATTGATTTCTGGGCCGTCAGCTGGTGGGGCCCCGATAAAGACCAAACGTTCCGGGAGTCCATCTTGAACCATCCCGATCATCAGAAACTAAAGTATGCGGTTCTCTATGAAAGCACCGGCCGGCTCGGGACCTTTGCCCAGCCGGATTACTCAAGATGGATCTCAGATTTCGAGCATCTGCGGCAACATTACTTCGATCAGCCGTCTTACCTCAAGATCAACAATCGACCGGTTGTATTTGTCTATCTGACCCGTGAGTATTTTCGCAATCGGGGAGAAGCAGCGTTGCGTATGCTGCGAGAACGCTTTCCGGAGGTTTATCTGGTAGGTGATGATATCTTCTTTATCGACGGCCAGGGAGAGTACCAGTCGCGCTGGGCGGCCAATTTTGATGCTATCACCGCCTACGACGTCTATGGACAATCCATCAAGCCTTTAGGCGGAACCCGGGAAGCCGTCGCAACGTTAAGCCGCAATTACGCTCAAGCGCGCCAAGCTGCCCATTCGGTTGAAACTGGATTTATCCCGGCGATCGCACCCGGCTACAATGACCTCCCCACCCGCCCCGAGAAAAGGCATCCCGGACGTGCCCGCTATTTTACCGATGTGGAAGGATCCCGGGAAGGTGATGTTTTCCGTGCAATGATTGCAGAGGCGGCATTGCCTCATCTGGACCCGAAGGCAGATAACATGTTGATGATTACCAGCTTCAACGAGTGGCTGGAGGATTCCCAGATCGAGTCCACCAGCGGCACTGAACCGCCCAGCAACCGCGACGACTCTGTCAGCGGAACAGCGCTTACTCAGGGAGAAACTTACTTTGATTACGGGGATCTCTACCTGGATATTCTACGTGAAATGGTTCCCAGGTAAGCCTGGAGGAACCGTTTATTTCTCCAATTCACCTACCTATTGCGGTGCTGACAAGCGCCATGGGTGTTCGAATCAGCCGGCTTTGTGCAGAGCTGAATGGTAAAGAGTTCAGCACGGTTGCCCGGGTTTCTCGTTAGCCGTTTGAACGTTCAATCAGGCAGGAAAAAACTCAGCCCTTCGGCCAGGCACCAGAGTTTGGCGTCGATCTCAACTCCATCTCTATGTATGGATTCCAGATGATCCCGCAGATTCTCCAGCGG
Source organism: Verrucomicrobiota bacterium (assembly GCA_038748025.1). GTDB lineage: Bacteria > Verrucomicrobiota > Verrucomicrobiia > Methylacidiphilales > JBCBYL01 > JBCDJI01. Next base: position 18,240 of record JBCDJI010000007.1, read on the forward strand.
AACTTCCAGCACTTCGATCGACTCTTCCGCTTCGAGTTTCTGATTCCCCTGGCTGGTCACTTCCACCATGACCGTGGTGACTCGCTCATCTGTCAGACCGGGCGAGTTATAGACAGGAGGTCCCCACTTCAGGACGTAACCCTGATAACCTGTTTCTTCCTGCAATTCTTTCAAAGCTGTCTGGGGGGCAGTTTCACCCGGTTCAATCAACCCGGCTGGCAACTCAATGATCCTGCGGTTGAGAGGAGGACGAAACTGATTTACCAGAATCAACAGGTCAGGATCGCCCCGCTTGATCGCAACTATGCAAACCGCCCCACAGCTTTCTTGCCGGGTCGCATATTCCCAGGTTCTTGTCTTACCATCCTCTGTCTCCCAATAGATCTCACCCAAAGAAATCCATTTCCCCTTTTTGATGATCTTCCGCCGGGTCATGCGTGATTCAAGCACGCCACCCTCTCAGTTCAAGCTGCAACCGCTTCTAAGCGTTTTTTCTTGATTCGCAGGATCATGCACCCCATATCGTATGTCCCTTTGTGAAAAAGGCAGCACCGACTAGACACGCTTTAATACATATGAACGGACATTTTATTCCCAATACCCATCTGGATCGTGAGTGGACACTCGATTTTCAGCACACCCGTAAGATGACAGTTGATTTCATTAATGATCTGCTCGATATCATGGACGAGATTCCAGAGTACCATTTTCTACTGGATTCTCAGGCTGTGCCGATTGAGGACTACCTGGAAATCATGCCAGAGAATCGTGATCGGCTTGCAAAAATGATCGCTGCCGGACGGATTAATGCCGGCCCCTGGTATACCGCGCTCGATATGAATCTCATTTCAGGGGAGTCCATCGTGAGAAATATGCTCTATGGTCATCTGGTCGTAGAGGAATTCGGACCCGTCATGAAAGTGGGATATACCCCCTTTGGCTGGGGCCAAAGTAGCCAATTACCTCAGATCTATCGCGGTTTCGGTATTGAAGTTGCATTCTTCTACCGTGGAGTCACGAGTGATCAACTTCCACAAGCCGAGTTTATCTGGCGCGGCGCCGACGGCAGCACCCTGTTAACCTCCAGATTTGGCACTGGAAGCCGTTACAATTTTTACTTCGATGTATGGCGCAAAGCATTTTATACCGGCATGCCAGAACGCCTCAACCGGCGCTTTCATTGGAAGGAAGATGCTACTCCTTTCAAACTGACCGACGAAGGGAATCGCTATGATCATGGTTACGTCTTCCCGGAAAATCGCCCGATTCAGTCTGAGGCGGTAGCCGAGTGCTTCAAAGATTTACTAGCCCGCGAGAAGGAGCAGTTCGGTTCCGGTGAAATTGCTTTCATGCATGGCATGGATACCACGACCCCGGACTTGCGCGAAGATGAAGTCATCCGCAGCTGCCAGCAGCATTTAGGCGAGGATGATACGCTTTTTTACAGTTCCATGCCGCGTTACGCAAATGCCATTCTGGAAGCCTGCAAAGGTAAGGAACTGATTGAAATCAATGGTGAGGCACGTCATGTCAAATTCAATGAGTTCGGTTTCTCCTATATCGGAAATGACATGCTGTCCGCCCGCAGCCGGCAGAAAGCCTTTATGACCGAAGTAGAAAATCGCTTGATTCGTGTGGTCGAGCCACTCGCCTGCCAGGCGGAATTGCTCCAGCTGCCCTACCCCATTAAGTATCTGGATGTAGCCTGGAAACAATATCTGAAGTGTCACCCGCACGACACCATTGGAGGATGTGGTATCGATCAGATTGAACAGGATACCATGTACCGGCTGCGGGATGTGATGTCCGCAGCTAATGTGGTTTGCAGCGAGTCCCTGATGGCCATTCAAGGTGAAATCGATACCGAAGAACTCGGGCACGAGGGCGTTGTTCTCACCGTTTACAATCCCTCTCCTTATGTGCGCAGTGAGCTGGTGGTTGCCAACGTGGACGTTCCTCAGGAACTGGAAATGAAGACAGGATTTGCACTGCTGGATGATCAGGAAGCAGTCGTAGACTTCGCAGTCGAGCCTACCGGGTATTTTGGAAAAGTATTCCGAGATCATGCAGATCTGGCACTGATGAGCTATGCTGATGAGTTCAAAGTTCGTTTTGAGGCAACAGATGTTCCGGCATTGGGTTACAAATCATATATTCTGAAGCAGGGAGAAGTCCTGCCACTTGAAGCCCGGGAGAAGTCCTTCGTGCTGGAGAACGATCAGATTCGTGCCACCATTAATGAAAACGGCACCGTTGACCTGCAAGAACTCGCCTCCGGCCACGTTTACAGCGGTTTGAATTACTTCCTGGATGAGGGGGAGGTAGGACATTCCTGGTCCCGGGTGGCACCTATGGATGATCTGGTGATTGATTCGCGCAAGTTGAAGGCGGACAGAAAGTGGGTAAGAAAGACTCCTGTGGAAAGCTGTATTGAAGTCGAACTGGTCATGGATATTCCCAGAACAACCCCTCGATCTGAAGAACGCTTTGATTGGCGTCAGACCAAACGTGAAGCTACAGACCTGATTCCCATGCACCTTATTATTCGTTACTCCCTGGAGAAGAGTGATGGATCACTGCGGGTTGAAGTCGAATTCAATAACCAGTGCCAAAACCATCGTTTACGTGCTCATTTCCCGACCGGTTTAGCTGCAGATGAGTCTTATGCTGAGGCTCCTTTTGATGTTATCACCCGCCGGTTCAGACGTGATGAAGAAAATCCTTACGCTCATTTCCCGGATCTGACGTTTCCCATGGGGCGTTTCGCCGGGATCCAGTCGGATGAAGGTAATTTCACTCTGCTCAGTGGAGGTCTGAAAGAATATGAAGTTCTGGATGATCAGGACGCAACCTTAGCCGTTACACTGCTACGGGCCTACGAAAACAATTTCTGCACAGCTGGCGACTGGGATCTGGAAGCCAGACACGGTGACCTTTCGCAAGGTATTGGCAAACACCTGTATCAATACAAAATTTATCCTGGTTCAACCGGTGAACATCACGAGCATGTCTTCCGGCAGGCAGACCGGTTCTCCGCCCCAATGATGGCAGCCGAGACTCGTGCCCGCTCGGGCAGCTTGCCGTCCACTCTGGGTTTACTGGAAATCGATAATCCCTGCTGGATCGTCAGTGGCATGAAGCGTGCCTCCCGCAGCCAGGACCTGATGGTGCGCGTATTCAATTGTGCTGACAATCCCCAGGCCGGCACATTCAAGTTTCACCGTGCACCCGTTGCAGCTCGGAGAACCGACTTGAATGAGCAGCCCATCGATAAACAAGTTGAACTGCAAGGCCACTGCGTGAGAATGGAGTTGCAGCCTAAAGAAATTGCAACCCTGCTAGTAAGCATGCCTGCGGAAGAGCAGGCATAACGGCGGGTACTACTTAATTCTTTGCATCACCAATCACCTCTGCGACTGCTTCTCTACCAGGACCGTCATAGTCAGGATCATTGAGAAACGCCAGAGGATCGGCACGATCCGTGCCCGGATTATCCTTGGAAGGCAGGTTGCGCCACCAGAACCAGTACACCCCAGCGGCGGCAGCCAGGAAAACCGGCAAAGTCATGAAGAAGGAACTGTAGGCTTTAATCATCAACTGCATGGGTAACAGGAAAATCGTTACCTGGGCAATCATGACCAAAGGCAGTGATATGACGTCATTCCGGTGCTCTTTAGCCCATACCTTGTATTCCTCCGGAGCAATCTTTGCTTTGAGCGGGCCCCACCATCCGAAGGGACGGGTTGTCTTGTAGAAATTTAGCAGGATAGGCATTGGTGTTGCGGGTGTCAGGTAGGAGAGCCCGACTGTTCCGATTACAGAGATACTGGTCATCAGAATGAACAGCGGCACCTGATCGAGTTCAGGATAGATGGAATACTGTACCACAGCAGCGATCCCGCCAATCACCGTGCCGCCGATTTGGCCCCAGGCATTACACCGCCACCAGTAAAGCCGCAAGACGTACGGCCCGATTGATCCGGCGGTCAGCCCCATCAGGAACCACTTCCAGATCTCGTCGATACTTTCTGCATAAATCCCCACAATAAATGCGGCGATGACAATAAAAGCCGTTGAGAGGTAAGCAGCCGCTATCAACTCTTTGTTTCCCGCTTTCTTGCGGATGGATACTTTGTAGATATCTTTTACAAACTGGGCGGAGGTCTTATTCACCTCGCCAGTCAGCGTCGACATCATCGCAGCCAGCATGGCAACAATCAATATTCCCCGCAGGCCGGGCGGAATACTGTTAAGCAATACCGCCGGTAGAATCTGTTCCGGATTTACACCTCCTTCAAATGCCACCACGACCAGTTTGCTTCTCCACTCCTTGCCCAAAGATGCTTCCAGACTCTGGATCAGCGCAGGATCATACTCTTCAGGTGAATTAACAATGCTTGTGGTCAGTTCATTCCACATACCCTTTGATTCAACGATTTCCGGGTGATACTGCTTGATCGCATTAACCGCATCAACCGTCTTGCCCATATCCGGGAACAAGTTGCTTACCAGGAACAGTCCCATAATCGCAAAGCCCATCATCATCGGCCAACGAAATGCAACCGTGACACCCTGCAGCATGGATTGCAGGCCGCAATCGCGGTCGCTTTTCGCACCAAAGTAACGGTTTTCATCTCCCGTTCCCGGCCCGTACATGACATTACGCAGCAGGTAAAAGAAGGCGATCCAGATCAGAAATTCATAATCCTCGTAGCCTGCCGGCATTTGTGTCTGCCATTTTGGCATACTTTCAGTCCAGAAGCTGTTTCCGGTAACGGACTGGGCCAGCTCAGCCAGGTAGCCGACATCCGGAACCATCATGAATGCCATGACAGAAACAATGACACAGGTGACCAGAACGATCGCACCCTGAACCACATCCGTCAGCACCACCCCGTAGAATCCGGCCATCATGGTATAGAGCGCACAGGAGCCAAGGATGACACCGGTAACCACCATAGGCGAGTAGGGAATGAAAACACCGACAAATAAACTGGTTCCCCGGACCAGATAAGCCATCAGAACAATGGTGATCAGAAAAGTGGAAGCCGCTTTGAAAACTCGCATCCATTTGGCTTCTGCTCCGACTCCGAAGCGATAGGCAATCCATTCCGCCCCTGTCATGCATCCTGACCGGCGATGCCATTTTCCGGTGTAACATATTAAGAAAGCCAGAATCAGCACAGCACCTCCCCGGAATTCTACAAACAGACCTTGCGGCCCGAGCATATAGAGGAAGGCGGTAATAATCATCGTGCCCGTCAGATCAAACCACATGGCCATGCCGGCCATTCCCAGGAAATACCAGGGCAGAGAACGCCCCCCCAGAAAATAGTGATCCAGACTCTTGGAGGCCTGTTTGGTCATGTAGAGGCCCACACCCATCGTGATGATGAGATAAATCACGATGATCGTAATATCGATGTAATTCAACGAGGGCATGTGTTCTTAGTGCTATACGTCTGTGTCAATATGAGATCGGACAATCCACTTCATCACTACGGACAGAGATCCTGGAGAGCTTCAGCAAGACTCTACTATATTCGTTCGGATTCCTGTTGTATTGGAAGCGCATTCCTCCACTCGTTTCATCCACTCATCCCAGTTGTTTTCCACCACCGCTAGCGGCGGTTTAGGATTCCAGTTTCCGTCATACACTCCAAAGTGCTGTGGTTTGAAGTCGCCTGGAGTCACATAATTAAGCGGATGAGCCGGATCATCCCGATCCGGTGCAATGTCAACAAACTCCCAGCCAAACTGTGTGCCCTGGTTCAAGGTATTTTCAAGCAGGCCCTGCATGTCACTTTCAAAGTAATCGGTCCCGTTAATGGTCATATGTTCGGCAATGACCCAGTCAGGCTTGCATTCACGCCTGACCTGATGAACCCGCTGGTAGGCTCGCAGATTAGGTTTGCGCTCAATGTTGCACCAACTCCAGTTGATTTGCACAATATCCACTTCGGTCATGCCCCGCAGCAGTTCCAGCGCATTTCCACAACGACGCACACACGTTTCCTCCTCAGCATCCAGATAATCACTGGCAATCCATAAAGGCGCGTTCCCAGCCCCGGCCCGCAAGGCCCGGGCATCTCCGTTAATCCATTCTGCCAGCGCCTGAGCACGGAACCGGTTCCAGACCGGATCCTCGCGGAAAGACTGGCTTACCGGAAATGACTTGGGAAAAGCAGGAGCATCGTCCTCCTGCTGCTGGCACCAGGCTGCATACGCATTGGCAGCCATGGTGCTGTAATCCAGCCATTGGGCACCCATAAACTGCGGCTCTACCGTGGTTTCAAAATAGAGAAAATTCTCAGCTCCCAATTGCTCGACCAGAGATGTCATGTAAGCCCGTGACGCCTGGCAGTATGCCTCGGAAAACAATGAGGGCACTGCTGTATCATACCCGTATTCGGTATCGCGAACTGGTTGACCCTCATGGTTAACGGCGACCGCCTCCGGATGCTGTTCCCAGAAGCCCGATGGAATTTGTCCGCCCCCCACTCCATAGGTTTCAACTGATAGTGATGCATACATGCCATGCTCACGGATAGCGGCAATCAGTTGACGCAATGGTTCTAGTGAAACCTCTATGTTCCCGTCTCCTGATGGATTGAAATGATGCCAGTAACAGTTTAAAGCCAAATTCCGGTAGTTCTTGGAAACCAGCACGGGCAAGTCCCTGATGAGCTGCGCAATGTCCTGCTCGTCAGAAAAATTCCGCAGTGGTTTGCCTGTTTTCAGAAAGGAATGCTTGCCGTCAACAAGCAACTTGCCATTTACCAGAGCATGGCAGTCAAAAAAGGGATGATTCCGCACCTGCCCATTAAATTAAACTTTTTTTAATGGGCAAGACATTTTTTGCCGTTCGAGCGCAAAGACAGAAAACCGCTGAATTTGGCCGTTTACTTTTCAAATCGCTCTGTTAATCAGTTTTGCGTTTATACGTATTTCATGACGCTTCACACGACTCACCATACGTTTCCTGATCTGGGAATTCTCAGTGAACAGGAAGGGTTTGTTCCACTGGAGCGAAGTTCCGATGGCATATTTGAGGTGGGGATTGGAGACGTCCGTGCGGTAGCGGCAACGGGTGACCGTAAAGTTGAATTTATCGCCCTAGCAGACCGGTCCCTGGCACTTGTCAACTCAGCCATGGGATATCCAGCCTATTATCCAGTTTATCCGGTAACGCTTGAAAAGCCGGTCCGGGCCGTGCTTATGGATCTGGACGGAACCAGTGTGCGCAGCGAAGAGTTCTGGATCTGGATCATTCAGATGTCGACTGCCAGCCTGCTCGACAATCCGAAATTTGAGCTGGAAGATGCCGATCTGCCTCATGTTTCCGGTCATAGTGTTTCTGAACACCTGCAATATTGTATCGAAAAATACTGCCCGGACCAATCTGTCGAAGCAGCACGGAAGTTTTATTTTGAACACACCCGCCGTGAAATGAATGAAATCATGGAAGGACGTGGACGCCAGGGTGCTTTTACCCCTTCTCCAGGATTGAAGGACTTCCTCTATGCCCTGAAAGACATGAATATCAAAATTGGATTGGTTACCTCCGGTCTTTACGAGAAAGCCTGGCCGGAGATTCTCGATGCCTTCCGGACTCTCGACATGGGTGACCCTAAAGACTTTTACGATGCCATTATTACTGCAGGCTTTCCCATGCAGCAGGGACAGGGGGCGGGAACCCTAGGGGAGTTGTCTCCCAAACCTCATCCATGGTTGTTTGCAGAAGTCGCTCGGGTTGGACTGGGACTGTCTTTTGAAGACCGGCACCGCATCGTAGGTATTGAAGACAGCGGAGCCGGAGTCTGTTCAGTCCGCCTGGCTGGATTTACCACCATTGGTTTTGCCGGAGGCAATATCAACGAAAGCGGAACCCGTGGCTTGTGCGACTTCTATGAGGAGTCCTTTGTCGAAATCCTCGATAGAATCCGGTAAAAATTATCCATTTTGCGCTCGCTGACGCAAAAAATGATCCATCAGCACCAGCCAAGTCATGGCTTCCACCATCGGAACCGCACGCGGGAGCACACACGGGTCGTGCCTGCCACGCGCCTTCAACTCGGCGGATTTGCCTTCTACCGTTACTGTCTGCTGCATCTGGGAAAGCGTGGCAACCGGTTTAAAAGCCACCCGGAAAATCACATCCTCTCCATTGGAAATACCACCTTGCACACCACCACTATGATTGGTTTCTGTGCGCACACGCTGACCTTTCATCACAAAGGCATCATTGTGCTCTGAGCCTTTCATATTGACTCCCTCAAACCCGGATCCGACTTCAAAGCCTTTAGTCGCCGGAAGGCTGAGCATCGCTTTCGCTAAATCCGCCTCCAACCGGTCAAATACCGGCTCGCCGAGTCCGGCAGGACAATTCTTAACCACACACTCAATAATACCTCCCACCGAATCTCCCTGGCTGCGGACTTTTTTGATCAGACGGATCGCACGTTTGGCATCCACTGCATCCGGCCAGCGCATGATATTCGACTCAATCTCCCTTGCGGTCACTTGCTGCGGATCAAATCGGGCTTTCAGCGTGTGTACCTGCCGCACGTAGGCGAGCACTTTCAGACGTTTTGCAGCCTGGCGAAAAACTTTTTTAGCAACGGCGGCCCCTGCAACGCGAGCAATCGTCTCACGCGCGGAGGAGCGGCCTCCCCCTTCCCAATTGCGAATGCCATACTTAGCCTGGTAGGTATAGTCTGCATGTGAGGGGCGATACATGGTCTGCATTTCCTTATAGGCCTCCGGACGCTGATCTTTATTCGGCACCATGATAGAAATAGGAGATCCCAGCGTTTTGCCCTGAAACGTCCCGGAAAGAATCCGGCACGTATCCGTTTCCTGACGTGGCGTGACGATTTCACTCTGTCCAGGACGGCGCCGATCCAGATCCGGCTGAATATCTTTTTCTGTCAGCGCAACCTGCGGCGGACAGCCGTCTACAACGACTCCCACACCTCCACCGTGAGACTCACCCCATGTGGTAATTCTGAACAATTCCCCAAACGAATTAGACATAAAGCCATTAAACTAACCTTGAATGGTCTGGTGCCAAGTCTCGACTTGCTCGGTATGAGATGAAGTTGAACTCTGCCTAGAGGTTAATTTTAGGGTGGTCTCAGTGCTGCGATCTGTTCAGAGTGAAGGCTTTGAATCGTTTCCCGCATATCATCCTGGTCGGTCTCATGGGCTCGGGAAAATCCAGCGTTGGTCGCTACCTGGCCAAGCGCACAGGCTGGTTGTACTCGGATATTGATACGATGGTCGAAGCCTATTCACGTCAGACCATCAGTCAGATCTTTGCAGATCAGGGCGAAGATGGATTCCGAGATGTCGAGGAAGAAATGGTGGAGCTCGCGGTAAAGGATATGAAGCCCGGTATCATTGCCACTGGAGGTGGAGCGATCATATCCGAACAAAATCGCACTCTGATGTTGCGCTACGGCTATGTCATCTATCTCCGTGCCAATCCGGAATTTCTGCTTGAACGCATCAAAAAGGATACGAGCCGTCCATTACTGCAAACAGAAAATCCACAGCAAGTGCTCAAAAAGCTCTACCTGCAGCGACAAAAGTATTATCGGCAGGCGCACGTTGAGATCAGCGTTGAAAACCGAACCGTTCGGTCATTGAGTTCGCAAATCTGGAAAGAGTATTGCCAGCTCTTTCCGGGTGCGAAAGGCGTTTAGTCGGTCCACTAAGTAAGCCTGACTATTATGGGTTTTCACTGTTTTTGTCATCGCCTCCGATCGACGGCAGGAGAGAGTCAAATCTCTTGAACAGGGCATTGGAATCATCCTGCTCAATATCCGGTTGAAACTCTCTGGAAAGACTCTGCAGTGCTGCGGCGTTCACAGCACCGATCTGTGCTACTTCATTCCGCTCCAACCAACCCAGCTCGACCAGAGAGTCGGCAAAAGCCAAATTGACACCACCGGGATAGATCTCGAAAGCAGATTTAAGATAGCTGCGCGCTTCATCGTTATTACCTGCATGGAAGTGTAGTGCGGCATTTCCATAATATGCCAGCGGATGGGATATGGTGGGTCGAAGTGCTACAACGGTTGCACGTGCTGACTCCTCGTTGCCTCCCAGTAAATGACACAGCAGTAACTTGAATCTTGCCAGCGCATTGGCGGAATTTCCTTCAATGTTCAAGAAGGTCTGAAAATACTGTTTGGATTTTGTATAATCTTTCAGCAGGAAATACGACTCACCCAGATTAAAGATGGCAATCATATTCTCCGGATCCAGCGCGAGGATTTGCTGAAAGGAAGTGGCTGCCTGGTTATAATTTCTGAGTTTTACGTTTGCCGCACCGGCAAGATTGTAAGCATTGGCCTGTTGAGGTTCCAGCGCGATCGCCTGTTCAAGCAAACTCAGTGTATCCTCATACTGCTCTTCAAGAAATGCCTGCATCGCTTTGGCGTATATGTCTTGATACTCTTGGGAAGGTTCAACAGCTTGTGCAAGGCCACTATGGCCAGATACACCGCATAGCAGCATCAGACTGAAAAAGAAAAGTATCCGCACACGTTTTAAACCCATAAATATCAGGCTACTGGATTTTTCCTTGAGAACAACGTGAAAAGATCACTCAAATAAGATTGTGCCGCGTCGGTGATTACTCATGATAAGGTAACGATGAAAGCCACGCTAATCGTAATCATATTATTCTCAGATTTGCTGGTCAGCAATCTCAGGGCAGGTTCCTATTCCGAAGCACTAACCTACCTGAAAACACGCCAGCTCGACAAGGCACTGGCCGCTATCGATGCAAGTATCCAAAGCTCTGAATCCGCAGCAGCTTACGAACTCAAAGGCCGGATTCTACATGCAATGGGTCGGACGGAAGCTGCCATGGATTCTTTCGAGTACGTTACCAGGCTGGAACCACGGCGCGGATCGGTGCATTTCTACAAGGGAGAGGTTTTTTTTAAGGCGAAGCGCTGGTCGGAAGCCTTCCATACCTACCGTCATGCACTGGAAATCGAACCGGAGCGCAAGGACTCTATTCTCAAAATGATTTATTGTCTGGTCATTATGGAAAATTACCCGATAGCTCATCAATGGCTTACGACATTGGATCCTACTAACGACCTGAAGCCGGATTACTATTTCGCGCGGGCTGCGATGGCTTATGCCACGGAAAACCCGGAGGAATACGTCAGTGTGTTGCGCCAGGCACGCACTATCTACAGCACTCAGGTCTTTAACCGCTACGAACCGGATTTATTACGCGTCGTTCAACTCATCAAAAATCAGAGGCAGGAGTCTGAATCCTTACCCGCTACCAGCGGCTCATAAAAGACTATTGCCAAAAGGATTTTTTTACAGATATTGACAGATCATATTTCGGCGGCGTAGCCAAGTGGTAAGGCAGAGCTCTGCAAAAGCTCCATTCGCCGGTTCGATTCCGGCCGCCGCCTCCATATTGTTTATCAGGCTCAGCTGCATTTCAGAAAACATGAATCATGCTGCTGCTATGCCAGAAACAGGAAAAGCCATCTGCAATAAATATCCGGAAGAAAACCTGCTTAAATAAAGATCGATTTCAATGGCTCGGTGCTGTCAGAGAACGTTTTTGTTTCTATGCCGGCTACATTCAGCATACTGACAAACAGATTGGACATCGGTTCGTGCTTCTCATCAAACACGGTATACCTGCCATGCTTCAGACCCATGTTCTTACCTCCAGCCAGCACTCGTGGATAGTTCCGTGCGTTGTGCATATTACTGCAGGCACTGCCATAGAGAGCCATCGTATTATCCAGCAGCGGACCATGCTCATCACTGGTATTTTTGAAGCAATCAATAGAGTAGGCAAACTGCCGATTCAGGCACTGATCATATTTACCCCACTGGTCCCAGCGATTTTTGGATTTATCGTGCGAAATAGAATGGGCAGGGAGCATTATTGTCCAAAAAAATGATTTATCCATCCATGTTCGGGCAATGGATTCATCTGGCATCCCCTTTTGACGCAGAGACCGGCGTTATACATCACTACCTGAACGGAGAATCTTTTGATCCGTATGAACCCAAAAGAATTAAAAATACTAAAATTATTCTGGCTCGCGGAGAAATTGGCAACTGGGGACTGAAAAGAGATAGACCAGCTGTTCGAAACTTCGATGGTGCCATAGATGAAGTCATCATTTTCAACCGTGCCCTAAGTGGAGAAGAGATTCAGGAGATTTACCAGATAGGAAGCAAAACCGGATCACCGCGGATGAAACCTCCCATCATCACACAAATCAACTAAAATGAAGCATCCGGCGATGACCTGTCAGCCGCAGCCTGGACTGTCAATATTCAGACAGCTTTATGCCAACGGCCTCCGGCCCGGGATTGACTATTAAACTATCTGATACTTGGCTGATTTTAAGAAACCTGACCAAAAGAAATAATAGCGCTTGTCAGTTAGTGTTGTAATTATTAATACTAGATAATGTTCGGATTTGGTAAACCTAGGCCTCACCTCATGCTTGTTGAAGACAATGAGGAGTATGCAGAAACTTTGAAAAAGTTTCTCGACGTCAATGGTTTTCCAACCACGGTAATACACAGTGATTACGGCTTACGCTCCCGTTTTAAGGAGATTCCACCTGCGGCAATGCTACTGGATCTGACATTAGGTGAGGTCAATGGTATTGATTTTATGCCTGAAATCCGCAGCCATTGGCCTAAGCTGCCTATCTTCATTATTGCCGGAAACGGGTATGAAGAAAAAATGATGGAATACGCTCATGAAATGGGAGCTCAAGGATTCATCAGTAAGTCTTTCCCGCAGGAAATCCTGGCTGCCGTGACTCGTGTGCTGGAAAATCCCAACCGGCACCGCTCTACAGATCGCCTGCCGCCGCTCGAAGATCTGGAAGGAGTTTGATTTTCATATCACGCAGGTTGCAAATGTTCTACATCCGAATAGGATAGATGCATGAAAATCACCTATTATGGTCATTCCTGTTTGCAACTCGAAGTAGGCGGTAAAAATATTCTCATTGACCCGTTTATCTCTCCTAATGAAAAAGCCGGGCACATTGATCCGGATGGATTAAAGCCCGATTATCTGCTCCTGACGCACGGCCACGAGGATCACATTGCTGATGCGGTCCATATCGCTGAAAACTCCGGTGCACAGGTCATTGCCAACTTCGAAGTAGCCAATTGGATCTCCAAGCGCAATATCGGGAATGTGCAACCACTGAATCAGGGTGGAACCGTGCAGTTGGAGACATGTAGCGTCAAAGCTGTCAATGCTGTCCACTCCAGCTCCATGCCGGATGGTTCCTACGGCGGCAACCCGCTCGGCTACGTGATTCAATCTGCCGAAGGCAATATATACCACTCCGGTGATACGGCCCTCACCTATGACATGAAACTGATCGCTGAATCCACCCCACTGACCGCAGCAGCCTTGTGTATCGGTGACTTGTTTACCATGGGAATCGCAGATGCCGTTACTGCAGCACAATGGGTGGGTGCAAACAAAGTGATCGGTCTGCATTATGATACGTTCCCACCCATCGAGATCGATCACACCGCCGCATGCCAGACATTTGCAGAGTCGGGTATTGAACTGAATCTGCTGGAAATCGGTGGAAGTCTCGAACTCTAATTCGGATATGTCTCTAGAAGTTGCAACGCTGGGTGGTGGTTGCTTCTGGTGCCTGGAAGCGTATTACCAAAAGCTGGAAGGAGTTTCCAAAGTCACCTCCGGATATGCTGGAGGCCCTGAGCCGGATCCTAGCTATAAACAGGTTTGCAGTGGAACAACAGGTCATGCCGAAGTTATTCAGATTAAATTCGATCCGGATCAAATTCACTACACCTCTATTCTGGATTGGTTCTGGAAAGTGCATGACCCGACAACGCTTAACCGGCAAGGTAACGATACGGGCCCACAGTATCGCTCTGTTATTCTAACACACAATGCCGCCCAGGCGGAAACTGCTGAACAGTCCAGGCAATCTGCCCAAAGCCGGTTCAATGACCCGATTGTCACAGAAATCAGGCCGCTGGAAACATTCTATCCGGCTGAAGAATACCATCAGAACTATTTTCAGAGTAACCCCCACCAGCCATATTGCGCTTTTATCATTGCGCCCAAATTGCAGCAACTTGGTCTCTAGCTGTAGGTTTCGAATATGAGTAAACTCAAAAACGTCGAGGAACTCCGCAGAGACTATCGCCAAAAAGCATTGGAACGGCAGAAATTAAATTCGAACCCCATCCATCAGTTCCGGCAATGGTTCGAGGAAGCCTGTGCAGCGGAACTTACCGAACCGAATGCCATGACACTGGCGTGCGCGGACGACCATGGCAAGGTATCAGCCCGTACGGTGCTGCTCAAGGCTTACGATGAAAAAGGTTTTGTATTTTTCACCAATTACGAAAGCCGTAAATCCAAAGCGCTGGAAGCAAATCCACAAGCTGCCATCCTCTTTCCATGGACAGATCTCGAACGCCAGGTTGAAATCAACGGCGCCGCAGAAAAAATCTCCACTGCTGAATCACTGGCGTACTTTGCCAAACGTCCCATAGGGAGCCGCGTCGGTGCCTGGGTATCCCGCCAAAGCTCGGTCATCAGCTCGCGCTCAATCCTCGAAGCCAAATTCGAAGAACTGATGACAAAGTTCAAAAACGGTGAGATCCCTCTGCCTGATTTCTGGGGCGGCTGGCGCATCGTGCCAGAAGAGATCGAATTCTGGCAGGGACGCACCAATCGATTGCATGATCGATTCCGCTATATCCGGCAATCCGACGAGAGTTGGTCGATCAACCGCCTGTCACCGTAAAGCCATCTTCTGCTAGGCCAGCTCGTCTTCGGCGACATGGTAATGCGGATCTTCCATAATATTTACCTCAATCATGGAACCTGCATTCTTGAGTAACACGCGGCAGTCCGAACTCAAATGCCGCAAGTGCAGTTTTTTGCCGAGCTTGGAATAACGTTCCGTCAGCGCATTGATTGTCTCCACTCCGGAGTGATCCCACACCCGTGAACCGGCAAAATCCACCACGACATCATCTGGATCCTCTGCTGGCACAAAAAGTTCCTGAAAAGACTTCACGGATCCGAAGAACAACGGACCGTGCAGGTCATAATGTTTGGATCCATCTTCATCCTTACTGACCTCAACTCGGATATGATGCGCACTTTCCCACGCATAGGCCAATGCAGATGCAATCACACCGGCAATCACTGCTAATGCCAGATTGTGCATGAAGACAGTGACCGCGGACACCAGAATCAGCACAAATGCATCCATCCGCGGAATCTTGTGCATGATCCGGAAACTGGACCATTCGAAGGTGGCAATCACCACCATGAACATAACACCAACTAACGCCGCTACTGGAATCCGTTCGATCAGCGGTGAGGCATACATAATAAAAATGAGTAGAAACAGTGTTGCGGCAATTCCGGACAGGCGACCACGCCCACCGGAACGAATATTAATCATACTCTGCCCGATCATTGCGCAACCTCCCATACCGCTGAACATGCCAGAGGTGATGTTTGCCATTCCCTGACCGACACATTCCCGGTTGCCGCGACCGCGTGTTTCCGTCAGCTCATCAATGAGTGACATTGTCATCAGAGATTCGATCAGGCCGACTCCAGCCAAAGTCAGTGAATAAGGGAAGATGATCTTAAGGGTTTCCCAGTTCAGCGGAATATCCGGAAGGTGAAAGAGCGGGAAACTACCACCCAGTCCATCTTTGCCAGCAACTTCACCCACTGTTACTGTATCAATATTGAGACCAATAACAGCCAGTGAAACTGTTACAATGGCTACCAGTGACGAAGGAACCGCCTTGGTCAACATCGGCAGAAAATGAGAAATGGCCATGGTCACTAATACAAGCCCAACCATCCAGTAAAGTGGAGAGCCCTGCATCCATTCCAGACTTCCATCGGTTCCCTCCGCCTTAAACTGTGTCAACTGGGCTAAAAAAATCACTATCGCGAGGCCATTCACAAATCCGAACATCACTGGATGCGGCACCAGTCGAATAAATTTACCTAGTCTTAGAACACCTGCTAGTATCTGGAGTATTCCTGCTAAGATCACCGCCGCATACATATATTCCAGGCCGTTTTCCTTATGACTTGCAACCAAAGAGACAAGAACTACTGCCATGGCTCCGGTAGCTCCAGAAATCATACCAGGACGCCCACCAAACATGGCAGCCATCAGCCCCACTACAAAAGCAGCATTCAAGCCGATGATCGGATCCACCCCGGCTACAAAAGCAAAGGCTACCGCTTCCGGCACCAGAGCCAGCGCCACGGTCAGGCCGGAAAGCAGATCATCTTTCACGCGCAGACGCTGGTTATATTTACGATAAATCAATCTAAACATCTTGTTCCTCCAAAGACAAAAGGTCGGAGTAAAGGGAAGTCCTCTGCGTCTGACAAGCGCCTTTTCATAAAACGGACATCTTGCCGTTTGTGGTGCCTTACCTCTTCTGCTATTGTCTTTCGATGTCCGAGCGACTTGTATATGAAACCCACATGCATACACCGCTGTGCAAGCATGCTCAGGGCCACCCGGAAGAATACGCAAAAGTCGCACTTGATAAAGGGTTCAAAGGCATCATCGTCACTTGCCACGGCCCACTCCCCTATGGAATTTCCTCCACCGTCCGCATGTCTCCGGATCAGTGGCAGGACTATGTGGAATTGGTCGATTCCACCCGGGAACAGTTTAAAGGCCAGCTGGATATTCGACTTGGGCTGGAAAGCGACTATCTGCCCGGAATAGATACATGGATCGAAGAATTGCACCAGCGCGCTGATCTGCATTACGTGCTGGGATCGGTTCATCCACATATTAAGGAATACAAAGAGCGCTACCTGCGCTGGGATTGGCCTGACTTCCACCGCCAATATTTCGAGAGTCTGGTAGATGCCGCCGAGAGTGGTTTCTTTGATTGTTTATCCCATCCGGATATCGTTAAAAATCTGGGACATGAAGAATGGGATCTGGATTCACATCTGGATCATATTGCTGAGTGCCTGGATCGTATCGCTGCCACGGGGGTTGCGATGGAACTGAACACTTCAGGCCTGAACAAAACCATTCCCGAAATGAATCCCTCGCTACCTATCCTGTGTAAGATGCAAGAAAGAGAAATACCGGTTGTCGTAGGTGCAGATGCACATGTTCCAGCACGGGTAGGTGCAGACTACTTGGAAGCCTACAACCAGTTGGAAGCTGCCGGCTATGAGCAAGTCAGAATTTTTTTGGACCGAACACCTCAGGACATCAATATAAGTGATGCGCGATCCAGTCTGGACAGCGGCAATTAAATAAAATCGACTGCCAGCACTTACTGATTCTCAGCGGATTCCTTCTCGTCATCAGCGTCGATGTCCTCAGCCTTCTGTCTACGCTTGATGTAAGTCATCCAGGTCAATCCCCCGACAAACGATCCCAGACCTATCGGCAACATGCTCATCACAACCAGACAAATCCAGCCAAATGACATAAATGCCTCTGCAGCAGACTGATTTTCTCCTGCAGTGCTCAGTGTGATGATTGAAAACCCGATCGGAACAATTAACAGTAAAATACCAATTCCGAGCAGCATGTTTGCCATGTTTAATGCTTTGTCTGTGTCCATATAGATTTACTCCCCTTAAAGTTTAAATCATCATTACAGGAGTGATTGCATCAAATGTCAATTCCAGAAGCCCTGCAAGGCAACCCTGCAAACAGAACGGATAGCCTTTACTCTGCCTGATCCGGAAACAAGACTCTAATCTCAGACTGCAGCTCTTTCAACGTTCCAATGCACTTACTGGCTCCATCGGAAATCTGATCGTGATAGTCATTGAATTTTTCAGTCTGGTCCCGGTATTTTTTTAAAAAAGGCAGAAAACCGGTAAGCGGCATGAGCTGATTGTTGGCGAGATGCAGTAACTGTCTGAGATGCATCCCCCGTTCCTGACTTAACCAGATTTGTAAGACTTCCCAATCAGATTGCTTGGTGATTTTAAGGTTCATGGCAACGGACTCCACCAGCGAAACCGATCCTCCAGCTTGTTCGAATGCGGAGGCATCATCAGTGATAGCCCATCCTTTTTCGATGACCTGGCGGTAGGCATCCAAAATGGCCTCACGCTCAAATACCTGCGGTGTCTCTACTAACCAGAATTCAGAGCGATTTGGCGTCGCCGTAACCGCATGGTGGTCTGCAGTTTTTTTTAGCGTATCAGAACATGGCCTGCCGCAGATTGCCGCCCCCGTGTCACGCGCTACTTTGAGCACGTCGGCAACCAGTGTCCGAGTAAGCAGCGGGCGCGCAGCATCATGAATCAAAGCCATCCGGTAAGAAGCATCCGCCGCCTGCAATCCGGCATAAACTGAATCCTGACGCTCCTGTCCCCCGACTACCAGTTGAACCCTCACACCCGGATCGTGCTCGCTCAGATACTGACGAAAATTCTCCATCAGATCTTCCCGTGTCACCAGAATGATCTCTCCTATCGCTTCACAGGAGGCAAGCATATCGAAGGCATAACTGAAAGCCGGCCGCCCTGCCAGCGGTGTCAAAATCTTATCGAAGCCAAGGCGCCGACTGCTGCCAGCTGCCAGCAGGATAGCAGAACAATCTTTCATACCTGTATCAATCGCTGCGCTTTCAGCACGCTACTTCTTCTTTCTCTCCTCATCGGAAAGATCTTTGTAAAAAAGAATACCCCTTTTTCTGAGGTTTTCACCCAGCAGCCTAAATTCACGTATCATTTCCCGCAGCTCAGCTGCCGTTTCCTCGTCATTCAACAGGGTATGGACCGGTCCTTCTCCCTGTTCTGCCACTCCCAGGATATTATCCAGCTTAGCGGTCACTCCTTTGGCCGATTCCACCGCCAGGGAAAGATTATCCATCACACCTTTTTCCTCCATGCTCTGCAACATGGTGTTTACTTTCTTCATGATGTCTGCCATGCCCGCCGAACTTGATCCCTGAACCACATCTCCATCCTGAAAATACTCTCCGCTTGATTGGGCCGGAGGTTGAACATCAATGAAACGATCTCCCAGCAACCCGTAGCTTCCTACTTCAAACGTAGAAGCCTTATCGATCTGAACATTCTTGTTTACCTTGATGCCAAGATTCACAAATTTCCCCTGCTCCGCTATTTCAGGTGAGGTAGCTACCGTTCCCACACGCGCGCCGCGATAGAGCACCTGGGAGTTCTTGATCACACCGTCCGTGTTCTCGAATTGCACCGTCAGCTGGTAGCTCGTTTGGAACAGCTCGCCAAAGCGCCCGAAAGAAACAATCAGGATACCGACCGATATTAAACCCAGCAGGACGAACATCCCCACTTTAATTTCCAAATTTTTCTGCTGCATAATAATTAACCTAATACGTTACTACATAATAGCGTCTTTAGCATCCGAAAGCCCCTGCACAAATTTTTGCACCATCGGATCACTGCAGTTTCTAACCTCTTCCGGTGTTCCTTCAAAATAAAATTCGCCTTCCTGCAGATAATACATCCGGTCCGCAATCATATAAGCGCTCTCCATATCATGCGTCACGACAATTGAAGCCATCTTGAGCTGCTCTCCCAGGCGGTTGATCAGATGATTGATGCTGTCCGCTACCACCGGGTCCAGCCCGGTGGTCGGCTCGTCATAAAGCATCAGCCGGGGCCGCCCGATAGCGGCACGTGCCAGTGCTACCCGTTTTTTCATACCGCCACTGAGTTCAGCCGGCAGCTTCTCATGCTGTCCGGGCAAATCCACGACTTCCAGCGCTTCATCCACTCTGTGAGAGAGTTCATTCCGGTCTTTGACGCCCTGTTCCAGCAGCGGAAATTCCAAGTTATCCCGCACCGACATCGAATCGAACAACGCTCCATTCTGAAACAGCATCCCAATCTGGCGCCGATAAGGATTCAACGCTTCTTCTCCCAACTCGGACAAATTAGTCCCCTGAAAAGTCACCGAACCGGCATCAGGCTGCATCAAGCCAAGAATATGCCGCAATAATACACTTTTACCTCCGCCGCTGCGCCCGATGACCACGATTTTCTCCCCTTCCTGCACATGCATGTCGATCCCTTTCAGGATTTCCGCACCTCCTAAGGATTTTTTGAGGCCCTTGATTTCGAGAAAGTGACTCATCCTTCCTGGCCGATGAAAAGTGAGTTCAGCAAAAACGTTAGAAAGAAGTTGAAAATCAAAATTGCCAATGATGAATTAACTACGGCTTCCGTCGTCGTCCGTCCGACTCCCGCAGTTCCCATCTGCGGATTCAGACCCTTGTGACAGGAGATCACGGCAATAATCAGTCCAAAAATAGTCCCCTTAGATAAGGCGATCATGACATCACTCGGGTCTGTAAATTTCACCGTATTATCCCAGTAAGGCGCCCCATCCGCACCCAGTAACGGGACAGCTACCAGATATGCCGCACCAATCCCCACTGCCAGCGCCAGCCCGGTCAGAATCGGGGCTGAAACCATGAGTGCCAGGAACCGCGGTACAATCAGATATTCCACCGGATAGACACCCAGCGAGCGCAGCGCATCAATCTGTTCGGTAATTTTCATTGACGACACCTCCGCCGCCATAGCGGCACCCACACGCCCGGCCAGCAACAGGCAACATAGGATGGGGGCCAGCTCCCGACACATCGCTACCGAAACCGTCGGTCCCACCGCTGATTCCATCCCTAATCGGACAAACTGAAAATGCACCTGCGCCGCAAATACCGCTCCGGTAAACGCTCCTGTGGTAATAACCACCAGCGCAGAATTGATCCCGATAAAGCACACCTGCTCTAAAAACAACTTCCAGCGCAGACCGTAACGTAGCAGGGCGCTACCGATCTGGTACGAGAGAATAGATATCTCTCCTGTCACACGCAATGAGCGGAGCGTCCAGGCTCCAACCGTCGTCAGTACAGCTTCCACGTATTGTGTATGCCACGTTGATTGCTTCGTGTCTACGCTGAAGAATATTACAGCGGGACGCCGAACGGAAACTGCTTACCGCTAAGGAGATACCAGCTTAAATTCACCCTTGCCAGCAGCCTCAGCCATACGCGTCAGCGAACCGGCGGCCCCTGGAACACCACATGCAATTGTGATCAGTGTGATTTCCTTAAATTCCTTCTCAACAAACCCAATCGTTTTACTGACCTGATCACCTCCTTCGGCACCATCAGTCATGAAGTAAATGACATCCGGTCGGGGATCGAGCTCCAGGGCGTACTCCAGAGCAGGCATCCAGTCCGTGCCGTATACAAGCTCTGTTTCTTGGATATGCTCGACAGCCTGTCTCTTTTTACTATTGGTTGCCGAAATCCATTTGGGACGTCTTAATTTGCCTCGCTCCAATTGCCAGTCGTTGTTTTTGTTGCTGATCCATTCATCCTCGTTCACATCCTGACCTGCCAGCCATACCGGTCCTGCAAAAAAGATCAGTGCAAATTTAACACTGGGGTCGAGTTCTTCCACGGACTTGGCCAGTTCCCGCCGCATGACCTCTTCTTTCCGGTTTCGCATGGATTTAGAATAATCCACCACAAAAGCGATATGGGTTCCCCGGGTCGTTAATCCAAAGAAAGAAGACACATAGCCGCCTGCACCCTCACCATCACCTCCCTCACCAGCCTGTCCTGCCATCCCGACGGTTGAAGTAGTCGCCACGGTAGACGGGTCAAACTTGACGATTTCATCTACCGGCATGGTTGGAATATCTGGCAGAGAAATATCAGACGGCCGGGAACTGGCAATTTTCTGATCCAGCACGGGCTTGCGGGCGGCAGCCTCAAATTCTGCTTTGGCCACTTTGGGATCAATGATCTTCGGAGGAATTTTTATGACATCCCTGACCTCAAAGGCCGCCTCCGGCGGTTTGTTGTATTTTGCGACCACCCAGATCGCAGCACCGGTGCCAATCAGCAGGTGCACTACAATACTGATAACAATTCCACTGATGATCAGCTTTTTACGTTGCCGCCTTCTTCGGGAGTTATCATTGAGTTTCTGCAGATTGATGCTCATCAGAATTCCTCCGTCTCATCATTGAACGAGAAGCTCACATTAGTAATTTCCGAGTCTGAACAGGCGTTCAGGACGTCGACGATACGCTGATGACTTACCTGGTCTTCCGCATCTATCGTCACGATCGCATCAGCACGGTTGGCGTCCGACATTTCCTTGAAACGAAAGAGCGTTTTTTTGAGCTGCGGCAGATCTTTACTGTCAGGACTGTCCACATTCATTTCATTGACCTGTACTTGCCCGTTGTCGCGAATGGTGATCCGTTGCTCATCCGGAAATTCGAATACCTCCTCCTGCGGAACAGTGCCCGGCATTCTCAAGCTGACGTCGTTTTCCGGTTTCAGCGGCTTGGCGGTCACCATAAAAAACACCAGTAGCAGAAAGACCATATCAATCATGGGGCCCATCTGCATCTCTACGGTCTGTGCATTACGCCTGCTCATGGTCTCTGTTATTTTTTATAACTGCCAAAGATAATATCCAGCGCACCCGCTTCAGCAGCAGCACGCATGATCTTCTTGATTTCAACACTCTTTGTCCCCGCATCTGCCCTGACATAAATCCGCAGCGGCGGCTGGGCAATCAAACGCTTTTTCAGGTGAATTTTGAGTTCCTTCATGGTAACCGGCCGGTCACCAACGTAGATCTGACCCTTTGCATCCAGATTCAGAATTTCACGATTTGACAGGTCTTCCGGTGCAATCGCTGTAGCGGCAATCGGAAGATCAATATTGATATTTTTCTTCTGCTTGGTGATTTTGGTAGTCACCATAAAGAAAATCAGCAGCAGGAAAGTCATATCTATCATGGGAGCCAGCTGAAAGCCTGTCTCCTCTAATGACCTTCGCTTTTTTCGTTTACCCATATGATTGGTATACGTTGTTCTACGCTGACTCAGGCATCCATATTCACCTCGCCGGTAAACAGATCGAACATCTTAAATACCGTATCCTGAAGGTGCGTGATAGCCGTCAGCAGAATATTCCTGAAAAAGAAGTAAAAGAACATGGCAGGAATCCCGACCAACAGACCCCCGGCAGTCGTGACCATGGCCTGCCCGATACCACCGGCCAGATCTTCCGGCTCAGACAAACCGGCAGAGAGCTGATCAAACGCCTCAATCATTCCGGTTACAGTTCCTAACAGACCGATCATCGGTGCAATCGTGGCAAAAACATTAAGATAGTTGACCCATACCATCTGTTTTACCTCTTCGGCTTCCACGGCATGCTCAGCAGCTTCCTCCATGGATTTCTTGTTGAACATATCCCGCTCCAGGTTCGCTTTGACCAGTGAAGAAGCCAGCACCTTGGAAAGTGCACCAGGATTCGAGCGGCAGACATCAAAAGCACCTTGTATGTCACGGTTTGCCATCAGGTGATTGAGCTGTCCCACCAGTAGTTTAGGTGCCAGCTTGTCTTTTTTGATCTGCAGGGCGCAATACACCGATACGGCAATGGTTCCGAGTGAGCACAGGGCAATCACATGCATCATCCAGCCGCCCTGAAGGTAAACATCCAGCAGAGATTTATCCTTCCCCTGGGCTTGCATGGCTTCTTCCACCATCTCCTGGGGAATGGAATCCGTCTGAGCGGAAAGCGTTCCTGGCGTTATAATGAAAATACAGGCGGATAGTAAGATAACAGGAATAAAAAATCCTAATTTTTTTGGTAACATAGTCAGATTATTGATGGGCTTTAATGATTTTCCTGTTGAATGAGTTTCTGCGCACCGGCCAGAAATTCTTCATGCGGAAAAAAGTCTATGATTGTTTGAGCACGCTTGACCGCCAGATCATGCCTGCCGATGTGCTGGTAGATTTTCACGGCATTCCACAATCCCTGAGAACACTCTTTTATATTTTTCGGATAAAAAGCCACTGCGGTCAGATTCCCGTCCAGGGCCCGGTTGATGAGTTGCTGGCGCTCATGGCGCATTTCCGGCATCAGGTGCCACTTAGGCCAGTCTTTTTCCAGCTGTAGTATTTTATCCCACGCAAGATTTGCCTGGATGGCGTTGATCACCAGTCGTACTTTGGCCGTTTCATCGGAACTGGCCAGACCTGCTTCGAATTCTTCATCGAATGCTGCCAGCGCCTCTGCGGCTTCCTGCGTCTTACCGGCTTTTGACAGAGCATAAACTTCCAGCGCCCGGACATCAATATACCGATCCTCACTCCAGTCTTTATCCAGTAAAAGCTGACAGAGCTGCATAGCCTGCTGCACATTTTCCGGCTCGTTGGTATCCAGCAATCGCTTGATGTATATAATACCTACTTCACCTGAATCACTCCCCTTGATTGCCAGAAACGGCTTCCGCATCAACCAGAGGTCTCGCAAACTGTCCAGATCCGCAGCATCCCCTGAAAAGAGCACTTTCCTCTGCTCCTCTGTTTTGTAAAACTCAATTTCTCTGATGGTTTTCAGCGGGAATTTACTGTTCGCTTCGCCCGCGTCTGTTTTCAGAGAGAAATGTACTATTCCGTCTTTCAAGGACTTAACGGTGCCGAAAGAACGTTTGTTATTTTTAAAAACAATGATGTCCGCCGAAACCAGGGCGGGCAGCAGCAATAGCGCTGCCAGATAGAGAAAGGATAACGTCAAACCGGATCGTTTCATGACATCACGCTTGTTGCAGCCATTTCCGAGCCTCGCTATGCTCAGGAAATTCCTTTAATTGCTCGCTTTCCACCAGCTCCTGAAAGGTCTTACGTGCAGCCTCTCGATCATTGATTTGCTCGAATGCTCTGCCACTTTGCCAGTACGCCTTGGCCACATACTCAGACCATCTGCCGTACATGACATAGATACGCTGGAAACAGGCGATCGCTTTCTTATGGCGCTCCATTTCCATATAGTAGGTACCCATCGCGTATAAGGCTTTTACCCAGGGCAGTCCGCGTGCCGCCTTGATCTTGAGAACCTGCTCCAGATCATGAATGGCCTGCTCGTAATTGGCATGACCGGCATGAATTTCAGCAGAAGCCATCAGCACTTCGGCGGTCAGAGCAGATTCATTGACCGAGTGTTTTTTAAATTTATTAAAGTAATCCAGGGCTTCCTCCAGCTGACCGTTGCTGACGGCAATCAGTCCCAAACTCGCGTAAGCCCTTTCCTTAAGCAGGGACCGCGGATACCAGAACAAAATTGTGCGAAAGCACTCGTGAGCCTGTTCATATTCACCCGCCAGCCGCAACCGCTCGCCCGTGTCCGCCAGTCCCTGAGAGCTTAATTCGATCGGCTTGGCGACCATCAGGATTTTCTTTGTGAGCTCCAGTGCCTGCTCAGGATTTTCCCTGGCCGCTATATCCGCCTGCTTCCAGAGTGAGCGAGCCTGCAGGCTTGTCTGACCGGTTTCGGCCGCATGGCGCTCCAGTTCCTGCAAACGAGCTACAAACTGGTCACCCTGGTCATTTCTGCGCATCAGCTTATGCACTGAGTCAAACAACCCCTCAATCGAATAGGACTCCGGGTTGTTGCCATACTGCTTGATCGAATCCCAGTATAAAGCAACCGCCTGCTCCGGCTGTTCCCTGACCTGATGCAGCCAAGCCAGTTCCAACAATGCTTCCGGCAGACGCGAACTGCCGGGTCGCAACGTCAGAAACTCAGTGAAATGCTGCTCCATCTGGTCAAACTGCTCCAGCTTCTTGAAAGCAGTTCCGATTCGGAAATACGCATAATCGTAGTAACGGGCATGCTGATTAGAGGTCTTCTGATAGGCCAGGATTCCCTCATCAATTTCACCCAGTGCAAAATAGCAGTCACCTAACAAATTACAAGCTTCATCACGGTTGATCGATTCCGGATATTTTTCAAGATAGGCCACCAGCAGCACGCTCGCCTCCTCAAAGCGTTTCATGCAATAGATGGAGTGAGCTATCCGGTATTCCGCATCCTCCGCATTCCTGCCTTCCGGGTTAAGTTCCACCAGTGATTGGAACAGTTCTAACGCCTTTTCGTATTTCTGATCGTAGTAGTAGGTCATCGCATGCCAGTAGTGGGCATCTTCGAATAACTCTGATTGCGGATCGGGATATTTTTCCACAAAGAGGACATAACGCTCTGCCGCCGCTGTAAATTGTTCATCCATCAGCAGGCTATAGGCCGAGAGAAAAAGCGAACGCTGTGCTTCCTGAAAATCAGGAAATGCTGAATGTATTCCAAACAACGTTTCTGACGCAGCGGCATATCTTGCCAGCCGCATCTGGCACTCGCCCTTGATGTAAAGCACGTGTGGCTTGTAGTCTTCTTCCGGATAGGCAGCCAGAAAGGCATTGCACGATGCGATGGTCTTATACCAGCGTTCGAGCTTGGTCAGCCCCTGGATCATCTTAAAATGCGCCTGCATTGCCAGATCACTATCCGGCAGCAACTTGATCATCCGCTGAAAAACCAGGTTAGCCTCTTCATATCGCTCAAGCTCATAAAACGAATCCGCGATTCTGGTCTGCACCGCGGCATTGTAGTCGGGAATTTCCTCCAGGCTGATGAGCGCATTTTCCAATTTCTTGATCCGCTCAGAAAAGATCAGCTTTTTTTCTTCATCCACAACAGGCGCATTTTCCATGCGCTCAAGCTGAGACTTCAATTCGCCGATAATGCGATTCTGATATCGAACAATTTCCTCTTTGCTCCACACCCGCTGCAGGGCAATCAGTGCCTGTTCATAGTTGCCCAGATCGAAAAGGACCGCACCCAGATCCAGCACGAGCAGCTGGAATGCGGTGATCTCCTGGAAGATGCCCGGATTATCGTCAAATTCCTGCACCAGCATGAGCGCCTCATCATAGAACTCGATTTCAGAGAGGCTGTGAAGTTCCAGCACTTTAGCCTGATCCTGGATATTCTGCTGCTTTATCAGTGGGTGTGCCTTTTTAAAGTAGTCAGCTGCCTCCTGATACTTCTGTTCTTGCACCAGGCTCAGCCCCAACTGAAGCCGGACAAAATCCAAACGCTCGCTCCTGGGATATTTGAAGATGAAACTGGAAAACGCTTCGACAGCCTTTTCGCCATTCTCGGCTCGCAGGTAGGCCACTCCCAGCCAGAAATACAATTCCTCTCCGATACTGGGCAGCGTTAAACGGTTAAAATCTACATGATTGATGGTTTCTATCGCCGCATCATACTTTTTCTGAAAGATCTGCGACATGGCCAGCATATAGTATATCTTGCTGATGGACTCATCCTCGAACTGCAGATTGACATTTTTGAGCTGACTCAGCAGTTCCTGAAAGCCCTGTTCGGCTTTTTCATACTGGCGGAAAGTGAAGGCTGACGAACTCTCTTGCAGCAATTGGAACTGCTTGGGATCAATTTCAGCCGCATCCGCTGCTGAACTGACAGTCCAGACCGACATCACCATGATCGTGCAGAGTGCTACTCTCGTCAGGCAGTCTGCCTGTCTTGGCACATGTCTCATGATGGCTTTTCTGAACGAAACCATTAGCTGTTAGCATAAGTAAAAAATATTTTAATTACAACTATTAATCATGAACCACTCATGCATGTTAAATTAATGAAGCAGAGCGGTGTCTGAAATAGAATTCACCTTGAGCATCTGAAAGACACCCCTATAACTCATTTTATGCAACGTTTCCTTTTCTCTTCACTGCTGATTACGATCTGCTGTCACAGCACCGCACAGGCTCAGCAAGATGCCATCGAGAGTATAAACAACTTGTCCCTCTGGGAGTTGATCCTGTCGGTCAACTGGGCCGTCTTGATCGTACTGGTTCTGCTCTCAATCGCAGTCATCGCGCTGATCATTTTCAACTTTTTCTGGTTGCGGACCGATAATATCTGCAGCCCGTCCTTCGAGGAAGCTGCGTCTGGTGCACTCAAAAATCGCAATCTGGAATCTCTGCTCGACATTTGCCGCGACCATGAGACAGAGGCCTGTGCCCGCGTCCTGCTCAAGACGGTGAGCTTTGCCAAAGCCAATCCCGGTATCGGCTTGGCTGGGCTCAAGGAGATTTCTGAAACCGAAGCCAGTCGACTGGCCGGTAAGATTGCCCGCCCCAGCACGCTGGTGATGGATCTTGGTGTGCTTGGTCCGCTGGTCGGTCTATTGGGCACTGTCATCGGAATCTTGAAATCCTTCGGTAACCTGGCCAGCGATGCCACCCCGATGAAGACCATGTTGCTGGCAGGCGGCGTTTCGGAGGCGCTGGTCGCCACCGCTATGGGACTTTCCATCGGTCTGCTAGGCATGGGTTTTTACGCTTATTTCCGCCAGCGAGTAGCCGGACTGATCGGCTTTTTCGAAAGCATACTGACCGAGTTTGTCGTCAAAACGACCGAGTGCCTTGGTCAGCCAAAATCTGCTCCTGCCAAAAGTTCAGCCGCTCCGGAGAAAAAGAACGACGCCAGGAAAGAATAGCGCTGACTGCAGCCAAGCTCACCCCGTTGATCATGAAACTTAGTCACAAAGTCATTCAGGAACCGATGAACCTGCAGCTGGCGCCGTTTATTGATGTCATCCTGTTCCTGCTGGTATTCTTTTTACTGACCTGGAACATCTCCCGCTATGAGGCGGAGCTCAGTGTCAGCCTGCCGGTAGCTGAAGAAGCGGAGACGTCCACCCGGATGCCCGGTGAAATCCTGATTAATGTGGATAAAGCCGGAAACATCATTGTAAACCGGAAGCGGCTCCAGCCTGCAGAGCTTCGTGAGATTCTCACAGCCATTACGGAAGATTTTAAGGACCAAGCCGTTATCTTGCGGGCCGACAAAGCCACCGAATATCAAAATGTCATTCGCGTGATCGATCTCTGCCGTGCCGCCAACGTCTGGAACATCGCCTTCACCGCAGATAACCCGGAACAGGAGAGTCCTGCCCCTTAACTGCAGGAAATTTCCATTGATGCGTCTGCCTGTTTTCATGCTCTTGCTGTGCCTGACTGCCGGTTGCAGTCAGCAGGATGATACGCTGCTGCCCCAGCCAGCCACACCGCCAGTCCCGCTGGATCCAGTTTCACTGAAATCTGAGGTTCACATTCCGGACGGAACCTACGTTCTCAGAACACTCAACAGTCAGCCGTATTCCGGACCGGATGTTACTCTCCGCATCTCCGGCAGCCGGATAAACGGCAAGGGACCGGTCAATGCCTTCCATGCCAATCTGCTTCAAGACAGGATCAGCCCGGTCGCTTCCACCCGGATGGCGGGAGATCCGAACGCCATGGAACTGGAAACCACCATTTTCGGATTTCTTGAGGAAGCCAGTCTGGGCATGACCGATTATGGTGAGCTCGCTGTCAGACAAGACGGTATTGCACGACTGATTTTCCTCCGCTCAGAGAACTGAATATTACCATCCGGCACAGAATCATGCTCAGGGAAAAAAATGTCAATTTCGCAGCACCGGATCAGGATTTCTGGTTCAACCGCATCTTTTCAGACACCGATCACCTGCTTTCCGTAACCTACACCCGGGATAAGGAAGTGGCTTGTTTCCACTTCGTCATAGGTCTGCGCTGGGACAATAAAACCTGGCTCTCGTGGGACGAAAAATACGGCATTCATTATTCTCAGGTCGACTCCGGCGAGTCCTCGCCCCTGGCCAACCGCTCGCCTGTCGCCACCGGCACGATTCAATTGAACCCGGATGAGTTCTGGCAGAAATTTTATGCGGTCGCAGCTGAAATTGATCCGGAAGTGGTCGATTTCATTAAATCGAAAATATATAAATCCGGTTGAACTGCTGCGTGCACCATGCTGAAAGAAAACACCATTCGTTTTGCAGCAGCAAAAGAGGATTACTGGTACGCTCGGATGTTTTCCGGCTCCAACCAGATGCTCACCGTGTTTTACGACCGCCAACGCAAGATTCAGCGCTTTGTCTATTTTCAGGATCTCACTTCTGAAAATAAAACCATTCTGGCGTGGTCGAATAGTAATGGACTGACGTATACCGCAGTAGACTCGGGAGAACCGTCGCCGCTGACCAATGCCTCTCCCTTGACTGGAGCAAAAGTCCGATTAAACCGCAAAACGCTCTGGATGAATTTAGAGAAGGTTGCCAGCAGCATTGATTCCGAAGTCGTGTCCTTTATGAAGTCAAAAATCCACGGTAAACCAGCCCCGGAATAACAACACACTCACAGAGACAACGGCCTCACCTACTCCATATATTTTCTATCTCCTACCGGAGCAAACCGGCCAATCTTCGCTTCCGGCATCCGGGCATCCAGTGTGGTCGGCTCCATCGGCAGCAACCCGACATTCCCATCTGCAAAAGCCACCATCGCCTTGCCCCCCACCCGGAAATGCACCGTCGTTTCCCGCTCGTTGATCAGGTAGAATTCCTCAATCATCGGATTGCTGGCACTGGCTGGACTCTGGAAGGTATTCACCTGGGCTGACGTGGCAAAAACCACCACTTGTCCCGGACGATCCAGCGTCAGGGCATTTTTCCCCTCCAGGGTGTTATTGTAACCATAACCAAAGTGGGTATCGCCGTATTTCGGCTTGAAGGTAGCTCCATGGGCAGTAAAGGCCGGGTCCGTTTTCAGGCTTCCAGAATCTGCTAAATAGGGCCCCAACGGTCCGCGGGACTTATCCAAATCCCGGGTTCCTTCGGCACTACCGATGCTTTGAAACGCCTCAAAGCCGAACCACCATATATATCCCTCTCCGGAGATAAATTCACGGTATTTCCAGAAGGTATTCTGATTTTCAGCAAGATAGAGCTGACTGGCGGACGAGAGTTGAGTCAGCGCTGCGGCAGCAATAGCTGTCGAAGCAGATTTTTGCAGTCTGATCACAGCACCAGTGCTGAGGGCAATCAGCAAACCCAGAATTACAATCACAACCAGTAGTTCGATCAACGTAAAGCCAGCTGTCTTTTTACGGCCAAAGAGAGGGCACAGTATCACCTTCAGTTCCTCCGGCGTTGAAATAGCAGCCCAAGTAGTCCACCGATCAGGTAAATCATAATAGATGGTTCAGGGATTGCCGCCACGGGAATTTCCGGCAGGAACGTGGTGCCCCCAAAGCCGTCTGCATCAAAACTCCACCCATCCCAGGCACCGTCGAATAAATCACGGTCGGCCATTCCAACCGCCGAAAACTCCCAGTCCCCTCCATTATAGGGCTCATCTCCCGGCGAGGATGGGGAATTTAACCAGTAAGACCAGAAGCCGCCCAGCCAACCTTCAGCATAATAGTCATCAGGATCGTTAGCAGAACCATCTTCCACACCTATGGCTCCCTGAACGAATCCGCCACCATCTCCATCAAAATCATAATAAAATGCGTATACCGCCGTAGGAAAGCCAGGGACCGGATTATACTCGAGCCGTGCATCATCTGTTGTAATCGCCTCCAGCATGTCCATACCCGTTGCCATGCCATCCCAACGATACCCCCAGACAAAAGACTCCATCGTGCTGCCGTTATTCCAGTCGATCACCATAGCAGCCTCATTACTTCCTGAACCGACCCAGTACGTGATACCTGAAAAATCCACTACCGTCTGACTTCGAGCCGATTCAGCTCCTAAGAGCAGCAACAGCGCAGCGATTAGCAACAAGAAGAATTTACTCATTTTCTTTTCCATAGCATCAACCAACTCATTCCAAACAGCAGCAGCAGCAGACTCGAGGGCTCTGGAATCGTAGCCGCACCTTTCAGAGCACTGTTTCCAAAAACTGAATCAACCTCCAGTGTGCCAGTCGTCACTCCACTGAAACGAATCCAGCCGATTTCAGTAATCCCCAGACTGGTAGGCACATCAAACCAGGTGCCTCCGCCCGAACCGTTGAAATCTGCCAACGTATCCGAGAAACTGAGCCCGTCGAAGTCACCTAGCGCCGCCTCAAACGGTTTCCCAAAGTCGGCCACAGTAGTTCCCGCCAACCCCTCACCCAGTGAATCGCTCCAATAGTTGCCAGCCTGATTAAATTCCTGCAATCCAAGGCTGAAAAAATTGACGCCATCATCACTAACTTCCAAAACAGCCGAATCTGCGCCAAAAGAACTGGCCGGATTGTTATTGGTTCCGCCCCCCGCATCAATCAGAAATACATTTTCGAGCACGCCCAATTCGAGGACACCTGAACTATCGTCAAGTGTAACGTAGTTAGTCAGTCGCAGGGTGAGTTCTCCACCGCTACCGATCTGAACAATCTCATCAGCACTGTAATGCGGATTGAAAGGATTAAGCTCACCGAAATTTCCAAATGGCCCGTCAACGGTAGCACTCGGCAAGCCCAATGCAGCAGAACTGTCATTTAGCGAAGTCCCTGTTCCCGCACTGTAACTCACCACTTCTATGCCGGTCACAACCTGAGATCGGACCTGCTCAGTAAAAAGCAGGCTGATCACAGATACAAGAACCAGCATCAAGGCCCTGAGAGGATTCATGGTCTCCGGCGTCTTAAAACGAGTGCGACTCCGCCTATCAGCATCAGTAAGACACTTGAAGGTTCAGGAACCGTATTGATTTCACGACTGTTTCCAAAACCGTACCATCCTTCATCCACCAGACTAACATTACTGATTCCGAGACTGGTTCCGGTCCAGTCGGCGGGCGAGAGAAGGCTTGTCTCAGAGAGACTCGTTGTAAAATCTGGAGCTGAACCTGCCACATAGGAAGTCCACACAAATCCCTCATTGTAGAAATCCCCCGCATTTGCTGCCGTTCCTGAAAAAGCGGTCGGTACCTCAAAGCCAGCACCGGTATGAATGTCCCATACGCCATCTATGAAACTTGATGAAGAAGGGTTACCGCTTGGATCAAAGGCCCCTATGACATCAAATGCCGTTGCCCCATTCTGATAGCCGAGACCATACAGAAATGCACCCAGACCTGCATCACTGTCCCAACGCACAAACAGATTGGGATCGGCTGCCGCCAGGTCACTGATCATCGTTTCCATGGTAGCTCCACCATCCCAGTTGTATCCCCAGGCCAGCACCTCATTGCCTGCACCGTTATTCCAGTCTACGACAAATGCAGCCCGGTTGGATCCGGTTCCATAATACGTAATTGAGTCCAGACTGAAAAGAACCTGTCCCCATGAAGTGGCCGTCATGACCGCGACCGTTATAATTAATAGTACTTTTTTCATTTTTATCCTTTCTGTAGGTGTTTGTCCAACGACGGGGATTTCATTGGACAACCTTTCTCCCCGTTACAGAAAGGACTGCCCCCGGACAGATGTTTTCGCGACATCTTTGGCCATTGCAGGACCAGTGCGGTTTTCTCTACCAGTTCGAACCCGGACTTTCACCTTTGCGCGACAGTGAGGGACTTTCACCCTGCTTTCCTAAGCTGGCAGATTGGCTGGCACATTCATCACTGCGAATGCACCTATTTATTCTAAGTAAAATTTATCTTTAAAAGAACTATGTGTTGATAAGCCATTCAGCAAATTAATCAAGATTAATATTTCTAATATTTTTTAATATCGTATATTAGATTAAATTAATTTTTTCAATTTAAAGATTACATATAAACACATTTTGTTTTAATTATATGTTGAATTTTACCTCAAGTTGAATCATGTTGTCTATTAAATAATCCGATGAGTATTGCTACCAAACGAGGAGATGAGGGTCAGACCGACTTGCTGTATGGTAAACGTGTGTCCAAAACGGACTTGCGCGTGCTGGCCAACAGCAAAATTGACGAGCTGAATGCCCGCCTCGGCATAGCCCGTGCCCACTTGAAGCAACCTGCACCGGAAACTGCGGAATGGATCAAGGGAATTCAGAACGACCTCTTTGCCGCCATGGGTGAAATTGCGTTGGATCCGGAGGATTATGCCAGGCACGAGGCTTCCGAGTATCCGCGACTCGATGACCGGTTTTTAGAAAAAATTGAAGCGCGCTTGGCGGCTGGAGAAAAAGAAACCGGAAAAATGACCGGCTGGTCGGTTCCGGGTGAGTCTCACCCTTCCGCTGCCCTGCACCTGGCGCGCACCGCATGCCGCCAGGCGGAAGTGGCACTGGTTCAACTGAAAGAAAACGACTTACTCAATCCCGCGAAAGCAGAACTGATTCTCAAAGGCTTCAACCGCCTCTCCGATCTGCTCTGGATTGAGGCCCGCCTGACCGAAAAAAAATAACCGCACTACGCGAAACCGATATCTTCTATGCCGCCCGCCACTGCCAGCCGGAAACAGACTGCGGAACAACTCCGGGAGTTGCTGCAGCAGCGTATCCTGGTGCTGGATGGAGCCATGGGCACGACCATCCGTGGTTATCAGCCCACCGAGCAGGATGCGCGCGGCGAGCGCTTCAGGGATAATGAAAAAGACCTGCTCAATAACGGGGATATTCTCTCCCTGACCCGCCCCGACATCATTCGCGACATTCACAAGCGTTTTCTGGCAGCCGGTTCTGATATTATCGAGACCAATACCTTCTCCGGCACCGCTATTGCTCAGAGCGAATTCTTTGTTGAGGATCCGCGCGAAACCGGCACCGGCCGCAAAGACCCCGAATTTTTTCAGCGCAAGGTCATTGATAACCCGTTTCTAATCGATCTCGCCCACGAACTGAATGTGGAATCCGCCAAAATCGCCAGAGAAGAATGCGAACGCATTGCAGCAAGCACCGGCATCCCCCGTTTCGCAGCCGGTGCAATTGGGCCTTTGACCGTATCTCTCAGTAATTCCCCCGATCCCGAAGATGCCGGCTTCCGGGTCGTGACCTTCGATCAGGTTCTTACCGACTACAAACGCCAGATCCGTTCTCTTATCTCCGCTGGTATTGATATCCTGATGGTGGAAACCATCTTTGACGCACTGAATTCCAAGGCCGCTCTGGTGGCCTGTCAGGAAGTCTTCGAAGAGGACCGTATCGAACTGCCGATTATCATCTCCGCTGCTGTTGGAAGGGGCGGGGAAACCATGATCTCCGCCCAGAAAATCGAAGCTCTCTGGAACTCGGTCGCCCATGTGAAACCGCTTGCCGTTGGTCTCAACTGCTCGCTGGGACCCGACCTGATGAAGCCTTTTCTGGAGGAACTTTCCCAAGTTGCCGCATCTTATGTGTCCTGTTATCCGAATGCAGGCATGCCTAACCCCCTGTCACCAACCGGATTTGATCTTGAACCGGAGGACATGGGTAATTTTCTGGGGGACTTTGCCCGCAACGGTTATCTGAATCTGGCGGGCGGATGCTGCGGCAATACCCCGGATCATATCCGTGCCATTGCTCAGGCGGTAAACAATGTCAAACCGCGCGAGTTGCCGCAACCCGAACCTGTCATGCGACTGGCGGGAACCGACCATTACAATCACACTGCAGATAAACAGTTTCTGATGATCGGCGAGCGCACCAACGTGGCCGGTTCACCCCGATTCCGTAAGCTGATCACCGACGGACAGCTGGAGGAGGCCGTCGCCGTCGCCCGCCAGCAGGTGGAAAACGGGGCCAACGTGATCGACATCTGCTTTGATGACGGACTGATCGACGGCCAGGCCATGATGCACCAGTTTCTCAACCTGATTGGATCGGAGCCGGATGTGACCAAAGTGCCGATCATGGTGGATTCCTCCAAATGGGAAATCATTGAAACCGGACTGCAGTGCCTGCAGGGCAAAGGCATTGTCAACTCCATCTCACTGAAGGAAGGTGAAGAAAAATTCAAGCAGCAGGCGCGGCTGGTCAAACGCTATGGCGCCGCCGTGGTTGTCATGGCCTTTGATGAAGAAGGGCAGGCGGCCACCTACCAGGATAAGATCCGTATCTGTAAACGCGCCTACGACATCCTGGTGGATGAAGTGGGCCTGCCGCCCCAGGATATCATCTTTGACCCGAACATCCTCACGGTGGCTACCGGCATGGAAGAGCACAACAACTACGCGCTCGATTTCATCAACGCCACCGCCTGGATCAAGCAGAACCTGCCCCATGCCAAAGTCTCCGGCGGCGTCTCGAATATTTCCTTCTCCTTCCGCGGGAATAACGTGGTGCGGGAAGCCATGCATTCGGCGTTTCTCTATCATGCCGGCCAGGCCGGTATGGATATGGGCATCGTCAACGCAGGCATGCTGGAAGTCTATGATGAGATTCCCCAAGACCTGCTGGAACATGTTGAAGATGTCCTGCTCAATCGCCGGCCGGACGCCACCGAACGACTGCTGGATTTTGCCGAACAGTTCAAAGGGCAGGGCGGGAAAACCAAGGTGGTCGACCTGTCATGGCGCGAGGGCAGCTTCGAGCAACGTCTCGAACACGCGCTGCTCAAGGGGATCACGGAATACATTGACGAAGATACTGAAGAGGCACGCCGGAAATATGATCGCCCGCTGCATGTCATTGAGGGTCCGTTGATGGACGGTATGGGCATCGTCGGCGATCTCTTTGGCGCCGGGAAAATGTTTCTGCCGCAAGTCGTCAAAAGTGCTCGCGTAATGAAAAAATCAGTCGCTTACCTCACCCCGTTCATGGAGGAGGAAAAGGAAGCGATCATTCAGCAGGAATTAAAAATCAAGCAACAGGAAAATCCGGATGCGGATGAAGCGGAGATTCGTGCCCAGATCCTGAATGAAAAGAAACAGGGCGTCTTTCTGATCGCGACCGTCAAGGGCGACGTGCATGACATCGGCAAAAATATCGTCGGTGTGGTGCTGGCCTGTAACGGCTTTGAAGTTATTGACATGGGCGTCATGGTGCCGTGCGACAAAATCCTGGCTAAAGCCAGGGAAGTAAATGCCGACATTATCGGCCTGAGCGGACTGATTACGCCGTCGCTGGATGAAATGATTCACGTTGCCAGTGAAATGGAAAAGGAAGGCATGCAGCAGCCGCTGCTGATCGGCGGTGCCACCACCAGTTCCGCCCACACCGCGATCAAGATAGCTCCGAAATACAGCGGCCCCGTCGTGCACGTGACGGATGCCTCCCGCAGTGTGCCGGTCACCACCTCCCTACTCTCGGAAGACGGCCGGGAGGCGTTCATCGCCGACAACGAAGCCAAACACGCCAAAGCCAAGCAGCGACACGAGGAGGGCAAACAGAAAAAAGAGATCGTCACACTCGAAGAAGCCCGTGCCAATGCATTCGACGGCGGTTGGGATGCGTATCAGCCGCCGGTGCCCTGCTTTACCGGCACCCGCACTATCAGCTCGGACGAACAATCCCAATCGGATGCACATATCACGCTCCGCGAGCTGGCAGAATACATCGACTGGACGCCGTTCTTCCACACCTGGGAAATTCGCGGCATCTGGGACCGCAAGCAGCAGGTCTTCAAGCCGCGCCATGAGGAAAGTGCCGAAGAAGCCCGCAAACTGCATCAGGACGCCACCGAACTGATTGCGGAAATCATCCGGGATGAAAAATTCGTTGCCCGCGGCGTCTACGGCTTCCTGCCTGCTAACAGCATTGGTGACGACATTGAAATCTACGAGCATGAAGATCGTAAAAAAGTGCTCTGCACCTTTCACACTCTGAGACAGCAGATCAAAAAGAGCAGCGGCAAACCGAACTACGCTTTGTCCGACTTTATCGCACCGAAGAATCGGCCCGCCACTGACGAATCACCGCTCACTGACTACTGTGGCGGCTTCGCGGTGGGCATCTTCGGTGCTGACGAATGGGCCCGGGAGTTTGAAGAAGACAACGACCCGTACAAGAGCATCATGATTAAAGCGGTCGCTGACCGCTTTGCCGAGGCATTTGCAGAATTACTACACCACAAAGTGCGATGCCTGTGGGGCTATGAAACCGAGGATGAGCTGACCGACGACCAACTGATCCATGAGAAATACCGCGGCATCCGCCCTGCTCCCGGTTATCCGGCACAACCGGATCACACCGAAAAGGATATTCTGTTTCAGCTGCTGAACGTCCCGCACCAGTGCGGTGTTCACCTGACCGAAAGCAAAGCCATGTTTCCCGGCGCAGCGGTCAGCGGCCTGTATTTCAGCCACCCCGAAAGCAAATACTTTGCCATCAGTGATCTGCAGCAAGATCAGGTGGATGACTACGCCAAACGCAAGGGGCAGACGGTCGAGGAAATATCCAGGTGGCTGGGCCCCTGGCTGGGCTATTAAACCGGGCAAGTAGCATGCGTTTTGCATATCCAGATCCATGCTGACTCGTCTGGTTTGAGATTGCTTGCCGTGCTAAAGATGCGGATGTAACCGGTCGTCGAAACTTCAACAGGATCCGCGTGGCTGAACCGAATTTTCTTTATTAAAACTGCCACCATTGTAATGATAACTTTATGAAGTATCTGTTTCCATTCCTGCTGACCTGCCTGGTCATACTCGGCACCATCAGCACTACTCACGCACAGGAAAAACCCAATATCATTCTTATCTATATCGATGACTGGGCTTGGTATGGATCGCCGGTCGCCATGGATGACACCCGTGAAAATTCCCGTATGCCGATCCTGCAGATGCCACATCTGGAAGAGCTGGCACAGCAGGGCATGAAATTCCGCAATGCCTACGGCAGCCCGCAGTGTGGCCCGGCCCGGGTGGCGATCCAGACCGGGCAGTCAGCAGCCAACAACGGCTTTACACTGGTGCTGGGCAAGACCAAGGATGATTACTTTGATCAGCGCAAGCAATACCAGCAGCTACCGGTGGTCCCTACCATCTCAAACAGCAGCCTGGATACGACCGGCTATACCATCGCTAATGTGCTGGCCCCGCTGGGATACGTTTCGGCCCACCTCGGCAAGTGGCACATGTATTGCGACCCGGTAGAGGCTGGTTACGTAGTCCATGACGGAGATACGACCAACAAACCCGGCAATACCCTGACGGCGAAGAACGGCAAACGCATCCCGGATGACATGACCGACCCCAAACTCATGTTCAGCATGACCGAAAAGGCGATCGGGTTCATGGAAGACCAGGTCCAGGCCGGCAAGCCCTTCTATCTCCAGATTTCCCACTATGCCATGCATGCCGGCTCGGAATGTCTGCCTGCCACTCGTGAAAAATACGCCAGCATGCCGGAACTGCAGGCATACTATGAAGAAACCGGTCAGGACGCCGCGACCATCAACCGGAAAGGAGACCCAGCGGTCTGGTTCGGCATGGGAGAGGATCTGGATGGTCGGATCGGTGCGGTGCTGGACAAGGTCCGGGAACTGGGCATTGAGGATCATACCTATGTGGTGGTCACCGCGGATAACGGCTACCGTCACAAGGAACTGGGTGTTTCGGGCCTGAAACAACCACTTCACGCTGCCAAATGGTGGGCCTGGGACGGTGGCATCCGGGTGCCGATGATCGTCCGCGGTCCCGGTATCCCGGCGGGCTCCAAGTTCAAAGGGAACGTGGTCAATTACGACTTCATGCCTACTTTCCTCGAATGGGCAGGTGGCGATCCCGCAAGCCTGGAGAATGTCGACGGCATCAGTCTGGCCGGTTACATGCGAGGCGAATCCCCGGACAAGACATTTCTCAATCGTCCCCTCTACTTCCACTTGCCTCACTACCGCTCTGAGATTCCTCATTCCGCAATCATTGCCGGACCACACAAGGTCATTCACTTCTACGATGCACCGGACACGCCGATACTCTTCGATATTTCCCAGGACATTGGTGAAGTGGTCAACATCGCTCAACAGAATGCCGAGACCCATCAGAAACTGTTCGATCAGATGATGAGCTACTTTGAAGAAGTCGAGGCACGTATTCCCAAGATCAACCCGGACTACGATCCGGAACGGTATAAGAATCTTAAGAGCTACGAAAAATACATCCGTTGGGGTTCTTTTGCTGGCACACGCCCGCTGGCTGATGATGAACAGTAAGGCGTGACTGCCAGGACGACCACCCGCCGTGCTGCACCCGCGCTGAAAGAATGCTGATCCGTGCAGCAGACTTACCCATTTTCATGCCAGCTTTTAGAGTACGTCCAATTGATTTTCGGTACTAGAGCATATCCGAATGATGTTCTGACACCTCTAGCTGCAGAACGCTCTGATGATATAAATCATCGATCCGAATGAGGTTCGATCACCGGCACCCAGCCTCCTACCTGGATGAAGGAATCCGTGGAATGATATCTTAATGGGCAATAGACCAGATGAGGTTGTCACAAACTCGCGATTGATCGGAGCTGCTCTCGCATCCCAAAAATGTCCGAGGTCAACGACCTCGGCTACAATTTCAAAATATTAATACTTAATTCATATTTGCTCTAAGTTGATATAGATCGTGTCTGGTGGCAACGATCAGACCGGAGCCCTGCTACCACCCGCATCGGAGAAGCGGCGGCTGCCTTTTCAGGGATAGAATCGAATCTCATAAAAAAATGCGGCGGGCTTCCACCCACCGCATGCAACAAACAAACGTTATATTATTTTCTATTTCGCGTCTGGACTGTTTGGGTCGTAGCCTTCCGCTTTGCTCAGCTTCATCGCCAACACGCTCAACAGCACGCCGTAGACAATCTTGGAGGAAATATCGGCGACCGTATACGTCATGTGACGTCCGACCACACCGGCCTCATTATCCAGCATCAGTGGCATCAGGTAGGCACCCGGGTAGAGCATCCAGGAGATCAGAAACAACCACCAGATGGAATGGAGTGTCTTCTGCGCATCTTCAGGAATCCCTTCCTTGCCTTCCTCAATTACCTTTTTCATCACGATCAGGATGTGGACGAAGAATGCGGTTGAAATTCCACCCCAGACCAGCCAGGCGGTCTTGTTAGTGACTTCATAATATTGACCGATGTAGCCTGTCACAATCATCAGAGTCCCGGAGAACCAGAACTGGTTGCGGACCGAACTGAAATCACTCTTGGTCAGCGTGACCACAAACAGGATCTGGAACAGCAGCATCGGGACATCGATCAGCCAGTTCAAATAGCGGTAGCCGTTGTTGAACAGGTCGCGTCCTTCACCCAGCATGTAGCGACCTGTCTCCTGATCGAAGACAAAGCCGTTGGTCCAGTTGATCGCCTGGATATAGAGCAGCAGGGCGGCAGACACCATCACCACCCCGGACAGGATCGACGACATCCGGAAGCGCGGTGCGACTTGTTTGATTGTCATGACAAAGAACAGCAGCGCCGCCAGCATAGACGCGTATCCCAAAGTCAGGACGTGGGAGGAGAGTTGGTAGCCCATCTCCGAGAAACCGGTATCAATACCGACGTAATTCTCGAAAGTGGCATTTCCTAGTGGATATTCTGGATTAGACATAGCTTGAATGGAGTTAGGGTTTTATTTTTTATGAATTAGACGAATTAATGGTAAACATCCGACACGAGTCCTGATTGTCAAATCGGTTGATCAAAATAATAAGGCAACCAGTCGTAGGAATGAATTCAGACTGAATCTGGCAGGGTAGCACTCAGGAACCAGCGTAAATCCGTCGTTGCAGCATGGTCGAAACCTCGGCTTGGGCACCAGTCCGGAAGTCGCACCTTGGCTTAGCCTCATCGGATAGAAATAAAAAATCGGGAATAATTCACAAGCTGAACCTTCCTAATCCAAAGGCAGTATTTCAATCCATCAGGCGATGAAACAGTGAGTGAAACCAAAGAAGATTCTCCGGAGACAGCTTCGGCTAAAAAAAAGGGGGTGCATTTTAGTGTTCGGGCCAAGACGATCACCGCCGTTGCGATTGCCTCGTTGATCGTGGTGCTTTCCAGTTCGTTTACCGGTTATGTGCTGCGTAAAGATTCCCTGCTGGAGGAGTTCCAGATTCTGACGAAAAGTATCGCATCCACCGGTGCGATCGGGATTTCCGGTGACGATCTGAAGCTGATCCGGTCGAACCAGGATGTGCTGGAACCAGAATTCCAGTTTGTCCGGGAACGGCTGGAAGCCATCCGCGATGCCAACGGCCTGCGCAGTGAAGAAATTTATATTCTCCGCCCCATCAACATGGAGGCTTATGAGACGGAGTTCGTCGTGATGCCGGGTGACGAACCGTTTGTCGGCAACGTCTACAACATCCGCCCGGAAAACCGCCAGGCCTTCCTGACCGCTTTCAAGGACGGAAAAATAAGCGGCACCAATATCTATGAAGACCAGCATGGAACCTGGATCAGTGCCTACGCCCCGATTTTCGACTTGGATGGTAAAGTTGAGGCGGTGCTGGAAGTGGATGCCGAGATCAGTCGCTTCCTGGAACGCGCTCAGCAGGAATTCCTGCAGGTGCTGGCGGTCGGACTCGGAGCCTTCCTCTTCGCCCTGATTCCGGGGATCTACCTGGTGAATCGCGTGACCGCCGGACTGCGTGTCATTAAAAGCGCACTGGACCAGTTTGAAGGGGGTGACGAAAAAACCAACGTCCAACTGAATACCCGGGATGAGCTGGAAGATGTCGCCCGTTCGTTCAACGAGATGACCTCGAAGCTGGCGGAGTCGCGCGAAAACCTGGTGAACACCAATATTTCGCTGCAGCACCGCACCAATGAACTTAATCAGTCGCTGACCCTGACCAATACCATCATGAGCACCGTGCAGGAGTCGCTGATGCTCATCACGCCGGAAGGCAAGATCGAGCCGGGCTATTCAGCTGCGGTAGAAACCATGTTCGGACGGCAGGACGTCACCAAGATGCCGTTTGTCGATCTGGTGCGTGATCGCGTCACCGGTAAAACCTATGACCTGACCAACCGATTTCTGAAACTGCTCTTCAACGAAAGCAAAACCAACCACCTCATCCCCAAGATGAACCCGCTGAAGGAAGTGGAAGTGATGGTAGAAGGCAAAAACGGCCAGATGCAGACGAAGTATCTGTCCTTTTCGTTCGACCGGGTATGGGAGGATAAAAAGGTCGTTCAGTCGCTGGTGACAGTGGAAGACATTACTCCCCGGATAGCACTGACCCGCGAGCTGAAGGAATCTGCCGAGCGACTGGAGCGGCAGGCAGAGCTGCTATTTGGCATCATCCACGTGGAGCCCAAACTGCTCAACGAGTTCATCCAGGCCTCCCGCGGGGAACTGGACTCCATCAGCTCCCAACTCAGTCAGAGCATCGATGCCGAATCCGACCTCTCGGACCGCCAGGCCTACTTTGAAGAACAGGTCGAAAGCATCTTCCGCTGCGTTCACCGCATCAAGGGAGAAGCGGCACTGCTGAAAATCAGCTACTACGAGGATGCCGCCCACGAATTCGAAAGCAAACTCGAGAAGCTGCGCGGCAAGCGCAATCTGGACGGCAATGATTTCGTGCCGATCGTGCTGGAGCTCTCCAGGATGATCCAGTCCTTCGATGACATGTCGGACGTCATCGACAAGATCACAGCCATGTATGGCGGCACCTCACCCGTAACACCCGCACCAAAAGACAGCACGGTAAAATCCGATTCCCCGCAGCTGGATACGCTGGCCAAGGACCTGGCGCTGGCACATCAGAAGCAGGTGAAGTTCACCATTCCGGATGAATCCTTGGAGAAATTGCCGGAACCATATCGCAAGCCCTCCCGCGACATGCTGGTGCAGTTTATCCGCAACTCCGTTGCCCATGGGATCGAACTGCCACAGGAACGCAGCCGTGCCGGCAAACCGGAAGCCGCCACCCTGAAGCTCGAGACCCATGAAGAAGCAGGCTGGCTGCGCCTGATCTATTCGGATGACGGGCGGGGACTCGATTACGAAAAGGTCATTGCGCGCGCGGAAAAGATCGATCAGGAGCAACCCGGCCTGTTGCGCTCGCTGCTCAATGAGGAGCAGACCGAATGGGACATCGATAAGCTGCATAAGCTCGTCTTCCGCCCGGGCTTCTCCACCAGCCAGCGGGTCGACAAGGACTCCGGCCGCGGGGTCGGACTGGATGCCGTCAAAAAGATGGTCGACGACCTCAAGGGACATATTTCCTTACACACTCAACAGGGAGAATACTGCGCATTTATCGTGGATCTGCCCTTAACCCCGAATGGAACATGAAGTTATTAATCGTAGATGATTCCAGTATCGTGCGGCGCAGTATCGCCCGCAACCTGGAAGCCAATAATATCAATGAAGTCTTTCAGGCATCCAATGGCCAGGAAGCGGTGGAAGTCTTCCAGCAGCAGCAACCGGATCTGGTGACGATGGATATCACCATGCCGGGCATGGACGGACTGAGCTGTGTTTCCCGCATTATCGATATCCAACCGGATGCCCGCATCCTGGTGATCTCCGCGCTGGGAGACGAGGCCACCGCCATCGATGCGGTGGAA
Organism: Verrucomicrobiota bacterium; assembly: GCA_038748025.1. Taxonomy (GTDB): domain Bacteria; phylum Verrucomicrobiota; class Verrucomicrobiia; order Methylacidiphilales; family JBCBYL01; genus JBCDJI01. The sequence continues at coordinate 62,397 of JBCDJI010000007.1, forward strand.
CGCGGCGCCAACGGTTACGTCTACAAACCATTTACTACGGATGAACTCAATGAAGCATTCAACGAAATGCTCGAAAACTGATACCTGCCATGGACGAAAAAGACCTAAAAATATTCATACAAGCGGTTCCCCACTATTTCCGACAGATCTTTGATGAAGAGGCGGTCGTCGACCCACCCTTCCTGCAGGGCAAGGAATCGGTCATCCAGGATTACATCGGTGTCATCGGAATTTCCGGCAAACACAAAGGCGCCGTCTATTTTACCGCCAGCCAGCCGATGGTGCGTGAGATGCTGATCGCCTACCGGGAAAACGACCTGACCGAAGAAGATGAGTCCGATATCGTCGGGGAAGTGGCCAATACCATTTCCGGTTACGCCCGGCGCGAGTTCGGCGGCGACTTCCTGATCTCCGTTCCCATGGTGCTTAAAGGCAAACCGGAGTCGGTTTCTTTCCCGAAGAATACCAGGAGCTTCATTATCCCGTTTGTCTGGAGAGGCTTCCGCTCCTACCTGATCATCGCGCTGGAAGGCAACGCCGCCGGCAACTCCCAGGATGCCTGACCATGTCGCTGATTGCCCTCATCGAGAAAGACCCCATGCAGCAGGAGATGCTCTCCCAGCTGCTGCAGCTGCATGACCCGCAGCTGCAGGTCGTCAATTTCTCGAGCGGGCAGTCGTTTATCGATGCCAGCGAACACCTGAAAATCGACCTGCTGATCACAGAGCTCCATCTGTCGGATATGGATGGACTGGAGATCATCCAGGCCACGCAGCAGGAAGGTTACACCATTCCGGTCATCGTGCTGGCCTCCAATGCCTCAGACTTCCAGCACATGGCCCGAGAGCTGGGTGCCATTGCCGCCTTTGAAAAACCGGTCGATCCCGACCAGCTGCTGGCGGAAGTGCAACGCCTGCTCAAACTGCATCAGCTCACGCCGCTCTACAACATGACCATCGAAAGCATCCTGCAGATCGTTTCGGGTGATAAGAAGGACTGCACCCTCACCCTGCTCTCAGAATCGCGGAAAGGCCTGGCCTACTTCCGGGGCGGCCAGCTGGTGCACGCCAGCACCCGCGAACAACAGGGAGAAGAAGCTCTGGTGGAGATGTTAGGATGGAATCTGCATCATTTCAGCACGGGCCCGATCCGGCACGAAATCCCGGTCACCATCCAGAACTCACTGATCTCCATCCTGATGGATGCCGCTGTCAATAAAGATGAAAGCAGTGGAGAACACTCCACACCCCTCAACTAAGAACCACTATGATTGAACAAGAAATCAAACCTTTCATTGATGTGACGGTAAATTACTTCCGGAAGATCACCAAGAACCGTATCGAGGTGAAGCCCCCCGTCATTGAGTTCGGCCAGTCGACGCTGCTCGACTACACCGGCATCATCGAACTCAGTGGCGAAGTCAATGGCTGCATCTACATCACCGCCCCCGAAACCATGCTGCAGGATCTGATCGAGATTGTCGGCGACCAGACCGAGGACAAGAATGACGAAAACCTCTCGGACCTGATCGGCGAAGTCACCAACGTGATCTCCAGTAACGTGCGGCGTGATTTCGGACCCAAGTTTAAAGTCTCGGTGCCGACCGTCACCCGCTCCGGCCAGTCCTTCCCGGTCGAAGTCCCGCCGCTGAACCTGGTGCTGCCTATCATCTGGAAGTCCTATGAATGTTTTCTCGTCATCGCGTTTGACGAGAGTGAATCCGCCACCGCCCTGCAGAACTGAGTCGCCACCATGAACACGTCCAGTATTTATAAAGTGACCGACTACGGGGAAGAAATGAAGCCGCAGCTGCAGCTGCGACACTTTGAATGGGATATCCTGCTCTCACTCGACGGAAAAGCATCCCTCTCCCACATCACCCACCGGCTCAACCTCAAGACCGAAGAAGTCCAGCCGCTGATCGAACAGTTACTGGAGTATGAAATGATTGAGGAACAGACGTTGTCCTATGAGGAATACCTGAGTCTCTCCGGCAGATCTAAGCGCGGCACCGAACCGGCGCAGGCCCCCTTGGCGGCCAGTCTGCGCTCTACGGTCAGGCTGCCCCCCGTGCCCGCAGAGTTCAAAGATCCTGAACCCGCTAGAACAGCGGTTTCCCGCTCCTTGTCTGTCAGTGCGCTGATCAATTTCATCGTCAGCAAAGCCCCGTCACCCACCGAAGGTCAGATCGCCGTCTACCGGGTCTTTCTGCGCGTCCCGCCGGAGCTGCTCAAGAAGAATGAGATCCGTTCGCTGTCACTCGTGAATGATCAGACCCGGGTGGATGATCCGGAACTGCAGGACTCCCTTGCCTCCGCGGTGGAACAAATGCTACAACAGCCGCTACCGGATTCGGTATTTGTGTGAGCGTTGAATTAAGAATAGTGGCTGGCGTCAGCCTGGCAGGGTATCTGACCCTGGCGGCGGCCTCCCATACGCTCCAGCCCTTTCCATTCCCCCTCTTCGCCATCAGCCTCACAGTAATCCTGCTGGCCTACTCCAGCCTCTTCCTCCGTGGACTGCGACCGGCAGACTTCGCATCCGGCGCCACCGACCGGCGGAAGCTGATCCTGGAAATCATTGCGTGGGCGATGCTATTCCGACTGGCTGCCTTCGTGGCCTTTCCGGTCTATGAAGATGACTTTTACCGCTACCTGTGGGACGGCTATCAGCTGTTATCCGCCGGTAATCCATACGGCACGCCGCCGGCCGACTTCTTTGGCGACCTGTCCCTACCCGCCGGCATGCAGCTCGTGCTGGATCAGGTCAACTATCCCAGCTTCCCCACCGCCTACGGCCCGACCCTCCAGTATTTCTTTGGCCTCGCCGCCCTGCTGCAACCCGGCTCGCTGGTGGCGTGGCAGGGGCTGCTGTTCGTCTTTGAATTCATCGTGCTGACCCTGCTCTGCCGTGCGTTGCTGAGCCGGGACTCCCCCATCCCGAATGCCTCCAACACTCAAGCCGTAGCCGCCTTACTGCTCTATGCCTGGAGCCCGTTGCTGATTTTTGTTACCGGAGTCAATGCCCATGCCGAGATCATCGCAGTCGGCTTCATGGTGTTTGCCTGGATTGCTTTCGGACGCGAGCAGAAGACGGCCGCATTTCTGTTACTGGCACTGGCGGCCGGTGCCAAGGTCTTCGCGCTACTGGCGGTTCCCTTTTTCCTGTGGCGCCAACCCATCCGGTATTGGGTCATCTTTGGTGTCGGCCTTACCGCGCTCTACCTGCCGTTTCTGCTGCAAGGCAGCCTAGCTGGACTGGAAGGCACCCTAGCGATGGGTCAACTGTGGGAATTCAACTCGCTGGGCTACGCCCTCTTTTCTGAAGTGTGGCCCTTCGGTGAAGCGCGCTTCTGGACTCAGCTGCTGACCTTGATGGGGCTGGTCATGATCTGGGAAATCTGGCGTCGCCGTGTACTGACAATCGCCAGCGCCGTCCAGTGCTGCCTTGGTTGGTTTTTCTGGTGGAGTCCGGTCATCAACCCCTGGTATCTGCTGTGGTTCTTCCCGTGGGTCGTGATCCGCCCAAGCTATACCGCGCTGACCGCATTGAGCGTCATCTTCCTGAGCTATGCCACCTACCTGAACCTGGGCCAGACCGATCTGGGCAGCTTTGAACATGCTTTATGGATCCGCTGGCTGCAGGGAACCCTGATCGCAGCAGCGCTGGTGTATGATGCGTATCGCTTCAGAATGAAAACGTCGCGGACACATTGATCGTGTGCGATTCCGCCACGTTTTTCCCACCGACCACCGAAGCCGCACCGATGCTGTAGGTCCGGCCGCCCTGGTCGGTGTAACTGACCCCGTATTCAATGATGTCGGAAATTTCATTCAGGTCCTGAAAGTTGCTGGCGGTAAACTGCGGTGAATCCACATTGATTCCGGACAGGCTCTGCAGCCGCTGGTAGCCGGTGAAGACAGTAAAGTCCTTGAACAGCGTCTTGAAAATACCTACCTGACCGAAAAACTCATCGGGTACACTTTCCCGCGCCCGATGGGTCAGATTCGCGTAGTAGCCGATTCCCAGATCCAGAAAATAATCCGAAATCAGCAGTGCATATTCAAAGCCGAAGGCCCCGTCGCCCGGCGAGTTGATAAACCCTTCCTCATAGGTTCCGGCCAGGATCGCTCCCGCCCGGGCGGTCAGCGTCGGCACCCAGATTTTTTCAAATTCCGCATCATTCAGAAACCGCCAGCGCGTACCGATCAGGGTATCACTCAATCCGTCGATCTCCTCCGGATCCCCCGGGGTGAAGACTCCATCCGAATAACTGCGCACATATCCCGTGCTGACATCCACCGCAATGTCATCGGTAACGCCATATTCTGCGGATACTGTGAAGTTATGTTGCTCAATTTGATTGATCCCGAAATTTTCCAGTGAGCGAGAACCACGACTGTCGCGCAGACGATCAAAAAATTTGTAGGAATAAGACGGGGTAATCGTGAATGTCTTCTCGAGAGGCGTATAAGCGCTCTGTGCTGCCAGTGACCAGATACCGGCCAGCAGCATCAACATTGTGAATAAGCATTTTTTCATCATAATATTATTCCCCATAGAGATCCACCTTGTAGCGGCTCACCAGGTAGTATTCCATCGCCGCCATTTCACTGGGCGAAAGTTGTTTTGCGAACCGACTCAGATCCACCCGCTCCCGGATGCTGCGCGGCAGTTTGGAGCGTAAAAACCTCAAGCGTGCCTCCTGGGAACGGATCAGTCCGGGAATGGCCTGACCCGACGGTTTGGTTCTGCCGGTAAACAGGTTCCGGCCCTCGGCATACAGCTTCTCATCCAGTTGCGGCACATTGTCCACTGGTGGCCGTGGCGGGATAAATCGATAGGACCCCGAAGCCAACGCCTCCCACGTCAACCCGGCGACCAGCATTGCCAGAATCATTGCCAACTTTTTCATATGCGCTTCCCTCTCATCAGTTTCGCTCCCTCAGGAGTTGCTATATGAGAGGTTCCGCATCCGAACTTATTCCATGATTATAGGAAAAAGTCTTAAGTATAGTAATCACTTCACAGGACAAACGGTACAAGCATCTACCGCTTAGCAACTTGAGAAAAAATCCATTCATCTCACAGGCATTTGATACGTTCCTAATTCATTCAGGACATACCGTCTTCTTTAAGAAGGCTTCACCTGTAAACTTTTTTAAGTATTCTTAACACGATTACTATTATGTATATAGAAATTAAAATTTTCTTTACATGTTATCTGATTATGATAAATTTTTAATGTTCTCTTATCATGAAAAACCTCTCTCCATTGCCCTTAGCAGAATTTGAGTCGCTGGATAATCGCGATATCTGGAGGGCTTTGACGACAGCACATCGCCATTTGGCGGAGCTCAAAGGATTGTGCGAATCCCTGCCCAACCGGGCCATCCTGCTGGACACGTTGAGTATTCAGGAAGCCAAGGACAGCTCAGAAATTGAAAACATCATCAGCACTCATGATGAAATTTATTCCTCTCAGCCGAATGACGCCGTTTCTGCATCCGCCAAAGAAGTGCGCCATTATGCTAATGCACTGCGGGTCGGGTATGAAAGCGTCCGCGAAACGGGACTCATCCGGGTGGAAACGATCCTGAAGGTGCATTCCGAACTGGAACAACACCGGACAGGATTTCGCACGCTGCCGGGAACGAAGCTCAAGAATGAGATGACCGGAGAAGTCGTCTATGAACCTCCCCAGGACGCCCAGGTCATCGAGTCCCTGATGCACAATCTGGTAGATTTTATTCATACCGTCGATGAGCTCGACCCGCTGCTGAAAATGGCCATAACCCACCATCAATTTGAAAGTATCCATCCTTTTTACGACGGAAATGGCCGCACCGGACGTATTCTGAATCTGCTGATGTTGCAACAGAGTCAGCTGCTGGACCTACCCGTCCTCTATCTGAGTCGGTATATCACCAGCAATAAACCGGAATACTACCGGCTGCTGCAAAGCGTCCGTCAGAAAAACCGGTGGCAGGAATGGTGCCTGTATCTGTTACAAGGCGTGGCAACCACGTCCCGCAGCACCATCCGCACCATTAAAGCCTTCCGCGATCTCATGGCGGAGACGGAACAAACGCTGCGAAAGCAAGCCCCCAAGATTTACAGCCGGGATCTGTTGAACCTGATCTTCCGTTACCCATATACCCGGATCGAGTTTGTGGAGCGCGACCTTGGAGTCTCCCGGGTCACCGCCAGCAAATACTTGAACCACCTGGCACGGCAACAAATCCTGACCAAGAAACGGGTCGGGAAGCGCTACTATTTTATTAACACCCCGCTGTTCGAGCTGCTCAGCCAAGTCGAGCTGGATTGAACAGTGTGTAACGATGCATTTTTTTTGATTTTAAGCCACCGGTTCGAGGCGATACCCTGTATCACATGCAAAAATGGATCAAAATCGGGATGACGCTAGTGTTCGTGGCAGTGATGAGCTGGGTCGCCTTCGGCTTCTTTGGCATTCAGGCCTTGTTTATCGACCGGGAAGTGAATGAAGACATTCCGGCATGGATTGCAGAAATGGAAGCGAATCCGGCCGCCAGTGCAACTCAGGATGCACTACTGGGACAGGGAGCCTTCCAGCAGGGCGACAGCACCTACACCATTTCCGGCAACGCCTACCTCAGCCAAAGCAGCAGCCAGTTCCAACTCACCTTTGCCGAGTTCAACGTCACCAATGGCCCCGATTTGTTTGTGTATGCCGTGAAAACGGACTCCACCGAGAACCAGGCCGTGAAAGCCACCGTCTCAGCCGGAGATTTCATTAAGCTGGGAGAACTCAAAGGCAACATCGGCAACCAGAATTACTTACTGGACCGTAATTTTAAGTCGGATGGCTACCACGTGGTCTCGATCTGGTGTAAACGCTTTGGCCGGAACTTTGGTGCGGTTCATCTTAAAAATGGCGAATAAAGTAAGCTCTCAAGAGCTGTCACCTGCCCCCCGACCCCTTTTAAATAAGTGGCTTGGATCTTTGTTGGGGTATTAAATATTATGATTATCTATTCTACAGCCTTTACTCGAAGCCTTTTAACCCTATAAAGTAGGGTATTCTTATGGCCGTTGCTAAAAAAAGCCCTCGAAAGCAATCTGCACCCAAAGAAAAAAACATACATTTGGATGTCAGGCACGAGCCAGTTCGTAAGGTTTTGTTCTGTAACAAATTTGCTATCGAGGCTGACGGAGAGAACAGGTTATTAGTATTTCTGTTTCAATCGCGAACTGGCGATATATACGATTCGTATTCCACAGTAGTTACGGGGCAAGATATGATGTCATTAAAAGATAACTGGTTAGATTATCTTGGCCAAATTGGTATGGAATTAGTTAAGGATGCTGATTACCAAGTAAACCTAAGAAGTATGCCTATTAAAATAAGCACTATAGAATCTTCCAATTTTGTAAGGCTTGGCAGAGTTGGCAATGTTGCGGAATTTCGTTTTTTCAACTTTCCAATTAGCCGAATGCTTGACAGAGGTGAAATAGCTCCAAAATCAAGCGGTGTAGAGACTACCTTTTTGGCCTTAGTTCGTTGTGACTTAAGCTTGCAAATTCAATTTTTAGCAGCACTTTTTGAAAATGAAGTGGAAAATTAATAGTGGTTCCGGACAAAGCGCGGCTGTCGGATTAGCAGGAAGCGTGGCTCTCAGTTCTGCTTACGCCATTGCCGGTGCCGAAGAAGCAAAATCATATAAATTCCCACCCAAATTGAAGTTTGCAGTAAGTAAAAGAAATGAAGAAAATAGTTTCATAACTAATTCTGATTGTGAGAGTTCAATCAATAAAACTGTTTTTACTCTGCCTGTAGATTCAGGATGGACTGTAGAATCGCAAAATAGGTTTGATAGCTTAGCCCAGAAGGAAGCTCTTGGAACAATCTCCGAAGCAGAATACATAGAACTTGAGAGTCTTACTAAATCTAGGCGCACAAAATTACATGCTCGTTCTGGTGAGGAGGTAATTGAAGCTTATCAGCGCAGTAAGCACATCAACCAAATGGTTCGTGCGCTAGAAAGATATGTCGAATTCGAGAAAAGGCCGCGTTACTCGGAACAAGCCACTTAGAAGCTATTACCCAAAGGGAGGGCATAGGCAAGCACTTGCAGATCTCCTAAGAGACTTCGAGGGCAGGTGTGCCTATTCAATGGTTAAAGATGGTAAAAAACTGGAAGTCGATCACTTTAATCCAAAATTAACCGGAAAAAAAAGGAACTTTCATAAAAACCTCTTTCCCGCAACTCGACACTCCAACCGCATTAAATCTGATACTTGGCCATCAGCTAGCGACCAAAAACTTGGGTTAAGATTTTTAAATTGCTGTGAGGAAATTGACTATGGTGAACATATTTTCGAAGATCCTGTTACTCATCGAGTTTTTGGGATTACCCCATCAGGAAGGTATCATGTCAGATATTGTGATCTAAATGACGATTTATACATTCAAGAAAGAAGAAATAGATCGGAAATTCGTAAGCTGCTAGATCAGACCCCGGCGAAAATTAAGCATCCCACTGCCTGTATGAAACTCTATGCTAAGCTTAATGAAATATGTGATGGGATGATCCCTTTTATTCCCTTAAGAAGAGAGGGGGAATTACCACTAGGCGGTAAATAATTCCCCTTGCCATAATTCCGTTTAAGGCGTATCACCATCCCTTACACATGAACCAGAGCCACACCAACAACCTGTTTAACGCTTCCAAGAAGTGGAACGCAGCAGCGATGCCTGCTTGCTGGTGTGATGGTGTGCTGCGCCATGTCTCGATTCGCCCGCTACAGGCGTCTTCCGGCCGACTGGTTTTCTGATTTTCGATATTTAAAACAACGATTTTTCTAAACCCTCTGCCGGACATTCCGCAGAGGGTTTTTTGTTTCCCTCAACCCCTTTTTAACCCTTTCAACCCTACTCAAAACCATGACAACGATTACGACATTCATCACTCAGACCATCCGGGATCTCACCCGCCTGCCGCAGGCGGCGCTGGTGATCATCGGCGGGAACTTCATCAATCGGCTCGGCCACTTCGTCATGCCGTTCCTGGCGCTGTATCTGTCCCGCAAAGGCTACAGCCTGACCGATTCCGGACTGGCGCTGGGTGCGCACGGGCTCGGCCTGCTGGCGGCCTCCTTCCTCGGCGGCTACCTGGCCGACCAGATCGGTCGCAAGCCCACCATCCTCATCTCGCTGGTCGGTAACGGCCTGACGATCATTGCCCTCGGTTTGATGAATGACCTCACCGGCATCCTGTTGTGTGCGGCATTGACCGGACTGGCCAGCGGACTGTACTCGCCGGCGGCCAATGCGCTGATCGCCGATGTGGTAAACAGTGAGATGCGCCCGACCGCCTATGCCGCGGTCCGGCTGGCGGTGAACGCCGGCTTTGCCTGCGGTGCAGCCATGGCGGGCTTCCTGATGGCAGGTCCGTTGTGGATCCTGTTTGCGGTGGATGCCGCCACGTCGCTGGTGTATGCCGGATTGTGTGCGGCATTGCTGCCGCGCCTGCGGTCGTTCCACAAGCCGTCACGGCATGCCGGCGTGGCACAGGTCTGGGTCGGCTGGAGGCAGACGCTGCAGCATGTGGCGAAGAACACCGCCTACCTGCGACTGCTCTTGGCCATGTCGCCGACGGTGCTGATCTTCATGCAGATCTTCTCGACACTGGGGGTCTCGCTGAAGGCTGCCGGACTGCAGGAGTTCCATTTCGGACTGCTCTTGGCGATTAACGGGGGACTGATCATCAGCTCGGAGATTGTCATGACCCGGTTGGTGAAACGCTTCCGAAAGACGCTGGTGCTGGCGTCCGGCTTCCTGCTGATCGGGCTGGGTGCCGCCGGTTTCGGCTGGGCGGGATCGATGACGGGCATGAGCATCGCCATGCTGGTCTTCACCCTGGGCGAGATGCTGGCCCTGCCGACCGCCATGGCCTACAGCGCGGAACTGGCACCGGCGGAGATGCGCGGTCGCTACATGGGACTGGGCACCTTGAACTGGTCCATCGGCAGCCTGGTCGCCCCCGCCACCGGCCTCTGGCTGCTGCAGAACGTCGGCCTCGCCAGCTGGAACTTGTGTGGCGTCCTGGGAATCATCGCGGCAACGGTCATCTTATGGCCGTTGCCGTCTTTTTGTCCGCTTACCAATCGAGCAATGCCGTTACCACCGAAAAGGCCCACTTCCCAGCCCGAATTCGCGTATTAGAGCGTTTTTGCATCATGTCCAAACATCTGCAGGTGAAGCCGTCGCAGACTTGCGATTTATCGGAGCGGACCTCGCTTCCATTAGATCTCCGAGGTCAGCGACCTCGGCAACAGTTTCCGAAGAACGTGTTTCATTGAGGGCGTTTTCCACAGTCTCTTAGCTTTAGAGATTCTTTTATCAGAGCAATATGTGCCAGATCTTTAGGTCGCTGGATGGCTTCTTTGCTTTTCAATATCCGTCGCAAAGCCAGCACCTGAATCATTTTGCCCGAAAATTTCATCTTGGAACTCCGCTTCCATTCCGCATTGAATCCCTGCAGCCCATTCACCTCAAAGACAAAATTGATCAGGGAATCATCTTTAAGAAAGCCTGCAGTTTTGGTCTGCATGTTGCCACCCAGACTTTTAACGATCCCATGCAGTTTGAGGTATTGGCGACTGGAGGCATCCACCCAGATATCCGTATCCAGTGTCGAGCCTGGAACTCCCTGCAACAGGGCAGCAGACATTCCTACGAGGATAAAGCGTATTTTTTCAGCGCGGAGCGCGTCGATAAGCCGTGCGATTTCAGGAACTGTCGGTTTCTTTCCCATCGTTCATCCGGGGTTTCCGCAAGAGCGGTGGCGTGCAGGACACGTTCATCCTCACTCAACCACTTCACTTTCTCCAGTCGCTTTATCGTCAACCGGATCCGCTCTTCACGAGATTTCATCCATAAAAGCTATCATACTCTCAAACAAACTCACGAACTCTTTCCCCGAGCCCTGTATTATCCTGAAAAAAATCATCCCCTCCCAGAAATCTAAATTCACCGCAAAGATGCGGAGAGCACAGAGAATTCATCGTTTGGGTTCCTGCTTAACGCCCTCCGCGTCTCTGCGTTAAGTCATTTGCCCAGTTTCAACACCTTCAACTCCAACTCCGGAATCTGCTTATAGTGCCTGGCATTGGCGGTGCACAGCGTCAGACCGGATTCGACCGCGGTTGCAGCGATCAGGGCATCCGCCATCCGCATGTGGTGGGATAACCCGTAACTTTCAATATAGATAGCGGCACGATGGCCGATGTGTTCATCCACCGGAATCACTTCGAATGTCAGCGATTTTAAGAAATCCCGATTCAGTTTTAGATGTTTCTGGTCGCGTGCCCCCTGAATGAATTCCAGGTAAGTGATTAGAGAGATAGACCGCTGTTCGGACCAGTTAATGGCATTAGCCGCTTTCTCATTGCCGCGCTGCACCCAGATCAGGATGTCTGTATCGAAGAGCATGCTCAGGAATAACGGGTGCCACGTAACTGATCGATTTTCGCTTCCACCGTTTCCTCATCCGGGAGACTGCCGAACATCGGATGATCCTGCACCCGCATCGCCTGCTGCTGAGCCGCCGGTTTCACGGGCTCGATCACCCCTTTCAATTTCCCATGACTGGTGATTTCCACCGGCTCACCACGCTCCAGTGATGCCAGTACATCTTTGGTGCGGTAACGCAGATCGATGATTTTCGCCTTCATGCAATATGTCTATCTTAATAAAGACATATTGTCAAATATTGAAGGAGCATCAGGATGCCTTCAGATCATCAATCAACTCCATTGCCTCAGCCGGGCTGATGTGGAAATCATTGTATTTCACTTTCCCGTCCGGCCCGATGATGACCGTCCATGGCGTACCACCACTGTCGTAGCGCTGCATAAATTTGGAAGACGAGTTCGGCAAACCGCTCTGCCCGACCGGAATATCCAGATTATATCGCTTGGCAGTCTGTAAGGCCTGCGCCGGGCCATTGGAACCGAATCCCTCAAACGTCGTCTGGATGGCGACAAATACGACATCCGGATCATCCGCATACTGTTTCATCATTTTCTGCAGAGTGGGAAAGCCATGCTTATGACAGCCCGGGCACCAGGATTGAAACGCATAGACGTAAACCACCTTGCCTTGGAAGTCGCTCACTTCCGGTGCGCTTTGCCCGTTCGGGAGGAAGACCCACTCATCCACTCCCCAGTCCGGTGCCGGTTGATCCACTATCCCCCGCGCCCAGCCCGACACGGACCAGGCCAGAACTAATCCCGTTAATATTGCGATACGCATATCAAGTATGAAACCTGATACACGTTTTTATTTCAGCTCATTTACACTCACGGCCCACCAGCTTGTTTGACTTTTTATCTATTATTATATGTTAGATTTTTCCCAGGTGCGGTTTATTCAGTGACCAAAAAATCTCTAAAATGTTAATTATTGTATGTGCATAGTATTGAATGAACTGATAGAGTAATTGCTATCATGAAGCGGCTCTTCCCTTATCTCACGCCCAACAATATCAAACGACTTTTCAGCTCCGCCGGCACCTCCCGCGGCAAAACACTTGGTTCATCCGAATCAGATACCCGCTCGAAAATTGAACCGTCGGAGATCCGACTCAATCAGCAGTCGCCCGAATTGTTTACAGCGCTGGGTTTGATGCTGCAGGCCGGCACCCGCTTCCCCTGCCTGTTTATTACCGACACGGCAGGCCAGGTGGTCTGGGAACATTCCGATTATGCGTTCGACATCAAATCCGTAGAGCCGGATGTCCTGTCACACCTCAGGGAGTCTGCCGACACGGAGATCGGCACCATCAAACGGCTGGCCAAATACCCGGAAGGCACCCGGGACAAACCGATGGATGGGGTGGTGCGTTTCGGCTTCATTGCACCACTGCTCGTTGGCAAGGAACGTGTCGGGATACTCTGCGGACTGAATGACAGCGAGTCTTCCCTGACTGGTTCACTGCGCAAGCAGGTCGAAAATGCCACCGCACTACTGACCTCCAGCATGGAAGTCGCTGCGGCAAATCGCCAGCACCAGCTGGAAGAGCAGGCACTTAACGAGATCCTGCCGTTTTTACAGAAAGGATGCGGAGACGCCTTCATCGGAATGCTTTGCAAAAAGCTGGCGGAAATGCTGCAGGTAGAACTGGTCTGCGTGGTTGACTTCCCCAATGGACTGGACCAGCCGGGAAAAACCGTCTCGGCCGTCTTTCAGGGCGTCAGCGTGGAAAATTTTGACTATGACCTGCAGACTTCCCCGCTGGCCCGACTGAAAGGACCCGAGCGGGTCGTGATCGCTTCCAAGGTCCGGCAGCAGTTCCCGCATGACCCCAAGTTGCAGGAAAAGGAAATCGATGCCTTTGCCGGTATCGGCCTGGTCAATGCCAAAGGGAAATTGTCACGGGTGCTGATGGTGATGGGGCGCGAACCCTTTGAAAATCCGGCGATGGTTTCACGGGTACTGGAGGCCGTCGGTCCGCGTGCTGCAGCCGAACTGGAAGCAGCAGAGCGCCAGCAGCAGGCCACTGCCTCACAACAGGCATTCAAGCAGCGCTATCAGCGCCTGATCGAAAACGACGGAGCCGCCATGTTCACCTACTCGTCCAGGGGAACCATCCTGGCCTGTAACTCCGCGCTGCTGGACTGCCTGGGCTACTCGGAAACGACCCTCCAGCAGAAGACGGTCAAAGATCTGGGAACCCCGCTGCATACTGCTGAAGCGAAACAACGGTATGCCGAGTGTCTGGAGGGCAGCCGGTCATCCTATCAGATCCGAAAGACCTACCGCAGGAGTGACGGCAGCACATTCCCCGGGCTGGCCACGATTTCCCTGCTGCCAGGCATTGAAAAGCAGGGAGCCATCTGGGCGGAGGCCATATTGGATTTAAGCGCAGAAGCCAAAGCACAGGAAGAACAGCAGCGACTGCAGCAGCAGCTGGATCAGCTTCAATCCGAGCAGCAGAGTCTGTTTGAAGGTAGCCCGTTTCCCGTGGCACAGACGACCACTGCCGGAAAATTCATCCGCTGTAACGGTGCCTGGCTGCAGCTGCTGAATTACAATCTGGCCGAAATCGAAGAAAAGAGGTTGCAGGACCTGATCCGCGAGAACTCGCAGCACGCTGCTGTGACCGGGTTGCTCGGCAAGCCCCGCAGCGCGGACTCCTTTTACCAGACCGATGTGCTGACTTTGGAAAATAAATACGGATCTAAGATTCAGGCCAGCCTGGTCGTATCTCCCATCGAAAGCTCCGGAGAAGAGTCTGCCACCTGCTTCATCGCCATCAAGGATGTCAGCCAACTCGAAAAACAATCCACTGAGATTGAGGACCTGCTGGAGTCCCTGTCCGCACTCAACCAGTTACCCGGTTTATCGCTGGCCTGGCTGGATTCCATGGGTGTCTTTCTGCGCACGACGCCGGAAACCGACGCCATCCTGGGCCGCAGCATGCCGGAACTGGCTACCATCTCCATTCATGATCTGATGTCCGAAAAGCAGCAGGAAGTGCGCGCCGGATGTCAGGCCGTTGCTCAGGGACAGAGCTCTTCCTACCAGTGGGAAAGCATGCTGCAGACTCCCGAGGGCCATGCGGTGTATGCCGCATTCTCTTTGATCCGGGTGCTGGATCAGGGAAACGGAGAATGCCTCTTAGTCAGCTGTCGCGACCTCTCCGATCAGCAACGCTACCAGCACCATGTCGAGGTTCAGCAGAAACAAATGGACGGTCTGCTGGACGGTCAGTCCACCAGTGTCCTGTGGGTCGCGACGGATGGAAGCATCGACCGCATCAACCGCGCTGGCGCCAGCCAGTTCGGATCCACTCCGGCTCAACTCAAGGGCCAGTCCATTTTAAGCCGGGTCACTGCAGCGGACCGCGCATCCGTCTCCGAACCGCTTTCAGTCACCAAAGATCCTACCCCATTCACCGTCCAGGTCGACATGCTCGGCGGACCGGAATCCTCTTTTCCCGCCCGCATTCATGCACGTCCCGTTGAGTCGTTAGTGCATGACAGTGATCCAGTCTGGATTCTGTTTGTGGAAGACCTGAGTGAGTCTTTAGCGAAAAAAGAGAAAATCGCCGCACTGACCCGGCAGGCGGATGCTGCCGGGCTGCAGGCCACCGCCCTGAAACAGACCGCAGCCGTTGGCATTTGCCTGGTGCACCCGGATGAACGGGTCAGCGATGCCAATGCCTGCCTGGAGTCCAAGTGTGGTGCTTCCATCAAATCGCAGCAGATCACGCTGGACTCGTTTTTCAAAGCCGAAGATCTGAACGACACCTACCATGAGGGAGTGGCTGACTGCCTCAGCGGCCGGCGGGAAAAATTTGTCTATCAGGCCCGCCTCAATCGGGCGGATGATGCCTCCCTCTGGATGGAGATATGCCTTCATCCGGCGCGCGACAGCAAAGGCAGTATTGTCTATCTGGTTGCGGTGTGGCACGACATCACGGAACAGACCAGGTGGCAGGATCGCTGCCACGGACTGGACGATCCGCTGCGCGGTCTGATCGATCAGGGAGAGCTCGGCCTGATCTTTATCAATCAGGCACAGAAGATAACCCAAGTGAATCCCGTGTTCTGCCAACTGCTGGGTCAGGCGGAAAAAGAACTTCAGGGGCAGTTGGTCACGGATTGTTTCCAGGTATCTGATCGGGCTGCGCTCAAGGATTGCCTGCAGCAGACCGACGGACAGGTCACATTAAACTTAGCAACCACATCAGCGGAACCGATGGTCGTACGGGTTACCTGCCAGCGCTTCGCTCCGGGAAAGACCGGTGATGATTCCTGGGGGATCCTGCTGGTGGAGTCCAGACAGAAGGAGTTCGACTTACAGGCCAAAGCAGATCACTGGCGGAAACGCTACCATGCTCTATTTGATCGCCGGGATGTGCCCATGGGACTCTGCGATGCCAGCGGACAGTTACTGGAAGTAAACCGCGGCATGCAACAACTCACCTCGATGGATGCTCATTCGCTTCGCTTCCGTTCCTGGAGCGATTTCATGCCGGAATCAAAATGGAAGGCACCGGATCCAGCAGATGCAGCTACGTTAAAGGTTGAAACCACCTTTAATTTTAATGATCAATCCAGTATCTTCGGATGCCTCTTGCTGGAACCCGTCACCGGTGAAACCGACGACAGCAAGCCGAAGTTCACCTGGCTGCTGCAGGACATCACCCAGCAAGCCCAGGCTCAGCGATGGGGTAACAGTCGTGATGCCCGCCTCAATGCCTTTTTATCCAATCCCGCTGTTGGTTTGGCCGTGCTGAATCCGGCAGGAGAGATGGTCGAAGCCAATGAAGTTTTCCTGCGCAAACTCGGGTTATCGCCGGAAGCATCCAGCGGCAAACCTTTTGCCGACTGGGTTCATCCGGCAAACCAGCAGGTGTTTCATAATCAGTGGTCCGGCTTGAAAGACCGGCAGCGTTCCCGCTTTCAGATTGAAACGGTGCTGAACCTCGAACAGGGAGAGCAGGACAAAACATCCGATCATCGTGAAGAAACGTCCGTGCGCATCACGGTTGTTCAACTGGATGAAACCTCCACGGATGCATTTGCCTCGGTGATCCTGGAAGATCTCTCTGCACTTCGCATTAATGAATCCTACCTGCTCGATACCACCTCACAACTGGAGCAGCTCCGCACCGAGCATGCGGAACTGCAGCGGGAACTGACCGCACAACTCGAGTCCAAAACACAGGAACTGACAGTAACCCGGCAGACGCTGGAAAACGAACAGCAGCAACTGCAGGAAACCAGTGAGACCCTTGCCACCGAACAACAGGAACGGCAACGTGTTGCAGAGGAACTGGATGTATTGAACTCGGCACATCAGGAGCTGGAAGAGGTATCCCAAGCCCAACGTCAGCAGGCCGAGACACTGCAAAATGAACTCAACGATTCAACCGCCCGGGGTGAAACATTACAAACCGACCTGAGCGCACAAGAACAACACTGCGAACAACTCCAGACCGAAATCCGCAAGCTCCAATCGACACGTGACCAGCTTCAGACAGACCTGACCAGCCACCAGCAGGAGCTGGAAAACCTGAATGAGGAAAAGACCGGGCTGGATGAAAAACTCGAGGCTCAGATTCAGCTGACTGGAGAAAAAGAGCAAGCATGCCAGGAATTGGAAACCGAACTTGGTACCACCCGGGAGTTATGCTCCGAGAAAACCCGGCAGCTGGAAACCTTCAAGCAGATGGTCGATGACTATGAAGCGCGAAAAGGACCGGAAGTGGATGAAATGCTGCAGCACTCGGAAATTGCCCTGGCAGTTGTGGATGAGGAGCAGAAGCTGCTCCAGTTCAATCCGGCGCTGACCGGGCTGCTGACCCACTCATCCAGGATTCGTGCGGGAGACGCTCTCGAAGATGTGCTTGGAGCGCCCCTGTCCGATGCAGGATCCGAGGCGCTGCAGCAGATCTTGCAGCAGGAATCCGAGCACTTTCACACCGAAGTCGAACTTTCCCACCAGGATGGTTCCAGACGCTGGCTCAAAATCAGCGGATCCGCCATCCGGCAGGCCGGGCGGAACCACGTTCACTGTTTACTGGTTGTCGAAGACCAGACGCCACTGCATGAGAGTCAACGCTACCAGGAGGCACTGGAACAGCGGTTTATGGCCTTTGCAGAATCCAGCACCATCGGCGTGGTCATGACCGGAATCGATGGCAGCATTCTCTTCTGCAACCACCCGATGACCCGGTTGCTGGATGAAGAAGAGAACGCCTTAATCGGGAAAAAACTCAACGATTACGCACACAGCGATGACCCGCGTGAGGATGAAAAACTGGATCAGCGCTGCCTCGACGGAGAAATCGACGATTATCAGATTGAAAAAGTCTTTGTTCGCACATCGGGCAGGATCTTGTGGACCCGGATGAACGCCAAAGTGTTACGTCTGGAGTCCGGTGAGGTATGGTATGCAGTGCGCACGATCGAAGACCTGACGGAACTGCACCAGAAGACCAAAGATCTCTCATTCAGCGGGAAGCAGCTCAGCACCGTCCTTCATTCCACCCCTGCCGTCATACTGCTGCTGGATCATCAGGGACGGGTGCTGGAAAAAAGCTCGGGAGCCGAAGACTGGTTTAAAGGTGATTCCAAAGAAGCCATTGGTAAAAAACTGCGGGACTTGGGGGAGCTGGGAACAGACCATCGCTTCAGCCACCAGCTCAGTGCACTGGAAAGCGGTAAGTCAGATCGCACAAAAGTCACCGGAAAGCTGGTGCAGGCGGACGGTCATGCGGTGGATGCCACGGTAAGTTTGAACGCGGTTCGAGATGATGAGAATGCCCTCAAATCCGTGGTAGCCATCATTGATGCAGACAAACGTCGTTCGGAGCCGTTGACCCCGGGTCCTGACTCCGGGCAGGATGAGGACATTTCCTTCTCGGAATCAGAAACTCAGGCATTGGTGTTTACGAAGGATAAGACCGTGGAGGACCGCCCGGAAGAGAAAACAAAATCCAAAGTCATTCCCAAGGAATCCATCACCAGAACCGAATCCATCAGTCAGTATACACAGGCGCTGAAAGACTCCGTCAAAATTTCCGAATCGCAGCGGATTGATTTCTCTCAGTTCAGCCTGCCCTCGGATCAGCCGGTTAAAACCGAAAGCCTTAAGAAGTCCTCCTCCCAGGCAGCCCAGCTTAAACAAGCCTGGATCATTGCAGACAGCGAAGGACGTATCGTGATGATCAACCGCGGCGCCATGGACACCTTGAAAACCGTGCGAGACCAGTCGCTACTCAAGCCGATCAGTGAGCTGCTGCATACCAAAGAACAGAAGTTCTGGCCCACCCCCGGCGGTGATGTCAGTGATGCCGTTGCCACCGCCAATTTGCAGGAGGCGGTGATATGGGATCAGCAGATGAATCTGCTCACGACGATTCAGATGACGAAACCCATCGTGAATGCAGCAGGTGAAATCAAGGGAACTATCGTAACATTCCTGCCGCTGGAAAAAGTAGCCAAATGGCCGGAGTACAAAAAAGACGATACCACCGCAGCCTATATCCGCTGTGCGTCCCTGTTCAGCCAGACTATCAACGAACTGCAGTCCTGGGGAAAGCACTCCATCGACGAGTATTTGCAAAAAACCAACCGCCTGACGCCCTCTGAGCTCGCCATGGAAGCCGTGACTATTGAGCAAAAGTTATCCGGCTAAAACCTTCCTGAGACTGAACCCTTAGCCCCTGATTCCATGGTCCGGCGGATGTTCAGATTCCAGCACGCGTTTGAGTAGTCCTAATATTTTCTGACTGCTGCTCACCTGCTTCGGGATCACCAGCTCAACCGGCCCTTCTGCGGCATAGCCTGATAATTTGACCGGCTTCAGATAGAGCAAGGTAGCATCAGGTTCCACATTCACCTGCTGAATGGCAGAGACAGGAATGTGGAGTGTATAATCCTGCCAGTGGGCATCCGGTTTCTGATAGCGCAGTTGAATATGGCCCGGCATAAAGCTTGAGGTGAGTTGCGCTAAATGCTCAATCTCGATCGAGATCCGCTGCTCCTGAGCCATCAGCCGGTCCGTGACCCCCGATAGAACCAGCACAGATGTCACCATCCATAATAAATACCAACGATTCATCCTCGTCAGACGTGGACCCATACCTGTCGATTCACAAGAAAGTCTTTTAAAAAATGGTGCGCAACTATCCATCCAATCGGCAGTTTAATCCGGTATGCAACGTTTTCAGTCTTTCATTGGCATCAAATTTTTATCTACCTGGTGGAAGGTCAACCGCCCACGCAAGGCTCACCAGTTGGATCCATCTGTGCTCAATACAGGTTTGAGCCGTGCTTTTTCTGCGGATGGCAGCTGGCGGTTGCCGCTTCAGTCCCAGCTCTGCAAGCTTTATCCCGGCATGGCATGGCCCGAGCTGGATGAATACCATCAAGCATGCCAGGACGTCATCCAGACTGGTATTACCTTGGCCTGTCAACCTGCTCCGCAATCGCGTTACCGGGGTATCCTTCCCGTGTCGCGAACCCAGACTCAGGCATGGAAAAACTACCATCAGGGCATGCGGCATCACTATCCCTGGATTTCAGAAACTAATCT
Source organism: Verrucomicrobiota bacterium (assembly GCA_038748025.1). Taxonomy (GTDB): domain Bacteria; phylum Verrucomicrobiota; class Verrucomicrobiia; order Methylacidiphilales; family JBCBYL01; genus JBCDJI01. Next base: position 82,492 of record JBCDJI010000007.1, read on the forward strand.
GCATTCCATCTTCAGCTTTGCCCGCTCAGGAACAGCAGGCCTGCAGCATGAATCCAGACCGCATCTGCAGGTCGCTTAAAAACATTCATTCCTGCAACGTTGCCCCGCTAAACTTTTGACAAGCGGCAGCATCACGGAATGATGAATACATGCCGCTAGCAGCATCGCACATCTACCCACTGATCCTGTCGTTATCTGTATGGCTCTGCTGCTGCAGTTGCAGCTCCACAACCTCACCACGGAAAAGTGCCTATCCCGAGCGGCAGGAAATTCACTTCTCCACCCAGGGTTCCAACCTGAAGCCCGTTGCTGAATTTCTGGATATCCATACGCAAACACCTCGCCGTCCCACAGAAACAGGCACAAAAGCCAGGTAAGCCGTCGCCCTTGTCATTGCAACATGAGTTCTTCGGATCATATCATTTTTCAACCGCAACAGGCAGAAGTGGAAACACAACAGCTGGGGCCTTATCAGCTCACCACCCTCATTCCGGAATCCGACGAGATCCATATGACCGCCTACCGTGTAAAGGTAAAGCCGCGTTCCACCACCTCCATCGGTTACCACGTGGAGGCCGAGGAGATTTACTATGTCATTGCGGGAAACGGGACGGCCATCCTGAACGGTGAGGTTCATGCATTACAAGCTGGTGATTTTTTACGTTTACCACCGAAAACAAAGCACGGTTTCGTTACCGGCGACCAGGCACTCGTCATGCTTGACATCCACAGCCCCGGATCCAGGCCTGATCGGGATATTTTCTTCACGGACGATACTCCAGACGGTTTTTCGGCTCGCTCTTGACTCCAATCCTTCGCGGGCACGGTTGTAATCCGCATAATTTTGCTCGACTCTTCAGAGCCGTTCACCATTTTTGAAAGCCATGATTATCAAACCCAAAACCCGCGGGTTCATTTGTATCACCTCGCATCCGGAAGGTTGCCTGGCCCATATCAAAGAACAGATCGATTACGTGAAGAATAAAGGCGAAATCAAAGATGGTCCGAAAAAGGTTTTAGTGATCGGGTCATCTACCGGATACGGACTGGCTTCCCGCATTGCTGCCGCTTTCGGCTCCGGTGCCGACACCATCGGCGTATTTTTCGAGAAACCCGGCTCGGACGGAAGGCCGGGCTCGGCTGGTTGGTATAATTCTGTCGCCTTTGAACAGGAAGCACATGCGGCCGGGCTTTATGCCAAAAGCTTCAACGGCGACGCTTTTTCCGATGAGATCAAAGAACAGGTGGTGAAACAGATTAAAGCTGATCTGGGGCAGGTAGATCTGGTGGTTTACAGTCTCGCCTCACCACGTCGCAGCAACCCGCGCACCGGCGAAACCAAAAAGTCCTGTCTCAAGCCCTTCGGTCAGGCCTACACCTCCAAGACACTCGATACGGATAAGCGGGAAGTCACCGAAATCACCATCGAACCGGCATCGGAACAGGAAGCCGCGGACACGGTGGAAGTCATGGGCGGAGAGGACTGGAAATGGTGGATCGAAGCTTTGACAGCAGGTGATGTGCTGGCACCCGCTGCCACTACGGTGGCCTACTCTTATATCGGACCAGAACTCACTTTTCCGATTTACCGCGAAGGTACCATTGGCAAAGCCAAGGAAGATCTCGAACAGACCGCTAAAGACCTGCACCGCAAACTCTCAGTTGACGGGGGTCGCGCCTATGTTTCGGTCAATAAAGCACTGGTTACCCAGGCCAGTTCTGCCATTCCCGTAGTACCACTGTACATTTCACTGCTATATAAAGTAATGAAAGATCGCGGCACCCATGAAGGCTGTATGGAACAGATCCAGCGTCTCTTTGCCGAACGACTCTATAACGGAGCTGATGCTCAAGTCGATGATGGCAGCCGCATCCGCATCGATGACTGGGAAATGGATCCGGAGGTGCAAAAGGCGGTCGGAGAACTCTGGCCTCAGGTCAGCACCGATAACCTCAGAGAGATCTCCGACTTTGAAGGTTACCAGCAAGAGTTCCTGAAACTCTTCGGCTTTGGACTGACAGGTGTCGATTATGCGGCAGATTCAGATCCGGAACAGGTTGCGGGCAAACCTGCTGCCATTTAGAGCATTTTTAAATTAAGTATGAACACTTTAACTGTAGCCGAGGTCGGTGACCTCGGAGTTCCAGGGGGAGTGAGGTCACCGACCTCACCTGCCAATGTTAACACATGATTCGAAAATGCTTTAGTCTGGTCGGTATTTATCGCCAGTGGCAGTGCTTTCCTGACCAGTGCCGCTAATAAACCAGGCTACACTCCAGTCAAACTCAATAACTGAAGTGCATCCCCAGGCGCATCAGACCTTCCTGAGGCATCGCGGAACTCGACCGCGCACGAAATTCCAGAAAGCTGCCGATCTCAGTGGTGAAGGCATACTTGATCCCGAATCCGACATGCGCGTGACGGTATTTACCATAACGCTCGAACGTCACCTGCTCTTCTAATCCAAGCAGTCCGTAAGGTTTCCAGTCCGGTCCCCAATCGGTTTGGCCGGTAATCACCAGCCCCTTGGTGTTGAACAAGGCATCCTCTCCGCCCCACCAGTAGCTCTGCCAGGTCGCATCCAGATCTGATAACTCCTCGTCCCTGCCTAGATCCATCGGTCGCCGCTGCTTTTTTTGAAAGACCTGTTTCACCAGTTCCAGATCAGCAGCGGAAATACGGGAAGCCGGACGAACCGGTTCCGCACGAGGAGCAGCAACGCGCTCCTCGCCAGCCTGGTTCTCTGCCTGCAAAGATGGCAGAAACCACCCGAACACGATGACCCACGGCAATAACAAGCGCGATCTCATGGTCGTAAAAGATACTAATTTTTTACGGAAATGTATATAAAAAGTTGATTGATTGGTTCTGGATCGCATTCGGAATTTTGGACGCACCCGGAAAAAATCCTATTCGATCAGGGCGTTGAATCCTGAAAACTACGGATTAACGATCTGGCACCACTGATGCACCAGTTCCTGAGTAGGCAGCCATGTCGAATCCTCTGTATCCCAATCTTCGGAACCTGCTTCGACGATCTGATATGTTTTCAGGTGTCCCAGATAGCCCTGATCCAGCTTTACTTCCTGCAGCTTATCTTGCCCGTCCGGCAATCGCATGGGAAAAATCGTTCTAAAATATGCACGTGAAAACTCCTTACTCGCGCCTGCACCGTGTCCCTGATTCGGCTCGCGGATAAGCGCCCACGGTGCGTTTTTCTCCCTGCCTTCCAGGAAGATCCCGTTTATATTTTTGATGCGTATCTCTTTGTCTTTCATGCCAATGAAAAACAAAGCGGGCACTTCCTGGGCCTTCTTATTACGATGGGCGGTATAGTAGGCTCCCTTATTGACAACGAATGTCAGCACCTGCTCCGGTTTCCACTGGGCAAAGTTGTAATTAAACTGGCCACCAGCAGAAATACCCCACATGACCAGTGGAAGGTCTTCCAGACCCCGCTGTTTCACTTCCTTGCCCATACTCTCAATGGCATCAAACAACGCCGCTCCGGATCCTGCCTCCGGATTCTGATAGTTTCCCTCTTTGAAACGACAGGCAATAATCAGCCAGTTGAATTCGCGTGCAATCGCCTGCCAGGCCTGGTCTCGCGCCATTCGTCTGCCGTCACCGTTAAATCCGGGCACCAGCACCAGCACTGCTCTGGGTTCCTGTCTTATATCCGGATGCCACAAACGGAACTCTGCGACATCATACGACCCCGGACGTGGCTCAGCTACCACATCTAATTCCATACTCTGCGCCTCAGCAGCCGGCTCTGCCTGCGGTTCCGGGTTGATCTTTGCCACGGATTTTTCATCTGGTGCCGACGGCACAGCAGCTGGTTGATTTTCCCTTGCCCTGAGTTCCGCTAGTTTCGATTCAAAATCAGTATCAGCAACCGCCACGGTCCCCCATGCAGCACCGACAGAAATCTCCAGATGACCTTCCACTTGACGAATGAGTTTCACCTCTTTGCCCGGCCGCACCTGCATGGATCCCACGGCCTGGCCATTCATCATCAGCGCTAAGGTGACCTCATTCTTTAAAGTAACGGTTTCAGGCAGGGCGGTTCCCCACAGAACACCCGCCGAAAACAGCCCGACGCATACCAGAAACATGCAGCGCATATCCATTTAATCTGTAGTCCAACGCTTAGAAGAAAAGTATATTTCCATCACACCTTGATCAGCGAACCCTGCGATTCAGCAAGCTTAAGAAAAAAACCGCCCCGACTACACTGGTGATGAGACTTAACGGCATCTCGACACCAGGAAGCAGAACCCGCCCCAAAAGATCAGCCACCATGACCAGCACCGCACCCGCCCCGGCAGAAAGCGACAGGAGCAGTCGGTGCGATGCTCCACTGAAAAAGCGTACGCTGTGCGGCACCATCAGACCCACAAATGCTACCGAGCCGCACAGGGCCACACTGGTCGAGGTCAGCAACACTGCGATAGCCAGTAGCTTAAACCTGACCTGCCTGACATCCACCCCGGAGGTATAGGCCGCATCCTCGTCAATCGCCAGCCAGTCCAGCTCACGCCACATCTGGATGGCCAGCGTGACACCCAGCAGCGTTACCGGAAACAGAAACCAGACTTCCTGCCAGCCGCGATACGCCACGCTGCCCATCAGCCAGGTCAGGATGGCCCGAAACTGATCCGTATTGGCGGTCAGCAAAATTCCGGTTGTCAGTGCACTGAACAGCACGCCCACTGCCACTCCAGCCAGCAGTAACTTGTGGTTGAAGATGGAACGATGCCGCTGGGCTATGCTAATGAGCAGCACTACCACCAGTACCGCTCCTGCAAAGGCGGCTACCATCCCCCCCCAGGTTACCCCCGCCCAGCCCGCTACGAACGCCGACCAGACGACAGCCCCAAATCCGGCCCCCGACGATATTCCCAGCACGTAGGGCTCAGCCAGCGGGTTTTTGAAGAACGATTGCAATAAGGCCCCGCTTACACCCAGTGCTGCTCCAACCAACGCTGCCAATACCATACGAGGCAACCTCAGCTCTTTGAATACTATCCATGCCTGTTCTTCTCCGGGGCCTTTTCCTGGGACCAGAAAGGACCACATATCCGTCAGATGAAACAATTCAGTCGGACCCCAAAGCAAGTGGGCCAGGGCTACCGTGACCAGCAGCAGCAGCATCACCCCGTAGAGTTTGCCTGCGGCTATCTTCACCGGCACCCTTTCACTTCGCGTGAGTCAATGACTAACTGCGGACACGCACTCAAAGGATTGGATAAAATTCTAATTCTGGTCTCGCCAAAAACCCGTTGGATCATCGGCTCCGTCATCACCTGTGCGGGAACTCCATCCGCTTCCACCCGGCCCTGATGCAATACCACAATCCGGTCCGCATATTCCAGCGCGGCATCCAGGTCATGTGTCGCACATAAGACTCCCTTACCTGCCCTGGCCCAGCGCCGACAGTTATGGAACAACGCCAACCGATGTGACAGATCCAGATGAGCCGTCGGTTCATCCAGCAGTAACAACCGCGCATCCTGCATCACCGTCCGCGCAATAGCGACTCGTTGCCACTCGCCACCGCTCAGTTCGTCGACAGCTCTAGGCAGCAATGACCCGACATTCATCACCTCTGCAACCTGTTTCAGGCGAGCAGCTTCCTTTTTCGCTGCAACTGCATCATTTCGGTGGTAACCGGAGAGCAAAATCACTTCTTCTGCAGTGAACGAAAAGGCAGGCGTAACCGATTGTGGCAGGTAAGCGATACGCTCAGCGCGTTCCAGCAGTGGCCAATTCGCCAGCATACGCCCGTCAAGTTCCAACTTGCCTTCAAAAGCCGCATGCAGCCCGGTCAGACACTTCAGCAAGGTACTCTTGCCACATCCGTTTGTCCCGATTATGACGACAAACTCGCCCGGAACCAGCTCAAGACTGACCCGATCTAAAACGCTGTGTTCCGGAGAACGGTAATAGGCATTTTTTAAGTCAATCGAGAGCATGATTCAACTTTCCTTCCTCCGGAAAGAGCTGCATCTGTTGCCGGAGAGAATCCATGACTTCAAACACCTGCAAACTCGGCACCACCAGACGACTTTGAGGTATCGTAATGACCCGACCTGCCTGCACCGCAGTGAGTCGCGAAAAAATCGGGTGCTCACGCCACTGCGCCAGCAGCCGCTTTCGATCAAGCTGATCTTCGACCTCGGATTTCCGGGTTGCCACCAGGATCCAATGCGGATTTTGTGCCAGCAGCCATTCGTGCGATATAGTAGGCCAACTTTGCAATAGCGAGGCTGCCACATTTTCCAAACCCGCGAATTCCATCACCTCACTGGCATATGTCCCGCCTCCCGCCACCAGATTCATTTCTCCGGAAAAAACCAGCAAACCGGTGTGATGCGGCAGATTTGCATTCTGAACTCTGGCACGGTTCATGACATTCCGGGCATGCGTTAACGCATGTTTTGCAGCGTCGGAACTGGCTGTATGCTCTCCCAGCCACTCTACCTGCTGCAGGATATCCCGCAGCCGATCCTGACGGAAACGTTGCACCGGAATGCCTAAAGCTATCAGACGCTTTTCGATATTTTCCGGTAGCAACGAACTTGCCAGCACGATATCCGGTTTTAGCGTCAGAATGGTCTCGACTTCCGGATCCGCCGCTCCACCCACCACAATCAGCTTGCGCGGATTGTCGGGAGCCTGCCGGCAATAACGGGTCACACCAACCAGCCGATCCTCCCGCCCCAGTTCATGCAGCATAGCCGTAATTGCGGGTGAAAGACTCACAATGCGTTTCAGCTCATCGGAGGCCAATGTCTGGTGACTCAAAGCAGTCCCCAACAGATACAGTAACAGAATGAGCCGCACACACATCATCCGGAAAATCTAAATCTTGGAGATTAGCCGGTCGAGAGCGTATTTGCTCTTGTGTCACTCCAGCTCCTTCCCGTTTGACAAATGAATATGTCAGCGCTAATACATAAGAATGAATTATTTGCTGAATCACAAATTTCCAGTCGCTACAGGATTCTTTCTGGTGATGATGATTCAGAATAATTTTGCCCACGGAGGACTGCTACCACACTCCCATGTTGGAGACGCAGGAAGCCACATACCACTGGTCATCTTGCTGGTTCTGACAGCAATCGTATCTGCCGTGGCTGGATGGCGCTTTTTCAAGCGCCATCGCTAAACTCAGTGGATTCTGCTCACAGCGGCTGCTTTCAAATTCCTTTAAAGAAATTTTTCATTCTCCGGTCGTATTTGCGTTTCCAACGCTCTTCCGGAGTAAGACAAAACCGTTCCCACAGATAAAGTCCCAATCGATAAACGGGATAAATGAACACAGCAATCCCCATAAAAAGCCAGAAAAAGAATTCTACCATATCGCTAAATCTTATTTCATTATGATTTCATATTTTGGATAATCAACTTGAAACTCGTTTGTGACACGATTGCCATATTCACTCGCATTTTGTTTCAGCGCGTTATGTCTAAATTATTAATCTATGTTAATTAATAATTTAGCATCCAACCCAGAAATATTCTGCACTAATAATTCATGTAGATTAATTAATTCAACCCCCACGCATGGAATTATTTGCGAGTGTTTTAAGTATCGTATCTATTCTTTTTGATGTACATCTGCATTGGATAGCTTCAGTATAAAGATAGAAATCGAATTTGACTTGAAGTAAAATCGCTCTAGAAATTCTACACTACAAATTCTGTTTTCAGGTGTAGTTAATGAAAAGTTTAAACTGATTATGAAACATGCAAAAGCCATCGATCTAGGTCCGGCATTGGCGATGAAACGATATCATCGTGACAAGCCAAAGCGACTTACGCTGTGGGGATTTGTCATTGTTTCCAATCTGGTATGGATTACAACAGCCGTTTTTCTGGCATCGGGCTGGTGGAGCACCACTAAACTGGGGATTGCACTAACCGACTTTTATCTGGAGGAACGAGCCAAATGGATGGAAATGTCGGAAGAGCAACAAAAACTTATCCGCGAGCGCAATCTGGAAATTGCCCGCATGGTCGCCTTCCAGACCTCCTCGCCGCACGATGTCGTGGAATTGGCAAAAAAAGTAAATCTGGTTCTGGGCAACACCTATGGTTCTAAGCGTTCCTTCCTGGAAGAGGCAGTGCCTCAAGCCATCCGTATGCAGGTCCAATTTGATATTCCAGCTTCGGCCATTATCGCTATGGCTATCTACGAGAGCGGTTACGGACGCAGTCATCTCGCCAAGAAATATCATAATTATTTTGGGATGAAGGCCTATCATTGGAACGGAAAAAAGGTCAATATGCCAACCGTGGATAGTGGGGTAAAAACTAAGGCTGATTTCAGGGTTTACCCGACATTGGGTGATGGTTTTCAGGGCTTTGCTGAATTCTTGAAAGGAAAAAGCCGCTACCAAAAAGCTTTCCATTACAAAAAAGGACCTGATTTCGTGCGTGAAGTGCTGAGAGCTGGATATTGTCCGGATTCCGACTATTTGGGGAATATCAAGACCATCATGGCGCGACATAATCTGGAAGAGCTGGATAACCTGATTGAGGCAGGAGATGATGCTCCATATCAAACCGCTTGGCTCAAAGAGCTTCAGGACCGTTAAACATTAGATAGACCGTCAGCTCTCTCTATGCAAACTTGTCATTCTTAATCATCATTGTTTGTGCCTGACCTGTCTGATATCAAAAACTGTCTTGAGGCCTATTTTGAGGCGGTTGATTCGCAGCAGACAGATCAGCCTGCTAAACTCAAGCCTTCCCTGCTGGCGCTGGAAGATATATCCAGTAATATTCAGCCTGAGTGGCCGAAAAAATTAAAACACTATCTGGAATCCCGCAGTTACCGTAAAGCATATGCGGAGTTGGGAGGTCAGCGGGATTAAGCTACCCCAAACTAGGGACGGAGGTAAGTTGGATATTTTCAACTCACCTCCGTCCCTAGTTTCTACATAACCTACCGCTCCGAAACCACTTTCAGCACATCCTGAGCCTGTTTGGCGGTAGAAGCCTTCTCATCTTTCCAGACCAGTTTACCGTCCTGAAATAAAAATGCCTGACGAGATGGAAACTTACCCATTTTCGGCACCCCAAACGCATTGACCACACCCGCGGATTCATCTGCCAACAAGGTGAAGGGCAGGTCGTATTTCTCGGCAAATCTTTTCTGAGTCTCAACAGAGTCCATACTCACCCCGATAACCTTAATCCCCTGTTCCTCAACGTCCGTATACGCATCACGCAGACTGCAGGCCTGCTTGGTGCAGCCTGGAGTATCTGCTTTCGGATAAAAATAAACCAGCAGATAACCTTCCGCACCAAAGGCTGCCAGGTCAACGGGCTCACCATTCTGATCGGTAGATTTAACAGCTGGTATTCTGTCATCCATTTCAAGTGCAGCGTGTGAAGTATGAAATAAAAATCCTAGCATCGCGATGGTTATCATTGGCTTATACATTTATCAATGATGGCATTTTATGCCTCATTGTCAAAAAAGGAGATTTTCTCAGTTACAAATCAAGCCGCAGCATATTATAGTGCACGCATGAGTGAATCCTGGCAACGCTATCAAGAATACTATCTCCACATTGACTCTCTGGATATCAGTCTCGATGTCAGTCGTATGAAATTTGACGATAGTTTTATTGATGACATGCAACCGCGTGTGACGCTTGCCTTCGATCAGATGAACGAGCTGGAAGGTGGTGCTATTTCCAATCCGGACGAAAACCGCATGGTAGGACATTACTGGTTGCGCGATGCAGACAAAGCACCTACTGAGCTCCTCAAAGAGGCCATCACCTCAACCGTTGCCGATGTATCTGATTTTGTTTCCAAAGTGCACAGTGGAGAAATCACCACGCCACAGGGTCAGACTTTCACTGAAGTGCTGATTATCGGTATTGGCGGCTCTGCTCTCGGGCCGCAGTTCATCGCTGATGCGCTCGGTAGTTCCGCGGACCGTATGACCCCTCACTTCATCGACAACACAGATCCGGACGGCACCGGTCGTGTCTTACAGGGATTAGGTGAAAGACTTTCCCGCACGCTAACGCTGGTTATTTCCAAATCCGGGGGTACTAAGGAAACCCGCAACGGCATGCTCGAAACTGCGGCCGCTTACGAAGCCGCCGGACTCCAGTATCCCGGATACTTTGTAGCGATTACCGGTGATGGTTCCGATCTGGATAACGTGGCAGTAAAAGAAAAATGGCTGAAGCGCTTCCCCATGTGGGACTGGGTCGGCGGCCGCACTTCCGTCATGAGCACTGTCGGTCTGGTGCCGATGGCTTTGCAGGGATGTGATATCGAAGTATTCCTATCCGGAGCCGCGAAGATGGATGCTGCAACACGTGTCCACTCTGCAAAGAAAAACCCGGCGATGTTGCTGGCGCTGATGTGGCACTATGCCGGCGAGGGCAGAGGCAGGAAGGATATGGTTATCCTACCTTATAAAGACCGCCTGATGCTTTTCAGTAAGTATCTGCAACAACTGGTCATGGAATCACTGGGCAAAGAGATCGATCTCGACGGCCATCTCGTCAATCAGGGGATCGCTGTTTACGGGAACAAGGGCTCTACCGATCAGCACGCCTACGTGCAGCAGTTGCGCGACGGGGTAAACAACTTTTTTGCCACTTTTATCGAAGTGCGTCAAAACAGCCACACGGATATGATAGATGTTGAGCCCGGAGTCACTTCCGGTGACTATCTGCAAGGCTTCCTGCGTGGAACCCGTGCAGCACTGACGGAAGGTGGTCGTGAAAACCTGACCATCAGCGTCCCGGATGTGAATGCAGAAATTGTCGGCGCGCTGATTGCCTTATATGAGCGCGCAGTCGGTTTCTATGCCACGCTGGTCAATATCAATGCTTACCACCAGCCGGGTGTAGAGGCCGGTAAGAAAGCGGCCACCCGCTTGCTGGAACTGCAGGAAAAGGTACTGGCTCAGATGCAAAGCCAGAACAGCAGTGAGTATACCGCGGATGAAATGGCTGAATCCTGTGAAGCGGATCCAGAAGACATTTACCATATCCTGACTCATTTGGCGGCAAATCGGGATTTTATCACACGAGCTGCCGGTTCCCGACCCGCCGCAGACCGATTCTCAATGCAGACCGGATCAGGAGCTGCCTAGACGACCAGCAAGCGTGCGTGCCTGCTCACCGGCTGCCCGCAGCACCAGATTGCCACCTGCATCCAGAAACAGATCCAGTCCATCTACGGTGATAGAACGGCGCAGCAGACCTTCCAGTCGTTTCGCGCCCAGTTCATGACGCTTCCCGTTGCTCTGCTCCACCAGCAGTTTATTTTCCTTGGAACGCAGCAAAGCCAGTTTCATTCCTTTCGATTCAAAATGCAGTTTTTCTCCATCCTGCACCTGATCCAGCAACTCCGGATGCAAAATCATCCCGAAATGAAACACCGCCGGCTTTTTCCAGACCGCCAACCAGGTCTCAGTCTTTTTATCAAAGCTGACTTTAGCCCGCTTCATCAGACCGGCATCCGCCGTCAAGTCAGAAAGCGGCAGCCGGTCTACATCCGCCACCTCACTGGACGGCACTTCACGTTTTTTAATTTTTTCCGCTACGCTATCCACCTGCTCGGAGACCTTCTCCTGTAATTCGGTGACTGTTTCTGAAACTTTCTCTGTCACTTCTTCCACTACAATCGGCAACTTCACCGCCAACCGGGCTACAAATGAGTTTTCCACTTCCAACCGTTTGAGAAAATGTGAAGCCCGTTGGCGCTCTGCCTCCAATAGTTCCTGTATGGTACCGGTTGCTTCTCCCTCTGTATTCTCAGCTGTCAGATCAACAACGGGAACCGCTTCCGTCTCATTCCAGAATAGCTCAGGCCCCGAGGTATCCAGCAGGGGACCCGTATCAGAAGTCGCCTGTGAATAGCCACTGCCACGCATCAACAGTAACCCCGCAACTAGTAATAATAGCATTTTTAATGAGGTTATTATATTATTCACAATTAGATATTTATACTTATTTTTACGTATTTGTATAGAATATAGTAAACGCTTTAAAGACAGGATGATTTCTCTCGAACCATTTTATGGTACGCATTTTGAGACAAATGTACACCCAAAAGGTGTCATTTTTATCCAGATGGTGGTTAGCGCTGAAACACTTTATGGACACGGCACTTCACACGAGTCGCCATATCCAGAATCTTGATCATCGGCAACGACGGCCACTTCACATGTTGAAAAATCAGAAAAAACAGGACATGAGGCTAGTCGCTTTTTTAATCCCTTTTCGGACACGCCTGATCGCTTTGCTGCCACTGATCATCGGCAGTAAAATCACGCCCGCTAGTGTCAATTTAGCCGACTCATTTTCCTGCAAATCAGAAGCTTGGGATTGATTCGCTTCGGCTACGCCTGCCTGATCCAAATATTCACCAATCTCATCAAAGAAGAGTCCTTTGGACGTTTTGGTGAATTGGAAGAAATAAGGACTCTCTTCGTCTTCATAGATTCCATTCGTGCTTACAGAGTTCGGCACCCGATCATTGAGCAGATCAAATAGCGGCTGATACCCATACCTGAAATTCTGCTGATTCCCCTGATTCTCGTTTTCAGCCAGCTCAGTAGATTCTCCCGACTCCTCGCCTTCTTCTTCACCAGTCAACAGGTTACGGGTATTATCATTACCTTGTTTATAATCGAAGGAATCATAGTTCAGGAACCTCGTCGTAACACCTCCTTCGAGAGCTCCGATGAATATTTTACTGAAGCCTTGGTCGATCGCATCAACATCCCGCTGCGCCAACTCGAGGGTCTGCGGAACTTCAAATGGGGTTCCTCCCACATTGGAATAGATATCTACATTAATCCCGTTCGAGAAAGGCGTAATCGTCAGATCTCCATCGCCCTTGATAGAATTAGCCCCTCCAAGGAACTCCATTTCATCCGCCCGGAAGGTGGTGTCACCTCCCTTAGAAACGGACTTAAATACATTAAGCGTCGCGCTGTCCGCCACAGTGATGAATATATCCCCCTGACCGGTTCCAACGTTCTGCACGGTGAGATCACCGCCACCGGACTGATTGAACGTGATGTTCCCGCTTCCGGTAGTCATGTTCGTGATTGTTGTATCTTTAGTAGAACGGTTAGCGAGCGAAATATCTCCAGACACTGTGGAAATGGAAAAATTCTTCATTGAAAGAATCAACTGCTCAATGTTACCAATCCCGCTAGTCGCATCGAGCACGATCCGGTTGCCGTAGACGTTACTGCGTTTCGCCGCAATCGCAGGATTCGGGCTGACCGCGTTCAGGCTACCACCAGATCTTAAGAACACGTTGGCATTATCTGGAGGAGTAGAAGTGCCCGGCGCCCCATTTGCTCCTGCCCGGATCAAGTCGACAAAAATATTTCCACCTTTTGAAGTTTTCGTATCGATCGTGATGCTGTTTACCGATGTATCCACATTAGTCTGAACGTCAGTCGCCGTAATAGTCTTATCACCGGTAATGCGAATTGGTCCATCGTTAGCCAAAATTTTCTTAAGATTCACATCCAGCAGATTGTTGATATAGATTCCGCCATCAACCGTGGCATCTGCCGTAATAGTCGATACTGCCGCATTCAGAAATCCGGTGGTGGTCGCGATCCCTTTCTGGCTGAAAAGCACCATGTCGGTAGCCGTAACATGCGGAGTAGGCAGCGCCGTTGCCGCATCGACTTCAATCCGGCTATCCGTGCCATCTTTTCCAACTTCCAGATTAAACTCGCCGGATGGAGTGTTGATTTCTTTCAGCGTAATGGAGTTATCTTCATCGATCAAAATATCTCCCGCGGCACCGTTAATGAAGCTACGCAGGAAGTTGATATTTGTGATCAGCTCAATCCCGGTATCGGCATTGGCTAATACATCATCTGCCGTGGTTTTACCCGTGGTCTGGCGAATAAACCCATTATCGCCGGGTTCAGTTCCTGCTGTCAGCACAGCTTCACCGGTAGCCCCATCCAGTGTCAGCGTATCCAGCGTGATATTAGCACCTGCATCCACCTCCACCTTCTCATTGGCGCTATCCACCTGAACCGTAGTAATGGTCACAGATCCTTTTTCCGAATCAATATCTGCAGATCCACCGTCCACATCGAAGAAGGTCAGCAGAATGTCTCCACCCGCATCCACAAAAGCGTCATCCAATACATTGACCTTGGTAAAGGTCGTTGTTTTCACTGCATCCGAATCCAGCGTGCTGCGGAAGGTTCCATCTGTGATCAACTGATCTTCACCACTCTTGATGACCGCCGCACCTGTTACATCGATCTTGGTGAGAACGATATCACCCACATTATTAGCGGCATTGCCGGCAAAACCAAAGTCACTCGTCAAATTCAGAATGTTGTGGAAGGTTCCATCCGTGAGTGTGAATTTGTCACCCGTCCGAATATTGGTGGCTCCGGCTACATCAATTAAAGTGATCAATGCGTCTCCAGCTCCCAGATTCGATACATCCAGATCCAGCGTGCCGTTGAAGTCACCTTCTTTCATCTCCGTCAGTGCGGTGCCTACTTTGATGTCTGCGTTACCACCGACGGTGATCTTGGTTTTGATTTCGGCGCTCTTCTGAGTCGTTGCAGTCAGTATTCCATTAAACGTTCCCGTCGTCAGATCCAGGTCTTCGCCAATCGTCAGGGTCGAAGCCTTACCCGCATTCGTCGCACTGATCGTCGTGATCACTGCATCACCCACACCGTCTTTCGCATTACCTGCATAGTTGCGATCCGTTTCTAAAGTCAAGTCATCGTGGAACGCTCCGTTAACTAAAGTCAACTTGTCCGCAAAGCCCAGGTTGGCTACTCCTGCTACATCGATCTGCGTAATCAGCGCATCACCTGCCCCCAGCGTTCCCACATCCAGATCTAATTTGCCGTTAAAATCACCGTCTTTGAGTTCAGTGAGTGCGGTTCCTATCTCGATATCTGCCGCACCATCTACCGTCAGCTTAGTTCGGAATATCGCCGACTTCTGCGTCGTCGCGTTCAGCGTTCCGTTGAATGTTCCTGTGGTCAGATCCAAGTCCTCACCAATCGTCAGTGTCGAGGCTTTACCTGCATTGGTCGCACTGATGGTCGTGATCACCGCATCACCGATACCGTCTTTCGCATGTCCAGCGTAGTTGCGATCCGTTTCTAAAGTCAGGTCATCATGGAAAGAACCGGTGTTCAGCGTCAGCTTGTCGGCAAAACCCAGGTTGGCTGCACCCACCACGTCGATCAATTTGATCAGCGTATCCCCAGCTCCCAGGGTTCCCACATCCAAATCCAAAGTGCTGTTGAAGTCGCCGTCTTCTAGATTCGTCAGTGCCGTGCCTACTTCGATGTCAGCCGCTCCATCTACCGTGATCTTGGTCCGGATCACTGCGGATTTCTGAGTGGTCGCATTCAGGATACCATTAAAGGTTCCCGTGGTCAGATCCAAATCTTCACCGATCGTCAGCGTGGAAGTCTTGGTGGCGTTGTCGGCGGTGATCGTCGTGATTACCGCATCCCCGAAACCATCCTTGGTATTGCCGGTGTAACCACGATCGGTTTCCAGCGTCAGATCATCGTGGAATGATCCGGTGGTCAGCGTCAGCTTGTCGGCAAAGCCCAGATTGGCTGCACCCACCACATCAATCAGTTTGATCAGCGCATCCCCGGCTCCGAGTGTTCCCACATCCAGATTCAAGGTGCTATTGAAGTCACCGTCTTCCAAATTCGTTAACGCCGTGCCCACTTCAATATCGGCTGATCCATCTACCGTAATCTTGGTCTGGATCACTGCAGACTTCTGGGTGGTCGCATTCAGGATGCCGTTAAAGGTTCCCATGGTCAGATCCAGATCCTCGCCAATAGTAAGCGTGGAAGTGCCTGCAGTATCGTCAGCGGTAATGCTGTTGATGATTGCGTCACCGATACCGTCTTTCGCATGTCCTGTGTAAGTCCGGTCAGTTTCCAGTGTCAGATTTCCGTGGAATGCACCCGTGGTCAGTGTCAGTTTGTCCCCGAAGCCTAAGTTGGCGTTTCCAGCAACATCCAGCAAAGTAATCAGCGCATCCCCGGCACCCAAGGTGGCCACATCCAGATTTAGATCATTATTAAAGTCGCCGTTTTTCAGGTCAATCAGGCTAGTGCCGATATCGAGATCCGCAGCAGCCGATACCTTCAGGATATTGATATCCGCGGTGGTGCCAGTATCCAGATCCAACGTGCCGGTGATGTCACCATTGATCAGCTCCAGCAACGTGCCGATTTCCAGCTGAGTCGCCCCATTAAAGACTGTGATGTCGTCAATTTTCAGATCATCCACTTCATCGATCTGAACCGTGCCAGCTGCGTCGGTGGAGACGTCGAGTTCCTTAAGCTCTGTCTCAATATCAATCAGACCGCTGACATCTGCGACCAACCGGAAGGCCTTGATCAGTGAAAGATCTTCTGTCAGGCGCTGGAAGAATCCATTATTGATATCAAAAGTCAGGGTATCATCAAACAATGCCCCGGTTCCGCCCTGAATCGAGTCGTAGGTAACATTACCGTCATTGGTCCAATTGATGGATCCATCAAACGTATGCAGCTTGGTGATGGTGGTGGCATTCAGGTTGTTGATCTGGATGTTATTACTGCGCAGCACCGGTGTGGTGGTGACTTCGGTCGTGGTGGTTTTGGTGGTGCCATCGGTCACCACCGTCACTTTGGTTTCCACGGACTTGGTAAAGCTGTCAACGGTCGTGGTGGTTACCTGAGTGCCAACCGGGTCAGTGCTGGCCACTGAAACCGTATTGGTTGTATAGTCTGAAGCCGGCGGTGTGTAGAGCGCTTCCGTCTCCACATCAAAGTCGAGCACCCGGGTGACCAGGTCGATGCCATACAGCGAGTCGATCGTCAGCTTCTTGGCACGCACATTATAATCCGGCGTACCGTCCGGATTCTTTTTGGTGATCTCACCCTCAACGTCGAGAGTGATGTCAAACGACTGGGTGGCATCCAATGTTTCCACATTGAGATCCCCACCGACGGTGAAGTCCATGGTCGCAAACGTCGATTCCACCACCCCGATCTCGAGCGAATTATCCTCAATCACGGTCAGCGTGGTATTACCAGTGCCGGTCAGGCGTGATATTTCAGCGTTAAGCTTATCGATGTTCGTGCGCAACAGGACCTGGGAATCGGCCCGCACATCCAGATTGGCTGCCGTAATCTTACTAACGGTATCTTTGGCGGTAATGCTACCCATGCTGTCCAGATCCACCAGCACTCCGGTGCCGCTGGAGTTGATGGTATTGTAAACGATATTTCCTCCCGCATCGACCGTGATGCCCCCATCCAGAATTTCCAGTGTGGTCAGCTCAATCCCGTCGGTTTCAACAATATTCAGGCTGCCGGGCTGACGTGTATTGGCGGTGAGACTGGTCACTTCGGTCATCAATGCCGTCGCCGACAATCCCACACCAGTCCAGGTATTGGCCGTGAACAGACCAGCATCAATGAGAGACTTAAAGGCGGTATAGGTCCGGAACGGATCGGCCAGCGGCGATGGGCTCTTCGGCCCCAGCGTGCCGGTATCACTGTAACCGGTCGGTGTCGTCGTCAGCGCCACGATGTTACCGCCAATGGCATTGATGGTCAGATTCTGATCACCCGCAGATCCAGCCTGCAGGAACCCGACCCGGGCGCTACCACTGGTCGCCACTGTCGTGTCGGTGGTGTCTGCGTCGTCGATCCCCACGGTGATGTCAATCGCTCCATTGTTGGTGCGCACATCCACCAGATCGACGCTGTTGGTTTCCTGCACCGTCAGGCTTCCGTTACCACCGATATAGGCATACAGCGCACTGACCGAGGTATCCAATGCGGTGGTGCCGCCTGCCAGCACATGCAGCTCGTTACCAAAGATCTTCGTCGAGGTTTCAACATCCAAGTCGGAAATCGTGCCATCGACTTCCAGATAGGCGTTATTCGACCCGGTGTTAATGCGTTCGATACTGAGATTCGGATCTGCCGTGGTGTTGGTGACCTTGACAAACAAGTCGCCCAGGATGCCGGTGCCGCCACTGCGCTCGACCGCTTTGATGGTCAGATTCTCATCGGACTCGATATTAATGTCACCCGCTTTGCCGGTAGTAGCCGTCAGCTCACGTGATCGCACAAACGCATCAATCACGTTCGTGACACCGGTCGTCTCAGCCCCGGACGCAGTCAGGAAAACATCGCGCGAGGTGATCATGGACGTGCCGGTAGATTTCTTGACGATGTGATTGTCTGCATTCAGCGTCACGTCTGCATGACCGCCTGCGGTGACATCGGAATCACCACGGGTCTTGATGTCACCCACAATAATATCCCCACCCTGTGCCAGCAGTGTGTTTAAAGTAATCGTATTGGTATTGATTTCCGCTGCGGTCAGCGCGTTGGTCTGCACCAGGTCCGCCTGCATGTCATGGCTGTTGGTGATGGAAATCGCTCCGTTCTGGGTGACCACGCTTTCGAGCAGGAATGTCTCGGTTGTCGTTCCGGTATTGGAAATAGTGATATTTGCAGCAGCTGCAATACCGCTGTTGGTGGCGGCATTCAATGTATCGATTTCTGTCACCAGATCGACAGCCCCGGCGGCCGTCACGCTCAACTTGGCACCCCGGACGTTAAATTCACCAGGCCCGATAGCGCCCTTGCTGACCGACCCTGCGGAATTAATCGTAACATCCTTAGTGCCGGCATTGATATTCACCAGTTTACCGGTGGTGGAATCCGGATCTGTCAGCACCAGATTTCCGGTGCCACCCGCCCCGGTAGCGGTGCCGATGTCCAGCGTGATGGTTCCATCGGCCGTCTTAGCCTGCGTCAGATTCAATCCATCATATTCATCGATAACCAAATTACCGGTGCCTTTAATTTCCGCATTAATCAGGTTGGCAATACGGGTTCGGATAGTAATGCTGCCCAGCGCGATGACTTCCAGATTATCGACCGTAATCCGTCCGCCCGTGCCTTGAGTAATCACCCCGTTATTGGCAACCAGGCTGACCAGGTCATCGATGGTGAAGGTCGCTGCATTGGAGATTGAAATATTTCCGGAAGTGGAACCGGTAATGGCACGCAGATCGGATCCGGTGGTGCCGGTGGTTTGAGTGACGAAGGTACCATTCAGTGCGACGTCACCCACATTGGTGTTCTGTCCCGCCTGGAACTGCAGCAAGCCGTCCGAAGTTGCAGTAGAGGTAAAGGTGCCTTGAGCGGTCAGATTACTGTCCGACTTGGCCACGATACTCAAGCCTTCGTAACTGCCGGAACTCTGGAAGTTCAGTGCCCCGACATAGGTAGAATCTGCGGTATCGTGGTCATACGCATCAAAGTTCAATGCATCGGTGGAGCTCAGCTTACCCGGATCGGTCACCCCGCCACCGGTCGGCAATCCGGCATTGATCGTGCCCGCACGGAAGGTAATCGGATCCTTATAGGCGTAATTGTAGGCGTCAAGCACGCCGGTATGCACCGTATCATTATAGGCGTTGCCGATAAAGATATTGGCGAAGCCGTCCTGAATAGAATCCAGCATGGCCTTCGTAATCGAGAGCTTACCGGCGGTGGCGGTGCCGTTTCCGACCGCGATGCCATAATCTTCGGTCTTGTTACCCAGAATCAAGCTGCCGGTCCCCTTGATCGAACCTACACCGCCCGCCACATTTTCGGTCAGCGTCTGGGTCACCTGCCGCTGCTCGGTGACGTAGGAAACCGTTGGCACCAGCACCGGTGCAAAGACCCAGATGGTGTAAGTGAAGGTGAATCCGAATACGGGATATTTGAACTCAACCGGAATAAACTTATAGACAACGTCGTAGTTGATGATCGGAATGGAAACGGTCTGCAGCGTGGTTCCGGTCGAATTGACCGTATAGGCCCCCGCCAGTTCGATATTGTCGGCCAGAATGGTGATGTCACCGCCGGAGCCCGCTTCGATGTCGCCGTAGGTCACCTTCGCGGCTGCGTTAACATCATTCTGCACCTCAACGTGGATATTACCATCAAAGGTCTTGAGTCCGCTGCTGGTCGCATTCTTGCGGATATTGATGTCCTGATCTGAGGTCAGGTAGATTCCCTGCAATCCTGAGAAGTTGGTATCTCCGATCGTTTCCGCAGTGATGCGGGCACTGCGCACCAGCAGCGGGTTGCCTACCGCACCGATGGAGTCCCGCGCGGTCAGTTCAATATATCCGTTAGTAGCCTGAAGCACACCACCAGTCGAAGCCGGCGCATTGGTGATGGACCCCGTCGGTGCCAGAATGGTAATGGTGCCGTAGCCATTACCCAGATCTGCTGCAGCCGTTGACGTTCCCTGCGTCAGATACAGACCGCGATTGGCGCCGATGTAGAAATCCGAGGTCAGCAGCGGATTCGGGTTGGTAATCGTGATGCTGATATCCCGACCGTTGGGGGAATCGGCGTTCGCCACCACCAGATTATAAGCCACATCCAGCGTGCGTTTCAGATTCAATGAAATATCCTGGGTGCCGGTCAGCTGCACGTTACCGGCGATGATAATGCGCCCGGTAGTGATGCTTCCCCCGACGATCTGCTCGTAAGTGTTTGGATCACTGTCGTCACCGGCACCCCAGATCACGGTGGAATCGCCCGCATCCAGGTCAATCTGCTCGATACCGGTCAGTACCATGCGTTCCCGACCGTTGGTCACGCTGGTGCTGCTATAGGAAATCGTATCCGCGAAGGTCTGGGTCAGCAACAGGCGGCTCTCTGTTCCTTCGCTGTCATTGATGTTGACATGCCCCTGGTTCCGGGTCGGGTCTTTGATGTAGACCCGCTTGGGATCTCCCAGGAAGACGTTGTAGAAATTCGTCCCACGTCCACCGTCGATAGTCACGGTTTTATTCGGGGCAAAGAAGAAGACGTTGAAGATGTCATCTCCGTCGGTGCCAACCCATGTATCAATCGAATCAGCTCCGCTCGGATCCACCGCAAAGAAAGCGGTATCCAGACCCTGTTTGACGCTCTGCACCAGCGGACCGAACTGAAATTTGGTGCCGTCCGAGTTATGCGCTCCCACGGTATAACCTGCCAGGCCGCCTGCATGGTTGGTCAGGCTGACTCCACCGAAGTTCACGCTGTTGCCGGTACCGGTGACATAGATGCGATCACGCCCGAAGGCTTCCTCGAAGTAGAAGACATCTCCCCCCCCATTTCCGCGCAGGGTGTCGGAACCGGAACGGGATACGATGTTGTCCGCACCGGTGCTGCCCTGCACCACGGTATTGCCGTCGGCAGTGATGAAATCGAGTCCGGTGGCGCCACCGATCAGCGTGGCGGTGGTGGTGCCGCCCTGCAGCCGGGAACGTCCGAAGGAGGTATTATAAGAGGCACCCGCCCGCAGGTAGGTGCTGCCGGTGCCGCCAATGAAGCTGACCGTGGCGCGGGTCAGTGCACTCAGCACGGTGCCGGTGGCAATCTCGCCCCCTTCTTCCAGCTTGATCTTCGAGCTCAGCGTCTTGGTATCTCCAGCATCAATTTCGGTGGCCCCGGTGCCCACGTAGCCGTAAATCTGCTTGATCCCGTTATAGCGGGAATAATAGGTGCGGGCAGCTCCGGTGTATTCCACAAGCACATCCTCACCACCATTGGCATTATCTCCCAGGCGGTACACATGGAAAACCTCGTTGCGCGAGTCCCGGTCGATGAACAACCGGTCATTGGCAAAGCGACCCATGTTCAGCCGCAGCGTATCGCCACTCTGCTGGGCCAGCTGGATGTAACCGCTGTCGATGTCGATATTGATCTTGAACAGCGTCGCCACAAATTCCTGCTCAAACAGCCGGATCGTGATCGGCCCGAATAACGGAATCGGAACCGTCAGATCCACATAGATCCGGAAGCCGACTTCCCCGGTGATTTCCACGTCAAAGAGCGAGAGCCCCTGATCCCACAGCCAGGCAATTTCATCCTGCCGCAACTTGTCGGAGTTTTCCGGGGTATTCCAGAAGAAGTTCACGCTGACCCGGACAAATGCCTCGATCCCGGCTTCCGCCAGCCCGAGATTTAAGGCCAGTCCGACTGACAGCTCCACGCCGAACCCGAAAGTAGGAACCCGCTGGGAGGCAGCCAGGGTGGTGGCGTTAGCGTCTTTGGTAGTCCAGTAGAATCCAGTGGTGTCCCAACCGAAGCTGAGCTGCACAAATACATTTACCCCGAACCCGACGGTGATCCCAATCGGCGGGAAGGCCGGCAGCGGGAAGAAGCGGGTATAGGAGAAGGCCAGATCCAATTTCGGCACGGATACCCGCAGCAGATCCGCGTTATCCCCATTGAAAATATTCAGTGCGGTTTCGACCCGCAATGCATCCAGCTGGAAGCCACCCCCATTCAGACTCGGGGTCAGGCTTTTCTTACCGCCACGGTCATCATTCTGGGCCAGGCCCTCATCCAGCGACTTACGAAAGCTGTCTTTGACTTTATCACCGACCGAACTTGTGCCGCCAATCTGGCCCTGGCGCGACTGCTCCGCTCGTTTCTGGAATCCTCCATCGCGGAAGTTCTCGAATTTCTCCGAGAATTTATTCGGCGTAGTGGTTTTTTCCTGCAGTGCCTGTGAGAATTTCTGGATCCGGGTGCGGTCATCTCCCGTCTCGTTGTAGTGGTTGTAAGGCAGTTCGCGGAACAACTCCTTGCGCTCACGCGCATCTACCCGTTCCTGACGGGCTTTTTTATACAGGTCCAGCCGTTCCTGATTGCCCTGCTTGAACCAGCCCAGCTTGTCCTCTGTATTAAACTCCAACTTAATTCCGGTATAGGAACCACTCATGCTGACACGCGGCGTGTAGGTGGTGCGGTCGTTTACGCCAGCCGTCTTCGGAATCTGTCCCAGCAGCTTCTCGATCGCGTTGATGACGGCGATGAAGATCTGGAATTTCACGCCCAGTAGATCCCCCACCAGCAGCGGCTGCGCCATCCAGGAGGTGCCTGGGATCGGAGTGGTCAGGAAATCAATGAACGGACGGATCTTCTCCAATGAGGAATCGACAAATACCAGCGTATCATACAACGGACCACTCAGGTAATCACGCACATCCACCGAGATATTCTGGAAATCTACAAAGCTGGTGCCTTCATTGCCATTGGCGACCAGTCGGTCCCGGTCAAAGCGGTAGGCAGGCGAAATATTCCCCCATTCTTCGTCTGTCAGCTGGCGCGTGGTCGGATTGGTGGTGGCATCGGAAATCGCTTTGGCGCCGATCGTTGCATCTCCCAGACCCGCGATCCGCGCGTCGGTGAAATCCAAATTCGGGCTGGCGTAGCCGGAACCGTAACGCACGTTGTAGAACATGTCGGTTTGGTAGGACGGGATCAGCCCGTCCCGCTCGGATTCGAGCAGCAGATGGATATCGGCATCCGCATTCAGGGTGAAATTGAGCAGCTGGTCCGCCTCGGTGCCGTCGCCCAGTGTTTCATCTTTACGCAGATCATCGGCCGAGGCACCGATGTTGTTGCGTCCCACCCGGTTCTGATTCGAGCCGGTATTAAGATCCAGTTCGTAGGTACCGAAGTAGCCGGAGCGGAAGTCGGTGGCATCCACGTAGTCGGGCTTGCCATCGATCGCACGGACAGAAAGCAGGTTGAGCTGACTGTTGAAGGCAGACTGCTGATAGGTCTGAACCCCCTGGGTGTTGATATCTCCATCCAGCTCAGCCTCGACATCGATCTTGACTAGTGGGCGGTCATTCGAGCTATCTGAATCATTCTTGGTCGGGTTGAAGATGTAAAATCCGTTGGCCGGTTGTTCCAGTCCGCCCGCGCCGGTACTGACCAGCACGTCCAGCCCAAATCCGAAATTCATCTCAAAGCCGCTGCGCAGGTGCACCCCGCCGGTGGCAGACTGGGTTTCTCCGGTATTGGAATTGGTCACCACTGTCTGGGTACCCAGCGCCAGCCCGATCGATTCATCACCGGACTGGATCGTATTGATGCTGGTGGCGGTAGCATCGGTATCCATCGGCTTAATCAGCTGGAAGGAGACTTCCAGCGCGGTTGCCGCTGCACCGATATTTTCAAATTCCACGCCTTCCGGAGTCAGGGCGTAATCACCGGAGGCGACGTCGCCATCAATGTTCCAGCTCTGGCCGATGACATTGATGATAATATCGCTCTCGGAAATCGTGGTGCCGGCATCGTCACCATCCACCAGCCAGCCCACCCCATTAGGTCCGAGCGCTGCAAACAGTGCATTCCGGACTGCATTAACGGGTTTCAGCGGATTGAGCCGCACCTGTTCACGCACCTGAGTGGTCAGTTGATCGCGGAACTGTTCGATAAATCCAGTGTAACGCGGCAGGTTGGCACCCAACAGTGGCACTTCCACTCCGGTGGCCAGATCCGATCCGAACTGCAACGTAAAGAATGCCAGATCCAGCGCATCTCCGAGGTAAACCCAGTCGCGCACCAGCGACAGCACATCTGAGGGTGGAACTGTTCGCAGCAGATCCGGCAGGCTGGTAAATTCCACCGCCACCGATGACGTCGTGAAGAATTTCTCCAGCCCCGAACCGGTAAATGGATCCGGCGCGGCGCTGTCGGTATCATCCGGCACCAGAATCTGCAGTGTGGGCAGATCCGGCATCGATTCATACAAGTCATCGTAAATGGCCCCGCTGCCGAGCAGTCCGATGGTGGTCTTCTCCTGTTTGGTCAGGCTACCCAGATCTTTGGAGATCACGGTCTCTCCGCCGTCTTTCGGAATGGTGACGACGGTGAGCGGTAAAGCTGCCGCGGCCTGGCCGTCAGCGGTGATGTCAAACCACGACTGCACCGCCACACCGGACGGGTTGTAGAAATTATAGACGTCGGAAATCCGGTTGCTGAAGTTAACGTTGTTGCCGGCAGAGAGTGCCGTCAATCCGAAGTTGTCCTGAATCCAGCGGGTATCGAAGTTGAACATGCCACGCTGCACCGAAACCCGCAATTCGATCAGTTCGCTGATGGCGGGGGTCACTCCGTCTGCTTCAAAGGCATCGGCAAAGTCCACCCGTTTGATCTTCCAGCGGGTGGAATCATCCCCCACCTCGACCACTTCATACACCCCGTTCTGGTAGTGTCCCTGATAACTACTGGTCGACGGGTCCACGCTGGTATCGCGGAACTGATCTTTAACCAGTATGCGGTCACCCACGTTAAAGGCGGCCACGCCGTCGATCCCGATCAGGTTGATCTCAGTGCCGGCAATCGGATCCCACGCCTTGGTCGACAGGTCATTCAACGATCCGGCCACCAGCGCTTCGATAAAGGTTTCCTTGGTAGTATTATCCGTGAAATAGGTGGCGACCTGATCGCCGCTGGTAGAATCGGTATTAATCGATCCAGTAGTGGCGACCGTGACCTGATATGCCAGCGTCTTGCTCTTATCCGCATTGCCCTGCGCATTCACGCTGGAATCCGGTGCCGCCAGATTAATCTGGAAAGAGGCCGGCTCGATCAGACGGGAGAACCGCACCACCGAATCACCGATGGTTGAGGTCAGCGTCTCGGTCTGCAGGAAGGACTGCCCGGCATAGGTTCCATGTGTAATGGCCACTTTCGCGCTGGCGATTTCAGCAGTGGTATCAAAATTCGCGATGCGGGTCAGCTGCCAGGCCTGTGCGGCATGGCCGAGACGCGTCACGCTGTAGAGTCCGTTTTGGACGCCATCCAGCTGGTGGTTGACCAAGACCGTGTCATTCAGCGCCAGCGTTTGACCGTCTATAATCAAGATCTCATTGGAACTGGCGGTCAGCACATTGCCGCTGGAGGTCGCGGCCAGAGCCCCAATGGTGGCCACTTTGATACTGGTCGGTACCGCCAGATCGTCCGGATCAATGTTGACGGCATCATCGTGATAGGCTGCTGGGGTGCCGTAAATGTCCGGCAAGGCCACTTCACCGGAGTCGGTAATCGCCACCGAAGCGGGTCGCAGTTCTACCACGTTCACCGGTGCCTGCGCAGGTGCGGCCGTGACGACCATGTCGGAGGTCGTCGGGTTTTTCAGCAGGTGGTAGCTGGTGGTGACGCCACCGGTCGTGTAGGAAGCCTGACCAAGGGTGGATTTGCCGATGTCCATCTGCACCAGTTGCCAGCGTGATCCGGTGCCCCCCAGATCCGTGACCTGATAGACCCCGTTGCGATCCGGATCCGTCTGGTTGGTCAGCAGCACAAAATCACCCAGCGCCGGAGACACACCTCCCAGACTCAAAGCCCCATTGGCGCTGGCCTCCAGCAGCGGCAGGAAATGATCGTTGGAAGCATCGGAATCCAGTGCGAAGTCCTGATACGTAGCCACCAGATTAGTCGTTTCCACCGCAACTACATCGACGGTCGGAATGGCCTTGGTCATGAAGGCCTTGTCCAGATTACTGACCCCGCCACCGACAAACACCTTCAACCAGTCCAGCGGCTGCAGGTTGTTGCGCAGGTCATCGACTTTCAGAATCCACGGCTTATCGGTCCCCCCGGCATCGCTGACGGTGTAGTATCCGTTCTCAGCCGGATTGGTCTGCCCTTCCAGCAGAACCACGTCACCGGCGGTCATCGCATTGCCGTTGAGGGTGAGTGCTCCATTCGCACCTGCTGTCAGGAACGTGCCACTGGCGTCCGTTGAAACGGTTCCCGCTACATTGGTGGTCACCGTTTCATCCACGCCGGATTCGGAGGGCTCGTAGCGGGTCAGCACCCAGGCGGCGCTGCCGCTGCCTACAGTCGTCACCGTGTAGACCCCGTTCTGGGAAACATCTGCCTGATTCTTAATCAGCACCAGGTCGCCGACCTCCAGTGTCACTCCGTCCAGCGTCAAAGCCTCGGAAACGGTTGAGGTCAGGGTAGCCGGATTGCCACCCGCATTATAAGTGGCAGTAAGCGGGCGGGTGGACGCGGCCACCACCGTCACCGGCGAGTTGATATCCCCCGGTGCAACAACTTCGTTCCCCTCGTTATCCAGCCAGCTGTAATTGAGCCGCAGCCGGTTGGCTCCGACTGGAATGTCTCCGGTATAGCCGTCACCTGCCAGGAAATATTTGGTTTCAAAAAAGTCACCCGTCGCCGGTTGCTTCAACACCGGGGTGGGTTCGATCACCACGCCGTCCTCGACCAGTTCAATATCCAGATCAAGGATCAGTTTCGACAGCGCACTGTATTCCACCTCCATCGGGGTGGTCGGGTTACCGGACAGTGAAGACAGACCGAGCAGGCTCTGCTCCACCAGCCCGGCATTGATACTACGTCCACGCAGCGTGGACAGATCCACGAACAGCGGCAACGTGGCAGTGGCGGTCGCCACCAGTTGGAACGCAATGTTAATTGCCGCATCAAACCCTGAGGAATCCGTGTTGGTAACCAGCTCGATCGCGATGTCGCTGGCATCCAGCTGCAGACCAATGGCCAGAGTCCGCGCCAGATCCTGCAGGTTATCCGGCGGGCTCAGGTAGATCTGGTCGATCACCTGATTGAACGCGATGCCGAAGTCGAAGATGTCGACCATGCCGGATTCCACGAAGAACAGTTTCTGTTTAAACGGCCCTTGCGGGTCATTGTTCATGTAGTCTGAAAGCAGATCACCCACACGCCACAGCGAGGAGATCACATCTTCAAACTCCAGGCGTGACAGCAAGTGTTTATTCTCGGTATCGGTGAAGGTCAGGTCTGGTGCACCGGGATTGTCAAAGGTGGTTCCAGCCACACCGATGCGGGCGCCCGATCCACCACCGGTGGTCTGGTAGGCGAAGGTGATTGAAGCGGTGCTCAGGAACGTCAGGTTGTTGACGCCGGTGCCGTTGACGGAATCCGTGTCAAAGGCCAGCGAGGAAATATTAAAGTTGGCATAGGTGTCGTTGCCGATGCCGAGATTGATGTTTAGCGGATTGCTGGCGTTCGCCTCGTATTCTGCCCGGTAGCCGGAAAGGGCCCGGGCCAGATCCTGCAGACGATCCGGGCCGGTGATGGTCAGCGTAGTCTGGGCCAGCAGATCCAAATCCGCGGCACCAAAACTGAAGTCGATGAATCCAAACGAGGCTTCCCCGCTGGCATTACCATTATCCACCCAGGCTTCACTCTTTACGGATAGTGAAGAGACCCGCGGATCGGATCCCCGCATTCCAATACGCGATTCCAGATCCGGGAAACCGAGTTCACTAACGAAAGCATTGGTGGAGCTGGAACCGGGATCGATACGAATGTTGTTGAGCGTGACCGGCGCGTTGTCATTCAGTCTCAGCTGAATCCGGGTAGCGGATGAGATGACCCCTGCGGTCACAAAATCAGCTGCAGTATACGACGTGCTGCCGAGGGTAACGGTGGTCGCGGCCAATGCGTTATTAATATCCGCCACCAGGTCGCCGATTTCAGTGTTAGTGCTGGTGCTGGCCGCCGTGACCGTGACCGTGCGATAGGCCGTGCCATTGACCGATAGATCAAAGGTCAGGTTATTGTTCAGCTGGAAGTCTGATTCCGCAGTCAGCTGCGAGGAAATGGGGCCGCTGACTGCAAACTGCGACTCCACCGCCGTTTTTTCCGGAATCAGCAATTCAAAAAATGCGGCATTGGTCGTGCCCGATTCGTAATTACTACCGACCTGCAGGCTCCAGGTGCCACCCGCCGGGAAAAAGTCGGTGCGGTTCAGATCAAATTGAATCGAAAAACCACCCGAGCCGTCACTGACCTTGGTGACCAGTATCTTTGCCAGCGCGCCGCTGTCCGAAAGTGCCCCCTTGGCCAGAATCGCTTCCTGGATATCCAGAATCAGGTCGTCAATATCCGTATTGTCTGTCGTATCCGCCGCTTCCACCTGGAAGGCTTCGTAGGTGCCGTCTGGCAGAAATACGGTAAAGAAAGCTTCGGTTTCCAGCTGGAAGCCGATGTTATTCGTCGCACCTGTGCCGGTGCTGTCGACAATGACATCCGCCTGGATCGCATCTGTCGCCGTGCCGTAATACAGATCCCGTCCGCCCCGGACGCCCCAGGTATCCGTTACGGTTGCGGTGCCGCCGAAGGTCAGCGTCAGCGTATTGGATGAATTATTCCCGACCGCCGTCAGGTTGGTGATCCCGGCTGCGGTGATCGCGTTGTTGAAATCGGTGGCGAGTTGGGTCCAGTTGCTGTTGGTGGTGGTGGTAGATGCAAGCACCCGGAAACTGCGCTCGGTACCGTCCGGGAAGATCACTACCAGCCCCAGATCGTCGCTGAGCTGATATGGCGTGGTATCGGTAAACCAGCTGGTAATGTCCAGCGCGGTACTCTGTGGATTAGCCTGAAACACCGGAGTGTATTCGGTGCGGCTCTCGGTCGGCCCCAGATTCGTCTGGAAACCAAGCTTATCGGCGGCATCGTTGACCTCTTGCTGGACGTCCACTGCAAATTCCGGCACTTCCACTACCAGTGATCGGGTGGAACCGGGCGCTGCGATCAGCCGGATGACATCCCGCTCATTGCTGTTTACCGTATCCAGCTCGAATAATAGAATATCATCCAGCGTACCGGTGCCGTAGCTGGTGGCGGCCAGTTTCTGGTTCAATACATCCACAAAATCCTGGGTGCCCAGTGCCGGATTCGGCTGTGCCTGGCGGTCGATCAGATCCTGCGCGGCCACGTTTAGCGTGCGCCGCACCCCGTCATCCAGAATGATATCCAGACGCGCCGGAAATTCGATCAGTCCATCCCAATTCTGGGTCAGCACCGGCAGCTCTGCCACCAGCGATTCATTGGCCGGCAGGTATTTCGATGCAAAACCCAACTCGCTGCTGGCGGAATTCGTGCCGGTCGGAACCTCGACTACCATCCGTGTTGCCATTCCGCCCACCGTAGTCAGTTTGAGGCTGATGCGATCGTCCGTCGTTACCGTATCGGTGCCTTGTGCATCCCGGGCAAAGCCGGCGACGACTTTACCGGTCAGGCTGGAGGCGGCGATCTTGGTATTCAGCGCATCGACAAACGCCGCCACCCCGCTCGCGGAGGACGCGGTCACATCCGCACTGGTCACCGTCAACGTGACGGCCGTGCCATCGTCCAGCGTGACCTGGATCACAAAATCATCCGTAATGGTACCATCCCAACCGACGGTGGAGACTGGCATCAGTGTCTCGAGTGTGCCGCCGGAAGCTTCCGGTTGAATCAGATCCACGCTCAGCACCAGCGTGATATCGTTGGAGCGGCTGACAGTCTGGACCGACTCCGAAC
The DNA here is from genome assembly GCA_038748025.1 of Verrucomicrobiota bacterium. Lineage (GTDB taxonomy): Bacteria > Verrucomicrobiota > Verrucomicrobiia > Methylacidiphilales > JBCBYL01 > JBCDJI01. Next base: position 112,695 of record JBCDJI010000007.1, read on the forward strand.
TCATGTTGCTGACCCGGCCGGTCGCAGTGGAACCGTATTCGCTGTCGAAACGCAGTTCCACATCGGTCAGGTCGGCCAACCCGCCTTCGTTCGAGCTGTGCTCATCATAAAAGAAGCGCACCGGAAAATCGAGATACGGGGAAAGTCCGTTGGCTGCATCCCCGCCATTATAGACGGCACTGCTTTCCAGTAGTCCGCGATAGAAGCCAGCCTCCCGTATGGCCACTTCCAGCGCCTGGGCCAGTTCCGCCAGCGTGCTGTAGGTGGCACCCGGAATCGTCACGGTCCGGGTGTCGCCATTGACGGTCAGGCTAAAGCTACGGTCGGTGGTGAACTTGCTCAGATCTGCGGCACTGATCGCACTGCTGGACGAGATTTGCCCCGCCACACTGCTGTCATCGATGTCCAGCCAGGCGGCATTGGTCGCCACGGTGCCGGTGGCCGAAATACCGGTAAGCACCAGATCCGACCAGCCACTCAACCGCAAGCCTTCTCCGCCCCCGACACTGATCACGTCCACCTCCACCAGCGGCACGCCCTGGGCCTGATTCAGCTGCTCCACAAAGGTCTGGACACTGTCGAAATTCGGACGCGAGACCTGGACCGACGGCACCAGCGACTGCGAAGCCTTGCTGGCCAGATCCAGATGAGTGAGGGAGCTGCCGGTGACCGTGGTGGTGGCAATGGCGGAAATATCCGTATCGCCCGAGCCCGGGTTCAATGCAAAGAATTCGATCGTATCAGTCAAGTTGTCACCACTTCCAATGGCGCGGAAGTCCACCCCCTCGGTGGAAGCGATGTCACGCAGCCCGGCTCGGTCCAGCGCATCCTGAATATCATCCACCAGATCGTTGACCGAAGAATTTGCGTCCTGAGAGAAGAATTCCTGGCTGGCATTTCCGTTGAGGTAGACCGTGTTGTCCGTCGTGACCGCCGACGTGCCGGTACCTCTAGTCACCCGCAGGACGATGGACGGTGCCGTGGAGGTCAGTGTTGTGCCCGCCAGTCCGAGCGCCGCAAAGCCCCCGGCCGTGACCTGATCCAGCTTGATCTCGTAAACCTCCGGCGCGCCATAAAACATGATCCCGACGTCCTGGGTCCCGGTAATCGGAACCAACTCCACCAGCACCCCGGTCAACCCGAAGAAATCGGTCAGACCGGCATTGGCCATCGCATCGGACAACGCCTGCTGCAGTCCATCAAAGGTGATATAATTCTGGGCCGGCAGGGTAAACTCAATCGTTTCACTTGAAAGCGTGCCATCCTGCTGGGTCTTGACCGTCATCGAGTAGGTCAGTCCAGACCCGTCGGTGTTGAACGGAGAGACCACTACCTGAGACGTTGAGGTCAGGGTGGTGCCGGTGGTGCTGCCCAGATTAAAACGGGAAGTGGCCGTGCCGCCCAGCGTCAGGCTGGTGGTGCCGTCGGTGTGGGTAAATTCCAGGCCGAATCCATTGCCGGCAGCCACAGATTGCACCCGCACCCCGGTATTATTGATGACGTCGTATAAATAGACATCTTCACCATTGACGGTTTCCAGTACCGTCTGACTCAGGGCTTCCTGGATGTAATCCGCCAGCTCGCCGACACTGTTAAGCGTCACCGCCGGAATATTGACCGTTACCGCCGTCTTGCTGCCGACCTGAACGGTAAACGATGTGGCAGTCTCCCAGGAACTCAGGTCAATCCCTGAAGTCGACTTGATCTGCACCCCATCATACTGGTATTTGAAATCTGCACCGGCGGCAGGATTCGAAATGGTGCCCCCATTGCGGGCATAGACTAATGCGTTTTTCTCGAATCCGAGATCCAGTGTGCCGGTGATCGCACTCAGGAAAAAGACCGTGCCTTCGGCTGCCACCAGCTCGATCCGCGGCGAATTGGTGCCGGTCGACCGCGCGGTGATGTTGGTAACCCCGTCGGCCGCCAGCTGGGTATTGATCTGGTGGATTAGACTGTTGGCGGTATCACTGGGATCATTAAACTTGGTGGCGGTGCTGGTGAAGCTGACGTTGCGGGTGGTCTGTGCCCCGCCGGTAAAGCTGTAGACCGTAAAGGCGACGCTGCCGGTATAATCCAGCGGATTCGGGGTGCCGGCCGAATAGCGGGCCGGGGCATTGACCGCTACCAGTGTATTGCTGATCGTGCGCAGTGGATCGTAGAATGCGTCGTAGGCGGAACCGTCGATGCCATAAGCCTCACCCAATGTCAGGTCCAGGAAAGGCAGAAACGCCTGCATTTCTTCCAGATTTTCCGTCTGCCCGATTAGCTGCGAGGCACCTTCCACGTAACGCAGCAGGTCTTCCGGGTTCAGCCGCGAAAACGCCGCCAGCGTCGGGTCACTCACCTGCACCAGCGGCACCCGCTCATCAAAGATACTGTCCTCCGTAAAGGTAAAGCTGCCGGTGACGTCCTGGATCCCGCTGATGAACTGATCACCTGCCGGATTATCCACCACAATCGGAACAAACAGACTGGCTTCATTTACCCCGCTGCCCGATGGCGTGATCAGCGTGAACTCATCTCCCCAGTTGGTGACGTTTTTCATCTCGGCCAGCGTGACTTTGTTGCCGTCGGACAAAGCTGAATCTAGCGTCACATCCAGTTGGAAGTCGTACTCGAAGGTGCCTGCCTGAACCTTGGCTCCGGCGCCCCCGGCTGTTTCCAGCGGCTGCAGAATTCCGACACCGACGCCCCATCCATTTAGCACTGGATCGGTGGCCACGTTGGACGTGTGGGCGGAACTGCCGGAGAGCGTAAAGGTGTCGTTTGCAGTTCCGTTGAATTCAAAGAAGTAATTGCTGTCAGTCCCGGAGTTATCGGTCGCGGTCGCCGTGGTCAGGTCCATCCCGCTGGTATCGATGTTCAGGCTGAACGTGACCGCGTCGAAATCAAAGTTCACAAACGCATCGTCCGCAAACTCCAAATAGAATTCCTGCGCTTCATCTCCCAGGATCAACGGCACGTTCTGGATCTCAGCCAGGTCGATGCTGAAACTCAGCGTCAGAATGTCGCTGCTGATGCTGTCGGTCACCGAGGAACCACTTCCAAAAGTCGACTGAACATAAGTGTCCAGCGCTCCCGCCAGCCCATCTGCGGTCGGCGTGCTATCTCCCGCAAAGTAGGTCGTCACCACCGAGGAATATCCGGAGCTGGTGCCGGTGAGGTTTCCGGTCAGAAAGTCACCAAAGTCCAGATCGTCCACCGCCAGACCCAGCATGTCATTGACCGATTTGTTGAAGAACGGCAGCGCGTGCTCGGCCACCTTGTCTTCCACGTCGGAATCCGAATTGAGAATGTTTCCTAGCTGTGCCAGTTGGTCAAAGGCACTGACCACATCGGTCTGGATGTTGGTGGCCACCGAGGCTTCCCCGCCGCTGGTCGTTCCGCCGTCGCCCGGGTCATACAGGTTGGCTGATAACAGATAGCGAGGCTCCAGCTCTTCCAGATCATAGCTGCGGGCACGTGTGAGCTTTTGTGCCAGAAAGCGCTGCCCCGGAATATACTTTTTCTTGCGGGGGCGGCGAGCAAGACGTCCCAGTTTGACCATTATAATAGATTCGCGGCCTATTGTGATTAATCAAGTATATATACTTATCATAATTTCTAATTTTTCGGATGTTTTACTATTAGAATAATTGAAATACGGTTTATCTCCTCCTGACTTGACGAGCCTACCGTGCTCAGGCTTACTATCCGCCTATGAGTGAACCTGCAGGAACAACGACCATCAATCTAAGTGACATCGCCGACCGTTATCTGGATGTCTACCAGCGACTTTTTGACATTGTCGGTTTTATCATCATGAGTAATCGCAAGATTACCGAAGAGGATTACGACCAGTTCCGCGACCAGTTTCCCATCATGCCCAAAACCGAGGCACGCAAGTCCTTTGAAGAAACCAAGGAACTCAGCCAGAACTGGGTTGCCCGTAACATCCTCTCCGAAGCGCTTTCCACCATCGTTCCGCTACTGGAAGACAGCCGCACCGTGCTGGCACTCTGCGACTACAAAGCCGCCAATAAACCGAATGAAGCCGCTGTCAAAAAAATCACCGGCGCCGACCGCAGCGAATTTATGGCGATGGAGATCCCGGCCAAACTGGAGCACCTGAAAAGTAAATACGAGATCGATTCTGAACTCACCGAGCACGTCCTCACTCTCATCACCCTGACCAAAGCCATGGTGATGCGCGACGGCATTCTGACCAAGGACGAGGCTCCAGACGGAACGCTTAATCTTAAAATTCGCTCCATCACGCTGACCCAAGCGCCGGTTGCTCCCCCGGAAGGCGGTCAACCTATCCTGGGACTCACCCGCCAGATGTCCGACAACGAGCGCGAAATCAAAGTCGGAGATAAGATCGTCCTGACGAAAGCCGAAACCGTCGGCAGCCTGATCACCGTCGCCGGCTTCCTCGCGACTTTGCTCCAGGGCGTCCAGCAATACGCCAAAAAAGTCGGAGCTGCCGACGACTCTACTGCCACGAAATAATCAAATAATCAGCGAAAAAACAGGATAGAAGCTGACCAGCTTTTCCTGATTCATCTGCTATCCGAATATCCGGCTCTGCCGGATGCAACCAGTCGATGTCAGGATAGCTTTCGGTGTGCAGCCATGAGCCATCAGCCTTCCGGTAGCTCAATCACCAGCCGAAACCCGTAAACCGACAACCGCAGGCTCGGGCGATTCCCGATGGTGGTCGCCGTCAGCAGATCTCCCGGATCGCGCATCCGCCACGATGCCCCGCGCAACACCCGGTAGTCCGGCGACTGATTATAAACATCTTCGCACCATTCCCAGACATTACCGCCCAGATCGTAAAACCCCTGCGCATTTGGAGCAAAGCTGCCTACCGGAGCGGTATGAGGATAGGAGTCCACCCCTAGAGTAGGATGATAGTTACCGGATTTTTGGGGTGGCGGCCAGTCGCCTGCCCAGGGGAAGTGCGAATACAGAGCCTCATCATAGACCCCGGACTGTCCGGGTTTCGGCAACCCGGCCGCCTGACTCCACTCTTCACTGAGCGGTAGCCGGTAGCGCCATCCTTCCGGCAGCAAACCCGACTCGCGTTCCTGCTGTGTCAGCCAGCGCGCAAACGCTTTCGCATCTTCCCAGCTGACATTGACCGCCGGATGCGTTTCGGATTGCTTGAAATCCGCCTGCGGCCAGGAACGTTTCATCGCTCTGGAGAATGCCTGATAATCCTGGACTCTCGTTTCCTTTGTGGACATCAGGACCGGCCTGTCCGGCCTGTCCGGTAATGGCAAAAACTTCATGCCAAGCGAGTTGGTGAAAGGCTGCACAGCGACTGCCGCCGGCTTGGCCCCATCCTTTTGCGATGATTCCGCTGGGGCCGACTCTTCCGCTTTGAGCAGGTACACGTGCCCGACCAATAAAGCCAGAACGGTCAAAACACACTTCAACATCGAAACACCATGCTGCGTTCGCCTTACCCGTCAAATGCAAATATGTTGTGCAGCGGCTTTATCTACCGTTAAAGTAAAGGTCTCATATGGAGAATTCGCCCGACCATCCGGATCCAACTCAAGTGTCTGATACTACGATAAATCCCTCTGGAAACCGCACCAAAGCCTCGTCCACGCCGGGGCAGGGCCCGTTGATCGTGGCGATGGACCTGCTGCTGATGCTCAATGAACGCACCGAGCACCAACCTGCCGTTATGGAGTTTGTCAACGAGATCGCCTTCCACTTCAAAGCCAGCCGCGTGGCGCTCGGCTGGTGGCGTGGCGAATCCCTGAAAGTCATCGCCATCAGCCACACCCACCGGATCGAATCCCGCATGACGGCGGTGCGCGATCTGGAAAAGACCATGATCGAATGCACCGATCAGGCGGAAGTCATTTACTACCCTCCACTCCCGGAAGATCTCACCCTGACCCGGGAACACGAACTCTACGCCAATAAACACTCTGCCAACAACCTGGTCAGCATTCCGCTCGAAATCGACCAGGAGGTCTACGGGGTGCTTATGCTGCAGCGGGAAAACCGCGCCTTCAGCGAAACCGAAGGAGACGCCCTGCAACTCATCGCCAATCTCGCGACACGCCGGATTGATGAACTCGACCGTCATGGCCGGCGCTGGTGGAACCGCAGCGAATCCACCGCTAAGGAATGGCTGGCAAAATTCCTGGGGCCACAAAAAACCTGGTATAAAGCCATCGGTATCGCGATCGCTCTGCTGCTGGCTTTTCTGCTGTTCTGGCCTTTACCCTACCGTATTAAGGGAGATTTCACCCTCAAAACCCAGGCGCTAGTCAACATTCCTGCTCCATATGATGGCTTCATCCAAAGCGTTCATGCCCAACCGGGAGACGAAGTGGAATCCGGAGCCGATTTGGTTAAACTCCACACCGCCGAACTGCGTTTGAAAGAATCCGAAATCCTGGCCAATCTGCGCAGCTTCAGCGGTCGCGCCGAAATGGCGCAAGGTCAGGGCAACACCGGCGAATATCACGTCGCGCTGGCCGAGCAGGCGCAATCGACCGCCAAGCTGGCCATGATCCGCGCCGATCTGGCCCGTGCTTCACTCCAGGCGCCGTTCGAAGGAATCATCACCGAAGGTAAATTGCGGGAACAGATTGGCGGGCCGGTCAAGCAGGGAGATATCCTGATGAAAATGACGCGTATGGAAGATCTCTATTTCCAGATCGAAATTCCGGAAAAAGACATCCAGGAAGTTATTTCCGACGCCCGAGTGCTGCTTTCCTTCACCAGCCGACCCGAAGATAAATATTACTCCCGAATCGACGTCATCGAACCTGCCGCCGTGCCGGTAAAAGAAAATAACGTCTTTTTTGTGCGCTGCCCACTGGAAGGAGAGGCCGCCGAATGGTGGCGTCCGGGCATGACCGGCGTCGCCCGCGTAGAGGCAGGAACGAGGTCACCACTCTATCTGCTTACCCACCGCCTGATCGATTTTATCCGCCTCAAATTATGGATATAGGTGGCTTTTGGCTCATGGCTGATAGCCCATAGGTTATGGAAAACGAGACTGATAAATTTGCATTTGAAGACCTCAAGGTGTGGCAGGAGGCGGTAGCATATAATGTTGCCATACTCGAACTCTCTGAAGAACTCTCGCAAAAGAAGCGTCACTTTCGTATCCTGGAACAACTCGAAGCCAGTAGTCTGTCCGTGGCGCAGAATATTGCCGAAGGCAAAGGGCGCCGCTCCAAGAAAGAATTCATCCAATACTGCTACATCGCCCGCGGATCCCTTTATGAATCTGTTACCATTTTGGTTTCTCTCCACAAAGCCCATATGATCAGTGCTTCAACACTGTCAGAGCGAAAAACCCAAAGCATCCGCATCGCCAAAATGATCAACGCTCTGATTAATAGTCTCAACGCCTAACCCCATGAGCCATCAGCCAGGAGCCAGGAGCCAACATTCCACCACTCACGAAGGGAACCCTTCGTGAGTGGTGGAATGTTCAGCGCCGCCTGGCACCGCATTGCGAAGTCGCGCGCCAAGCTCAATCCGGACGCAGAAGTAGAATGCCATCGCTACCGGGGCAGCACCTGGTATGTGATCCGTGATCCACTCAGTAATGCATTTTTCCGACTGAGCCCGGTGGCTTATCGTTTCATCGCGCGCCTGAGCCGGGACAAAACCGTAGAAGAGGTCTGGAAGGAATGCATGGTGCTGTTTCCCGACGAAGCCCCCGGTCAACGGGAAGTAGTGCGCCTGATGGGACAACTGACCGGTGCCAACCTGATCCAATCCGACTTACCTCCGGATGCCAGCATGCTGTTTGAGCGGCAGCGCAAGCGGCAACAAAAGGAACTGAAAGGTAAGCTGATGGGCTTCCTGTTTCTCAAGATTCCAATCTACGACCCGCATGACCTGCTGACCCGCCTGCTGCCTTTTTTCCGCCCGTTCTTCGGCCGTTTCGGGATCACCTTATGGCTCGGCATCGTCATCTATGCCCTGTTTGAAGCAGCCGGAAATGCCTCCGCACTGATGGATCAGACGCAAGGCCTGCTCAGCCCGTCGAACCTCTTCCTCCTCTACGTCGCCGGCGCCATGGCCAAACTGTGGCACGAACTCGGCCACGGGCTCTTATGCCGTTTTTTTGGTGGCGAAGTTCGCACGTTAGGAACCATGCTATTAATCTTCACACCGCTACCTTACGTCGACGCATCTTCCAGCTGGTCTTTCCCCAACCGCTGGCACCGTATGCTGGTAGCGGCCGGCGGCATGATCTTCGAGTTCCTGCTGGCCGCCGTGGCACTGATCATCTGGGCCAATTCCAGTCCAGGAGTGATCAACGCGATCGCCTACAACACCATCATCGTCGCCTCAATCACCACCTTCCTGTTCAACATCAATCCGCTGCTGAAATTCGACGGATACTTTATCCTGTGCGACCTGATCGGGATCCCGAACCTGGGCCAGCGCTCGCTGAAAATGATCAGGCACTTTGCCGAGCGCTACCTGTTCGCGGTGCGGCAGACGGAAAACCCCTCCGAATCCCGCAGCGAAGCCAGCTGGCTGAGCTCCTACGGGATCGCCAGCGCGCTCTATCGCGTCTTCCTGATCTATAGCATCTGCATGATGCTGGTCGGGAATTTCTTCGGGATCGGGATTATACTGGCTGCCATCATCATTATTCTGTGGGCGGTCATTCCCGCCGGAAAATTCCTGAAATATCTCTTCACCGAACCCGTGCTCGAAGCCACGCGTGCGCGTGCGATCGCCATCAGCCTGGGAGGGGTGGCCTTCATCCTGCTATTGCTGGCCGTCGTCCCCATGCCGGAACATTTCCGGGCGCAGGCCATTGTGGAGACCGGATCCCATGCCAATATTTTCACCGAAACCCAGGGCACCATGCACAAACTGGTCGCCACCCCCGGCTCCCGCGTCCGGGCCGGTGACGTGCTCTTCGTGATGGAAAATCAGAACTTCGATCACGACATCGAAATCGCCCGTGGCAAACTGCGCGCGGCGCGGATCAATCTGCAGCAGCTTTCCTACCAGGAACGGGCACGACTGGCAGCGGTGCAGGCTGAAATCCGCGCTGCCCAGGAAATGATCAGAACCTATCAGGAATTCAAAGATAAGTTGACCGCCCGTGCCCCCATGGATGGCATCTGGGTGGCGCCTGATTTTCAGCGTCACATCGGCTCCTATATCCGGCGCGGCGTGTCGCTTGGACAGGTCATTGATCCGGCAGAATTCCGGATTCTCGGCGTGGTAGCCCAGCAACAAGCCTCTTATCTCTTCGACCGCTCGCTACGCTCTGGCGAGCTCAAGCTTTATGGCGACGGAAGCGAGGTCCTCGAAGCAGACCATTTCCGGCTCATCCCGGCCGAACAGACCCGGCTGCCCTCGCCGGCATTGAGCTGGCAGTCCGGCGGAGAAATCGAAACCGACCCGCAGGACCGTTTCGCGGTGCAGGCGATAGAGCCTTTTTTCCTGATGACTGGTGAGATCCGGGATCCGTCTCACCCTTCCCTGTTCCATCACCGGCGCGGCGTGCTGCGCGTGCATGTCGGCTACCGCCCTTTACTCTGGCAGTGGACGCGCGCCTTGAGACAGTTACTGGAGGCCCGACTCAAAAACTAACGGCCATGAATCATTCGAGAATCGATCAATGGCGGCTCAAAACCCGTGAACAGCGAAAAACCTACACCCAGCTGGACGCGCTGGTTCACCGTTGTCACGGTATCTGGCGACGGCGCTCTTCTGTCCGAAAGTCCCTGCTCCAAACCGCCGAGCGTATTATGGAAAAGACGGAGTCCTATCGCAAACTTTCAGACGATGAATTAAGACAGTCGCTGCGCGAATTACGTCCGGAACTGATCAAAGCAGAGGTACCCGAATCGGCGCTGGTCTCCGGTCTGGCCATCACCGCAATCGGTTGTGAGCGTACCTTCGGATTTGCTCCTTACCGGGAACAGCTGGCGGGCGCGTTGAGCTTGTTCCGCGGCACCCTGGCAGAAATGGCCACCGGGGAAGGAAAAACCGTCACCATCTCACTGGCGGCCACCTTGATGGGCAGCACCCGGCTGCCCTGCCATGTCATCACCGCCAATGAATATCTGGCCGAACGTGACGCGGAAGAACAGCAGCTGCTCTATTCCTTTTTTGAACTGAAAGCCGCTGCCGTTACCGGCAAGATGGCACCTCCCATGCGACAGGCAGGGTATGCTGCCGATATTACGTACACCACACCTAAAGACACTGTCGCCGACTTTCTACGCGACCGCCTGAAGTTAGGTTTACCGGTGCAGCCCGGACGACGACTGCTACGCCGCATTGGTGGAGTTCCATTTGATGAAAATGGCGTGGTCGGGCGCGGGCTCCATTTCGCCATCATTGATGAGGCTGACAGTGTGCTGATCGACGAAGCAGTCACCCCACTCATCATCAGCTCAAAATCCCAAACCGGCGAACTGGAGCAGGCGGTGCAGGTGACGCGACAGTATTTTGAATCACTCCAGGAAAACCAAGATTACACGATTAATTTCAAACACCGTGAACTCAACATCCCGGAAGCCACCATACGTGGCTTTGCCACCTATGCAGATCAACTCCCCTCGGCCTGGCAGGGTTTAGATCGACTGGAAGAACTGCTGCGCAGCGCCGCTACTGCCGAGCACTTTTACCTGAAAGATGTCCATTACATCATCGACGAGGGCAAGATCCAGATCGTCGATGAATCCACTGGCCGCATCCTGCCCGATCGCACGTGGCAGGAAGGCTTGCATCAGGCGGTCGAAGCCAAAGAAGGCATCGAAGTCACCGCTCCGAATGAAACGCAGGCTTCGATGAGTTTTCAGCGCTATTTCCGCTGTTACCCCAAGCTCTCCGGCCTTTCCGGCACGGCGCTGGAAGCCGCCCATGAATTATGGGCAGTCTATCACCTGCCAGTAATCCCGATTCCCACCCATCGGCCCAGCCGTCGGATCCTGGAACCTACCCGGGTGACCAGTCTACCGGAACAAAAATGGCAATGCGTGCTGGAAGAAATCCGTTCCAAGGAGAGCAGTCACCGTCCTATTCTAGTCGGCACCCGCTCGATCGGGGACAGCGAGGCACTTTCCGAGCTACTGCAAAAACATCAAATTTCACACCAGATCTTAAATGCGGTGCGCCACCGGGAGGAGGCAACAATCGTAGCGGGCGCGGGGCAACGCGATGCCCTGACCATCGCCACCAACATGGCAGGACGCGGCACCGACATTAAACTGGGACCGGGCATCGATGAGTTAGGAGGGCTGCACGTGATCGCCACCGAGTTTCACGAATCCGGACGAATCGACCGCCAGCTGGTGGGCCGTGCCGGACGCCAGGGTGATCCGGGCAGTGCGCGCTTTATCGTCAGTCTGGAAGATCCAACCATCACCCGCTACGTGCCAGCCAGCATCCGCCAATCCTTGAGCGCTTTGATCCCTGATTCTGGCACCGCAGAGGATAGCCGTGTGATGGAACGTGCGTTTCGTTACGCCCAGTACACCGCCCAGAGGATGGCATTCAGCGCCCGCAAGCAAGTGCTCAAGTCCGATACCCAGCTTGATGAGCAACTCTCCTTCTCTGGAACAAGCGCGCCCGTCTAATCCAAATGATGAATTTTTTAAGCGATAAAGCGTAAAATATTTACCCGTCATGCCTGATAACCTCTTTTCTAAGTGACACGGGAACAAGAATTTGACAATTTCACAAAATTGCCTTTGATCCAGTGAGGAGAAAATTATTAGATGAGTGAAGGTCAGACCAAGCAACAGACTTTAATCCACTGGATTTACGCGGGAGGTGTACTTTTGCTGGCCTGCGTGACGGCTGTCTTAGTCAGCGGTTGTCAGGGGCAGGCACAAGCTGTCGATCCGCCAGTCGTTGAAACTGAAGTAAAAGCTGAGGAGGAAAAAGCACCTGCAGCACCTGCGGATTCCCAGACACCACCGGAAGCTGCATCCACCCCACCGGCAGCAGCCGTCACGAACGAGATGACAACAGATCCCCGTACTGTCGGCTCGGTTGATGAAGCTATTCAGATTCATATCGAAAATGAGGCTGCTTACAGCGGATCCTCTGCCTCTGGCGGAGCTGAACCTGCTATTCCCTCCTATCCGTCCATTGAGGTCGCAGAGCTACCGGAACGCAGTATCGCACTAGCCTCCGCACTATCGGACTCGTTAGAAAACAATCTGGAAATTCAGGTAAAAGTGGTTGATGTTGACATCAAGGAATCTCTGAATCGTCAGACCGTCGGTGCATTCAATCCAGTCTTCACCTTAGAAGGTCGCTTTGAAAATCTGGACCGCCCCCAGAACACGCAAGACTTTGTATCCACCGGCGGAAATGCACTGATCCTTGCACGTGATCCACGTATTTTTAATGAAGACAACTACCGCTTCAAAGCATCCATAGAAGGCAAGCTCCCGACCGGTACCGAATACGAAATTTTCACCGAATATGACATCATTGAGAATACTCTGAGTAAAACCAGTCCGCTCTCTCTTTTTACGCCGGAACACCAGGTCTTCTCCGGAGTCCGTCTCACCCAGCCGCTCCTGCGCAACTTCGGCACCAATGTCAACATGGCGGAAATACGGGTGGCACGGAAAGACAAACGTATCAGTAAATTGGAGTTAAAAGATGCCATGCTCCAGAACATCTCGAACACACTGATCGCCTACTTCGATATCATCTATCTGGTGCAGGATTATCGCCTGAAGCAGGAAGAATTTGAACTAGCCAAATCCATGACCGAAAAACGTCGGGAAGCTCTGGAGAAAGGACAGGTTTCTGCCCGTGAGCTGAGCCGGGCTGAGTCTGCCATGGCCGAAGTTATAGAGGAACTCATCATCGCACGTAATAAGGTCATTGAACGCCAGACTCAGTTAGTTGCACTCATTGCAGACACCTCATCCTCAGGACCCCTGAGCCTGATCATCCCCACCACCAGCTTACCCGTCCCCGAGCAGGACATCGACCTCAACCGCTTGCTGGCGGAGGCCTTCAGCCATCGCCCGCTTTACCAGATCGCCAAGCGCACGGTTGAACGCGAAGAAATTAAACTGATTTATGCCGAGAACCAGATCTGGCCACAGTTAGACTTGAAAGCCACCGCCGGCTACAACGGTCTCAGCTCCAATTTCACCAGCACCTATAACAAGGCTTTCGGGGACACGCAGGGGGAACAATGGTCGGTCGGCGCGGTATTCTCGGTCCCGCTAGGAAATGACATAGCCATTGGCAGGCGCAACGAAGTGAAGTTGCAAAAAGAGAAAGCCCTGCTGAATCTCAGAAATGCCGAAATGCAAACTTCCCTCCTGGTCCAACAGTTGGTTACGATCATCAAATCCAACTACGACCGCCTGGATGCCATGCGTGCTTTTTCCGCTAATGCCAGCCGAATGCTGGAAACAGAGGAGGAGCGACTGGAAAAAGGACAGACCACCGAGCTGGAATTAATGAAATTTAGGCGGGACCTCAACAAAGCTAAAGTGCGCGAAACTGCTGCACTCGCTGACCTGAACAAGGCATACGTCAAGCTTTACGAAACGACCGGCACGCTGCTCGAACGCAACAACATTGCCATCGCACGATAAGCCATGTTCTTTGCAATAACTCAAAAAAAACAATATACCCAAATTAAAAAAAACACTGGAATCTACAGCGGGAAGCCACACCATCAGCCTGTCCCAGGCTCCCGCAAAATCACGAAAGTGACGAAGCAGTCCCGGGACTTACCCGCCAGACGAATGATCATGAACGCTCCTTCTCGGAAGGCGATGAAATCGAATTTAAAAAAGCGGAAGTCTTGGGTGCTATCGTGACGATATCAGCATTTCTCGCTACCGTTCTGGCAGGTGTCCAAACCTATGCACAAAAACGTGTGCCACCGACCAAGACTGATATTTATCTTTGGGCACTATACCAAGAAGTGCTATTTTACTTTTTCCCCTGGATCCGGATCTCCACGCGCCGGTTGGGTTTTTCGAAGTCCTTATCACCCGTTTGAGCGACCAGGGGCCGGGTTTCGCCGTAGCCTTGCACGGTCAATGAACTCTCATCGATAGCCGCCGTTTCCAGGAACCAATCGGCGACCGCCTGAGCACGTTTCTTACTCAAATCCATATTGAACTGATCTGAAGCAATGGAATCTGTGTGTCCTTCCACTGTCACTTCCAGATCCTCTACCTGGCGGATAAAATCAGCAACACGCACCAGCTCGGAGCGTGCGTTTTCAGTCAATTCTGCCGAATTAAACTCAAACAGCAGCTCATTTTCCATCCTGACAAGGATCGGCTGGAACTCCGGTTTGCGCAGGTTGATATCTACCAGTGCAGACGGTTTTACGAGTGCTGAAATCTCATCCACTCCAGGCAATCCAACCCCCTGAATCGTATCACCCTGACCTCCAATCACATTCGAACTTGTAGCAATATTATAAGCCCCATCCAACGCGGCTGTGCTGGCCTGTTCGGTCATGGCCTGAGCGGCTTGCGGAATGTTTCCTTCGATTTCCAGCGGCAATGCACTGAAGGCCTCCTGTGGAATTTCCAGATCACCTGCACTCAAAGAAGCCGGCACCTCTTGTGTCAATCGCGGAACCGGTATGGACGGGGCCTCCAATGATCCGGTAAAGCTGACCACTTCGCCAATATCCAGATTCACGGGCTCACGCGATGCTTCGGTGCTGTGCCCCTGAGGCTGTTCAGAAAATTCCTTAAGATATTTCGGATCGATGGTTGCCTGCTCCAGCCGGAAGCGCGGCGGATCGATTGGATCAATGACCGGGCGCCCCATATCCAGAATGACCCCACGAAACCACAGAAACAGAATCACGTGGAGCACTAGCGAACCTGCCAACGCAATCAAAAGCCACTTTTCCAGGCTACTGTCGTCACGGGTCGTTAACATCACTCCTGCCATCTTTAAATTTTAGCGTAAAAAAGTGAGCATGCAGAATTCAAAATCAATAAATAAGTCATCCGTTACTCTCTGTGGTTAATCGATTTTTTCCATTTTAAAATCCGGGAATTCTTTTTTGAGTTTCAAAAGCATCTTGTCTGCTTCCAGCTCGTTGCCACCACGACGAAATGCTTCTTCTGCCTTACTGAGTGCCAGCGGCGTGTAGATATCATCCATTGCAATTAAAGCCACGGCCCTGAATAGCTTGGCCGCTTCATCATAGTTTAGGCGCGCCATTTGCACGTCTCCCAGCAGGATTCGCCCCAGCGCATTGTTCTCTCCTTCCGGATTCTGACGCAGGATTTGTTCTGCCAGTGACTGCGCTTTTTTATATTCCGCACTACCCAGGTAAGCCTCCGCCAACGGAGCAATCACCTCGGTCCGATCCGCGTCTTCCGGATACTTCTTGCGAAAGATCTCCCACTCGCGCACGGCTGCTCCATGCCTTTTGCTCTCAGACATGAGGCGGGAGAGCTTCAGTCGAGTACGTTTTTCCTGCGCTGGAGGTGGATCTAATGCCAAAACCTTACGGAAGTTCATCTCCGCAACTTCAGATTTTCCAGCCGCATCATATTCCTGTGCCAGCCATTCATAGATTTCGATGGAAAGCGGTGGAGCATTTTTCTGCTTTTTCTGCCACTGATCGTAGCGGCTGACTTCATCTGCCAATAGATCAATCTGCTTGCTCTTCAGTGCATAATTAATCCGATAACGGGTCGCCCGTTCAAAATACAACTTTGCATCCAGTAATCTGGCTTTGCCCCAATATGCAAAAGCATCTTTTTGCTGCCCGGTTTCCTGCGAAGACACCGCAAGCCAGAAATACAGCTCTCCTTTGCGACCATCATTATCAAATTCCTTCAGCAAAAGCAGCAGCATCTGGTTCATCTCAACGTAATCCTGCAAGTTGCCATAAATAAAAACCAGTTTCCACAGTAACTCCTGACGCTCTTTGAAATCTGGATACTCTTCCAGTAGACGCCGCAAGGGGGCGATGGACTCCTTAACCTTTTGCTGTGCCAGATATGCTTGCCCCAACAGCCAGATTGCCTGACTCTTCCCGGACTGATTGCCCTCGATTTTCAGAAAACCACCCAGATACTTGACCGCTTCAGAATAATCTTGCACCCCATATGCGCAGATGCCCGCCCGTAGCATCACCTGCCGATATGTGGCGAGCGATATATCCTTGAGCAGCTGGGGCGATTTCAGCAGCTCCCGATACATGGGTCCCGCAGTCTTCAAAATGCGCCGTTTAAAAAAGGAATCTGCCCGGATCAGTTGTGCACGGGTCACTTCAGTTGCATCCGGAAATTGCGTTACATATTTAGCCGCCTCTTCAGCCACTGAAGGGTCATCAGAACGATGTAAGATGATGACCCGTGCCCATAACGCAGCTTGCGCCAGCGGTGATTTTGTGAAATCGCTCAGAATCAGATCATACATACGCAAGGCAGCCTGATCCTGACCGCTGAGACGGTATGACTCACCCACCATAAAAAGCACCTGTGCACGCAGATCCTGCGGGAAATGCGGCTTTACCTCGTTAAAAATACGCACGACCTCTTCATATTGTTTCCGTGCAAAATAGGACTGAACCAATCCCAGATGGGAAAGTTCCCGCCAAACTTTGGGCGCATCCAGTTTGCGCACCATCTCATAATAGGCGATCGCATCCGGATAGCGCTTTTGCGTATATACTAAGTTTCCCGCCCGCACGGCAGCTTCCGCCCGCAAATCGGGCGATTGGGTAATGGAAAGTGTCTGCTGGAAATACTCCTCAGCCTGGGCGACAGACTTCTGCGTCTTTTCTGCGGTGGTCAGCTCCCCCAGCTTAAGGAAAGCAAAATCCCGGTAGGGGTGCTCTTTTTTGATCTGCGCCAGGCGGTCCAGTTCTGCTCGAGCCGATTTGAACTGCTCCAAACGGATGGAACTGATAATGGAGAAATACAGCGACCGCGTTTCAATGGCCAACTGGCTCGATTGTGCTGCCCGCCGGAAATGTTGCCGCGCAGCTTGCCATTTGTCTTCGGTGGCGTCCATCTCACCTGCCAGCAGATGCCCGGCATGTGACCATTTACCATCCTTAAATTCAGCGCGCAGCAGACTGAGCATTTTGCGTGACTCCTGATAGCGCCCCAGCAGGCGATAACACTCAGCCATACGAAAAACGATTTCCTCCTTGAAGTCCGTATCCGGATGATAACGGAGTACATCGGCTAAAACAGCTGCTGCCCGTGCGGGCTCACCGGATTCCTGCAGCCCTACCGCCTCCTGCATCAACTGCTCAACCGGTGGCTTCAGGTCATCAATACTGATAATCCGAGTGGAGGCCGATTCACTGGATTCCTCGGCAGTTGCATTGTTTTGCTGAGCCAAAACAGACGATGACAGCGTTAAAAAAGTGATTAATACAATGATTCCACTTGTGCTGTATGACTGGAGATGCGTCCACTGCCGGCTCATAATGCGATGCCAAAGTAACCTCTGAGCCACAGATGGCAATAGTGAGCAGGTTTGCAAGCAACTAATCCAGATCATCAATCAGGCCTTCTTCCAAAAGCCATTTTTTGCGTTTCCGCTCCAGGATTCCGGCAATGAAAATGCTGACCTCATACAGCAGATACATCGGACCGAACATCATTCCCAACGTAAAAGGATCCGAAGTTGGTGTCACACAAGCTGAGAAGACTACCAAAATCACGATCGCATGACGGCGGTATTGCTGCAGGAACGACTGCGTCACTATTCCCAATTTGGCCAGAATCGCAATCACCAGCGGCAATTCAAATGACAAACCGAAGGCCACCAGCATTTGCAGCACAAAGCCGATGTAGCGCTGAATAGGCCACTGCGCCTTCCAGCCAAACCATTCATTCCACTCGATGAAGAAGCGTAGGGCTTGCGGCAGAATCAGAAAAAAACAAAAAAACACACCGCCAATGAAAAGTATGCCACCTGCCGTAAACGCCGGAATCAGGAGCTTCTTTTCATGTGGCTGTAAGGCAGGAACCACAAACTGACCGACAAAGAAGAACAGGAACGGAAACGCGATGATAATCCCGGCAAAAAGGCAGGTTTCCACGCTGATGGTCAGCGGATCGACGACATTGAGTGTAAAGAGAAACTCATCGATTTGGAGACCTCGCTCGTCACAAACAACCTGCAAAGGCCGTTTAACCACATCCATAATCTGACGCAGAAAAATGGCGCAGAAACCCATTGAGAGAGCTAGCGCGATGACCGATTTAACCAGCATCCAGCGCAATTCTTCCAGATGTTCCAAAAATGGCTTAGGCACGTCCATGCAGCCGAAAACTTAAACACGAATTCTTCGAATGCACACCTGAAATTTACGGACAGGACAGAGCGTTCACAGCAAATAACTTATAGAACTGCAATACGTTTCATGAATTCAGTGAACGCTGCGTTGATCCATTAGATTCCGCTTTTCACCTGCAGTTCGATAGCCATAATACTACATGCATGCCGAAAGTATACATCAAGACCTATGGTTGCCAGATGAACGAGCGCGACTCGCAACAGGTAGCCCGCCAACTCGTGGAGCGTGGATATTCTATCTGCGCTAGTGAAGATGGTGCTGATGTGGTGCTGTTGAATACCTGCAGTGTGCGCGACATGGCCGAACAGAAAGCCATCGGCAAGATGGCGCATGTTCAGAACAAGATTAAAAAGAAGAAACGCCACAATCTGGTGCTTGGTTTTATGGGGTGCATGGCACAAAGCCGCGGCTCGGAGCTCACCCATATGTTGCCTGGAGTTAATTTGGTAGTCGGCACCCAGAAATATCACCGGGTCGCCGACCATATTGATCGTCTGCTGGGACGCAATGGCGGTAATATTGACGATTTACGTGGCAGTATTGTGGATGTTGAGGAAGAAACCGGCAGCCAGAACACCATTCGCGATCACGATCTGCAGGAAAAGCAATGCACCGCCTTTGTCTCGATCATGCAGGGCTGTAATATGAAATGCACCTATTGCATCGTTCCCTACACTCGTGGCTCGGAACGCAGCCGGCCCATCGATGAAATTGTAGCCGAAGTAAAAGATCTCGTTTCGAGTGGCATCAAGGAAGTCACTTTACTGGGCCAGATCGTCAACCTCTATGGTCGCCACGAGTTTGAAAAAGTGAACGGTAAGTCTCCCTTCGTACAGCTGCTTTACGCTCTGGAAGACATCGACGGACTGGAACGTATACGCTTTACCTCACCTCACCCGATCGGTTACCGCAACGACCTCATCCGTGCCTTTCGTGAACTAACCAAATTATGTGAACACATTCACCTGCCGCTTCAGGCTGGTAGCGATCGTATTCTCAAAAAAATGCACCGTGCTTATACCGTTGATCGCTACCGGGAAGTAGTCTATCAGATGCGCGATGCCTGTCCTGATGTAGCCATTACCACGGATATCATTGTCGGATTCCCTGGAGAAACAGATGCCGACTATCAGCAGACGCGCCAACTGGTGGAGGAAATTAAGTTTGATAATGCGTTCATCTTCCGTTACTCAGAACGCAAAGATACACCCGCAGCAGTCATGGATGCACAACTTTCTGATGAGATCAAAATCGAGCGAAATAAAGATCTGCTGTCTGTCATTGATACAATTGTAGAAAACAAATCCTCACGCATGCTGGGTCAGACAACCGAAGTGCTGGTTGAAGGTCCAAGTAAAAATAATAAAAAACGTCTTTCCGGTCGCACGCGCCAGAACAAAATTGTTATTTTTGAAGGCTCTAAACGACTAATCGGGAAACTTATCCCCGTTAAACTTGAGGAATCCACCGGATTTACTTTTTACGGGGATCCTGCCATTCACCTCTCGTGAATAGCAGTGAATTCATATGTTTACGTTTGAGCTTTAAGATTTACACCCAATGACCGCGCCACTTGTCTATACTCTGACTCTGACCCAGGTTTCGTTGATTCTGGGGGGCTTTATAACCGCGATTTACAGCTGGTGTCTCTGGCAACCGAAGCAGGCACAGGACGTTCTCACCGCGTTTCCCCGTCATTATCCGACCGGTGTGGTAATGACTCTGCTAGCGACGGTCTGGTTCCTCTGGTTACTGAAGACCATGGACCTAATGGAATATACGGTGCATCGACCCAAATTTCTGATCGGCTTCGGCACTCTGGGTGTTGCCGCAATCTTTTACTTGAAAGACTTTTTGGCAGTGCGTGCACTGGCTGTTATTCTAGTGCTCTTCGGAAAAGTGCTGCTGGATGCCGCTTTTTTGCGGGACGAAACCAGTAAATTTCTCATCACGGTGCTTGCCTACCTGATTATTATTAAAGGAATGGTCTATACGGCATGGCCCTATCTGATGCGCGACACCCTGGCCTGGATCTATGCCGATGAAAAAAGATCTAAGTGGGTCTTTGGCTCTGGCCTGGTCATGGGTCTCACTGTGCTGTTTTTTGCGGTTTTCCTCTACTAGCACCCATTTTAGGACTAAGATTAATTAGCTTTTCTTATACTTTAAGCCCACAATTCAAGCCAGTTAAATTTTTTGAGATTTATTTTGAACGTATCCTGCAGTCTTCGGTCTAATTTATTATAACGTTAATTCATATTTGTTTTTCCTCCTTTAGAACCCGGGCTGCTTTAAAAGCTCCCGGGTTCTTTTTTCTGGGAGGAAGAGAAACAACTGAAACTGAAGTCATCGTTACTTTGACCATGCTGAGATAGCCTTGGAGACCATGCCTACTAGTTCCCGGACAGTTCAATCGCCACCGGACAATGGTCGGAACCCATTACTTCCGGCATAATCCACGCTTTTTCAAGACGCGTGAGCAGCTTGGATGAAATTCCAAAATAATCGATCCTCCAGCCTACATTACGGGCACGTGCTCCGGCGCGGAAACTCCACCAGCTATAGTGATCCGGTCCTTTTTCAAACTCGCGGAACGTGTCGATATAGCCATCACTCATAAGTACACTGAACCCCTCCCGCTCTTCGATAGTAAATCCCGGGCTGCGTTCATTTTCTTTGGGGCGCGCAATATCAATTTCCTGATGTGCCACATTCAAGTCCCCACAAAAAATAACCGGCTTCTGCTGTTCTAAATTTTTCAGATGTGCACGAAATGCCGGATCCCATTCATGTTGACGATAGGACAGACGTAGTAACTCATTCTTCGAATTCGGTGTGTAGACATTGACCAGATAAAAATCCGAAAACTCGGCCGTAATGACACGGCCTTCCTGATCATGCTGCTGAATTCCAAAGCCGTTGATGACATTCAGTGGCTCGGACTTGGTATACAGGGCTACTCCAGAATAGCCGGGCTTTTCGGCGGAATTCCAGAAATCACGATATTGCAGATCCAATCCCATCTCCACTTGCTCGCGACGGGCTTTAACTTCCTGCAGACAAAAAATATCCGGATCTTCCCGGGCAATAAAATTCAGAAATCCCTTTTTTATACAGGCACGGATGCCGTTTACGTTCCAGGAAATAAGCTTCATACCTGTTAAGGCTAGACGAGAGAGCCGGTGAAGCACACGGTTTTCTTACAGGAATCTGTTTATCCTTCATCCAGGTAAAATTCAAAGAAAACAAAATGACCATGGCATATGCAACTTCACAGCTCGGAGCAATGCTGCCGGAGCTGACGGACAAAGCGATGCCTGGAAGACCGGAGACTGTTGAATCAAGATACAGACCACTTGGTCAAAGTCTTTGCGCCAACGATGTGAGTTAGAGCGTTTTCGAATCATGTTGTAACATCTGTAGGTCGCTGACCTTGCACCCCTTAAAACTCCGAGGTCACCGACCTCGGCTACAAAATGTTAAAACCTAATTCTTAGTTACTCTAGTGTGGTGTCAGCACTCGCACTCTCAATCCGGGAGATGATTCAGATCCAAAAAGTGAGCCAGCATGCAGCTATTGCCGTGCATACACCGGAACCAGATAGCGCTGTTTAAGATCCACCCCTGGCACGCTGAGCTCCATTTCCAATTCCCAAAAAATCGTGTTTTGCTTGGTTTGCGCATTCATCCGACTCCCCGGTGCTGCAGCTGGAATGGTAAAGGTTGCGTTCAGAAAACGGGGCCACTGGCCGATCTCATCCCTACTCCATTCCTGATCCTCTGCCCACAATTGCTCATGGACCAGCGTCCTGCGACGGTTTTTTCCGCGGCCACGCACTTCATAGAATTCACGCACACATCGGAATACCAGTCTTACAGAATCTACCCGCTCCAATCCTGCCGGCAGTTGGATATTGGCCTGAAACCAATCTCCAAGATAATACGGGAACTTTCCGTATTCCAGCCGGGTTCTCCCAAACTTGACCGCATGGATCATACCTTTCAACGCCGTCCACCAGACAAAAATCAGCATGAGATCAAAAACAATCACAATGACTCTCAAAAAAATGGAATCATCATCAGACCCAAAGGCCCACCAGTTGAAAATACTCAGAAAAACAGTCATAAAGACCGCACCGCCCAAAGTCTTAGCCAGTGGCTGCCAACGTGCAGGAGAATAGCCGGATGCATCCCAGGCGTAATCCGCCATCTGTGGAAGATTCGGATACTGCAGGGCATGGAGCCGCAGCTTCCTGTGATGCGAAGCCTGCCTCCACCCCATACCCCATACCATCAAACCGGCGCAGAAAAATACCAGTCCGCATACAGTGATCACCCACATTGGAGCATTCACCTTCGATGCATCGACCGGAATCATTTCCAGTCCTGTCAGCGTCGCCCAGACCCCCACAGCCACGAAAGGCAGCCCGAAGAGCAACATGCCCCAAATTGAAAAGCCGGCAGCATGACCGACCGGTGAGTTTCTTCCACTCAACCGGATTGGTGTTTGCCCTTCGATACTCGAGCGTGCATCTGACATGTCTCCAGCTTGTCATGAAGCAGCATCCCTTCAACCTGAAAGCCAAAATAACTGTGGTTGAATCCATCCTCGATTCATGGTGATGTCTTGAGGTGGCAGACATACATAGCATACTCAAGGACGTTTTCGGTTACAGCACCTTTCGCCCGCATCAGGAAAGTATCATTCATGCCTGCCTGGCAGGAAAAGACACCTTTGCACTGCTACCCACCGGAGGTGGAAAGTCGCTTTGCTTTCAGCTTCCTGCACTGGTCCGACCCGGACTGACATTAGTGGTTTCTCCCTTAATTGCGCTCATGAAAGATCAGGTCGATACCCTGCAGACCGCAGGAGTGGCAGCTACGTATCTCAATTCCACACTTGGTGCGGAAGAAACTCGCAAACGCCTGCGCGGCCTCCACCAGGGCGAATACAAACTCCTCTATGCTGCACCAGAGCGGTTGATGATGGATCACTGGGAAGAAAATCTGCGCGCCTGGAACGTTTCGCTGCTCGCCATTGATGAGGCCCACTGCATCAGTGAGTGGGGTCATGATTTTCGCCCGGAATACCGGCAGCTCGCACAACTGCGAGAGCTGCTACCTGAGGTGCCTGTGATGGCGCTGACCGCAACGGCAACCGAACGCGTACAATCCGACATCAGACAGCGATTAGCTCTAAAAGAACCCGCTGTTTTCATTGCCTCATTCAACCGCCCGAACCTGACTTATCGTGTTACTGCCAAACAGAAGCCACTCGATCAGATTATAAAGTTCCTCAGCAAGCGACGGCAGGAAGCCGGTATCATCTACTGTGCCAGCCGAAAGGGAACCGAAAAGCTGGCAGAATCACTGCAGGCACGCGGCCTTTCCGCCCGGCCTTATCATGCCGGCCTGACTGCTGAGGCACGAGCCGCCCATCAGGAAGCCTTCCTGCGTGATGAAGTCAAAACGATCTGCGCTACCATTGCCTTTGGGATGGGCATCAACAAACCCAATGTGCGTTACGTCATACACCACGACCTACCCAGGAATCTGGAGAGCTATTATCAGGAAACCGGTCGCGCCGGTCGCGACGGACTCCCGTCAGACTGTCTGTTACTCTTCAGTGCCGGAGATGCAGCTAAACAGACGCATTTTATTGATGAAATGGCAGATCCGGATGAACAGAAAAATGCACGTCTGCAGCTAAACCGCGTCATCCACTATGCGGAAAGCACCCAGTGCCGAAGAGTCGACCTGCTCTCCTACTTTGGGGAAAACTGGACTGATATCCCTTGTGGAGCATGCGATAACTGTCTTTCCCCGCGTGAAACCTATGATGGCACCCTTCCAGCCCAGAAATTACTCTCTTGCGTCTACCGTATCAAACGTCAGAGCGGTTACGGCGTTGGAATGAACCATGTTGTGGAAGTGCTCACTGGTGCGCAGACCGAAAAAATCCGACAACGCGGCCATGCATCACTATCCACCTACGGCATTGGTAAAGATTTGCACCGCCAGGAATGGCAGGCCATTGGCCGGGAGCTGCTCCGTCTCGGACTCCTGTGCCAGACACCGGATAAGTTCAGTGTGCTGGAACTCACGCGAAAAGGGTTCGAAATACTCAAATCACGCGAAACCATCCATCTGACTAAGCCGATTGAAGTCAGCGCGTCACGCATCCGGCACCGGCAAGGAGAGATCGAATGCGATGAAGTCCTGTTTGAAAATCTGCGCCAGGTGCGCAAAGAGCTGGCAGATCAACGCAGCGTTCCAGCTTACATTATTTTTGGTGATAATACGCTGCGACAAATGTCCCGCTATTATCCAACAACAGCGGCAAGTTTCAGCGATCTGAGTGGAGTCGGTGACAAGAAACTTCATGAGTTTGGCGAACCTTTCATGTCAGCGATCAGTCGCTATCTAAAGAACCACCCCCGAATGTCATTCAGAGACTAGCCACTAACTATCCCCGGGAATAGTTTCACTATAATAGGATTTGTAATACTGGTAGTGATAATAATCAGGCAGCTGAGTATCAATACAGTTGAAGACCAGCCCCAATACGTTAACTTGGCGCTGATAAAGCAGATCCAGTGAGTTTTGGGTCATCCGCGAGGAGGTGTGCGCCGAGCGCATGACCATCAGTGTTCCATCAATCTTGGGAGCCAGGCTCGGAGTGTCGTCCGCTGCCAGAATGGGTGGTGTGTCAAAAATCATGTAGTCATAATGTTCCCGGATTTCTTTCAGGAAAACATCCGCCACTGATCCAATCAGCAGCTCGCCAATATGGCTGCGGGCATGACCGCGAGCAATGAAGTGCAAGTTCGGGTGTCCGGTATCCTGCACCGTCTCGGTCCAGTGCATCCGTTGTTCCAGCGCATCTACCAGTCCCGGACTGGAACTTACTCCAAAATCATGATTGAGCAGACCCTTACGTAAATCCGCGTCAATCAACAGAGTTCTGGAGCCCGCAAAACCCATAGTGATCGCCAGATTTGCAGAGATGGTCGATTTTCCCTCACTGGGAACCGCGCTGGTGACAATGAGCGAACGCGGCCGTTCACCTTCTACTGCCATATACATCAGGGAGGAGCGAATGTTACGGAAGGCTTCTGAATAAACCTGGCGCTCATCATTCTCATCCAGCAGTGCCACCCGCTCTTCTCCTCCCAGGATTTCCAGCGGTACCTGACCCAGCACTTCTTCTTCGAAATGATCTCTTAACTCTGTAAATGAGTTTACCCGGTCATCAATCCTGTCGAATATGAAAAGAATTCCACAGCCAGCAAAAATACCGATTACCACTCCAAAACCTAGTGCTTTACCCACTCCCTGTTTTCTGGATACTGCCGGAGAAGCAGCCTCCAGAATCGATATCGTCGTCTGTGCGACGTTAGTGGATACATCCACATTCTGAGTGGTATTCAACAACCGGTCATACAGACTTTTAATACGCTCTACATCGGCTTTCATACTCTCAAACTCGGCCATCACCCGACTGGATTGCAGTGCTTTGGCTCTCCATGTTTCCATCTGGGCATTGATATTCTGCACTTGCAGTTTCAAGGTTTCCTTACGACTTTCCAGCTGGTCTTGGCTTTGGCTGCGGTAAAATCCCAGCAAATCGGTCTGATCTTTGATCTGCTGTCTGAGCATAATCATCTTAGGGTGTTTGTCAGTAAGGTCTGCGCTAAGTTTCTCCAGTTGATTTTCAAGCATCCGGATACTGCGTTTGGCTTTCAAATATTCCAGTTCCGGCTCATCGCCGGTTAACCTGGCAGTCGGCGTATTTTCTTCCTCGGTAGCCTGCTCATTGTTCAGTCGTTCCTGCCGCTGAACATTCTGATCCAGATCCATCAATTCCAGTAGCTGCAGTTCTTTCGTTGACTCAGCCAGTTCCTTTTCCAGCGAGGCAACATAGGCTGCAGCTGTATTTCCCTGTTCCTGGAGGCTGGCCACATCATTGTTTTTTTGAAACTCAAACAGCTTCTGCTGGGATTCCTTGAGTTCTCTTTCCAGCTTGAGCACCTGCTCGGTAATGGCAGAGAGCGTTTTCTGGGATGCTGTGCTGCGCATCTCATCCTTGAAAAAGATAAATGAATCCATCACCGCATCCAGAAAAGTCTGGGTGTATTTTCCCTCTGCACCGGATGCGGTAAAAACAAAGATAGAAGTTAGCGGTTGCTGCATGACCTGAATAGCAGCACGGGATTCCGGAATATCCGGGTTCAGAGCATGCACACGCTCTTTGGCACGCTCCATGACCTTACCGCTGCGCATCAGCTCAATCTGTGTGCCGTAAAAATTACTCAACTCCTCAGAATAAAGCGCAGACTCCGGCGTGCGGATTTGTGGATCCACCATCATACGGGAGGTAGAAAAAAAGACCGGCTCCGAAGTGATGAGTCTGAAACCCTGATAACACAAGGCTATTGAAACCGTCAGTAGCAGCACCCACCAGCGGCGCTTCAGCAGATTCTTATACCGGTGCAGACGGGTGAAGAGCGTTGCCGACCATGAAGCCATGATCTTGGGCTGCTCAAATGGAACCTCCTGCATGACTTGCCTTAGAAATTGATCCAGCGCGCGCGGACGACTACCCGGTCATCAGGCTGTAGTTGAATGTCCTTTTCGATTTCACCCTTTTCCAGCACCGCACCGACATCCGCGATAATTTCAGTAGTATCATTCGAACCATCTCCTTTTTTGCGGATGATACGCACTTTGCTAATATCCGCAAACTCCTGAAATCCCCCAGCCGACAGAATCGCGTCACTGGCCATCAGTGGCTGCTCTGCCGGAACCGGGATCGGTCCCGGTCGCATGACCTGACCGCTTACAAATACACGTCCGCGGGAAGACTGATTGGCAATCACAATGAAGTCATTGGGCTCGACAGTGATATCCTGTTCAGAATCCCCACCATCGATCACCTCGGCCATATTGACAATTACCGACTTCTTGCCTGCATCCGTTTTACGCTCAACACGAACCGAAGTTCGGTCTGCCGAGGGGGCAAATCCTCCCACTTTCAAGATGGCCTTACTGACGGTAAGTACCTCATCCGTGGGGATTTGAATGGCACCCGGTTGAGTCACTGCACCGAAAATGTAAGCCTTGCCCCTGAACTTCCGTTGCGTATCCAAAGTCAACAACACAGTCGCCTGCTTGTAATATTCTTTTTCCAGTAGTGGCTTGATCTTGAATGCTATTTCCTTGGCAGTCAGTCCTTTGGCCATTACTTTGCCGAGATATGGCAGTGTTACCTGGCCAGTATCCATCACAATACGACGCACCTCCTGATCCTGGTCTTCAATGACCCGATAAATGATCTGGTCCCCGACTTTGAAGCGATAGGAATCATCCAGCGTATCCATGGAACGCGGTAAGAGACTATCTCCGGAAATCAATGATTCCTGCGCCAGCGCTGGTGAGGAGCCATTCGTTAAGACCAGCCACACGCACAGAATGTGCGTGACACATATGCAACAGGATTTGAGTCTACCAATCATTTAAAATCTGTAATTCACGTCTAGGGAAACCCGGTTGTTGAAATAGTCCCGGTTGGCACGATTCGAGTCTTTCTCCGCATATTGGTAATTCACGCCAGTCGTCAGATTGCTGTTGATCCGGTACATGGCCCGAATTCCACCGCCCCAGCGGATGAAGTGTTCGCTGTTCGCACTATTGGACTCATCTGTGAATTCAAAAAACAAGTTAGTTCCCAGAGATACATCTCTGATCACTTGCCAATCAGCAGAGTGCCGGGCGTAATAGGTGGTGAAAAAATTCGATGTCGTGCCGAGACGCGTGGCACGACCTGCACCAATCGAATGTGACATCACCTGATTCAGCCGGTGACTCAGGATACCATTAATAGAAAACTCATCCAGCCCGCTACCATCTCCATTGGTGCCTCCGCTGTCAAAATCACCCAGCGAATACGAAATCGAGGCGTTACCGTGGATGTAGTCCGTAAAGCGTGTCTCCCCAAATACGCCGAAAGTGGACACCAGGCTGTCATTGTTCACACCCGTGTCATAAAAAGTCCATCCTGCATTGGCAAATCCACCAATGACCGTTTCCGGTCCCAGTTTATAGGACAGTGAAGTATCCACGGAATGAGTATCGCGATCTAAAAAGTCAAAGTCGTCTGCCAGTGAGATCACCGTATGGTAACGGTACCCCAGACTCAGAGTCAGACTTTCATTGACATCCCAATAACCTGTAATTCCGGCCGTGTTGGTAAAACGGTAAAACCCCAGCGTGTCATTAAGGGTAGTTTCCTCCACTGCATCATCTTCCAATGCAAAATGATCAAAGAGGACAAAACGCACATGCTCGCCAGCGTAGATCCAGAATTCTAGGGCGGATTTGGGGGAAATCCCGATAGCTTCCGTGCTTTCACCTGGATTAAACAGGTAAAAGTCACGATAGATGCCAACCGTCAGATTCAATGTGTTGACATCCGTCAGTGGCCACTGGAATCCGAAGTTAGCATAAGGTGTGATAATAATGTCATCCCGACGATTACGCTCAGAAAGGGAAATGTTATCGTCGTAACTCAGACGGGTTCCCACATCTGAGCGCATCTGAATGGGTCCTGCTTTCAAGACGGCATCCGTTCGGGTAGAAGTGTTCGGCCGCGCGGGAGTGTAGGTTCTCAGTCCGGGATCATAGACCGCATCGACCGGACGTTTCGACCAGTTGTAATTGCTTGAATAGGTATTGGAGTCCTGTCCTCGGGCAGCAACATCTACCAGACAGATACCTAAACATGCTACAATGAGACCCTTTTTATTCACGTATTCTTCTATCTTTAAACAGCTTCCTTCCAAGAGGCAACTGATAAAAACATACTCCACTACATTTTATACTTATCTTTACGTAAATATATAGCCAGCTCAGTGGCTGACAGCAATAAATAATTGTTCGACTTTTATCATTATTCCGCCAGACTGTAAAAAGAAGTTAAGGATACAAACAGTATGACACGCAAGCATCATAATTTTGGTTTTAAGAATATATTAAGTAGCATTTTAGCTATTTTTATGGGGGTTGCATTGGTTCGAGGCCAAGTTCAACAAAATCCTGAGCTGGATCCAGAGTACAATGTAGCCCGCTCCAGTTGGGGCAGCGGACTGCTCTATATCAGTGATGTCGTGCTGGAGTCTGATTCTCCAGATCCCCTGCTCAACGACAAAGTGGACCTCATCCATGACGATGAAACACTTTCTTCGGAAATTCCCGAAGGACGCAGCGTATTTTTAGTCAGTCTTAAAGACTCCTCACTGGTCAACAGCTTCCGTTTTTATAATTTTGATGCTGAAGGTGCGGTGATGGCCTATGTGCGCACAACGGCTACTGAAGACGATAAAACTCCATGGATTCCTGTCAGTGATACCGTAACTTACAGTGAAGCAGGGCCAGTTGTGGTTTGGTTCAAGCAGGAGATTGAGGCTTCATTGGTTCGTATTGTTTTTGACACATCCAAGCCAGGCGATATTTCTGGCTTTGGGGTTGCCGGCTCTTTCTTCCGCGGTTTCAGCCCGAAACAGACCCAACTCGTTCGTCAGACTCAGGCTACAGACAACCAGGCCATGACCAACGTTCTGTCACCTTCCTCAGGAGCCCGGTTAATAGGGACGTCTGACGGGTTGGCCCCCAGTTCAAAGGCGATGATTGATGATCTGGTAGAAACCACGCATGTTTTCTCGGAAACCGATCCGGAGCCCATTGCCATCTTCGATCTGGGGGAACCGCGTGAGATTGAACGAGTCAGCGTCCTCATTGATTCTCCTCACCCATCTACCATGGAAGTGTATTTTCTGGAAGATCTGAATGAAATTGATGGGATACAGGAAACTCAACCAGTAGCTTTAATCCAACAGTTACAGCACTCCCCTTTATTGGCCAGTCGTTCGATTTCGGCATGGATCCCACTGGCAGCACAGGCCAATTTACCTGAATTTGTGACCGGCATCTCCGTGCCGGCTGATTTTTTTGACAACCGCTCTCCAAACGTCATCGCCGAGTTTGAAGGTGGTTCCAAGCGTGCCCGTGCCAACGTCGGTGGCAGTACATTTGCTCAATTTGTGCTGATACGCTGGCTGTATCAGAACGGTTTGCCTTCCGAATTCGGTGGTCTGGTCATCAATGAAATCAATTTCCTGGGACGTTATGTCTGGTATTATGAAGGTGAAGATATTGGTTCGCCGGATGAAAGTGCG
This sequence comes from Verrucomicrobiota bacterium, assembly GCA_038748025.1. Lineage (GTDB taxonomy): Bacteria > Verrucomicrobiota > Verrucomicrobiia > Methylacidiphilales > JBCBYL01 > JBCDJI01. The sequence goes on from JBCDJI010000007.1 coordinate 143,217, forward strand.
GGAAACGAGCTGACCACATTTTTCAACAGCCCGCCGCCAACCACATTCCCGCCGCCAATCGTTCCGGTAACACCATAATTTTCAAGATTTCAGATTCGTCTGAATACGATTCTCAGCGGATTTTTAGTACTGGAAACGTGGCGCTCAAGAGCTGATTTTCAGTCAAAACGGGTAAATTTGGTTTTGCTGCAAACACCTTTGATTCAATCATTCAGCTAGTGTGATATCAGCGAAGTGCCTTCGATAAATCCGTGAGACATTTTGTGACAAGGCAAGGCACAAGGGCAGCAGCCACCTATTTGAACATAGGTGGCAAGGGAGAAACGCCGCTCTGATGCAACAGAGCCACGGCCTCTGAAGGTTGTAGCGAAAATGGCCGGGAGAGCTTTATTGCACTTCTGGGTCATGGGTCTACGGACACTCCCCTTGACGACGCGGCGCTTCAGGCCATTTTCGCTGCAACTTTATGAAGGAACTTCGCTGACACCAGACTAAAGCATACTCGAATCATATTTTAACATTTGCAGGTGAAGTCGGTGATCTTGCTCCCCTCAGAAGTCCCAGGTCACCGACCTCGGCTACAGTTCCAAAGTGTTCACACTCAATTTGAAAATGCTCTAGTTTAATGGAACGCAGGGGGAATGCTGTTTGACGAGAAGTCTCCGGATATTCTTTATCCCGACACACTGCGCGGTCAGGACTAAACTAAACACATTAGAAAGATGTTTACCTGTCCCGACCACGAAGGGTGTCGGGACAACGTTTTCTCATCCTACATGTTCCCGATGGTAGGGTCAGAAAAGGGTCGCACATCCGTGCGGCTCAGTCAGGTTGCGAATTACTTTAGTTTGAGCTCGCTTTGCCGAGTCAAAGTATATACCAGCACCCGGTGTGGTTGGTATTTGTTGCCAGTGGCCATCGCTTTCCTTGACCAGTGCGGCGAATGAATTAGAAAGTGCTTCACCGTCACTGTTATTCGAAATACACAGAACCCATTCAGATCTCAGTGCAATGCTGTGATAGAGAGATCTTCGACTTTCACTTGCTGCTTCAGATCATCATGATCCGACTTCCGGGTACGAGCTTCCTGAATAGTCTCGGCCTGATCCCCGTCGGCCGACTTATCCGGTTTCTGGGTTAAATCCGGAGCAGAAAGCGTTTCTTTATTGGCTTGAACTGGTTCTTGGACTCTCTCTTCTTCCGCCAGAAAAACACGAGTTTTGTTTCTACGCTGCTGAATATGCGGCGGAATCTCATCCAATCCGTCCAGCACCACTGAGTTGGGAATATAACCATATTTTCCACCCCCGCAGTAGATGAACTCGGGGATGTATTTACCTGCTGAAATCTTTTCAATAGCTACGGCCTTACGATAATAGGTAGGATCCAGCAAATATTCTCCTTCTGCCGTTTTCCATACCAACCAGGTATGAGACTGACTGTTGCCACCTTTCAAGCGGCCAATCACCAAGCGGTGCGAACCCACCCCGGCCTGATTGAGTTTATGATGCAGTAAAACCGCTCTGGCTTTGCAGTCGGCCCGTTTATTCTGAAGTGTTTCTTCCGGGGACTGCCATTCCTGATAGGATGAATAAGGCAGATTGTAAGCCTCCCGCATTGCCTGATTAATGGTTTCCAGATCACCGGGATTCCCGTTATTTTCACAGGCATCCCGATCCAGCACATGCTGAACCCGCTCCAGCTGACGATCATAAGGAGTACGTTGCAAACTGACTAGCGCCGCATCCGACGTGACACAGAATGCCAGATAACCACTGACCAAGGTGGCTGTTTTTTTCATATAAACGCTTCTTTTAAGCACTGGCTTGGCTCCAGTGCCTGGACCGTTTACGTCGCACCACCAGGAAATAACTGATCAGGATTATTAAAGCCACTACTGACTCTGCCTCCGGCACCACCGGAACAATTTCACCTGTGGAAAGAATAATCGCGGAATACACCCCTGGGGCATAGGCTTCCGGGTTAATAAACTTGATCTGCTCAAGCTGACCTAAGGTTAATCCATCAATATCGCCGCCGAAGAAAATCTGATCAGATCCGTTGCCACCGGTAGCCAACGGATCTTTCACCCCGATGGTGCCATCCAAACTTCCGATACCGGACCAGTTGGTGATACTCCATTGTCTGCCGGCAGTCCAGCCCACCGAACTGCTGTCGGAAAATGTGATGATACTTTGATCTGAACCGCTTCGGGTGCCCATATCGATGGTGGAATTTTCGTTCAAAGTTAATGTTCCTAGAGCATCTGAATGATCAAAGTTGTCTACGACCGTAATGTTACCGCCGTTGAGCACCATGTTGCCCGTGTCGTTGATAGCATTGGTTGCATTTAGAAAAAGAGTGCCGGTCTGAAGATCAATGGTGGTGATACCGCCCAGCGAATTTGCCCCTGCCAGCTCCGTATTTCCAGCTTCTTGTGCATAAGTTCCTGATACCGTATTATTTCCACTCAAAACCAGGTCGCCGTCTCCAATCTTGCGAATACCCGCTGTTCCTGAAATCGGAGCCGAAATCTTGGTCGCGCGGCCATTGGCTCTCGTTTTAGTGTCACCGGCGTTGTTCTGAACGTCAATGTAAGGCACTTCATTGGAAACGGTGTTGAGTTCAATGCCACCACCACCACTGCTGTCGATCGTCAGGTTACCGTCTTCCACCACAATTGCATTGGCTTTCACCAGATCATTTTGAACCGTAACGGTATAAGTGTTATTCTGTGCATCCCTAGTATTGGTGGCATCCGTGCTGCCAGCAGCAAATGTAGCAACTTTGTTATCCGCCCAGCCATTAGTATCTATGCCGCCATTTTCGCTGCCCCAGTGAGTGTCCGAAGCGGAATTTGTCCAAATATCGGTGAGCTGCGTATTTTGCTGCGCTTCAGTGAAGCCCAGTTCATCATCTGTCGAACCTGCACGACTGCCGTTCAGATCCCAGTAGAACCCTTCAGGATCCAAAATGGTCGGAGGAGGTGTGCCGTCCAACTGAAAGATTACACCGCCCCCGTAAAGATCCCCTCCAGTGTTGAGACCAGAGGAATCGTTGGACTGCTCATATATGGAATCGTTATCAAAATCGTTGATCGTTGAACCGGAAGGAGCATTTCCACCGTTTTTGTCATCCTGATCCCCGGCAAAGATCGCATACCCAAAGATCGTTTCATCCTGGTTAATTCCCAGTTCCTCAAACGTAATAAAGACACCACCAATATCCTGTCCCGTGCCAGTGCTGGTAAAGTCGTAATCCTCCAGATCATCACCTATCTCGCCGGTCAGGATGGCATACTGTCCATTGTTGGTAAGTGCACCTGTCAAGTTGTTCGGCCCCCAATTCAAGTCTGTATTGCCGCCAGTCACATCACTGTCACCAAACATGATCAGATCACCGAAGGAAGTCACATTATTATCACCATCAATGCCGGTAATGGCAGCAATCCCGAAGTTGTTATTGGCATCACGCTCAAAGAACGCAAAACCATACTCGTCGGTATCCTGACTTTCCGAGGATCGGGCCGTTATTCCACCGGAATAAATGTAGTCCACACGCTCGACATTTTTGTCTGTGCCGCCGCCATTGGAAAACATATTTTCAACACCTACCCCCAGGTTTCTGGAATTGTAAGCTTCTTCCATCACACTCGTCAGCTCACCGGCAACATCATAGGGGTTGCTGTCTGTGCCAGCTCCTCCCGTGATGAAAAATTGAATATTAGAGGTAGTGTCTGGCGATGAACGCTGCAACGTGACTTCAAACGGAAGGTCGAGAATGTTATATTGTAATCCGGCGGTTGAGCCATCTTCAGCAATCAGGCTCTGCAGCGACAGTGGATTGCCCCCACCTGTATTTACATCAAAGTCAGTGCCATTGTCTGTTTCAAAATCGGTAGTCGTAATGCTTGGCCCTGGACTTTCGAAGGTCACCGACCGAATCTGCAACCCATAGGCGTTGCCGAGTAACACACTCGTGAAAACCCATAAAGCAACATTACGTTTGAGAGTAATTCTCATCACTTAAAAAGTACAACATTGAGCACAAAATAGGTACTAAAAAATTACTGTTATTACGCAATTTTAAGTAACATGTCAGTAAAACTGAATGAGTGCTGCCTCTTCTTTTTTGAGTTGATTAATAGCAATCGTAGCCATGACTTCAGCCGCCTGCGGTCGCAACTCATTCTGCAGCAAAATCGCCAGGTAAACCGCGCGCCATTCCAACAGCCAATCCATGTAAGGCGGCAGCGGTAGACCCTCGAACAATCGCAAAGCTGCTTTGTTCTGACCGATTCTCAACAGATACAATCCGTAAGTGATACGATAAGCGAGCACTTCGGGTGATTGCTCCACGGCCGATCTGACCTGTGCTTCCAGTGATTCAATCTCATGCTCCAGCAGTAAGGCACAATAGGCCCAATCGTTAGCCACTTCCGGGTCATTCGGGTATTCCTTGCGCATGGTGCCGAGTAGCTCAAACAGTTTCCGGGTTTGTCCGGTCTTATCCAGCAGTTCCACCAGTGCCAGATAAGCCCCACGTTTATGGGCAGTGATCGGTAAAAGTGACCGGTAGGCAGACTCCTCCCGCTGTTGCAGGCCTAACCGCTCCACATAACCGGAATAATACCACAACAGCACCGGCTTATCCCGCGCCAGATCCAATGCGCGATTCCAGAGCACATCTGCGACGTCCGGCTTTCCCAGTTCATGTGCTATCCGAAAACGGAACAATTCCTGAATCTCACGAGTCAACGGCACATCTCCACGAAAAAGCTCCTCCAGCTCCTGCCAGCGATTGGCCGCTGCCATCGCGTCTACCCGCACCAGAAACAAGTCCCGGTTGCCCGATGCCAGAGTTTCACTGATGAATTCCGTCGTCTGCTGGTAAAAACGATTCCGGTTCATCCAGCGGCCCACTTCCAGCTTCGTGCCGTCGTCACTTCCACGGAATTCACGCTCCACTTTCTCCAAAACGACATCTTGGGATTCGTTATTAGCAGAAGCTTCCAGCCGATACGCCAGCAGGCGTTGCCGTATACCGTCCTCGGAATCTATCAGATATCCCACCAGTTGCAGCATCTCTTCCTCTTTCAGTAGCCGATGTTTAATCAACAAACCAACCGACTCAGCCCGAAACCGAGGATCCATACGGATACTTTCCTGCAACAACTGGGCAGCCTCTTCCCGCTCTGACGGCCAGCCTTGCTGTAATAGTGTCAGACCCAGCAAATAACAGACTTCTGCAGTTTTAGCATCTGAACGGTACAGCTCTTCAAGCAACAAACCCGACAATGAGGTGTTATTCATGACCAGATGATAGCGAGCCAGCACCAGTTTGATTTCATCCGGTCGCACGTTCGTTGCCAACCGGGCTGCATAAGGACGGAAGATTGTCGGTTGTCCCGCCTTGATCAAGAAATCCAGAAACACTCCGTAATCCGAGACCGTAACCTCCTCGTGCCGCAACAACTTCAGCCAGTGTATATATCCAATGGTGAAATTCAGTTCGCCGTAAATCTCACAGGCCTTACGCAATACGGTGAGATCGTTTGGTGCCAGCTCCAGAGCAGTCCGAATCCTGTAAAAACCGCTGGTATCAAATTCATCATAATACAAGTCCTGCACCAGCCAGCGGGCTCGCAGCACCTTGGCGCTTTGATACACAGGTTTCGCCAAAAAAATGAACGCAACGGCCAACAGCAGAACCGCAATGCCCAGACACCACTTTGCAGGAATTCTCATAAACAGCTATCTATACTCAACGAGAGTTGCCCAGATACAAAATTTGTCGATATGAGAATGCGTTATGCCCGGCTATCACTTGCCAAAGCAGGCAGGCAAGCTTAACATCCTGCATGTCCGTTTCCCTGCATAGCGTTGTGGAATTTTTGGAATGTACCCTGAATCACAGCCAAATTGAAGATTACGCGGGAGCATGTAACGGCCTCCAGCTTGAAAATTCCGGAATGGTCGAACGTTTCTGCGCCGCGGTAGATGCCAATTCCCTGACCGTTCAGGCCGCTGCCGGTCAGCCCAACTCACTGCTCATCGTACATCACGGACTGGCATGGAACGGGCTGTGTCCGCTGGTCGGGAAAAAATATGCATTTATTCATGCAGCCATGCAGGCTAATCTAGCTGTTTACAGTTCACATTTGCCGCTGGATGCGCACCCCGTCTATGGGAACAACATACTGCTGGCCCAAAAGATCGGGCTTGAAAAAACCACCCTGTCTCTAGAGATCAAAGGCACTTTGCTGGCGCGATTGGCGGAAGTCTCCATGGACCGGGATGAACTCACGCAAAGACTGAACTCCACGCTGGGTTCAGGCCAACTGATCCCGGGAGGTCCGCAAGAAACCAGACGCATCCTCATTTCCTCCGGCAGCGGCAACCATCTTTTGCGTGAATGCAAAGGAATGGAAATCGACACCATTGTCACCGGTGAAGTCTCGCATGATGTCTTTTCACAAGCCCATGAGACAGAAACCAACATCATTCTAGCTGGTCACTATGCTACGGAAACCCTTGGCGTTCAGTCCCTTGCCCGGCACTTGTCTGAAAAATACAGCCTCCCGTGGGAATTTATCGATGCACCCTCGGGACTTTGATCGCACGCCAGCTTGACGCGTCCCAGGATTTATGACAGCAAACGAATCAAATCGAATACCCTCAAATCCTTTCTACTTTCTCACGAAAATAGCTCAGGAAGGCGTCTGTCGCCGGCTCGCTGCCAGTTGCTAATTGCATCAGTTCGTTGGGCAGATAGCGCCGGCCATGCTGGTGAATATTTTCCCGCAGGAACATAAGGATCTCACTATACCTGCCGGCAGCCAGCAACTGATCTACATTCCCCAGCGTTTTCTCCACTGCCGCATAGATCTGAGCAGCATTGATACTACCCAGGGTATAGGTCGGGAAATAACCAAATCCCCCCATACTCCAGTGAATGTCCTGCAGGCAGCCCTGCGCATCATCTTGCACCTCCAGACCGATTAGTTGCTTAAAGCGTTCGTTCCAGTAACCCGGAATATCTGAAACCGCCAGCTCTCCGGAGAATATTTTTTCCTCTACTTCAAAGCGTAAAATCACATGCAGGTCGTAACCGATTTCCGAGGCATCAACCCGGATAAACGACCGCTTGACATGATTCACATAGGCTACCAGATCCTCGATAGATATCTGCTGCAACTGCGGAAAGTGTTCCACTGCGACCGGATACCAGTATTCCCAGAAGGCATGAGACCTCCCGATCTGATTTTCCCAGAAACGCGACTGCGATTCATGAATTCCCAGCGAAACCGAACTGCCACAGGGCGTGCCATGGGCTTCCGGCCGTAATCCCTGCTCATACATTCCGTGTCCGGCTTCATGCAGGATACCGGAGAATGAACTGGTGAAATCTCTCGCATCATAACGGGTAGTAATCCGGTTATCGTGCGGCCCCATACCGGAAGAAAAAGGATGCACTGAAATATCGATCCTTCCTCGATCCAGATCAAATCCGACGGCTTCCACTACCTTGGCGTTGAACTGCTTTTGCTGATCGACCGGATACTCACCCGCGGGCAAGTGCACGTCTTTGACTTTTGAGTAAGCCGTCTCGCAGATCTCTGCCAACTGGCTTGCCAGCGGTCCAAACAAATCCTGCACCTGACTGGCCGTTAGGCCGGGCTCGTAACCTTCCAGCAAGGCATCGTAGGGCACGTTTGTGTAACCCCACAGCTCGGCTTTCTGTTTGGAAAGCTCGACCAACTCAGTCAATGACTCAGCAAACCGCGAAAAGTCACTCTTCGCCCGGGCCTCCTTCCAGGATTCATGCCCCTGTGCTTCCACCCGTGCTGATTTTTCCACCAGAGCCACCGGGATCTTACGTGCTCGTTCGTAATCGTATTTGCAGCGCTCCACATTGACCGCATCCAGCGATCCGGCATCAACTTCATCTGTTGCAGCCTCAATCCACTCACCTACTGCGTCTTCTGTCCAGAGCCGGTGTGCTTTACCTCCCAGCCAGGCCAGCTGATCCGCACGAAAATCAACCCCCCGTTTCGGTAGTAAGATTTCCTGATCCCATTGTAGTAAAGCAGAAGTTGCAGAAATGAGAGATACCTCTTTGGATCGTTCGAGCAATTTTTGATATGATTTCATAGTATTGAGCTGTCCATAAAGGCAAATTTACACAGATACGGAAAATAAAAAAATTAGCGTTGATTGGCATCTATTGGCGATACATCCACGTTCGTTGAAAAACGCCTGCGTAAAATCACCCAGCCCAGAAAATACGTTACCGCAAAGAACACCGGAAACGCGGGCAGTCCGGCTTCAAAGATTCCTTCATCGCCCGCAGCTGCGTCTGACATTTTCAACCAGGCGTTCCAGCCAGCATACAAAAGACCTACTGCACCGTAGCCAATGTTGAAAGCCAGACTCTTGACGCTCAGAACTGTGGCCCGGCGCTTGGAACTGGTTTCAGCATTAATATAGGTCGACATAAAGAAGTTGAGCATTCCAAAACCGATCATCAACAGCACCCAGAAACCGTAACCCCAGTACGGAATCACAAAAGCAACTCCTACCAGCCCGGTCAGCCCGACCATGCCCAGAATCAAAAGATTCATGGGTCGGGAGTATGTATCGGAGAGCTTCTTGCCCCACACTCCTGCAATCCAGCCGGTGCCTGAAGTCAGCGCTCCCAAAACACCAAACATGAACTCAGGATATTGTATCAGGCGCAGATATTCACTGCCTAGTGTGACCATCATCCGGATCGTGCTGTCATATAGCAATCCGATCACGATCAGGCTCAACACCACCTTGTGATCAAACAGCCAGCGAAACACCAAATTCACTTCAGACCAGGAACTCAACTCTCCTTCAACTTGATCGTCCGGTTCAGACGGTATCTGGGGCTCCCGCATCAGCAATGATGCCAGCAACGCCACACAACCAGTCATAAACGTCAGCACAATCGGAAACTTTACGGATTCACTCTGTTCGCAGGAATAGGAGGAGCCCAACCAGCCGGCAACCCGGTTGACAAAATCAGCATCGAATACAGCACCGCCTACCAGCATCGCTAGGAAGAATGCCCCTGACTGCCAGGCCATCATTCGCTTGAGCACATCCGGCCATTTTTTTTCTTCTCCAGATGCCACCACGGAATCATACGCCAGCGCTTCATCTGCTCCACTGGCCAACGCCTCTGCACAACCGCTCAGCACACGGTTGACCAGAAAGAACCAGAAAGCGATTTCCGGTTTTCCTACCGGCGCCACCAGCAGCACCAGCATTTCAAGTACCATCAGCACGCTGGCTGCCACCACCAGCGGCTTGCGTCCCAGTTTATCTGCCACTGCTCCAAAGGGCACTTCCCCAATCACGATCACCGCTGCCCAGACCGCATTGAGCAACGCAAACTGAGCCATGGTCAGACCGTAATCAAGAAACAAAACAGCAAAGACCGGATAATAAAAACGAGCATTAAAAAATAACCGAAAAGCGATGAAAAGCGGGATATTGCGACGATAGGACTCATTCATAACCACTACAGGTATCGGAAATCGAAAAGATCCCCCTCCATACCGGTGCTGACTGTGGCAAGAGTGCTTAGTTTCCGAAAACAGTCTGGCCTGTGGAGCGCAGATCCTCGCAGGCCTGACCCAGTCGCTCTGCCACAGCCACTTCTGCTTTCTTCAGATAATTACGCGGATCGTAAACCTTCTTGTCGCCGACTTCGCTGTCGACTTTCAGAACACCATCGTAGTGTTTAAACATGTGATCAGCGATCGGGCGGCTGAAGGCATACTGGGTATCCGTATCGATGTTCATTTTTACTACGCCGTAGTCCAGCGTCTCCCGAATATCGGATAAATCGCTACCGGAACCTCCATGAAAGACTAGGTCGAACTCCGCATCCTGACCGTATTTGGCCATGACGGCATCCTGACCCTGCTTGAGAATATCCGGTCGTAATTGAACGGCTCCCGGCTTATAGGATCCATGCACGTTGCCGAAGGTCGCCGCAAACATGTAACGACCTAATCCATTTAATCCCTCATAGACGGCAACCATGTCTTCCGGAGTGGTGTAAAGTTTGTCCGCTGGTTGATCGGAATGATCCACCCCGTCTTCTTCCCCGCCTACCACCCCGGCTTCCACTTCCAGAATGATATCCTGTTCAGCACAGAGTTTCAGCAATTCCTGCGAAAGCGTGATGTTTTCACCCAGCGGTAACTCTGAAGCATCCAGCATGTGAGAATTAAACAGGTTTCCTTTTCCTTCGGCCCGACGCTGAGCTGTTTCCGCAATAAGCGGCTTGAGAAATGCATCCACTTTAGCCGGCTGGCAGTGGTCGGTATGTAAACCAACCAGAATGTCATATTTTTCTGCCAGGCGGTGCACCGCTTCCGCCAATACGATGGCACCCAACACCATATCCTTTATTTCTGTTCCTGAAGCAAACTGGGCACCGCCCGTGGATACCTGTATGATTCCGTCTGATTTCTGATCCGCAAAGGCTTTTAGCGCACCGTTAATAGTAATAATCGAGGTGACATTAATGGCTGGATAAGCATAGCTGCCCTGCTGGGCTGCATCCAACATGGCTGCGTATTGTTCTGGAGTAGCAACTGGCATGAGATAGCTATATAGCGAGCGCTATCGATGCAAAGCAAAAAGTAACTCCTGCCTCTTTTTAGCGAAATTCACGGGAACTTGCAGCGTAAACTACAGACTCTGAGGATTGGATGCCTGACCGGAAGCAGGCATCGCTTTGGATTTTTGCTTTTCTTTTTGTGGAGAAACAAATGGGGCAATCATCGTGTCTTTGCCGGGCTTGATCAGGCTGTCAACCGGTCGCTGCTGTTCCGGTCGCTCCACAATAGGCAGGCTGAAAACCATTTTTTCTCCATTGCGAATCACTTCCACCGGCACCGGCTTTCCAACCGTCGAGAAAAAAGCGGCATCCAGAATGTCGCTCGGAGTGGTAACGATCTGGTCCCCGATCTTGCGCACCACATCTCCCGGCTCCAATCCACTTTGGGCAGCAGGTGTGTTCCGATATAAATTCGATACAATGACAGATTTGTGCAGGTCTGATTCAGATTTTTTACTCTCAATCACCCCAACTCCCACCCAACCGTGCCGGGCCTTTCCATTCTCAAGGATGTCGCTGATGATGCGGTTCGCGGAATTGGACGGCAATGCATAGCATTCTTTACCTTCCTGGACCGCCAGCACCATTAATCCAACCACTTTTCCGTTTGTATTCAGCAGCGGTCCACCTATTTGCCCTGGACTGACTTTAACATTGGCGCGGATATGAGTCGTGGCAAAAAAGCGGTTGAGGTAGCGCACGTCAAATCCTGTGACAAAACCAAAAGCAGGAGCTAAAGGCAGATTATAAGGGTAAGCGACACTTACCAAACCGGATGCCATCTTAAGGTCGGATGAGTCACCTAGGTCCAGGAAAGGCGTGTCCGCTTCGTCTACTTGCAGTAGCGCTACTCCACTGCGGACATCTCTGCCCAAAATATTTGCAGTAAGTTTACGTTCATCATACTCGATCCAAGCTTTCGGGGAATCCCGGACAACCGCATAGGAAGTCAAAATCAATCCGGAATCGTTGATAAAAAATCCTGTCCCAGCCAATGGACTGCTGCCGCTGACGCTTCGTACCTTGACGATAGCTGGAGAAGACTTCTGAAAAATGCGATTTACCTCCTCACTAATAGAATCAAACACACCAGTGGCGTAAGCATTGTCTAGAAAACACAGTGACAGCGTGATTACACCGATCCGGGTAATGTGACGCAGCTTAGAATGAAATTTCCGATACATGGGTCAGAGTTGCTCCTCCGGTCACATATTGAGATCCTTCGAAATCGTGTTCAAATGAACTTAAATGTGCCATAATTAACTCTGCGTGATTCGAAATAGAATTTGAATTAAATTCGGTTCCATCCACATAAATGCCATCATGAGAAGCCAGGCCCTCGGAAGCAGATTGATTCTGAAATTGCCCGACTAGGAGGACTGCGGAAAGTAGAACTACTCCAAAGACAGCTGCACTTCCTTGCAGCAGACGAGCAGGAGTGATTAGCAAATCTTCCATGATTTCATGCACACCTCTTTTCCAGCGAAAGAGCCAGGATTTACGTCCTTCCAGCACTTCAGTGCGCTGGTAGCGGTGGAACTCATCAACAAAAGCATCAAAATAAGCATCACCTGGTGTCTCGTGCTTTTTTAACTTCAGTAAACTGTGCAGTCGTTCTTCTTTGTTCATCTATTCTATATCCAAATACGGGTTGAGTAGCTTTTGGAGGTGCTTGTGCGCATAATGCAATCTGGAACGCACTGTTCCCTCCGAACAATTTAGAGTTTTAGCTATATCAGCATGAGCCATGCCGTCAATATCGTATAAAATCACCACTGTTCTATGTTCATCAGACAACTTTTGCAGGGATTCGTTCAATTTTTTTTGCAATTCTTCTAGTTCCGCAGATTTATCTCCAGTGATCACCTTCAGGTCCTCCAGATCTTTTTCAAATCGGTCATCTATATTTAAATCATTGAGGCTCATATTTTTACGCCGTTTTTTATTTTTCTGTATGTAATTCAAAGTATGATTAACGGCGACTCGATAGATCCAGGTATAAAAAGATGAGTTTCTTTTATATTTAGGAAGATTACGGAATGCTTTATCAAAAACTTCCATCAGTAAATCATTGGTATCCTCGTGATTGGACGTCATATTATAGATGACAGCGTAGAGGCGGTCTGCATAGCGGCGCACCAGACCGTCATAATCATCAACATTACCAGCCAAAATGGACTTCACCAGCTCTTCATCTTTGAGAGCATCCTGCTCAGAAGACTTTGGCGTTTCTTCCCCCATGGCAGATTTAACCTATCGGTAAACTCTTAGCCGGGGAAGTAGAATTTGTATGATATGGCTGACGTATGGCACCAGCAGAAATATTCCGGGCATCCGCACCAGCAGCATTAACCCAGTGTGCTGATGTGGTTTCCAAACGCTCTGGAAATATCACGTAAGACCGTGATTTCCTGCTGACCTTCTACCGATTCGAGCGATTTATCTGCCTGCGCCAGCAATTCTCTGGCTTTGCGCACTGCAAAGGAAAAACCGCCAGATTCATGAATACGTTTTACGATTTCAACGTGGTCACCGGATTCTCCCTTCAGCAGATTTTCAGAAACCTTCTCCCGTTCCTCACCCGAAAGCTGGCGTAACATGTGCAGCACAGGCAGAGTCAACTTTCCTTTGACCAGATCTGTTCCCAGCGTCTTGCCGATCTGATCTTCTTCTCCCATTAAATCCAGACAGTCATCGTAAATCTGATATGCCGTTCCCAGCTGTTCGCCAAAATCACTGAAAGCCTGCAAATCTTCATCTTGCAGGCCATTCAAATAAGCGGATAATTCCGTTGCCACTCGAAATAATGCCCCAGTCTTCATCCGTATTGTTTTAAGATATTCATCCATGGTAATCTGCAGATCGAAGCGACGCTGGGTTTGAATAATCTCACCAGTGCAAACTTCATTGGATGCCGCTGCAATAACACGTGCAATATGTAAATCATCAAAACGAGTGCAAAGCTTCAAGGCATGTGCAAACAGGCAGTCTCCCAATAAGACCGAAATTTCTGTCCCCCATTTGGCCTTCATCGTCGGCATGCCGCGTCGGATACCGGCATTATCAAGTATATCGTCGTGAACCAGTGTTGCCAAATGCACCAGCTCCAGAATCACTGCCAGATCCAGATGTGACTCTGAACTGCCGCCGCTGGCCTTGGCTGTCAGTAAGACCAGCGCAGGTCGGATACGTTTACCACTGTGCTCTACTGCATATTCTACATAGCCGGAAATATTCGGATCAAACGCTTTGACCTGCTGGGTCATTTTTTTATCAACTCTGGCCAGATCCGGTTGAACTGAATCAAAATAAGATTGTATCCGAAATTTTTCTGTTAATGTCGGTTTCATAATTCCGGTTTACCAGTTTAGTAACTTAACGCACAACTTTCTGCTTTCAAGGTTTGAGCCCGGTTCATCACGTGATTTTACTCCCGGCAGAAATCAGACTTGCCCATGGTTAATCCTGCCACCATAAATACTCGATGCAACTGCTCAAAAGAGTCCTGCTAACTTCTACTGCAGTTCTACTGGTAGCCGGATGTGGCAAACATCGTGAAACCGTCAAGCAAGTTGAAAAACTGGTTGAAAACAAAAGTTATAATGAAGCCATGGATGTGCTTCAGCAGGCGCTGCAGCAAGACCCCGAAAGTAAACCACTGCTGCAGCAGTATGTATTGCTCTTTCTCCATGTTGAAAACCTCCGCTACACGACAGCAGCCTACCGGCGCCTTACAGCAACCCATCCCGGAGATCCAGTCCTGATCGAAAGCGTCAGTCATCCAAACCCGGTTGTTCGAGTTACCGCCGCCAAAGCTTTGGGATTTTTCAAGGATGCTAATGCCATAAAAGCACTTTCTGAAGCCAGTAAGGATCCTGAAAAATCCGTCCGCCGGGCTGCCGTTCTCGCATTGGGAGAGCTGGAACAGGAGGAGGTAATACCGGCGTTGGTTAGTGCATTAGATGACAGCTACTGGTATATTCGTGCAGAAGCTGCACTCGCACTTGGTAAAATCGGAGATGCGCAATCCGCAAGCCGCCTCTTTTCAATGTTACAGGACAGTGACCCTTACGTTCGCGAAAACGTGCAGCAAGCACTGCAGGATCTAGCCTCTGAAGTTAACCAGTCAGCGTACCTCGGCGCCTTAAACTCGGACATACCCAAAACTCGACTTGTCTCGGCCATCGCGCTGGCTTATGCCGGAAATGCTGCAGGAACTCAGGTCCTGGTTACTGAATTGAGTAACCCCGATTCCACTGAATTGCTATCCGTGATCCAAGCAGCTGCGGCACTGGAGGAACCGGAACTGTTGCCGGCACTACGCAACCTGATGGAGCATGAGGACAAAAATGTCGCTGCTCATGCTATTTTGGCCCTGGGAGAGCTTGATGACATAGAGTCGGTTCAAAGGATCAAGACTAAACTACAAAGCAAATCTGAACCTAAAATCATTAAAACAGCCTGTCTGATGGCCTTGAACATGATCTCCCAGTAAGCACTGGTTGTTGGTGAATCGAACCGGACAATGCGTTAAGTCAGTTCTGGCTACTTCGACGCTGACTAACGTTCAGGCTCTGAGCCAGGAACTTCAATACCTTCATCTTCAATTATTTCCTGCAAAACCTCGGCTATTTCGGGCAAGCCGCTGGCAGGAATAATAATGGTATCACGTCGTCCGCCAACATCTTCGGTGATTTTAAGAAACTTTCCGCGCTGGTTTTCCTTTAAGTCCAAAAAGAACAGTTTTCTTTCAACCTGTATTTTTTCGCTTCTGAGCTCTTCTTCCATAACCAATCATTCTGTGAAGAGATTAGAGTAATATTGGTTTAACCTCTGTCAAATGAGAGATTGATACTTAACGAAGCGTCGCTTGAAGAGTCCACCCAGATGGCAACTGGCATGAACAGCTAAAACGTTTTATCCACTTTTTTATTCGCCTCTCTTCTGTCTTTATCTTCGAGCCACTGTTCGCGGTATGGCTTTTTCTGATTGTAGAGCTCAAGCCTTTTTTTCATAGCTTCCGCGCGGGGAGAATCCGGGAAACGTTTCAAACCTTCCAACACCATATTCCGCGCGCGCTGGTAATCTTTCATCTCCGCATAGGCTGCTCCCAGAATATCAAATGTCTCCGCGGATTCACGCTCCTTCATCGCCTTGTTGGCATAGGCCACCGCCACAACTCCATCTCGAATAATCTCAAACGGACAGGTAGCTCTCAACCAGGCTAATGAGGTGTAATCTGACATCGAGACAGGTGTAGCAAACGTAGCTGCTTTAAGATCCTCTCCGGCTTCAGTAAACTTACCTAATTGAACTAAAGAATAGGCACGCCGGATCAAGACCGTTACCGATTCTTCCTGCAGTTCAAGTGCTCTGGTATAGCTCTCAACTGCTTTTTCGTAATTCTTTTCGCCTTCATGCTTATATCCGCCCATGACCAGATCCGAAAAACCCGGTGTGCCAGGCTCCGCATGCAGGGCCACTACCATGAGGCATAAAACCGGCAGGCAGTGTAATACACAACGAAGGATCATAAGCATTATGGAGCCACAGTTTCCGCAGAAGCGGGTAAGTTCACTTCAAGACGCTCAATCAGCTCCGCACATTCATCCAGATACATCTTTTTGTGCTCCACGTTAGCAATAAGCCGGGAAGCATAATCTACCAGATGCACCATTTGGCTCTTACTGGTAAATGGCAGAGTCAACTCCTGGTCACGTAACCCGTATTCCAGAATTTCGCTAGCTAGTATTCCCAGAAAGAACTCTGTTAATGCCGCCAGCTGGATGAAATTCTCATCCGTAACTTGCTGACGGTCCGACTGCAGCAGCTCCATTTCGGCACGATGTGCAGCGTTAAGCAGATCCGTATTCCCAATAGAAGTATCTGATTCAATTCGGCGCTGTGAATGTGAATCAAGGTTTACCACCGCCAGATTAATGGGCTGCCGCAGTAGAGACAAATCCGAGCCCGCTGTAATAAAAAGTGCCAGAAAATGATCATGACCGTAAGCCTTAATCCAAAGCGTATGTCCTTCAAAAGTGAAGATGACTTCCTTGAAACCTACATGTGCTTTGCGAGTCAGGCTCAGAACCTGATCAATACGCAATACGAGCTGTTCCAGCAACTGCTCCGTATAATTTGGTGGAACTGCAGCTGCTTCCAGCTTCAAGTCGCTGGTATAAGTGAATACTGCAGCCACTTCTTCCAGATCCAGTAGACGATTGAGCGCAGGGATATTTTTCATAATAGAATCTCCGCCAGTGCAGTTTCAAATTCATCCACCATCACCTCCACCGATGAAAAGATATACAGGCTTGCTTCTTCAATCTGAATGAACCACACGCGACACTCTTCGATTTCGATATACCATTCCCTGAGCATTCCGGCACCGAGACCTTCTCCCATTTCCTTGGTGCGGGCGGTAAACTGTAAGAACCAGTCTGTGGAAAGCGTTGTGCTGGGTATGCCGCCTGAAAGCTGACGCAGCTCACTGCCGTACTCTTTATAAACCGCCAGGAAACCTGGAAGGTCTTCCATCTTCTTGACCATGGGTGTGATCGGATCCTGTAATCCGGGGGCAGGACCGGCAGTATTCTCTGCCAGATCATCCATCTGGAGGCTGCCCATCACCTGACCCAGACTCTCACCGGATTCAGCGTCCACCAGCTCTCCAAAAATCTGGTCGAGCGGTTCCCAGATGGTCCGCTTAATTCCCCGCGGTAACTCGGTAACATTATTGGAAGTCAGCGGCCAGGAAACGATTGTCGTGAGTGCCTCCTTTCCCCACAACTTGCCTGCATTCACTTCAATTAACTGGGCTTCCTTGAAATAGAGAAAGCCGGAGTCGCCCTGTTCATTGTAAACCGTGAGCATGCAGTTCCGCTCCGGGATACAGTCGTTTTTTATGATTTCGATAAGATTGAGCATGTTATATATCAAGTGGTCGAACACGCAGCACTAAAGCTCCAGGTCCAAAACTTTCCTTCATTTTTCTCTCTAAGGAAATAGCTGCTTCTTCATCCCGCGTCAACGTGAAGAGTGTCGCCCCACTGCCGCTCATGAGTGCGTCCAGCGACTCCTCCTGCTTACGCAGCCAGTCTTTGGCCTCACGCATCCACAGGTGCTTCTCAAATACCGCAGGTTCCAGATCGTTCCGCAGTTGGAAGGGAACCAGTGTTCCCGCAGTATTGCGGTAAGAGGATTTCCAGTTGCCGTCTTCACCATGCTTTAACGATTTTTGCAGAGCTGCGTAGGTCTGAAACGTCTCAGGTGTCGCAATTTCAAACCCCGGATTCAACAAAATGATCTGTACCTCCTCCTGCCATTCTACGGGTTCAACCTGCTCCCCACGTCCACGACACAGACACGGCCCTTCCTCCAGAAAAAAATTGATGTCACTGCCCATACCGGCAGCCAGCTCATGCAGCTGACTTTGCGATAATCCTGCTGCCCACAGCCGGTTACAGCCTTTTAACACCGCTGCAGCGTTACTGCTCCCGCCCGCCAACCCTCCTCCCACCGGTATTTTTTTATGAATCCGGATGCGCACCCCCTTCAAAATGCCGGCTTTTTCCAAAACGCGCTCTGCAGCCTGGTATGCCAGATTCTGCGTTCCGGTCGGGAGATCCGCACCATCAATGATCAATTCAATTCCGGTTTCCACTTCTTCCAAAGCAATCTCGTCACAAAAACTCACCGGACACATCAGGGTTTCAAGCTCATGAAAACCATCCTTCCTTTGATCGAGAATTCTCAGAAACAAATTAACCTTTGCTGGGCTAAGTAACTTCACATTCGTTTTATAAGGCACTCACTCATAATTAGCAACATGCACCCTTGACCCTGTATCGCGCACCCTGCACCCTTTTTTTATGACCAAGGAACAGATCATACTGGCACTGGATGTTCCGGACGCCGCCACAGCACTCAGCTGGATGCAGCGGATGAAAAACCGTGTGGGCTGTTTCAAAATCGGTCTCCAGCTCTTTTGCGCTCACGGCCCGAAACTCGTGCAACAAGCGTCTGAGCTCGGCACTCCCGTTTTTCTGGATCTCAAACTGCACGACATTCCCAACACCGTCGCCTCCGCCATCCAATCCCTCCACGGCCTGGATATCCGTTTTCTCACCATTCACACACAAGGTGGCCCCGCCATGATCGAAGCGGCCCGAGAAGCCATTGGAGACCACCCGACCCAACTGCTTGGAGTTACCATCCTCACCTCACTGGACGATCTACAGGTCTCCGCCCTCGGCTACAGCAACAACGCCTCTGCCCAGGCCATTCACCTTGCCCGGATGGCAGGAGCATCCGGGCTCGACGGCTTCGTTTGCTCACCGCTCGAAGCGGCAGCCATCCAAGACGCCGTTCCCAATATCAAAGCTCTCGTCACCCCCGGCGTTCGCCCGGCCGGCACCGGTCAGGGCGACCAGTCCCGCGTCACCACCCCCGAGCAAGCAATCATCAACGGTGCCACTCATGTGGTCATCGGGCGGCCCATTTTGCAGGCTGATAACCCGGAAGCTATGATAGCAGATCTGGTCTGTTCCTGATTCAGCAAAGCTTTAAAGTATGTATGTTTGTCCGTTTTGATGACCGCCATTTAAAAAAGCAAGTGGGCTTGTTGTATTGGAATCCAGGCTTGGCGGGTATCGCTTAACTCAATGAGTCCCCACTCACCGCGCGTTTCGAGTAAGATGAACTCGAGTCCATCATGGAGCGGCTCGTTAAAAGCGTTAGCATAGGCATAGTCGGGGCCTTTCTTGGCATAGACGGTGTCAACAACGATCACGCCCATCTTTCGTTCGCGAGTGGTCGCATGCAGGAAAAGAATAACATTGATGATAAGCAAAAACAGCGTGACACTACAGGTAAAAATAGCGTTGCGTCTGCGTGAAAAGACAGCCCAAAGCGCCACGCTCCAGAACAGCAGGTTAAATAGAATCAGAGACATCTTGAGCCAGCTGACAGGGAGGACAGGTACCACCGATTCGGCAGGTGGCACTTCGTTGAGAGTGAGCGCACGAGCTGCCGAAAGGTTGTCCTGAAGCTTGGTATCAAAAGGACGATAGTAAGCTGCATGGTGATAAGCGGCAATGGCACGTCCGAGCGCGCCGGCCCGGAACCAGGCATTACCGGCATTGGTCCAGGCCTCGCCCTGCTGGCTGCCTTCATGAACAGCGGCCTCAAACTGGAAAGCGGCTTCGATATAAAGGTGCCTGGCATTGGTAGCACCTTGTGCCTCGGCAAAGAGTGCTTTACCCTCGGACCAGCTATCTGCCTTGAGTTCACCGGGAATTGCAGCGATACCGAACAATGCTAAAGCAATCATTGAATTCGAAGCGAGTCGAACAATCTTGCGCGCAATACTGTCCAGGCTTTTGAATTCAACAGCCGGACTGCTCTTACCAAAGCTTGCCTGGTCGTCGTTAGCGTGCATCTCGAGAACCGTGTCAATATCCCGGGCAGGAAGTCCGATAGACCTTAGATGGTCCCGAGAATCAGATCGCGTCCACGCACCGGTACCAAAGTCGAAGACCGCCTCTAAAAAGCGGAGAAACGCCTGCCATTTGGCTGAAGGTTTTCCTGGTGCATGCTTGAAAGCGCGGTAGGCAGTCTGGCGTTTGCGATAGCCTGGATCTTGTGTGAGCCGGCGACGCTCCAGCACCATAGGCAGAGCAGCCGTAAAGAGAATCGGTCCTGCCAGTAACAGCGGCCAGAATCCGATGCGAACCAGTTCGTAAAGGAAATTCATTGTAGCAACGGTAGACTGTTTCCGGAGATTGTGCCAGATCCCTTGCTGATGGGGTGTCAGTTCGACGGTGGCACCTTTAAAACGGTCCAGAGGGATGAAGTCCTCTCCATCGCTAGGGCTGACCTGCAGTGGAATCGCCTCTGTCTGCAGGATGGTAAAGGTGCCGGATTGCGGATTAAAAACAGGAATTTGCAGCGATGGAAAAGCTTGCACGGAAGTACTCAGGATGCGGAAACGAACGCGGAAGATGGATCCATTTTCGTGCCAGAGGCGGCTGTGATTTTCATCGAGAAGAAAGCGCTCGTGTAAGTTTGCCATACGACTGAGTTGCGGAAGCTCCAGCATACCATGGGGAGCATTACCACTTAGTTTAATCTCCAGCTGCATAAGTTGGCCAATCTCCACCTCGGTCGGCTTGACGGTAAGCTCAGCATGCAAGGGATCAAACAGTCCGCTGAAATGCTGAACCGGTGCCTCAGGTAACGGACGAACCTCTATCGTGACAGGTTCGCTAAAGGTGTAAATCCGCTGGTAGAGTTGGCGCGGGTCAATCGCCTCGAAAAATCCATTATTAAAGTAAGCCTTATAACGTCCGAAATCGAATCTTCCATTCACGAATTGGGCGATTTCCAAACGTGTAGAGTCCAGAGTGAAAATGCCGGCCT
The DNA here is from genome assembly GCA_038748025.1 of Verrucomicrobiota bacterium. Lineage (GTDB taxonomy): Bacteria > Verrucomicrobiota > Verrucomicrobiia > Methylacidiphilales > JBCBYL01 > JBCDJI01. Next base: position 164,298 of record JBCDJI010000007.1, read on the forward strand.
TGGTAAAGCGCAGGTAGATAGGCAGGGTGATCTTACCCAGAGCATCGGCATTGTCGGGGTTTTTCTCGCGGCGTGCGATAACACGACGGCCACCTATGGGCAGTCCCACACGAAGCTCTTCCGGATCGGTGCTGCGGGGAATGACAACTTCGATACCAGGATTCTCAAAAAAAGAAGGGTTGAGTCGCAGAGCACGTAGCGTGTCTGCATTGAGAGTATTTTCCCAATGTAAGTCTACGCGCACAGGCTCACCAACATAAACCTGCTGCTTTTCCGGTTTGAAATGCAGGGACATCGCATCGGAGCGGGTCGGCTCACTCACCAGAATCTGAAGCGGCTTGGTCACGTAACGTGTGGTCTCGGAGGAAAACTCCAGTACCGGAAGCAGGGCGATACCACTGCGCTTTGGTAAAAAACGGATGATGGCAGCAGAGACTCCTTTTTCGGATTCTGCCGTCCTGAAAACTTCGATTTCAATGACCCGCACACTGTCAGACTCGTGTATTGTATCTTGCGGTTTATAGACGACGGTATCGAAATAAACGATCGCCGTGGCAACGCGATCCGTAAAAAACGTCTGATGCTCCAATTCGACCGCAACGGTCTTAACCGGGAGTTCGGCGAGTATCTGCGCGTTCATGACCTTCGGATCGGCCAGCATAGATGGCTCCTGTCCCCAGATCGCACAAGGCAAGGCTACCAGCAGGAATCCTGTGCGAAAGTCTGGCATTAGTAGTCTTTTTCAACCTGTGCAGCATTTGCACTGGCACGTTTTTGCTGGCGAAATTGCAGATTTTCCTGCTCTTCGAGGAGGATTTCTTCAGCGGAATAATTAGGAACCGGCAACTCTTGCATTTCAGAAGTTGCCGCAAAGTCTCCTTGAATCGACTCGGAGCTGGTCATGCTTTCCTCGGAGTCTTCCGTATACTCATAATCATCAAAATCATAGTCGTCATAGTCTTCCATCTCGGGTGAGTCACGCCTGGAGTTACGTCCGAGCAACTCAAGGATACGCACTAAGGCTCTCTCTGCAGCTTGCTGCTCGCCGCGGCCAGCCGGCCAACTAGCCCATTCTGACAGAAGAGGCACCGCTTTTTCCTGCGCAGCAATGGCTTGGCTGATTAACTGGAGCGGTTCGACGAAGATCGTTTCGGTCTCCGTCGAACCGCTGGAAACGCTGGCTTCCACTTCAGCATCAAGAGAGCGCATAAATTCATAAGCACTGACAGCCTCTGTCTGGAGTTCGATCTGCTGCCCTTGGAAACTGAGGGAAAGCTCGGCAGCGTTTTCCGGTGGAATGACCGGCGGCAGAGGGGGAGACTTCTTTCGAAGCCGGGGCCGACGACGGTCGACATCGCTGGCAATGGTCTTTTCACGCAAGACCTTTTGATCTTTAAGCAGTGTTTGCAGTTGTTCCATAAGTTGAAGCAAGCGTCTACTAAAGGCTGCCTCAGCGCTTTCGATGGCTTGGAGCCTGTTCACCAGCTGGTTGATCAGAGTGCTGGTGCTTTCGACGCGCAGGCCGGCGCGCTGCATAGACGGGTCGTAGCGCTTGGCGGAAAGGAAAGCGAGCTGTGCCTCCTGAGCCAGGCCAAGCGCGAGTTCCGGGTTTTCGTAAGCCCGTGCTTGCGAAAGCTGGATCAGACAAAGACCGCGATTGATCTGAACAGCGGCAAGTTCTGCTGCATTTGCCGAGCTCTCACGGGCTTCACGGTAGAGCTTACTGAAGAGCGGCTCGGCCTGTTCAAAATCACCACGCTGCAGCAAGTGGAAGGCAGCTTCAAAATCGGACTCAAAGCGCTCACTCGCAGCTTCGAGCCGGCCTCCTGCTGCAACGAGCACGAGCAAAAAGAGTGAAGTGGTTCCCAACGAGAGACCTTTGATTGCAGTGCATTCAGCAATAAGCAGCAACACCAGTGCAGGGACAAGGAAAATGAAAAAGGCCTCCCGGTAAGTGCGGATGCCGGATGGACTGGTGGCGGATTCGACCGTCTTACCGGCAGCATAATTTGCGTAGAGTTGGCTCAGGTTGAAAGGAGATGTAGCGGCAGGGACATAATGTGCACGGCTGCTTTGGCGGGCAAACTCACGTAGCGCTGCATCGTTGAGCCGGGTGTAGACGGTTGCACCGTCAACTTTGAGCACGGTAGGGTTACCCTCTTCGTCCGTAATGGGGATGGGCGAACCTGTCGCCGGGTCTCCCAGACCAATAATTAGTGCATCCACTCCGTTAGAATCCAACTGCTCCGCTACTGCACTCATCTTCGAGCCATGGTCGCCCCCGTCCGTTAACACAATAAGATCCTGGACCCCGCCACGACCCTGAATGAAAACCTGATCGACTGTTTTTTCGACAGCTGCCTGTAGCGTAGTGCCGCCAAAATCGACGCTGCGCGGATTGGCCTGATCAAGCATGTAGCGCACAAAATCGTGATCATAACTGAGTGGGCAGAGGATCGATGCACTGCCTGCGTAAACCACAAGACCAACGCGCTCGTTACCGAAGCTGGCAAGCAGATCACGGATCGCCTGCCTGGCTACCTCCAGGCGGGAAGGGCTGAGATCCTGCGCCAGCATGCTGCGGGAAACATCCAGTGCAAAGACAATGTCCCGGCCAACTCGTGTGACTGACTCGGTGCGCGGCGAGTGGCCAGGCCGGGCAAAGGCCAGGATGAGAAGGGCAAGCGTTAGCAGGCGCAGGACATCCCGCAGATATCGGCGCGTGCTGTAACTGCTGCCCATGGCGCGGACTGCATGCAGGCGAGCCTGGCGTGCATAGGCCAGTAACCACGCCAGCAAGATAACAAACAACAGCAACGCCAAGGCAAGAGGCCATTGGAAAATGAATCCTTCCATCATGGCACAACACGCAAACAGGTTGCTTCGAGGGTTAATGAGGTGATAAGCGATAGCATTGCAATCAAGAGCGGGAGCCAGAACCAATCAGCTACGCGCTCAAAGCTCCGGCTGGAAACTTCGGACCGCTCAAGCTGGTCGATTTCAGCGTAAACTGAGACGAGCGACTCAAGGTCATAGGCTTTGCGGAAGATGCCGCCGGTTTCTCTGGCGATATGCTCAAGCACTTGCTCGGCGGGAGAAAGCTCCGCTGTGCGAAGCTCGCCGGCATGACGGTGAGTCGCGGCTTCACCAAGGCTGACCACGTAGATACGGCAATCCCATGCCTTCGCGAGCCCGGCTGCTTCGATCGGCAGGTGAGCACCTGAGTTATTCTCACCATCGGTAAGCAGAATAATGACCTTACTCTGGATGGCATCCATATCGAAGTCGTCCCGTCCGTGGCGGAGCTCTTCCAGGTTCTTCAGACGGGCAGCAGCAATTGCGAGTGCATCGCCATAGGCGGTGCCATCTTCATTAGGCCGTTCCTGAATCTCAAGATAATGGACGATCTGGAGCAGTGCATCATGGCCCAGTGTGAGGGGACTGCGCGTGTCCGCGTAACGGGCAAAGGTAATCAGCCCGATGAGATCATTGGAGCGCCCTTGCAATTGATCGCCATCGCCTGCAATAAAGCGTTCAACCATTTCCCTGGCAACCTCCATTCGGGTTACAGGTTCTCCGGATTCGCTCATGGCATTCATTCCCATGCTACTCGACACATCAATCAGCAGCTGGATCGCAATGCCCTGGTTCAGCTCTGCCGTGTAGGTCGTGCCGGCTTGGGGTTGAGCCAGTGCAACCAACATGAAAACTATGGTAAGCCGCCGCAGAAACATCGGCACCCAGAGGAAGCGCGCGCGTCCTGTTGGAGTAGACGACCAGAGCTGTACCGATGCCACTGTGACAGATGTGCGTGCTCTTTTGCGGCTTAGCAGCCAGAGCATGAACGGAATCAGCAAAAGCACCCAGGGGTAGACAAAGCTCACGGTCTTACCTCCTGATCCAGAAGCTCGAGCACCCGTTTGGCATTTGAGGAACGACTATAGGCCAGATGCTCAAGTGCTTCCCGCAGTTCGGGTGAAAGTGTCCTCGAAGCGTCGTTCAATGTGCTTTCAATCAAGGCGACCGGTATATCATCTGTCGTCAAGGCGGCCTTAAGCCTGGCAAGTGCAGCGGTTGTGGGCCGGATTTCATCCGGTTCATCTTTATTACGCTTGATTAAACATGCTGTCAGTATCCCCATGACCATCAGAGCAAGTGCAATAGCCAGACTTAAGCTGGCTTTAGTATAAATAAATTCCCCCACTTCAGGTAAAGGCGCAGGGGCAAAATTATCCTCTACTGATCCATACGAACGAACGGTCAATTCGATCGCCGGAAGTGCAACTGCTTTTTCACCTGTCGGGCGGTTAACGATTGCCCGTATACCCTCGATCCTGAGCAAACCGGCAACCTTGGGTTGCACAATCCAGATTTCGTTCTGCAGGTAACGACCATTTTCGTAGCGCAGCGGACGCTTCTGGCTGGCTACCAGGTGCAGCGCCGGATTTTCCGGAATGGCCAGATTAAAGCTGGCAAACTCGCTGCTGATCATTTCAGCATGCAGTTCGACAACATCAGCGGGCTGGCACTCGGTTCTGGAAAGCTCCAGTTTAAAATTAGTTACAGCAGAAGCGTTATTCCAAAAAAGGAAACTGAAGATTAGATACAACAAAAACTTTATCTGCCTGAGCACGTTTAGCCTCCAGTCTCGCTCAAGGTAATGCGTTGCCGGGCGCGAAAAAAACCTGCAAGCGCTTCCACACAGTTGGCCCCGGCTTCAAGATTCAGCAAGTGCACTCCGGAATTCGACATTTCCTGCTTGAGCTGATTTTCCCGCCGGTGGTTCAAGTCTTCAGACATCTTCAGGTCGACGACCCGTTGCACGCCCGTCTCAGAATCTTCCATCCGCATCAGTCCTGAGACCGGCGAGGTTGAGACAGGCGTCTCCGCAAGGTGAATCGCATTGACGTCATGCTTGAAAGCCAGTGCCTGCAGCTCAAGCACAAAATCTTCTGTCAGGAAATCCGAGACGACAAAAACAATGGAGTGCTTCTGAGCCATACAGCCAAAGCGGCCTAGGGTTTCGCTTAGGCGGGTGCCTGTACCTACCGGCTTGAAATGCATCAGCTCATCCATAATACGCATGGCCTGACTGCGGCCTTTAGCCGGGGGGATGACTTGCTCAATACGATCCGTGAAAAGAATCAGCCCGATGCGATCCTGATTCTTGATTGCGGCGAGCGTCAGCAGGGAACAGAACTCGGAAACGGTCTTACGCTTGCGACCTTGAGTGTCATGACGCATGGAAGCAGAAACGTCAACCAGCAGGTAAATCAGTTGCTCCCGCTCTTCGATGTAGCGTTTAATATGCGGTTCGCCTGTGCGGGCAGTGACTTTCCAGTCCATCGTCCGGACGTCGTCACCCGGCTGATAGGGGCGGACATCTTCGAACTCGACACCACGCCCGCGAAACACAGAGCGGTATTCACCGGCGAGCAGGTGCTCTACTGGCTGCCGGCATTTTAACTCTAGTGCATTAAGATGAATTTCAATTTCGTCGAGCATGCTGCGAGGAGTTTTCTGGAAATCAGTAAGTAATGGGTCACCAGCACCCCGTTAGTCCAGGCGATTACTATACGGGCAACAGCATTCAGTTCTCTCATATTCGCTGGCCTGCATTGAGACCAGAGACAGCAGACATTTTCACCATGACAGCACAGGACTCTCTGGGAGCTGAGTAAATTTTTCATAGTAAACATCACACTTATTCCAAGACAGCGACCTGTTTTAATATCTGGCTCAAGAGATCATCGGAAGTGATATGCTCTGCCTCTGCACGATAAGAGATTGCGAGCCGGTGACGCAGAATGTCATGAGCAACATCTTTCACATCCTGCGGCGTTGTGTAATCACGACCCGACATGAGTGCGAGACCACGAGCGGCAATGGAAAGATAAATGGATGCGCGCGGTGAGGCTCCGAAGCGGAGATAACGATCCACATCCAGGTTATAATTCGCGGGGTGGCGGGTGGCATCCACCAGACGCAGTATGTAGCGCTCGACTTTCTCATCGATAAAGATTTTTTCCAGCTCTTTGCGCATTTCTGCTAAAGCATCAAGCGATAGCACCGGCTCGATCTCGGTTTCCGGCTCCGTTCGCGCCATTCGCTGCATGACCATCAGTTCCTCGTCTATCCTGGGATAAGTGACTTTAAGTTTGAACATGAAGCGGTCGACTTGCGCCTCAGGTAACGCATAGGTTCCCTCCTGTTCGATCGGATTTTGTGTGGCAAATACGAGGAACGGGCTGGGCAGATGGAAGGTTTCTTTGCCGAGGGTAACCTGCTTTTCCTGCATGGCTTCAAGCAGCGCACTTTGAACCTTGGCTGGAGCACGGTTTACTTCGTCGGCTAGCAACAGGTTGGCAAAGACAGGCCCCTTTTCCGGTGTGAATGTGTGGTTGCGAGGGTCATAAACCAGGGTGCCAGTCAGATCACTTGGCAACAGATCCGGTGTGAACTGAATACGGCTGAATTCCGCATGTATTGCCTTTGCAAGACTGTTAATCATGAGCGTTTTTGCAACACCTGGAACACCTTCCAGCAGAACGTGCCCATTGCAGAGCAGGGCCAGTAGGAGACGCTCAACGAGGACTTCCTGGCCAACCACCACTTGACCAATGCGAGTGCGGATGGTTTGTAGAGCCTTGGCGGTTGGGCGGCTTGATGTCGTTTCCAAGATGGTTATCCAGTTAAAAAATCAGCCGTTCAAACCACGGCATGATACCAGCATGACACGTCAAGACGTTGGTTACAATCTAAGAGTGGAAGCGTATCACCCGCTCAGACATGGCTATTTTACCAGTTCGGCAACGCAGTTAATGACACCTTCCAGAAATTGTTTTTTCCGCGCACCCGGCAGCGTTGTCAACATGCTTGACACGTAGACTACAGAACCGGTGCCAAAATCTTTACCAGGCTGCACTACAACAGCGGCATCCCCAATATGCTCGCCTGTTGCCGTATGGACGGTGACCAGCGGTAAATAACTTAGTGCTTCAGGATAGTCCTCCCGCTTCATAAGCCGGGAGAGCTGCGGTTTGCCCTGGAGGTTACCCCAAGTCCAATTCACTAAACGCTTGCCGAGTTGTTCATGAAACCGGGCTGAGCATCCGTCGGGGATCCGCTGGTCGGAAATCTGGAAACCAATCTGCTTAGCTGCAGAACCGCGACCCGGTGCCTGCAGAGGATTTCGGGCATCAGACATAACCAGCAGCACAGCTCCTTCCTGCAGGCTGGCCTGAATAAAAGCGGTCGCCTTTGGCCTGGGTATATTACCGGTAGTAAAATGATCACGCCGTTGTGCCATGATAAGCACGTATTTACCCGGCTGCATCTCTGCGATATCCTCCCAGCTTTGGAAGTTCAGGTTCAGATCTGAAGCTATATTATTGAGCAACAGGGGCCATTTTCCGTAATCCTCACTGTCTATAATCATGGGCACATGCCGGAACACTTTCTCCCAGCCGGACCTAAGCTTCTCGGGGAAATAATTCGGATCCTGGTAATACTCAAGCGCAGAAAGGGGAGCGTAGGTGTCCGGTTCAGGCGATACGTCGGGAAACTCCACCGGCTTACCTGACACCAGTTGCCCGATCAGTCCAGTCAAGCGAAGGTAATGATCACTGGGGTATCCTTCATAGGTTGCGAAACGCCCGATCGGCGGTTGGTTCGTAACTTTAAATAGTGCGGTCCCCTCATCTACCTCATCAAACATTGCTGCATAGACCATGTTGATACCATACTCTTTTACGAGTTCCCCTTGCGACCAAAGAAACCGTCCACCTAAGCGGGGGATCTGGTTAAGACCGGACCCCTCTTTCAGGTTGGCCCAGCTAAAGCCGGGAAAAATTACCGGATAATAATCCAAATCATTGGCACGGGTAACTGCCAGATCTCCCGGAACTTTTTCACGGAAAAAATTGCGTGCTCCTTCTGGCGAGCGGTAGCGCCCTACACTCCATGGGCTGACGATAGTTACATACTTCTTGAGTAACTGCATCCGTTCGTCATCCCATTGTGCCCAGTTGTTATCGGGGATACCCACCATAATGGTGCATCCACCGTTGGCAGGATCCGTGAAGAACTTAAACAGTTTCTCAGCGGCAGCCGGATCCCAGTCACGAAACTTGTCAGCATACCCCCAGAAGGACACCACTGGACCACTCCGGTGCCGCATGTAAGCCGGGGTCTCAGTAATCTGCATTTGGTGGTAAAGGATCTTCCAATCCTCAATCATCCCGTCCACTGTCTCTGCGTTGAATGAGACATCATACATCAGAGCAAATAAGCGTCCATAGCGGTTTGCGCCTTCCCGGACGTGCGAAAGCACCTGAAGATCATCCGCAGACTCAACATAACGACCTTCGCGATCTACAAAGCGGGCTCCAAAACGCTGCTTGAAAACCCCGTGGATGTTGTGCTCCCGCATCCATTTGAAATGTCGAACAACCGTCTTTTTATTGCGGGAGCTGAATACCATTCCCGAGCTGCCATCAGGATATTTGAAGTTGGTCCGGTATTGCTCATCTTCATCCAGCTCACTCATGTCGGGCCACATGTCAAAAGTGCAGCGCGGCGGATCATCCAGAATTCTGCCCCAGTGACGAACGCCAAAGTTATAACCGTCATCCTCGTGCCCGAACCAGCCCTGATAACCAGCCATAATCTTGTTATAGATCGTCTCGTTGTCCTGATCGACTATGATTGGACCCTCATAAGGCTGCAGGACTTCACCCAGCGATAGAATCCGATTTTCTACTTCAGGATATTCCGGTATAGGGCCACCCATCGCGTAAATGATTCCATCCGTCAACTTCTGACCCACCGTTGATGAGCCTTCAAACCGGGTATGTGAATCCTTTTCTTCTGCAGCAGTAGTGTTGTTAACAATCATGCCCGTTAAAAAATAGAGGAGGAAACCAAGAAATAGCGGGTAGGATTTACAGCAGGTTTTCATACGCTTAGTCAAAAATGGCCTGGTTAATTCTTTTCTTGCCAATGAAAATCAGTTCCTTGAGTCACCAGTCGAAGTTCCGACCGGTTGACTCCCGGCTTAGCCTGGTCTTCAGGAGCAAAGCTTTTTAACGTTTGTTTCATTGAACTGTATTCCGGCAACTCCGCCAGGTTATCCCATTCATGGGGATCTTTTCGCAAATCATACAATTCTTCGGATCCATCCCGATAATGAATGTAGCGCCAATTCTGATTCACCACAGCAAAGCTGTTCGGATGCAGCCAGGGAACAAAAACATTTCGATCTGCAGCGGATTCAGGATTTTTAAGCAAAGCAACCAGACTCTCCCCTTCCAGTTCGCGGTCGGGGGACAGGCCACAGAGTTCCACAAACGTTGGAAACATATCAATCAGGCTTACGGTCGTATCTATGCGCTTACCCCGGGCAATCCCCGGCCCGGCCCAGATAAAAGGCACATTGGTGGTTCGCTCCCAAAGTGTATGCTTGCCCCATTCACCTTTTTGGCCCAGATGGTAACCATGGTCACTCCAAACCACGATAACCGTGTTATCACGGTACTTGCTCTGCTGGAGTGCATCCAGAACCCGGCCCAGCATCTCATCGGCATACGACACCGCGGCCAGATAGGCATGGATCGCTTCAGGCATCAGTTGCCAACTTACCAGCCGGTCATAGTGAGCCTTCTTTCGATTCATTTTCTGTTGCCGGATCATTTTACCAATATCATCCAGATCTCCCTCATGATATTCAGGAATTTCCAAAGAATCCTGGTCATATAGATCAAAATATTTCTTGGGCACAAAATTAGGGTAGTGCGGCGCATAGATGCCCACGCCTAGAAAGAAGGGTCGATCGTGATCTTTCTCCAGAATGGACACCGCCCAATGAATTCTTCTGGTATCCGCCATCTCATCTTCCTTTTCATCCGGAATAGCTCCAATTTCAAGAAAGGTGGTCTCCTTCTTTAAACTCCCTTCTGCAATTCTTTTTTTATTGTAGGTGCTGACAGGGAATTCACCCGGCACGGGTGTATCTGTTCCCCATGAATCCAGTGGCCAGCCTTCCTCCTTTTGCTCTTCGCTTCGAAGGTAAAACTCATCCCAACCGCGACGATCAATAAATCCCTCAGGATGATGGAACAACTTTCCACCGCCAAAAGTAGCGTAACCGGCGTTTTTAAAACTAAGCTGCAGTGGAATGATCTCCGGATGCTCCCTGAAATAGACCTGTGACTGATAGGCTCCCGTAGTTGTCGCATAACGACCGGTGAAAATCGCTGTCCGCGCGGGAGCACAGTAGGTCGCCGGAGTATGAGCGTTGGTGAAGTTGACACCCATTTCAGCCAAGCGGTCCAGATTAGGAGTGACCGCCTGGGCATAGCCAAGCGGATTGATGTAGTCATTTAAGTCATCAAACGCAAAGAAAATAACATTAGGCCTTTCGTTCGATGTCTGCTCGCCGCATAGAAAACCTGTAGCAAACAATACGTTAATCACGAAAAGGGCAACTGTGTAAGGGAGCTTCATACGAATCTTCAATAACATCTGCAACTGAACCAGACTTCAAGGACATTCGTGCCTGATCCTGAATTAAATTTCCCGCTGGAGAAAAAATGAACCGATTTAAATTTTTATGAAACATCATGCAATACACCTGCATTTTCAACAGCCTCACCTACAGAAATTAAGGTATAGTACTTGGCGATCCGTTTAAACAGTGCCAGTATACTGCAAGACAAGATTCCATACATACAACGTGACTGAAAAAATTTTCTTACTTTGAGTCATTGCCATCCTACCATATTCAGATGAAGTATCTTTTTTTCTTAGCGGCCCTATCCCTTTCGCACGTTTGTCTGAAGGCAGACACACCCGGACCTAATATTATCATGATACTATGTGATGATCTGGGCTACGGTGATCTGGCGGTTACAGGACACCCGTACGTAAAATCACCGAATATAGACAGGTTGGCCAGAGAGGGAATCCGGTTCAAAAATGGTTATCAGAGTGCCGCCTGGTGTGCTCCGAGTCGCTTCGCGTTGATGAGTGGTGTATATCCTGCACGATACTTTCAGAAGACCAAAGAAATGGATCTTGAGGCACCAAACCTGTTCCGCATTCTTAATGCTGCTGGTTATAAAACCGCACACTTCGGAAAATGGCACATGAGCGGGAGGGAACCGGACGATCCGATTCCATCGGACTATGGGGTTCAGGAGTATTTTATAGCCAACGGTAACGGCGAAGGCTGGACCAGGGAACAAAGGCAGCAGGCCCACTGGCGTGAAAACACAACTGCATACTATGTGGATCTGGCCATCAATTTCATTCAAGAACAGAAAAAATCCGAAAAACCCTTTTATCTGAATCTGTGGGTTTATCCGACTCACTCTTATATAGATCCTACCCCTGAAATGCTTGAAGAATATCAGGACCTGCAAGTAAGTATCGATGACTTTGAGAATCCTCTTCAGAGGGATTTTTTGAAATGGATTAGCGAACAAGGGGATCTTCAGCAGGCAATGCGCGCCTACTGCTCAGATGTGACCGAACTCGATAAACATGTCGGGCGTCTGATGCACGCTCTGCAAGAGCAGGATCTGGATGACTCGACCATGGTAATTTTCGCAAGTGACAACGGGCCACCTCCACTTGGCGCCGTTCACAACTTGGAAAGTCTTGAAAAACGGATCAAACAACGCCCCACACTGATCAACTGTGTAGGCTCCGCCGGGCCTTACCGCGACCGCAAGATTTCGCTGAATGACGGCGGAGTTCGAACACCCTTATTTGTCCGCTGGCCTGGCAAAATTCCGCCAGGTTCGGTTAACGAGGACACCATCTTCACTGGAGTAGACTGGCTGCCTACCATTGCATCACTTGCCGGTGCCGGCGTTCCGGATGATATTGACGGAGTGAACTTAGCTGACGCTTTATTCAACAAGCTTGTTGAGAGACCCAAAATTCATTTTTGGAATGATCGTCCCGGCTGGACCACTTTGCGGGACAAACAGTGGAAGGCTCATTTGAAAAAAGGTGATTTTTTCCTCTACGACATTCTCCGTGATCCGTCAGAGTCTCAAGACCTTTCAAGTCAGTTTCCCGAAATTTCAGCAAATTACGCTAAGCTTCTGAATGATTTCGATGCTATGATTAAAAGAAAGTAGCTGAAGAAGCAGTCTTTATGGCGACATTCCTTATCAGCCAAAATGGTTTCAGCCGAAATGTCTCAAACGACAGGTAACCTGCACCACCCCGAAGTAAGCCCATGTGTGCTGTTGCTCCGCTTCATTCTAACAACGATGTGTGTTACACTGATTTCTAAACAGCAATCATATACAAAAACCTCATAACACAGACAGAGGTAATGACGTTCTTTCACTCTAACCAGTCCATTAAATTCCGAACAGGCAAACCAATCCATGACCTCATTAAAAATCCTCTACTGTTATATCAAATTCCACGTGCTGCTTGCATTAGTTGTCAGTTTAGCAGCAGACACCATTGCAGCGGAAAGCTCCCAAAAGTTAAATGTCCTGCTCATTGTTGTGGACGACTTGCGAACTGAACTCGGATGCTACGGCGTAGATCAGGTTCATTCCCCGAACATTGATCGCCTGTCCCAAAAAGGCATGCTGTTTGAAAATGCGTATTCTCAGTATCCGGTATGCAATCCAAGCCGGTCATCTTTCCTGTCCGGGCTCAGACCGGATGAGGTTGGGATAACCAGCAACATAGTTCCATTCCGCAGGGTGCAACCCGATCTGGTAACCCTTCCTCAGCTTTTCCGGAATAACGGATATTTTACAGCCGGCCTTGGTAAGATTTTCCACTTGAGCATCGATAACCCGAACAAACGCGTGCTGTTTGAAGATCCGAAGTCTTGGGACTATTTTTATGATGCTCTGGGGAAAACGACTGATTTAGGCCGCCGGGGTGAAGGACGGAACCTGACAGGTGGAGAAATTCCATGGGCCCGCTGGAAAGCAGCGGAAGGTGATGACATCGATCAGCCGGATGGACAAGTTGCAGCGGCAGCCGTGCGGATTTTGGAAGAAAATCAGGATAAACCCTTTTTTATCGGTTACGGAATACACAAACCGCACGACCCGTTCATCTCACCTCAAAAATACTTCGATTACTACCCGAAAGGAACCACAACACTGCCCGCTGAACCGGAAGATCGCAGCCCTCTGGTGAAATATGCCATTCCCAACAAATCATTTGAGAGGCTTTTTACCGATAAAGAGCGTATTGAGTTTAAAAGGGCTTATCATGCCGGTGTCAGCTTTGCCGATGCTCAGGTCGGCAAGACCCTGGATACGCTGGATAAACTGGATCTCTGGGATTCAACTATCGTAATCCTGATGGGTGACCATGGGTATCATCTTGGTGAAAAAGGCTGGTGGAATAAAGTGACTCTTTTCGAGGACGGAGCACGGGCGCCTATGATAATATGGGCTCCCGGCATGAGCGGTATGGGGCGGAAGACGGACTCAATCATGGAATTTATCGACTTATACCCTACTCTGGCAGATCTGGCCCAGCTGCAACCTCCTCACCCGTTATCCGGAACAAGCCTCAGGCCTATCCTTGAAGATCCTGATGCCACGGTCAAAGAAGCTGCCTTCACACAGGTCAACAGTGGTGGTAGCAGAATTGGCCGAAGCGTGAGAAGCAAAGATTGGAGATATACGGAGTGGGGTAAAGATGGAGCAGATGGAATCGAACTCTACAACCACGTCAAGGATTCAGCAGAATACTACAATTTAGCTGAAAATCCCGAGTATTCTGATATCCGAAAGCTGATGAAAAAACAGCTCGATCAAAGCTTTGGACCATTCCCCGAGCAGTAGCACCTGGTTAAGACCGGAGCATACACCCACTCGCCAGATCAGTTTGTAAATTCACCAAAGGGGCGATCTTCAAACTTCCGGAGTTCCCGGCCTAAAACTTGCTGCATATTCTCGGCAACTTCGGGGTTCTGTAGGAACACATTCTCTGTTTCCTGCGGGTCGAGCTTTAAATTGTATAATTGATCTGCATCGAAATAATGCGGATTGACTTTTGATGCGTGATACCCCAGATGACCGTTGCGGGTCAGGTAAGGAAGATCCATCTCATCACCTTTAAAGCCGGTAAACTTTTCACCCGCTTCAATGCGCCGCTGTAATTTCTCAGGATAACGCACAGCAATATACTTCCAGTCTTTCGTTTTTACCGCCCGGGAATGCCCGAGCTCGCCCAGCAAATATTCACGAACCGGACGTAAGTCGCCGAACATGGCCTCTTTAAAACTGACACCATCGATCTGATAATCTGATGCCGGTTCGATACCCGCCAAATCCAGCAGTGTCGGTGCCACATCAATATTCGCGACGATTTCCCCGTAAACCGACCCGGGCTTGATTTTCCCCTTCCACAAACAGATCATCGGAACCCGCATTCCAAAGTCATGCAATGTCGCTTTTCCATGACGATATGATCCATGATCAGGCACGAAGATGATCAACGTGTTGTCTGACAGGCCGAGTTCCTCGACTTTGTCAATGATCGCACCAACACCGTCATCCAACCACAGGGCATAAGCTTGGTTATCCTTAAATCCGGCTTCCCGGTTACGACGAATGACATCTTCACGACTTGGCATCACATCAAAACCTTCAGCAACAAAACCCTCGCCGGTCATACGCACGTCGGCATCAACAGAATATTTATTCACCCAGGGAACGGGGCCGTGGTGAAGGGTGGTGGAAAAGTAGAGAAAAAATGGTTCATCCCTGTAAATCTCAAGAAAGTCGAACGCCTTCGACACCGTCCACTCTAAATTGTGAACATTTAGTTTGTCGTTGAACAACTCTCTAAGATTTGCCGCGTAATATCCGTCTACATAATCGAATCCGAACGGCTTCATCGCTTCGCACCAGCGTTCGTGGTTGCGACGCATCATCCCGGTAATCTCAGGATCTGCCGGATCAGCATCTGAAGGATAAACTTCGAATCCGGCCTTTTCCCAATTCGGCACATGGCTGCCTCCTCCCTCACTGACCCATTCATGCTTGATGAGGTGGCTTTTGCCGACAAAACCTGTCTTGTAACCTCCGGCCTGGAATGCTTTGGCCAAATTCCACCTGTCCGGTTCAAGCTCGCCGATATTCTCAATCTGGGTCTGGTCGCCCGGAGGATGCATCGTAACAAACTTTTCGCCGGTGCAGTTTCCCGCAAAGCGACCTGTCATAAAGCTGTAGCGTGATGGGGAACAGACTGTCGACGTCACATTGAAATTAGAAAAGTAGAGTCCATCCCCGGCCATCTGGTCAATTCTGGGAGTGTGTACATCGCCTCCCATAAAACCGATCGAATCCCAGCTTTGATCGTCGGTTATGATCATAATGACGTTTGGTTTTTCACTGCCATTAAGAACCGATGTGAAACAGATAAGCACTCCGGTTAATGCCAGGAGATTAAAAAGCGCTCGTATAGAGCGCGGATTAAGCCGGGCCTTATTCCGGGAGAAGATGTGACATTTCATGTAACTAGCTTTTATTGTCTTGAAGTAGGATAGAATGTTTAAATGGTCAATAGACTGAAACATAGTATTTATTAAACGCGTTAAAAACGCTTAACTAAAGCACTTTTAAACCACTTTGCAGTGAATTTTATCTGACGCTGAAAAACTGAGACCCTCATGCAGACCAGGCGATTGTTAAAAAGTGCTTTGTAGAATTTCCCGCTCTGAAATCGTCTGCAAGTCAATGATATCTCCCGGCGTCGCAACAGATTGGAGGAGCGAGCATCTGTTTCGCAGAACTGCATACCAGCTCTGTCTTTTTTCAGAAACCAAAGGCCACATTTATCATACGTTGCTGTGTTATTCATTACGGATAATCACATTTACCTGAATTTATTCGGATCTGTCGTGACGGCAAGAATAACCCGGTTCACAGCAGACAGGTGAGCATTACTGATAATTTTTCCTTACTCAAGCCGGGAGTCAGCCCGATATTATATTTTTCTATGGTTAGATATTACATGCCACAGATCAGATATTTATCGCAGTGATGCCGGAACCATGGAATCGATTCAGATGATTTATTTATCCTTGGTTTTAGCCAGTCGTCGGGAAAGTGGTGGCATGCTTGATTCCGGATCGAAAGGGACGAGCTCAGGATCAGCATCAGGATTCTGCTTTGGCAGGAAAGCGCCCACACGGTCAAGATATGACGCCAGTTCAGCCTGCATGCTCTGGGCTTTTTCCGGCATACTCGATGCGAGATTAACCTCTTCACCCAGATCTTGACTTAGACGAAACAGTTGAGGTTGCTCAGGGATCTCATAGAACATATAGAGCTTGTACTCTCCCTTAATGATCACGGAATGAGGAGTTGAATTGCGCATATGCGGGTAGTGAAAATAAATGGACCGCTCACTCCATTCCTTTGCCGGTTGATTTTTCAGCAATGGAATAAGGCTGCGTCCGTCAAACTGCGCCTCAGGACTTGCTGTATTTCCACCAGCTATGTCAACGAAGGTAGGCAGAAGGTCATAGCCAACCACGTTTTCACCAGATCTCGAGCCCGCTGGAACTCCAGGCCCCTCAACCATAAATGGCACACGGATACCCGCTTCCCACAGCCACCACTTGTCTCCACGCAAGATGCTATCTGTTCCATTGTATAGGTTTTTCCCATTATCCGACATGATAAAAACGTAGGTCTCATCACGGATACCGAGAGCGTCCAGCCGGTCTAAAATCATCCCGATAGCTGTATCCATATCCAAAACTGCTGCGCCATGAGTAGACGCCTCCTTCTGCGCACCAGTGCTTTCGATCGATGCAACAGCTTCCCGATTAAGCATAAATTCGAGTGATTCAGGCAGCGACATTTGCTTGCTGTGCTCTGCATAATGTGAAACCTGGACATAGAAAGGTTTGCCTGCATCAGCCTGCTCCTGAATGAATCCCAGCGCTTTCTCTGTCATACTAAAGATACGTTTCGGGTCGGCTGGATCAATTTCACTTTTCTTGGGAGAGCCCTCGGTGTTGGACGTCTCACCGTCACTCACATTATAACCATGACGTTCAGGTCCACCCCCATAGACATGCCACTTACCGAGATGCGCCGTAGCATATCCGGCAGATTGAAGAGCTTCTCCAATCGTCAGGAACTCATCCCTCAAAGTGCCTATCGGACTCGGCTCTATCAACATACGGTCCCGGTCTTTGCGCTTGGCCTCGTAAAAAACCTCCTGGGGCGCAGCATCACCGAAATTGCTGTTTCCACTAAAGTGGTGTCTGGCCGGGGATAAACCTGTTTGAATACTGCAACGTGAAGGGGCACACATCCCGGCTGCAGCGTACGCATTAGAAAATGTCATTCCCCTTGCAGCGATCCGTTCTATGTTGGGCGTAACGCGAAATTGAGAAGTCGAACGAGGCTCACCTTCCATCTGCTCGACGGAAGTGCCCCACCAGGGCATGTCATCCACCAGAATAAATACAATATTGGGTTTAACACTTGCATCAACACTCAGACTGAAAGCCATGAAACCGAGGAGTAAGGACAGGAATTTCATCGTGCTGAAAATCGGGAATTTGAACCAGTTTAGTTGCCACAGGTTCTTACTGAACTCTGCAAATTTGCGCTGTAGATTGTAATCATTCAGCTGCTTCATTCGTTGCTCCTGTTTGGACAAAAGATCTATAGTTTATATTAAGTAACCGTAGATCATCATCATTAAATTGTCACGCCGCAAGCTGGGCATTATACTATTTGATATTTCCAAGTGCAGCTTGCGAAAAGAACCGAACCTGATGTACCCTGAAACGAAACCGGAACGAACCAGGAGCTGATTATATGAAGAGCCAAGTTTTATTGATGATGCTTCTTATCACCACCCCTCTGATGAGTGAAACCCGTGAAACACCACCCAGAAATGTTCTCTTCTTGGCGGTGGATGATTTAAACACATGGCTGCTTTCAAATCCGGATCGCTACACAGGAAAGGTAATCGCTCCAAACATGGTGGGCTTTGCCCAGAGCGGAGCAAATTTCACGAATGCATTTACCGCCTCGCCA
Source organism: Verrucomicrobiota bacterium (assembly GCA_038748025.1). Lineage (GTDB taxonomy): Bacteria > Verrucomicrobiota > Verrucomicrobiia > Methylacidiphilales > JBCBYL01 > JBCDJI01. Next base: position 182,357 of record JBCDJI010000007.1, read on the forward strand.
AAATGCAGTCCATCCAGAACAGCATTCATCAGTGGAGTTGCGCCATGGCGATCCGGAATCTATGACAATGCACAGGACATTTCCGGCAGTCCTGCACTGCAAGGAATCCAGACATTACCCATGCACTTCAAAAAGCATGGATATTATACCGCAAGTTTCGGAAAGATTACGCATGGATACAGAAGCAATAAGGACTGGTGGGATAGGTATCTTCCTCATACTCGCGATCCTGTTCCCCCGGGACAGCATAAGGAATTCAGTTGGGGCCCCATTCATATACCCGAAGAGGAAATGGGAGATTGGAAATATGCTACTGCTGCGATTGAGGCGCTCAACCAACCGCATGACCGGCCCTTCTTCATCGCATGCGGTATATTTCACCCTCACACTCCGTGGAACGTGCCGCCAAGATACCTGGATATGTATCCCCTTGACCAAATTGTCATACCGGAAATCGCTGAAGATGATCTGCATGATTTACCTCAGACAGCTATCGACCTGATCGCAGGTGCACGACCCGTGGAAGGCGGAACCTACTACAAAGCTTTGAAGAAAGGAATACTGAAGCATGCGATTCAGGGCTATCTTGCCAGCACGACTTTCGCTGACGATCAGATTGGCAGGGTGCTGGATGCATTAGATCAGAGTCCACATCGGGATAACACCATTGTCGTCTTGTTTAGCGATCATGGCTACCACCTGGGTGAAAAACACCACTTTCACAAGGGCACTCTGTGGGAAGAAGCCACCCATGTGATCTTCGCTTTGCGAACGCCGGAGATGGATAAAAAAGGTTTTGTCATCCAAACTCCAGTCAGCCTCTTGGATCTCTACCCGACACTCGTGGAACTTACAGGGTTGCCGCTGCCCGAACACCAGCTTGACGGCTTCTCACTGGCTGGCTTGCTGGAGAACCCTGACGAGGCACGTCCGGGACCTGTCATTACAGCTTATCAGGAGCATCTTACTGTCCGCACCCGCAAATTCCGGTATATCCGATATAAAGATGGCCAGGAGGAACTCTATGACCGCGATAAGGATCCCAAAGAATGGAATAACCTGGCGACAAATCCGGAATACGATGCAATCAAGAAGACACTTCGGCAGTTGCTTCCGGATGAGAGTCAAATGTCCAGCCCCATGCCTGCAACCAAGGGCTAGTCGGTCTCGACGATCTCTACTCTGACAAAAAATCTTTCCCAACCGTCCGGCACAGTAATTTCAGCCGTTATCGAGTCATACTCGGCATCATACGGACTGCTGGAGATGGTCACATTATCGTATAGCCAATTGGATCCGATGAGGTCGTTGGTGTAAGCCACGCGGTAGCTTATGCCCAGGCTCGCAGCGTCCCGTAACATCCGGAAGCTGGATGAGGCAGTGGTTGCAGCTCCTTCACTGAATTCAAAGGTATAGGCTGGAGCAATCAATGAGTCATCTAGCGGATCTGTCGGGTTTCCACCCAGCGCGAATTCCACTAAATTCCCCAGACTTCCACCGTCGGGATCCTGCGTCTGGGCTTTTTCTGATTCTGTGAGTTCAGGATAGTATGAAATCCAGCCACCATAGGGATCGGTCAGGGTCGTTGTATCCGAAACGATGACAAGCTGGGGCCAGTCTGCTGATGAAACCGCCTCACGGGAATGATAACTGACGAGATTATTTCCGCTCGAGATAAGCACCGTGGAGAACTGCTGACCCAGGCTTGAAGCCTCCAAGGCAACCTGATCGGTCAGATCTAACTCGAACCAGTCACCAACCGGCGGTGAGACGGCAGAGGCCAGCAAAATGCTTTCTTGAGGCTTGTTGTTAAACGTGATGCCGTTGCTGCCTGTTTCCTGCCAGCTGTCGTCCTCCACAAAATAGGCTGTGTGGACGTCACTTCCGGGATTTTGTGAATTTTTCAGACGCAAGATCGCGGAAGTGATGGATCCCTGAATCGAACTGAGGTCGAACTTCAGGAAGATTTGTCGATTCCCGTTTCCATTGTTCAGCCTCACCAGCAGGCTATCTTCGGTCCCAAAGTTCTTGTTCGAGCGGCTGCCTCCGCGAACATAACTGTCCGCGACAGGGTTGAGCGTATCCGTGTTTTGGACAATGACCGGTAAGCGCCCCACTTCCAGGTAGTCGATGCTGAGCTCATCAGTGCCCTCGGAATCGTCTACCACAATACTGTTGGTGCCGGTCGGGAGCGGGTATCTCAGTGTAACCGTTGAGTATTCCGAACGATCGCTCGTGATGGTGCCAATCTTGTCTCCATTGACAAATACGCCCATGCGGCGACTGCCTCCCTGGCTTGAGATGCGGAATCTCAGGTCGTGATTGCCGGCAGCTGCCGTTGGACTGAATGTGATCTGGAAGCCTTCATTTCCTTCAATAAACTGCCCGCCCGAAGCCTGGCCATTGTTTTTTACAGCACCGCCTGACCAAAGAGCATTTTCCGCCTCAATTCGCGCAGGGGCTGCTTCGTAGACGTTGACCGTGAATGCTTGAGTGGCAGTGGCAGCCGTAGCGTCGGTCACCTGCAGGGTGAAATCGTATATTCCTGCCTGAGTGCCTGAACCGCTCACCTCCCCCGTATTTGCGTCCAATGACAATCCTGCGGGGAGGGCTCCTGCGGATACAGACCATATATACGGCTCGGCCCCATCCTGACCGGTGACTGTGGCCAAAAAGCTCTCACCTACATAGGTATCAGGTAGCGTGCTGGTGTCTGTGATTGCGACAGGAGATCCCGCACTGACAAATTCCGACTCAGGCAGATTATCCAGCGTGTTGTTGCCGGCCGCGCTTCCCGTGACTTTGTTTTCGTAATTATGCACGGAACGATCCCACAGTACGATTTTGTCTATACCATGTCCGGCTGAACGTGCGCTGATTTCGAGCGTATACTTCTTATTGGCTTCCAGTGACCAGAGTATGGCGAGCGCATCGTTGTCCTGATTACTTGCCTGCCAGGTCCAGTTCGCGATGTTTCCGTTGCGGTAGCACTTCATCCACTGGTCACCGTTGTAATCGTGATTTGAATCTTTGCCGCTCTTGGGAGTGTGATTGGGCACAGGATCTACGGCACTGATCGCATTCCCGTTTTCGTCCACGATCCTCACCCAGTTGTCGTTGTGCTCGGTATTTTCATTACCCGTTGTAATTGCGGAACGCCACTGGAGTTGGTAGTCACCGGCACTGTTCACGATGAAAGGGTATTGCAGTAGCTTGCCCAGGCCTGGAGTCTGAAAACTGTCCTGTGTCGCAACCACATACCCCGTGCCCAGGTAACCGCTGAAAGCTGTGCTGTTTTCCCAGCGGTCTCCAATTTCGGCCCTTTCGGCTTCCATGACAACGACTCCGCCGGATTCGTTAAAGTATCCGTTGGTTATGGTGAATTCCAAAATCGTCAGACTGAACTCTTTGGCGTGCTTATCTCCGTTATTTGAATTTTCGACCTGGACCGTGAAGCGAAACGTGCCGGCTGTTGCGGGAAGCCCGCTGATTGCGCCTGAACTGCTGTCAAGCGTCAGACCCGCAGGCAGCTGACCGCTGACAACGGTCCAGTTCAGTACTCCACTTCCACCCAGCACTTCAAGAGCAGTCGTATACTGCTCTGCCAGACCGCCGCTTGGAAGCGAATCCGTCGCGATCGAAACCTTCAGTTCCGCGTTGGGATCACGCACAAGTATAGCCCAGTCAGACGATGAACTGTTGGGAGGATTTCCGAGTGCGACTGTTCCGCCTGCCGTCACGCTAGTGACCGAGCCCGCCTGCAGACCACCTCCATTTCTTGGATCAAACCACATCACATCCAGGGTTCCTGAGACACCGGACAGATTGAGCGACGTCGTGCCGCCATCAGGCAGGTAAATCGCGTAAGACGAGCCTGGCATCGCTAAACACCAGTTGCCTCCATCGACGAGGTCATCCCGGGATTCTGCCACATTGATATCCGTAAAACTGGAATGGAAAAAATCAGCGGCCCACCCGATCATTTCCCAGATTTCCTCATAGACCCGATAATCCTGCACGGTCACATCACCTCCCCCGATGTAAAGGCCGACTCCGGCGGCCCCGGCAGTAAAAGCCGCCCATAAAGACTCTTCACGCCACGTGCCGGGATTATTCAAGGTATTGTTCATGTTGTTGGTATTGAGAAAAGGTTCATCATACGCAACAATCCAGGGAGTGCCTGCAGCAGTCGACTGCTCACGCCAGTATTTTATCCGGCCATGGCCGTGGTTTATATTACTGTAATTCCCCTGGAAGCTGATTCCACGGTACTCGCCCAGGCCATTGTCAATAAACTCCTGAAAAATGGCGTCCGTAGTGGAAGGTCCATTATGTATCGTCAGATTGTCCCGATAAGGCAGGAGACTGGCTACGTAGCCTGCAAATGCCACCCGTTGTGAGTAATCATTTTCACTATTCCACGTATCTTGATCCCAGCCATTTTCCTCACCAACGTTCCAGATGACGGCATTGAGGTAACCGAAGCGAGCCACCATTTCACGATAGTAGAGCTTGCGCGTGTCATCAAAAGTTCCGCCATCGCCGAACTGTTCAAACAGCGACTGGTTCTCTGTCTCACCCAGCACAAACTGACACTGCACCCCCTTGGACATCATATGATCAAAAACGATCTGCCACTGATCCAGCTTCGAGCTGTCAAAACTGTAGAAGTCTTTATCACCATTCCAGGGATAGGCTTTTTTCCCGTCACCCTCTGTATTCATGGTAAGGAAATACATGCTGTTCATGTCCAGCAATGCCATGTAATTCACCACACCCAGAATGCCCCGGCCTTTACTCCCCTGCCATAGAGGATCTCCATCATTCCAATCGTTCACATGGGTGGAGTAACCGCGATCCGAGTCCGTATTGTCAAAGTCCTCAAATTCAAGAAACACCTCGGGCGAATTTGCCGCCGCTTTGACAAAAGCACCGCCGCCGCCAGCCCACTCCGGGAAGTGCTTATCTGTGTAAAGAAGCTTCCCCTTCGAGGTTACGCGGAAGTCTCTTCCGACTTTGTCACTCTCCATCACTTGAAAAGAGCCAGTCCGGCCATCATAAGGAGCCAGTTCACTGCCTGCGCTCGCGCTTAAATCGATCGCCACTCCGTTACCCTGCCGGAAATCGACTTCATACCTCCAGCTTCCTGTCGCTGTCGGAACAAAATGCGCACGCCACTTATCACCACTGGTGGCGGACGTCTCTGCAGCTGCACCGTCTGTCGCAAAATAACCCGGCACCGTGATCGACTCCAGCGTATCATCATGCGTGAAGGTCACAGTCATTTTATAGTCGAAGAACGGGTTGGGCGACGTATCCGTTTCCGAAGCAGATGGACCATCCATGGTCAAAGTCACTTTGTGCCAGGTCTTTTGCTCACCCAGGATATGGGTGGTTCCGGCATACGTGCCCGCAGGCTGAATATCCAGCATGGTCCAGCGTCCTCGCGAGTAGGCAGTGCCACCCCCTTCAGGTATTTCACCATTGGTTACGGCTTGGGACTCAACGGAGATGGTTGCACCGGCCGGGATGTAAACATTGGCAAAAATATGTTCCTGCTCGGTGTAGTCAGGAATGACCGTATTGAAGATGTAATCGTTGATCTTTGTTCCGACGACAAACCCATTGACCAATACCTGATAAGGACTCTCGCCGTCCGTCTCCTGCATGGCAGTGACTTTAATATCGTAGAGCCCCGCACTGAGACCGGGTGAGACCGTGGCCCGCGCCCACTCGTCACGGTAGCTTTCATTCGCCGCATCGATCTGGAGTGCTCCACGCACGCTGTCGACTGAGAAGGGCGCGTTACCGCTCGATAAATCAGAAATACTGGTGGCCGTTACCGAATAGCTTGTTTGAGCCCAGGCTGCGCCACCAGCAGCATGACAGAGTATGATAACTGCCAATGTGGTGAGATGCCTGGAGAATTTGCAGAGAATTTGGTGTAAATTATTCTGAGTCATAGTCATTCTGATGCCATTAAAGTTACTTTTGCAATCATAGCAATTACGAGCTTAATTTCAATATCTTCAGACATTGTGGATGGCATTGGAAAGACAAGTATGAGCATCAGCACGCTCTTTGCTGAGAGTCACGGTAGAGAACTCATCTAAAAATTAACTATGGGCATTCTCAGTCGTATAAGAAATGTTATTGACCCATGAACCGCATCAAGACTTTCTAATAAAACACAAAGATAAGGTTTTCCAGACAGGTCACATGAGGTATCGACTGGTCGGGCCAGCCCCGATCGGGATCGGGGGGTTCGTCACTTTGTTCCTCAAGATTTTTTTGGACGCCGATTTTCGGCTATCGGGCTAGCAGGATTTGAACCTGCGACCTCGTCGTCCCGAACGACGCGCGCTACCAAACTGCGCTATAGCCCGTGCACGCCCGATAATTTCCCACAGTCAGATCGCAGGTTCAAATCCTAAAATCAATCCGACGCGACTGAAGTTAACGAGACACATCCGACTGGAGCAGGACGCGGGCGGATTGTCGGGTCAATGCCTGCGTGGCCAGCTCAATGTCCTCAAGATGAATCACAATCGCTCCCCGTCCCTCAGGACGGTTGATAAATGAATAGGTATAATGAATATTGATTTCTGCCTGCAAGATCAGACTGAGCAACTGGCTGACCTCCATCGGTCCACTCAATTCCACCACCAGCACCTCGGTCTCGGTATGCGCAATGGCGTGCTCCAGCATCAGATGACGGGCCGCTTCCGGATCATCAACGACCATACGCAATATTGCACTGTCGGTCGTGTCCTGTGTCGTCATCGCCATCACGTGAATATTGCGCTCTCCCAGCAACTTGATGATTTCCAGCAACCGGCCTACCTTGTTTTCCATGAAGACAGAAAACTGGATCACTGGATCACCAGCCTGGTTCTTTTCCAGATAGGTTTCGGCCATGTGTGCATCATCCCAAAGCTGCAGGCGGAGGTAAAGCCTTCTTCATGGGATGTGTATCACGCGATACGTTTTTTTGCCGCAGATCAGTCATTGCGGTAGTGATCTTTGATAACTACTTTTGCGGCAGAACGACCACTGGCACCAAAGACGCCACCACCCGGATGCGTGCTGGCACCGGTCAGATACAAACCGCGCAACGGCGTCCGATAGCTGGCCATTTCCGGCAGCGGACGGAAAAAAAACATCTGATCCAGACTCATTTCCAGGTGCATCACATTGCCACGCAACAATCCGTGCAGATCCTCAATCCGGTCCGGAGTCTGAATGTAACGGTCAATGAGTTTGCCGCGCATATTGGGTGCATACTCACAGACCAGATCATACAGTTTGTCCGCCTCCCGTTCTGTGATATCCGGCCAGCTTTCTCCATTTGCCAGTTCATAGGGATGATACTGGGCCCAGGTGAACAGCGTATGCTTGCCCTCCGGTGCCAGTGTAGGATCAATGGCCGAGAATGACATCGCCAGCACGGATGGTTTTTCCGGCGGGCGCTTCAGCATGTAGTCCGTCAGGGAACTGCGCAGATGTGCCTCACTGGGACAGAGCAACTGCATGGATGAATGATAGTCTTGTGCTCCGCCGGATTCACCATGATATTGCGGTAACTCGTCAACCGCGTGCCTCACAATCATGCCAAACCCGTTTCCCACTCGCGTCTGCATCACACGTTTGGTCAGCCGTTCCGGCGGATTTTTCAGCAGCTTCCCAAACAACGTCTGCACATGGCAGGCGGAGACTACTCGCGACGCCTGGATTTCACCTTCAGGCGTAACAATCTTCCAGCCGTCGCGAATCTTCTCCACAGACTCGACGACCGCCGAGGTCTGGACCGTTCCCTGATGATGCAGGACACACTTCTCCAACGCTTCCGACAGGGATCCGGATCCCCCTTTCGCCCGCCACGCTCCGCTCTGGTGAATCATGGCATTCCAACCCAGCATGTCACCGGTGGCCACCTCATCCGGCCCCGGCCCGGACTGGGCGGAGAGCCACAGCAAAGCGGTCTGCAGGTGCTCGTTCCGGAACACTTCTTTAACCAGCTGTCCGTAAGGAGCCATCAGTTGCCGGGCCGTATCCAGTGACGACCATAGATTCCGTGATTTCGGCTTAAATAAATTCCGCTTCAGCATGGTGGTAAAGATCTTTCCGGGATCTGGTGGCTTCAGAAACGTTTCAAAAACGCCTGCATTAAGCTCCGTATAGTGCTTCACAAAGCGGCGATAGACTTCTGCATCGTCCGGAGAGACCGCGCGAATGCTTTCCACCGTTCGATCCAGATCCCGGTAGAAAGTGATTCCCTGATCTGTGCCGGGAATCGGATAGTAGGCCCAGGGATCCATCTCAATGTATTCGAGGCCAAACTTTTTCTCTAATTCCAATTCTTCCAGAATCGGCGTCATCTTGACCATGATGTGCACCGAGGACCCCACATCAATCCGGTAACCCGGGATCAGATCCGTATGGGTGCATACCGCTCCGCCCACGCGATCGCGCCGTTCCAGCACATGCACGCGTAACCCCTGCTTGGCCAGATATGCGGCACAGGTCAGGCCGTTATGTCCTGCTCCAATAATGGCTACATCCAGATTCATACATGTTTTCCCGCTAGGTAATCATTTCTGCCGCATGTTTTAAGGCTTCCGTGCGGTTGTCACAAAAATGCACCTCCCACTGACTGGTACGATCGTATTTCTCAATGCGTTCCCGTGTCGGACCGGCTTGTGCGGTCACGAAAACCGGAACGCCTGCTGCCTGTGCTTCGCGGATAACATTTTCCAAAGCTAAAGCCACTGTGGTTGAAAGCAAAGGAACATCATTCAAATCCAGAACGAGCACTTTACCATCCTTGAGTGCCTCGTGTTGCCGGGAAATCGCCTTGGCGACTCCGAAGATCATCGGGCCGCTCAAGTGCAGCAGAATGACCTTGCCCTGTCCCCGCTCGAACCACTCCCGCTCCTCTGCAGTAAGCGGTAATTCTTCATCCGTTGTATCAATAGCCCGGATGCCGGAAGACTGCAGGCGCGAAAGACGGTCAATCGTCAGAATATTGGCAATAAACACACCAACCCCGACTGCCACAATCAGATCCACGAATACGGTCAACGCCAGCACACTATACATGATGAGTGCGGCGGTTCGGGAGACGTGGTGCGCCCGCTTGAGAAAACTCCAGTCAAGAATGTCATAGCCCACCTTGAAGGCAATTGCAGCCAGCACGGCCATCGGAATATTCTGCAACCACGGCGCAATGACGAGGATGATCGACAAAAGGATCAGCGCACGAATGATAGCAGCCCACGGCGACTTGGCCCCCACCTGAATATTGACCACTGTGCCCATGGTTGCTCCGGCTCCCGGTAAACCACCGAAAATACTTGAGACCATATTGGCTATTCCCTGACCGACCAGTTCCCGGTCCGAATCATGATGCTTACGCGTCAGACTGTCGGCAATCATGGCCGTCAACAGGGTATCAATACAACCTAACATCCCAAGAATCATTCCCTCCAACAGAATCAGGCTTAACTGGTCTGCAGTAAACACCGGCAACTTAAAATCCGGCAAGCCCATCGGAATCTCTCCGATACGGCGCAGCTCTGTATCCGTAAAAAATACCAGACTGAGCACTGTGCCGACCACTAATGCCAGCAAGTGCGGTGGACACCACTTGCGCCATGCTTGCGGCATCAGAAACAGGATTACCAGTGCTGAAACCGCCAGCACCGCCTCAGCAGTCCGGATGCCCGATAACAGATCCGGCAGCGATCGCAGAACCCCGATCGCTCCTCCCCCGGGTGAAGCCTGGCCTAACAGTGGAGCCAGCTGCATCAGGATGAGTAACACACCGATCCCCGACATAAATCCTGAGATCACGCTGTAAGGCATGAGTGTAATGTATCGACCCAGCTTGAAGGCTCCGAACAACACCTGGGTCAACCCTGCCACCAGCACCACCGCAAAGGCCATGGCCAGGCCCTGATCCGGATTTGCAGCAATCAGGGTGGTAATCACTGCGGTCATCACCACCGTCATCGGACCGGTGGGCTCTGAGATCAGCGTCCGGGTCCCCCCGAACAATGCCGCAAACAAGCCGACGCAGACCGCGCCATAAAGGCCAGCCTGAGCCCCTGCACCGGAAGCCACCCCGAACGCCAATGCCAGTGGTAGCGAGATCACGGCAGTCGTCAGTCCACCAAACAAATCCCCTTTGATGGATCTTTCTGAAAAGCGCTCCGGTGAAATCATGCTGGACACCATAGGCTTAATTCCGACACCCACGCAAGTGTCGCTTTATTTGCAGGGTCGACATTCAGGATAATTTCTTCCATACATGCCAGTATCCGCCATATGACCGACATTGAAAAATATCAGTCCCTGTGCGCTGCCAAACCTGAAAATGCGCTGTACCGCTTCAGCTTCGGTAAGGCACTGTTTGACGCGGGCCGTTATCCGGATGCGATCAAGGCATTCCAGTTTTGCCTCAGCGTGCGCGATGACTGGATGGTCGTCTGGATTCTCATGGGCCGTGCCTTGCTGGCCGATGGTCAGGCAGCAGCAGCGGAAACTCACCTGAAGACGGCCTTGGAACTGGCTATCGAACAGGAACATGAGGACCCCGAACACGAAATCCGCTCATTGCTGGAGTCCCTCTAGACCGTTCGGGCAGCTATGGTCATCACTCGGCATGGAGTGATTGCCCTGAGAATCCTTCCACTTCTAGGTAAAAA